>NZ_JJMN01000062.1 GCF_000696385.1 Vibrio metoecus | reverse complement strand
TTTTAGCCTTACTGACTGGCTCTGAAGCCTTGCGGCGTCTGCTGTGTCAGTGAGGGCGCATTATAGGGATACTCGTTTTCGACGCAAGTGATTTTTTAAAATTTCCTTATAAAAAACGCCATTCGAACAACAAATAATCAGCTCGATGTTTTTTTGATCGACTAGAGTTATTAAAAAGGCACTTCAAGATATGAAAGTGCTCATTTCCACTTTAGGCGGACAACGTTATGGCTACGAAAAACTCTAGAATTACGATTAGAAAGCTCATGTTTTCGACAGGGCTTATTGTGGTTGTCCTACTTTTATTGAGCAATACGGTCTTGTCCTACAATAGTCGTATGTTGTCTGAGCTGGAATCAACACAAGACTCTCTCTATAAAGCACGCACAATATTTAAAGATGTTCGTTACCATGTTGTTCAGATTCAGCAGTATTTAACCGATGCTTCAGCTGTCGGGGAATTAGAAGAAGATCAGGCTTTAGCAGAAGAACACAAAACGGCTGCGCTTAATGCTTTAGACTCTTTGGCACTGTTAGTTCCAGACTTAAGTAACCAAGTTAATGACGCGAAGTCTGGCGTTATGCAGTTATATGATGTCGGTATTTTGATGGCGAAAGCCTATATCGCTAATGGGCAGGAAGCGGGAAATCAGGTAATGCAGCAAGCCGGTTCTGGATTTGACGCTCGTGCTGATGTACTAGGCGATACAATGCAGTCTCTTGCCGAAACACTAGAGCCTAAACTTTTGTCCGTTTCGACACTGAAATCAGAATGGCAAGATAAGCTGTTCATGGCTTTTATCTTCAGTGGCTTTTTAACTCTTCTTATTTTTGTCTCCGCTGGGTATTTCATTTATCGGCAGTTGATCAGCTTGTTAGGCGGGGAACCCAGTTACGCACTTTGGGTAACTCAACAGATTGCGCAGGGAAATTTCAGTGTTTCGATTAAAAACCTCTCGCGCGATCCTCATAGTGTGTTGGGGAGTATGCAATATATGGCCAAAAGCCTAGCGAATTCCATGCAAGGGATTTCTATGGCCTCTGGAGCCATATCTGAGAGCTCGACCAAAATGGCTAATATTTCTCATCACATCGGTGAAGTCGCCGTAGAGCAACAGCAAAGCTCACAAGATGTTCAACAAGCCACCATCAACCTTAGTCATGCTTCCCAGCAAGTATTTAGCCTTGCTCAAACGGTTAACTGCAGTACTAAAGAAGTTAAAAGTAAAGCATCTTCAGCGATCAAGACGATCCAAGACAATATTCATGAGATGGGCCATGCCGCAGAATTAGTTAAAGGGGCAGAAGCAGAAGTAAAAGCACTCGGTGATGCAAGCCGGCAAATTCAAGCCTTTACCACATCTATTAACGAAATCACTGAACAAACGAACCTTTTAGCACTTAATGCTGCAATTGAAGCAGCACGGGCTGGTGAGTCTGGTCGAGGCTTTGCCGTGGTTGCAGATGAAGTAAGAAAACTGGCTCAACGCGTCGGTGAGGCAACAAGCAATATTAATCAGATCGTGAATAACCTTCACACCTTGGTAGCAAGCAATAGTCAAGCGATGGAGAGTATTATCCAGACAACTGATATAAGCCATGAGAAAGCCCAACAGGTAAGCGATATTTTCCACTTAATCCTGCAAGCTATTGATAGCAACGTTCAATACTCTCAAAACATCATTGAAGTGATCAGTGAGCAAGGTAACAAGCTAGAGCTGCTTCAGGAGACACAATCCGAACTGATGCATGCGATGTCACATAATACGGAAGAGATTCATATGACAGAACATCTCAGTCAAGAATTATCAGAAATCACTCAAAATCTGCAGCGCACACTCAATCAATTCCAATTGCAGGCCTAACTAAAGCAAGAAGGCATCTCATGATGCCTTCTTATTATTCTTCATTATCAAAGAAGTAAGAAATTCGTGAACGTGGATTGAGATAATCACGAACCTTATCCGGCAATTTGTTTGGCAAAATAGCATTAACGATTTTCAGGTCGCGGTCCGCAAGGTCAATAATCGGCGCTTGAGAACGCGGTACTGATGGATCGTAGATCAAGACATTCGGATATAAAAGATTACCCGCATTCACTGAGATCACTAATCCCACCATATCATTGGAAAGCTGCACCACCGTCCCAGGAGGGAACACGCCCATAAACTTCACTAAAATGCCAAGGTTCTCAGCATGGTAAAGATGTTTACAGTTCTTAAATAAATACGAGAGAGCGACATAAGGGATCTTCTGCTCTGAAGGGATATTCGGATGACAAAGATTGTCGAACGCATTCGCGACCGCAACAATCTGAGCTAATTCATCAATATCATCCCCTTTCATTCCAAGAGGATAACCAGAACCATCTCGTAGTTCGTGGTGTTGCTCAATCACACGCTTTGCGCTCTCTGGAAAAGCGTCAATATTGTTCGCTAGCTCTATGCCATATTTGGTATGTAAACGTAAGTAGTTTTCTTCTGGATCGGTTAAAGGCGTTTTCTTTCGCACAATCGCCGTAGGAACCCGAACCTTACCGATATCATGAAATAAAGCTGAAAAGGCAAGCTCTTTAATTTTCTCTGCAGGAAAACCTCGCGCTTTGCCTATCATCATGGCAATGACTGAGACATTGAGAGAATGAAAATAGATATCTTCAAATTCGCTTTTGCTGTTCATTAAATGCAAGGTGACATTATCATCACTCAACAATTGATCGACGATATCATCAACCAATTGCGTTGCCTCACCGACAGCATCCAAAGGACGATTACGGATTTTATTTACCACCGCACGCATACGCGCTAGAGAACGCTCAAATTCTTTCTCACAGGTTTGAACACGGCGCCGATACGCATTGAGCTTCTCAATCCGATTTTGTTTTTCTTGCCAGAGTTTTTCAGCCTCGCCATCAACAGATGGCTGAACGGCTTCAAGGAGCATTCTCTTCAAAGATTCGGGGGTAAAGGTTGCGCATCACTCAAACTTGGGTTTAGAAACACATGCTGAATGCCAAGGTGCTTGATCAATTGGATCTGATCTTGCGATTTAATTTTGAAACTATTGAATAAGAATGGGTGTTCGTTCCATTTTACTGGTAATCGAACATAAAGCCCTGGTTGCAATCTATCTACCGTGATTTTAATACTTGCCACAATCTTCATTACATCTCAGTGAATAACCTCAGTATCATAGAAGAAGTTAATCATAACTTCATCAGCCTTATCTTTGTAGAAACTGAAGGATCACGAAAATCACGCTCTTGCTAACGCAACAGCGAGCAAGCCTTCAACGTAATCTTCATTGGTATGAAAAGGGCTGTATCGTCACCAACATAGATCTAACCCTTAGTCGTTTTCATTCCAGTAAACCTAGCCAGAAATAAAGAACAGCGCAGCCACTCGCTCAATCACGTGAGCATACAAAGTGCATCGCTGCGCCCATTGATGCCCGTCCCCTCTCCCACTTAGACGATCAATGCAATAAATCAAGACTATTGAGCGTTGATGCTATTTAAGAAAAAACCATACTTTCTCCTTCAGCATAAAGAATTAACGAGTCTGCACTAGCTGGCAGGCAAGCCACAACCAGAACCAGAACCAGAACCAGAACCAGAACCATAGATTCGATGCATTAAAAGTTAAAGGAGAAAGAAAATGCCAACTCACACACTAAAATCACTCTTAACCATCTGCTTTGCTTCAAGTTTATCCATTGGTGCGCTTGCGGAAGGCTTACCTTCGGAGTTCGTAGACAAAGAAGGGAATATAACGCTTCCAAGCGATTTCAGAACATCAACAACCCATCTGGGCTCTTGGTTTGTACCCGCTGGTGAGGCAAGTGGATTTCATGGTGTTTATGCCAATCAAGGAACCATTGAGTATTTCCGGAAACATGGCAAGTTTCCTGATGGCGCCGTCATCATCAAAGAATTAAGAGCATCAAACTCAGGTAACTACACGACAGGCAGTGGTGTAAGCCATGAAACTGGGAATCTAAAACAGTGGTTTGTCATGGTTAAGGACAGTAAAGAGCGTTTTTCAAACAACCCAGTATGGGGAGATGGATGGGGTTGGGCTCTGTTTAAAACAGAGAATCCAACTAAGAACGTGGCAACCAATTACAAGACGGATTGTATGGGCTGCCATCTTCCTGCAAAAGATAAAGACTGGATTTACACGGAAGGATATCCAGTATTGGGACAATAATTGTCGACCAGATTGGAGATCACTCAGATTTGCAAAGGATGGAAACGTTCACCTACATATCAATATTCAGCGTGTCTGGATTTTGATGAGGACAATAACCAAATAAGGAAAGAAACTGAGCTAAATTTTTAGTTCAGAAACAACAAAGCCCCGACTTTCGTCGAGGCTTTGTCATATAAATTATGGTACCGATGGACGGACTTGAACCGTCACTCCCGAAGGAAACGGATTTTGAATCCGTCGTGTCTACCAATTTCACCACATCGGCATCTAGGCTGTTGCCCTTTGATGGAACGCATTATACGTAAGAAGTCGAAGCACGCAATAGCAAAAGATTGAAAATAAAATCGTTTGTCCGATTATTTCACCACAAAGCGCGAAGCTGTGCGTTAGCTCTCTTTCTTTCGGATTTACCACTGGCTATGCTTGCCACCTTTGAAAATGACCAAGAATAACGATGATGAACTATGCAACACTTCCACCCGCTGGCTTTTTTCGGCGCTTAGGAGCCTGGACCTATGATGCCCTGATCGTAATAGCAATATTGATGATGGCGGGCGGTATTGTGGTCGCAATACTAGAAGCCTTGGTGGCTGCGGGGCTGCTTAGCTATGCGCCCTATCAAGATGCCAGCGATCTTCTCAGTGCTCATCCTATTTGGAGCCCGATCTATACGGCATATCTCGCTTTGGTATGGGTTTATTTTTTCGTTTACTTCTGGACTCGAGGCGGACAAACCTTGGGAATGCGCGCATGGAAACTGTATATTTGTACTGAAGAGGGACGCCATATTTCGACAACACAAGCCCTGATTCGATTGGCAACTTCCGGTTTTGGGCTCGCCAATTTAACCGTCTTCTTTGACCCTAAGAAACGGGGCTTTCATGACATCTGGGCGAAAACTAAAGTCGTGGTGATGCCCAAAGCTAATTAACCGCAGACTAACCCACTGCCCCATATAAAGAAAGGAAGGCAATGCCTTCCTTTCTTTATATGCTTCATCAACCAGTGTATTACAGCTTTCTACCTAACAAACCTAGCGCTATCGTTAAGAACACTAAACTTGGCGCAATCGCACCAAACAATGGCGGTAATCCATAAACCAAGCTCAATGGCCCAAAAAACTCACTGGAAATATAGAAAGTGAAACCGGCTATCACGCCAGATAAAATCCGCGCCCCCATCGTCACACTCCGCAATGGACCAAAGATAAACGACAACGCCATAAGCATCATAACGGCGATGGAAATGGGCTGAGTCACTTTACGCCACAGGGCTAACTCATAGCGTGAGGCATCTTGTTCTGAGGCTTTTAAGTAATGAACATAATCACTCAAGCCACTAAGCGATAGCTCTTCCGGCTTGACGGTGACCACAGCCAGCTTGTCGGGGGCTAATGAGGTATGCCAACGATACTCCGGCAACGCTTCTTTGCTGATCTCGATATCGTTCACCATGCGGGTTAAATGAACATCTTTCATTAACCACTCATTGTTACCGATGTAATCCACTTCCTCCGCGAAAATCACCGTACTGAGTTTCTTATTTTCATCAAATCGCCATAAATTCATGCCAATAAGCTGTTCATTATCCACTTTAGCAATGAAGATAAAATCGTTCGCATCACGCGCCCAAACCCCAGTACGCACAGACATAATCGCACCACCGGAGGTCGCAAAAGCTCGCATATCGCGCGCCAATTTTTGAGCTTGCGGTGCACCCCACTCTCCGAGCAAGGTAATCGATGGATCATTAGTGGAAATCGCGGTTTTGAGCACAGAAAGGCCGATATCCAACTTAGAAAAACCGGCAGCCTGCATCACCACCAATTCAGAGCTGGAAGCCAAAGCACCTAAACCTATCAATGCCCCTAACAATGCCGCCATCGGGAAAAACATTTCTACATCACGTGGAATACTCAGCACTACAAATAACAAGGCTTGTAGCAAGTCATAACTTCCCTCACCGACTTTGCGCAGCTGCTCAACGTATTTGATGATGCCGGATAAACCAACAAAGGTAACCAATACGAGTGCTGTGGTGGCAACAATAGTGCGGCCAATATACCAATCAAGAATTTTAAACACGACTTAAGCTACCTTTCTCTGTTTCCATCGATCTTTAAAACGGCGCACAGGAATGCTATCCATGGTATTGACGATCAGCGCCGCAAACAGCAGTGCCGCATTCACTGGCCATAAACCAATGATCACGGGTAACGAGCCATCTTCAATCGCGGATTTGGTTGCACTGAGCGTAAGGAAATAAGTCAAATAGATCAAAATGGCCGGCCCCATTTTAGCAAAGCGCCCCTGACGAGGATTTACAGCCGATAGAGGCACGACCAACATCGTAAGCAAGGGAATACAAACCACTAAGGAGAGTCGCCATTGCAATTCAGCTTGAGCTTGGCGATCTGCATTCTTCAGCAAACTTAATGTGGGTAACGCTTCCCAATCACGCCCAGTAGATTTCACTTCGCGTTGACCAATCAAACCATCGTAAGAATCGAAGTTGGTGATCATGTAGTCAACCCGAGTCGGTACGCCTTCGTAGCGAGTGCCATCGTAAAGGGTAATGATCTGGCGACCATCACTGAGCTCTTTTACGGCCCCGGAGTTGGAAAACATCACGCTCGGCAGTACAGAATCTCGCGGCGCTAACTGTGCCACAAACACATTATGCAGTTTGCGGTTTTCAATGTTGTCGATAAAAACCACCGACGATCCATCAGGTGAGCGTTGAAAGTGGCCTTTTTGCAACAGATCGACACTGTTTTCTGCCGCAAACTGCTCCATCAATTGTGCTTCTTTGTCTTGGCTCCAAGGCGCAAGCCACAGCGCGTTAAAGGCCGCGACGGAGGCGGTAATCAAAGCAAGGTAAAGCGCAGCTCGGATTAAGAATTTATTACCAATACCTGTCGCGTTCATCACGGTTATCTCACTCTCCGCGTACAAACGGCCGAAAGTGAGCAAAATTCCGATGTACAGGCTAAGCGGCAACATTAATAGCCCCATCGCCGGCATATTCAATCCAACGATGGATAAGATCATGCTGGTAGGAATTTCACCGTCAGAGGCATCCGCCAAAACACGAATAAACTTCTGGCTGAGAAACACTAAAAACAGCACGAAAAAGATCGCAAACTGGCTTTTTATTGTTTCTCGGATCAAATATCTAACAATAATCACGCTGAAATTACCTATGCAAAACTTGTTTTTTTGATTGAATCACTATAATTTCCCGATGAACCTTTTATTTTTTGAATAATTTCGCTAACGGTTAGGTTGCGCACGCAAAAGGTCGATCCTTCATGGGATCCAGCAAGTAAGAGCGCATTATCTACCATTTAGTTCTATTTGTCTTCAGGATGTAGGAGTACGCATGGAGTTCAGTGTTAAGAGTGGCAGCCCTGAGAAACAGCGCAGCGCATGTATCGTTGTTGGGGTGTTTGAACCACGTCGCCTTTCTCCAGTCGCAGAACAGCTTGATAAAATCAGCGACGGCTATATTAGTTCACTGCTACGTCGCGGTGATCTAGAGGGTAAACCGGGGCAGATGCTACTGCTGCATCAAGTACCCGGTGTGTTGTCTGAGCGAGTACTGCTCGTCGGTTGCGGTAAAGAACGCGAACTGGGTGAACGTCAGTACAAAGAGATCATTCAGAAAACCATCAATACCTTAAATGAAACTGGCTCGATGGAAGCGGTCTGCTTCTTGACCGAGTTGCACGTCAAAGGTCGCGATACCTATTGGAAAGTGCGCCAAGCGGTTGAAGCCACCAAAGATGGCCTGTACACCTTTGACCAATTCAAAAGTGTGAAACCAGAAACTCGCCGTCCACTGCGTAAACTGGTGTTCAACGTTCCCACTCGCCGTGAATTGAATCTTGGTGAGCGTGCAATTTCCCATGGCTTAGCCATCTCTTCCGGCGTGAAAGCCTGTAAAGACCTTGGCAATATGCCACCAAACATTGCTAACCCAGCTTACCTCGCCTCTCAAGCTCGTCGTCTGGCTGACGATTACGAGAGCATCACCACTAAAATCATTGGTGAAGAAGAGATGGATAAGCTCGGCATGGCTTCTTACCTCGCGGTAGGCCGTGGCTCACGCAATGAATCCATGATGTCGGTTATCGAATACAAAGGCAATCCAGATCCTGAAGCCAAGCCAATCGTACTGGTGGGTAAAGGTCTGACTTTTGACTCAGGCGGTATCTCACTCAAACCAGGTGAAGGTATGGATGAGATGAAGTACGACATGTGTGGCGCAGCATCGGTATTCGGCACTATGAAAGCCATTGCCAAACTCGGCCTACCACTCAATGTGATTGGCGTATTGGCAGGCTGTGAAAACATGCCAGGCAGCAATGCTTACCGCCCGGGTGATATTCTGACTACGATGTCAGGTCAAACGGTGGAAGTGTTAAACACCGATGCAGAAGGTCGTTTGGTACTGTGTGACGTACTGACTTACGTTGAGCGCTTTGAGCCTGAATGTGTAGTCGATGTCGCAACGCTAACCGGTGCTTGTGTGATTGCATTAGGTCATCACATTAGTGCAGTAATGTCGAACCACAACCCGCTAGCACATGAGTTGGTGAATGCCTCTGAGCAGTCGAGCGATCGCGCATGGCGTCTGCCAATCGCTGATGAATACCATGAGCAGCTCAAGAGCCCATTTGCTGATATGGCAAACATCGGTGGCCGCCCAGGTGGCGCCATTACTGCAGCTTGTTTCCTGTCTAAATTTGCGAAGAAATACAACTGGGCACACTTAGACATCGCGGGTACTGCGTGGAAATCGGGTGCCGCGAAAGGCTCAACCGGTCGTCCTGTCTCGCTACTAGTCCAATTCCTGCTTAATCGCAGCGGTGGCCTAGACGCTGAAGAGTAATCGCAAAAGGGCCTTCGGGCCCTTTTTCATTACTAGACCTAAACTACCGCCACAGGCGTGGCGATTGTTTGCAAGAGACCAAGATGCCTACCGCAACTTTTTACCTGATTTCCCCAGATTCTGCTCAAGCAACGCCAGAAGGCTTCGCGCAGTACGTGCTGTATTTGACGCGTCACTTTGCCGCGCAAGGCGCACGCATTTATCTACAATGCCAAGATAAACAACACGCCGAGCAGCTCGCTGAGCGATTTTGGCAAATCGAACCCGAACAGTTTTTAGCGCACAATCTGGTCGGTGAAGGTCCCAAATCTGGTACCGCGATTGAAATCGGTTATGTGGGCGTTTCCCCCTCTTGGAATCGTCAACTGGCAATAAATTTGGCGGATAATCAGACAACCTTTGCGCGTACCTTTGCCGAAGTGGTAGACTTCGTGCCCTGCGCAGAAAATGCCAAGCAGCTAGCACGCGAGCGGTATAAACTCTATCGACAAGCGGGTTATCAGCTGCAAACTGTTGAGATTCAGTACCCATAACCGTCCATCCTTATAGTTAAGCTCTCTTATCCAAGAGAACTCACTTATAGCGATAGACTGAATTAACCATCACAGCATCCATCAAAGAGCACTATGGAAAAGACATACAACCCAACATCAATCGAACAAGATCTGTATAAGACTTGGGAAGAGCAAGGCTACTTTAAGCCTCACGGTGACACATCAAAAGACGCGTACAGCATCATGATCCCGCCACCGAACGTCACAGGCAGCCTGCACATGGGTCACGCCTTCCAAGATACCATTATGGATACTCTGATCCGTTGTCAGCGTATGAAGGGTAAAAATACCTTGTGGCAAGTGGGTACTGACCATGCTGGTATCGCCACTCAAATGGTGGTTGAACGTAAGATCGCGGCAGAAGAAGGTAAAACTAAGCACGATTACGGCCGTGATGCGTTCATCGACAAGATTTGGGAATGGAAAGCAGAATCTGGCGGCACCATCACTAAGCAGCTACGTCGTCTTGGCGCCTCTGTCGATTGGGATCGTGAGCGCTTTACGATGGATGATGGCTTCTACAAAGCCGTCGCAAGAAGTGTTCGTGCGTCTCTACAAAGATGACTTGATCTACCGCGGTAAGCGCCTAGTTAACTGGGATCCAAAATTGCACACTGCGATCTCCGATCTGGAAGTGGAAAACAAAGAGACTAAAGGTCACATGTGGCACTTCCGCTACCCGCTAGCAGATGGCGTAAAAACGGCCGATGGCAAAGATTACATCGTGGTTGTCGACTAACGACGTCCAGAAACCATGCTCGGCGATACTGGTGTTGCGGTTAACCCAGAAGATCCTCGTTATAAAGATCTGATTGGTAAAGAGATCATTCTGCCGATCGTTGGTCGTCGCATCCCTATCGTGGGCGATGAGCACGCCGATATGGAGAAAGGCACGGGCTGTGTGAAAATCACCCCTGCGCATGACTTCAACGACTATGAAGTCGGCAAGCGTCATAACCTGCCGATGATCAATATTCTGACCTTTGATGCCAACATCCGTGATGCAGCCGAAGTCTTCAACTCCAACGGCGAAGCAAGCAATGCTTACGGCACAGAGATCCCTGCTAAATACCAAGGCATGGAACGTTTTGCTGCACGTAAAGCGATCGTGGCGGAATTTGAAGAACTGGGCCTACTGCAAGAAATCAAAGATCACGACCTAACGGTTCCTTACGGCGACCGTGGTGGCGTGGTGATTGAGCCAATGCTGACTGACCAATGGTACGTTCGCGCCGGTATTCTGGCAAAACCAGCGGTTGAAGCGGTAGAAAATGGCGATATTCAATTCGTACCAAAACAGTACGAAAACATGTACTTCTCTTGGATGCGTGACATTCAAGACTGGTGTATCTCTCGCCAACTGTGGTGGGGTCACCGCATTCCGGCTTGGTATGACGAGCAAGGCAATGTGTTTGTAGGCCGTAACGAAGCAGAAGTGCGTGCAGAAAACAACATCGCAGCAGATGTTGCTCTTCGTCAAGATGATGACGTGTTGGATACTTGGTTCTCTTCTGCATTGTGGACCTTCGGAACACTGGGCTGGCCAGAAAAAACGCCTGAGCTGAACGTATTCCACCCAACCGATGTGTTGGTAACGGGTTTCGACATCATCTTCTTCTGGGTGGCGCGCATGATCATGATGACCATGCATTTCTGTAAAGATGAAGATGGCAAAGCACAAGTTCCTTTCAAAACCGTGTACGTAACGGGTCTGATCCGTGACGAAAATGGCGACAAAATGTCGAAATCGAAAGGTAACGTGCTTGACCCAATCGATATGATTGACGGTATTGATCTTGAATCTCTGGTCGCGAAGCGCACCGGCAATATGATGCAGCCACAACTGGCGGCAAAGATTGAGAAAAACACCCGTAAGACGTTTGAAAACGGCATTGAAGCCTACGGTACTGACTCACTGCGTTTCACCCTCGCGGCCATGGCGTCAACCGGTCGTGACATCAACTGGGATATGAAGCGTCTAGAAGGTTACCGTAACTTCTGTAACAAGCTGTGGAACGCAAGCCGTTACGTGCTGATGAACACCGAAGAGCAAGATTGTGGTTTTGCAGCAGGTGCTGAGCTTGAGTACTCACTGGCCGACAAGTGGATCGAATCACAGTTCGAGCTGGCTGCGAAAGAGTTCAATGGTCACATTGATAACTTCCGTCTGGATATGGCAGCCAACACGCTGTACGAATTCATCTGGAACCAATTCTGTGACTGGTACTTAGAACTGACTAAACCGGTTCTGTGGAAAGGTACAGAAGCTCAGCAACGCGCAACCCGTCGCACGCTGATCACCGTACTAGAGAAAACGCTACGTTTGGCACACCCAGTGATCCCTTACATTACAGAAACCATCTGGCAAAGTGTTAAGCCACTGGTAGATGGCGTGGAAGGCGACACCATCATGCTGCAAGCACTGCCTCAGTACGATGCGGCCAACTTCAACCAAGAAGCCTTGGATGATATTGAGTGGGTGAAAGCCTTTATCACTAGCATCCGTAACCTGCGCGCTGAGTACGACATCAACCCAGGTAAGCCTCTGGAAGTGATGCTGAAAGCGGCGAATGAGCAAGATGCCGCGCGTATCGAAGCGAACAAGCAAGTGCTGGTTTCACTGGCCAAGCTCGAAAGCATTCGTGTATTGGCGGATGGCGAAGCGACACCGGCGTGTGCAACCGCACTGGTTGGCAAATCTGAGCTGATGATCCCAATGGCAGGTCTGATTGATAAAGACGCTGAGCTGGATCGTCTGGCCAAAGAGATTGCTAAGACGCAAGGTGAAATTGCGCGTATCGAAGGCAAGCTGGGTAACGAAGGTTTCGTGGCGAAAGCACCAGAAGCGGTAATCACCAAAGAGCGTGAAAAGCTCGCGGGTTACCAAGAAGCGCTGGTGAAACTTGAGCAGCAGAAAGCGACTATCGCGGCGCTGTAAGCCAAGCATTCCATACAAAAAGTCGATAGAAAAAAAGGACAGCGATTTCGCTGCCTTTTTATTTACGATGCTGAATGCTTTTACCTGAGATTAAGGCTGACGCGCCGCATCGATCCGCTGTTCCAGATCAGGATGGGTACTGAGCCAAGCCGGAACCTCGATCGTTTCTTGCTGCTGAAACAATTCAAACATTTCAGCTAGCGGTTCACTGCTACCATACATCGCCTGCATTGCTTGTTTCGCGTATTGATCAGCCTCTTGTTCCGCCTCGCGGGATTGGCCGTTGGAGAGCGTAAACACCCCAATCCCAACCAGATTATCCACCACCCCAGAGCTTTCCCCCGTCAGCAGTGCCACACCAATCGAAAGCACACTCGAATGCACCAAACGTTTAAGCATATGGCGATGATGTACATGCCCCAGCTCATGCAGAATGATGCTATCTAACTGCTCGGGCGTTTTGGCCAGTAGCACCAACTCATCCAGTAACACCAAGGTTCCACCGGGCAAAGCGAACGCGTTAGCGCCAATATCTGAGTGACGAAACTCCACTTTGATCGGATAAGGTAGCGGCTCAAGTTGGTTAAGATGGGAGAAAACTCGTTGCTTTATCTCATCTTGTTGCGCGAGAGAAAGTTCACTCGGTTTTAAATCGCGATCTAACGTTTGCAGAATTTTCTCACCCAGCACCACAGCGGCAGACTCAGGAACTCGTTCCGCTACCTCTTTGCTTAGCCAAGGTAGAAATGCCACATAAGCCCAAACACATAAACCGATGCCAAGCACCACAGCGATTAGCCAAGCGCTCCACTTTCCTTCCAGCCGATCCACCCACCCCGATTTATTGTGTTGTTCTAACCAAGCGTTCAACGGCGCATTACGTTCACAAACGAAAACCCAGCCACTGGGTAATTGAAAACGAATCGGTAATTTTCCGACTGGAACACTGATTTGAGCATCGCTCTGCGCGCAGCGAATGATCTCTCCATCGACATGCAAAGCGAGAAAATGGGGTTGTGAGAGGTCGAGCTCCGCCTCACAACGCAATGAGCTGCGAGGCGGGAAAGCTGTTCCGGCAATGCGCATCAGCCGATCCCGATACCGAGATCAAACGCTTGAGCCAACTCATCCGAGATAGCCGATTTTACATCTGAAGATTGATCGGTCGATTTGAGTGCATCCATATCGCCAATCACAGCTGTGCGTTCAGCCAGATAGCGCGTCGTTCTCACCATCACCCATGGGCGTGCGATACCGACTGTCACGGCTTGCAGTAAGAAGTTACTGATCACTAAGCCAGTATAACCACGAGCACTGAGAGTGGATTCAAAACGAAAGGCAGTGTCCTCGTTCAGCGCTTGCTGCATCACCAGTTGCGAGAAAATGTAATTGCGTACCCGTGAAGTAATATAAGCCGTCACCGCGATACTCATTACGATCATCCCTATGTACACAGTAACGATCAGCATAAACGGTGAGCCACTCGCCAGTAGCGAGCTTTCCCAATTGGTAAGGTTAGAGAAATCGATACTGCCGAACACCATGATAAGTACCATAGAGATGATCGCGAGCACCGAGGCAACCCCAATTGCCGCTGCTTTTAAATAGGTATGCAGGAAGAAGCGCGTAGTCAGTTGGGCGCTAAACTGCCAATCCCCATAACGGTAACCATTAGCAAAATAGTTTTGCACGCCAGCAATAACCCAAGCATAGAGCGCCGCCATCACTAAAAAAGAGCCAATAAACATGACGACGGAGAGACTTGCCGAAACAGACGCTGAGACCGAAGCAATAACAAAGTAGATGAACAGCACTACTAGAGCAACAATGCCTCTGCCCATAAACGAGGAATAGGCTTCCAGCAGGGTGCCGTTAAAGGAGAAGTGCACATTACGAAAGCTGGTCATCGCCGAATCAAAGCGGGCGTTGCTCCAAAGCAGCCAAGGCAAAGCAAAATAAAACACCAAGAGCAGCAGCAATGAAGCGATCGGGAATAGAGAGTTAGCCACGAACCACACGAGAACAGCGGCGAATGCGACCAAACGCCCTTTGAGGATTTGCATCGGCTGGGCATGATATTCAAAGTTATCGCCCGCAATGAAAGTATTGCCGTAGAAATAGCGCTTAGTACGCACCTTAGCCCATGCTGAGTAGATGCCCAAGGTAATAATAGAGAGCAGAAGATTGACACTCCAGATCCCAAAAAACTCTTTACCCTCACCACTGAAGGTGACGGTATGTTTATGTTGATTAACCATGAATGATTCCTGACGTTGTTCTTAGAGTAAAAAAGCGCTCCGAGTGTAACAACCTGCAAGAACCATTCACAACACCAATTAAATTATGGCGATATAAATCACACACATAATCAACCAAGCAACTTCTAGACGACTCGATTTTTCGCTTCACCACGCATAAATGCACTGATGTTGTCGGTCAAGATAGTCGCGAGTTGTTGTATCGAGGAATCACTGCCCCACGCCACATGCGGTGTCAGCAGAAGATTAGGCAAATCACGGTTGGCGATCAGTGGGTTATCCATATCCGCGGGCTCAGCACTAAACACATCCACCCCAGCCCCAGCAATTTGACGCCTTTTCAGCGCATCCACCAGCGCCTGTTCATCCACTAAACCGCCGCGCCCAGTATTAATCAACAGAGCATTGGGGTTCATCTGCACCAATTCCGCTTCCGAGATAATATTTCGCGTTTCATCGGTCAGCGGACAGTGCAGTGATAGCACGTCCGACTGCGCCAGCACTTGTTCAAATGACGTGTACCCTACTCGGCATTCCAACTGACCTTTACGTTCAGCAAACAGCACTTGCATACCTAATGCGCGAGCCAAATTCGCCGTCGCTTGTCCTAATGCACCACTGCCGATAATGCCCATGGTGGAGCCCGCAATATCGCCGATAGGATGCGTGAAAAAACAGAACTGCTTATGGCGCTGCCACTCTCCGGCCGCAATATCATTGTGATAACCGATAAGATTACGCCTTAGAGCAAACATCATGGCGATCACATGCTCTGGTACGGAGCGCGTGGCATAACCTTGCACATTACACACCGCGATATTCAAGTCACGACACGCCTGCAAATCGACGTTGTTGGTGCCCGTGGCAGAAATGGCGATCCACTTGAGCTTAGGCAACTGAACCAGCATTTCACGGGTGAGTACCACTTTATTGGTGATAACGATATCGGCCGCTAAGAGGCGCTCAACCACTTGGTGAGGCTCACATGCATCATACTCAACCCAACTGGTGTTCAAAAGGCAGAGCAGGTAAGGGGATATGGCGCGGAATGGTCGCGCGGTCGAGAAAAACGACCGTAGGCAAAGAAGTAGTGGGTAGTGACATGCTGACTCCGGGTCTGATTATCTGCTACCCACAATAAGATTAGTCTTGGGATAGCTTTTTATAGTCCGGTAATTTTCGCTCAGGATCGAAATGCTGCAAAATCTGCTCCTCGGCTTCGGGATAGAAGTCACAAGGGACAAACAAAGTGCGTAGCCAATGACTGCGTGGATGGTAGAAACAGAGCTCCGCGGCGTGCAGTTGCAGACGATCGGCAAACTCGACGGCTTCTGGTGGCGCGTAAAGATCATCACCGACAATCGGATGACCGAGCGATTGCATGTGCACACGCAGCTGATGAGAGCGTCCAGTGATCGGAATAAGGCGTACGACTGTGGTTTTCTCTTCACGCTTGACGACTTGATAGCGCGTCAGAGAATCACGTCCCTCTTCAAAACAGACTTTCTGTTTCGGGCGGTTTGGCCAATCACAACACAGCGGCAAATTCACTTCGCCCTCGTCTTGCTCCATCACACCCCATACACGGGCATAGTAGATTTTATGAGTGAGACGATACTGGAACTGCTTCTTCAACGCCGATTCCATATGTTTGCCTTTCGCAAACAGGATCAGACCAGAAGTCGACATATCCAAACGGTGTACGACTTTCACATCAGGGCAGTAATCCACCAAACGAGCCCACATACTATCGTAGTGCTCAACTGGTCGCCCAGGAACAGATAACAAACCAGAAGGCTTGTTGGCTGCGATGATGTGTTCATCCTCATAAATCACATCAATCCACGGATCCTTAGGCGGATTGTACTCGGTCATTGCCATCGCTATCGTCTCGTATCACAAAAAACGGCGCATTATATACGCAAAATGTCGCCAAAAGGGAATAAAACAAGGCCCTCGTTTTGAGGGCCTACGTCATCAGTTGTCGTGCCACCACAATCAAACGCAGTGAATCCAGCTGATACTGCGCCTGCGCAATATAGCCAGTCAACTCTTTGATTTGCTGCTCCAGCACTTCGATCTCTTCATCACGAATGTTCGGGTTAACCGCTTTGAGTGCCAGCAAACGCTCCAACTCGCTGTTAAGGCTCTGCTGCATATCACGCTGCGCTTGTTCACGAATCGCGCTCACTCGCGGTTCAACCGCCGCTTCACTTGCCGTAATCAAACGATGCACGTCATGCTGTACTGAGCTCACCAACTTGCTGGCCAAATGACGATTCACTGGGCTAAGTTGACGGTTAAAGCTTTCAAACTCCACTTGCGAAGAGAGATCATTACCGCGCGCATCCATCAGAATTCGGATTGGCGAGACTGGCAAGAAGCGGCTGATGCCACTGCGTTTCGGCGCTTGGGCATCCACCACATACACCAGCTCCAGCAAGATGGTACCCACTGGCAGTGCTTTGTTTTTCAACAGCGACACCGCGCAAGTGCCCACCCCTTCACTCATCAGTAAATCAATGCCACCTTCGCACCATGGGGTGTTCCCAACCTGATGAAGTGCATATCTTCACGCGACAGTGCGGTGTCACGATCAAAGGTGATGGTTGCTCCTTCATAAGGGAGACCCGGATAGCTTGGTACCATCATGTGTTCGGCAGGAGTGACCACCAACGCATTCTCACCACGATCTTCTTGATGCAGACCAATCGCATCAAACAGGCTCAAAGCAAACGTCACCAGATTGGTATCACCATCGGTTTTCGCGATCTGCTCAGCAATCTGCTGCGCTTTTTCGCCACCGTTAGAATGCATTTCAAGCAAGCGATCACGCCCGACTTCCAGCTGCGATTTCAGTGTTTTGTTGAGCTTGGCTGACTCTTCAATGATCACTTCCAGCTCTTCACCGCCACCGGCGGCCAAAATTGGGATTAAACGTTCAGCGAAGGCATCATACACTGCACGACCCGTTGGGCAGGTTTCCGCAAAGGCATTCAAACCTTCTTGAAACCAACGCGCCAAAATCGCTTGTGACGTTTCGGTCAGGTACGGCACGTACACATCGATATCACGTTTTTGGCCGATACGGTCCAAACGTCCGATACGCTGTTCAAGCAAGTCTGGGTTGAACGGCAGATCGAACATCACCAACTGGTTAGCAAACTGGAAGTTACGGCCTTCAGATCCGATTTCACTACAGATCAGCACCTGCGCGCCGCCCTCTTCTTGGGCAAAGTAAGCCGCGGCTTTGTCACGCTCAATGATCGACATGCCTTCATGGAATACCGTTGCACGAATGCCTTCACGCTCACGCAGTGCCTGCTCTAGCTGCAATGCGGTACTGGCACGGGAAGCGATGACGAGGATCTTCTCGCTGCGTTTGGCTTTGACTTTTTCGAGCAGCCAGTTAACGCGTGAGTCAAATTGCCACCAGCTTGATTCGTCACCTTCAAACTCTTGGAAAATCTCTTCTGGGTAGAGCATTTTCATCGCGCGCGCTTCTGGCGTCAGTTTACCGCCGAGCATGCCCGCGACACGCATTGACGTGGTGTATTGAGAAGGGATCTCCAATGGCAGCAAATGCACATTACGTACTGGGAAGCCTTTGATGGCCGCACGCGTGTTACGGAACAGCACGCGGCCAGTACCGTGGCGATCCATCAGATTGTCAATCAGCTCTTGACGCGCCAAAGCAATTTCGTCCTCGCTGGCGTGGCTTTCCAACGCTTTAAACAGCGGCTCGACATCCTGCTCAGACAGAAGCTCAGTGATTTTGTTTTTCGCTTCATCACTCAGCTTCTCACCGCTGAACAGCGCAGTGACCGCATCCGCAACTGGTGCGTATTGCTCTTCTTCTTTTAACAAAGGACTTCGTAATCGTAGAAACGATCGGCATCCAGCAGGCGCAGACGAGCAAAGTGGCTTTCACGACCTAACTGCTCAGGTGTTGCGGTCAATAGCAGCACACCCGGAGTCTGTTCGGCCAGAGCTTCAATCACTTGATATTCGCGGCTTGGCTTTTCTGGGTGCCACTCAAGATGGTGCGCTTCATCGACGACCAACAAATCCCATTCAGCTTCCAAGGCTTGTTCAAAACGCTGGCGGCTTTTACGCAGGAAATCGAGTGAGCAAAGCACATATTGCTGAGTTTCAAATGGGTTATCTGCCTCACTAAAGGCTTCCACGCAGCGCTCTTCGTCAAAAATGGAAAAGTGCAGGTTGAAACGGCGCATCATCTCCACCAACCATTGGTGTTGCAACGTTTCAGGTACCACAATCAAGATGCGCTCAGCACGCCCAGTCAGCACTTGCTGATGGATGATCATGCCCGCTTCGATGGTTTTACCCAAACCGACTTCATCGGCCAGTAGCACGCGTGGTGCATGGCGGCGACCGACTTCATGGGCAATGTACAGCTGATGCGGGATCAGCCCAGCGCGCATACCACACAAGCCACGCATTGGGCTTTTGTGCTGTTGATATTGATTGGCTAGAGCGCGATAACGCAGCACGAAGTTGTCCATGCGATCGATTTGACCGGCAAACAACTTGTCCTGCGGTTTATTAAAACGAATTTGGTTACTGAGGAAAATTTCACGCAGCGCGACACCACTTTCTTCGGTATCCACTCGCGTGCCTAGATAGGTGTAGACGCCTTGGTCTTCCACCACTTGTTCAACTTGTAACGACCAGCCTTGCTGACTATCCACCACATCGCCGACATTAAAGATCACACGGGTGACCGGCGCATCTGAACGTGCATAAACACGATTTTCTTCCGATGCTGCAAACATCAAGGTCACTGTACGCGCATCAAGCGCCACCACAGTGCCTAACCCGAGATCACTTTCCGTATCGCTTATCCAGCGTTGCCCTAAAGCAAATGACATGAATGGACTACCTCATCAAATAGCGTTGCAGAGAATTTTTGCACTTCACTCCAGCCAGCTTTTTATTATGGATGCTGACTGCTTTGAGTGCAGAAAAAGGCCGCTAATCTTACTTGATGGCGTGACACAGGTCACGCCCATTCCCTGCCGTAACGCGCTTTTTTTTGTAGTAGCTTTTTGGGGTGACATCAAATTGTCAAAAACCAATGGCATTTGTTAACAAGATGATTGCTATACTCGAATTGAAGGTGCGGGATTTGTGTCAAAAATTGGTTGGCACAAAGCCTGCAAGTTCAAACAGAGAGTATCAACACGGGTTTGCAGCAAGTCGACAATGATCGTAACGCTCACCTGAACGTACGATCCTACAGGCCGCTTGTGAACATCCACGATAAAGCATGCTACATGTAGCAAGGAGACGCTTATGGGCGATACCGATCGGAAACTGTTTGTACTGGATACCAATATCCTACTCCACGAACCTCTCGCGATTTACTCTTTCAAAGAGCACGACGTGGTCATCCCGATGACCGTTCTTGAAGAACTTGACCGAATCAAAGACAGCAAACGCGATGTGGCGCGCGATGCACGCGTAGCGATTCGGGCTTTAGAGCACTTATTCCATGATGCCACTCCCGAAGAAATCACCGAAGGGATCCCGCTTTCTAAGCAAGAGGGCGCAACAGGAACCATCTCGATCCTCGCCGATTATGAACTGCATGAAACCGTCAAAGCCTTTACCGATAAAGAGGGCGATAACCGGATCCTCAATGCCGTACTTTATCTCCAAACTCAACGTGCGCCACGCGCCGTGGTACTGGTGACCAAAGACATCAACATGCGTTTGCGCGCCAAAGGAGCGGGCGTGCTGTATGTAGAGGACTACCGCACCGACCAACTGATTGATGATATTCAATACCTGACCAAGGGCTTTCAAACTCGTCCTGGCAGTTTTTGGGACAGCGTAGAAGATGTCGCGAGCTACACGCTCGGCGGCAAAACCTTTCATAAGCTGGATCGCGCGCCGTTCGATCCAACCTTCCTCAACCAATATGTCATTGATGAAGACAGCGATTTTGCCGCGCGGGTCGAAACCATCGATGGCGATAAATTGACGCTGCGCGATCTCAGCCGTGAACGCATGATGCATCGCAAAGCGTGGGGCATCACCCCAAAAAATATTTACCAAGGGATGGCGCTGGACGCATTGCTCGATCCGGATATCGATCTGGTGATCCTGACCGGTGCGGCGGGCAGTGGTAAAACCTTACTGGCGATGGCGGCAGCACTGGAGCAAACCGTCGAGCGCAAAATGTTCGATAAAATCATCGTCACTCGTAACACCCCTGATATCGGCGAATCAATTGGTTTCCTGCCCGGCACGGAAGAGGAAAAGATGATGCCGTGGCTCGCTTCCGTCACCGATACCTTAGAAGCGCTGCATAAAAATGATCACTGTACCGATGGCTCGCTCAAATACATCTGCGATAAAGCCAACATTCAGTTTAAATCGATCAACTTTATGCGCGGTCGTTCAATCCAAAACGCCTTCGTGCTGCTCGATGAGTGTCAAAACCTCACCGCCTCGCAGATTAAAACCATCATCACCCGCTGTGGTGAAGGCACCAAGATTGTCTGCTCAGGTAACTTAGCGCAGATTGATTCCCACTATTTAACCCCTGTCACCTCAGGTCTTACCTACATGGTTGAGCGCTTCAAAAACTTTGAAGGCAGCGCCAACATCCATCTCAATGGCGTAGTACGCAGTCGCTTGGCTGAATTCGCTGAAGAGAATTTATAATCACTTTTGGCGAGATGTTATGTGCATCTCGCCTCACAAAATCTATCTTTAATTGGCTTTTCTTTATTTAATTGAAAATATTTATTCACTTTTGCAGCATTTCCATGCTTTACTAGCCGCAACTGGAATCGCCAAACGAGGATAGGGAAATGGCTTTCAATTTACGTAATCGCAACTTTTTAAAACTGCTCGACTTCACTCCAAAAGAGATCCACTTCCTACTGGATCTGTCTGCCGAGCTAAAACGCGCCAAATACGCAGGCACTGAGCAAAAAACGCTGCGAGGCAAAAACATTGCGTTGATCTTTGAAAAGTCATCCACCCGTACTCGCTGTGCCTTTGAAGTGGCGGCGTTTGATCAGGGTGCGCAAGTTTCCTACATCGGCCCTTCTGGCTCGCAAATTGGTCATAAAGAATCGATGAAAGATACCGCGCGCGTGTTAGGCCGCATGTACGATGGCATTCAATATCGTGGCTTTGGCCAAGAGATTGTTGAAGTGCTCGGAAAATACGCTGGGGTACCAGTATGGAATGGTTTAACCGATGAATTTCACCCCACGCAGATTTTGGCCGATCTTCTGACTATGCAAGAGCATGGGCGCGGTAAACAACTGCATGAAATGAAGTTCGCTTACCTTGGTGATGCACGCAACAACATGGGCAATTCCCTGATGGTGGGCGCAGCCAAAATGGGCATGGATATTCGCTTAGTCGCGCCCAAAGCCTACTGGCCGAATGAATCATTAGTGGCAACCTGCCAAGAGATTGCCAAGCAAACCGGAGCCAAAATCACCTTGACGGAAGACGTGCATGAGGGCGTAAAAGGCTGTGATTTCCTTTACACCGATGTGTGGGTTTCGATGGGTGAAGCGGCGGATGCTTGGGATGAGCGGGTTGCGTTAATGAAGCCATATCAAATCAACATGGATGTGATCAAAGCAACAGGTAATCCGCAAGTTAAATTCATGCACTGCTTACCGGCATTTCATGACGACCAAACCAAAGTGGGTCAAGAGATTGCGGCCAAATACGGCATGCAAGGATTGGAAGTCACCGAAGAGGTGTTTGAGTCAGAATACTCGATTGTGTTTGATGAAGCGGAGAATCGACTACACACTATCAAGGCGGTGATGGTCGCCACTTTAGGCCAATAGCGTGCCACTGATTTAATATCCCTGACTCTGTGATGTAATCGCTTGCGCTCACACACTTTCGGCGTATAATGCCGACCGTTTGTCTGAGGGGTAGCCAATGAAATTTGCACAGCGTGCAGCTCAAAGCAGTGTCCACTATAGTAAGCAAATTGGCTTACTGGCCTCACTGTTTTTCCCCTCATCGATTTGTTAAAGCCTCCCTAATGGGGGGCTTTTTTATGGCTGTTAGAAAATATAGGGAAGACGATCATGGCGAATTCGCTTTACCAAAAGCACATCATCTCCATTGCTGAACTCTCACGCGCTGAGTTGGAGTTGATTGTGAAAACCGCAGGCCAACTGAAGGCACAACCGAATCCAGAGCTGATCAAGCACAAGGTCGTGGCCAGCTGTTTCTTCGAACCCTCCACTCGTACTCGCCTCTCATTTGAAACGGCGATTCAACGTATCGGTGGCAGCGTGATTGGCTTTGATAACGGCGGCAACACGTCACTGGCGAAGAAAGGCGAAACTTTAGCTGACTCAGTGCGCGTAATTTCTTCGTACGTTGATGCTTTTGTAATGCGTCACCCACAAGAAGGGGCAGCACGTTTAGCCTCTGAATTTTCTAACGGCGTCCCAGTGATTAACGCCGGTGACGGTTCAAACCAACACCCGTCGCAAACCCTGCTCGATCTTTATTCGATTTTTGAAACTCAAGGCCGTCTCGACAACCTCGATGTCGCGTTCGTCGGTGATTTAAAATATGGCCGCACCGTGCATTCGCTGGCACAAGCACTGGCTAAATTTGATAACAACCGCTTCTACTTTGTGGCACCTGAAGCATTAGCGATGCCAGATTACATCTGTGAAGAGCTGGATGAAGCAGGCGTGAAATACCAAGTGTTCAGCGATATGGAAAGCGTGATCCCAGAGCTGGATATTCTGTACATGACACGTGTACAGAAAGAGCGTTTTGATGAATCGGAATACGCGCACATAAAATCCGCTTATATTTTGACCGCAGCGCACCTGAGCGATGCGCGCAGCAATCTGAAAGTGCTGCACCCACTGCCACGGGTGGATGAGATCACCACTGATGTCGATAAAACCCCACACGCTTACTATTTCGAGCAAGTTGAAAACGGTGTTTACGCCCGTGAAGCCTTGCTGGCTCTAGTTTTGAACGAATCGCTGTAAGGAGAGCAATCATGAGCAAAGATACGAAATTACAAGTTGAAGCGATCAAAAACGGCACGGTGATTGACCATATTCCCGCCAAAGTGGGGATTAAAGTGCTGAAGCTGTTTGATATGCACAACTCTGCGCAGCGTGTCACCATCGGCCTCAATCTGCCTTCTTCTGCCCTCGGCAGCAAAGATCTGCTCAAGATTGAAAATGTGTTCATCAGTGAAGCGCAAGCCAACAAACTCGCGCTGTACGCGCCACACGCAACTGTAAACCAAATTGAAAACTACGAAGTGGTGAAGAAGTTGGCGCTGCAACTGCCAGAGCGCATCAACAATGTGTTTGCCTGCCCAAACAGCAATTGCATTTCACACAATGAGCCTGTGGAAAGCAGCTTTAAGCTTTCTGAGAAGAACAACGACATCCGCCTAAAATGCAAATACTGCGAAAAAGTGTTTGCGCGCGATGTGGTCACGGAAATCGAAGCTTAACCGCTGTCAGCAAGATAGGGATAAATGAGAGCTCGGCGCTTTACCTACCAAAGCTTTACAGGCAAACTGAACAGCGATTTTCGAACCACTAACGGATAAGAAAGATGACAAAAGTTCTGCATACTGACGCGGCTCCGGCTGCCATTGGCCCATACATTCAAGGTGTTGATCTTGGCAACATGGTACTGACGTCTGGTCAAATCCCAGTGAATCCAGCCACAGGTGAAATTCCTGCCGATATCGCTGCACAAGCTCGCCAATCACTGGATAACGTGAAAGCCGTGGTTGAAGCCTCAGGCCTAACCGTCGGTGACATTGTGAAAATGACCGTATTCGTCAAAGATCTCAACGACTTCGGCACAGTAAACCAAGTGTACGGCGCATTCTTTGATGAGCATAAAGTGGCGCACTACCCAGCGCGCTCTTGTGTTGAAGTGGCACGTCTGCCAAAAGATGTGGGCATCGAGATCGAAGCGATCGCAGTACGCAAGTAATCCATTTTATTGGATCTCAAATACCAAAAGGGTTGCCAGTGGCAACCCTTTCTTTTTATTCGTTTTGATCAAAACTGCGGCTAGGCTTTACGGTTCAGCTCAGCCACTTCGGCATCCAACTGTGCCAGTTTGGCTTTCATCAGATCATAACAGTGCTGTGACAGCTCGCGGATATTCTCTTTGCTGTAGCCTTCGGTGCTGATGGGAGGCAACACTTCGACAATCACATGGCCGTTGTTCCAACGGTTGAATTTAAGCTTATCGGTCGAGCTACACACGATAGGAATAATCGGCACACCCGCACCAATCGCCGCATGGAAAGCGCCCGCTTTAAACGGCAATAAACCGCGACCACGCGAGCGCGTACCTTCCGGAAACATCCACACCGAAACATCGCTCTGTTTCATCGAATCAACCACTTGATCAATGGTGCCTTTGGCTTTGGCTTTGTTGGCGCGATCAATCAGGATATTGCCCGTCAACCAATAGAGCTGACCAAACAGTGGCATCCACGCGAGACTTTTCTTACCGACGGTGACCACTTTTGGCGTTACCGCTTTAGAAACGGTAAACAGATCCCAGTTATTCTGGTGGTTAGCAATATAAATGTGCTGACCACGCTGATCGACATCGGCCGGAGCGCGGTATTCAAGCTTAATGCCGAACACTTTCGACATCGCCGCAAACTGCTTACCAAAGGTATAAACATGCTTAGGGTTACGTGGACTGAACAAACAGTAACCGCAGCCAAACACAAACATATAGACAGCGAACACTGCCACTGCCAAGATTCGCAATAACGCAATCATGCAACTTCTCCGAAGGCACTGGAAGAAAAAGGCCGAAACCCTTGGATTTCGGCCCATTCATGAATGAGGAGTTTAACGCTAGTCGCGGAAACGCTCAATATTGGCACCAAGCGCTGAGAGTTTGTCCTCAATTCGCTCGTAACCACGATCAATGTGATAGATACGATCGACAATGGTTTCGCCTTTGGCGATACAACCCGCAATGACCAGACTTGCAGAAGCACGCAGATCGGTCGCCATCACTTGCGCGCCACTTAAACGATCGACATCACCGCAAATCACGGTATTGCCTTCGATTTCCGCTTTGGCACCCATGCGTTTTAACTCAGGTACATGCATAAAGCGGTTTTCGAAAATGGTTTCGGTGATCACGCCACCGCCTTTCGCCATCATGTTCAGCAGTGTGAACTGCGCTTGCATGTCGGTTGGAAAACCTGGGTGCGGCGCAGTACGTACCGTAACCGCTTTGAGCTCACGCCCTGTCATATCTAAGCTGATCCAATCTTCGCCACACTCAATCTCAGCACCCGCTTCTTCAAGCTTAGCTAGGACCGCTTCCAATAGATGTGCATGAGTGTTACGACAGACGATTTTGCCACGCGATACGGCAGCGGCGACCAAGAAGGTGCCGGTTTCGATACGATCGGGAACTACAGCATGCTTACCACCGCCAAGACGTTCTACGCCCTCAATGGTAATGCTGTCCGTGCCGGCACCAGAGATTTTCGCGCCCAGTTTATTGAGGAACATAGCCGTATCGACAATCTCAGGTTCACGCGCCGCGTTATCCAGTACGGTAGTGCCTTCTGCGAGTGTTGCGGCACACATGATGGTGATCGTGGCACCCACGCTCACTTTATCCATCACAATATGCGCGCCTTGCAAACGGCCATCAACGTGGGCTTTCACGTAGCCATCTTCCAAGGTAATGGTTGCGCCAAGCTGCTCCAAACCATGGATATGCAGATCCACAGGGCGCGCACCAATCGCACAACCACCCGGTAGAGAAACTTGGCCTTGACCAAAACGCGCCACCAATGGACCTAATGCCCAAATCGAGGCACGCATGGTTTTTACCAAATCGTAAGGTGCGCAATATTGGTTGATTGGACCAGCGTCCACATGCACAGAGCCATTACGCTCAACTTTCGCGCCTAAACGCTCAAGCAGTTCCATAGTGGTATCGATGTCACGTAGGTGAGGCACATTGGCCACTTCAACTGGCTCTTCCGCCAAAATTGAAGCAAATAAAATCGGTAGGGCGGCATTCTTTGCGCCTGAAATGGTCACTTCGCCTTGGAGTGGCTGCGTGGACCCAATAACTCGAAACTTTTCCATAAAAACCTTAAAGGGACATCAACTTCTTATTGCGTGCCCACTCTTGTGGGGTAAACGTCTTCATTGTGACCGCGTGAATATCATTACGTTGGATGTAACCCATTAAAGGGGCATAAATCATCTGCTGTTTCTTCACGCGGCTCATATCGGCAAAACAAGCATCGACAGCGATCACTTCGTAGTGGCTGCCCTCTCCTTTGACATGAATTTCTTCGAGATTAAGAGCTTGTTGTAAAATTTGTTGGACTTGTGCGCTATCCACAATTCACCTCTGCTGGTTTGGCTATGTGTTGAGACATCAGATGTTCAATATTGCTCAACTGAAACAGTGTGCGCAGTTGTTCTGGCACGAAGCTGAGCATTATATGACAGTTTCTCACTTTTGCATGCTCTATTAAGTGAATTAGCAGCACCATTCCCGCAGAGTCAATTCTGACAACTTGTTGCAAAGAAAGCTCGATTTGCTTCACTTGCGGCTGCCAATTTTTGAGAAAGATCCACAATTTGGGTACCGTTTCTCGATCCAGTTCGCCAATTAAACTGAACTGGTGTTCATTCTCGGCAGACCATTGTGGATGACTCATTGCTTTTGGCTCTCAAAACGGATCGGTTGATTCGCTAACTGTTCCAGCTCTTTCGCTACCGCCAGAATACCTTCTTGACGAATTTTTCCGCTCCATTCCGACTGTTTGCTGGACAGTAAGCTGATGCCTTCAGCAATCATATCAAACGCCTTCCACTCACCCGATTTCTCTTGGCGCAGTTTAAATTCCAGTTTGATATTCGGACGCGGCGCATCAAGGATTTCCACTTTCACTGTAGTGATGCGGCGATCCTCTTCCAATGGCATTTCAGGCCCAAACTCAATGGTTTGATTGGTGTATTGGGTCAGCACTTGCGCGTAATTCGTCACCAAATAAGCGCGAAACGCTTTAACGAACTCCGCCACATCTTCACGTTTGGCCCCTTTAAGATTGGGCCCCAGCAGTTTAAGCGCCGCGTATTGTTCATTCACGTATGGCATCAACTCTTCTTCCACAATCACTTTGAGATACTGCGGATCTTGATGCACTTTGGGTTGTTCGTTTTTTAGACGATCAAACGACTTCTCAGCCACCGCTTTCATCATTTGATAAGGGTTGCTGGTATCAATGGTGACCGCTGTCGCAAACCAAGGCATTAACAGGGTACTCGCGAGGAGTAGCGCTTTTTTCCACATCACTTATTCCTTTTTCTCTTTGTCTGATCCGCCACCCACGCTATACAGCACTTGGCCAATCAAATCTTCCAATACTAATGCGGATTTAGTGTCTTCAATGCGATCGCCCTCTTTCAGCATGGCTTCATCTTCAAACACAAATCCGGGCACTAAACTCAAATATTGTTCCCCAATCAAGCCTGACGTCAGGATCTGCAAACTTGAGTTTTCAGGAAACTGGTTAAACTGGCTGTCGATCGCCAAGGTAACTGTCGGTAATAGATTTTTCGGGTTCAGCGCGATCGACTCAACGCGTCCAACCACCACGCCTCCCACTTTGACTGGAGAGCGCACTTTCAAGCTACCAATATTGTCAAACTCCGCAGTCAGGCGATAAGTATTGCTAGAGCCAAGACCTTTGACGTCAGCGACCTGAAAAATCATCACTAAAATCGCGCAAATTCCCGCGATGACAAAGCTGCCAACCCAAAATTCAATTTTTCGTGTTTGTTGCATGATCAGTTCCCAAACATCAATGCGGTTAGAACAAAATCCAGCCCAAGTACGGCCAGTGATGAGTGCACTACGGTGCGAGTGGTCGCTCGGCTGATCCCTTCTGAAGTCGGGATCGCGTCATAACCGTTAAACAGAGCAATCCAAGTCACGGTAAACGCAAACACCACACATTTGATGGTGCTGTTACCGATATCCTGGCCCAATTCAACCGAAGCTTGCATGGCTGACCAGAAACTGCCGTGATCAATGCCTTTCCAATCCACCCCAACCAATTGGCCGCCCCAAATGCCGACCGCCATGAAAATCATCGCCAGCAGCGGCATGGAGATGACTCCCGCCCAAAAGCGTGGCGCAATAACGCGTTTCAGTGGATCGACCGCCATCATTTCAAGGCTAGACAGCTGCTCGGTGGCTTTCATCAAGCCAATTTCGGCGGTTAAGGCAGAGCCCGCTCGTCCAGCAAACAGCAGTGCCGTGACCACTGGGCCTAATTCACGCAGCAATGATAACGCCACCATCTGGCCTAGGCTGGTTTCTGCGCCGTAATCGACCAAAATCACATAGCCTTGCAAGCTGAGCACCATGCCAATAAAGAGCCCAGAGACGATAATGATCGCTAGTGACTGCACACCAATGCTGTATAACTGGCGAACGAGGAGCGGAAAATGGCGAATCGGCTGCGGACGCCCAACCAGCGCACCAAACAGCATTAAGCTTGCGCGGCCAAAAGTTTCACTGACCGCCAGCGTGCGTTGCCCAACAGAGCTGACCCATCGCATCACATCATTTAGCACTAAACAGCTCCTGTTCTATCGGCTGCGCAGGAAAACGAAATGGCACAGGGCCATCTGCATCGCCGCATAAAAATTGTTGTACGCGCGGATCAGGGTTGTTGCGCAATGCTTGAGGTGAACCTTGCGCAATCACCTTACCATCGGCCAACAGATAAACCCAATCCGCAATGCTCATCACTTCCGGTACATCGTGCGATACCACCACAGAGGTGACACCCAAGGCTCGATTAAGGTTACGGATCAGTTCAACCAGTACCCCCATGGTGATCGGATCTTGCCCAACAAACGGCTCATCATACATGATGAGCTCAGGATCGAGTGCAATAGCCCTTGCCAGTGCAGCTCGGCGCGCCATGCCGCCGGAAAGCTCACTTGGCATTAAATACGCGGCACCACGCAGCCCGACCGCCTCTAATTTCAGCAGCACTAAGGTTTTAATCATGCCTTCATCGAGTTCGGTATGCTCGCGCAATGGGTAAGCCACATTGTCAAACACATTAAGATCGGTAAACAGCGCGCCTGATTGGAACAGCATGCTCATCTTCTTACGAGCACGATACAGTTTGCGGCGACTGAGGGTGGGAATATTTTCACCATCGAACCAGATCTCTCCCTGTTCTGGCAGGAGTTGACCGCCGATCAAACGCAGCAGTGTGGTTTTACCGATTCCCGAAGGCCCCATAATTGCTGTCACTTTACCTTTGGGGACATGCAGATCTATGTCATCAAAAATGACGCGCTGCGAGCGCGAAAAACGCAAATTTTTGATGGTGACTAAGTCAGATTGAGACATATGGGCACTTCACTGTTAGGTCGACATCCTGAAAGAATGCGCATGATAATGCACAATATGGTGCAATTAAAAGCACGCATCAATCCATTGCTTGGGTTCTTGACCAAGAATTGTCAAAGCGAGGCGAGGCCTTCCATAACGCCAAATCGACATACAAACCTTCAGTGAGCATAGCCGATACCCGTCGAGAGGCAACCTTGATTTGTCGTGGTTTTAAGCCTTTACACTGCGTTTATCTCCTATTGTTTCTGTTGCACAAACTGACGTAATTAGCAGCGAATTGACGCGGCATAGCGACAATTAATTGGAACTTCGACTTCCCTTTTAATGTTCAACAAGTCAAAATTGGCGGTCAATTCTCTGCCTAAAATGCTGATGACGCATACAGAGTGGGCTAATTCATCACTTGATGATTCCGCTCCCTCACTGATAGCGCACTCGATCTTGCTTCTAAGCATTAGGCATTCGTATTCATTTAATGTTTGGGAATCATCATGCTTGAAGCGGTGGTCTTTCTGTTTATCGGTCTTGCAATCCTAGTATGGGGTGCAGACAAACTCGTGTTCGGTTCAGCGGCTCTGGCTCGCAATGTGGGCATCTCACCTTTAGTGATCGGCATGACCATCTTGGCGATGGGTTCCTCAGCACCAGAAATGATGGTTTCCGCTACAGCCGCTTTAGAAGGCAAAACCGATACCGCAGTCGGTAACGTGCTGGGCTCAAACATTGCCAATATCGCGTTGATTTTAGGTATTACCGCCATAATCAAACCCCTCTCAGTTGGCTCTGCAGTACTACGTCGTGAACTCCCGATGATGATTGGGGTAACGTTGATTGCCGGCGCGATTTTGTGGGATAACCACCTTGGCTTTTATGAAGGCATTTTACTGATTACGCTTTTTGCCGCCTTTATCCTCGTGATGCTGCAAGTTAGCCGTAAAGAAAAACACAATGGTGATGCTCTACTGAATGAACAAGAGTCTGAAGTTCCGGAGGGAGTCAGCAACCCGAAAGCGGCATTCTGGGTGGTCGTCGGTTTGATCCTGCTCCCGATTGGGGCTGGTATGTTGGTCGATAACGCCGTGGTGATCGCCAAGCATTTTGGCATGAGCGATCTGGTGATTGGTTTAACCATTATTGCAGTGGGAACGAGCTTACCTGAGCTTGCCGCCTCTTTAGCGGGCGCTCTAAAAGGGGAAGATGATATGGCAGTCGGTAACATCATCGGCTCTAACGTCTTCAATATTTTAGCGGTAATGGGCTTGCCTGGTTTGCTCAACCCGTCACTACTGAGCCCTGAAGCTATGGGACGTGACTTTTGGGTTATGCTTGGCGTTTCACTGTTGTTGGTTGCGGTCGCTTTAGGCAAAAAGCGACAAATTACCCGAACCGAAGGCGTACTCTTGCTGTGTGCATTCGTCGCTTACATTACTTACTTGATGATGAATATCTGAGTGCATTAGAAGGGAATACCGAGCATGTCTAATACCTTTAATTACCAAGATGTCGCCAAACAAGTTTTGCGCACTGAAATCCAAGCATTACAGCAATTAGAGCAGTACATTAACGCTGACTTCGCTAGCGCGTGTACCATGATTTTGGCCAATCAAACCGGCAAAGTGGTGGTGATGGGGATGGGAAAATCCGGTCATATTGGTAAGAAAATTGCGGCGACGTTAGCCAGCACGGGGACTTCAGCATTCTTCGTTCATCCTGGAGAAGCCTCGCACGGCGATTTGGGGATGATTGAGCGTGGCGATATCGTGCTTGCAATCTCCAACTCTGGTGAATCATCAGAAATTCTCGCCCTACTTCCCGTGCTAAAACGCTTGAATATTCGCGTGATCAGCATGACGGGTAACCCCAATTCCAACATGGCAAAACTGGCGGACATCCACCTACAAATCACTGTACCACGTGAGGCTTGTCCACTAGAGCTCGCCCCAACGTCAAGCACAACAGCAACCCTAGTGATGGGAGATGCATTGGCGGTTGCACTGATGCAGGCTCGCGGTTTCACTGCAGAAGATTTTGCTTTGTCTCACCCAGGTGGTGCACTTGGGCGTAAACTCCTCCTCAAGCTGAATGACATTATGCACAGTGGTAAAGCGTTGCCTAAAGTTGCGCCCCAAGCACTAATCCGCGATGCTTTACTGGAAATCAGCCAAAAAGGACTCGGCATGACTGCTGTGGTTGATGAAGACGATACCCTACTCGGAATTTTTACCGATGGGGATTTACGCCGTATTCTCGATAAACGTATCGACATTCACACCACCGCGATTGCTGACGTGATGACTCGCCAACCGACCGTAGCACAGCCTAATTTACTGGCGGTAGAAGGGTTGAATTTGATGCAAGCCAAACGCATCAATGGACTGATGCTTGTTGAAAATAATAAATTGGTTGGCGCGCTGAATATGCACGACCTACTCAAAGCCGGAGTGATGTAATTAATGAGTTCAACCATCTCAACCTTATACGGAGAAGTGGAACCTTCACTGCTGGAAATTGCCAAACAGATCAAACTGCTGATTTGTGATGTTGACGGTGTATTTTCTGACGGCCTAATTTACATGGGAAATCAAGGCGAAGAGCTGAAAACCTTCCACACTCGTGATGGCTACGGGGTGAAAGCTCTAATGAATGCCGGCATTGAAATCGCGATCATTACTGGTCGCCGTTCACAGATTGTTGAAAATCGCATGAAAGCGCTAGGCATTTCACTGATCTATCAGGGACAGGATGATAAAGTGCAGGCTTATTATGACATTTGTCAAAAGCTCGCGATCGCACCTGAGCAGACCGGATATATTGGCGATGACCTTATCGATTGGCCAGTCATGGAAAAAGTCGCCCTGCGTGTGTGTGTTGCAGATGGCCATCCACTCCTCGCCAAGCGTGCTAACTATGTAACTCACATCAAAGGCGGCCACGGTGCAGTCCGGGAAGTGTGTGATTTAATCTTACAGGCGCGTGACGAATTGGATGTACATAAAGGCCTGAGCCTATGAATGTGCCACGCATTGTTTATGTCCTGCTGTTGTTTATCTGTTCTTGGTCACTCTATTACCTGCTAGAGCAAGAGCAAAACAGCACGATTCAGGTAGCCCCTAACTTGGAGCTGCCGATGTTCAGTGGCGAAAATTTAGAAAATATTTCATACAGCGAACAAGGCATCCGTAACTATGTGATCACCTCTATCCATTTAGATCACTACGCCAAAAGCGGCAATACCTTGTTCAAAGCACCGATACTCAAAGTGTATCGGGAAGGCACATTACAAGAGTGGGAAATTACCGCACGCCGAGGCATTTTGAGTAAAGATCAGGTGCTAACCCTGTACGATGATGTTCTCGCGAAGAATCTACTCCCCGACTCCGGTTTTGATACTCTTTCGACCAGTGAAATGAGTATCCAATTGAAAAGCCGTGATTTCTGGGCAGATAAACCGGTCGAACTACGCGGTCCACAATTTGAAACACATGGTCAAGCGATGAAAGGCAACTTTGCCGATCACTCGGCTGAACTTTATAACCAAGTACAAGGTAGATATGAAACGCTCACACCTTAGTCTTATTGCTTGTTTGCTTGCCTCGACTCAGGCTTATGCACTCTCTACCGACAGAGAACAACCGGTTTACATTGACTCCGACAGTCAACAACTGGATATGAAAAGCAACCGCGTGACCTTTATCGGGGATGTGAAACTCAAGCAAGGCAGCATCAACATCAATGCCGACAAGCTGATCGTGATCCGCAATGCAACGAACGGTAAGATTGAAGAAATTGAAGGCTACGGCGACGTCGCGACCTTTTCTCAGCTCACCGATGAAGGCAAAACCCTGTATGGGGAAGCGAATGAGCTGTACTACAAAGTTCGTGATGACGAATTGGTGATGATTAAGAAAGCCATGTTGTCACAAGATGACAGTGAAATTCGCGGCAGAAAAATCCGCTACAAAATCAGCTCACAAAAGCTGATTGCCGATAGTGAAGGCAAAGGACGTGTGTCAACCGTTCTTCAACCACAAGCAGTACAACAAGAGTAACCATGGCCATTCTAAAAGCACAGCACTTAGCCAAGAGCTACAAAAAACGCAAAGTGGTTTCAGACGTCAGCTTACAAGTTGAGTCAGGCCAGATTGTTGGTTTGCTTGGCCCGAACGGAGCAGGCAAAACCACTTCGTTTTACATGATTGTGGGTCTGGTCGCGCGTGACGAAGGCACCATCACTATTGATGACAACGACATCAGTATTTTACCGATGCACAGCCGGTCACGCATGGGCATTGGCTACCTACCACAAGAAGCGTCGATCTTCCGCAAGCTCTCGGTCGAAGACAACATCATGGCCGTATTGCAAACTCGTGAAGAGCTGACCCATGAAGAGCGTCAAGACAAACTCGAAGATCTGCTCGAAGAGTTCCATATTCAACACATCCGTAAAAGTGCCGGAATGGCGCTATCGGGAGGTGAACGTCGCCGAGTCGAGATCGCGCGAGCCTTGGCCGCTAACCCACAATTTATTTTGCTCGATGAGCCTTTTGCCGGCGTTGACCCGATTTCAGTTATCGACATAAAAAAAATCATCGAACATCTGCGCGATCGTGGTTTAGGCGTCCTCATCACCGACCACAACGTACGTGAAACACTCGATGTGTGTGAAAAAGCGTATATTGTCAGCCAAGGACGTCTGATTGCGGAAGGCACCCCACAAGATGTTCTTAATAATGAACAAGTGAAGCAGGTTTATCTCGGCGAACAATTCCGTCTATGATTAAAACAGAGTAGAGTTCAAACAATACTAACAATAACAAGGCATCCATTACTGCATGAAACCGTCATTACAGCTCAAGCTAGGTCAACAGTTAGCCATGACTCCGCAGCTCCAGCAAGCCATCCGCTTGTTGCAGCTTTCGACGCTGGATCTGCAGCAAGAAATTCAGGAAGCATTGGAATCCAATCCCTTGTTAGAGGTGGAAGATAACCAAGACGATGCACCATCACTCGATAGCGTGCGATTGACGGAAGAAAGCCCACGCGAGCCAGAAGAACTCTACGAACCTGAGCCACAAGACAGCTCAGACTTGATTGAAAAATCCGAAATCAGTGCCGAACTGGAAATGGATACCACTTGGGATGAAGTTTATAGCGCCAATACTGGCAGTACAGGACTGGCACTCGATGATGATGCACCGATCTACCAAGGCGAAACCACCCAAACCCTGCAAGATTACCTGTTCTGGCAACTCGATTTAACCCCCTTTAGCGATGTCGATCGCACCATCGCAACCGCCCTCATCGATGCCATCGATGACTACGGTTATTTGACGGTCTCAATTACGAAGAAATACCAAGAAAGCCTACACAGCGATGAGATTGAGTTGGATGAAATCGAAGCGGTGCGTAAACGCATACAACAGTTTGATCCTTTTGGTGTTGCCTCGCTTAATTTGCAAGATTGTCTACTGCTGCAACTCACCACCTATCCCATTGAGACCCCATGGTTGGAAGAGGCGCGACTGCTACTCTCACAATACATTGATGATTTAGGTAATCGCGATTACAAAACCATTCTGAAAGAGACTAAGCTCAAAGAAGAAGACTTACGCGAGATCCTACAGCTCATTCAGCAACTCGATCCTCGCCCTGGCAGTCGAATCGCTGAAGATCACGCTGAATACGTCATACCTGATGTGTCAGTGTATAAAGAACAAGGTCGATGGTTGGTCACCATCAACCCAGACAGTGTGCCTAAACTGAAGATCAATCAGCAGTATGCCGACCTGATGCGCGGCAATAATGCGGAGAGCAACTACATCCGCACCAATTTGCAAGAAGCAAAATGGCTGATCAAAAGTTTAGAAAGTAGAAACGAGACACTGCTCAAAGTTGCCAAGTGCATAGTTGAACACCAGCACGATTTCTTCGAGTATGGTGAAGAAGCGATGAAGCCGATGGTGCTCAACGATGTCGCGATGGCCGTGGAAATGCATGAATCCACCATTTCGCGTGTCACCACGCAGAAATACATGCATACCCCACGCGGCATTTTTGAGTTGAAGTACTTTTTCTCCAGTCACGTCAGTACTGACAATGGCGGAGAGTGCTCGTCCACTGCGATCAGAGCGCTGATCAAAAAACTGGTGGCGGCGGAAAACCCAACCAAGCCACTGAGTGACAGCAAGATCGCAACCCTACTGGCTGACCAAGGTATCCAAGTGGCGCGACGGACCATTGCTAAATATCGCGAGTCACTCGGCATTGCTCCATCAAGTCAGCGTAAACGCCTGCTATAGGCCTAAACTAGAAAAGGAAAGTCTATGCAAATCAACATTCAAGGCCACCACATTGATCTTACCGATTCAATGCAAGACTATGTTCACTCCAAATTTGACAAACTTGAGTCGTTTTTTACGACCAAATTAATCAACGTTCAAGTCATTTTACGTGTTAGAAAAACTGCGCCAGATCGCCGAAGCTACGCTCCACGTAAACCAAGCTGAAATTCACGCCCACGCGGACGATGAAAACATGTATGCCGCCATCGATAGTTTGGTGGATAAATTGGTTCGACAATTGAATAAGCATAAAGAAAAGCTAAGTAGTCATTAATCATGCAATTGAGCGAAGTACTTTCATTGGACTGCACCAAAAGTGCAGTCCAATGTTCTAGTAAGAAACGAGCACTAGAAATCATCAGCGAAATCGCTGCCCTTCATACTGGCCAGAATGCCACCGAATTGTTCGAGTGCATGTTAAGCCGCGAGAAAATGGGCAGTACTGGTATTGGTAACGGGATTGCCATCCCGCACGCACGCATGTCCGACAGTGAAAAAGCGGTCGCGGTATTGCTGCAATGCGAAGAGCCGATTGAATTTGATTCGATTGATAACCGTCCGGTCGATCTCCTGTTTGCTCTATTGGTTCCTGAAGATCAGTGCAAAGAGCATTTGAAAACCCTCGCTTGTATGGCAGAACGCCTCAACGATAAGCAGATCCTCAAGCAGCTTCGCAATGCAGAAAGCGATCAAGAGCTGTTTAACATCATGGTAAACCAATAGCAGGCAAACAGTATGCGTTTGATCGTGGTCAGCGGACAATCAGGAGCCGGTAAGAGCGTCGCTCTTCGCGTACTGGAAGACCTAGGTTACTATTGCGTTGATAACCTACCCGTCAGTCTGCTGCCCGCTTTTATTCAATCAGTACAGGGCAGTCAGCAGAATGTGGCTGTCAGCATCGACATCCGTAATTTGCCCAAAGAACCGGGCTTAGTGCAGGATGTGCTCGAACAGCTCAAGCAAAACAATGATGTCAGCATGCTGTTTCTTGATGCCAGCAAAGAAACCCTGCTCAAACGCTACAGTAGAAACACGGCGTATTCATCCTCTTTCTCTGAGTCAAAGCAAGCCTTCGCTTGCACAAGCGATAGAGTTAGAAAAGCAACTACTGCGCCCACTCAAAGAACAAGCCGATCTACTCCTTGATAGCAGTAATCAGTCGCTACATGACCTGAGCGAAACGGTACGTATGCGCATTGAAGGCCGTGAGCGCAAGGACCTCGTCATGGTGTTTCAATCGTTTGGCTTTAAGTACGGTTTACCGAGCGATGCCGACTACGTGTTCGATGTGCGCTTTTTGCCAAACCCGCACTGGGAGCCAGATCTACGCCCACTGACGGGACTGGATGCACCGATCAAATCCTTCTTGGAAGGCCATAGCGAAGTGATGGAGCTGAAACAGCAGATCCAAAAATTCGTTGAATACTGGCTGCCTATGCTTGAGAAAAACAATCGCAGCTACCTGACCATTGCCATTGGTTGTACCGGTGGTAAACATCGCTCGGTCTATCTCACTCAACAGATCGGCGAATACTTTGCCCAACTTGGTCATCAGGTACAAATCCGCCATACTTCATTGGAAAAGCAGCAATCCTAGGAGTTCATCATGCCACAATTGAGCCAAACCGTTCTCATCCAAAACCGCCTTGGTCTGCATGCTCGCGCAGCCGTCAAATTGGTACAATTGGCTCAATCGTTTGATGCCGTGCTAACCGTGCAGAGCCAAGATGGCCGAGAAGCGACGGCCGACAGTGTGATGGGGTTACTGATGCTGGAATCAGCACAAGGGCAAAACGTGGTGATCTCTGCCGAAGGTTCGCAAGCTGAGCAAGCACTACAGGCCGTTTGTCAGCTTATCGAACAAAAATTTGATGAAGATGAGTAAGGCTCCTCACTAGCCACCTATCGCGCCGCCCCACCGGCCTGCCCTATCAAGGCAAAGAAGAGTAAAGAAATCCTTATTCCTTACTAAGATCTTATTAAATAAGCGGGTAAATTAAGTTACCATGCTGACCATTATTCCAATTCCAACCTAGGGGGAAGCCATGGCCGAGCAGATCGAATTTGACCAAGCTCACCTCACCCTCCAAGAAATCACTGAAGCCTTAGATAATGGCCGCTTTGTTCATGTTCGTCGCCAACTGCAGGACATGGAGCCAGAAGATATTGCTCATCTACTGGAAGCCTCACCACGTAAAGCGCGTGAGGTATTGTGGCAACTGACTGACCCGGAAGATTACGGTGAAATCCTTGATGAGCTGAATGAAGACGTTAAGGATGCGCTGGTGTCGAAAATGGCACCAGAGAAACTCGCCGAAGCGACCGAAGGTATGGACATCGATGATGTCGCCTACGTATTGCGTAGCTTGCCAGATGATGTGTCACGCGAAGTTCTGTCCCAAATGGATGCCGCGGATCGAATGCGGGTCGAAACCGCACTTTCCTATCCGGAAGATACCGCCGGCGGCCTGATGAACACCGACGTAATCACCATTCGTGCCGATGTGGATGTCGATGTGGTACTGCGTTATCTGCGCATGAAGGGCGAGCTACCAGAAGCGACCGATGCGTTGTATGTGATTGATGATGAAAGCAAACTGATTGGTCATCTTTCTCTCGTCACTCTGCTCACCACCCAACCGGATGTACCCGTCAGCGAAGTGATGGACGATGCGGATGAAGCGATCAAAGTCGATATGAAAGACTCCGACATCGCGAATCTGTTCGAACGGCGTAACTGGGTTTCTGCCCCTGTGGTGGATGAAAATCAGCATCTGGTTGGTCGTATTACCATCGATGACGTGGTCGATATTATCCGTGAAGACGCCGAACACTCAATGATGAGTATGGCGGGTATGGATGATGATGAAGATACCTTCGCCCCTGTTGTCAAATCAGCGCGCAAACGCAGTATTTGGCTCGGTGCCAACGTGCTAGCTGCCCTTGCTGCGGCTTCGGTTTCGAACATGTTTGAAGCGACTCTCGAACAAATGGCGGCGGTGGCCGTGTTGATGACCATCGTGCCATCTATGGGGGGTGTTGCGGGCAACCAAACCGTTGCTCTGGTGATTCGGGGGCTGGCACTGGGTCATATCGGTGACAGTAACAAACGCGAACTTCTGATGAAAGAAGCGGCAATCGGCCTACTGAATGGCATTACGTGGGCATTGATCATCGGAGCCATCGTCGTGGTGTGGAAAGGCGAATGGATGCTAGGCGGAATCATTTCCGCGGCAATGATGACCAATTTGATCGTGGCAGGTATTGCCGGGGTAAGCATTCCTATTTTGCTGAAAAAGATGAACATCGACCCAGCTCTTGCCGGCGGGATGGCGCTCACCACCGTCACCGATGTGATTGGTTTATCCGTCTTTCTCGGTCTAGCCACTTTGCTGCTTGCCAGTTAATGTCTCATTTCCCAAATTGATTCGACAAAAAAGCCGACTTTCTGTCGGCTTTTTCATTCAATGGCTCAGAGCTTACTCGCCTGCGACCTTCATTGATTCAATCAAAATAGAACCGGTTTGGATCTGGGAGCGTGTTTCGATATCACTGCCCACCGCGACAATCTGCTGCAACATCTGCTTGAGGTTACCCGCAATGGTGATTTCAGAAACAGGGTATTTGATTTCACCATTTTCTACCCAGAAACCAGCAGCGCCACGTGAGTAATCCCCCGTCACCACATTCACACCTTGTCCCATCACTTCGGTCACCAGTAAGCCAGTGCCCAATTCTTTGAGCATCTGTTGGTAGTTTTGACCAGTCGATTTCACAGTCCAGTTATGAATGCCACCCGCATGACCGGTTGGGGTCATGTTCATTTTACGCGCGGCGTAGCTGGTCAGTAAGTAAGTTGCCAACACACCATCTGTGATGATTTCCAAATCTTGGGTACGAACCCCTTCACTATCAAATGGGCTGGAAGCCAAACCACGCATCACATGCGGACGCTCACTGATATTGAACCACGTCGGCAGAATGGTTTTGCCAAGATGATCGAGTAAGAAACTCGATTTGCGATATAAGTTGCCACCGCTGATCGCCATCACCAGATGACCGATTAAGCCAGTCGCCACATCTGCCGCAAACATCACTGGAAACTGACCCGTTTTCAGCTTTTGCGGATCCAGACGGCTCACCGTATTTTCCGCCGCTTGCAAGCCAACGCTTTCTGGCATCCATAAATCGTCACGGTGACGCGCCACGGTGTAGCTGTAATCGCGCTCCATTTCACCGTTGCGGCCTTCACCAATCACACTACAGCTAATGCTGTGGCGACTAGAGGCATAGCTAGCCAATAAACCGTGGCTATTGCCGTAAACACGAATGCCGAAATGGCTATCGTAACTACCGCCATCGCTTTGCTTAATTTTCTTGCTATAACCTAACGCCGCACGTTCTGCCGCAATGGCAATTTGCGCCGCCACATCGGGATTCGGCTCATCAGGATGGAAGAGGTCAAGATCAGGAATATCCTGCACCATCAACTCTTTCGGAGCTGGGCCTGCATAAGGATCGGCCGAAGTATACTGGGCAATATCCAGCGCGGCTAATACGGTTTGTCGAATCGCTTTTTCACTCAAGTCCGATGTTGAAGCGCTGCCTTTACGTTGACCGCGGTAAACGGTAATTCCAAGTGCACCATCACTGTTGAATTCAACATTTTCAACTTCACACATGCGGGTCGAAACACTTAACCCCGTGCTCTTGGTGATCGCCACTTCAGCCGCATCCGAACTCGCCGCAGCAAGCTCTAATGCCTTAGCAACCGCAGCTTCCAGCTCTTGACGCTGCAGCGCAACTCGCTCTTTTACATCCATATTTCATTCAACCATTGGTTATTGATGTTATTAGGATAACAAGAATTTCGCTTTCTCCCCACGATTCTTGCTAAAATAGCCGACATAAGTAACTCATCATGATGAAGAAGATGGCACGTAAAAACCAAAAAGCCCCTTAGGGAAGAGGAAGAAGAGATCATTTGGGTCAGTAGAACCGAAATGAAAAATGACATGCTAGCCTTGCAAAAGCTCGGCGAAGAGCTGGTTGAATTAAAACCTTCCGCGTTAGCCAGATTCCCACTGCCAGAAGATCTGGCTGAAGCGATCAAAGATGCGCAGCGTTTTAAAAACGAAGCTCGTCGCCGCCAACTGCAATACATTGGCAAACTGATGCGCCATATTGACCCAGAGCCACTGCAAGCGGCACTGGATAAACTGCGTAACAAGCACTCGCAAACCACTGCATTACTGCACAAACTGGAGCAACTGCGTGATCGCATCGTTGCCGAAGGGGATAGCGCAATTGAAGTGGCGATGGAGCAATACCCAGAAGCGGATCGTCAACGTCTGCGTCTGCTAGCGCGTCAAGCCAGCAAAGAAAAAGACGGGCAACAAGCCGCCAAAATCGTCTCGCGAGATCTTCCAACTGCTCAAAGAAGCAATGTTGGCAAAACAAGAGATCGAAGAAGAGAGTGAAGACGATCTGGATTCAGCGGAATAAAACGCGAGGCCGCAAGCCATCTCGTTTTAACCAACAGCATCAAAAAAGGTTAGCGCAAGCTAACCTTTTTCTTTACGGTCGATGTATATCCGTTCACTCAGCGTCATTTCGGCTCACTCAGTGCCGCCGCCACAAACTGAGCCAGTTCAGGATGAGGATGCTGCGCTGTCACTGCCTGACAATCACTCACCACCTTCACTTCACCTTGGCTCAAAAATGCGATTTTGCTGGCGATGGCACGCGCATCACTAAGATGGTGGGTCACCATCACTACAGTGCGCTGCCGCTCACTGGCTAACTGTTTTACCAAAGTGAGCATCTCTTCACGCAGCAAAGGATCGAGCGCCGAAAATGGCTCATCAAGCAACCAAATCGGATTCGGCTGCACAAAACAGCGTGCGAGTGCCACCCGCTGGCGTTGCCCGCCGGAAAGTTGCTCAGGTAAACGATCTAGGTAGTCGGCAATTCCTACTTGCTGAGCGGCATCAACCACTTGCTGTTTCTGCTCAGCGTTCAATTTGAGGCCAGGGTGTAAACCTAAGCCGATGTTTTCACGCACGGTAAGATGGGCAAACAGGTTGTGCTCCTGAAAGAGCATCGAAAAAGGGCGTTGATAAGGCGCTAAACCGAGTACCGACTGATCATTGACCTTGATGCTGCCGCTCGCCGGTTCAATAAATCCCGCCACCAGACTCAGCAAGGTAGATTTACCCGCGCCACTGGGTCCCATCAGCGCCACAATGTCGCCATCAGCCACGTTCAGATCAAACTCGAACCATTCGTGCTCATATTCGTAACGCACTTTATCTAGAGCTAACATGCTTTTCCTCATTAGCGTTTGGTAAGCGGACGCTGGGCAAACAGCCGCTCAATCACATAAAACCAACCCACACTCATGATCAGCATGGCCAACGCGACGACCGCCGCGGTATCCATCTGATAGCTGCCGAGCAGTTGATAAAGATAGAGCGGCAGTGTGCGAAAATCTTGGCTACCAAACAGGGCAATTGCGCTTAAATCCCCCATCGAGAGCAGAAAACCGATCGCAAACGCATGGGAGAGAGGCTTACGCAGCGCGCGCCACTCCACTAAACGAAATCGACGCCAACCAGACATGCCTAAACTGGCGCACAGCAATTCATATTGCTGAGCCAAGTGCCACATAGGTTGGCTCAAGGTTTTTACGACGTAAGGCAGCGCCATTAGCGCGTTGACTGCGACCACAATCCAGTAAGCCAAACGAAACACATCGGTGATATTACGCAGCAGTAAAAAGAGTCCGGTACTCACCACTAATCCCGGCGTCACCAGAATTAACGTCGCGATCCACTCCACGACATCCGCGCGGCGATGGGCCGCTTTCAACCGCAAGGCTCGGCTGGTGAGTAACATCGCGATTCCACTGGCCAGAGCCAAGCTACTGGCTAAGCTCGCCACTTGCAAAGAGTGGCTGACTGCCGACCAAAAATCGCCGCTCGTCAGTACCTTGCCAAGCTTTGAATTGAGCCCTGCCAGCACCACCATCAATAATGGTGGCAATACCAAGACACATGCGGCGACAATCCAGCTCGCATCCCAAACTTTGGCGCGCCATGAATCACGTATCCAACGCTCAGTCACCTTGCTCGCAGCACTGTTCATGGGTCGGGAATGGGAAAAACGCTGCAGGGTAAAAGTCAGTAAGGTACACAGCAACATCTGCCAAATCGCCAATAACGCGCCAATTTGCAGATCGAAATCGAATTTGATCGCTTGGTAGATTGCGAGCTCAATGGTGGTTGCTTTAGGCCCGCCGCCGAGCGCCATCACGGTTGCAAAGCTAGTAAAGCAAAGCATAAACACCAAGCCTGCAACGTGCGGCAGTTGCTGACGCAGACGCGGCCACTCGACCCACTTAAACTTTTGCCAACGGCTCATGCCGAGATGGGCGCACAGCTTGTGCTGCTCACTGGGGATCGCTTCTAAACTTTGCAGCAGCAAACGGCTGGCATAAGGCAAATTAAACAGTACATGGGCAAGTAAAATACCGTTTAAACCATAAATCGAAAACGGCAGAGAAAGCCCAAAACTTTGGAGTATTTTGGCCAACCAACCGCTGTTACCGTAAATTGCAATCAAGCCAAAAATCGCCACCAACACCGGCAAAACCAGCGTCATCGCGAACAGTTTCAGTAGTAAATCACGACCGGGGAAACGGCGCTGACTGAGGGCATGAGCAACCGGAATTGCCAACCCCACACTGAGCACGGTGGACCAAAAAGCTTGGTAAAAGCTGAACTGGGTCACATGTCGATAATAGGCATCTTGCCAGATCAGATTCAGATTGAGCGGTGGCGCTTGCCAGAGCAGCGCCGCTAATGCCGCGAGGACAAAGGTCGCGACACCAGCCGCGACCCAAAAGCCTAATTGAGGAGTTCGATTCAACGCTTAACCTTAGAAGCTCAGCGCTTGCTGCCACTCACGAATCCATGGCTTACGCATTTGCGCGACTTCCTGTGCGCTGAAAGAAAGAGATTGTGTCGGTACCGCCAAAGTATCAAACCCTTTTGGCAGTTCAACCGCCGTCACTGGATACATCCAGTTACCCGTTGGGATCACGCTTTGGAACTCATTACTCAGGATAAATTGCAGGAACTTGTCCGCCAGCTCGCCATTTTTAGTGCTTTTGACTTTGGCGGCCACTTCCACTTGCAGGTAATGCCCCTCGCTGAAATTCGCAGTGGCAAAACGTGCATCATTTTCCGCAATCAAGTGATAGGCCGGCGAAGTGGTGTACGAGAGCACCAGATCAGCCTCTCCACCGAGAAACATCGAGTAAGCTTCTGACCAACCTTTGGTCACGGTGACCGTTTTGCTCGCCAGCTGCTTCCACGCTTGTGGCGCTTGGTCGCCATAGACAGATTTCATCCACAGCAGTAAACCTTGTCCCGGCGTTGAAGTGCGCGGGTCTTGGTAGATCACTTTCAGATCATCACGCTTTTCCACCAACTCTTTCAAGCTGGCCGGCGGGTTAGCCAACTTCTCTTTGTTATAAACGAAAGCGAAATAGCCATAGTCATAAGGTACAAACGTGTTGTCACTCCAGCCATTGGGCAGAGTCACCTTGCTGGTATCCACACTGTGAGTCGCCAATAATCCGGTTTGTTTGGCTTCTTCGATAAGGTTGTTATCCAGCCCCAAGACCACATCGGCTTTGCTATTGCTGCCTTCTAAACGCAGACGGTTGAGAATCGACACGCCATCTTCTAACGCGACAAATTGCAGATCGCAGCCACATTGTGCTTCAAACGCTTTTTCAATCGCTGGAGCGGGCCCCCAATCGGCGGCAAAAGAGTCGTAAGTGTAAACGGTGAGGGTTGATGCAGCAGACGCTGCAGAGGCAACACATAGGGTTGCTAACGCAACCGCAGTCAGTTGAAATTTCAAGGCTCGCTCTCCTTAATGAGCGGCACAGGCTTGAGGGAGGCAGAGAATCGTCCATTATTCCATTCTGCAAACCTAGCTCAATTCCTACGCCAGCATTATCTGGTTCAGGTTCAACCGCGAACATCGCAGTCATTGCGGGTCCCAAGCAGTGCTTGATCTCAGCGCCATTCGAATGAATGGGTGGCCCCCCGTGAGTGGGTTGGATTGTAATGGGAAATCTTGTAATTAGCCAGTAGCGGAAAATTGCGACTGGCCATGCAATTATTCGGCGCGCGCGCGTTGGTCATAGCCCCAACGGGGCACAAGCGCTTGTTCGATGCCAAGATGATCGAGAATGCGCGCCACCATAAAATCGACCAGATCGTCAATCGATTGTGGCTGATGATAAAAACCCGGCGCAGCAGGCATGATAGTCACGCCCATGTGCGAGAGCTTAAGCATATTTTCTAAGTGCAAAGTGGAGAATGGCGTTTCACGCACCACCAGCAGCAGTTGTCCACGCTCTTTCAGCACCACATCAGCGGCGCGTTCAATCAGATTATCTGACATGCCATGAGCAATCGCGGCTACACTGCCTGCCGAGCATGGACACACCACCATCTGCTTGGGGGCAGCCGAACCTGAAGCCACTGGCGAAAACCAATCTTCTTTGCCGCACACCACCAACTTATCACTGCCGCAGCCCAGATGCTCCACCAAAGCCGCTTGCGCCGCTTCAGGGTTAGCAGGCAGTTTCAAGCCATGTTCTGTCGCTAATACTACTCGCGCCGCCGACGAGATCAGCAAGTACACCTGATAATCCGCCGCTAACAGGCATTGCAATAAGCGTAGCCCGTAAGGCGCTCCGGAAGCGCCAGTCCAAGCCAGGGTAATGGTTCGATTGCTGTTCATGCTCACCTTAAATTATTTCTGTTGCAGTGCCGCGAGCAACTTGCCATGAATACCTTCAAAACCACCGTTGCTCATCACCAAAATCTGGTCACCCGCTTGGGCTTCTTTAGCAATCATAGCCACAAATTCATCCATATTGGCGCTCACTTGCGCAGGCTGTTGACACTGTTTCGCGACCTCTTCCACCGACCAAGGGATGTTAGACGGCTGATAAAGGTAAACCGAATCAGCGCTGTGCAGCGAAGCGGCCAAGGTTTCTTTGTGCACGCCCAACTTCATGGTGGCAGAGCGCGGCTCCAGTACGGCGATGATTTTCTTATCACCCACTTTATTACGTAAACCGCCGAGCGTAAGTTCAATCGCCGTCGGGTGATGGGCAAAATCGTCGTACACCGTTACTCCATTGATTTCGCCTTTCAGCTCTAAGCGGCGCTTAGTGTTGACAAACAGCCCCAATGCCTCACAAGCCAGCTCTGGCGCAACCCCGACATGACGCGCCGCAGCAATCGCCATTAGCGCGTTGCTGACGTTGTGATCGCCCACCAAGCTCCAATCGACTTGACCAACGTGTTCACCTTTGAATAAAACATGGAACTGTGAACCATCAGCGGTGATTTTTTCCGCTTGCCACTCACCTTGCTCACCACTGAACTCGGTTTCGCTCCAACAACCGCGCTTAAAAACATCGGCTAAAGCTTCATCTTGCTTAGGTGCGAGAATACGACCATTACCCGGCACAGTACGCACCAAATGATGAAATTGACGCTTGATCGCCTCTAAGTTATCGAAAATGTCTGCATGATCGAACTCTAAGTTGTTCATCACTAAGGTGCGAGGATGGTAATGCACGAACTTAGATCGCTTATCGAAAAAAGCACTGTCGTATTCATCGGCCTCGACGACAAAAAACATGCTTTCACCTAAACGAGCCGAAATACCAAAATTGCCCAATACGCCACCGACTAAGAAACCCGGTTGATAACCGCAATGGTCCAGTACCCACGCCACCATGCTTGAAGTGGTGGTTTTGCCATGCGTTCCCGATACCGCAATCACCCAGCGATCATGCAGTAGAAAATCTTGTAGCCACTGCGGGCCAGAGGTGTAACGCAGGTTGTGGTTAAGCACGTATTCTACACAAGGGTTACCACGGCTCATTGCGTTGCCAATCACCACCAGATCAGGCTTAGGCTCTAATTGAGCAGGGTCAAAACCTTCAATGATCTCGATGCCTTGCGCCTCTAACATGGTACTCATTGGCGGGTAAACATTGGCATCGCTGCCCGTCACTTTATGACCCAGTTGACGTGCCAACACCGCAACGCCGCCCATGAAAGTGCCACAAATTCCCAAGATATGAATGTGCATAAAAACCCAGCCTTTTTACTGTGCGATTGGAATGGCTCCATTATCCCGATCCGCTCGCTAAAAGCGAGTGCAGCAGTTCAGCGTCATGTAAATTCGAAATGGTCGACAATCAAACTGAGATCTGTGTCGGTTAGTTCAGTACCCGTAAAAAGATCTAAGTTTTACAATCCACACCAGACAAGATGCATAGCGCAATCGATTCCATTAGAGGATCCCATCATCTTGCCAACCCGCTTGTGACGCCGAGTCAAGGATAGTGTCACAAACGGGCTTACCCCCGACAAAATAGTGTTAAGGAATCAACATGCAGAAAATGCGCACCCTCGGTGAATTTATTGTTGAAAAACAACATGACTTCCCCCACGCCAGCGGTGAACTTTCCTCTCTTTTAGCGTCCATTCGTTTGGCTGCCAAAATCGTCAACCGCGAAATCAACAAAGCGGGGCTGGCGGATATCATTGGCGCTTCCGGTAATGACAACATTCAAGGCGAAGAGCAACAAAAACTCGACCTGTATGCCAATGAAAAATTCAAAGCCGCACTGGAAGCACGCGATCAAGTGTGTGGTGTGGCGAGTGAAGAAGAAGATGAAGCGGTCGCATTCAACAAAGAGCTCAACAAAAATGCCAAGTACGTGGTGTTGATGGATCCGTTAGACGGCTCTTCCAATATCGATGTCAACGTATCGGTGGGGACGATTTTCTCGATTTACCGCCGCGTTTCGCCAGTCGGCACGCCTCCGACTCAGGAAGATTTTCTGCAACCGGGCAATAAACAAGTCGCCGCCGGTTATGTGATTTACGGATCGTCCACCATGCTGGTGTACACGACGGGCAATGGGGTGAACGGTTTTACTTACGATCCTTCGCTCGGCACTTTCTATCTCTCCCACGAGAATATGCGTATTCCTGAAAACGGCAAGATTTACTCCATCAACGAGGGTAACTACATCCGTTTCCCGACTGGGGTGAAAAAGTACATCAAGTTCTGCCAAGAAAATGTGCCCGAAGATGGTCGCCCTTACACTTCGCGCTACATTGGCTCGCTGGTGGCCGATTTCCATCGCAACCTGCTCAAAGGTGGTATCTATTTATACCCAAGCACGCAAAGCCACCCGAACGGTAAGCTGCGTCTGCTTTATGAATGCAACCCGATGGCATTTTTGATTGAACAAGCGGGCGGTCTGGCTTCTGATGGAATGCATCGCATCATGGACATCAAACCCACCGAATTGCATCAACGCGTTCCGTTCTTTGTCGGTTCTAAGAACATGGTGCATAAAGTTCAAGAATTTTTAGAAACTTACCCCGATTAAGCTTGTTAGCGCCGCTCCATGCGGCGCTTTTTCTCTCTACCAGCTTGGGGATCCTTTATTTTGAGAGTAAACTCACCCCTTTGCTGACGGGTGCATTTTGCGCCATCGGCAAACATGCATAATAATAAATCCCGAATTTGAAGTCCGGCCAACAGAAAAAAGGAAACCGTTAATGAGCTTAAACAATGTGCCAGCGGGCAAATCACTGCCTGATGATATCTATGTAGTGATCGAAATCCCTGCTAATGCTGACCCAATCAAATACGAAGTCGACAAAGAGTCTGGCGCAGTATTCGTAGACCGCTTTATGTCAGCGCCTATGTTCTACCCATGCAACTACGGCTACGTGAACCACACTCTGTCACTCGATGGTGACCCAGTAGACGTTTTGGTTCCAACGCCATACCCACTGATCCCAGGTTCTGTAATCCGCTGCCGTCCAGTTGGCGTGCTGAAGATGACCGACGAATCCGGTGAAGATGCGAAAGTGGTTGCGGTACCGCACACCAAGATCTCTAAAGAGTACGATCACATCCAAGACGTGAACGATCTGCCAGCGCTGCTGAAAGCGCAGATCACTCACTTCTTTGAGCGTTACAAAGAGCTGGAATCAGGCAAGTGGGTAAAAGTGGATGGCTGGGAAGATGCCGCTTCTGCTCGCGCTGAAATCCTGAGCTCTTACGAGCGTGCGCAAAACAAATAAGCCCACGTTTTGAGCATAAAAAAGCCAGCTAAGCTGGCTTTTTTCTTTGTATGTCAGAACTAGACACGCTGGCACCAATCTCCGGAATCGATCAGTGAATGTAAGCGATGGGTTTCTTGATAAATATAGATCCACGCGGTACCAAACGGTGTCTCAATGGTGTCACGCCGATACTCGATGGGAACATCTTCCAAAATATCCAGTTGAGCGAGCGTATGCTCATCCACTAGATAGACTTCACCATGCACCGATTGATGCCCTTCCACCAATCCTGGATACGCGCCTAAATCATACAGGGCATACTCGGGTTTGGTTTCAAATTGACCAAGCAACTGACTCTGCTGTAAGTAAGTATGGTTGCTCTCTCCGTGACGCAAAGTGCCATACACAAAAACAAGGTGCTGCACATCTCTCTCCTTAGTTGAATTCGAACTGATAGAGCAAGTCCACGGCGCTGTCGACACCGGAGACGGCCTCCAGATACAGATCCTGCATCAAGCGATAACGAACGGTAAATTCGCCGACTGAGTTAAAAATACCTACGCCATATTTCACTTGCAAGCCGGGCAAAATATAACCGCTTACGGTCACTTGTGAATCATCCCCCGAGCCTGCCGTATCCAATTGTAAATCCTGCACGCCAAAGGCTTGGCCTATCTCGCCCACCAACTTGCCGCTTTGTGCCAAGCTCAAACCAATCAAGGTTGTCGTCATGGCGTTGCCACCCGTTTCACCATCGATATTCTGTCCACGCAGCAAATACGAAAGCACATTCGCTTGCGGCATCGCAGGTTCAGAGAAAATCGTCAGTGATGGCTCATCGGATGGTCCACTCACTCGCACCCCAGCGATCACATTATCTTGGGTGTTGTCTGGGTTACGGATCGCCGTGATCGCTAAATAAGGCTGATCCGCAGGACCATTCATCAAGATCTTACCCTCTTTGATCTGTAGATCTTGCCCAAACGAGCGGTATTGACCATTACGAATGTTCACCTCACCTAAAATGAACGGCCCTTTATCTTTTTGCGCGACATTCAGCCGCCCGACTAAGTTACCTTGTAAACCAAAGGCATTGAGTTGGAAATCGTCGCCAATTTGCACGTTCACATCCGTTTCTACGGTAAACGGTAGCGACTCTTTCTCGCTCAGCGGTTGCAAGTCCGCATTCAGCAGTACTTGATCTTTCGAGACACCAATTGCACTCGGCGGCAGCTCTTCCACGACGATCCGCCCCCAAGGTAAAGCGATATTCCCCGTCACACGTGCCAGTTGAGGTTGCATGGTCAAGGTTAAATCAGGGATCACCTTGACTCTCACCATAGGCGGCAGATCCACCATCATAGAGGGAGCATGCACTCGCGCTTTGAGTCGCCAATCCTCCAAGTATTGCCAGTTCGCATCCCCATCCACTTCCAGCAAGCCATCCGTGGTTTGGATATCGGCAGTTAACACTGCCTGATAACCATTAAATTTGAGTGACACCTGCCCTGATTGCACATCGACTGGCGAAATATCACCTTTGACACGGATATCATTGACCAACACTTCCCCTTCCAGTTGAGGATGCAGCATCGGCCCATGGAACTGCACATCGGCATTAATGCTTGATTTCGCCTCACTGTATTCCCCGATGAGTGGCTGCAAGAAATCAAAGTTAAACGTGGTTAGGTTGATGGCCCCAAGCATTAGTTTTCTGCTCGGCACGCACATCCGCTATTTTGATATTACCGGTCAGGTCACCGTTATCTGTCGCGTCTAACAACCAACTGGCTTGCAGTTGGTTTTTGGCAAGTTCAGCAGAAAATTGTGCTTTATCCCAACCAAATGTAACGCTTTTTTCTAATTTTTGCGTAATGTGACCAGGGGTCAACACCAGGTTGGCTTTTAACTGTGGTGCCGCTTTCGGAGCCCATTTCGCCCACACTTGGCCATTCAAGCCGCCACTGAGTTTGGTTTCCTTAGGCAGGACACCAGCGAGCTGCTTAAAATCAAACTGCTTAATCGCTAAACGCGCCTCACCCCGCGCACCCAACTCCGCCTCTTCCTCCAAACAGAGTGAAGCCTCTTCTTGTTTCCAACAATGAGCGGCAACCTTAACTCGTTCGGTTTTTTGATCGAACGACAGCGCAGTGGCTTGTTGTAACAGCCATTGTCCTTGTGGAGAGCTTAGCCACATACGTTCCAATTCGCCTTGCCAACGCAGTGACGGTTCCAAACGCAGTCGGCCGTTCAAAACAAGACTGGTCGACGCCAACTCAGAAGCGACATCCAGCGTGACTGAATGCTTTTTCTGCGAGCCTTGGGCTTTCAAATCAACAGAGTCAATCCGCTGATCTTCATACTGAATATTGCGCACTTGCAGCGAGAGATCGCCTTGAGGGTCCGGTAGCGGCGCCACGTTGCCTTGTAAGGTCAAATGCCCAATCGAGACCAGATCTTGCCACTGCACACTATCAGCATCGAGCAAGAGTTTGACTTTCGGCTGCTTAAGATCACCACGCAGCAATACATCCCCAATGATTTTACCTTTGGCGTCCGGCACGGATTTGCTTAAATCTGGCACATCCAACTCAACCGACATACGCCACTGTTTTGTCAGTTGCCCTTTCGCCGTCAGTGAGTTAGGCCCGTGAACCAACGATAATCCTTTACTGATCAGCGCAATATCACCTTGCCCTTTCACATCCGATGCGCTGACTTCCCCAAGCACTTTAAGCGGGTAATCACGTAATATGCCGTTGATCGCTAAACGCGACACCTCCACTTGCCAACCGCCTTGCTCGGTCAACGATCCAGAGGTATCCAACTCGCCACTGATTTTCCCTTCTGCTTCAGGCCATTGCAGACCAGGCTGAATATTTTTCAGATTTAAACGAGCGGCCCAATTGAGCGGATTTTTCCAGTTCGCCACCGCGCTCCCCGTGACGGAGCCGCCTAGCGATTCCACTTTTAACGATTGCAGAGCAATCTCATCGACATTGCCTTGCCCTTTAAGGACAAGAGCGATATCGGGCAGATCCTTTCCTTGCAATGCTGCTTGTAACGCCAACTGATAACTCTTCAATGACCCCGTCGCATTCAATTGCGGGATCTGAACTCGATAATCGCCCTCTCCCTGCATTGGCCATTGTGCTTTGACATTTGACAGTTCGAGGTCAAACGGCAACTCTGCATCCAACAGATTAAAGTGGGCGTTGAGTTGCGCTTGCGCCAGTGTATCGAGGCTGGCTTGCAGATTGAGATCCGCCACACTGCCCTGTGCTGACAGTGCTAACGTTTGTCCTTTGAAATCCTCTAAATGAATTTGGCTACGCAGATCCAACTGCAGTGGATAGTCGTTACTCAGCGTCGCTTCCGCACTTAATTGAGCATCCAACTCCGGCATGCTTAATTCCAGCGTTGAAATCGCCACTTGATGCCCAGCAGCATTGGCTTGCAAACCCAAGTGATTAACGATGATCGGCGTTTCTTGCTGCAAACGAAAATCGCGGATATCAAACCGCTCCAACTCAATTTGCAGTGGGATCAACACGTCAGGCAACACGAAGGGCTCGGTGCTATCCGTGGTTGTTGGGCTTGCGGGTTCATTAGCGGTTTCACTCTCTGCTAACGCAAGGCGAATCGCTTGCCACTCGGTTTGCCCGATACGTAGTCGGCTCCCTTGCCAAGACGCACGAGTACGAAATTGCTGCCACGCCACTTGGTTACCCAGAATATTCAGTTGGATGTTGTCTAGCGCGAGCTTACCGACTCGAATCGGGATTGGCGTGGAAAGCTCACTGAGCGGCTCAGCATCAGGCTCAACCGGAGGTTCTTCACTTTCAGGCAAAGAAGGCAAATCCAAGGTTAAACCGTTAATCGCCAGCTCATTAATGCAGATACTCGGTTCCAGTAAGCAGTTAGGGTTAATCGCTAGACTCAATGTTTGAGTCGCCAACGTCAGGTTAAGCTCGCGATCAGAGTAAGAGACCCCTTGCAGAGTAAAGCGGGGAAACAGCGCGCCTTGGGCTTGTTCGACTTTCAACTGCGGCAGCGCTTGCTGCGCGCCCCACAATACCGCTTGCAAGCCGGGGTTGGTAAACAGCGCGCCCGCCAATGCCAGCACTAAGATAATCACCAACACCAACAGCAACATGGAGAACCATTTGGTCCATTTTAGAGCCCGTTTGATCATAGTTCAGGCCCCAAGGTGAAGTGGATTTTAAACTCTTCACCCGGGTTGGCATCGAGCCCCCATGCGAAATCCAAACGAATCGGGCCGACAGGAGAAACCCAGCGCACGCCGACCCCCGCACCTTTTTTCCAGTCTGGGTTATCGTTAAACGCATCCCCGACATCCATAAACATCGCCGCCCACCAGTTACCGGTTAAGCGGTATTGATATTCGATCGAGCTCGTCGCAATGTATTTCGCCCCCGTTAATGCCCCACTGGCGTCTTTCGGTGAAATCGATTCATAGCCGTAACCACGCAAGTTGTTATCGCCACCAGCGAAGAAACGTAATGAAGGGGAAAGTTGATCAAATTGGTCAGCAAGGTTAGCACCACCATCCACTCGAATTAAGCCACGGTGATTGCGTGCGTATGTCCGCAACCATGATGATCCCGCTTGCACACGCGCGACACGCGTTGAGGAAAGCAATGCCGGATCGCCATATTCAAGGGTGATGGTTTGTTTGTCACCCCAAGTGAGCAAACTGCCAGAGCTGCGAGTCCGCGTGCGGGTGTAAGTCACCCCCGGCAGTAAAAACTGGCTATTATCGTCTTGCAAACCTTGCTCATAGTTTTCTAACAGATAGCGGATAAATATCGTACGGTGCCATCCACCATCGAGCTGCCAATGCCGCTCTAACGCAAGGTTCGATTCCAAACTCTCGGTATCACGCTTATCGACATGCTTCATGCCATACTGAATGCGGTAATACTCATGCAACACATCATCCAAGGGTATTTTGTAGCCCGCCGTGATGGTTTGTTCCGGTGCCGAAAGGGAAAAGCTACTATCGAAACTGTGGCCTAAGCTATTGACCCAAGGTTTTTTCCACTTTAATGAACCACGTACCCCGACATCCGTCGAATACCCCAAACCTGTCTCCAATTGGTTACGCGCTTGTGGAGCAAGCGAGACCTTCATCGGTAACTCTCGACCTTGATCTAGCTGCGATAAATCGGGTTCCACAAACACCGAAGAGAACCAATCCGTATTGGAAAGATTTTGGTTAAATTCACCGACTTGCGAGACTAAATACGGGTCACCTTGCTTAAAAGGGCGCAGCGACATCACTCGATTTTCATCAATTTGACTGCCTTCTACGGTTGTCGCACCAAATTGATAACGAATCCCGCTATCGAAATGCAATTTCACTCGCGCTTGATTCAGTTCAGGGATCACTTCCAGTCGGCTATCTTGAAAGTCACCATTGAAGTAACCTTTTTGCAATGCAAGATTGCGGATCCCTGATTTTAAATTGTCATACAAACTATGATTGAGCGACTGACCAACTTTTAAACCACTGCGTCGGATTAGCCGTTGGAAATCACGATCATTTTCCGCTTCACCGCTGATCACAATATCCACTTCACTAAAACGAGTCACTTCGCCTAAGGTGACCGCCACACTCAAGCGCTGATTATCTTCTGACACCGTAAAATGCAGGTTAGCATGATAATAACCGAGCGCATTCAGTGCTTCGGTTATGCTTTTTTCTAGCTGGGATTGAAAACGCAAGCTGGTGGAATAGTCCTGAGGAGCAATCGACGACAGATAGGCATCGACGTTATCTTTCTCTGCACCACTTAAGCCTGTGATCTCTAATTTCACATCGGCGTAAGATACGGCTGAAAACAACCAGAGCGAGAGTAAGGCGGGGAGTGATTTTCGTCTCATGCTTGATTTAAACTCGTTATACAACGGTGACATTTTTGCTACAGGGGCATCATAGCGTCAATGCATCGCTGCGTCTGTATGAAAACGGTTAAATCTCCGGTCTGTATCGAAGATAATCAGGACGTTGCTGCTTGCTATATTCAAAGAGACAGCGCGTCACCCACTTCAATAAGGAAATATCATGCTCGACAAAAACATTATGGTTACCGCGCACACCGCTCTTCCCGGTCGTGATACCGCGATGAACGTTGAAGATACCCACTTCGTCAATGGCAGCTCACTCTCTGCTGAGCCGCAAGATGGCCAACAACAGATTTTAGTTGGCATGGGATGTTTTTGGGGAGCGGAACGTCTGTTTTGGCAATTAGACGGCATCATTTCTACCTCAGTCGGCTACGCAGGTGGCTTTACGCCCAACCCAACCTATCAAGAAGTGTGTACAGGACAAACAGGGCATACCGAAGTAGTACGGGTGGTATTTGATCCACAACGCCTACCACTGAGTGAACTGCTGCGTGCCTTTTGGGAGCGCCACGACCCAACTCAAGGCATGCGCCAAGGCAATGACCGCGGCACACAATATCGTTCAGCGATCTATTACTTCACCGAGCAGCAACGAGAGATCGCCGAAGCCTCAAAAGCGGAGTACCAAGCCCTACTTGCAAGCCGTGAACGTGCATCGATTACTACTGAGATTTTGCCAGCAGGCCCCTACTACTTTGCAGAAACCTACCATCAACAATATCTGGCTAAGAATCCTAACGGATATTGTGGGCTTGGTGGCACTGGTGTGTGCTTCCCGCCACACGCCACACTCTAAAGAGATCCTGATGAGGGGAATTTCTCTTTCCCCTCATTTGTGTGCTATACCTTTGTTTGCTCAACCTGAGGAAACAAAACCATGAAAAATAAAACACTTATCGCCTTACTCTTGGCATGCTCTCCTACTCTGGCGTTTGCGCACAACCTCACTCTCGGTGGCGCGGTGCCAGCCGTTGGCGTCGACAAGTACGGCGAAATCGTACTACAAGACAAAAACGTCAATTATCAGAAATGGAGCTCAGCTGATCTGCTAGGCAAAGTTCGTGTCATTCAAGCTATCGCGGGACGCAGCAGCTCGAAAGCACTGAACGCTCCGTTAATGACAGCAATTACCGCCGCCAAATTCCCAGCCGACAGTTACCAAACCACCACCATCATCAACCAAGATGATGCGATTTGGGGTACGGGGTCATTCGTAAAATCGTCGGCACAAGACAGCAAGAAAGAGTTTCCTTGGTCTTCCATGGTGCTCGATGAGTTCGGTTTGGTGGCCCAAGCATGGCAACTGCAAGCGGAATCATCCGCTATCATAGTGCAGGATAAACAAGGTAAAGTGCTGTTTGTCAAAGAAGGCGCACTGAGTGATGCTGAAATCCAAACCGTACTCGGCTTGATTCAACAAAACTTGTAACTGACCTACAGAACAAAGATAAGGGGTGAGTAAGGACTAACTTTCTCCCCTTATTTCTCGGCTACCAACTCATTCCAATACCTCTGAATCATCGCTTGCCTGATTTGAGAGTTGTTATATTATAACAACCGTCAATCACCCAAGGTCGCGCACTATGTCGGTATACCTGCTACGTCCAACTCGCTTATCCATAGTGGCAATGCTCACTGTGGTGCTGGCGCTTTGGTTCAACGTGGCGGTGATTGACCACCAATTGGATCTGCATCCTGAGCATCACTTACAGCACGATTGTCAGTTGTTTGCTAATGCTGCCGAAACGGGTTAAAAACCGCGCAATTGACGTTACCTTGCTGGCGTCAAACACCGCCACAAGCGCTCATTGAGCGCCCCATTCAACGCACTCAATTACTGCTCTCCTATTTTGCTCGCTCACCACCAGCGGCTTAAAACAAACCAAACCGATTGTTTCTTTTGTTTTTATTAGGAGTTATTCATGCATTACCCAACATTCCTCGCGCTGATGGTCGGCGCAACCTTGTCTGGCAACGCCTTGGCTGATCATCAGCATCGCCAGCACGAAGCCCACGTTCACGGTCAAGTCGAGCTAAACATCGCCCAAGATGGTCACGATGTACTGATTGAAGTGACAGCGCCAGGGGCCGATGTGGTCGGTTTCGAACACGCACCACAAGATGACGCACAAAAGCAAGCGCTCGAAAAAGCCTTAGAGACGCTGCACCACCCAGAAAAACTGTTTGTGCTGAGCAGTAAAGCCCAATGTGAAACCCGTGATGTGCTGATCAAACACAATTTAGGTAGTGAGGAACATGAAGATCATCACTCTCATCAAGAGGGTGAAGCACATGACCACGATACTGCGCACGCTCATAGCGAACATGACCACGACGCCAATGACCACCAAGGTCACGATCATGAAGCCGATGAGCATGATGATGAGCACCAACACGGCACATTCACCGTACAGTATCAATTCCACTGTGAAGCGATTGACGAGCTAAAACAGGTAGATACCCAATGGTTCCAGCATTTCCCAAGTACAGAGAAAATCCAAGTTAATGTGCTAACCGAAAAGCAGCAAAGTGCGCTACAACTGAACGCGAAACAAACCCGCATCAGCTTGTAATAAACAGTAAGGGGTAAGTGACCACTTACCCCTTACAACGTTTGAAGTGCCAAAACATTAAGGAACCATGATGCCTGCTCACCGTTCTGATCCTACTTCATCCGTGATTGAGTTGAATGAAGTGGTTTTCGGCTGGCCGGGTGCCAGCACTCCCACCTTGGAGATTGCCCATTTACAGGTCGCCAAAGGGGAACATCTGTTTATCAAAGGCCCAAGTGGCTGTGGCAAATCCACCTTACTGAGTTTATTGACCGGTATTAACCTCGCAACCCAAGGCAGCGTCGCGTTGCTCGGCTGCGATATGCGTACCCTAAGTGCCAGCCAGCGTGATCGCTTTCGTGCTGACCACATTGGTTATATTTTTCAGCAATTTAACTTACTACCTTATCTCTCAGTCTTAGATAACGTGACCTTACCTTGCCATTTTTCCCCGCTGCGCAAACAGCAAGTCAGTGGTTCTTTACTGCAAAAAGCGCAATCGCTCCTAGAAAGGTTACACCTACCCACCGCGTTACTGAATAAACCCGTGACAGAGCTGAGCATCGGCCAGCAGCAACGTGTTGCCGCAGCGCGTGCATTAATTGGAGAGCCCAATCTGATCATCGCCGATGAACCTACATCCGCCCTCGATTTTGATAACCGCGAAGCCTTTATTGCCTTACTGCGTGAAGAAGCGGAGCGTGTCGGCTCAACTTTAGTTTTTGTTAGCCATGATCCAACACTCGAAAAACTCTTTGAGCGTAGTATCCACTTACCGACTCTGAATCGTGCGGGAGGTTGGCAATGAAAGTGATCCTGAATCTGGCGTGGAAAAGTTTACTCAATCGTAAAGCCACGGCACTGCTAACGGTGCTGACCGTTTCCATCGCGGTAGTGTTACTGCTTGGTGTTGAGCGAATCCGCACCCAAGACCAAAGAAAGTTTTGCCAACACCATTTCGGGTACCGATTTGATCGTGGGGGGACGCTCAGGGCAGGTCAATTTGCTGCTCTACTCGGTATTTCGCATTGGTAACGCCACCAACAATATTGATTGGCTAAGCTATCAAGAGTTTAGCCAACATCGCGCAGTCAAATGGACGATTCCCCTCTCCTTAGGTGACTCACACAAAGGGTTTCGCGTTTTAGGCACCAATCACAGTTATTTCGAGCATTATCGTTACGGAAGTAAGCAACCACTGACATTTTCTCAAGGTCGAGAGTTTAACGGCTTGTTTGAAACCGTGATCGGCGCGGATGTGGCCAAAGCCCTCGGTTATCAGGTCGGCAGCAAAGTGGTTATTGCTCACGGCATCAGTGATGTCGGATTTAGTCGCCACGATAATTTACCGTTTACTGTGGTCGGCATCTTGGCTCCGACGGGCACACCCGTCGATAAAACCGTGCATGTATCCTTAGAAGCAATAGAAGCCATTCATGTCGGTTGGGAGTCTGGCGCCAATCTTGGCCATCAACCAAGTGCTGAGCAGCTCGCCAAGCGTGATTTCACGCCTAAACAAATCACCGCGATGCTGATTGGACTTAAATCAAAAATCCAAACTTTTGCCTTGCAGCGGCAGATCAATGACTATCCGGCAGAACCGCTCAGCGCTATCATGCCCGGCGTCGCACTGCATGAGCTGTGGGGCATGATGTCAGTGGCAGAACAAGCCCTGATGGCCGTCTCGGTTTTTGTGGTGATAGCGGGACTGCTCGGCATGCTCAGTAGCTTACTGACCAGTTTGCAAGAACGGCGTCGAGAGATGTCCATCTTGCGAGCCATGGGGGCAAGACCACAGCATGTGTTTGCTTTGTTGGTAAGCGAAGCCAGCGTGCTGACCCTACTTGGGATTGCGCTGGGAGTGAGTATTCTTTATCTGCTCCTCGCGGTTGCAGCCCCGATGATTGCAAGCCAGTACGGCATTCAAATTGCGCTGACCGGGCTCACGCCTTATGAGTGGCAATTACTCGGCAGTGTACAACTGGCAGGTATGGTGATTGGCTTTATTCCTGCACTGCGCGCTTATCGACAGTCGCTCAGTGATGGCATGACCATTCGCTTATAGAAATACAATGGGTGACAGACTCAAAATCAGTTCAGTCACAAGGAAGCATTTAATGAAAATTTTTATGTTGATCGCGAGCCTCGTCATGGCTCCGCTGTATTCAACGCCACTGTGGGCTAATCAAGAAACAACACCCGCTAGCGAGCAGGATGTACTGCAACTCGATTGGTTGGATTTGATCCCCGAGCAAGAGCGTAACTTGTTTGACCAACAAGGGATGCCAATGCCGGATCATAATGGTAATGAACCAGCCAAGCAGCAACACATTGGCAGTGTACGAAGCGAACTCAATGGCAGCCGAGTCAAAATTCCAGGGTTTGTGATCCCATTAGAGGGCGATGATAAAAAAGTCACCGAATTTCTATTGGTACCTTATTTTGGAGCGTGTATCCACGTACCGCCCCCACCACCGAACCAGATCATTTACGTGAAGTTTCCAAAAGGTGCGCCCGTTCAAGAGCTGTGGGATGTGATTTATGTGATTGGGGAATTGAAAACAGAATCACTCAGTCATGAGCTTGCCGAGACCGCGTACACCATTCTAGGAACAGAGATCGCCGAATACGACGATATGTAAAACGGAGCCTCCCTGCGCTTGCGCGGGGAGGTTACACCAAATATTTCGATAAATACGCCAGTACCGAAAAATAACCGATAAACAAAATGAATAGCGATAGGTACTTGGCCAATTTGCGCTCTTTCCAATACTTCATAGCCACCCCACAAACATTAATAACAACTTTAACAATTTATTATCATTTGTGATAGCACAAAATTGTGCGCTGAGTCCGAGAGTTTCACTGGCTGCTCAGCGGCGAACAGAGTAAATTTTACAGCAGACTATACCCACACTACTTGGAGTTGCAGGTAGGCGGCAAGTGAGTGAACGCTCATGAGCATAGCCAGTACCATTGCGGCATCAAACAAGAGGGAATAACAACCCATAGCAGAGGCTTTCAGGTAGCGCATGGCGGATAATATGACGCCTGTTGTGATCGAGCATGACTCTCAACAGAGCCAAGAGAAACGAACCCACTCCCATTATGTTAAAGACAGCGGTAGCCGAATTTTGGTGATCGCCCGTCATCACGGTTTGGATGCCCAGTTATTAACAGAAACGCCGGAAAACAGCGCGCTAGAACGCGCCGTACAGCGTGAACGCCAGCGTAGAGAGCAGCGCCAGAAAAATCTAGAGCAGATCGTCAAGCTCGCGCACAGCTCATGCCGTAATGAAACCGCAGGCGACCCAGACCAAGACTGGCTGTATCGCTTTTTCGATATGGCGCAGGACATTCACAACAGCTCAATGCAACGGCTGTGGGCGCAAGTGCTGAAACGCGAAGTAACCAATCCCGGCTTCACCTCCATGAAAGCGCTAAAAGTGCTGCAAGATATGACGCCTAAAGAAGCACAGATTTTGCAACGCGCCGCCGCACTTGCCTGCAGTTTTGGTTCAGACACCAGTTTAAAATTGCTAATCGGCTATAAAGCGCAAAATAGTCTGTTTAGCCTTGGCAAACGCATTACCACCCAAGCGATCAATATTGGTAATCACCAACTGCCCTATTCCAGCTTATTAGTGCTGATTGAGCTTGGCCTATTGCACGCCACAGAACTGGAATCGGGAGAAATTGAAGCTGAACCCGCCTTGCTGCTCAGCTATCAGGGCAAAAATCTGCATTTGCAGCCGATGAGCAAAGGGGTACGCCTGATTTATTACCGCTTCAGCCCAACGGGGAATGAGCTGTGTCGTCTGCTGGGTAACAAACCCAACATGACGTATTACGATCAACTGGTGGCCTTGCTGACCCAAAAGTTCACGGTGCAGACCGAAGTGAGCAGCAGCTCGATTCACCACACCGTGTGAGTACCTTTCAGAAAACAGGATCAAAAAAGCGACCATCCGGCCGCTTTTTGCTTTTTATTTATTTTTGAATCTAAAAGAGTTATACCCAACGTTGAATGATATTACGCTCGGCTAACGCCTGTAGGCACTGCACCACCAACTCATCCACGCTTTTTTCACCGGCGGGCAAATCAATATCCGGATTAACTGGGGCTTCATAAACGGAATCAATCCCCGTAAATTGACGGATCTCTCCTGCACGCGCCTTTTTGTATAAACCTTTCGGGTCACGCGCTTCGCACACATCTAATGACGTGTTGACGAACACTTCAATAAACTCGCCTGCTGGCAACAAATCTCGCACCATCTGGCGCTCAGCGCGATGCGGCGAAATAAACGCGGTCAGCACAATCAAACCCGCATCCGCCATCAGCTTGGCAAGCTCACCAATGCGGCGAATGTTTTCTCGTCTATCCTGCTCAGAAAAACCGAGATCACTACACAAACCGTGGCGTACATTATCACCATCCAGCAGATAGGTGTGATAACCGAGCTCGGCTAAACGGTTTTCGAGCGCCCCTGCCACGGTCGATTTGCCCGCGCCAGATAACCCCGTAAACCAGAGTACCGCAGGGCGCTGCTGTTTCAGCGCCGCACGTTGCTCTTTGTCCACAGCATGACGATGCCACACCACATTAGACTGATTGGCCTCTTGTTTACGGCTCAGGCTGTCTGCTTGCTTACTCATCTGCGCCTCACTCATGCTTTGCCTAAACGGCTTAAATCAATCGCTTGCCAATGTGGGAAGTGTTTACGCACCAGGGCATTGAGCTCAAGTTCAAAGGCTGAGAATTGCTCGGTTTGACCTGCAATATTTTGCAAACTATCACGCACTAAGCCTGCGCCAACAGTAACGTTTGTCAGGCGGTCAATAATGATGAAACCACCCGTATCGGCACAATCCAGATACTTATCGATCGCCACCGTTTGAGTCAAAGTCCACTCGCACAAACCAATTCCATTAAGCGGCAAACTCTCCGCGTGGTAGGTCGACAAGTTATTGATGTCGTACTGATGGCGCACCGCTTTCACTTGGCCGACAGTTTTCTTACCGGCGATTTTGATATCGTAATCACGGCCAACTTGCAGCGGCTGCTCAGTCATCCACACCACATCCGCCAGCAAATGGTTAGTGCTGTCGACTTGTGCACTTTCAAGCACAATTAAATCGCCACGACTGATGTCGATCTCATCAGCCAGAGTCAAGGTCACCGCCAATCCCGCTTGTGCCTGTGGCAAATCGCCATCAAAGGTTACAATGCGCGTCACGGTTGAGGTTTTACCAGATGGCAGTGCTTTGATCTTATCGCCGACTTTCACCACACCAGAAGCGATCGTGCCCGCGAAACCGCGAAAATCGAGATTAGGACGATTCACATACTGCACTGGGAAGCGGAATTCACCACCACTCTTGTCACGGTCAATATCGACATTTTCCAGTAGCTCAAGCAATGATGGGCCTTGATACCAATCCATCAAACGGCTTTTCTCTACGACGTTATCGCCTTCCAAAGCAGAGAGTGGAATGATCTGAATATCCGTTTCACCCTGCAAATGCTTAGAAAACTCAAGGTATTCTGCGCGGATTTGTTCAAAACGATCTTGCGAATAATCCACCAGATCCATTTTGTTGACCGCCACAATAAAGTGTTTCAATCCAAGCAAGTTGGAGATAAACGAGTGACGACGCGTTTGATCCAGTACGCCTTTACGCGCATCAATCAAGATCACCGCCAGATCACAGGTCGATGCACCGGTGGCCATATTACGGGTGTACTGCTCATGCCCTGGGGTATCGGAAATGATGAATTTGCGTTTCTGGGTTGAGAAATAACGATACGCCACATCAATCGTGATGCCTTGTTCACGCTCAGCTTGCAAGCCATCCACCAGCAGCGCTAAGTCTGGGCGACTGCCCGTTGTGCCGACACGCTGGCTGTCGTTATGTACCGCCGCCAACTGATCTTCATAAATCTGTTTTGAGTCGTGAAGCAAACGACCGATCAAGGTACTTTTACCATCGTCTACTGAGCCACAGGTTAAGAATCTCAGTAAGGATTTGTGTTGATGCTGATTGAGGTAACCTTCAATACCGAGCTCAGCGAGCTGTTCTTTCACTGCATTGTTCATACGCTTTCCTTCGATCCTTAGAAGTAACCTTGACGTTTTTTCAGTTCCATTGATCCCGACTGATCGTGATCGATCGCGCGGCCTTGACGCTCACTCGACGTCGCCACCAGCATCTCTTCAATAATTTCGGTCAGCGTGTTGGCTTGTGACTCAATTGCCCCAGTCAGTGGGTAACAACCCAAGGTGCGGAAACGCACGCTTTTGTGTTCAATCTGTTCGCCTTCACGCAGTTCCATGCGCTCATCATCCACCATGATCAGCATGCCATCACGCTGCACAACCGGGCGTACATCGGCTAAATAGAGCGGAACAATCTCGATATTTTCCAAATAGATGTATTGCCAAATATCCAGCTCAGTCCAGTTAGAGAGTGGGAACACGCGAATGCTTTCGCCTTTGTTGATCTGGCCGTTATAGGTTCGCCATAACTCTGGGCGCTGATTTTTCGGATCCCAAGTATGGTTTTTATCGCGAAAAGAGTAGACGCGCTCTTTGGCGCGCGATTTCTCTTCATCACGACGCGCCCCACCAAAAGCCGCATCAAAGCCATATTTGTTCAGTGCTTGCTTCAAGCCTTGGGTTTTCATGATGTCCGTATGCTTGGAAGATCCATGTACGAACGGGTTAATTCCTGCAGCGATTCCTTCTGGATTTTTATGAACTAGCAGCTCAAAGCCATATTTTTTTGCTGTCGCATCGCGAAACGCGATCATGTCACGAAACTTCCAGTCGGTATCGACGTGCAACAAAGGAAAAGGAATTTTGCCCGGATAAAAGGCTTTACGTGCCAAATGCAACATGACCGATGAATCTTTACCAATCGAGTACATCATCACCGGATTATCAAATTCTGCCGCCACTTCACGAATGATGTGGATACTTTCTGCTTCCAACTGTTTTAAATGGGTTAAACGTTGTTGATCCATTTTTCCTGCTTCCTTTTCGCTTGCCTGACGGCGAGACGCTGCGCCTTGGCAACGCCGTATCTTTTAAATCATGAGTTATGAACAAGAGGATGTGCGTTCACACTTAGGCCGATTGCGCAGCTTCAAGCTGCTCAGCTTGATGCCTTTCACCAAACCAGTGCAGTTTGTCCGCCAGCGCCACCACTTCACCGACCACAATCAACGCGGGTGATTGCGCCTGAGTCGCCAAACTTGGCAAGGTTTGCAGTGTTCCAATCAGCACCTTCTGGCTGGTTTGTGTACCACGTTCAATGATCGCCACCGGTGTGTAAGCATCGCGGCCATGTTGCTGGAGCTGCTCAGCAATCGCAGCGGCATTACTTAAGCCCATATAAATCACTAAGGTTTGCTTACCACGCGCCAGCGTTGACCAATCCAAATCCTCGGCTTGGGCTTTTAAATGCCCCGTCACAAATAAAGCGGATTGAGCGTAGTCACGATGAGTCAATGGAATACCGGCGTACGCGGTTGCACCTGCTGCGGCGGTAATGCCGGGGACAATCTGGAATTTCACGCCTGCCTCAAACAGCACTTCCAACTCTTCACCACCACGACCAAACATGAAGGGATCGCCACCTTTAATGCGCACCACTCGATAGCCTTGGCGGGCAAAGTCCACCAACAACTGGTTAGTTTTTTCTTGCGGCACACTATGGTGACCCGCACGTTTGCCAACGCAGACTAAAATTGTTTCTGTCGGAATCAGCGCCATGATGTCATCGGAGACTAAGTAGTCGTACAGCACCACATCCGCTTGCTGTAGGTAGCTGAGCGCTTTTACCGTCAAGAGCTCAGGGTCACCCGGCCCTGCGCCCACCAATGCCACTTCACCCGCTTGCAGTTGGCTGCGCGTCGCACGCGAATAACTTGAGCCTTCCACAACGGCTAAGCGAGGGGTTTTACGAAAGGGGGTCACCGCATCCTGCGCCATAATCTTGATCCTAAATTGGTCTGTTACAGGCATTATGAGCAGTTCTATTTATTACCTGAAATTCTATAATTTCATTTTTTATTCCAAAAGCTGATATAAGCGGAGCGAAATGGGCGTATCGAAATAAGATCAGCCGATTGCTCGACCAACTCTGCGCAAGAGCAGCATGCTAACTGGGAGCAAGGGGGCAATTTTGGATAAAGGTATCGCGCCACATCACAAATTAGTGATGTGTGAAATCGTTGTTTCATAGACTTTTGTTACATTTATCGAGTTGTTTTGTATTTTCCCCCCTCTAACACTCATTTTTGGAGCCTGTGATGACCATGATGATCAAACCTGTTTCTTTAGCAGTTCTCGGCGGCTTATTGGCCATGGCCGGTCCTGCAATGGCCGATACAATCAAACTGCGCATTGTTGAAACCACGGATATTCATACCAACTTGATGGATTATGACTACTACAAAGATAAAGCCTCCGATCAAATTGGCCTCACACGTGCGGCAACGCTAGTGAAACAAGCCCGTGCCGAAGTCGACAACAGCGTGTTGGTGGATAACGGTGACTTGATTCAAGGCAGCCCAATGGGCGATTACATGGCGGATAAGGGCATTAAAGCGGGTGAAGTCCATCCGGTTTACAAAGCGATGAATCCACTGGGCTACGATGTGGGCAACATTGGTAACCACGAATTCAACTACGGCCTCGATTTCTTAAAAGAAACCATCAACGATGCCGCATTCCCCTACATCAATGCCAACGTGTTTGATGCCAAAACAGGTCAGCACCTGTTCACACCTTACGTCATTAAAGAGCACCGCCTCAAAGATACCGATGGTCAAATGCATACCATCAAAATCGGTTATATCGGCTTTGTACCACCGCAAATCATGGTGTGGGATAAGAAGAATCTTGAAGGCAAAGTCACCGCAGCTGACATCAAACAGACCGCAGAAAAATTCATTCCCGAAATGAGAGCACAAGGCGCTGACGTGATTGTGGCCATCCCGCACTCAGGGATCAGCACCGATGAATACCAAGCGGGCGCAGAAAACTCGGTTTACTACCTGACTCAAGTGAAAGGCATTGATGCGATTGCGTTTGGCCACTCACACGCCGTATTCCCAAGCAAAGATTTTGCGAACGTACCGGGCGCGGACATCGATAAAGGCACCATCAATGGTGTTACTGCCGTAATGCCTGGGCGCTGGGGTAGCCATGTTGGGGTGATGGATCTGACGCTGGAAAAACAACAAGGCCGTTGGGCCGTCACTTCCGGTCAATCGGAAGCTCGCCCTATCTTTGATAAAGCCAACAAAAAAGCCCTCGTTGAAGCCGATGCCGCAATGGTAAAAGTGCTGCAAGACGATCACAAAGGCACTCGTGAGTTCGTCAATCAACCGATTGGTAAAGCCAACGATGTGATGTACAGCTTCTTGTCGCTGGTACAAGATGACCCGACCGTACAAATCGTGAACTTGGCGCAAAAAGATTATGTGGAACGCTTTATTCAAGGCGATCCAAACCTTGATGGTTTGCCAGTGCTGTCCGCTGCCGCGCCTTTCAAAGCCGGTGGCCGTAAAGATGACCCTAACGGTTTTACCGAAGTGGAGGCGGGTGAGCTCACCTTCCGTAACGCAGCCGATCTTTATCTCTACCCAAACACCTTAGTCACCATGAAAGTGAGCGGTCAGCAGCTTAAAGAGTGGTTGGAGTGTTCAGCAGGCCAGTTTAACCAAATTGATGTGACGTCTAGCGCACCGCAATCGCTCATCAATTGGGATGGTTTCCGAACTTATAACTTTGATGTGATTGATGGCGTCAATTACCAAATCGATGTGACTCAACCTGCACGCTACGACGGCGACTGCAAACTGATCAATCCTAAATCACAGCGTATTGTGCAACTGAGCTACCAAGGTAAACCGATCAATGACAAACAGACGTTCTTGATTGCCACCAACAACTATCGCGCTTATAGCAATAAGTTCGCAGGGACAGGAGCTAAGTTTGTTGCGTTTGATTCGCCCGATGAAAACCGCACAGTGGTTGCCGATTACATTGCGCGAGTAAGCAAGGAGAAAGGTGAAGTAACACCAAGTGCGGACAACAACTGGTCATTTGCTCCAATTTCCAGCAAAACCAAGCTGGATATCCGCTTTGAAACCTCACCAAGCGAGAAAGCAGCCCAGTTTATCAAGCAAAAAGGCCAATATCCGATGACCCAAGTTGCTACCGATGAGGTCGGCTTTGCGGTGTATCGTATCGACCTACAAAAATAAGCACCGATAACCCAATATTGAAGCGGCAACCAACACGGCTGCGGCTTCAAGTCACCAGAGTTATCACGTAAAGTAAACAGCCACCCTAAGTGGCTGTTTCTCTTTTTCTATGAGGCTTTTATGCAAGCGCAGTTTCAAGCTTATCTCAAACAGCATGGCTTTTTACGGTATGCCGAGTGCACGCAGCTACAAAGCGTTGCCCAACCATTAGAGTTACCCACCCGACATATTCTGGTTGCGCAAGGCGAGCAAACACCGTTTGCGTATTGGGTGTTAGAAGGGCTGTGCCACGCTTGTTATCTCACCGAAGAGGGGAAAAGTTTCAGTAAAGAGTTCTACTGGGAGCAAGATTGGGCCATCGGTTTTGAAAACCTGATCCGCGGCCAAGGTTCGCCATTTATGTTAGAGACCTTATCCCCCGTACAATTGGTAGGTGTACCGATTGAAGTATTGCGGGAATGGCGTGCAAGTCACCACCCTCTTTATCAGCGTTTGCTGGAAACCCAACTGCTGTACAAGGAGCAAAAAGAGCGCTTTATGTTGCTTTATCGGCCTGAGCAGCGCTATCAAGTGATGTGCGCGCAATTTCCGGAGTTGATGGAGCGGCTTTGCGATCACCACATCGCCGCTTATTTGGGGATCACGCCGATCAGTCTCAGCCGTATCAAAGCACGGCTGAGAAATCATGCGTGAGATTATTTGAGTAAACGAGCGCGGAACTGGCGTCCTTTCATCTTACCGTTGGCGATTTTATTCAGTGCTTTATGGGCAATTTTCTTCTGTACGGCCACATAAGCGCGCATCGGGAACAGGTTGATCTTGCCGATATGCTCCGCAGTCAGTTCGCCATCACTGGTCAGCGCGCCAAGAATATCTCCCGGGCGTACCTTGTCTTTCTTACCACCATCAATCTGGATGGTCACCATGTTAGCGGCGTAAGGACGCGCACCCGCAGCAGGTTGTGGCAAGCTAGAAGGCACAATCTCGATATCCATGTACTCATCAATTTGTGCTACGCGGTAGCTCTCGTTGTCACTAAAGAAGCTAAACGCCAAGCCTTTACTCCCCGCGCGGCCGGTACGGCCGATACGGTGTACATGCACTTCAGGATCGCGTGACAAATCGTAGTTAAACACCGCATCGAGGTTATCCACATCCAGACCGCGAGCCGCGACATCAGTCGCGACCAGAATAGAAATACTCTTATTAGCAAACTGCACTAGAGCTTGGTCACGCTCACGCTGCTCCATATCACCATGCAGTTCAATCACGCTAAAACCGCTTTGATGCAGCGCATCCGCAACATTCTGTACTTCACGCTTGGTATTACAAAACACCACGGAAGAGGTGGGTTGATGGTGCAGCAGTAAAGTTTCCAGTGCTTCATCACGCGCAGCACTGCCATCTACCTTGTAAAAATATTGGCGAATGCTCGAAGTATCATGGGTCGCCTCGACTTTGATCATCATCGCATTGCGAGTCACACTTTGTGCGATCTGCTCAATACTGGCTGGGTAAGTGGCACTAAACAGCAAGGTTTGACGTTGGGTTGGCGCGGCGGCGATGATCGCTTCCAGTGCTTCTTGGAAGCCCATTTCGAGCATGCGATCGGCTTCATCCAATACCAGTGTATTAAGTTCACTCAGATCGATACGATCTTTGCTCAGGTGATCCAAAATACGCCCCGGCGTGCCTACCAAAATATGTGCGCCATGCTCAAGGGAACCGATCTGCGGTCCCATCGGCATACCGCCGCATAGAGTCAGCACTTTGATGTTGTGGATAGTACGCCCCAAAGTACGAATGTCGGTTGCCACTTGGTCAGCCAACTCACGCGTTGGACACAACACTAGGGCTTGCACGCGAAAGCGTTTCACATTGAGATTTGATAATACCCCAAGACCAAACGCCGCCGTTTTGCCTGAGCCCGTTTTTCCTTGGCCAATCACATCCTGTCCATTGAGGATTGCGGGAAGAGATTGCGCCTGAATCGGAGTCATAGAAGCAAACCCCATTGTTTCAAGGTTAGCGAGTAATTCAGGCTTCAGATTCAAAGCTGCAAAAGAGTTGGCGTTCAAGGGGTGTCCTCAGTGTGACGAAAAAAGAAGCGCTATTATCGTCATTTTGCTCGCGAGCTCCAGTGAATCTTGATTTAAATTTTCTTGCTTGCCCTTAACCTTTGTTAACGCTGGTTTTTGCGCGGCCTGTTACAGTACTGCTATTCATATTCGTAGAGATCTTATATTCAAGGAGATAAAGATGATCACCTGGCAATGTATCCCTTTTTGCCAATTAACCACCGCACAGCTGTACGATCTACTAAAACTCCGTGTGGATGTTTTTGTGGTGGAACAGACCTGCCCTTACCCGGAGTTGGATAACAAAGATCGCGTCAGCGGTGTGCATCATTTACTTGGCTATCAAGATCAAGAGTTGGTGGCTTGTGCTCGTTTGCTGCCAATCGGCATCAGTTACCCAAGTGTCAGTATTGGCCGAGTGGCGACGAAGGCTAGCGCACGTGGTAATGGCTTAGGCCATCAGTTACTGCAAACAGCACTTGAGCATTGCCAACACTTATGGCCGCAGCAATCGATTGAAATTGGGGCTCAGGAACATCTGCGGGAGTTTTATGGCCGTTATGGTTTTGTTACCACCTCAGAGACCTATCTGGAAGATGGCATTCCCCACATCGACATGAAAAGAGCTTAATCATGAGTCGTGCAACGTTGGCCGTGTGGCTGCTGATCTTGGGTAACTTAGCGGCCTCACTCTCTGATGTGGCGGTTAAAATGCTGCAAGGCGAGGTGGTGCCGTTCCAATACATGTTTCTACGCCAATTGTTCGCATTTGCTCTGATTTGGCCACTTTGGCGACGCCAACCCAAAGTCTTACGTCAACTGCATGATCCTAAAGTCACTTGGGTACGCGCTCACCTAGTGCTTTTCGGAGCTGGTTGCATGGTGGTCGCCATTTCGTATCTGCCTTTAGCCACCGCTAATGCGGTTTTTTACGCCGCACCACTGCTCATGTTGCCGCTTTCCATCTTATTTCTGAAAGAGAAGCCTAGCCGTAGCAAGATAGTGGCAACAGTAACCGGATTTATCGGGGTATTGATTGTATTGCGACCATCGCAGTTCCATTGGGCTGCGCTGTTTGCCCTAGGCACAGCATTTTCACTGGCGCTATTTAACCTACTGGCCCGCACGATCCCAGAGCGCCAACCCGTGATCACCACATTGATGTGGACATCACTTTTTTCATTACCGATTTCAGGGTTATTGGCAGCGGCTTATTGGCAACCATTAACCCTAAACCAATGGTTATGGATTGCTGCCAGCGCAGGCCTGATCTTGCTGTACAACGGATTTGCTGTTGCCGCCTATCAAAGAGCGCCAGCCAGTCAAATCGCACTGGCTGAATATTCGGGGCTGATCTTTGTCGCTGCCTTTGGGGCAATTGGGTTTGGTGAGCTTTTAGATGCGCTAACTTGGCTTGGCATAGGAATGATTATCCTGCCTTTACTACCGAGTGCACTGTTAGTGAAGTGGTGGGGATTACTTACTGCGCCCAAAACCGCCGTCAGAGAGTCGGAAGAACATCACTGATTGGTTATTGCGCTCCAGCTGCAAAATGTCCAGTTGACCATTTTCAGCCAATTTGAAACGGATGAGTTGCCCCGCTTGGATTTGACTCAATGGTTTATCCGAACCTTCCACTTTGACCAAGGCATTGATATCGGTGAGTGGCAGCTCGTTATTGCGAAATACCTGAGACAGCGTATCCCCTTGGCGAACAACATACTCTTGCCAAGCTGAAGATTTGAGTTCTGCTTGAGCTTGAGTGCGTTGTTCGCTCAAGCTTTGAGTATTCATCCCCACCTCAATCCGTTTCGGTGTCGAAGCGGCTTCGTTCACCGCTTCTTGCTTATCCGGCAGAGGGAGCACCATCAAAACCAGTACCGCTGGTGTTAACACCATCAAGCCACGACGATGGCGCAGAGGGAGCCGCAACCAAAGCTCGCGAAGTTGTTGGCGATATCGAGGCCAATCCAATTGCTGCCAGTACACTTGTACTTGGGCAAGATAATCAGTTTGCTGCGGCTTCTTGTGGCGGCGGTTCATGTTCAAAGTCCTTTAATTACTTGCCCACAGTATAAAAATTCATGAGGTTAGAGTATAGAGTCGAGTAACTTTAAAGCCAAAGCTTGACACAATCTTGATGTTTTTCGCTGAACTTTCTGCGACACGTCACACCGAAACCCGTCAAGCGATTTAGGGCTAAACGTTTCATCACACGATCTAACCTGTTATTCTGTCGCCTTTATTGAACGACCAAGAGTGACTTTTATGTCTGAAGTGAAATTTGAAACCGTAGAACAAAAAGCAAGCTACGGCATCGGCCTGCAAATGGGTCAGCAACTCGCAGGTAGTGGCCTAGAAGGTCTGAATGTCGCAGCCATTGCTGCAGGCATCGCAACCGCACTGGTGGGTGAACAGCCAGCTATCTCTATCGATGAAATCAACCAAGCACTACACGCCATTCACATGCGCGCTGAAGAAGCTCGCCAAGAAGCAGCAAAAGCAGCTGCGTCTGAAGGTGAAGCGTTCCTGAAAGACAACGCTCTGCGTTCAGAAGTGACGGTTCTTGACTCTGGTTTGCAATATGAAGTGTTGGTTGAAGGCAATGGCGCTATCCCAACGGCAGACAAATCAGTTCGCGTTCACTACCATGGCCAGTTGGTTGATGGTACCGTTTTCGACAGTTCAGTCTCTCGTGGTCAACCCGCTGAATTCCCGGTGACAGGCGTGATCCGCGGTTGGGTTGAAGCGCTACAACTTATGCCTGTAGGCTCTAAGTGGAAACTCTATATTCCACAAGACCTTGCATATGGTGAGCGTGGTGCTGGTGCAGCTATTCCACCATTCGCCGCTTTAGTGTTTGAAGTAGAACTGCTGGATATTCTGTAAGCACAGTCTTCACATTCGCAATATTGTGACAAAGAGCGACCTTAACGGTCGCTCTTTTTTCATTACACTCTATCTTTCTATTTGAAGTGACAGCAGAAGTGCTCATCGAGAGTCCCCGTCGCTTTAAACAGTTTGGATAGACTTTTTTGCTTACTACTTTGCTCTGAAACGTCAAAGAGTAGGAAATAGTTACGCGCTTTAAATGGAGAGTGATCATGCACTATCGCGTTGCTGCTATATTAATCTCAACTCTTGCCAGCACGTCTGTACTGGCGTTTCCAAAACTCAACTCATTGGGCTCAGATGACCTTGCTGGATTGGTCGGTCAAACACTTTCACAATCCAAAGCGACGCAAGATTTGCTCACTCAATTTACTAGCCAATTACCACTCTCCCCACAACAAGCGGGAGGCGGAGTGGCAACATTGCTCACGCAAGCGCAAAACAATCTTACTGCTGATCAAAGCAATGAGCTAAATCAGCTAATTCCCAGCCTCAATGAATTGATTGGACTCATCCCTAATCAAAATCTCAGCACCATTTTGCAACGCAAAGAAGTAAACCAAGCCTTTAATACATTAGGACTGGATGCCAGCATGGTCGAACAATTTGTACCGGTTTTAATGCAATATTTGACACAGCAAGGTGCAAGCCAAAACCTGTTAGAGTCGCTAGGCAAACTGTGGCAGTAGTACCACATAACCTATCGAGATAGAGTGCAAGTAAAAGTCAATGACTCACCTTACTTGCCAAAATAAGGCAGAAAGCAGAAATAAAAGAGCCGGGCTAGCCCGGCTCTTTTATTGTATGACGAACTGATTACTCAGCAGCAGCTTCAACAGCAGCTTCTGGGCGATCAACAAGCTCAATGTATGCCATTGGAGCTTTGTCACCTGCACGGAAACCACACTTCAGAATACGAGTGTAGCCGCCTTGACGTGCAGCGAAACGTAGGACCTAGTTCGTTAAACAAGTTTTGCTACCACTTCGTTATCACGAGTGCGAGCAAATGCTAGACGACGGTTAGCAACACTGTCAGTCTTAGCTAGTGTAATCAAAGGCTCAACGACGCGACGCAGCTCTTTCGCTTTTGGCAAAGTAGTCTTGATAACTTCATGACGTACTAGAGAGCTAGCCATGTTGCTGAACATCGCTTTGCGATGACTGCTGTTGCGGTTGAGTTGACGACCACTCTTACGATGGCGCATGACCTAATCCTTCTAACTAATATCGATTAATCTTCAGCGATTGACGCTGGTGGCCAGTTTTCTAGACGCATGCCCAGAGACAGACCACGTGATGCAAGCACGTCTTTAATCTCTGTAAGAGATTTCTTACCAAGGTTTGGCGTTTTAAGAAGCTCAACCTCAGTGCGCTGTACCAGATCACCGATGTAGTGAATCGCTTCTGCTTTCAGACAGTTAGCAGAGCGAACTGTTAGTTCAAGATCGTCTACAGGACGCAGTAGGATCGGATCGAATTCTGGCTTCTCTTCCTTCTCCTCAGGTACACGTACATCACGAAGATCTACGAACGCATCCAATTGCTCAGCAAGAATTGTTGCTGCGCGACGGATTGCTTCCTCAGGCTCAAGAGTACCGTTAGTTTCCATATCGATAACAAGCTTGTCCAAGTCAGTACGCTGTTCAACACGAGCTGCTTCAACAGAGTAGGCAATTTTGTCTACTGGGCTGAAAGTCGCGTCAACAAGCAAACGACCAATTGGACGCTCATCTTCTTCAGTATGGATACGGGCAGAAGCTGGAACATAACCACGACCACGTTCTACTTTGATACGCATAGCGATCGCAGCATTGTCAGATGTTAAATGACAAATTACGTGTTCAGGGTTTACGATCTCTACATCACCGTCATGGGTGATGTCACCTGCAACCACAGGGCCCGAGCCTGATTTGTTCAGTGTAATGAACACTTCATCTTTGCCTTCGGCAACGCGAACAGCCAGCCCTTTCAGGTTTCAAAAGAATCTCAAGGATATCTTCCTGAACACCTTCTTTGGTGCTGTACTCGTGAAGAACGCCTTCAATCTCTACTTCAGTCACAGCACAACCTGGCATTGAAGATAGAAGAATACGGCGAAGTGCATTACCCAGAGTATGGCCGAAACCACGCTCTAACGGCTCAAGAGTTACTTTTGCGTGTGTCGTGCTGATTTGTTCGATATCAACAAGACGTGGCTTAAGAAATTCTGTTACAGAACCCTGCATTGTGTCCTCTCTTTAGTTTAAACCTTACTTAGAGTAAAGCTCGACGATCAATTGTTCGTTGATGTCAGCAGACAGATCAGAACGCTCAGGCAGACGCTTGAATGTACCTTCCATCGTGTTTACATCGACTTCAATCCAAGTTGGTTTTTCGCGTTGTTCAGCAACTTCTAGAGCTGCTTTGATGCGAGATTGCTTTTTCGCTTTCTCACGAATTGCAACAACGTCGTTAGCCGCAACATTGAAAGAAGGAACGTTTACTACTTTACCGTTCACTAGGATAGCTTTGTGGCTAACCAGCTGACGTGCTTCAGCGCGAGTTGCACCAAAACCCATACGGTAAACTACGTTATCCAGACGACCTTCCAGAAGCTGAAGCAGGTTTTCACCTGTGTTGCCTTTCAGGCGAGCAGCTTCTTTGTAGTAGTTACGGAATTGTTTTTCTAAAACGCCATAGATACGACGAACTTTTTGCTTCTCACGAAGCTGAACGCCATATTCAGACAGACGACCGCGACGAGCGCCGTGTACGCCTGGTGCGTTATCAATTTTACACTTGGTATCAATCGCACGAACGCCTGACTTAAGGAACAAGTCAGTACCTTCGCGGCGGCTAAGCTTCAGCTTAGGACCCAAATATCTTGCCATGATCTTTCTCCAATCTTCCTAGAAACGTTAAACGCGACGTTTCTTCGGTGGACGACAACCGTTATGAGGGATTGGTGTAGCATCAACGATGTTCGTGATACGGAAACCAGCTGCATTCAGAGCGCGAACAGTAGATTCACGACCTGGACCAGGACCCTTAACCATAACCTCTAGGTTCTTTAGGCCGTATTCTTTAGCCATTTCAGCACAACGCTCAGCAGCAACCTGTGCAGCGAACGGAGTAGACTTACGAGAACCGCGGAAACCAGAACCACCAGCGGTAGCCCAAGCAAGAGCATTACCTTGACGGTCCGTAATGGTTACGATTGTGTTGTTGAAAGATGCGTGGATATGCGCTACGCCATCAGCAACTTGCTTGCGTACACGCTTACGTGCGCGAGTTGGTTGTTTAGCCATTGTACTCTACCCTTCCCGATTATTTCTTGATCGGCTTACGCGGACCCTTACGGGTGCGAGCGTTGGTTTTAGTACGCTGTCCACGTAGTGGTAGACTGCGACGATGACGAAGACCACGGTAACAACCAAGATCCATTAGGCGCTTGATGTTCATGGAAACTTCACGACGTAGATCACCCTCTACAGTGTACTTAGCTACACCATCACGCAGTTGATCGATCTGCTCTTCAGTTAGTTCACTGATCTTAACACTCTCAGCAATACCCAGATCAGCTAAGATAGCTTTTGAACGGGTTTTACCGATACCGTAGATCGCCGTTAGAGCGATTACAGCATGTTTATGATCAGGAATGTTAATGCCTGCTATACGGGCCACTATGCACTCCTAGTACTTTCATCAAAGAATTACCCGCAACAAAGCCCGTCGAGGATACGTTGCGGTATACTACTTCTTTTGCACGCAAAAGGTAGGCCGAGGAATATACTCGACACTACCTTAATTTTCAAGTAAAAAATTTCTGCTAATTAGCCTTGGCGCTGCTTGTGCTTTGGCTCACTGCAAATCACGCGAACGACACCGTTACGCTTGATAACTTTACAGTTACGGCAGATTTTTTTAACGGAAGCACGAACTTTCATTGCTAAACTCCGTAAATCTATCTGAACTGCCTGCCGTATTAACGGCCGTAGCCTTTCAGATTTGCTTTTTTCAACACAGACTCATATTGATGAGACATCAAATGGGTCTGTACCTGTGCCATAAAGTCCATGATCACGACAACTACAATCAGTAGTGATGTGCCGCCAAAGTAGAAACGTACGTTCCACGCGACCATCATGAACTCAGGGATCAGACAGATAAAAGTAATATACAGTGCGCCCGCGAGGGTTAAACGTGTCATTACTTTATCGATGTATTTCGCTGTCTGTTCACCTGGGCGGATACCGGGTACGAATGCACCAGACTTCTTCAAGTTATCTGCTGTTTCACGCGGGTTAAACACCAACGCGGTATAGAAGAAACAGAAGAAGATAATCGCCGCTGCATAAAGCATTACATACAGAGGCTGGCCTGGGCTCAAAGCCAAAGACACATCAGTTAGCCAACCGAATGTGCTGCTTTCACCGTTCTGACCAAACCACTGCGCCAATGTTCCTGGGAACAGGATAATGCTTGACGCAAAAATCGCAGGAATCACACCAGCCATGTTGATTTTCAACGGCAAGTGAGTGCTTTGTGCTGCGAACACTTTACGACCTTGTTGACGCTTCGCGTAGTTAACAACGATACGACGTTGACCACGCTCCATGAAAACAACGAAGTAAATCACAGCAAAAGCAAGTACTGCGATTAACAGCAGAAGAAGTACATGCAGTTCACCTTGACGCGCTTGCTCGATTGTTTGACCGATCGCCTTAGGCAATCCAGCAACAATACCTGCGAAAATCAGTATCGAAATACCGTTTCCAATTCCACGCTCTGTAATTTGTTCACCTAACCACATTAGGAACATGGTACCGGTTACTAAACTCACGGTCGCAATCAGGGTAAACATGGTTTGGTCGATAACGACCAGATTGTTGACCATGTTTGGTAAGCCTGTTGCGATACCAATTGCTTGGAATGTTGCAAGTACAAGCGTGCCGTAGCGCGTATATTGGCTGATCTTACGACGGCCTGCTTCACCCTCTTTCTTGAGTTCCGCTAACGCTGGATGAACTACAGTCAACAACTGAACAACAATTGATGCCGAAATATACGGCATGATGCCCAGTGCGAATATAGATGCACGCGAAAGAGCACCACCAGAGAACATATTAAACATTTCAATGATGGTGCCTTTTTGCTGTTCGAACAAATCGGCAAGTACAGCAGCGTCAATACCAGGAATCGGCACAAAAGAGCCGGCTCGGAATACTAAAAGTGCACCAATTACGAAGAATAAGCGCGACTTTAGTTCACTTAAGCCGCTCTGAGCACTACGAAAATCTTGTCCTGGTTTTCTAGCCATCTGTACCTCAATCCTCGAGATTATTCCTCGATTTTACCGCCTGCAGCTTCGATTGCAGCTTTAGCGCCTTTAGTCACGCGTAGACCTTTTACAGTCACTGCTTTGTTGATCTCGCCAGAAAGAACGATTTTTGCAAACTCAATGTTTTTAGTAACAAGGTTTGCCGCTTTCAGAGCGTTCAGATCAACTACGTCACCAGTTACTTTCGCCAGTTCAGACAGACGAATTTCAGCAGACACAAAGCTCTTACGAGAAGTGAAACCGAATTTTGGTAGACGTTGTTTCAGAGGCATTTGACCGCCTTCAAAACCTGGACGTACTTTGCCGCCAGAACGTGACTTTTGACCTTTGTGACCACGGCCACCTGTTTTACCAAGGCCTGAACCGACACCACGACCTAAACGCTTAGGAGCATGTTTAGAACCCGCAGCCGGTGATAGAGTATTCAATAACATTATGATTACTCCTCAACTTTAACCATGTAGTAAACCTTGTTGATCATGCCACGAACACATGGCGTATCTTCAAGTTCTACTGTGTGGTTGATTTTACGAAGACCTAAACCGCGCAGTGTAGCTTTATGCTTTGGTAGGCGACCAATTGAGCTTTTAGTTTGAGTTACTTTAATAGTTGCCATGTGTTCTTACTCCGAAATCGCTTCAACAGTTAGACCACGTTTAGCAGCAACCATTTCTGGTGACTTAACGTCTACTAGCGCATCAATCGTTGCACGAACGATGTTGATTGGGTTAGTAGAACCGTACGCTTTAGACAAAACGTTGTGTACACCAGCAACTTCAAGTACTGCACGCATCGCACCACCTGCGATAACACCAGTACCTTCTGCAGCAGGCTGCATGTAAACTTTAGAGCCCGAATGGCGACCTTTCACTGGGTGGTGAAGAGTACCTTCGTTCAGCGCGATCGTAACCATGCTACGACGTGCTTTTTCCATTGCTTTTTGGATCGCAGCAGGTACTTCACGGGCTTTACCGTAACCGAAACCTACACGACCGTTACCGTCACCAACTACAGTCAGTGCAGTAAAGCTCATGATTCGACCACCTTTAACCGTTTTAGAAACGCGGTTAACTGCGATTAATTTTTCTTGCAAATCATTCGCTTGAACTTGTTGTTCTTTAGCCATCTTCCAACCCTACCTTAGAATTTCAGACCAGCTTCGCGAGCAGAATCTGCTAGCGCTGCTACTCGACCGTGGTATTGGAAACCAGAACGATCAAACGCAACTACAGTTACGCCTTTTTCAAGTGCGCGCTCTGCAACAGCTTTACCCACTGCTTTCGCTGCATCGATGTTACCGGTGTATTTCACTTGCTCACGGATCGCTTTTTCTACAGTAGAAGCGGCGGCGATAACCTCAGAGCCATTAGCTGCAATCACTTGTGCGTACACGTGACGAGGAGTACGGTGTACTACTAGGCGAGTTGCACCCAGTTCTGCAATCTTACGACGTGCACGTGTAGCACGACGGATGCGAGATGCTTTCTTATCCATAGTGTTACCTTACTTCTTCTTAGCTTCTTTACTACGCACATTTTCATCTGCGTAACGAATACCTTTGCCTTTGTAAGGCTCAGGCGCGCGGTAAGAACGAATGTCAGCCGCAACTTGACCAACTACTTGCTTGTCGCAACCAGTTAGGACAATTTCAGTTTGGCTTTGGACATTCTGCTTTTAATACCCGCTGGCAGCTCGTGCTCAACAGGGTGAGAGAAACCCAGAGTCAGGCCTACAGCGTTGCCTTTCATAGCAGCACGGTAACCAACACCCTTCAGAACGAGTTTCTTAGTAAAGCCTTCAGTAACACCAACAACCATGTTCTTAACTAGAGCACGTGCAGTACCTGCTTGTGCCCATGCATTGGCTACGCCTTCACGTGGACCAAAAGTCAGTTGGTTGTCTTCTTGTGCGATCACTACGCCTTTGTGGAAAACGCGAGAAAGTTCGCCTTTAGCACCTTTGATAGTGATCTCTTGGCCGTTCAGTTTCACCTCTACGCCAGCTGGAATAGCGACAGGTGCTTTAGCAACACGAGACATGTTCTACTCCTTAATTATGCTACGTAGCAAATGATTTCACCGCCAAGACCTGCTTTACGAGCAGCGCGGTCTGACATCAGACCCTTGGAAGTGGAAACGACAGCAACGCCTAGACCACCCATTACAGATGGCAGCTCGTCTTTCTTCTTGTAAACACGAAGACCTGGACGAGAAACGCGTTTGATTTGCTCGATTACTGGTTTTGCTTGGAAATACTTAAGAGTGATTTCCAGCTCTGCTTTCACTTCGCCTTCAACAGCGAAATCAGCGATATAACCTTCTGCTTTCAGAAGTGCAGCAATTGCAACTTTCAGCTTTGAAGAAGGCATTTTTACAGCAACTTTGTTTGCTGCCTGACCGTTACGAATGCGGGTCAGCATATCCGAAATCGGATCTTGCATGCTCATAAACTTTACTCCAAATGATTAAGTGGCAATTACCAGCTAGCCTTACGAAGTCCTGGAATCTCGCCTTTCATGCAAGCTTCACGAACTTTAATACGGCTTAGACCGAACTTACGTAGGAAACCGTGTGGGCGACCAGTTTGGTTGCAACGGTTACGCTGACGAGAACGACTTGAATCACGTGGAAGAGATTGCAGTTTAAGAACCGCGTTCCAACGATCTTCTTCAGATGCGTTTACATCGCTGATGATAGCTTTCAGTGTTGCACGCTTTTCAGCGAACTGAGCTACCAGCTTCGCACGTTTTTCTTCACGTGCTTTCATTGATTGTTTAGCCATAACAGTAACCCTTCACCTTACTTACGGAATGGGAAGTTAAAGGCAGCCAGCAGAGCACGGCCTTCCTCATCGGTACCAGCGGTAGTCGTGATAGTGATATCAAGACCGCGTACACGATCGACTTTATCGTAGTCGATTTCCGGAAAGATGATTTGCTCGCGAACGCCCATGCTGTAGTTACCGCGACCGTCAAAAGACTTGCCGTTAACACCGCGGAAGTCACGTACACGTGGTAGAGCGATAGAAATCAAACGCTCCAAGAAATCCCACATGCGTTCGCCACGCAAGGTTACTTTACAACCAATTGGGTAGCCTTCACGAATTTTGAAACCAGCTACAGATTTGCGCGCTTTAGTGATCAGTGGCTTTTGGCCAGAGATGATCGCCATATCAGACGCAGCGTTTTCTAGTAGTTTCTTATCGTTGATTGCTTCACCAACGCCCATATTGAGGGTGATTTTCTCAATTCTAGGGACTTGCATGACGCTTGTGTAACTGAACTGTTTGGTCAGCTCAGCGACTACAGACGACTTGTAGTAATCATGCAGTTTCGCCATAGTAGAACTCCAAATTACTTCTAATTAGTTAGAAACGATTTCGTTGTTAGATTTAAAGAAACGAACTTTCTTACCATCTTCGAAACGGAAACCGATGCGGTCTGCTTTACCAGTAGCTGCGTTGAAAATCGCAATGTTAGAAACGTCGATCGCTGCTTCTTGCTCAACGATGCCACCTTGGACACCCATTGCAGGAACAGGTTTCTGATGTTTCTTAACTAGATTGATACCTTCAACGATAACTTTACCAGTTGCCAGAACCTTAGTTACTTTACCTTTCTTGCCTTTGTCTTTCCCAGCAAGAACGATTACTTCGTCATTTTGACGGATTTTAGCTGCCATTGTTGCCGCTCCTTACAGAACTTCTGGAGCCAGTGATACAATCTTCATGAATTTCGCATTACGAAGTTCACGAGTCACTGGACCAAAGATACGTGTACCGATAGGTTGCTCACTGTTGTTGTTCAACAGAACGCAAGCATTACGGTCGAAGCGAATGACAGAACCGTCTGGACGACGTACGCCTTTACGGGTGCGAACTACCACCGCCTTTAATACATCACCTTTTTTAACTTTACCGCGAGGAATTGCTTCCTTAACAGTAACTTTGATGATGTCGCCAACGTGGGCGTAACGACGGTGAGAGCCACCCAGAACCTTAATACACATTACGCTGCGAGCGCCTGAGTTATCAGCTGCATCCAGCATAGTTTGCATTTGGATCATGTTAGTGCTCCGCTAAATATTAAAAAAACTAGACCCATCTCGGGTCGGGCTGCCTCTTTAAAGGGACGCGAATTGTACCACCCTTTTTTTTGATTGGGTAGTCAAAAAACAAGCGGCTCCAAAAATAATTGGAGCCGCCTGATTTGCGAGAAAGAGTGGAGATTAGATCTTCGCTTTTTCTACAATTTTCACCAGAGTCCAAGACTTAGTCTTAGACAATGGACGACATTCACGAATTTCAACGGTGTCGCCAATGCCACACTCGTTGTTTTCGTCATGTGCGTGTACTTTAGTCGTGCGCTTAACGAATTTACCGTAGATAGGGTGCTTCACCATGCGCTCGATAGCAACAACGATAGACTTGTCCATCTTGTCGCTAACAACACGACCTAGTTGAGTACGAATTTTGTCGCTCATTATGCGCCTGCCTTCTCAGTCAAAACAGTTTTCACACGTGCGATATCACGGCGTACAGCTTTCAGAGTATGAGTCTGCTGCAGTTGACCAGTCGCAGCTTGCATGCGCAAGTTGAACTGTTCTTTCAGCAAATTCAGTAGCTCAGAGTTCAGCTCTTCAACGCTCTTTTCGCGTAGATCTTGTGCTTTCATCACATCACCTGCTTAGTTACAAATGTAGTCTTGAATGGCAGTTTGCGAGCCGCTAGGCGGAACGCTTCACGTGCCAATTCTTCAGGTACACCATCAACTTCGTACATAACCTTACCAGGTTGGATTTGGGCTACCCAGTACTCAACGTTACCTTTACCCTTACCTTGACGAACTTCTAGTGGTTTTTCAGTGATTGGCTTGTCTGGGAACACACGGATCCAGATTTTACCTTGACGCTTGATATGACGCGTCATAGCACGACGTGCTGCTTCGATTTGACGAGCAGTCAGACGACCACGGCCAATAGCTTTAAGACCAAAAGAGCCGAAGCTTACTTCAGTGCCTTTCGCGAGACCACGGTTACGACCAGTCTGAACCTTACGGAACTTAGTACGTTTAGGTTGTAGCATCTGTCGACTCCTTACTTACGGCCTTTACGCGGCTTCTTGTTAGGCTTGTCAGCCTTTGGCTCTGCAGCTTCAGTTGCTGCTGGCATACCGCCTAGGATCTCACCTTTGAAGATCCAGACTTTAACGCCGATTACACCGTAGGTGGTGTGAGCCGAAGAAGTTGCGTAATCAATGTCAGCACGCAGAGTGTGTAGAGGTACACGACCTTCACGGTACCACTCTGAACGAGCGATTTCAGCGCCGCCTAAACGACCGCTTACTTCCACTTTGATACCTTTAGCGCCTAGGCGCATTGCGTTTTGTACTGCGCGCTTCATAGCACGGCGGAACATTACGCGACGCTCTAGTTGAGACGCGATGCTATCAGCCACAAGCTGACCATCCAGCTCAGGCTTACGTACTTCAGCGATGTTGATTTGCGCTGGTACGCCAGCAATTTTTGCTACTGCTGCACGCAGTTTTTCAACGTCTTCGCCTTTCTTACCGATAACAACACCTGGACGAGCAGTGTGAATAGTCACACGGATGCTTTTCGCAGGACGTTCGATAACGATGCGTGACAGAGACGCGTTTGCCAATTCCTTAGACAGGTATTGACGTACCTTGAAGTCGCCGTCTAGGTTGTCAGCGAAATCTTTGGTGTTAGCAAACCATGTAGCATTCCAAGGCTTAACGATGCCTAGACGAATACCATTTGGATGTACTTTCTGACCCATTGCTTACTCTCCTAGTCTCTTAGCGATCTGCGACAACCACAGTAATGTGGCTTGAACGCTTCAAGATACGATCCGCACGGCCTTTAGCACGAGGCATAATACGCTTCATGACTGGGCCCTCATCTACGAAGATTTTAGCGACACGTAGATCGTCGATGTCTGCACCTTCGTTGTGCTCTGCGTTCGCGATTGCAGATTCCAGAACTTTCTTAACCAGTTCAGCCGCTTTTTTGTTGCTGAAGGTCAGAAGTTCTAGCGCTTGATCCACAGATTTACCGCGGATTTGGTCTGCAACTAAGCGAGCTTTCTGAGGAGAAATACGAGCAAAGTTATGTTTAGCGATAGCTTCCATCATTTACCCCTTATTTCTTCTTAGCTTTCTTATCCGCAGCGTGACCGCGGTAAGTACGAGTAGGTGCAAATTCGCCCAATTTGTGACCGATCATCTCGTCAGTTACGAAAACTGGAACGTGTTGACGACCATTATGGACAGCGATGGTCAAACCGATCATTGTTGGAATGATCATTGAACGACGGGACCAAGTCTTAATAGGCTTTTTGTCTCCGCTTTCCACCGCTTTCTCTACCTTCTTCAGCAAGTGTAGGTCAATAAATGGACCTTTCTTGAGAGAACGTGGCATGGCTTATCCTCTTAAATAGATTACTTATTACGACGACGTACGATGTACTTGTCAGTGCGTTTGTTACTACGTGTCTTGTAGCCTTTGGTTGGAACGCCCCAAGGAGATACTGGGTGACGACCACCAGAAGTACGGCCTTCACCACCACCGTGTGGGTGATCAACCGGGTTCATTACCACACCGCGAACGGTTGGACGAACACCACGCCAGCGCGCTGCACCAGCTTTACCTAGTTCACGCAGCATGTGCTCAGCGTTGCCTACTTCACCGATAGTTGCACGGCCTTCAGACAGCACTTTACGCATTTCACCAGAACGTAGACGGATAGTTACATAAGCACCGTCACGAGCTACTAGTTGCGCGTACGCACCAGCAGAACGAGCCAGCTGTGCACCTTTTCCTGGAGTCAATTCAACGTTGTGGATAGTTGAACCAACTGGGATGTTGCGCATCGGCATTGCGTTACCCGCTTTAATCGGCGCATCAGGGCCAGATTGGATAACGTCACCAGCACGCAGACCTTTCGGTGCAATGATGTAACGACGCTCACCGTCTGCGTACAGAACTAGAGCGATGTTTGCGCTACGGTTTGGATCGTATTCTAGACGCTCAACTTTCGCTGGGATACCGTCTTTAGTACGTTTGAAGTCAACCAAACGGTAGTGTTGCTTGTGGCCACCACCGATGTGACGTACTGTGATACGACCGTTGTTGTTACGACCACCGTTCTTAGAGTTTTTCTCTAGAAGAGGTGCGTATGGCTTACCCTTGTGCAGGTCAGCGTTAACAACTTTAACAACGTGACGACGACCAGCCGAAGTCGGCTTACATTTAACAATAGCCATTTTTCAACTACTCCTGTTATTCCGCGCCGCCAACGAAGTCAAGATCTTGACCTTCATTCAAAGTCACGTACGCTTTTTTCACGTCTGAACGACGGCCTTGGCGCAGACCTTGACGCTTGGTCTTACCCTTGATGATCAGGGTATTTACAGACTTAACTTCAACTTCAAATAGCTTTTCTACAGCTGCTTTGATCTCTTTCTTAGTTGCATCTTTTGCTACTTTGAAAACGATAGTGTTCGCTTTCTCAGCAGACATAGTTGCTTTTTCAGAGATGTGCGGAGCACGTAGAACTTTTAGTAGACGCTCTTCACGGATCATGCCAGCATCTCCTCAACTTGCTTAACTGCAGCAGCAGTCATAAGAACCTTGTCAAATGCGATCAGGCTTACTGGGTCGATACCAGTTACGTCACGCACGTCAACTTTGTACAGGTTACGCGCAGCTAAGAACAGATTCTCGTCTACTTCGCCAGTAACGATGAGAACATCGTTCAGCTCAAGTTCTTTTAGCTTAGCTACCAGAGCTTTGGTCTTTGGAGCTTCAACAGAGAAGTTTTCAACAACGATCAAACGCTCTTGACGAACTAGCTCAGACAGAATGCTCTTCATAGCACCACGGTACATTTTTTTGTTTACTTTTTGGCTGTGATCTTGTGGTTTCGCAGCAAAAGTAACACCACCTGTACGCCAGATTGGGCTACGGATTGTACCAGCACGTGCACGGCCAGTACCTTTTTGACGCCATGGCTTAGCGCCACCGCCAGAAACTTCTGAACGTGTCTTTTGAGCACGAGTACCTTGACGAGCACCTGCTGCATAAGCAACAACTACTTGGTGTACAAGAGCTTCGTTGAACTCACGTCCGAAAGTAGTTTCGGAAACAGTTAGTGCGTTAGCACCTTTAACCATCAATTCCATTACTTACTCCTAGACGTTACGCTTTAACAGCTGGTTTGACGATCACGTTACCGCCAGTTGCGCCTGGGACTGCACCTTTAATAAGAAGCAGATTGCGCTCAGCGTCAACACGTACGATCTCTAGGTTTTGAGTCGTTACACGCTCAGCACCCATGTGACCTGCCATTTTTTTGCCTTTGAACACGCGACCTGGAGTTTGACATTGGCCAATTGAACCCGGTGCACGGTGAGACAATGAGTTACCGTGAGTCATATCTTGAGTACGGAAGTTCCAACGCTTAACAGCGCCTTGGAAACCTTTACCTTTAGATGTACCAGTAACGTCTACTTTTTTTACTTCGTTGAACAGTTCAACAGTCAGTTCAGAACCTACTGCAAACTCTTCACCGTTTTCCAAACGGAATTCCCAAAGACCGCGACCAGCTTCTACACCCGCTTTCGCAAAGTGACCAGCTTCTGGCTTAGTAACACGGTTAGCTTTCTTAGAACCAGCAGTTACTTGGATTGCAGCGTAGCCGTCAGTTTCAAGAGTTTTCACTTGAGAAACGCGGTTTGCTTCAACTTCAACAACAGTTACTGGGATAGAAACGCCGTCTTCAGTAAATACGCGGGTCATACCCACTTTACGACCGATTAGACCAATCATTCTTCTAATCTCCCTTAACCTAGGCTAATTTGTACGTCAACGCCCGCAGCAAGGTCTAGACGCATCAGAGCATCAACAGTTTTGTCTGTTGGTTCAACGATGTCGATTAGACGTTTGTGAGTACGGATTTCGTACTGATCACGAGCATCTTTGTTAACGTGTGGAGAGATAAGAACAGTGAAACGCTCTTTACGAGTTGGCAGTGGGATTGGACCACGAACCTGTGCGCCAGTGCGCTTAGCTGTTTCAACGATTTCCGCTGTAGAAGCATCGATCAGTTTGTAATCGAAAGCTTTCAGGCGGATACGGATACGTTGGTTCTGCATGAGACAGAGCTCCAATATTAAAAAATTACACAAACAATATCGCCACTCAAACCCGTCAAGACGAGTGAATGCCGATTGATTTATGTGAAACCGTAGCATCCAAGATTAGGACGCATTGTCAGCTAATAGGTGATTAACCTGAACTATCGCGAGATAGTAGAAAGCTAAATTTTTATTAACTGCGAACATAAGCTGAGTATACATTACCTAACCTATCAATAAGATGGGTCAGCTCCTCGCTGCTCATTGGTTCACAACTGGCTTAACCAGTGCGGGGCATTATACCGATCACAGTTTCAGTTGCAAGGGATGTCTGAAAAATAAACGGAATTAAATCCAATTGCCGCTGTAGCGGGAAAGATTGTAGAAGAAATAGATAAGGCTGGGAGAAGATAAAAATAAACGGGCACTTTCGTGCCCGCTATCAGAGGTATACACCGTAAGCTTATTAATTAGCCATACGCTGACGCACAGCTTCAAACAAGCAGATACCACAAGCTACTGAAACGTTGAGGCTGGATACACTCCCGGCCATCGGGATCTTAATCAGTCCATCACACGTTTCGCGGGTTAGACGACGCATACCATCGCCTTCTGCGCCCATCACGATAGCCAGTGGCCCGGTCAGTTTGCTTTGGTAGATGTCGTGGGTAGCTTCACCGGCGGTACCAACAAACCATACGCCCTTTTCTTGCAACGCACGCATTGTGCGCGCTAAGTTGGTGACGCGCACGAGCGGTACGGTTTCAGCCGCACCACACGCCACTTTACTTACGGTTGCCGTCATTGGTGCCGATTTGTCTTTCGGTACAATGACTGCTGCAACACCTGCTGCATCGGCATTACGCAGGCAAGCACCTAAGTTGTGTGGATCAGTGACTCCGTCCAACACCAACAGCAGTGGCTGTTCATGCTGAGCGAGGATATCGTCAAGATCATTTTCATTGAGTTGACGAGCGGGTTTAACACGGGCAATCAGTCCTTGATGGTTTGCGCCTTCCGCTTTGTCATCGAGCGCTTTGCGGCTCATCTCTTGAATTGAAACGCCAAGACGCATCAGTTCATTGAGCACAGGTAGCAGGCGATCATCCTGACGACCTTTTAGCACATACGCTTCGACAAAACGCGCGGGATCGCGTTGCAATACCGCGTTCACTGCGTGGATGCCATAAATCAATTCGTTACTCATGTTTTACCTATTTGGTTTTGTCTCGTGCTTTGCTGGTTTTCTTACGAGCTTGGTCTTTACATTTTTTCGGCGCTTTGGTCTTTTTCGGCTTAGCCCGACCTTCACCCTCTGGGTGACGTGTTGCTTCTGCCTGTGGTTTAGCCTGTAATTTCACCGGTGCTTTACCGCGGCCGCCTTTGGTTGCAGCCTCTTTTTTACCTTGCGCTTTCGCTCTGGCTTCTTCGGCTCGTTTCTTCGCCGTTTTACCTTGACCGCGTAGCTTACGACTTGTTTCAACCAATTCAAAGTCAATTTGACGATCGTCCAAGTTTACTGCTAGCACTTTTACTTTCACCGCATCGCCAAGGCGGTAGATGGCACCAAAGCTTTCACCAACCAAACGTTGACCAATTGGGTCATAGTGGTAGTAATCGTTGGCCAGAGTGGAAATGTGCACCAGACCATCAATATGCAGTTCAGTCAGGCGTACGAAGAAACCGAAACTGGTCACGTTAGCGACCACACCTTCAAGCTCTTCCCCCACATGATCTTGCATGTACTCACATTTGAGCCAGTCAGAGACTTCGCGCGTTGCATCATCGGCTCGGCGCTCGGTCATAGAACACTGCTCACCGTAGAAATCCATGTCGTCAAAGGAGTAGTGATAACCGCCTGTTGGTGTCCAACGGTCTTGGTTATGCCCTTCATGCTTAGCAATCAAGTATTTGATCGCTCGATGCAGCAGCAAATCCGGATAACGACGGATTGGTGAAGTAAAGTGCGCGTAGCGTTTCAACGCCAAGCCAAAGTGACCTGCGTTATCCGCGTTATACACCGCTTGTTTCATCGAACGCAGTAGCATGGTTTGGATCAGTTCCTTGTCCGGACGCTCGCCGATTTGTTTCATCAGATTCGCGTAATCGGTCGGTGACGGCTCAAGTCCACCAGAGAGATCCAATCCCAACTCACCGAGGAAATCACGGAAGCCCGTTAAACGTTCTTCACCTGGTGGCTCATGGACACGGTACAACGCCGCTTCTTTCGCTTTCTCCACCAAAGAGGCAGAGGCAATGTTGGCGAGGATCATACACTCTTCAATCAGCTTGTGAGCATCGTTACGGATCACAGGCTCAATGCTTTCGATTTTACGCTCAGCATTGAAGATGAATTTGGTTTCCACCGTTTCAAACTCAATGGCACCACGCTCATCACGTGCGCCCTTGAGCACTTGATACATTCTATGCAGCTCTTCAAGATGCGGAACCAGCGCTTTATAGCGCTCACGCAGCTCTTCATCCCCTTCGAGGATTTCGTGCACTTTGGTGTAAGTCAGACGAGCGTGTGAATTCATCACCGCTTCATAGTGTTTGTAGCCAGACAGTTTACCGGTTTCCGATATTGTCATTTCACACACCATACACAAGCGATCCACTTGTGGGTTGAGTGAACAGAGGCCGTTCGACAGCACTTCCGGCAGCATGGGCACAACTTGCGATGGGAAGTAAACCGAGTTACCACGATTGATCGCCTCTTTATCCAGAGCCGTATCAGGCCGTACGTAATAGCTCACATCGGCAATCGCCACCCATAAACGCCAACCGCCGCCTTTTTTCGCTTCACAATACACAGCATCATCGAAGTCGCGGGCATCTTCACCATCGATAGTCACCAATGGCAAAGCGCGCAGATCAACACGACCTTGCTTGGCTTCTTCAGGCACTTCTTCACCTAGCCCAGCAACTTGCTGTTCAACTTCAGCTGGCCATTCATGAGGAATTTGGTGTGTACGAATGGCAATTTGAGTTTCCATACCCGGCGCCATATTTTCGCCAAGCACTTCCACCACTTTCCCCATCATGCCGCGATTGCGCGTGCCACGCTCGGTAATTTCGATCACCACCACATTACCCATACGCGCTCCGGCACGTAAATCATTCGGGATCAAAATGTCATGGTGAATCCGTGAGTCATCCGGCACTACGTAGGAATAACCATATTCAAAAAAGAAACGCCCAACGATTTGGCCATTGCGTTCTTCTAAAATGCGCACCAAACGCCCTTCTTTGCGGCCACGTTTATCGGTACCGCTTGGTTGCACTAAGACATAATCACCATGGATTAGCGTACGCATCTGATGATGAGGTAACAGGATATCGCCTTCTTTATTGAGGCTTCCTTCTGGACGTACCCAGCCATGGCCATCTTTGTGGCCAATCACATAGCCTTTCACCATTTCTAACTTTTCTGGCAAGGCATAGCATTGGCGGCGTGTGAACACCAGTTGGCCATCTCGCTCCATTGCCCGCAGGCGGCGACGCAACCCTTCATATTGCTCTTCGCCTTCTAGTTTGAGGGCTTCGAACAGATCGTTGCGATTCATGGGAACATTGGCTTGGGTTAAAAATTCGAGAATGTACTCACGACTCGGAATTGGATTGTCATAATTGTCGGCTTCGCGATCAGCGAAAGGATCGAGATGTGTGGTATCAGACATAGGCAGACCTGCTTATCTAGGAAGGTGTTAGTTATATCCTACTGCGTTGTCACTACGAACAACTAATGACAACGCACAGAACCAGTTCATCATTCTAGGTAATGTGACTTGAGTACTAACTTTTAAGTTAATTTATTTGCAACGATTTTGCTGTCCAACCAATCCCATTTGCTACGGGGATTCCACATGTTATTGATGAATAAAAAAGAATATTCAGTGGTCTTTTTAGTCACTTTATTTTGAACGCCGTTTTATTTAGTTTGTTAGGTCTGCCTTATCTGAAATGGATGGAGGTCAGCTCTGACAACACAACGGCGTATAGTTATCTTATGACCACTCAGTTTGGCTGGTTTGGCTTATTCGCCTTTGCGATTACCCTCAGCGCACTTTCCTTGGTCTGGCTACCAAGTCGATTGTTGCATGGCGCTGTCTTTTTGGTGTCTTGGATCGTCAGTATTTTGCTGCTGGTCGATATTGAAGTGTACCAACAATACCGTTTCCATCTCAGTGGTTTTGTGTGGGATCTACTGCTGCATGGTGGACAGCAAGTGATCAGCGTTTCTTGGTACACACTAGTTATCGCTAGCCTGATCGTACTGATTATTGGTTTTGCACAGTGGCTCATCATGAAGCTGGCACACCATATTCAAAGTCCGCGCTTCATTGGCGTTGTCTGTAGCCTCTGGCTACTGGCACTGATCAGCAGCCAGATGCTTCATGCTTGGAAAGATGCCACTTATGACAGTGAAATCCCAAGCTACAGTTACCACTGGCCGCTCTATTATCCTTTGACAGCTAAGCGCTTTTTCGATCAACTGGGTGTCGTCGATGCACAAGCGGCTCGCAGTCAACAAGTGGATTTTCATGCCCCAACCAGTAGCGCTTTAAACTACCCTCTGCGCTCACTGCGCATTGAGCCACCCGCACAGCGCCCGAACATTTTGGTGATTGGCATTGATGCTTGGCGTTTTGATGATGCCAATCGCGATGTGACGCCCAACATTGCCCATTTTGGACAGCAAGCGACGCGCTTTACACATCACTTGAGTGGCGGCAACTCAACGCAGGCGGGATTATTTAGTCTATTTTATGGATTACCTGCCACTTATTGGGAGAAATTCCAAACCAGCCAAACTCGCCCACTATTGATGCAAGCGCTCGCTGATCTTAATTATCAGTTTGCGATTTATGGCTCGGCCCCTCTCAATAGCCCACCGTTTGACCGAACCATATTCAGCCAAATCCCGCAACTACGTACAGTCACACCTGGAGATAATTCGCCTCAGCGTGACCTGCGCATCACAGAGGATTTTCTAACCTTTTTAAACCAGCGCGATCGTAGCCAGCCTTACTTTGGTTTTCTGTTTTACGATTCTGCACATGCGGCAGATTTTCCAACCTCGATGACACCGCCTTTCACCCCTTATTGGGAGCGGGTGGATCACATTAAACTCAATAATGGCTTTAACCCAGAGCCGTATCATAATCGCTATCGCAATGCGCTCTACTATGTAGATTCGTTGATCGGTAAAGTGCTCAATGAGCTAAAAGCCCGCAATGAGCTGAACAATACTATCGTGATCATCACTTCTGACCATGGTGAGGAGTTTAATGATAACCAGCAAAATTATTGGGGACATGGCAGTAACTACAGCATGGCGCAAGTTCACGTACCTCTGTATATCTATATTCCAGAGAAAGAAGGGAGTGTTCTTACCCATAAAACTACCCGATCTCGATGTGGCACCCATGCTGATGCAAGACGTCTTAGGGGTTCAGAACCCACTTAATGAATTCACGTTAGGATATCCGCTTTGGCAAGCAAGTCCGCAGAGAGAATGGACGATTATCGGCAGTTACTTTAACTATGCTTTGGTGAGTGATAAGGAAATATTGGTCAGCTACCCGAGTGGCCGAGTGGAGGCCTTAAATGCCGAACTAGTACCGGAGAAGGTGCGGCAGATTTCTAGCCAGCAGATTATGCAATCACTGCAGGAAATGCGTCAGTTTTTACGTTAACGGTGGCTCTACGTTCTGGTAAAGAGCGTTTACCAGAACGTTTCTCTGCGTTTGGCTCGCGCGATGATGTTTTCTGGCATGCGGCGTTCCAACCCCTGTCGAAGCAGGGCAATACGATTGTGCATACGCTGATCAGCGGTCACGGAATTGTATAACCAGCGATAGGCGTCTTCATAATCCAGCGGACTACCGTAATCACGCAATAACAGCTCAGCAAGCTGAATACGTGCATTCAAGTTACCCATCGCTGCGGCTTCACGCAGATAAGGAATGGCGCGCTCTTTATCTTGTTGAACTAGCGTACCACGCGAGTAGTATCGCCCAAGCTGCTCTAATGCCGCTGGCAAACCTTGATGCGCCGCATTCTCCATATAATAGAGGCCAAGCTCAACATCCTGATCAACGCACACGCCCCACGCCAGCATATCGCCATACAGAAACTCATACGAGGGCAGACTGATACGCGTCGCACGCGCGACAATATCTTCCACAATCTGGCAATTATCGGCTTTTACGCGCTCAAGATGCTTATTTTCTTCAATCAGTTTGATTAGCTCAGCTTCCGAATAGATAGGCACTGGCTCTCCTAAATCCGCCGCATAAGCAGGATTGTACGAGGAGTGCCATGCAAGCAATAAGGAAGCGGCTACCGTTCGTAGCTTCATACCTGCACTCTTACATAACACCGGCAGCCACGACGTGCCGCATTGCACGTTGACCCGGTTCGCTCTCTATATCGGCATTCCATGCTATCGCTTTAGGCTTGTTTATCGTTTTGCGGCAACTTTTTGCCACAGGCGCACAAAATACCACCAACAGTATGGCAAAAAAAAGCCGACTCAGTGAGTCGGCTTATTGTTTTTTATCTCAAGATCACGCGCTGAATGGGTGAACTTTAATGATCGTTTCGTTACGATCTGGGCCAGTAGAAATGATATCTACCGGAACGCCAGTCAGCTCTTCGATACGCTTGATGTAATCCAGTGCTGCCTGTGGCAATTCAGCCAGAGTTTTTGCACCGAAAGTTGTTTCAGACCAACCAGGCATAGTTTCGAAAATTGGCGTCACGTTTTCAAATGCGTCAGCTGCCATTGGTGAAACTTCAGCAATAGAACCGTCAGGCATTTGGTAACCAGTACAGATCTTGATCTCTTTCAGACCATCTAGAACGTCCAGTTTCGTCAGGCAGAAACCGGTTACTGAGTTGATTTGAATCGCACGGCGCATTGCCACTGCATCAAACCAGCCACAACGACGCTTACGACCTGTGGTTGCACCAAACTCATGGCCTTTAGTGCCTAGGTGATCGCCCACTTCGTCAAACAGTTCAGTAGGGAATGGACCTGCACCAACACGAGTACAGTACGCTTTCGCGATACCTAGAATGTAACCTAGGTGACGAGGACCGAAACCAGAACCCGCAGCAACACCACCCGCTGTGGTGTTTGAAGACGTTACATATGGGTAAGTACCGTGGTCGATATCCAGCAGTGTACCTTGCGCGCCTTCGAACATGATTTTATCGCCACGCTTACGCGCTGCATCCAGCTCGTTAGTCACGTCGATAACCATAGAAGTCAGCAGCTCTGCATAACCTTTAGCCTGCTCCAGTACCGCTTCGTAGCTTACTGGTTCTACTTTGTAGAAATGCTCAAGTTGGAAGTTATGGAATGCCATGACTTCTTGCAGTTTCTCAGCAAAAGAAGCCATGTCGAATAGGTCGCCAACACGCAGACCACGACGAGCCACTTTGTCTTCATACGCAGGGCCGATACCACGCCCCGTCGTACCAATTGCTTTCTTGCCACGAGCGGCTTCGCGCGCTTGGTCAAGAGCAACGTGGTATGGCAGGATCAGAGGACAAGCTTCAGAAATGAAAAGACGCTCACGAACAGGAACACCACGATCTTCAAGACCAGACATTTCTTTAAGCAATGCTTCTGGTGAAAGTACCACACCGTTACCGATGATACATTTCACGTTGTTGCGAAGAATACCGGATGGAATTAAGTGAAGAACGGTTTTTTGACCGTCGATTACTAGAGTGTGACCTGCGTTATGTCCGCCTTGGTAGCGAACCACGTATTTTGCATCTTCAGTTAAAAGGTCTACGATTTTACCTTTACCTTCGTCACCCCATTGGGTGCCAAGAACGACTACGTTATTACCCATCTTTCCAAGTCTGATTGCTAGTTAAAAAAGGATTCTAGCACCGAATTTGAATCCTTGCAGTCATTTTTTAAGCATGAAAAATTCATATAAAACGACCTTGAAAATCCATTCGGTTATTAGTAAACGATAATCAGGAATCGATTATTCGTCAGCATAAATTTTTACACTGAATTGACCATGACGATCAACACAAGCGCGATACATGCCGGAGCTGTTCATGGCAAAGTGAATATCCCCCCGCTTGTCGATAGCAATTAACCCGCCTTCACCCCCCACCGTTTTTAGTTCGCCTTGCACGACAGTTTCACAGGCAGTATGTACATCTTCTTTGAGATAACGCATTCGCGCCGCCACATCTCCTGCCACCGCATAACGAATGAAATACTCCCCCATTCCAGTGCATGAGATGGCAACATTGCCGTTTTCAGCGATGGTTCCAGCTCCGATCACGGGGGAATCTCCCACCCGTCCAAAACGCTTGTTGGTGATCCCGCCCGTGCTGGTTGCCGCCGCTAAATTACCTTGTTGATCTAGCGCCACCGCGCCTACCGTGCCAAATTTCTTATCATCGGGATATTCACTTGGTGACTCTTGCTTGGCGGCGTCAGATTGATAGGACGCTTCTGAAAGCGCAAAGCGAGCTTGCTGCTTCATGTTTTGCAACTGTTCATAACGGCGTTCAGTGAAGAAATAGTCTTGCTCGGTGTACACATGGCCTTGTTGGAAGGCAAACTGCTCTGCCCCTTCGCCGATCAAAAAAACATGCTCACTATGACGCAGCACATCGCGCGCGAGTTGAATCGGGTTTTTAATGTGGCGCACGCCCGCTATCGCCCCCGCTTCACGCATTGCACCATGCATGACTGAGGCATCCATTTCCACCATTTCATTGTGAGTCAGTACCGATCCTTTGCCTGCATTAAACAAAGGAGAATCCTCCAATACCGTCACCGCAGCAACGACTGCATCCAATGCATCCGCACCTTGAGTCAACAATTGATGTCCGGCTCGCACGGCCAACTCTAAGGTATTCAGGATCTCCGTGCGCAGAGACTCACTCATCTGCTCGCGCAAAATCGTGCCTGCACCACCATGAATGGCAATCGCAAAAGGCTGTGTCATAACTTCTTTTCTCCAGCGGAGTTAACCACTTCATTGCTTTTAGATGATTGGCGTATAGTGCCTGAATCAGTAATAAAAAAGCGCTAACCGGATCGCGGTTAGCGCTTTTCAAACCGAACGTAGTACGCGAATAGCGTATTACTTAGGCATCAATGGATTCACTAATTAGTGAGAACCACAGCTACCGCCGCCACAGCAGCCGCCTTCTTTTTTGCCGTGACCATGGTGTTCGTGACCGTGGCCTTCGCCACCGCAGCAACCGCCTTCATGATCATGGTCGTGATCGTGGTCATGACCACCACAGCAGCCACCACCTTGGTGGATATGGCCGTGAGCCATTTCTTCTTCTGTTGCTGCACGAACTGCAACCACTTCAACGGTGAAAGTCAGTGATTGGCCAGCCAGCATGTGGTTACCATCAACCACGACTTCATCGCCATCCACTTCAGTGATTTCAACTGGGATTGGACCTTGGTCAGTATCCGCGAGGAAACGCATACCCACTTCAAGCTCATCAACGCCTTGGAACACTTCAGCTGGAACACGCTGTACAAGATCTTCGTTGTGCTCGCCGTACGCATCTTCCGGTGCGATCGTTACGGTGAACTTATCGCCAGCCACTTTGCCTTCCAGCTCACGCTCAAGACCTGAGATCAGGTTGTTGTGGCCGTGCAGGTAATCCAGTGGCGCATCAACAGTAGACTGATCCACTACCACGCCATCTTCGATAGTCAATTGGTAAGCAAGACTTGCTACCGTGTTTTTTTCAATTTTCATAACTGCTCCAGGGAGGTTGTCTCTTCGCCGTCAAATACGAACCAAGAGAGGAATGTTGCCGATATTATGAAGATCATGCGCAGAAACTCAATTACTCTGGCTTAAAAATCCCGATCATCTGTTGATTGGCATGCTGACTCTGCTCGACGGACTTGGGTTTACGCTGTTCATGGAACCCACATTCGACGCACTCAACCAGCTCAATGCTGTTCTCCATCCACCATTGCAAGGCATCTGCCGTTTTACACTGAGGGCAAGTTGCTCCGGCAATAAAACGTTTTTTCTGTTTCACGAGATTGTACTACTCCTTTTCCCAATACTGGCGCGAGAGCTGATCACTATCCATCTCCCGATTGAATATCTCTTCAAGTTCGGTACGCGCTTCTTTGGCACGTAATTCCAGTTGTTTATCTTCATTATGTTGCGGTAGCAATTCTTTGAGCATAGTCTTATCCAGACGATGAAAATGCTCTTCGGCACGTTTCGCTTGATAAGGATGCATCCCCAATTGGATAAGGGCTTTTCGCCCCAAATCGAGTGCGCTCAAGAAAGTTTCTCGGGTGTAATTTTGTACGCCAAGACTCATTAATTGATAAGCTTCAACTCGGCTGCGAGCACGCGCGAGTAGTTTGAGCTTGGGGAAATGATGTTGGCACAGCTCCACAATTTTGATCACTTGCTCCGGGTCATCGGTACAAATCACTAAAGCTTCAGCCTGTTCAATGCCTGCAGCACGCAATAACTCAATATTGCTCGCATCGCCATAAAAGACTTTATAACCATACTTGCGCAGCAACCGTACTTGGCTAGCATCGCTTTCCAAAATGGTCACTTTGATTTTGTTGGCGTACAGCAAACGACCGACAATCTGCCCAAAACGGCCAAAGCCGACGATGATGACACGCGGCTCTTTGTTTTCTACATCGGGCGTGAGAGGCGCTTCTTCGGTATTGAGTTGGCGGGCAAACCAGTGTTTTTGAGCGCTGAGTAGTAAAGGCGTGGTCACCATAGACAAACTGACCACCACCAACAAAAAGGAGACTTGCGCATGGTTCAACAAGCCTTCCGTGTTGGCGGCAGTAAAGATCACGAAGGCGAATTCCCCCCCTTGGCTTAAAATCGCTGCCATTTTGCTGCGTGCTTTAGCCACCGTTCCGGAGAGCCGAGCTAGTAGATATAAGATCAGCCCTTTGACGATCACCAAACCCAGCACTGCCAACATAATTTGCAGCGGCTTGACGAGTAACAGCCCAACATCTACCGCCATACCGACCGAAATAAAAAACAGTCCTAGTAGCAGTCCTTTAAAGGGATCGATCGCAATTTCTAATTCGTGGCGAAACTCACTTTCCGCAAGGATCACGCCCGCTAAAAAAGTGCCAAGAGCCATGGAAAGACCGAGGTTTTGCATCATCAAGGCAATGCCCACTACCAGCAGTAAAGCCGCGACAGTAAACAGTTCACGCACTCCGCTCAACGCGATGTACCGAAACAGCGGATTCAGTAAAAAATGCCCACCCAGCAATAAAGCGGCGATCCCGCCCATCATCCAGAGTGCACTCAGCCAATCACCACTGCTGTTACCAGCAAGAACCGGTAGCAAAGCTAACATGGGAATTACCGCTATATCTTGAAACAGCAACACCGCAAACCCAGACTGCCCAGCCTCAGTACGTGTCAATTCATGCTCTTCAATGACGCGCAGTGCAATGGCCGTGGACGAAAGCGCCAGCCCCATACCGACCACTAATGCGCTTTGCCAACTCAAGCCAAGCAAATGTGCCACGCTGGCCAGGACGGCGGTTGTTACCACCACCTGCGCGCCACCTAAACCTAAAATAGGCCCACGCAAATTCCACAGTTTTTTCGGGTTCAGTTCTAAGCCAATCAAAAACAGCAGCAGCACCACCCCAAATTCGGCAAAGTGCATGATGGCTTCCACATCGCGAATTAAGCCCAATCCCCATGGACCAATCGCAACACCTGCGAGCAAATAACCCAATACGGTCCCTAAGCCAGCGCGCTGTGCAATAGGCACTGCAATCACCGCCGCGGCAAGAAACACGACACTACTGCTGAGAAAATCACTGGTCAGTGGCGTCATCGGACTCTCCTTGCCAGTGGGCGATCTCTTGTAGCCATTGCCGATAACGCTTTGCATGTTGCGCACGCTCTTCATCACTGATGTTGCGTGACCAATACAGCACCAAAGGCTCGACCCAGTGCATCTGACACAAAGCGGCACTGAGTTCAAACGGCTGTAAGATTTCATTCAGCGGGTAACGGTTATAACCACGTTGATCATAAGCGGTATGGTTACCGCCGGTGGTGATCACGCTGCGCCACAATTTACCTTTCAGTTCACTATGCTTGCCAAACGCAAAGCCTTTGCTCAGCACGCGATCGATCCACTCTTTTAAGAGCGCAGGGCAGGAATACATATACAGCGGATGCTGCAAAACCAGCACATCATGCTCACGCAAGCGTTGCTGTTCGACATGCACATCAATAAAAAAATTGGGATAAGTGGCGTAGAGGTCGACAATCGAGACATGCTCTAAATCCGCAATGTGTTCAATCATCACCTGATTGGCAACGGAGTGTTGTGGATCGGGGTGCGCATACACCACCAACACTTTGGCTTTGGTTTGCTCTCGGTTGACCAAGTTGCGCACTCCGCTTATTTGTTACTAATCCGTTACTCAGCATCATAACCCAATTTGTATAATGATCGACATTTATCCTTATTCCTCCTACTATTCCGGGCGAAAATTCAACGGGCGATAAAACGATTTTTATGATTACCTTTTCTGAGATTCAGCTACTGCGCGGCGGAAAACCGCTCCTTGAGCAAGCTTCGGCAACCATCCATCCAGGCGATAAAGTCGGCTTAGTGGGCAAAAACGGCTGTGGTAAATCCACCTTATTTGCCTTGCTGAAAGATGAACTCACCATCGATGCCGGCTCTTTCAGCAAACCCGCCTACTGGGAGCTGGCTTGGGTAGCGCAGGAAACACCGGCGCTGGATCGCACAGCATTGGAATACGTCATCGATGGCGATCGCGAATATCGCGAACTTGAGCGCCAATTGATGGATGCAGAAGCAGCCGACAATGGTACCAAAGTGGCCGAACTGCATGGCAAAATCGAGATGGTCGGTGGTTACAGCATTCGCGCCCGCGCCTCAGAACTGCTTGACGGTTTAGGCTTTACTCAAGAACAGATGAGTTGGAGCCTGACCCAATTTTCTGGTGGTTGGCGCATGCGTTTGAACTTGGCACAAGCACTGATTTGTCGCTCAGATTTACTGCTGCTCGACGAACCGACCAACCACTTGGATTTGGATGCCGTGATGTGGCTGGAGCGTTGGCTGCAAAGCTACCCAGGCACGCTAATCTTGATTTCGCATGACCGAGATTTCCTCGATCCGATCGTCAATCGCATTGTGCATATTGAAAATCAGACGCTGAACGAATACACGGGGAACTACTCGTCGTTTGAAACTCAGCGCGCGCAAAAAATGCTTCAGCAACAAGCCATCTACCAAAAGCAACAAAAGCAGATGGCGCACATGCAAAGCTACATTGATCGCTTCCGCTATAAAGCGTCGAAAGCTCGCCAAGCACAAAGTCGGGTCAAAGCACTGGAACGGATGGAAAAAGTGCTGCCTGCACAGTTTGATAACCCATTCAGTTTTGAATTTCGTGAACCTGCAGCACTGCCGAACCCAATCCTGATGATGGATCAGGTCGCGGCGGGCTACGGCGATAACTTAATCCTTGAGAAGATCCGCCTCAATCTGGTGCCGGGCAGTCGTATCGGCCTACTGGGTCGTAACGGCGCAGGTAAATCCACCTTGATCAAGCTGCTCTCGGGTGAGCTCAAACCACAATCGGGTGACTGCACTTACTCGCAAGGGGTGAAAATTGGTTACTTTGCGCAGCATCAGTTGGAAACACTGCATCCGGAAGAGACGCCGCTGCAACACATGATGCAAATCGCGCCAGACAAAAATGAGCTTGAACTGCGTAACTACTTAGGCAGCTTTGGTTTCCATGGTGAGAAAGACACTCGAAAAAGTACGCGCCCTTCTCGGGTGGCGAAAAGAGCCCGTTTAGTGCTGGCGCTGATTGTGTGGCAAAAGCCCAACTTACTGCTGCTTGACGAACCCACCAACCATTTGGATTTGGATATGCGTCAGGCGCTAACCCTTGCGCTACAAAGCTATGAAGGCGCAATGGTCATTGTCAGCCATGATCGCTATTTGCTGCGCGCCACCACCGATGATCTCTATTTAGTGCATGATCACCAAGTCGGCCCGTTTGATGGTGACTTAAATGACTACTACAAATGGCTCACCGATCAACAAAAAGCTGAACGCAAAGAGGCACAACCAAGCAATACTGTAAACAACACCAACAGTGCTGCCGCGAAAAAAGAGCAAAAGCGCCGTGAAGCAGATTTTCGTAAGCTCACTGCGACCAATTCCGACAAAAAGCTGACACAGTTAAGAAGAGAAACTCGATAAGTTGAACCACGTCATCAGTGAGATGGAAGCGCAATTGTCGGATACCTCACTGTACGAAGCACAGAATAAAGCGACACTGACTGAGGTGTTGGCGAAACAAGCCGCCGCCAAATCCGAGCTAGAGCAAGTCGAGCTAGAATGGATGGCCGAGCAGGAAACCTTGGAAGAGATGGAACAGGAGTTCAACGGTTAAATGAGTGATGAGCACGTCAAACCAAGATTAACACTGGAAAGACTCTGGCAATTCAGCTTGCAGTATTACAGTGTGCGCGAGGTGAAAGAGGCGTGCTTACGATTGCAAAATAGCCATCACGGCAATGTTAATCTGCTGCTGTTACTCAAATGGCTAGATGAACAGCAGCTCACCTTAACCGAAGCCGACTGGCCAACCGTGCTCGAATGTCTCAATCAATCAGAAACACTGTTGCACAGCTTTCGTGATTTACGACGTCGGCTTAAAACCCATCTGCCCGATACGCTTTATCGCGAAGCGCTGCAGTTTGAACTGCAACTGGAAAAGCAGCAGCAAGCGGATTTGGTTGACTGTCTCAATCGTTTAACACTCTATCCCTCGCAAGCGCTACCACTCACTCAGCAATACTGTAAAATGCTTGGCGCTGAATACTTAGCGGAGCAGTTTTCTGCTCCGCACTGTGAACCCGACAACTCAAAATCATGACTCCATTTATCGCTGCCAAGGGGCTTGCTAATCCCCACTTACAAACGCTGTTGCCACGCTTGCTGCGTAAGCAGCCATTGTTTAGTGCCGAATGGCAAACGCTATTCACGCCTGATGGTGACTTTCTTGATCTGGCTTGGAGCGAAGATTGGCGCACACCACACGCCCAGCGTAAACCGCTGTTTGTGTTGTTCCACGGCCTAGAAGGTAGCTTTAAAAGCCCTTACGCGAACGGCTTGATGTACGCCTTTGCACGGCAAGGTTGGCTCTCCGTCATGATGCACTTTCGCGGCTGCAGCGGCAAACCCAACCATTTAGCGCGCGCTTACCACTCCGGTGAAACCGGCGATGCGCGTTTTGTATTGGAGTACCTACGTAAACAATTACCAGAGCGTCCGATCGTTGCCGTCGGTGTTTCACTCGGCGGTAACATGCTTGCTAACTACCTTGCGCAATATCGCGATGATCCTATCGTTAGTGCCGCCACTTTAGTTTCCGCACCACTGGATTTAGCCGCCTGCTCACAACGTATTGAGCAAGGTTTTTCTAAAGTGTATCGCGCATATTTACTCTCTTCTTTGAAGAAAAATGCCATCGCAAAATACTCACTACAAGAAAGCACCTTTCCCATTCGCCCAGAACGGATCCACACGATTGCAAAACTGGCCGAGTTTGATGATGTGATCACCGCACCACTACACGGCTTTCAAGACGCCGCCGATTACTACCAGCAATGTTCGGGACTCAAGCAACTCACTCAGATCCGCGTCCCGACGCAGATCATCCACGCCAAAGACGATCCGTTTATGACCGAAGCCGTGATCCCCAATTTCACACTGCCTGCCAATATCGATTATCGTTTATTTGAGCATGGCGGGCATGTGGGCTTTCTTTGTGGCTCATGGCTAAAACCGCGCTTTTGGCTAGAGCAAACCCTGCCCGAATATTACGCCCATCTGCGTGATGACTTTCTGCATCAATCCTAACGCTCCCCTCTCCTTTTAATGCCGTATCATTTAAGGGGAAACGCTCACACGATTTGGAGTAAGCGCTTCGAATCTTGTTGAGAACCGTCATAAAATAAAGAGGTATTTATGATCATTCCATGGCAACAAATTGCGCCAGACACACTCGACAATTTGATCCGCGAGTTTGTACTGCGTGAAGGCACCGACTATGGTGATATTGAAATCTCGCTAGAGGAGAAAATCGCGCAAGTACGTACCCAGTTACAATCTGGGCAAGCTGTGATCGTCTATTCAGAATTGCATGAAACCGTGGATATTAAATGCCATCCGTTTTAGCCAAGCAGTGACGGCTTCATTTTCCGTGCTATAGTCATTTCCGGGCGGTGCCTGAGTTAGCACCAAAATCAAGGACTTAAGGACAAGGTCTGTCATGTCAGCCAAACATCCGATTATTGCGGTGACGGGTTCCTCCGGCGCCGGTACCACAACCACCTCTGAAGCGTTTTCGTAAAATGTTCAATATGATGAGCATCAAACCCGCTTGGGTGGAAGGGGACAGTTTCCATCGTTTCACGCGTCCAGAAATGGATGTGGAAATCCGCAAAGCGCGCGAACAAGGTCGCCACATTAGCTACTTTGGTCCCCAAGCCAACGATTTTCCAACCCTTGAAGAATTCTTCCGCCAATACGGAAAAGTAGGCACCGGGCAAGTGCGCCGCTACCTGCACACCTTTGATGAAGCAGTCCCTTACAACCAGATGCCCGGCACGTTTACGCCTTGGCAATCACTGCCAGAAAATTCCGATGTACTGTTTTATGAAGGCTTGCACGGCGGCGTGGTCGATGGTGATGTCAATGTCGCGCAACATGTCGACTTTTTGATTGGCATGGTGCCGATCGTGAACCTTGAATGGATCCAAAAATACGTACGTGATACCCGCGACCGCGGCCATTCACGCGAAGCGGTCATGGATTCGATAGTCCGATCAATGGATGACTACCTCAAATTCATCACCCCACAATTTTCACGCACCCATATCAACTTTCAGCGTGTGCCCACGGTCGATACCTCGAACCCACTCAACGCCAAAGGTATTCCGACATTGGATGAGAGTTTTGTGGTGATCCGTTTTCGTGGGATCAAAAACGTCGATTTCCCATACTTGTTGGCGATGATTGATGGCTCATTCATGTCACGCCATAACACCATCGTTGTTCCCGGCGGTAAAATGAGTTTTGCGATGGATTTGATTGTGCGTCCACTGCTGCAACAATTGATTGAAACGGGGAAAATTGGCTAGATCCGACCAGTTATGAATGCTTACTTTTCATACCGTGATCATGTGCACAGTTTTGCGTAGCAAATCAGACTAGTGACACGATTAAAAATCAAAGAAATCGTTTCCGAAAAAGGATAACTATTCTTAACCGAAACACAAGAGAGCTTGCAGCGTTGGGTAACACCTCTTATTCTAGTAAGCCCAATTGAGGCTTCGCTAAAATATGGATAGCGGCAAGCGTACCCTGCAGAGGAAGTGAGATTATTATGGTTCTAGGTAAACCTCAAACCGATCCAACACTAGAGTGGTTTCTTTCACATTGTCACATTCATAAGTACCCATCAAAAAGCACGTTGATCCACGCCGGTGAAAAAGCGGAAACGCTGTACTACATCGTGAAAGGTTCAGTGGCGGTACTGATTAAAGATGAAGAAGGTAAAGAGATGATCCTCTCTTACCTGAACCAAGGTGATTTTATCGGTGAACTTGGCTTGTTTGAAGAAGGCCAAGAACGTACCGCTTGGGTTCGTGCTAAAACACCTTGTGAAGTGGCTGAAATCTCATTTAAGAAATTCCGTCAATTGATCCAAGTAAACCCAGATATCTTGATGCGCCTTTCAGGTCAAATGGCTCGTCGTCTGCAAGTGACTAGCCAGAAAGTTGGCGACCTTGCGTTCCTAGACGTAACGGGCCGTATCGCTCAAACTCTGCTGAACCTTGCGCGTCAGCCAGATGCGATGACTCACCCTGACGGCATGCAAATCAAGATCACTCGTCAAGAGATCGGTCAAATTGTTGGCTGTTCTCGTGAAACCGTTGGCCGCATCCTGAAGATGCTGGAAGAGCAGAACCTGATCTCTGCCCACGGTAAAACCATCGTGGTTTACGGCACTCGCTAAGCATTCCCGATAAAAAATAGCCACCCTGCGGTGGCTATTTTTATTTGTACGAGGCGCTAAATTTAGCGGTTCGTGCTTTCAAAAATCTTATCTGCTGAGGCTTCGACAAATCCGGGGTAAAGCTGACCATTCGCCATTGGATAGCGTTTAGCGAATTCATAAAATCCACCGGGAATCATTTCTGCACCTTCGTTAAAACGCACTAACACTTTATCTGCCATGGTGGAGGATTGCTCCAGTAGAACCTCTGGCGAACCTTTCACTTCACCACCGGATTCATTGATGCTAAAGCCATGCTGGCGCAGATGGTCATTGACCTGTTTCACTTCATGTAGCGCGTTGAGCTGATTCACGCTGACTGTAAAGTGGTTTGCACCATAGCCGTGCGCCGCAAGCCAAGCTGCGTATTCACTCTCTTTGGCCAACGTAAGATAATCAGCATGGCTTAAGCTCCATAAACGGCCGCCATACAGAAAACCCTCTCCCGCTAAAGCCGTGGCATCCACCTGTGCAACCAACTTCGCCACTATCGCTTGCAATTCAGGCGAGCACTCTTCCACTTTCAGTTCACTGATGAAGACTTTTGGTTGTAAAGGGTCAGGGTGCTCAAAATGTTTGGCGGCCAACTTTTTACTTTTGAATTCATACTCACCACACGGCTGATAGCCTAGTGCCAAAAATGGCTTTGCCAACGTCTCTAATCCTAGTGGCGCAACATTAAAGGTACGCAGCGCGATATGATCATTAATCAGAGCCTCATCCTCTTGTAAGAGTTGATGCACCTTCTCTGCCGACGGGCAGAGGCGCTCAATATAATCATTCCAGAGCGATTGAAATAAAGCGGTTGGCGTCATAACGCCTCCTTGTTAATCCAGTGACCAGCAAACGAATTCATTCTAAGTTTAGGTGCAGCGCAAGACTCCCAACGCTGACACGATTAAGCGTTCAACCTGTGACGAAAAAGTGCCTACTTGGCTGCGCAGGCACAAAATAAATTATGATTAGAGTTCAACGCCCGGGCTCAAGGTGGCAGGAAGCAATGTTGTCTCCCCCTCCATTGAGGCCATTGGATAAGCGCAATAGTCGGCGGCATAGAAGGCACTAGGGCGTAAGTTGCCCGATGCGCCAGGGCCACCAAATGGTGCATCACCACTGGCTCCGGTTAATTGGCGGTTACGATTGACGATGCCCGCACGAATATGTTCGACAAAATAATCCCACTCGCCATCATCCGTCGAGACGAGTCCGGCGGATAAGCCAAAGCGGGTATCATTGGCAAGCTCTACCGCTTGCGCCAAAGTCTGGTAACGCACCACTTGCAGCAAAGGCCCGAAATACTCATCATCCGGCAAGCGCTCAATCGCCGTCACATCAATGATGGCCGGAGTGATAAACGCCGCATGCAAGGCGCGAGCTTCAAGTAGACTTTTTCCGCCTAGCGCTTGTAGATCTGCTTGCGCCTTGAGGATCGCTTGTGCTGCCGCTTCAGAAACTAACGGTCCCCATAAAGGGTGCGGGCTCAGCAAAGGGCTGATCAATACGCAGCTTGGCCGTCACGGAAACCAGTTTATCGAGCAGTGCATCACCTTTTCGTCCCTTGTGGCACATACAAGCGACGCGCACAGGTGCAGCGTTGACCACTACTGATAAACGCCGATTGAATAATGGTGTAAACCGTGGCATCCAGATCGCCATAGTGCTCTGAAATCACCATAGGGTTATTGCCGCCCATTTCCAGCGCCAGCATTTTGTCCGGCTGACCTGCAAATTGGCGATGCAGCAGATGCCCAGTATTGGCACTCCCCGTAAACAGCAAACCATCAATCCCGCGTGATTGCGCTAGCGCAATCCCCGTCTCTTTTGAGCCTTGAACCAGATTGATGACACCAGCAGGCAAGCCAGCCTGTTGCCATAACTGCATCAATACTTCGCCAGTCCACGGGGTTTGCTCAGAAGGCTTAAACACCACGGTATTGCCCGCCAGCAGCGCAGGCACTATATGCCCATTCGGTAAATGGCCGGGGAAGTTATACGGCCCAAACACCGCCATCACACCCAACGGTCGATGGCGCAATACCAGCTGATTACCCGCCGCTTCACGCACCGTTTCACCGGTACGCTCATGATAAGCACGAATCGAAATCGCGATTTTTCCGGCAATTGAAGCCGCTTCCGTGCGCGTTTCCCACAAAGGCTTGCCCGTCTCTTTAGCAATCACTTGCGCAATCTGTTCGCTATTGGCTTTGACCAATTCCGCAAAGGCCAACACCTTCTGTTCACGCTCAGCAAATGGGCGTTTTTTCCAGTCGAGAAAAGCGCGGCGAGCCGCATTCACCGCCGCGTCGACTAGCTCGCCACTAGCGCTGTAGCCTTGCCATAAAAGCTCATGGCTATAAGGCGTATGTGATTGTAGTTTTTCACCGGTCCCCGCAACCCATTCACCGGCTATCCAATGTGTCATGGCTATCCCCTACTGCGCCAAAATCCGTAAATAATCCCCCGTGCTCACTTCTAATGCTGCAGCAACTTTGGGAGAGATGATCACCACGTTCTCTTCTTGGCTGTATGCGGCCTTGGCGGCGGTAGCACGGAAGTTTTCAAACGAGGTGTTACACATAATAAAATTCTGCGAACTCGAGTGCTCCGCCACTTCGACAATCGCACGCACCGAGTGACGCACCGATTCAATATTACTCAGCTCACACTCAACGGTTGGGCCTGCATCAAAAATGTCGACATAATTGCGGCAGGTGAAGCCTTCTTTCTCAAGCAATACCAAGGCTGGCCGCGTGTTTTCATGCACTTGCCCTATCACGGCTTGCGCTTCTTTACTCAGCAAGTTGACGTAAATTGGCAATTTAGGCATCAAGTCAGCAATAAACCCTTTCTTACCGATCCCTGTGAGATAGTCGGCCAAGGTGAAATCGATTGAGAAAAAGTGCTCTTGCAGCCATTTCCAGAATGGCGAGTTACCATCGGCATCCGAAACGCCACGCATCTCGGCAAAAATGGTTTTTGAAAAGCGATGTGGGTGTTCTGCCATCATCAAAAAACGGCATTTCGACATTAAACGTCCATTCAAGCCTTGGCGAAACTGTGGGCGCAAAAACAGAGTGCAGATTTCACTGCATCCAGTGTAGTTGTTACCAAACGTCAGCAGCTTAACCACATTGTTGACGCCCAATTTGGGCGAAGAGTGCACTATGGTACTGATGTGATAGGAATAAAACGGCACATCCCAACCAATAGAAGCTTCAATACCCGTGGTACCCGCTACTTGTCCGGTTTCGCTATCCACTCCCACCATCAAATAACCTTCATCGCCCGGCGCGGTGACACTCGGTTTAATGAAGCTGTACTCTGAATGGGTAATGCGATTGGTCAGTAGCTCTTGATCTACAGGTAATGAGGTGAAGCCATGACCAGACTCGACAGCGCAAGTATGCAGCGCCTCGTAGTCAGCCAGGCTAATCGGACGAACAACCAGCATCTTTACTCCCTCCCGATGCGTATTCTCCACATTAGGGCGAACCGATGTTTCCGTTCACCCTAATGCAGTCAGTGATAGCGACGAACCTCCGTGGTTCATCATTTAGAGCTTGGGCAACAAGCTCGTGGCTATCACATCAGTGTGGTGATCGCTTTGTCTAAGCGAGCCATACCTTCTTCTATTTCTTGTTGGCTGATGATAAGTGACGGAGTGAAACGAACTACACTCGCCCCCGCCACCAACACCATCAAACCTTGCTTGCCTGCGGCAACCAGAATGTCACGCGCACGGCCTTGCCATTCATCGTTGAGTGCCGCGCCAAGCAATAAGCCTTTACCGCGGATCTCTTTGAAAATATGGTACTTATCATTGAGCTTGGAGAGCTCTGCGCGCATCCACTGCTCACGCTGCTTCACACCGGCGAGAATTTCCGGCTGAGCGACGAAATCCACCACGGCTTCTGCCACGGCGCACGCCAGTGGGTTACCGCCATAAGTCGAGCCGTGCACGCCGACTTTCATGTGCTCAGCAATTTTCGCCGTGGTCAACATGGCGCCGATCGGGAAACCACCACCGAGTGATTTCGCGGTCGCCAGAATATCTGGCGTCACACCAATCCCTTGGTAAGCATAGAAATCACCAGTACGGCCATTCCCCGTCTGCACTTCATCAAAAATCAGTAGCGCATTGTGTTTGTCACACAGCTCACGTACGGCTTGAACAAATTCAGCACTCGGAGAAACAATACCGCCCTCACCTTGCAGCGGCTCCATCATCACAGCACAAGTGCGATCCGAAATCTGCGCTTGCAGTGCAGCCAGATCGTTATAAGGCAGGTGCACGATATCGCCCGGTTTAGGACCAAAACCATCGGAATAAGTGGCTTGGCCGCCAACTGACACGGTAAAGAAAGTACGACCGTGGAAACCTTGATTAAAGGCAATAATCTCTGATTTCTCAGGACCATACACATCAGCTGCATAACGGCGTGCCAGTTTGAGCGCCGCTTCGTTGGCTTCGGCACCAGAGTTCGCAAAAAAGACCTTTTCAGCGAAACTCACCTGAGTCAGTTTTTTCGCCAAACGCAGTGCTGGCTCGTTAGTCATTACGTTGCTTAAATGCCACAGCTTATTGGCTTGGGTGGTCAGCGCTTGCACCATCACAGGATGGCAATGCCCCAAGCAGCTCACCGCAATACCACCTGCAAAATCGATGTATTCGTGACCCTGTTGATCCCAAATCCGTGACCCAAAACCTTTTACCGGAATAAACTCCATCGGGTTGTAACAAGGCACCATCACCTCATCAAACGAACCACGATCCACACTCATTTCCACCGTCATTCCCATTCCCTCTCGATACCGCATGCTATGAGATAAGCGATTCTTCCACAAAATGGCTCTGTGTTAGACTATGAATTTCCTTAAATCATTTGCAGCATTGTATTTACATTTATTTAACCATTTCAATGGTGGATTATCTCGTATATACAAGACAATGCCATAAACACCACACCACGAACGAGTATTTATGCAACAAAACAGATTAATTATGAAGTGATTTTTATAAGGAAATAAGAAATGAATGGATGAGGTAGGAAAATCAAGGACTGGCAAAGACAGCACAATTCACTATGAATAAGCGTGAAAACTTGCCAATCACAGATAAACATTTGATAGAAAGCGAAAAAAGTGATCGCGGTCAGAATCACTCAAACGGTACTTTGCGTGCAAAATGCTTAGCGGCGTAAAAAATTAGCGAGCAATTGGTGACCTTGCTCAGTCTTAATTGACTCAGGGTGAAACTGCACGGCCTCAAGCGCTAAAGTTTTATGTTGGAAGCCCATGATTTCATCAATGCGGCCATCACTGAGCTCAGTCCATGCGGTCAACTCAAAGCACTCAGGCAGAGTGTCATTTTTCACTACTAAGGAATGGTAACGCGTCACCGTTAGCGGGTTATTCAATCCGCTAAATAAGCCTTGCCCCGTATGACGAATGGGTGAGGTTTTGCCGTGCATCACTTGCCGAGCACGTACCACTTGCCCACCAAATGCTTGCGCAATGGCTTGATGCCCTAAACAAACGCCAAGGATGGGCAGTTGTCCTGCAAATGCTTCAATCGCCGCGAGTGAGATCCCCGCTTCATTAGGCGTGCATGGTCCCGGAGAAATCACCAAATGTGTCGGAGCCAGAGCACGGATCCCATCCAGATCGATCTCATCATTGCGCACCACTTTGACCTGCGCCCCTAACTCACAAAAGTATTGGTACAAGTTGTAGGTGAATGAATCGTAGTTATCGATCATCAGTAGCATAAGCATCCTTCTTGGTGACGGGAAATCAGTGGCATTCTACGAATCTCACCCACACTTTCAATCGAAACCTCCTCATCGCCCCCAACAGCTCTGCTGAAATTTCATTGATTACTAAAGGAAAATATGAAATCAATCACACATAAAACCTTAAATAGCCACCTACACTTTAAGTCACTTGATGCTGTCGAAATGACGGAACTCACTGATCTGCATTTTCTTTATGGCGACCTGACTAATATCGACTAGCATTAATTTAGTCTTAACTAATATAGATAAGTTTTAAATCCATTAGGGGGCAACCATGAAAAGAACCATAGTGATCGGTGCAGGCTTAGGGGGGATGTCAGTCGTTTACGAGTTACGACAAAAACTCCCGAAAGATCATGAAGTCATATTGATCAATGAACACAACGAGTTTCACTTTATTCCTTCCAACCCTTGGGTTGCCTTGGGAGAAAGAACCAAAGAACAAGTCGTTTTGGATCTCACGCCTTACGCTAAAAAATTCAAAATCCCTTTTAACCCATCAGGGGTCACGCAAATCTTACCCGATGAAAAGACCCTACTCGCGGGTGATGGTACCCACTATAGTTACGACTACCTAGTCATCTGCACAGGTCCTAAACTGGCCTTTGAAACCGTTCCGGGAGCAGGACCAGAAACGGGATATACTCAATCAATCTGCACGGTGGATCATGCCGTAAAAGCCTATGAAGCTTACCAAGCGTTAATCGAAAACCCCGGTCCGGTATTGGTTGGGGCAATGCAAGGCGCGAGCTGCTTTGGTCCTGCGTACGAATATATTCTCACCTTAGAGAGTCAACTGCGTAAACTGAAAATCCGCGACAAAGTTCCAATCACCTTTGTCACGAGCGAACCGTATGTCGGCCATATGGGGCTGGGTGGCGTCGGCGACTCGAAAGCACTGATGGAACATGAGTTCCGTGACCGTGGTATCAAATGGATTTGCAACGCTCGAACCACCAGCTTCGATCCCGATACCGCGCATTTTGAGGAGCTAAACCGCAAAGGCGAAGTGGATTTTGAACACCATCTACCCTTCAAAATGGCGATGTTCTTGCCGCCTTTCAAAGGCTCACCCGCGATTGCGGCGGTGCCGAAACTGTGTAACCCGAAAGGTTTTGTCTTCACTGATGAGTTCCAATGTAACCCTACCTACCGCGATATTTTTGCCGCTGGGGTTTGCGTTGCCATTCCTCCGTTAGAAGAAACGCCAGTCCCTGTCGGCGCTCCCAAAACCGGCTTTATGATTGAATCCATGACCACCAGTATTGTGGAGAATATTCTCAGCTTGGAAAGAGGCGAACCGATGGCCACCCGCCCAACCCTAAATGCGGTGTGTCTTGCCGATATGGGCGATAAAGGTGCTGCGTTTGTGGCGCTACCACAAAACCCTCCACGCAATACTAACTGGACCTCGATGGGACAATGGGTACACATCGCGAAAATCGCCTTTGAAAAATACTTCATTTATAAGGTCAAACACGGGACTAGCGAGCCAATTTATGAAAAATACATCATGGGTGCGGTAGGAATTCATCGAACAAAATAGCAATGCGTTGTCCTCAACTTGAGGCGGCATTTCGCCGCCTCCTTTTTTGTCCGTTTTTTGTTCATTTTTTCCACTTCACCTCTATTCAATTTTTTCTCGTCAGTTATAATTCGCCGACTTTTTAGACCCCGCTCACGTTCTCTGTTGCCTACGTTTGCAACATCGAATCAGCGGGCGAATAAACATAATTAGGTAGCACACAGAGCAATGACAGTTCAGACTTTTACGCCAAATCAAACCACGACTCTGGAAACGGCGAAAAAAACCATCGCAGAGCAAAGCCAAGGCAGCCAAACGACTGGCAATAAAATTGGTTTTGTTTCCTTAGGTTGCCCAAAAAACTTAGTGGACTCAGAACGCATTCTGACCCAACTGCGCACCGAAGGTTATGAGATCGTCAACAGCTACCACGATTCTGATGTGGTGATCGTCAACACCTGTGGTTTTATCGACAGTGCGGTACAAGAATCTCTGGATACCATTGGCGAAGCGTTGAAAGAAAATGGCAAAGTCATTGTGACCGGCTGCCTAGGCGCGCGTGAGGATGAAATTCGTCAAGTACACCCGAACGTACTCGGTATTACAGGTCCACACGCTTATCAAAACGTGTTGGAGCATGTACACCAATACGCGCCCAAACCAGCGCACAACCCGTTTACCAGCCTAGTGCCGGATCACGGGGTAAAACTGACACCCAAGCATTACGCCTACCTAAAAATTTCTGAAGGTTGTAACCACCGTTGTACTTTCTGCATCATTCCATCAATGCGTGGTGACTTAGTCAGCCGCCCAGTGGGTGAAATTATTGGTGAAGCGGAACGCCTGAAAAACGCAGGCGTGAAAGAGCTGCTCGTGATCAGCCAAGACACCAGTGCTTACGGTGTGGATACCAAACACAGCCTAGGTTTTGCCAACGGTTCACCGGTGCGCCATAACATCAAAGCGCTCAGTGAAGAGCTGGGCAAGATGGGCATTTGGATTCGTCTGCACTACGTTTACCCTTACCCACATGTGGATGAAATCATCCCATTGATGGCGGAAGGAAAAGTGTTGCCTTACTTGGATATTCCATTCCAACACGCCAGCCCACGTGTTCTGAAAATGATGAAGCGTCCGGGACAAGCGGAGCGCACTTTAGAGCGCATCAAAAAATGGCGAGAGATCTGCCCAGAGCTCGTGATCCGCTCCACCTTTATCGTGGGCTTCCCGGGCGAAACCGAAGAAGATTTCCAAATCCTGCTGGATTGGCTAAAAGAAGCACAACTCGATCGCGTTGGCTGCTTTAAGTACTCGCCTGTTGAAGGCGCAGCAGCGAACGAGATTGAAGATCAAATCCCAGAAGACGTGAAACAAGATCGTTTCGAGCGCTTTATGCTAGTGCAGCAAGAGATCAGTGCTGCCAAACTGCAAAAACGCATCGGCAGCACCATGCAAGTGCTGATTGATGAAGTCGATGAAGAAGGCGCGATCGGCCGTACCTACGCGGATGCACCGGAGATCGATGGCTTGGTTTACCTCAACGGTGAAACCAACCTGAAACCGGGTGAATTGGTCAACGTTGTGATTGAACACGCCGATGAATATGACCTGTGGGGCAGCGTACTGCACGAAGCGCAGTAAGTTCACCCCATCAAGGTAAGAAAGTAAAAAGGCTAGCGCACGCTAGCCTTTTGTTTATCGATAATGCTGCTTTCTAGCGACGGCGACGCCACATTCCAAGACCGAATAGGCCAAGCAATGCGCCTAAACCGAATGAACCACCGTAGATGTTAAGTTCCAATACCGCAGGATCATGGTCCGACGCGCGGAACTGATCCTTGTATTTCGGCAGGTTGCCTTTGAACTCATCGTTGTAGTCAAACAAGGTCGATTCTGCACCGTTGATGTGCCAATCGGTCGCATCCACAACTTTGTGTTTGAGGCTTGGGCTAACTAACAGATGATCCAGCGCACCGACTTCATCATTAAATGAGTAGCTCCAACTGTCTGGATGTTTGATGGCAACCGCGTTGAGATAACCGTAGCTGTGTTTGATCTCTGCGCCTGCATCTCCAAACTGCTCTACACCGGCAATGTAAGTATTGCGTGCCGCGCGAATGGTTTTGCCGTATTTCTCTGGCGTGTAGTCGGTCAGAACCAGCATAGGATCTTCCATGCCGTACGAGTTCATATCACCCAGAATCACTTTGTGCCCATCGATTTTTGTTCAACGCATCACCCAACCGCTACCGCAGCTGCGACGCGGAAGTTTTCACACGCACCTTGGTAATCCAAATCTTGGCCTGCTTGTCCACCTTGCTCAACGGGCGCGGCATCTTCCCAACACGCTGATCCTTTCGATTTGAGGTGGTTGACCGCGACGGTGATTTTCTCATTACCGCCTTTCACTTTAAAGGTTGGAGCAAGCGTATCACGCTGGTAGTTTTTGTCCCATCTTCAACCACTTTTACCATTGGCATCCACTACCTCTGGTGCTTGCTGGCTTGGCATTGGGATGACGCGGTTTTGCGCCAGCTTCACCACTTTATCGCGGTAGATGACACCGGTGGTGATCACATCCGTACCGAGTGAATCGGCGGCATCGGTTTTGCCATCGCCATTCGAATCAATCGCCACAAAGCGGTAGTGTTTTTTCTTATCCGCGATTTGGCTATTGATCTGATTAACCAATTGGGCAATCGCTGAACCTTCACCAAAACCGTTGTTCTCAATTTCCATCAAACCCACGATATCGGCATCCAAGCGCACAATCGCATTCACAATCTTGGCTTGCTGCACTTCAAATTCAGCCAGATTGTTGGCACCACGGTTATCACCATGTTGGTTAGCGTCACCACCAAACGGCGAGTTGAAGTAGTTGAGTACATTGAAAGTTGCTATGCGCAAATCACCCTCATCCATATCTGGCTTAGCTTGACGCGGCGCGTTATGCACCAAGTTTTCCGCCGAAAGGGTATTGGTCGCAATCAGGCGATATTCGTTATAGCTGTAGCTCACAACCCCTTCGAGGCCCGAAACCGTATCATCAATTCGAATATAGTCTTCGGTTGAACCGTCTTGATCGACATCGGTGCGGCCAAATGCTGGGTAATAAGGAATTTGCCCATCAGGTGCTTTGGCATCCGATTCCACAAACAAGCGGCGCTGTGCGTTATCCAGCTTCTGTTGCGAAGCTTGCTCTGAACCGGCGGGATGCTGCTGGTTTGGCTGCATATTGATGCGACCTTGCGCCAACACCATGTTGTTACGACGCGAATCATAGTCATAACCAAAGGTGCGAGTCACACGCATATCCAATTCAGGCGTGGTTTTCACCAACATGCCTTCGTAGCGCTCTAGCGTCTGGGCAAAGTGTTCATCCGAAGGCAAGATCTCGATGGCTTGCGCTTGTGGCGCAGCTTGCTGGCCTTGTTTCACCCACTGATTGTTTTCCGCTTTGAGCTGCGTCAGGTTGTAATACTCCTGCACTTTGCCCTTCACGCACACCACATCGCCCGGCGCTAAGTCCGAACTGCTTTGGTTGGTAAACACAAACAGGCCTTCTGAGGTGTTCGGGTTGTAGTCATCTTCCAGCGCTTGCAGATAGAAGCCTTTAGTCAGTCCGGTCGTTACTGCACTCACCACACCTTTAACAAAGAAATCCTCATTGGTGATGTAGGGATAACCTTGGATATAGGGAGAAGTACTGCCTTCACCCTGAATTTGTTGGATGGTGGTAAAGCTTGGCTCAGCCCCATCTAGCGTACAATTGAAGGCAGTCGGTGGCGTGGTGGTATCCAGTGCGCCCAGACCATCAATATTGTCTTTGCCTTGGGTCGCCCAATCGGAAGCTTGGTAAATAGCGCTTGGGGTGAGTGTTGTTCTGGCGAGCGTGTTGTCTTTCGCAAAATCTGCGCCGCCCATACTGCCGACCACGTCATGCACCGAACCATCGCTATTGAGCAGCGCAATCGGATCATTGCCGTTAAAGTTAACCACTGTGTTGTTGGTTAGGTCGGTGGTCGCCAGTATCGCACTATTGGCGCTACCGTGGGCAATCACCAGCACATCGCGCGCTGCAATCACTTGGCCATCGAGCGGTAAGGTTTTATCCCAAGTGCCGCTGCCGTTGGTCGACATCGCCAATTGGAAGCCATTCAAGCTCACGGCTTGATCGGAGGTGTTAGCAATTTCAATCGCTTTATTAAAGCTACTGCCTTCAACGTATTGAGAAATCAATACGTCGGCATACGTTGGCGCAACTAAGCCAAAGCTGATAGCCAGAGCTAAAGTCGAACGCGTTAAATTCGGGGTTGATCTCATTTCCATGATGCACCTTATCCTCCCTGCTTGATTGTCGATTGGCAAACAGGGTGTGTTGAGTCACTGTTTGTATTAAAGCAAAACCACTTTGCGCGATGAGTGTTGCTGTTTTTCATGCAACACGGAAACATTCAGCATTAATATCGAGATATTCATCTCATCAATAGAGCAAATACTTGAATGCATCGCAAAGTTTCAACAAGCAGGGTAAATAGGCTTTGCAACCATCCGATTTCAATAGGATTAACATTTCACTTCACGAGGAGAGGCAACTCTCATAGAGAAAAAATGACATTAGTGAGCAAGAGGTAAAGAGAGGTAACGGTCAAACACGGTTTGTGCATGTCCGGTTTTTTGGGCATTGAGAAAGTATTGGTTCAAGCCGTTAATCAAAGGTAAAGCATTCGGCAAGCTGCGCCGAACCTGCACATGGTACTGCTTATTTTTCCCCAGCGAATGGTGGATAATTTGGCGCTGCAGCACATAAACCCCTAGCTGAATACCGCCATAAATCGGCTCAATTTCGCTGACAAACCAATCACAGCGCTCTTTTTGCAGCATATTCAGTGCTTGTTGAACCGAATTTAAGTACAACGAAGGTTCTCTTGATAAGGGCAAACCGCTCATAGTTAAAATCCGTTTTACCCCCACACAAAAACCCCACTGTCTTTTAGACGACTGCAAATCCTTGGGTTGTTCGGGTAAGGTGAAATACCCGAGTTGTATGGTGTAAAGCGGCACAGAAAAATAGCTGTAAGCTTCTCGTTCCGCGCGATGGCTTGCATCCCAAGTCAGGTCACAGCGGCCACTATCGTGGGCCAGCTCATGCTGAATACGCGCCCAAGGCATGAAGTTTATTTGATAATCCAGATGCTGAGCTTGTAACGCTTCCAACACCAACGTGGTGGCAGAGCCGGTTAATGATGCCACTTTCTCTTGATCTGATTCGCCTTGCCAATAGGTAAAAGGTGGCCAAACATTCATGTCCCCTACGCAAATCCGCAGCGGCTCAGCCCAAGCATTCTGCGCAACAACAATCAAAAGCCATAACCAAAGTTGTCTCATCCACCAAACTCTTCACCGTTACAATGTTGTAAAGTGTAGCCTTCAATCCTTCACGCGGGGAAATCAGCCAACCGCTTACCTGATAAAAATAAAGCTAGGAAACCTAGCTTTATTTTTATCAGGGGAAAATCGCTTGATTAAGGGCGAGCCACAAAACCAACGGCAGCGTACACTTTTTTCAAAGTTTGCAGTGCTTTGGCTGAAGCTTTTTCTGCGCCATCACGCATTACGCTGTTGAGGTATTCACGGTCATGACGAATGCGTTGGTATTCCGCCTGAACAGGCTCCAGCATGGCAACAATCGCCTCACCCACATCTTTCTTAAATGGGCCGTACATTTCCACGCCAGCGTACTGAGCTTCAATCTCAGCAAATGTTTTGCCCGTTGCGGCCGAGTAAAGTCCCATCAGGTTAGCAATGCCGGCTTTGTTTTCAACATCGTAAGCGATACGCGGTGGGGTTTCCGCATCGGTCTGCGCTTTATTGATCTTCTTGATAATCGACTTCGGATCTTCCAACAAGGTGATCACGTTTTTGCGGTTATCGTCTGATTTGGACATTTTCTTAGTCGCATCTTGCAGACTCATTACCCGCGCATTCACAGTTGGGATGTAAGGCTCAGGAATGGTAAAAATCGGCTGTTCTGGGCTGTAGATATTGTTGAAACGGGTCGCGATATCGCGTGCCAGTTCCAGATGTTGTTTCTGATCGCTGCCCACTGGCACTTGGTGCGCGCCATACAGCAGAATATCCGCCGCCATCAGTACCGGATAACCAAACAGACCAGCATTCACATCGTTGGCGTAACGTGCTGATTTATCTTTAAACTGAGTCATGCGGCTCAGCTCACCCATTTGGGTGTAGCAGTTCAAAACCCAACCGAGTTGAGCATGCTCAGGTACGTGTGACTGAACAAATAGCGTGCTCTTTTTCGGGTCAACGCCAACCGCGAGACAGATAGCCAAAGCATCCAATGTCGCTTCATGCAGTGCTTTCGGATCTTGACGAACCGTAATCGCATGCAAATCCACAACACAGTACTGGCAGTCATAATCATCTTGCATCTGTTGCCATTGACGTAGAGCACCCAAGTAGTTACCGATACTTAATTCACCTGACGGTTGAACACCACTCAATACAATGGGTTTGCTCATGGGTTTGATTTCCTTGTGACTGAAATTGAAATTACACAAAACAAAGTGACAAAAACCGCGCACAGAGTCGGCGCGGTTCAAGCAGTGTACTCATTAACGAGTATTTTACTAGTGTGAACGGCAACTTTTACGCCGAAACGAGCACCACTTCAAGCAGAGCACCAATGTCATCAGAAACGAAGTCTGGCTCTGCATTGGCAATCGGTTCACCATGGTTGTAACCGTAGGTTAAACCGAAGGAGTAACATCCGGCATTTTTCGCCGCCAGAATGTCGTTTTTCGAATCCCCGACCATCAACATTTGCTCCGCGTTCAGCTGATGTTTCTCTAATAACCAATTCAGCGCCATCGGATCCGGCTTTTTATTCGGGAACGTATCACCGCCAATCACATCGCTAAAAAAGTGCGCAATACCGTGTTGCTCTAAAACGTCGGGCACAAACTTAGAAGGCTTATTGGTCACGAGCGCCAGAATGAAGCCCGCTTGATGCAGCTCAGCAAGCGTCGACTTCACATTGGCGTAAAGGTGGCTCAGTTTATGTCCTGTTTGTGCATAAAACTCATCAAACAGGTGGCGCGCTTGTGCCCGAAGTTCAGCACTTAATTCCGGATTGATTGTTAAGCTCTGGCTGAGTGCGCGCGCAATCAGTACATCCGCGCCGTTGCCGACATAATCACGCACCTGCGCTTCACTCACGGCAGGGTAACCCACCGCACGCGCCGCTTGATCCGCCGCTACCGCTAAATCCGGCACGCTGTCGAGCAGCGTACCATCCAAATCAAAAGCAATTAATTTTATGGATTTCAAAACACGATCCTAAATCAGATTAAATCTTGGCTTTCGCCAGCTCAGCGCGCATCTGCTCAATCACCGCTTGGTAATCTGGCTGGCCAAAAATCGCCGAGCCTGCGACAAACATATCCGCACCCGCTTCGGCGATTTCACGGATATTGTCCACTTTCACGCCACCATCAATTTCCAAACGAATTGGGCGGCCGCTTTGCTTAATACGCTCACGCACCGCGCGCAGTTTATCTAAGGTATGCGGAATGAAAGATTGTCCACCAAAGCCTGGGTTCACCGACATCAGCAAAATCAAATCGACTTTATCCATGATGTAATCGAGATGGTGCAGAGGTGTCGCAGGGTTCAGTACCACGCCCGCCTGACAGCCGCACTCTTTGATCAGTTGTAAAGTACGATCCACATGTTCTGACGCTTCGACGTGGAAAGTGATCATCGAGGCACCCGCTTTAGCAAAATCCGGAATGATGCGATCGACCGGCTTGACCATCAAATGCACATCAATCGGTGCCGTAATGCCGTAATCGCGCAGGGCTTTACAAATCGGCGCGCCAAACGTCAGGTTCGGTACGTAGTGGTTGTCCATCACATCGAAATGCACCACATCCGCGCCAGCGGCCAGTACCTTGGCAACGTCTTCACCTAAACGAGCAAAATCTGCGGAGAGAATGGATGGAGCAATGAGAAAATCTTTCATACCGACCTCATGTGGAATGGAATGCGAGCTGAACACAATGTGGCCGCCATTCTACCTAAGCTCGTGATGAGATCCTAGCGCACAGCTTGCCGCTAAGCGGTGAAATCTGCCGCTTAGCCCACAAGATCACGGATTGTTTGGAAGAGTCGGGGTGAATAACGCTAACAGTTCATCCACTTTATTGCGCCCTGCACCATTACGACTGATAGTGCGATTGGCCTTGACCACATTGAGCTGTGCTCCACGATACAAGCGTCGAGTGTGAGTGGTATCGTGGTTCGAGATCAGTACCGAAATTCCACGTTCCTTGGCGGTTTTCTCGGCGATATCGGCTAACGCCGCTTGATCATCTAGCGTAAAACCATTACCGGCATAAGAGGTAAAATTGGCGGTGGTCGATAGCGGTGCGTAGGGAGGATCACAGTAAATCACGCTATCGCTTTGCGCACGGGCAAACGTTTCACCGTAAGAGGCACAAATAAACGTCGCACGCTGCGCTTTTTCAGCAAAAAACTCGAGTTCTTGCTCTAGGGAAATAGGGTTTTTTTGTAGGAACCAAACGGTACATTGAACCCGCCTTTTTTGTTGTAACGGCACAGGCCGTTAAAGCCAAAGCGGTTCATATACAAGAAAGCCAACGAGCGAAACATCACATCATCGCTCTGGTTAAACTGCTTACGAATGTCGAGATAGGCTTCTTTGCGGTTATTTTCTGGCACAAACCAACGCTTAGATTCCGCAATATAATGCTGTGGTTGTACTTTCAGCAAATTGTAGAAATTGATCAGATCCGGATTGATGTCCGCCAGCAGATAGCGCTCAAAATCCGTATTCAGAAAAACCGAACCTGCGCCAACAAAAGGCTCCACGAGCTCACAAGCCTCTGGTAGATGACGTTGAATGTCTTCTACTAGGCTATATTTACCCCCAGCCCATTTCAGAAAGGCACGCTGCTTTTTCATCTACTGCTCTAATCTTTCGCCACAAAATAAGGCTGCGGAATGTAACATATTTTTCAGTGAAGCTCAGGTTTATTTCTTACGCTCAATTTCCCGCTGTACTTGGCTAAGTGATTTTGCCCAAGGACCAAGTGCTTGTAACGGTGCAGAGAGTTTTTCTGAAGCATCGCGCGCCATTTGGATGGTCGGATAATTACCCATGGTGACAATAAACCACTCAACCTCATTGCGTTGAGTTGGGTAGATATAAACTTTATTTTGCAGCTTATGCTCATCAAGAAATGCTTGAACATCCTGCATCGAATTCATGGCCGCCAACTGCAAAGTGTAACTGCGCGGCGACATGGCTTTTAGCTCATCACGCGCAAAAGAAAAACTCACCGGTTTAGACTGCGACGCTTGAGCCGGGGCTGTTTCTAACGTCTTGGTTTTCAACTCAGTCACCGCTTGCGTTGACTCAACAACGTTATTGATCGCTGAAGTATCGGTGGCCTCTGCTTTGCCTTGCAGCAAGGCATCCACAACATCAGAATTGATCACCACGCGCTTACCATCATCCTCAATACCGACACTAGCGGTAGTATCAACTACATCCGGCGGTAAAGCGGCCGTATCATCATCCGCACCACTTCCTTGACCATGAGTCGTTGAACCTGACTCACCATTGGCAGCGCTGCCTTCTTGAGTAGGATCGCCGGCACTGGCATTTGAATTGAGTGTAGGAATCGCCGTTTGCTCACCGGTAGCACTTTCCGTGGTCTGCATATCTTCCGGTACGGGTTTAGAGAGCAGCCACCAGTAGCCACCACCAAGTAGTAGCAGCAGTAGCAACACAACCAGAGCAATATTAAACGGTGAACCGATGATCGAGCGGATCACCACCCGTTTTTCATTTTTCGTTTCCGCCAACGCCATAATTTCCCCCGGTAATGGATTCACTTTTTTATAAGCATTACGAACTTTACGCTCAAGTTGTGGATCAACATAGCGCATGACTCGATTTTCGAATAAACGATCCGCTTCCTCTTCGGAGAGCATCTCAATTTCTAAATCGACCGGCTTATGTTCTTGCCCATAACTTAGACGCGTCAGCAAAGCATCCAGACCATTGTCTTGAGCAAACAACACCACATTGACGTTCCAACGCGGGTTGCTTTGTGCTTCTAACACCAACATCCACAACTCAGACACCAATGATTCGGATAACAGATGCGCATCATCGACCACAATCGCGATATCACAGCTTTGCTCCTCAAACAGGCGAGTAAAACTCTCAGCTAATGAATCTTTCGGGTTATATAATGGCTCAGAAAAAAGCTGTGACAAGATAGTGACACGGCGTTGCTCATCATTTTGATTCGGATGACACATGAGTAACGACTGGTTTTTATCTTGTGCCCAACCCTCTAAAAAGTGCTGTGCTAGCCAAGATTTGCCCGCGCCTTGGCGACCACAAACATTCACCAAGTTAGAACCAAAGCGGGTCAGCAATTGCAACCGCTCCAGTAATTCAGTTTGAGACTCTAAATCCAGTTCATGTGCCAAACTCATCGGGCCATCCTATGACAATTGTCAAAATTCAAAATGATTCGCAAAAACCTAGTTTATACCGTGCGGCAGAACTCAATGGCTTGGGCAATGATCGCTTCTGGTACACCTTTCACCACTTCAGAAGTACCGATGCTAGTCGGTAACACTAAACGCAGTTCACCCGCCAAGACTTTTTTGTCACGCATCATGTGTTGCATGAAATCGGCAAAGGTCATGTTCTCCGGGGTTCGCACAGGTAAGTGCGCTTTTTTCAGTATAGCTAGGATACGTTCAAATTGAGATGCATCGATAAGGCCTTGTAATTGAGCAGTTTTCGCCGCCATTACCGTACCCGCAGATACGGCTTCACCGTGCAACCAATTGCCATAGCCCATGTGCGCTTCAATCGCATGCCCAAAGGTATGACCGAGATTGAGCAGCGCTCGGATCCCAGATTCCTTCTCATCTTGCGCCACCACATCAGCCTTGATCTGGCAACAACGTGCAATCGCGTAAGTCAACGCTTGCTCGTCCAACGCATACAACGCATCCATATGCTCTTCTAACCAGTAGAAAAACGCTTGGTCGTAGATGATGCCGTACTTGATCACTTCCGCCATGCCAGCGGCAAACTCACGCTTAGGCAAAGTGGCTAAGCAGTGGGTATCAATCACGACCGCTTTAGGTTGATAGAAAGCACCAATCATATTCTTGCCAAGAGGATGATTGACAGCGGTCTTCCCTCCAACCGATGAATCAACTTGTGATAACAAAGTGGTCGGCATTTGGATGAAATCAACACCACGTTGATAGCAAGCGGCAGCAAAACCGACTAGGTCACCAATCACACCACCACCGAGGGCAATAAGCACCACATCTCGGCTGTAATTGTGCTCAAGTAAAAAGCTCAACACGGTATTAAAGGTTTCGAGTGTTTTGTACTGTTCACCATCGGGAAGCTCAAGCAAGGCATGCTGGCAACCAATTTGATCCAGTAAAGCTGTCATCGCGGACGCGTAGAGAGGGGCGACGGTTTGATTGGTGATGATCACCACTTTCTGCTTAGCAGAGAGGGAAAGAAGGGCCGGATTGGTAAACAATCCGGCACCGATTGAGATTGGGTAGCTACGTTCACCTAAGTTGACCGTAATCCGCTCCATGGTTTTGCACTCCAATTCGAAGAAACATTACATTATGTGTTCTTCTAGCATTTTTACGATCTGATTGGCTACCACTTTTGCACTTTGATCGTCGGTACGTACCGTGATATCAGCAATCTCTTCATACAGAGGATTACGATCTTCTGCCAATTGCTCTAACACATCGCGTGGGCAATCGGTTTGCAGTAGTGGGCGCTTTTTATCGCGATTGGTACGTGCCAATTGTTTTTCGATAGTAGTTTCAAGGTATACAACGATACCGCGAGCAGACAGTCGGTTGCGGTTCTCTTTACTAATTACTGAGCCACCACCCGTCGCCAGTACGATACCCTGTTGCTCGGTTAGATCATTAATAACGGCCTCTTCGCGCTTGCGGAAGCCTTCTTCACCTTCAACATCAAACACCCATGCGATATCCGCTCCGGTACGTTCTTCGATAACCGTATCAGAGTCGATAAACTCCATGTGCAGTTGTTGAGCTAGGTGTCTACCAATTGTGCTTTTGCCAGCGCCCATAGGGCCAACAAGGAAAATATTGCGTTTCTCAGCCATGTTCAGCAGTAATTTACAACGTTAATTCAATGACATCGCCACAAGAGTTGTTGGACATCAGCCAACCATAGGAATGCTTGTGGCACCTATTCCTCACCGATATTTCGTGATAAGACCCGAAATTATCTAGATATGGTGCCACTATTGCAACTTTAATTTTTGTTCGCTTGTTACACACACGCTAAGTTATTGAATGACCACTTTCGGCGTGACGAAAATCAACAGCTCACTTTTGCCCATTTGCTCGTACGTTCGTCTAAATAGCGCACCTAAAACTGGCAGGTCTCCAAGCAGCGGCACCTTATCCACTGAATTATTGATGCTGTGCTGGAAAATGCCACCTAATACGACTGTTTCTCCATTATTCACTAATACTTGTGTGCCAATACGCTGAGTATCGATCGATACCGCTTCACCCGTACCGGTTTTCACCGTTTCACCGCGGCGGTCTTGAGTCACACTCAAATCCAGCACCAAGCGGTTATCCGGCGTAATTTGCGGGGTAACTTTCAAGCTCAATACCGCTTTTTTAAACGATACGGTAGACGCTCCACTCGATGATGACTCAAGGTATGGGATTTCCGTACCCTGCTCGATGTACGCAGGTTGTTTATTAGTGGTAATCAAACGAGGGCTAGAAATGATTTCTGCTTTCGACTCGTTTTGGAGTGCTGAGAGCTCTAAATCCAATAAGGTATCGGAACCAAGCTTAGCCACTTGGAAAGCGATAGAGGAAGCGTTCGCTGATGCTGACGCCAAGTTCACATTTAAGAACTGATCGACCGGAAATTCGTCGTCAGCCAAAAGTCCTTGTTGCCATAAGTTACTTTCAATACTTCCGCCAACCGAATGGCTACCGTTGGTTGACATCACCCCCCAACGCACACCAAGCTCATCCAAGTTACCCTCTTTGACAGTAACTATACGTGCTTCGATTTGCACTTGCTTGACCGGAATATCCAGCGATTCGATGATCTCGCGGATCACGGCAATATTATCGGGTAACTCTCGGATCAGTAGCGAGTTAGTACGCTCATCAATGCTGATCGATCCCCGCTCAGAGAGCATATTGACGTTGCCTTCTCCGCCAATCATGGCGGCGATATCTGAAGCTTTAGCAAAATTGATTTTGATGATTTCTGATTTTAAATCACCCAGTTCTTCCGCTAAACGCGCTTTCTCTAAAGCCTGCTTTTCTCGTAGATCCAACTCGTCTTTGGGTGCGATGAGAATAACGTTACCATCAACACGCTTATCCAAGCCCTTAACTTGCAAGATAATGTCGAGAACTTGCTGCCAAGGCACCCCATCCAAGCGTAACGTCAGGTTACCGACCACCGAGTCCGATACCACTAAGTTGAAGCCGTTATAATCGGCAATTAGCTGCAGTACGTTACGCACAGGAATATCTTGGAAGTTAATTGAAATCAGCTTGCCTTCTTTCTCTAGAATACTTTTCGGCTGTGGTTTTTCATCTGCTTTAAGCTTACTGATCACCACCTCCAAGTATTTTCCTTTCAAGCTGTAGTCATGTTTAAACTCACCATCAATGGTCGCAATCAACTGAGTGCTAGGTTCTTTGCGGAACACTTCTATACTTTGAACAGGAGTGGAAAAGTCCTTTACATCCAATAAGTAAAGCTTGTCATCTGCCACATCCGTTTTTAGCAGCTCAATACTCAGCCCTTCTTGGACTTTTTGAACATCCACGACAACAGAGGGGGAAGCTAACTCCACAATCAGCACTGCGGCTTTGTCTTTATTGACCCGAAAATCAATATTTTGCAGTTGATTGGTAGAAGCCGACTCCGCGCTATGCGCTACGGAAGCAGCACAAAGCACCAAACCAACCCATAAGGTCAGCCAAGCCTGTGCGACATAAGTTTTCAATCCATTTCTCATCGTTATATCTCTATACTTCAACCTATTATTTTAAAGCCAGCTTGACGTTACGCTGATTCCAACACCCTAAGCCATCAGGCAAAGTTTCATTAATTAACAAATAGTTATCATCAACACGGGTTACTTTTCCGTTATTGTTACCTAGATATTGCCCTGCTTTTACTTTCACCACATTACCCGTTGGTGTCTGAACCAGCGCAGAGATGGAGCCACCGCTACTCATCACTCCTTTTAAGCGCAATTGACTGAGTGGGTAACGTTCCAGAGGACCATTTTTCGCCCGAGGCATAGGCTGCCAGCAGTCAGCTTTAACAACAGGCTGACTTTGCACCAAGGCTTCTCGGGGCAACACAAACGGCTCGCGTGCTTTACGCTCTTGGTAAGTCGTCACTTGAAATTCCAAAATCGGCTTGAGTTTGCTGACATCCTTACGCGCATCCCGCTCGACTTGTGCGACAAACCCCACCAAATCATCTTGGTTGGCTTTGCATCCCACCAACAGCGACATCACCATCAGTGGTAGCCAGAATCGGTTATTTTTCATCTTCCACCTCCTGCTTAAACTGATAGGTGTAAGCTTTTACCCGAAAATGCAGTGTGCTACTTTCTTGGCTGACCCGCTGCCAATCGATGTCATCGAAGTTGATAATGCGCGGTAACTTCGCGATTGCCTCAGAGAAATCTCCGATATCGTGGTAATTCCCGGTCAGCTCAATATTGAGTGGAAGGCGATACAAAAACTCTTGAGCTTGACGCTCCCCCCAATCAATCCGAGTAAATGTCAGTGAATTATCCAGACCAAGTTGGTTTACTGATGCCAGCATACTGGCTAGCTCTTTTTGCACAGGCAGTTGGCGTAGTAAAAAATCGTAGCGCTCGTTCAATTCATCCAATTGAGCTTGGATCTGCGGCAAAGCAGCCACTTTGTTTGCTTTGATGCGTAACGTGGCTTTGACGGTTTCTTCCTCTTGCTTGAGTGCTGCGATCTCGTCTTGTTTGGGCATCAGATAAAACCAGTATCCTGCGCCTTGCACCAATAGCATCAGCAGCAAGATCACCAGCAATTGGGGTAACACCGGCCATTCAGCCATTTCGTCCAGTTCTAACTCTTGAAAACTAGCCATTGTTCACCCCACCTTGTGTCGAGTCTGACCTCAAGAACTGAAAGGAAACCTTGAAGCTCTGAAATTGCTTACCAAAGCGTTTGTTACCCGAGACAATTTCATGCATCTCTACGTCACTGAGCTTGGGGGATTTTTCTAAGTTGTCGAGCATGGTCGCTAAGCGAGCTGTAGAGTCACTGATCCCCGTTATCTCGATTTCATGCCCATTCATTTTGATCTTATCGACGTACACGCCTTCAGGGATCAGCATTGGCATCTGATTCATGAAGTCCGTGGTTTTATTGCGTTTTTGCTGTAGCTGCTCAACAACATTCAAGCGAGTCAACAATGCCTTGTGTTCCTCTTCCGTCACCTTGAGTTTGGTCGATTTGCTGATCCAGCGAAAAGATGTGTTGTTTCAAATGACCAATCCGTTCCTCGTTGTTGCGCGACCTGACCACTTAAATATTCTCCAGCACCAAACTGCATCAGTACCGCCAACAACACGCCCAAAACCACAAGCCCCAGAAAGCGCCGTTTATGCGCTTCGCGCCGCTCATCTCGCCATGGCAATAAGTTAACGTTATGCAGCATGCTCACTCTCCAACCATGCTAAACCACGCAAAGCGAGCCCTGCAGCAGTGCTAAAACGTTGGCCATCAACGACTTGGCGTTTACGTTTTGAGACCTGCATTTTGAACAACGCAAAAGGATTCAACACTTCACAAGGCAAAGATAAACGCTGGGACAACGCTTCTGGCAATCCTTCCATCGCCGCACCACCGCCTGATAGCCACAAACCATTGAGGCTTTGTGCTCCATGCACCGACGTAAACAGTTGGATTTGACGCGCCACTTTATCCACCAATTCATTGATAAAACGCTGCGATGAGTCCTGCAATTGGGGAGGATTGAGCATGGATATGTTGGCAGATTCTAAATCGACCAATCGAGTTCCTAGTGGCACATCTTTGTAAAAAGGCATTTTGTCTGGAAAATCCAGGCACAAAGAGCTTTGTGTGTGTCCAATATCAATTAGCATCCAGTCTGCACGGCGATACGCGCGGCTAGCCAACTGCCACAAATGAAGCAAACTGTGTACTTGCACATCCATTAAGATCGGCTCAAAACCTGCTTTCCTACTGGCTTGCAAGCGGCTTTCAACCACTTCTTTCTTGGTGGCATAGACTTGAAACGTCGTCGTACTACTGCGTGCAAGATTTTTTTCCGCCACTTTGACGAAATCAAGGCTAAGATCTTCAACGGGAAATGGAGATTGATGAGAAAAAGCCTGATAAATAGCGAACTCCTGCTCTCGCAGCTCAAGATCGCTATCTATTTGTAATACTTTGCTAATTACCGCGTTATCCGGGATTGCAATCGCGACTTTCTGACTAAATAGAGGCAACCCCTTTTTTAGTTCTTTGAGTTTCTTTACAATTTTCTGATAATCGAGCGTGTGATTATCGGTGAAAATATCAGCGGTAACGAGCAACTCCTCATACCCCATAAGCGCATAGGTGTCGCCCATAGGTTTGAGCACCACGGCTTTAATGCTGTGGTGGCCGATATCAATACCCGTAACTAATGATTTACCCATGAGGCTAAGCTCCAGTAAAGAGTTTCAGCTCGACATGCCTATTTCTCAGTAAATAAGCAGATGATATTTTGCGAGCTAAGGTTTTAGCCTAGAGTACAAGGGTTTGCATTAGTGCAGCCTCAACTAAACAGGGATTCTCCGGTGAAGTTCATAAAGCGTTTATTAGTATTTTCATTGATTTGCATTATTCTTGGAGTCACAACAATCTTTGGTTTCTATTTTTATGTGAAATCAGAATTGCCAGATGTCGCCACTCTACGTGACGTCCAGTTACAAACTCCGATGCAAGTCTTCAGTCAAGATGGCAAGCTCATCGCCCAATTTGGAGAGAAGCGCCGTATTCCTCTCAAACTAGAAGAGATGCCAAAAGAGTTAATTGAAGCGGTAATTGCTACCGAGGATTCTCGCTTCTATGAACACTACGGATTTGATCCGATTGGTATCACTCGTGCGGCATTTGCCGTAGTCGCATCAGGAAGTGCTTCTCAAGGTGCGAGTACCATTACTCAGCAGCTAGCGCGTAACTTTTTCTTCTCTAACGAGAAGAAAGTGATGCGGAAAACTTAAAGAAATACTTCATTGCCATCCATATTGAAGAGCTGACTCAGCAAACAAGAAATTCCTAGAACTTTACCTCAACAAAATTTACCTCGGTTACCGTTCTTATTGGGCGTGGGCGCAGCCGCTCAAGCCTATTTTGGTAAGGAAGTCAAAGATCTCACTTTAGGTGAAATTGCTCTGATTGCAGGTCTGCCGAAAGCGCCTTCCACCATGAACCCTATTTATTCGGTAGAACGTGCAACGAACCGTCGCAACGTGGTGTTACTGCGTATGCGCGATGAGAAATACATCACCCAAGCCGAATACGACGCTGCACGTGCTGAACCTGTCATCTCAAAATACCATGGTGCCGAAATTGAGCTGAACGCCCCTTATGTAGCAGAAATTGCTCGTGCTTGGATGGTCGAGCGTTATGGCGAAGAAGCCGCTTATACCTCAGGTATGAATGTCTATACCACGGTTGAATCCAAGTTACAGAAAGCCGCTAACCAAGCTGCGGTGAATAACCTACTGGCTTACGATGAACGCCACGGTTATCGCGGTGCAGAGAAAGAGCTGTGGAAAGAAAATCAGCCAGCGTGGGGCAGCTCACAACTCACGAATTACTTAAGTAATGAACCCACTTACGGCGACATGTTCCCAGCTGTCGTGCTTGCAGTTCACGATAAATCTGCACAAGTTTGGGTAAAAAGCTATGGCGAACAAACCCTAGCTTGGGAAGATATTAACTGGGCGCGCCGCTTTATTAATGACGACCGCCAAGGACCTCTGCCGAAAAGTGCCACTGAATTCTTAGCCGCTGGGCAACAAATTTGGGTTCGTCCACGCACGGGGGATACCCCCTTAAATGGCTGGAAGCTCAGTCAGGTTCCCAATGCCAACACAGCGTTTATCGCAATGAATCCGGATAATGGTGCAATATTAGCGCTGGTCGGTGGTTTTAACTTCGTGCACAACAAGTTTAACCGTGCCACCCAATCGGTTCGTCAGGTGGGTTCAAGTATTAAACCGTTTATCTATTCCGCCGCTCTCAATAAAGGGATGACGTTAGCAACGCTGATCAACGATGCGCCGATCAACCAGTGGGATGAAAGCCAAGGCACTGCGTGGCGACCAAAGAACTCGCCACCAACGTATACCGGCCCAACACGCCTGAGAATTGGCTTAGCCCAATCCAAAAACGTAATGGCGGTACGTGTTCTCCGCGAAGTTGGCTTGGATGAAACTCGCGAATACTTAACTCGCTTTGGCTTTGATTTAGAGCAGCTCCCCCGCTCTGAAACTATTGCGCTAGGTGCCGGTAGTTTAACGCCAGTCAAAGTCGCACAAGGGTTTTCAGTGTTTGCCAATAATGGTTACTACGTTGAACCGTTCTACATTAGTCGCGTTGAAGATCCATTTGGTAAAATCGAATTTAGTGCTACGCCGAAAGTGGTTTGCCATAGCCAATGCACTTCTGAACTGAACGAATTTGCTGAACAAGATGCAGCAAGTCCGTATGCACCGAAAGTCATTTCCGAACAAAACGCGTTTTTAGTTCGAGAAATGCTGTACAGCAACATATGGGGCGGTGGTGAATGGGGGGCTGGTACTGGCTGGAATGGTACAGGCTGGCGCGCACAAGCACTTAAACGTCGTGATATCGGTGGTAAAACCGGTACCACCAACGATTCTAAAGATGCGTGGTACAACGGCTATGGCCCGGGTATCGTCGGCGTAACGTGGGTCGGTTTTGATGATCACAGCCGTAACTTAGGTAAAACAGCGCCCAATCCAAATATCGAAGATGATGTTTCTGGTGCGGAGTCGGGTGGTAAAACCGCACTCCCAGCTTGGGTTGAGTTTATGTCACTCGCCTTAGACGGCGTTCCGGTGCAAGAGAAAGTCGTGCCAGACAATATTGTGCGTGTCCGAATCGATCGTGATTCAGGTCTCCTCACCAACAAATTAGATTCGAGTTCTATGTTCGAATATTTCGAAGCGGGGACTGAACCTACAGAATACGTCAGTGAGCATGTGAATGAATCGATTTATTCATCCAGCTCAGGTGAAGAGCTGTTCTAGTTTCACGTAAACCAATAAAAAAAGAGGCTGATATACCTACTATGCAGCCTCTTTTTTTGTCTTCTATTTCGCTCAATGAGCTTGTTGCAAACGCTGTTTGATCACCGAAGCTAATTGCTCGAAGCGTTGACGCAAAGGCGATCCGGGACGATAGACCAACACCAAGCGACGTGATGGAATGGGATTCACCGCACGCAAATAGCACACTCCATCTTTTTTCTTGTCTTCAGGCAATGCTAGCTGCGGCAGTAACGTAATACCGGCTCCCGCCGCCACCATATTACGCAAAGTTTCCAAACTGGTGGCTTTAAAGCGTTCATCATCTTTCGCTCCCGCAGCAAAGCAAAAACCTAACGCTTGATCGCGCAGGCAATGCCCATCTCCTAAAGCGAGTACGGTCTTACCTTTCAGCTCCAGCATGTCCACTTCATCACGCTCAGCCCAAGCATGATCGCAAGGTACTGCGATGCTCATCACTTCATCATACAGCTCTATTTCTTTAAACGGCGCGGTCTCTTCCACCGAAGCGAGCACCAAGCAATCGAGTTTGCCATCTTCAAGTTGACGCACTAATTGGCTGGTCTGCGCTTCATGCAGATAAAGTTCCAACTCAGGAAAACGTTCTTTCAGTGTTGGGATAATCCGAGGCAGCAAATAAGGTCCTAACGTTGGAATAAAACCGATATGTAAAGGCCCAGTCATGGCTCCGGTTTGCTGGTTGGCCATATCTTTGAAGGTTTTCACCTCAGAAAGAATTTTCTTTGCTTGATCAACCAGTTGTAGTCCAGCTTCGGTAAACAGAACTCGGCGGCTACTGCGTTCAAGTAAGGTTGTTCCTATCTCATCTTCCAACTTGCGGATCTGGCCACTGAGTGTTGGCTGGCTGACAAAGCACGCCTCTGCCGCTTTACGAAAATGCTTGTGATCGGCTAACGCGACCAAGTATTCAAAATCACGAATGTTCATGGTTCACCTAGATAGAATGCATCTATCAAAACCATAGCATTAAACGATTAGAGCTATCAAAGAATTTCTTTAACAATAGCCAGCAACAAGAGAGCACATCTCATTGAATCTAAATTACCTATTACGAATGAGGCATAAAAATGTTTACATCTAAAGAAGGTCACACCATTCCACAAGTTACTTTCCCAACTCGCCAAGGTGACGCTTGGGTGAATGTCACTACCGATGAACTGTTCAAAGGCAAAACCGTTATCGTATTTAGCTTGCCGGGTGCATTTACTCCAACCTGTTCATCCACTCACCTACCGCGCTACAACGAGCTGTTCCCAGTATTTAAGGAGCATGGTGTCGACAGCATTCTGTGCGTATCGGTCAACGATACTTTCGTGATGAATGCTTGGAAAGATGACCAAAACGCCGACAACATCACCTTCATTCCTGATGGTAATGGTGAATTTACCGATGGTATGGGCATGTTGGTGGATAAAAATGACCTTGGCTTTGGTAAACGCTCATGGCGCTACAGCATGCTGGTTAAAGACGGTGTGGTAGAAAAAATGTTTATCGAACCGAATGAGCCGGGCGACCCGTTCAAAGTATCGGACGCCGATACCATGCTCAAATACATTGCCCCTCAATACAAGGTGCAAGAATCAGTGACTATTTTTACTAAGCCTGGCTGTCCTTATTGTGCCAAGGCGAAACAAGCACTGATTGATGCCGGTCTACAGTATGAAGAGCTGATTTTAGGTAAAGACGCCACCACAGTGAGTCTACGAGCTGTTTCAGGCCGTACTACGGTGCCGCAAGTGTTTATCGGTGGTAAACACATTGGTGGCAGCGATGACTTAGAAGTCTACCTAAATCAATAAGTTTCTGGGCTCCCACATGGGAGCCTAAAACTGCCCTTTCAGACTGAGAACAAACCGATTGAGGATCCTTAATGAAACAGATTCACGTTGATGTCGCCGTAATCGGCGGTGGTACTGCTGGCCTTGGCGCTTATCGTGCAGCGAAAGCTTACACTCAGAGTGTCGTCATGATTGAAGGCGGCCCTTACGGCACCACCTGTGCGCGTGTGGGTTGTATGCCCTCCAAACTATTGATCGCCGCGGCAGAAAGCGTACACCAAATTGAAAAAGCCCCTGGCTTTGGTGTTTACCCACAAGGTGAGACTGTCATTAATGGCCGTGAAGTGATGGATCGCGTCAAACGCGAACGTGATCGCTTTGTCGGTTTTGTACTGGAAGGGGTGGATTCCATTCCAGAGCAAGACAAGATTGCAGGCTACGCGAAGTTTATTGATAACCACACACTGCAAGTGGATGATCACACGCGTATTCATGCCAAGCGTGTAGTCATTGCAACAGGCTCACGTCCTGCTTATCCAGCAGTATGGAATGAACTCGGTGATCGCCTAGTCGTCAACGATGACGTGTTTGAGTGGGATGACCTTCCACAAGCGGTCGCTGTGTTTGGACCGGGTGTGATCGGTTTAGAACTTGGCCAATCCCTACATCGTTTAGGGGTGAAAGTGAAAGTGTTTGGCTTAGGCGGCCAAGTGGGACCACTGACCGATCCAGAAGTCATGGCTTACGCGAATCGTGCTTTCCAACAAGAATTTTATCTTGATGCAGACGTGAAAGTCGAAAGCATGAAACGTATTGATCGCGATAAAGTGGAAATCCAATTTATCAACCAGCAAGGTGAGCTAGAAACCTTCATCGTGGATTATGTACTTGCCGCAACAGGTCGTCGTCCTAACGTTGACAAATTGGCTCTGGAAAATACCAACGTGACGCTCGATGAGCGTGGTATCCCCAAAGCAGATCACTACACATTGCAAACCTCGGTACCGTCGATCTTTATTGCAGGCGATGCCAGCAACCAGATCCCGCTGCTGCATGAAGCCGCTGACCAAGGTCGTATTGCGGGTGATAACGCAGGCCGCTTTCCTGATATTCGTGCTGGTTTGCGCCGCTCGCCAATTTCTGCGGTGTTTTCGGACCCACAAATCGCTATGGTCGGGGAAACCTATAAACAATTGACTCAGCGTCTGGGTAACTGTGGCTGTTTTGCGGTAGGTGAAGTGTCGTTTGAAAACCAAGGCCGTTCACGCGTGATGCTGCGCAACAAAGGCTTGCTGCATGTGTATGGTGAACAAGGCACTGGCCGTTTCCTTGGCGCGGAGATGATGGGACCGAATGCCGAGCACTTAGCACACCTGCTGGCTTGGGCGCACCAAAACCAGATGACCATTTCGCAGATGCTCGATATGCCTTTCTACCATCCGGTGATTGAGGAAGGGATACGCACTGCTCTGCGTGATCTAAACGCGAAGCTGCACTTAGGCCCTGAGATGATCAAACATTGTTTGGATTGTGGTCCGGGCTGTTAATTTCCCGCGCACTCAAAATCGATTCTTTCTGTAAAAATGCCAAAGCCTGAGGTCAACCTCAGGCTTTTTGGATTAGATTGCATTTGCCGTTAAATTCATTCACTTCTAACTTTCCTTAACTCTGCACTCAGGCTTCAGCATCATACTTGCGCTGGGTTATACTCCTTGATGTTTTAGCAACTCGGTGTTGTTCACCGACTGACAATCACGTCTGTTGGCTTAAGGTGGAGCGTATGGCTTGTGGAGAGTGCAGCGAACATTGGTTTTGGAAAAAAATTGGCCGCTGTCAACGCTGTATGGATCAACTCACGGTGTTATCCGTGCTTGCCTGGATCGTTTGGTTTTGGGGGTTTAAGGATGATCCAACGAGCATTGAATCGATCACTCTGATCTTCGCCGGTTTTGCTTTTAACGGTTTACTGTTTCTGCATTTATGGATGAAGTACGTGATCTTACCTTGGCGAAAACGGCAAGGAAAAGAAGGGACTAAAAGCAGCACCAAGCATCTTTGCTAAGGCTTCTGTACTACATCAATGCTATAGGAAAGAAAAAGCCCTAAACCTAGTACAGATTTAGGGCCTTCTTAGAGTCTTCTAAGAAAAAGCAGTGGTATTGTAATAGACCGAGCTTTCACTGAAAGGTTCACAAAAAAATGATCTTTTTTACGATCTTTTTCCTGAAGTGATTTTTCACTTATTCATCAATCCGTTAACACACTACTTTTTGTTTATGACTCACCGGTATTGAATGCGTCATTCACACTCTGCTTAAGATTTTACTCGCGTCTGAGCTTGTTGTACCGCATGCGCCACTTGTTTTGGTGATACCCCTCCCAGTGCACAACGTTTCTCTAAACAAGACTCAATTGTCAGGATTGAATAGACATCTTGCTCGATCAACGATGAAAACTGTTGTAGTTCAGCCAGAGAGAGCTCTTCCAAAGCCACACCTTTACCGATTGCCGCGACCACCGCCCCCCCGACCAACTATGGTGCGCCTCGCGAAATGGAATCCCTTTCGCAACGAGATAATCTGCCAATTCAGTCGCGTTTGAGTAGCCTTGCTTAGCCGCTTCTAACGTGCGCGCCGCATTCACTTTAATGCCATCAAAGCAGAGTCCCGCCATTTGCAAACAATCAAACCAAGTGTCGAGCGCATCAAACAACCCTTCTTTGTCTTCTTGCATGTCTTTGTTGTACGCGAGAGGCAGAGCTTTCACTGTCATCATCATCCCAGCCAACGCACCATAGACGCGTCCGGTTTTACCGCGGATCAACTCTAGCGCATCGGGGTTTTTCTTTTGTGGCATCAGTGAAGAACCAGAGGTCACTGTATCAGCTAATTCAATAAAGCCCGCTTCACCTGTGGTGTAGAAGATCATATCTTCCGCAAGACGCGACAAATGCAGCATAGAGATCGATGCTACTGACATCAGCTCCATCACATGATCGCGATCGGAGACCGCATCCAGAGAGTTACGTGTTGCGCGAGTGAAACCAAGATCCGCAGCTAACACCTCTCGATCAATCGCGTAAGCGGTTCCTGCTAATGCACCAGAGCCAAGCGGTGAGGTGTTTAAACGCGCCAAAGCATCAGTCAAACGGGACTCATCACGCTCAAACATCTCCAAATAAGCTAAACACCAATGGGCAAACGTCACCGGTTGCGCGCGTTGCAAATGGGTGTAGCCCGGCAAAACTGTCGCTTGATGTTCAGCCGCCACTGCCACCAACTGTTGTTGCAGCGTTTTCAGAGCAAGCAGCAGATGAACGCCCTGATCACGACACCAGAGCTTAAGATCGGTCGCGACCTGATCGTTACGCGAACGCCCTGTGTGCAGTTTTTTACCGAGATCACCGACTTGCTCAATCAGCTTCTGCTCGACCCAAGAGTGAATATCTTCCGCATCAGACGTTAAGATTTGCTCCGGATCTTGCTGCACCGATTGCAATAGTTGATTTAACGCCTGCTCTAACTGTTGTTGCTCCTGCACGCTCAAGACATTGACGGAGACCAAGGCTTTTGACCAAGCGATTGATCCAACAATATCTTGCTCAGCCAATCGATAGTCAAAACGTAAGGAATCGTTGAATGCTTTGAACCGACTGTCTGCCGCTTGGGTAAATCTTCCGCCCCATAATGCCATGCTTAATCTCCTGCTTTCCTCTCACCGCAAGCGCCGTCGAGGATGTGATAACTGAAAATGTCCCCAAACTCATTGGAGTGGCAGCTAGGCGGCAAGTGAGTGAATCCCCATGAGCATAGATAAACTATGTGATTGGGGTGAATGAACGTAGCCAACACCGCTGCAACTTCAATGAGGAAGGGGATAAGGATCGCAGTGCGATCCTTATTATATAAACCGATGACTGCGCTGATTACTGCTTGTTTTGGCTCAGAGCCCGGATGCGGCTCGACAGCGAGTAAAGACGGATGAAGCCGCCTGCGTGGCTGTGGTCATACACTTCATCTGCACCAAAGGTCGCGAAATCTTCTGAGTAGAGGCTGTTAGCCGAACGTTTTTGCGTTGCAACGGCTTGGCCTTTGTACAGTTTGATCACCACTTCACCGTTGACATCTTTCGCCAGTTCATCGGCTGCCGCAAATACCGCCTGACGCAGTGGTGTAAACCAACGACCATCATAAACAAGGTGTGACGCTTTAATACCCAGCTCTTCACGGAATTCGAATGAGGTTTTATCCAGCACCAGTTGTTCAACCGCGCGCAGCGCTTCCATGATGATGGTGCCTCCCGGAGTTTCATAACAGCCGCGAGATTTCATGCCCACCAGACGGTTTTCCACGATGTCGATACGACCTACACCATGCTTCGCGCCTTTTTGGTTGAGGTACAGCAAAGCGTTGTAAGGGGTCATGGCTTCACCATCAACAGCGACCACTTCGCCATGCGCAACTTGCAGCGTGACATATTCTGCTTCGTTAGGCGCTTGCTCAGGATCAACCGTCCACACCCAGCAATCTTCATTTGGCGCATTCCATGTACTTTCCAAAACGCCACCTTCGGTAGAAACGTGCCATGCGTTGGCATCACGCGAGTAGATCTTGGTCAATGATGCGGCACAAGGGATGTTGCGCTCGGCAAGGTAATCCAAACACGCTTCACGGCTACGTAGATTCCACTCACGCCAAGGCGCAATCACATGCAGATCTGGAGCCAGTGCCGCAAAAGCACCTTCAAAACGCACTTGGTCGTTACCTTTACCAGTACAGCCGTGTGCCAGTGCATCCGCTCCCACTTTACGCGCGATTTCAACTTGTGCTTTAGCAATCACCGGACGCGCCATTGAAGTACCGAGTAAGTATTTACCTTCATAGTAAGCGCCGGTTTTCAGCGTTGGGTAGATGTACTCTTTAACGAATTCTTCTTTCAGGTCAACGATGTAACATTCAGAGGCACCCGATGAGAGCGCTTTGGCTTCAACGCCTTTCAGCTCTTCATCACCTTGGCCTACGTCAGCCACAAACGCCACTACTTCACAGTCATAATTTTCTTTTAACCATGGAATGATCACCGACGTGTCCAGACCGCCAGAATATGCCACAACTACTTTTTTAACTTGTACTTTACTCATTGATGTATCTCCATATTCCTGGCTCTGCGCTTGGCGGTCAGTGCTCAGGTTTAATCAAATTAGTGACTTAAAATCTTAAGGTAGAAAACGGGTGCCGATGCTTTCGCCGCCAAATAACTTGGCGAGCTTCTCTGGATAACGCCAGGTTGCCACTTCAATCGGACGTCCTAAATCTTGCGCCGCTTCCAAAGCTGCTTTCACTTTGACGATCATGCCGTCGGTAATACACTTTGCCGGCAATCAGTGCATCCGCTTGTTTAGCATCCAAAGTGGCAATGAGGTGGCCTTTGCCATCCAGTACACCGCTGACATCCGAGAGCAGGACCAATTCCGCATCCAGAGCACCCGCCACAGCAACGGCCGCTTGGTCAGCGTTGACGTTCATCATCTGCCCCTGCGCAGTTAGGCCAATCGAGCTAATGATGGGCATCGCACCGGTTGCCAAAATCGCTTGCAGCAAAGTGGAATCGCCCGGCGTGGCTTTGCCGACTGCGCCCAGTTCAGGATCTAATTCCTCGACGTGGCATAAACCGCCATCCGCCAGTGACAAACCCACGGCATTGATGCCATCTTTGATCGCTTGGCCTTGCAGCATCTTGTTCGCTGTACCTGCGAGAGCTCCGGCAATGATCGGAATTTGATCGTATGGCGTAACGCGTAAACCATCTTTCTTGACCGATTTGAGTTGCAGCTTAGCCATTAACTCATCGACCAGATAACCACCGCCATGCACGATCACGATGCGTCGCTGGGCTTGGTTCTGATATTGGGCAATTGCACCAAACAGTTTGCTAAGTGTCTCTGCGCAATCGAGCGCCGCACCGCCTAACTTAATCACTAAAGGACTGAGCTTGAGATCTGACATGTTGAACCCTTACACCAACGCGGTTAATTCATCGAAACCGTAGTGAATATTTAAACACTGCATCGCTTGACTCGATGCGCCTTTCAATAAATTGTCGATAGCAGACACCACTATGATGTGACGTCCTTGTACCTTCCAGCCGAGGTCACAAAATGGGGTGAACTCGACATCTTGAATCCGTGGCAAACCATTAGGGAAACGCACCAACGGTTTATCTTGATACGCCTTGCTAAAAGCTTCTGCGACTTGCTGCTCGGTGACACCATCCGCCAATTTCATGGTGATGGTAGCCAGAATGCCGCGCTTAAAGTTGCCAAGATGCGGGGTGAAGATCACCTCACAGTCTAGGTGAGTCGCAATTTCTGGTTGATGACGGTGGTTAAACACACCGTAGGGCTGCAAGCTCACTTCACAGAAGCTGTTGGTCATGGTGGCTTTACGCCCCGCACCTGAGACACCACTCACCGCGTTAATCACTGGCCATTGGGTCGTGTCGATTAACCCATCCACCAACAGAGGCTTAATCGCGAGTTGCGATGCCGTTGGGTAGCAACCCGCAACGGCAATCATTGGGCTGGTTTTGATTGCTTCCGCATTCCACTCAGCAAGACCATACACCGCTTTTTCTAACCATTCAGAATGCTGATGAGCAAAGCCATAGAAGGTTGGATAAAACGCCTCGCTCTGCACCCGAAATGCACCAGACAGATCAAACACCTGACAACCTTGAGCTAAAAATTGTGGCGCGAGGTCATGACTCACTTCATGCGCAGTAGCCAGAAAGACCACATCACACTCGGCCGCAACAGCATCCACGTCAGCCAAAGCTTGCACTGGCATATCAATCAGCCCAGCCACTCGACCATGCAACTGCGCCAGCGATTTGCCCGCATCCACACTGTTGGCGGAAACGTATAAACCTGATAGCGTGAGTTGTGGGTGCTTGTGCACCATAAGAGCCAGTTCTGCTCCGGTGTAACCGCTTGCGCCGATGATGGTGGTTTTTAACATCAAAAACATCCGTATTAAGTGGTGAAAGAGAGCGGATAACGCTGATTATTCATCTTTCAAAATTGCGATTAATTGGTTTTTTATTCACTTAAAGTGATTTAATATGTGTTTTACAGTTTCACCGACACTCTGTCAATAGCAGGAGCAAAGATAAAATGCCATTACCCAGTTTCCTTGAGGTCTATGAAGGCCTGATTTCAACCTCTTCTATCAGTTCTACCGATGCGCACTGGGATGAAGGTAATGAGCAGGTGATCGCAAAATTAGCCGATTGGCTCAGCGCGCTCGGTTTTTCGATTCAGATAGAGCAAGTCGCCCCCAATAAGCAGAACTTGATTGCCAAACTCGGTAGCGGTGAAGGCGGCTTATTATTAGCAGGACACAGTGATACTGTGCCGTTTGATGAAGGCCGCTGGAATTACAATCCGCATGCGCTCACGCAAGCCAATAATCGCTTCTATGGATTAGGGACCGCAGATATGAAAGGTTTCTTTGCCTTTATTTATGAAGCGGTGAAAAAAGTCGATTGGAGCAAACAAACCAAGCCGCTGTATGTGCTGGCGACCTGCGATGAAGAAACCACTATGCTTGGTGCGCGCCACTTTACCGAAAACGCCCCGTTTAAGCCGGATTACTGCATCATCGGTGAACCCACCAGCTTGGTGCCGATCCGCGCACACAAAGGCCATGTGGCGAATGCCATCCGTGTTACCGGTAAATCCGGCCATTCATCCAATCCAGCTCTAGGCGTCAATGCGATTGAGATCATGCACGAAGTGTTGTTTGCTCTCATGCAGCTGCGCGATCGCTTAATTAAGGAATATCATCATCCGGGATTTGAAATTCCGACTCCAACGCTGAACCTTGGTCACATTCATGGTGGCGATAGCCCGAACCGAATTTGTGGTTGCTGCGAATTGCATTATGACGTTCGCCCTCTGCCCGGCATTAGCTTGGATGGCTTAGATAACCTAATGCGTGACGCACTACGTGATGTACAGCAAAAGTGGCCGGGACGCATTGAACTCGTCCCGCTGCATGACCCGATCCCCGGTTATGAGTGCGCCCATGATCACCCGTTTATTCATGGCATTAGCGAAATCTGTGAGCAAGAAGCACAAACCGTAAACTACTGCACCGAAGCGCCTTTCTTGCAGCAAGTTTGCCCAACGTTAGTGCTTGGCCCAGGTTCGATCGATCAAGCCCATCAGCCGGATGAGTTTTTAGCCTTTGAATTCATCGATCCAACCGTGCGTGTGCTGTCACGCGCCATGCAGAAATATTGTTTCTAAACCGATTGCCCCAAACCGAGTTTTGGGGCTTTTTGTAAGAAATTTTCAACAATTTTACGTTTTTGGTTAAACAATCTCTGTACCAAGCTGGGATGACAATAAATGGAATCTTAGTCTTAACAGCAAGCCCACTGGACAAAATGGTCAAGATTGTGTAATTAACTGGACTCACACTGGATGTAATTTTTTTTCAAGGCAGGATGACAATGAACGAAAAATACGCTGCGCTCAAAAGTAACGTAAGCATGTTAGGACGACTACTCGGCCAGACGATTCAAGCCGCCGATGGTGACGTTATTTTGGAGAAAGTGGAAACCATCCGAAAACTTTCGAAATCCGCCAGAACTGGCAACCAAGCAGACCGCGAGCTCCTCATCGAAGAGATCAAAAATCTTCCCAATCACCAACTAACCCCAGTTGCTCGCGCCTTTAACCAATTCCTAAACCTGACCAATATTGCCGAGCAGTATCACACCATCTCTCGCCACTGTGAGAGCCACGTGAATGAGCTGGATGCGATCGGTAGCTTGTTTGCCAAACTCGCGCAAAACTCAGTCAGTAAATTCGACACCGCACAAGCCATTCGTGATCTGAACATTGAGTTGGTATTAACCGCTCACCCGACAGAGATCACTCGTCGCACCATGATCAACAAGCTGGTCAAAATTAACGAATGCTTGTCCAAACTCGAACTGAGCGATCTGTCTTCAAAAGAGCGCCATAAAACGGAGCGCCGTCTTGAGCAGCTAATCGCTCAAAGCTGGCATTCGGACGTGATCCGTCAGCAGCGACCAACGCCATTGGATGAAGCCAAATGGGGCTTTGCTGTGGTGGAGAATTCGCTGTGGAATGCCGTGCCAGAGTTTCTACGCGAGCTGGATGAGCAAGTGAAATCGCACTTAGGCGAAGGCCTACCGATTGATGCACGCCCTGTGCACTTCTCATCATGGATGGGCGGAGATCGCGATGGTAACCCATTTGTCACCCACACTATCACTCGCGAAGTGCTATTACTGTCACGCTGGAAAGCGGCAGATTTGTATCTCACCGACATCAATGAGCTGGTCAGCGAACTTTCCATGACCAAGTGTAATGAGGCAGTACGCGCTTTAGCTGGTGATGAGCACGAACCTTATCGCGCTATCCTCAAGCAACTGCGCAGTTTGCTGCAAGAGACGATTGATATTCTTGAAGCGAAACTGAACGGTCAAAAGCTGGCAGTGAAAGCCCCACTACAAAACGTCGATCAGTTGTGGGAACCGCTTTACGCTTGTTACCAATCACTGCATGAGTGTGGTATGGGCGTGATTGCTGATGGCTCACTGCTTGATACCCTACGCCGCATCAAAGCGTTTGGCGTGCATCTGGTTCGTCTCGATATTCGTCAGGAAAGCTCACGCCATGCGGAAGTGATCTCGGAACTGACCCGTTATCTTGGCATCGGTGATTACAATCGAGTGGAGCGAGCAAGATAAGATCGCCTTCCTGACCACCGAGCTTAACTCCAAGCGCCCTCTACTTCCGCGGGATTGGCAACCTTCAGACCCCGTCAAAGAGGTGCTGGATACCTGCAAGATCATCGCGGCACAATCCAAAGATGCGTTTGGTGCGTATGTGATTTCGATGGCACGTACTGCATCGGATGTCCTCGCCGTTCATCTGCTACTACAAGAAGCGGGATGCCCTTATCGTATGGATGTCTGCCCGCTGTTTGAAACCTTAGATGACTTGAACAACGCCGAATCAGTGATCCGTCAGTTGATGAGCATCGATCTGTATCGCGGCTTTATTCAGAACCACCAAATGGTGATGATTGGTTACTCAGACTCAGCGAAAGATGCCGGCGTCATGGCGGCAGGTTGGGCGCAGTACCGCGCAATGGATGCCTTAGTCAAAGTCAGTGAAGAAGCCGGCATTGAGCTGACGCTGTTTCATGGCCGCGGCGGCACGATTGGCCGTGGCGGTGCTCCTGCGCATGCAGCACTGCTTTCTCAGCCACCAAAGAGCTTAAAGGGCGGCCTGCGTGTAACAGAACAAGGCGAAATGATCCGCTTTAAACTGGGTCTGCCTGAAGTAGCGGTGAACAGCTTCAACATGTACGCCAGTGCGATTTTGGAAGCCAACCTACTGCCACCACCAGAGCCAAAACAAGAATGGCGCGATCTAATGGATGTGCTGTCGGAAGTGTCTTGTGAAGCCTATCGCCATGTAGTGCGTGGAGAGCCAGATTTTGTTCCTTATTTCCGTCAAGCCACACCAGAGCTAGAATTGGGCAAACTGCCACTCGGTTCACGTCCATCAAAACGTAATCCTAACGGTGGCGTAGAAAGCTTGCGTGCGATCCCATGGATTTTCTCATGGAGCCAAAACCGCTTAGTATTGCCGGCATGGCTAGGGGCAGGTGAAGCGATTCAATTCTCAATTGATAAAGGCCACCAAGCGCTACTTGAAGAGATGTGCCGCGAATGGCCATTCTTCTCAACTCGCCTCGGTATGCTTGAGATGGTGTACACCAAGTGCAGCGCGGAAATTGCCCGTTACTACGATGAGCGTTTAGTCGAGCCTGCTTTGCGTCCACTGGGTGAAAAGCTACGAGCGCAACTGCAAAAAGACATCAAAACGGTGCTCAATGTGGAAAACAACGAGAACCTGATGCAAAGCGATCCTTGGGGACAAGAATCGATTCGCCTGCGCAATATTTACGTGGAACCACTCAACATGCTGCAAGCCGAACTGTTGTATCGCACTCGCCAATCAGAGCACTTAGCACCAGAGCTTGAAGAAGCCTTGATGGTGACTATAGCGGGAATTGCGGCTGGAATGCGCAATACTGGTTAACAAATCGCAAAATGTCAGTATAAAAAACTAAAAGGCTGCAACTTGGCGGCCTTTTGTTTTACATTTTCGTATTATTGAGAATAATGTCAGTTTTTTATTTATCAGACACATTTGTATTCCACTTTATGCTTATTATTTAGATATACTACGTCCCCTCTGTGATAAGTACTGCAAACCAATTTCACAGTCAAAGTATGCAAAGACATACGCCAATCTAGGTGATAACCGGCTTTATAAGGTGACATAAGCAGCCAGAACGTTGAGCTGCGGGTATTTAAACGAACTGATATGAGTGCCACAAGAAGCACAACAGACGTTTAGATAGAAGTTTATGTTGACTTAATTTTTGGATTGAAGACATGTCATTACCACACGTTATCCTTACTGTTCTTAGCACACGCGATGCAACCGGGTACGATATAACTAAAGAATTTTCTGCCAGCATTGGCTACTTCTGGAAAGCCAGTCATCAGCAGGTATATCGTGAACTCAATAAAATGGGGGAACAGGGTTTAGTAACTTGTGTTCTGGAACCACAGGAAGGCAAACCAGATCGCAAGGTTTATTCTATTACCCAAGCTGGTCGCAGCGCTTTAGGTGAGTGGTTTGATCAACCAACTGCGCACCCAACTGTACGTGATGAGTTCAGCGCGAAATTGATGGCTTGCTCAGTACAATCAGCGGAACCTTACCGTCTGCAATTGGCTGAACTGGTTGAAGAGTCGCGCAAACTGGTCGCTCATTATCAGGAAATCGAAGCCGCTTACTACGCGAATCCTTCTGTGTTAGATAAGCAGCAACGTTTAGAGCGTTTAACGCTACGTCGTAATTTACTGGTTCGCCAAGCATGGATTCAATGGGCGGACGAAGTGTTGGCAGAATTGAACGCGATGGCATAAGCCCACGCAACCTGCTGATGTGAAAAAGGATGATGTCACCATCATCCTTTTTTATTTGGAGTCATTCAGGGATAGGGCGTTAAATGCCATCACCACCAATAAAGGTCTGTGAGCGGCCATTAAACTGCTGATCCATATCCAGAGAAGGCTTATCCGATTGTGGGCGACCAACGACACGAGCCGGCACTCCCGCAACGGTGGTATGTGGCGGTACCGCTTGCAGTACCACGGAGCCAGAGCCAATTTTCGCGCCCTCTCCCACCTCGATATTACCTAAAATTTTCGCTCCCGCACCAATCATCACCCCTTCACGAATTTTCGGGTGGCGATCGCCGCACTCTTTACCTGTACCGCCAAGCGTGACGTCCTGCAAAATCGAGACATCATCTTCGACTACGGCGGTTTCACCAATCACAATGCCCGTCGCGTGATCGAGCATGATGCCGCGACCGATACGCGCGGCTGGATGAATATCCACCTGACAAGCGACCGAAATCTGATTTTGGAAATAAGTGGCAAGAGCCTTACGCCCTTGTTGCCATAACCAGTTCGCGACCCGATAGCCCTGTAGAGCGTGGTAACCTTTGAGATACAGCAGCGGCATAGAGTACATCGAAACTGCCGGATCTCGGTTCACGGTCGCGCAGATATCACATGCCGCCGCTTCAGTAATCTTGGGATCAGCTGCAAACGCTTCTTCGATCACTTCGCGCACCGCCATAGCCGGCATAGAAGCCGTGTTCAAACGGTTGGCGAGAATGTAGCTCAGCGCCGATCTTAAACTGTCGTGTTTAATAATGGTGGCGTGATAAAAACTGGCGAGCATCGGCTCCTGCTCAGATTGCTCGCGAGCTTCAGAGACAATGGTTTGCCAGACCTTGGTGTGTGCGCACTGTTTCATGACTTACTCTGTCCTAATCAAGATCGGGCAAGCTATACCCTATCGATTCAATTCCATCTCTTGCGCGGCGTTTTAACGCTCCATCTTCTTATCTCGTGCCAGCAAATCCTGAGCCGCGAGTCGCGCATCTTTTCCTTGATACAATACTTGGTAAATTTGTTCAACTATCGGCATCTCAACGCCCATGCGTTTTGCCAGCATCCACACTTCTTTGGTGTTGCGATAGCCTTCAACGACTTGGCCGATATCGGTTTGCGCGGTATCCACATCTTTACCTTGACCCAGTGCCAAACCAAAACGGCGGTTACGCGACTGGTTGTCAGTACAGGTCAGAACTAAATCACCCAATCCGGCCATGCCCATAAAGGTTTCCGGTTGCGCGCCTAAAGCGGCACCTAGACGCGTCATTTCAGCCAAACCACGAGTGATAAGGGCTGTACGTGCATTCGCGCCAAAGCCAATGCCATCGGACATCCCCGCACCAATCGCAATCACGTTTTTTACCGCACCGCCAAGCTGCATACCGATAAAGTCACTGTTGGCGTACACGCGGAAGGTTTTGCTGCAATGGATCTTCTCTTGCAGGTCGCGTACAAATTGCACATCCGGAGAGGCCACTGAAATCGCGGTTGGCATGCCCATCGCCAACTCTTTAGCAAAGGTAGGCCCAGACAGTACCGCGAGTGGATAGCTATCCCCCAGCACATCATGGGCGACATCTTGGAGTAGACGTCCAGTTTCGGGCTCTAGCCCTTTGGTTGCCCAGCAAATGCGGCTATCAGCTCGCAGATGTGGCTGTAAACTTTTCAACACGATACCAAACACATGGCTAGGCACCACCACTAGCAGATCACGGCTAGCTTGCACCGCTTTTTGTAGGTCTGTTTCGATAATCAGAGTGTCAGGAAAAGCAATTCCCGGCAAAAACTCATGGTTAGCACGATCGGCTTCTAGACGTGCCATATGCTCAGCTTCATGCCCCCACAGGACAATATTGGCGCCATTGCGCGCCAAAGAGATCGCCAATGAAGTGCCGTAAGATCCCGCACCAATCACGGTCATTTCAACAGGTTTTCCGTAGCCATTTTGGTTCTGTGTTTCGCTCATTGTTCCGCCTATCGATAACGAAGTTGTGCTCTATTCTATACCCAAACATAGGCTATTGCAGTCTGCACCCGATTCACGACCCATCTGTTAGATAAAGACTGCAAAAACCAATACTCGAATGATAAACAAAAAATGCACATCGCGGTGGCGCTGTGCATTTTGCTGTAGTGAAAACTCAATCGTGCGAATTATGCGTTCGCCGTTGCGCCTTCTTGAGCTTGCTGTTGTAGGTAGTTCATGAACAGCGCGTCAAAGTTGACTGGAGCCAAGTTCAGTTGTGGGAAAGTACCTTTCACTACGAGGCTTGAAATGGTTTCACGTGCGTATGGGAACAGGATGTTCGGGCAGAAAGCACCCAAGCAATGTGCCAATTGGCCCGCTTCCATCTGCTCTGCACTGAAGATGCCCGCTTGTTGCACTTCACACAGGAATGCGGTTTCTTCTGCGTTTTTCACGGTTACGGTCAGACGCAGAACCACTTCGTAAACACCTTCACCCAGTTCACGGCTTTGCGTGTCCAGATCCAGTTTCACATCAGGATTCCATTCTTTTTGGAACATCACTGGTGAGTTTGGTGCTTCGAAAGAGACATCTTTCAGATAGATACGTTGGATAGCAAACTGTTGTTGCGGGGCTTGTGCTGCTTCAGCCATGGTTTCATCCTTAATTCAGATAATTTGATTCAAAGGTCAATGTGTCCTGAGACTAACTGAGAGTGTGAGTGATCACTAGGTGGGCAAGCCATTACGTGGTAGATATCACAACTCTGAGCGTCAAGCGCTGATCTTTTCATCAGCGCCGACGGGGTGCTCTAAGGATTTAGCGTTTACCGCGTACCTAAAGGCAGGTTAGCTTCATTTCCAAGCAATCAGGCCATTTTTCAGAAGGCTCACCTTCTCAAATCCGGCTTTGGTCAGTAGATCAGCACTTTCACGTGCAGTTTGACCCGTTTTGCATACCACGATAATGGGGCTCGTTTTGTGGCTTTCAAGTCCTGCCAAGTTTCCAGCCTTAATGTCTGACGGCAAAATGTGAATTGCGTCGGTAATGTGGCCTTGTTTGAACTCATCTTTACTACGAATATCAACCACGATGCCGTTTTCACGGTTGATCAGATGGGTCGCTTGGGTGGCGGTCACTTCTTGGTAAGCCGCGGTGGCCGATTTATAAATGCTGGCAATTAGCGCCACCAAAATACCGATCCAAGCCAGTGAAAGGATCATATTGTGCTGGAAAAACTCAATGTACTCTTGCATATCCTGTGCTCTTGCAATGGGGATTCAAATCAGACAAGGAGTATAACGAGGTTGGCTGCATGACGCGAGCGCTTACCTCGTTAAAACCGGGTCTGCAAAGGGTGAATATGTTGCAAACTGAGAAACCGATCAGGCTCGTGGAAATGGAAACGCAGTGACCTTATCAATATGGTCTTCATCCAACGCCAACATAATCAGACGATCGATGCCTAACGCCACACCGGCGCACTCAGGCAAACTCGCTTCCAATGCTGCGATCAAATGATAATCGATCGGTTGCTCTGCTAAGCCCATTTCTAAACGTTTGGCGTTATCGGCTTTAAAGCGGGCAAGCTGTTCTGCTGGGTTATCCAATTCATGGAAACCGTTAGCCAGTTCAATCCCTTTGAAATAGACTTCAAAACGGTCGGCTACACGTGGGTCTGCTGGATTAATTTTGGCCAACGCCGCTTGCGAAGCGGGGAAATCATACACAAATGCAGGTGTAACTTGACCGATTTTTGGCTCAATCCCAATGCTAAACAGCAGTTGCAATAAGGTGTCACGATCCTCTTCAGGCTCGGCAATATCACTTAACCCTAGCGTTGCTGCGACTTGTTTTAACTCACGCATCTCGCCTTCGAGTGGACAAACACCAAGCACATTCAAAAATGCTTCTTGGTAAGTCATACGCTCGGCACAGCCGCAGCGCAGCACCAATTGCAATAAGGCATCCATCTCATCCATTAAAGCATGGTGGTCAAAACCGATCCGGTACCATTCCAACATAGTAAATTCGGGATTGTGGTAACGACCATTTTCTTCGTTACGAAACGCCTTGCCGAGTTGATAAATACAACCGCTGCCCGCTGCTAATAAACGCTTCATATGAAACTCAGGGCTAGTCATCAGGTGCAGCGAACGGCCCTGTGCATAGCCTGGCCCCACAAATTCGGTTTGAAAAGTATGCAAATGAATGTCCGTTACCGTCGCGTGGCTCATGGCTGGGGTTTCAACTTCCAATACATCACGTTCAGCAAAGAACTCTCGGATCTGGCGCAGTAAGGTAGCGCGTTGTTTTAATTGGTTTATTGATGCAGTTGGCATCCAGTCAGCAGTCATCATGATATCGCTCAGCAAATCAACAGAGATAACGAATTGTACTCGTTCAGAATAAAAAGCCAAACCCAATTGTGACACCAGTCACATATAGGGCAAATAGTATGCCTAAGTTTGCAATACCACAGCAAAAACCCAACAGAATCAATTTTTCCTTCTTCAAGCTCTTTTACACTACGGCTACCACTTAATGGGTGGGAAGGATGGCAGGAAAACCATGGTGACATGCGTTTGACCGCATCTGACGATTCCAGGAACCGGGTCTCAACCCAGTCCTCACATAAAAATAATCACACTGGAGGATAACTGTGCAAATTATCACCACAGATATCGCAGTCATCGGCGCTGGCGGCGCTGGTCTTCGTACTGCTATTGCAGCGGCAGAAGCAAACCCTCATTTAGAAGTTGCTCTGATTTCTAAAGTTTATCCAATGCGTTCTCATACCGTCGCAGCCGAGGGTGGCTCCGCAGCAGTTATCAAGGATGAAGATAGCTTAGATAACCACTTCAACGATACCGTTGGCGGTGGTGACTGGCTATGTGAACAGGATGTTGTTGAATACTTTGTTGCCAATGCAACCCGCGAAATGATCCAGATGGAGCAATGGGGTTGTCCTTGGAGCCGTAAAGAGAATGGTGAAGTCAACGTACGTCGCTTCGGCGGTATGAAAGTTGAGCGCACATGGTTTGCTGCCGACAAAACCGGCTTCCACATGCTGCACACCCTGTTCCAAACTTCAATGAAGTACCCACAAATCAAGCGATTGGATGAGTACTTTGTGGTGGATTTGCTGGTTGATAACGGTGAAATCCAAGGTTTGATCGCGATTCACATGTCAGAAGGTGAACTGGTTACCATCAAAGCGAAATCTGTGGTACTGGCTACTGGCGGTGCGGGTCGCGTTTACCACTGCAACACCAACGGCGGTATTGTGACTGGTGATGGCATGGCCATGGCTTTCCGTCACGGCGTTCCTCTGCGTGATATGGAATTCGTTCAATACCATCCAACGGGTCTGCCTGGTACCGGCATTCTGATGACCGAGGGTTGTCGTGGTGAAGGCGGTATTATCGTCAACAAAAATGGCTACCGTTACCTACAAGACTACGGCATGGGACCTGAAACTCCAGTGGGCCAGCCGAAGAACAAATACATGGAACTGGGTCCGCGTGACAAAGTTTCCCAAGCGTTCTGGCATGAACAGCAAAAAGGCAACACGATTAAACATCCATTAGGAGATGTTGTGCTGCTGGATCTGCGCCACTTAGGTGAAGAATACCTGCAAGAGCGTCTGCCATTTATCTGTGAACTGGCCAAAGCATATGTCAACGTTGACCCAGCGAAAGAGCCGATTCCAATTCGTCCAACCGTGCACTACACCATGGGTGGTATTGAAACCAATGGCGAATGTGAAACCCGCATTAAAGGTCTGTTCGCTGTCGGCGAATGTGCGTCTGTGGGTCTGCATGGTGCGAACCGTTTAGGTTCTAACTCACTAGCGGAATTTGTGGTCTTTGGCCGCGTTGCTGGTGAAAAAGCGGTTGAACGCGCAGCACAATTCAAAGGCTGGAATGACACAGCAATCGCGGCTCAAGTTAAAGCGGTTGAAGATCGTATCGCAGCACTGATGCAACAGGAAGGCGATGAAAACTGGGCAACCATCCGTACTGAAATGGGTCACACCATGGAAGCGGGCTGTGGTATCTACCGTCAAGAAGATCTGATGCAAGAAACCATCAACAAACTGGCCGAGTTGAAAGAGCGTTACAAGCGCATCAGCATCAAAGACAAAGGCAAAGTGTTCAACACTGACCTGCTGTACGCGATTGAAGTGGGTTACGGTCTGGACGTGGCAGAAGCCATGGTTCACTCAGCTATCCTACGTAAAGAGTCTCGCGGCGCACACCAACGTCTTGACGAAGGTTGCACCGAGCGTGATGACGTAGATTTCCTCAAGCATTCTTTGGCGTTCTTCCAAGAAGGCCAAACACCGAAGATCGATTACAGCCCAGTGAAAATCACCAAGTCGCAGCCAAAAGCGCGTCTGTACGGTGAGGCAGCAGAAAAAGCTGCGGCAGCTGAAGCGGCCGGAAAAAGCGTAGAGGAGCAAAACTAATGTCAGCACAACGTATTCAAAAAGTGGACATTCTGCGCTACGACCCAGCTAAAGATGCAGAGCCACACATGCAACGCTTTGAGGTACCGTTTGATGAAACCATGTCGGTACTGGATGCGATTGGTTATGTGAAAGATCACTTAGATAAAGATCTTTCTTACCGCTGGTCATGCCGTATGGCGATCTGTGGATCGTGCGGCATCATGGTCAACGGCGTGCCAAAACTGGCGTGTAAGAGCTTCTTACGTGATTATCCAGAAGGCGTAAAAATCGAGCCACTGGCGAATTTCCCGATTGAGAAAGACCTGATTGTGGATATGACACCGTTCATCGAACGTCTGGAAGCCATCAAGCCTTACATCATCGGTAACGATCGTAAACCTGAAGACGGCACTAACCTGCAAACGCCAGAGCAAATGGCGAAGTACAAACAGTTCGCTGGTTGTATCAACTGTGGTTTGTGTTACGCAGCCTGCCCGCAGTTCGGCCTGAACCCAGAGTTCATTGGCCCTGCTGCCCTAACTCTGGCGCATCGCTACAACCTCGACAGCCGTGACAACGGTAAAGCCGAGCGTATGAAGCTGATCAACGGTGAAAATGGCGCTTGGGGCTGTACGTTCGTGGGTTACTGTTCAGAAGTGTGTCCAAAACACGTTGACCCAGCCGCCGCAGTGAACCAAGGCAAAGTGGAGTCATCATTAGACTTCGTGATCGCGATGTTGAACCCAGATGGTTCACCGAAGAAAGTGGAGGCTTAAGGATGAGTAACCGTAAACCTTATGTTCGTGAAATGAAACGTACTTGGTGGAAGGATCATCCTTTCTACCGCTTCTACATGGTGCGTGAAGCGACGGTTCTGCCATTAATCCTGTTTACCTTGTTCCTAACCGTTGGCTTGGGTTCTCTGGTGAAAGGCCCTGAAGCATGGCAAACCTGGTTGGATTTTATGGCCAACCCACTCATCGTTGCGATCAACATTGTGGCACTGGCGGGTAGCTTGTTCCATGCGCAAACCTTCTTCAGCATGATGCCACAAGTCGTGCCTATTCGTTTAGGCGGCAAACTGGTTGATAAAAAAATCATCGTGCTAGCACAGTGGGCGGCCGTGGCCTTTATCTCACTGATCGTTCTTATTGTGGTGTAAGGAGCTTATTGTGATTAATACCAACCCAAAACGTTCAGACGAACCCGTATGGTGGAGCCTGTTTGGTGCTGGTGGCACTTGGTTTGCCATGATCACCCCGATCACGGTTCTAGTGCTGGGCATTCTTGCACCGCTAGGCGTGATTGATGCCGAAGCGCTGAGCTATGAGCGTGTTGCTAGCTTTGCAACCAGCATCATTGGCGCATTGTTCATCATCGGCACTTTAGCTCTACCAATGTGGCATGCCATGCACCGTGTTCACCACGGTATGCATGACCTGAAATTCCACACCGGTGTGGCAGGGAAAATCGCTTGCTACGGCTTTGCGACTATCATCTCAGCACTGGCGGTCGTGTTTATCTTCATGATCTAATATGTGAAGTATCAAAAAAAGCTGGCTTACAGGCCAGCTTTTTTATTGGTGTGTTCAAGCAACAAGAGCAAAACACGCATAAAAAAACCAACCGCAAGGTTGGTTTTTTCTTGTTACCGAGGTGATTACTTCACACGGCCAACGTATTCTGCAGAGCGAGTGTCCACTTTGATCACTTCGCCAATCTGTACGAATAGAGGTACACGAACGACAGCACCAGTAGACAGAGTTGCAGGTTTACCGCCAGTACCTTGAGTGTCACCTTTTACGCCTGGGTCAGTTTCTGTCACTTCTAGCTCAACGAAGTTTGGTGGAGTTACCGCGATTGGGTTACCATTCCACAGCGTCAGCATACAAGTGTTGTTTTCTACCAACCATTTCGCATTCTCGCCAACCGCTTTTGCATCTGCAGCAAGCTGTTCGAATGTGCTGTTGTTCATGAAGTGGTAGAATTCGCCATCGTTGTACAGGTAATCCAGATCGATATCGATAACATCTGCAACTTCTGCGGTGTCACCTGACTTAAAGGTTTTTTCCAGAACTTTACCAGTAAGCAGCTTACGGATTCTCACGCGGTTGAATGCCTGACCTTTACCTGGTTTTACATACTCGTTTTCGAGAATGACACAAGGCTCGTTATCAAGCATAATTTTGAGACCGCCTTTAAATTCATTCGTGCTAACAGTAGCCATTTTTTCCTCTTACTATCTTCGAGTTAAAATCAATGCCGCACATCATAACCCGAAAAGTCATTTCTGTTGAGCAAAACTGGTTGCAACAGCTGGCAAACGCGATCTCCGATCCTCTGCAATTGTTGCAGCAACTTGAGATCGATCCTTCGCCATGGCAAGACGGATTTGAAGCGCGCAAACTGTTTGCGCAGCGGGTGCCGCAAAGTTTTGTCGATCGCATGCAAAAAGGCAATCCTTACGATCCACTTTTACGTCAAGTTTTGCCCTTAAATGCAGAATTTGAAGTACATCCCGGCTATTCCAATGATCCTCTGGATGAGCAAAACAACGCGATTCCAGGCTTGCTACACAAGTATAAAAATCGCTGCTTGTTGATCGTGAAAGGCGGTTGTGCCATCAACTGCCGCTACTGTTTTCGTCGTCATTTCCCTTATGAAGATAACAAAGGCAGTAAAGCAATTTGGCAGCAAAGTCTTGATTACATTGCGCAGAATCCGCAACTCAATGAAGTAATCTTCTCCGGTGGTGATCCTTTGATGGCCAAAGATCATGAGCTTGCGTGGCTGATAGAGCGTATCGCAGCGATCCCGCACATCAAACGACTGCGCATTCACTCGCGATTGCCGGTGGTGATCCCAGCGCGTATCACCGAGGAATTGGTTGAACTGTTCGCTCAAACGCGCTTGCAAGTACTGCTAGTGACACACATCAACCACGCCAATGAAATCAATCTGGAGCTCAAACAGCAAATGGCACGCTTACGCGCAGTGAACGTGACTTTACTTAACCAAGGTGTGCTGCTCAAAGGGGTAAATGATACCGTTGCTGCACAAGTCGCCCTCAGCGAAACCTTGTTTGATGCGGGAATTCTGCCTTATTACTTGCATGTGTTGGATAAGGTGCAAGGCGCAGCGCATTTTTACGTGAGTGATGGAGAAGCACGGCAGATTATGGCCGGCTTGATTGAGCGGGTTTCCGGCTATCTGGTGCCAAAATTAACCCGAGAAATCGGTGGCAGACCCAGCAAGACACCGCTTGATCTGCATCTTGAATAAAGAAAAAGCGTTGCCTAGGCAACGCTTTTTGCATCATTACTTCGCAAAGTTAATGATTGGGAAACACTTAAAGAAACCGTTGTCCGCACAGTTGATCAAACCAATCTGTACGCCTTCAATTTTTTCCGTTTTGTTGAATAGGCCAAACTGCACTGTTGAAGTGTTCGAGAAGTTGGCCGCACCTAGGTCAACGAGAGTGTTACCTTCTGAGTAGTTCACAAAGCTCAAGTTCGCGCCTTTCACATCGTGAGTCAGGTTCACAAAACCTAAGTTCGCACCGTAAGTATTACCGGTATTCCAGTTCAAAAGACCCAGTGATGCACCCATCATCTCTTGGTTGACTTTGCTCGCACCGAACAACAAACCAAAGTTCACACCTGTTGTTTTATTGGTTTCAGACAGGCCAAGAATCGAAAAATCGACCCCTTTGACTTCATTCACTTTACCGTGCAGTGCCGACAAACGCACACCCGCAACTTGGTTCGCATCTGGCGTGTTGAAGTTGTCGATAGAAGAGAACATAACTGGGGTTGAAGCCAGTGCGGCCGGAGCAGCCATCGCTGCAGTAAGCGCCATCAAAGCAAACGGCTTGTTCATAAAAATAACCTCCAATCAGGATGGACAAGGGGGAAAACTGAGCAACATTATCCATATCTTGCATAAGGTAATGTGAATATTGTGTCAGTTTTCCGCGCCGTTTATCGTCATGTTCTTGGTCATGCTGGCTAATTTTAACCATGCTTTAGCATAACCACGGCATAAAAAAACCGGAGCTTGGGCTCCGGCTTTTCCTGCTAAGGGGGATAATTACATCATACCGCCCATGCCACCCATGCCCATGTCTGGCATTGCTGGTGCATCTTTCTTCGGCAGTTCAGTGATCATCGCCTCAGTGGTGATCATCAGACCCGCAACAGACGCTGCGAATTGCAGAGCAGAACGGGTTACTTTGGTTGGATCCAGAATACCCATTTCGATCATGTCACCGTAAACGCCCGTAGCTGCGTTGTAACCGTAGTTACCTTCGCCAGCGCGTACGTTGTTGGCAACCACTGACTCTTCGTCACCCGCGTTTTTCACGATTTGACGCAGTGGTGCTTCCATTGCACGTAGTGCCACACGGATACCTACGTTTTGCTCTTCGTTGTCGCCTTCTAGAGAAGATAGCTTAGACGCAGCACGGATCAGGGCTACGCCACCACCGGCGACCACGCCTTCTTCTACCGCAGCGCGAGTCGCGTGCAGAGCATCTTCTACGCGGTCTTTCTTCTCTTTCATTTCAACTTCGGTTGCTGCGCCCACTTTGATAACCGCAACACCGCCAGCCAGTTTCGCTACGCGCTCTTGCAGTTTCTCTTTGTCGTAATCAGACGTGGCTTCTTCGATTTGTTGGCGGATCTGTGCAACACGACCTTGGATCGCGGCTTGATCGCCAGCACCATCGATAATGGTTGAGTTTTCTTTAGTGATAGAAACGCGTTTCGCTTGGCCTAGGTCTTCCAGAGTCGCTTTTTCCAGCTCCAGACCGATCTCTTCAGAGATCACAACACCGCCAGTCAGGATCGCGATATCTTGCAGCATCGCTTTACGACGATCGCCAAAGCCAGGAGCTTTAACCGCTGCCACTTTCACGATGCCGCGCATATTGTTGACAACCAGAGTCGCCAGCGCTTCACCTTCCACATCTTCAGCCACGATCAGCAGTGGACGAGAGGCTTTCGCTACACCTTCCAGTACTGGCAGCAGTTCGCGGATGTTAGAGATTTTCTTATCAACCAGCAGGATGAATGGGTTGTCCAGTTCTACACTGCCTGATTCTTGGTTGTTGATGAAGTACGGTGACAGGTAGCCACGGTCAAACTGCATACCTTCTACAACATCCAGTTCGTCTTGCAGCGCTTGGCCTTCTTCAACGGTGATCACGCCATCGCGACCCACTTTTTCCATCGCTTCAGCAATGATGTTACCCACGCTAGAGTCTGAGTTAGCAGAGATAGTACCTACTTGAGCAATCGCTTTAGTATCCGCACAAGTCACTGACAGTGCTTTCAACTCTTCTACTGCAGCGATAACCGCTTTATCGATACCGCGCTTCAGATCCATTGGGTTCATACCCGCCGCGACCGCTTTTAGGCCTTCGTTCACAATGGCTTGAGCCAGTACGGTGGCTGTGGTGGTACCGTCACCCGCCGCGTCGTTGGCTTGAGAAGCCACTTCTTTTACCATTTGTGCGCCCATGTTCTGGAATTTGTCTTCCAGTTCAATTTCACGCGCAACCGATACACCATCTTTAGTAATGGTTGGTGCACCGAAAGATTTGTCGAGAACCACGTTACGGCCTTTAGGGCCTAAGGTTACTTTTACCGCATCGGCTAGAATGTTTACGCCTTCTAGCATTTTTACACGAGCGTCATTACCAAAACGTACGTCTTTAGCAGCCATTTTTCATTTCCTTTCTAAATTCAGTTATTGATTTCGTTGGGATTCAGAATCAATTATTCAACGATTGCCAAAATGTCATGTTCAGCCAAGATCAGCACTTCTTTGCCATCGATCTTTTCTGTTTTTGTGCCGTAGCTTTCTGCGAAGATCACGGTGTCGCCTACTTTGACGTCCAAAGGTTGAACAGAACCGTTCTCTAGAATGCGGCCTTTACCAACAGCCAACACTTTACCGCGCGTTGATTTTTCCGCCGCAGAACCAGTTAGAACAATTCCACCAGCAGATTTTGATTCAACTTCTTGGCGTTCAACGATCACTCGGTCATGTAATGGACGAATATTCATCGGTCGTCTCTCCTGATTTAATTTTCCGTATGGTTGATAAAAACGCTGATCATCAGCATGTGTCACTTATGTGGGGTAAGTTGTGCCATATCCCAAGGGGGCAAGACGTAAAAAAACGTGAATTAAATTAAACATTTTCAAACACCAATCCCCCCTCCTTCCTTGGCAAGTGAGCGGCGGCGATCATCGATATAGTAAATGGTTTGCTTTATTAAATTCACGTTTCATAATAACGGCAGAGAAAAGATGCGCTGACACTCAATACAAATCAGCGCCCCAACCTTTTAAAAACAAGGATAACCAGAAACGATGAAAACGGTTGACCGCATTCTTCACACCATTAAACGTGAAGGCTCCGTAACCGCCAAACAACTTGCTGAAGACCTAGGCATTACCACCATGGGCGCTCGTCAGCATTTGCAAAGTTTGGAAGATGACGGTGTACTCTCGTTTTATGATGTGAAAGTGAAAGTCGGCCGCCCAACTCGCCACTGGTCTTTAACGGCGAAAGGACACAATCAGTTTGCCGATCGTCATGGTGAACTGACCATTCAAGTAATTGATGCGGTTGAGCATATTTTTGGGCAAGAAGGATTAGCAAAAGTCGCAGCGGAGCGAGAAGCGCAAACTTTCACCGCTTACCAACAGGCCTTAACCCACTGCCATTCTTTACAAGATAAGCTCGAAGCTTTAGTGGCGCTGCGTGAACAAGAAGGCTACATGGCTGAGCTAGAAATCCGTGATCAAGGATTTATCTTGATCGAAAACCACTGCCCAATTTGTAAAGCCGCGACTCGCTGCCCAAACCTGTGCCAATCTGAGTTAAATGTCTTTCGTCGCTTATTGGGAGAAGGCTGCCACATCGAACGCCGCGAACACATTGTTAGCGGAGAGCGTCGCTGCACTTACTTCATTTCAGCGCGATGACAAACACCATGTCGACCACTTCTGTCTTATTTATAAGAAGCTCGACATTCGTTCCGCCAAGCTCAATAAAAATCGCTTAAGCTTGAACTGTTGATAAAAGCATCAGTTTGCCAAAAGGCGGAGGATCGAAACATGACACCCCCTCATTTACCCGAACCCTATAATCAGGTATTACCACCTTTTGATGAGTTGGTTGCCCTTGCGAAACATCATCCAGATGCTTTTGAGCAGTTTAAAAAAGAGATGTGCGAAGAGATGATTCTCTCCGCTTCACTTGCTATGCAGAATCGACTCTGGGCACAACAAAGCCATATCGATCGAGTCGTAGGCCAGTGCAAAAACCCAGTACACGACCAACGGTCATTTTGATGCGCGAGCTACAGCCAACAAATGGTACGCTTTCGTAATGCTTTGGATGGAGATTTGCAGCAAAATGCCGTTGCTGACATTGTGCCATTTCGCCCACGAACCGTTCAGGACGATGGTTGGCGTTAATCGCGCCTTACAATCATCAGCACAGAATAAACGAAGAGGAGGCATTCGCCTCCTCTTCAACTCAACCACACACTTACGCTTTTTTCAGCCCTTGGGGTTGTGGGCCAAATCGGTTATTGCCATCACTCCCAGCTAGAAATCCGCACTCCACCAGAATCCATGCCCCACACAGCAGTGCGACCAACGACACTAGCGTTTCCATCACGCCCGGTTGCGCACTGGCCGCTAGCTCTCCGGCTGGCAATGTCATACGACCAATCACCAAGGGGACATTCAGCAGTAGCCACCAGCTGGATTTATCACGGTCATGCCACCGTTTGGCGGTAATCGCCAAATCCGGCACCAAAACCAACAGCAGAAAAACCGGCAAGATCAGATGAGCGACATCGGGAAACAGCTGATTAGACCCAATCGCAAACCCCGCGATCATCGCGTAGTAACAAATGTTCCACAGCCAAAAGGTTTGACGCCCAATACGCCCCTGAAAAGAAAACAACAGTGTTTGTAACGACATGATTTTTACCTAAACAAGATCATCAATTGATGACTTTTTGAAAACAGTCCGTGTCCATATCTCGAATATTAATGGTCAAACTGCGTACATGGCTGGCTTTCGCCGCCAAAATTTCCATTAGCTTACGCGATAATTCACGTTTTTGCTCCGCACTACGTCCCGCCAGCAGCTCAAAGCTGATATGAATAAAATCGACGCTATCGCCCTCATCACCAATCAACCAATGGTGGCAGCGCAGTGCACGAGATTTTACCGAACTTGTTTCAAACAGTCCTGAATCAATCGCGGCTTGATGCAAATCTTCCAATAATCCTTGCACGTTGATGCGTTCATCGACTGAGTTTGAGTATTCCATAACGAGATTGGGCATTGGCAGTTCCTTGCTAACGATGGATAAAAGTGGTTCCGACTTAGAGAGAGGGATAGTAATAACAAGTTAAACCACAAAAACCGAGCTACTACCGAATAATCTGTCACTCAGATCACTCGATTGCTGATTTGTCGCGTCTGTGAGATCCCATAAAGACATGATACGAGTCATGATCTGACGAATTTATTCTGCTATAGTCCTGCGAGTTTATTTTTTACATTGATTAGATATGGAGATATTCCTATGCGTCGTCCTGTTGTGATGGGTAACTGGAAACTGAATGGCAGCAAAGCTATGGTCACTGACCTGCTAAACGGCTTGAATGCAGAACTTGAAGGTGTTGCGGGTGTTGATGTGGTTATTGCTCCACCAGCAATGTATTTGGATCTGGCAGAGCGCCTGATCAAAGAAGGCGGCAACAAGCTGATCCTAGGTGCACAAAACACCGATACTCACAACAACGGTGCGTACACCGGTGACATGTCTCCAGCGATGCTGAAAGATTTCGGTGCTTCTCATATCATCATCGGTCACTCTGAGCGTCGTGATTACCACAAAGAATCTGACGAGTTCGTTGCCAAGAAATTTGCGTTCCTGAAAGAAAACGGCCTAACGCCAGTATTCTGTATCGGTGAAACTGAAGCGCAAAACGAAGCGGGCGAAACAGAAGCAGTATGTGCTCGCCAAATCAACGCAGTGATCGACGCTTACGGCGTTGAAGCTCTGAACGGCGCGATCATCGCTTACGAACCAATCTGGGCAATCGGTACGGGTAAAGCAGCAACAGCAGATGATGCACAACGTATTCACGCATCTATCCGTGCACTGATCGCAGCGAAAGATGCTGCAGTGGCAGAGCAAGTGATCATCCAGTACGGCGGCAGCGTGAAACCAGAAAACGCAGCCTCTTACTTTGCACAACCAGACATCGACGGTGCGCTGGTTGGCGGTGCATCACTGGATGCGAAAGGCTTTGCCGCGATCGCGAAAGCAGCCGCAGAAGCGAAAAAAGCGTAATTTGCGACTCTCGCAACGTATCGTTCAAGGCCAGCATAATGCTGGCCTTATTATTTTTAATACCTCACGATTCACTCGCTAGGCCCCCTTCCCTAGTCCCTGTTTTTAAGTTCAGGTATGCTAGGCACCTTGTTCCTTCGCGCACACCATCCTATGCAAGATAAACACGGCCTGCTTTCTGCCCCCATCCCTCTCGTTTTACGGCAAATGACCGTACCGATGATTTTCGGTTTGGTGGCAATTCTGATGTTCAACCTTGTCGATACTTTCTTTATTTCTCTACTGGGGACACAAGCGTTGGCGGCGATCAGTTATACCTTTCCGGTTACGTTTGCGGTCAACTGTATCACCATGGGGATTGGGGTTGGGCTTTCCACCTGCATAGGCCGCTTGCTCGGACAAGGCGATGGACGACAAGCGGCGCGCGTGTCTAGTCATGGATTATTGCTAGCGTTATTGCTGGTTGCCGCCGCTTCGACACTCGGCTTACTCACCATTGAGCCACTGTTTTTACTGCTTGGTGCTAGCCACGATCTGATCCCACTCATCAAAGAGTACATGGTGGTGTGGTATCTCACCATTCCACTGCTCGTGCTACCGATGGCAGGTAACAGCGCGATTCGCGCCACTGGCGATACCAAAACACCCGCCAAAATTATGATGCTAGCGGGTTTTATCAATGGAGCGCTCGATCCACTGCTGATTTTTGGCTATGGCCCATTTCCTGAGCTCGGCATTCAAGGCGCTGCGATTGCTAGCGCCTTCTCTTGGCTAGGGGCATTAATCGGCTCACTGTATCTGCTGATTAAGCGTGAAAAATTGCTCGCCATACCGTCACTACCGCATCTACGTCATGACTGGCAGCAGATTTTAAAAATCGGCACTCCTGCCGCGCTTTCCACCGCGATGAACCCAATTTCTGGCGCACTGCTGATGATCATGCTCTCAAGCCACGGCACCGCAGCGGTGGCTGCGTATGGTGCGGCGCAGCGCATTGAGTCGATTCTGATCTTGGTACTGATGTCGCTCACTTCAGCGCTCACGCCCTTTATGGCGCAAAATCTGGGGGCGAAAAATCCAGCACGCAGCTTTGCCGGACTCTTTCTGAGCCTGCGCTTTTCTCTGCTGTTTCAACTCATCGTGTTTATCATGATGGTGCCGCTGAGCATTCCACTGGCAGCGCTGTTTTCTCAAGAGCAAGCGGTGCGCGATCTGCTGTGGCACTATCTGTTAGTCGTGCCTGTCAGCTACGGCTTCCAAGGCGTAGTCATGATGTTAGTTTCAGCGCTCAACGCCTTGCATCAGCCACTCAAAGCCTTTCAGTGGAGTTTCATGCGCCTGTTTGTGTTCACCCTACCTGTCGCCTGGATTGGCGGCACGCTGTACAACATTGAAGGCTTATTTATTGGTATTGCAGTAGGTAACGTGCTGGGCGGTTTATTAGGTTATTTGTATGCGCTGAGATTACGGCGTCAGCAACTTACTCCCGATTGAGGATCAGCATACTAAAGCCGATAAATGACAAAAGCCGATGCAGTCACATCGGCTTTTACAACGGTTAGGAAAAATGAGGGCGCTTACAGCAGCTCATCTTCCTCTTCTTCTTGCTCACCCAAATCCGCACTCAGCGGTTCTTGCGAGATGATGATGCCGGTATTATCGGCATACAGATAATCTTCAGGTAGGAAAGTCACACCGCCAAAGTTAACTGGAATGTCCACTTCACCGATGCCTTGCGAGGTTGCACCAACAGGAATAGAAGCGATGGCTTGAATGCCGATGCTCATCTCTTCCAATTCATCCACTTCACGGACACTGCCATACACCACAATGCCTTCCCACTCATTTTCTTCCGCTAGAGCGGCCAACTCGGCATCAATCAATGCACGACGCAGCGAACCACCGCCATCAATCAGCAAAATACGGCCAAGACCATCTTGCTCAAGCGTTTCACGAATCAAGCCATTATCTTCATAACATTTGATCGTCGTGATCTGGCCGGCAAAAGATGCACAGCCGCCAAAGTTGCTGAACATTGGCTCCACGACATCGACTTGGTCGAGATAGATATCACACAGCGCTGAAGTATTGTATTCCATAGCTTTGTTCTCTTAGCGAAAGTCTTCCATCGAGTATATAGAGTGATTGAGTCATTGCAATGACAGAGTGCAAATTAACTTGTCAGAGTTTGGGCAATGATCACTCCTACAAACAAAAGGTTGGTGATCACCGAGGTTTTCACGACAACAGGCATCATCGGAGCAATTTGTGCAGGCTGCTCGGTAAACCACACTTCTCGCCCATGACGCGTCACCACCGACAGGCAAAGTAGAAATGGCAAGCTGATCCACAGCGGTTTATCTTGTAGCACTAAGTAAGCAGCAAACGCCGCAACGGCGCCAAACAACAGCGCAAAATGGTACTGCTTGGCACGCACTTGTCCTAAGCGCACCGCAACAGTACGTTTGCCGCACTTCGCATCATTTTCAATATCGCGCATGTTGTTGACGTTGAGTACCGCCACCGCCAGTAAACCGCAGCCTAATGAGGGCAATAACAGGCTCCATTCAATGTAGCCCGTGTGCAAAAAGAAGCTGCCTGAAACACCAAGCAAGCCAAAAAACAGGAATACGGATAAATCGCCAAGCCCAACATAGCCATAGGGTTTATTGCCTACGGTATACGCAATCGCCGCCAGAATCGCCAGCACGCCCAAGGCGATAAACATCAGAATATTTTGCAAATTGTCAAAGGCATACAGCACTAACACCAAGCCGGCAACCATGGTCAGCATTACATTGACGCCCATCGCCCGCTTCATATCACTTAAGCTCACCGCACCCGATTGAATCGCGCGCATCGGCCCCAAACGAGCATGGTTATCGGTGCCTTTCACCGCATCCCCATAGTCGTTGGCGAGATTGGACAAAATTTGCAGCAAAGTCGCGGTCAGTAGCGCCAATACGGCGATAAGCCAGTGAAAATGTCCAGCCGAAAACGCTAATGCGCTCCCGGTTAAAATGGAGATCAAAGCCAGAGGCAAGGTTTTCGGACGCGCGGCATCCAACCAAATTTGCACAGAGTTATTCATGATAATGAGAGTACGATCAACATGGCGTCAGTATACGCGCAAATCACCCAGATAAAAAAGCCCACCTATTTGAGGTGGGCTTTTCATTTATAAAAAGTCGATCTGTCTAAAGAATGAAACGGCTCAGATCTTCGTCCTCGACTAGCTCACCCAAGCGTGCTTTCACGTAAGCGGCATCGATCACAAAGGCTTGCCCCGCTTTTTCAGTCGCATCGAACGAGATTTCGTCCATCAAGCGCTCCAGCACAGTATGTAAGCGACGCGCACCGATATTTTCAGTGGTTTCGTTGACTTGCCATGCGGCATCCGCAATTTGCTTGATGCCATCTTCGGTAAACTGCACATCCACTTGTTCGGTTTTCATCAACGCAACATATTGCTCGGTGAGCGATGCTTTCGGCTCAGTCAAAATACGTTTGAAGTCATCACTCGACAGCGCTTCCAGCTCAACACGAATTGGCAAACGGCCTTGCAATTCAGGGATCAAATCCGACGGTTTCGCTACTTGGAATGCGCCAGAAGCAATAAATAGGATGTGATCAGTACGCACCATGCCATGCTTGGTCGATACCGTACTACCTTCAATCAAAGGCAGCAGATCGCGCTGCACCCCTTCACGAGACACATCAGGACCCGATACTTCACCGCGTTTACAGATTTTGTCGATTTCATCGATAAACACGATGCCGTTATTTTCGACATTGTAAATCGCCTGCTCTTTCAGCTCTTCTTGATTGACTAGCTTAGCGGCTTCTTCCTCCACCAACGCTTTCAGCGCATCTTTGATTTTCATTTTGCGCTTTTTCTTGGTGTCACCCGCTAGGTTTTGGAACAGCCCCTGTAGCTGGTTGGTCATCTCTTCCATACCTGGAGGCGCCATAATTTCCACGCCCATCTGTGGTGTTGCCACATTGATTTCGATCTCTTTGTCGCTCAGTTGACCCTCACGCAGCTTTTTGCGGAACACTTGGCGAGTGCTAGAGTTATCTTCTTTCTGCTCCGCTTGTCCCCATGCATCACGCGCGGGTGGTAGTAATGCATCCAATACCCGCTCTTCGGCCAACTCTTCGGCGCGGAATTTCACTTTTTCCATCGCTTGTTGGTGAGTTAGCTTTACCGCAACATCGGTCAGATCGCGGATGATCGACTCCACTTCTTTACCTACATAACCGACTTCGGTGAATTTGGTCGCTTCAACTTTAATGAAAGGCGCGTTCGCTAGTTTGGCTAAACGGCGAGCAATTTCGGTTTTGCCCACGCCTGTTGGGCCAATCATCAGAATATTTTTTGGGGTCACTTCAACGCGCAAGCTCTCTTCAAGCTGCATACGACGCCAGCGGTTGCGCAGCGCTATCGCCACGGCACGTTTGGCTTTATCTTGACCTATGATGTGGCGATTTAGCTCGCTCACGATTTCGCGGGGAGTCATTTCAGACATGATTCAAATCCTTCACTCAGCTTATCAGGCACTATCTTGTGATTATTAATCTGCGCTTATGCGCCTTGCGGCAACATTGCCTGCGGAATTTCGAGTTCTTCGATAGTGTGATGATGGTTGGTAAATACGCAGATATCACCCGCGATATTCAGGGCTTTTTCGGCGATCGTGCGTGCATCAAGCTCGGTGTTTTCTAATAGAGCAATCGCGGCGGCTTGTGCATAGTTGCCACCAGAGCCAATTGCAATCAGATCGTGCTCTGGCTGCAATACATCACCATTACCGGTGATGATCAGCGAGGCGGTTTCATCGGCAACGGCCAAAATCGCTTCCAACCGGCGCAATGCGCGGTCGCTGCGCCAATCTTTGGCAAGTTCGACCGCCGCTTTGGTCAGGTGGCCTTGGTGCATCTGCAACTTACTTTCAAAGCGCTCAAACAGGGTAAACGCATCCGCGGTTCCGCCAGCAAAACCCGCCAGCACTTTGTTGTTGTATAGGCGGCGCACTTTACGTGCATTGCCTTTCATGACGGTATTACCTAGCGATACCTGCCCGTCACCGGCGATGACAACTTTATTATTACGACGCACTGATACGATAGTAGTCACAAGAGGCCTCTTTATTGTTTATCGGAGAGTTAACGCTTATATGCGGCTATCGGAAAACAATTTCAAGCCAATAGAGGAAAGTTGACAAGCTGCCAACAAAAAAGCCTGATCAACATCAGGCTTTTAGGGAGGATTTACTGCTTCTCAGCCCAGATAGCACAGGGCTCAATTTTCGCACGCTGCAGTTTGTGCTTATCACGCTCCGCATCACGCTTAAATTTGTAAGGACCAAGCACCACACGATACCAACTGCTGTCCGCTTTTTTGCGAATATTGCTGCTGATGCCTTGGAAAGCGATATCCAGCTTACGCGCTTCGGCTTGCTCAGCGGTTTTGTACGCCCCACATTGCATCACGTAGGGAATATCCGACACCGCTTGCTCTTTCGCTACTACTTCAATTTCACGATTGGGCAAGGTGTCCACGTAATCCCACTTTTCAGTTGGTGGCGGTGGCAACGTTTCCGCAGGTTTGGTTTTGCTCGATGAGGTTGATGGCGTCGCAACGGCTTTGCTCGGCTTAGGTTCTGGGTCGTTATTGAGTAGATACAAACCATAACCAAAGCCTGCCAATAGCACTAAAGCGACTAAACCACTGCGCCAAGGTTTACGGCGCGGCGCTGCTTTTTTTCGGGTCGGCTTCTTGGGACTACGACCGCCTCTTACATAATCTCTATTCGCCACGTTGTTGTTCGGAAATTAACAAAATTGCCCACATGTTAAAGCAGATCGCGACCAGATAACAGAGTTATACCCAAACAACTTGACCTTGTTTCCGACATCACTGCTGCGATAGAAAACAAATAAACCGAGCTTGAGTCATAACCCCAAAGCTCGGTTCGTGCTGTGATCTATTTCTTGTTGGGTGGTGCAGCACTCTCACGTACGACCAACTTGGTCTCCAAGAGACGCGAGCCAGCACGCACATCATGTCCACGCAGAAGTTCTAACATCATTAGCATGGCTTGGCGGCCAATTTCATAGCGAGGTTGAGAAATCGTCGTCAATGGCGGATCGCAGTATTGTGCAAACTGAATATCATCAAAACCGACAACCGACAGATCTTGCGGTACGCGCAAGCCAAGTCGCTTCGCTTCCTGAATCGCACCGATTGCCATCGTGTCATTGTGGCAGAAAATCGCGGTAGGCTGCTCCGGTAACGATAAGAGCTGACGCACCGCTTTCGCCCCGGCTTCAAAAGTGAAATCGCCAAAAGTGCAGTAAGTCGGGTTCATGGTGATGCCAGCACGACGTAGCGCCTGTTGATAGCCTTGATGACGGAATTGACACAATGCAGCATTTTGAGGGCCAGAAATCTGCGCCACACGCTTATGCCCCAGTTGGGTCAAGTAGTTCACTGCTTCAAACGCTGAAGTCAGATTATCAATGTGAACGGTAGGCAGCTCAAGTTCGGGGGCGAATTCACATGCCATCACCATTGGCGGCAGGTTTTTCTGCTCAGGTTTACTGACATCAAATGGCAAATCCGTGCCAAGTAGCAGCATCCCGTCAGCTTGTTTGGTAAACACCAGATTAACGAAGGAGTTTTCCCGACGCTTTTGCTGGCCACTATCACCCAATAACACCAGATAACCGTGCTCCATTGCCGCATCTTCAATCCCACGAATGATCTCAGAAAAGTAGGGATCACAGATATCCGGCACGATAGCAACGATGGTTTTTGACTCATTACGACGCAAATTGCGCGCTAAAGAATTCGGTGAGTAACCCGCTTCCAGCACCGCCTCTTCAACACGCTTACGCGTCGATGAAGAAACTTTCTCAGGATTCATCAACGCACGCGACACCGTCGCGGTTGAAACACCTGCAAGCTGGGCAACATCCTTCATTGTCGCCATTTCTTTTAACCCTCTTGTCTTGATTCGGTGATGGGATCCCATCACACCCTTATGATGACTATGCTGTTTTGCTCTAAACCTTTCTCAATGCAGGCTTCCATGCTGTCGATAGCACTGAGATCGATCACGTTTGGCTTAGCGAAAACGATTCACTGAGCAGATTTTACCGATAGTCTAAGGGATTCAGAACAGAAAGTTACGGCGAGATTAACAAATTTTGCATAGTCACCGTGACATCCATCACGATAATAAGCATTAATTTGCTGACAAAATTAACACACATTGACTTTCGTTGATGGCCGATAGGTTAACTCAGATCTTGCGGATCGATATCGATCGACCAGCGCACTTTATTGGCTAATGGCAGTTGTTGCAGCGCCGGACGCGCACTTTGCAAAATTTTCTGCATCAAAGTTCGATTCGGCGTTTGCAGTAATAGTTGCCAACGGAATTTTCCCGCTCTTTTCGCCAGTGGTGCTGGCGTTGGGCCTAGCACCATACATTCACTGTCAAACCAAGGATTGCAGCGCAACGTTTCTCGCACTTGGCGCAGAAAGTCTTCCACTTGCCCGCTGTGATTGGCTTCCGCCCGAAATAAACTCAGGAAGGAATAAGGCGGCAATTGAGCCAGTTTACGCTCTTCTAGCGCGGTTAAGGCAAAGTGGTGGTAGCCTTTGTGCAGCAAGGCTTGTAGCAAGCTGTGCTCCGGATGATGCGTTTGTAACACCACTTCGCCCGGTTTACTGGCTCGCCCTGCCCGTCCTGCCACTTGAATAAACAGCTGAGCTAAACGTTCAGCAGCGCGAAAATCACTGCTGTACAGTGAACCATCGACATCCAACAACGCGACTAAGGTGACATCGGGGAAGTGATGCCCTTTCGCGAGCATTTGCGTACCAATCAAAATCTGATATTCGCCTTTGCGAATCGCAGTTAATGCGGATTCCAAACTGCCCTTACGCCGTGTGCTGTCACGATCAATCCGTACCGATCGATACTCGGGGAATAAACTTTGCAATTGCGCTTCAAGCTGCTCAGTCCCCACCCCAACCGTTACCAACTGGGTTGAGCCACACCCTTTACATTGATGGAGAACAGGACGCTGTGAACCACAATGGTGGCAGCGCATTTCATTACTATTTTGATGGTAGGTGTAATAGGCATCACAGCGCTGGCATTCCGCAATCCAGCCACACTCATGACACATCAACGCCGGAGAAAAACCGCGGCGGTTTAAAAACAACATCACCTGATTGCCCGCCGATAAATGGCGGCGCATTTCTGCAATCAAAGGGGCAGACAGGCCACTTTCCAGATACAGCCCTTTCACATCCAGAGCGTGGTTGCGCGTGGGTAGCGCATTCCCTGCTCGTTGCGTCAGTTGCAAATGGTGGTATTTACCACTCAAGGCATTATGTAAAGTCTCTAAGGCAGGCGTTGCTGAGCCAAGCACGATCGGAATGTTCTCCAAATGCGCGCGCATCACCGCGACATCGCGCGCGTGATAACGCAGGCTATCTTGCTGCTTGTAAGAACTATCATGCTCTTCATCAACAATAATGATGCCGAGTTTGGCGAATGGCGTGAGCAGCGCCGAGCGTGTACCAATCACTATGCCCGCCACTTTATCGCGCGCCGCCAGCCAAGCGTTGAGGCGCTCGGTATCATTGAGCGCGGAATGCATTACTTCCACAGGCACGTTAAAACGCTGGCGAAAACGGTTGATGGTTTGTGGCGTCAAACCAATTTCTGGCACCAACACTAAGGCTTGCTCGCCGCGCGCTAGCACTGGCGTGATGAGGTTGAGATACACCTCAGTTTTTCCAGAACCCGTTACCCCTTCTAAAAGAAAACAGCCGAAACCTTGGTGGCTATTGACGGCGGCAATCGCAATCGCCTGTTCTTGATTGAGTTTAGGTTTATCTACTTTGGCTTCGAGCTCTTGCGGCCACGGCCGCACAACAGGCTTACGCTCGTCACACTCAATCCAGCCTTTCTCCACTAAGGTTTTCAGTGTCGTACTGCTCACCTCTTCATCGAGCAAAGCTTGGTGAGATAAGGCTCCGTGCTGTAACAGGTGGAGAACTTGCGCTTGTTTTACCGCGCTACGTTTCACGCCAAGCATCAGTTGCTCTTGGCCTAGCGCCGTCAAACGCCACTCTTTATGGCTAGTCAACTCTGCGGCTTTGCCTTTGCGCAAAGCACCGGGTAAAGCATTCGCGTACGTTTCACCGAGCGGATAATGATAAAACTGGCTACACCAATGTAGCAGTGACTGGAGTTTTTCCGGCCACACGGGCGCGTCATCCAATACCGCTTGCAGCGATTTGAGCTGTTCGATAGGGAAATCGGATTGATGCGTCAGCGACTGGACAATGCCGACTAAGGTTTGTCGCCCAAAAGGCACTTGCACACGACCGCCCAGCACTGGAAACAGATGAGCTGGGATCAGATAGTCAAAGGACTTATCCAGAGGGACAGGCAGGCAAACTCGGGCAATCGTGGGGCGCATCAGGGTCCAAAACAGCGAAAAATCAAACGGATCACAGTCTACTGGAAGCGTAGCAGAAATTCGACCCGCGCTTTTGGTGAAATAAACAGCGAGAGCGGTTGATCCGAAACCCGAGATTCATTAATATATCGCGCCTTACGGCATCCTAGAGGGTTGACCTCTCTGGATATGCAAACTTCGTTATTTTTAAACACTACGTGTGGTGTCCGACGATAATCGATTCGGATGGCGACACGGCCTAAATTGAGGTTATCCCATGAAAGCTGGTATCCACCCAGAATACAAAGCAGTAAACGCAACTTGTTCTTGCGGCAACTCTTTCGTTTTCAACTCTACTCTAGGTAAAGATTCAATGCACCTAGACGTATGTGACAAGTGCCACCCATTCTACTCTGGTAAGCAACGTATCGTTGACACCGGTGGTCGTGTTGAGCGCTTCAACAAGCGTTTCGGCGCACTGTCTGCGAAGAAGTAATTTCTGCTTTACGCAAGATTTTGAAAAAGGACGCTTCGGCGTCCTTTTTTCATATTCTGTATTCTGAAAGGAGTGATAAGATTCGCCACCATTATCAATACCGATTTTTTCATTCACTTACCTGCATATAAAACGCTTTTAAGCGGCACATTCTGGCTATTTCTTCTCCGCATTTCACATTTTCACTGGTCTTATCAGCAAGATCTTCGCTTTTTTTGTACGCTTTGCTCAGTGTCTAACCTAGGCAGCTTGCAAGACATACATTAGAATTTGTGACCTTTCCCATAAATAACTATAAGAGAACAGCCCTATGTCCGATGACAATCGCCTCAACCCAACTCCTGAAGAACAGTTTCGCCAACGTGCTCTGGATTACCATGCTTACCCAACCGCGGGCAAAATTGGTATTGCGCTGACCAAACCTGCTGATTCAGCTGCCGATCTTGCGCTGGCTTATAGCCCTGGCGTAGCAGAGCCGGTTCGTGAAATCGCACAAAACGTGGAAAATGTGTACAAGTACACCGCGAAAGGTAACACCGTTGCAGTCATTTCTAACGGCACTGCGATTTTAGGATTGGGCAATTTGGGACCGATGGCTTCTAAGCCTGTCATGGAAGGTAAGGCACTGCTGTTTAAACGCTTTGCAGGACTGGATTCGATTGATATTGAAGTCAAACACCGCACCATTGATGAATTTGTTGATACGGTAGCCAACATTGCGGATACCTTCGGTGGCATTAACTTAGAAGACATCAAAGCCCCAGACTGCTTTGAAATTGAACGCCGCCTGATTGAACGCTGTGATGTGCCAGTGTTCCACGATGACCAGCACGGCACCGCGATTGTGACTGCTGCGGGTATGCTCAACGCATTAGAGCTGCAAGGTAAACAACTGAAAGACTGTATGATCGTCTGTCTTGGGGCGGGCGCCGCTGCGGTAGCGTGTATGGAACTATTGATCAAATGCGGTGCAATGCGTGAGAAAATCTACATGCTGGATCGCAAAGGCGTGATCCACACTCGCCGTGATGATCTGAACGAATACAAACAGCTGTTTGCCAACAACACCGACAAACGCACGCTGGAAGATGTGATTGCCGGTGCCGATCTGTTCTTGGGCGTTTCTGGCCCGAACCTACTGCCAGCCGACGCACTCAAACTGATGGCCGACAAACCAGTGGTGTTTGCCTGTTCCAACCCTGATCCAGAAATCAAACCGGAAATTGCCCATCAAGTCCGTAATGACATGATCATGGGTACTGGTCGCAGCGACTATCCAAACCAAGTTAATAACGTTCTCTGCTTCCCATTTATTTTCCGCGGTGCGCTGGATGTTCGCGCCAGTGAAATCAACGATCAGATGAAACTCGCCGCCGTAGAGGCGATTCGTCAATTAGCTAAAGAGCCCGTACCGGCAGAAGTTTTGGCCGCAGCGGGAGTGGATAAGCTCAGTTTCGGTATTGAGTACATCATTCCAAAACCAATGGACCCACGCCTATTGCCACGCGTAGCACGCGCCGTCGCGGAAGCTGCGGTGGAATCGGGTGTGGCTCGTATTCCAATGCCAGAAAACTATATGCAGGCGTGATCTGTTTGCATGCATGGATAGCAAAAAGCCCCTCATACGAGGGGCTTTTTTATGAGCGTTATCAGTTCACTTAGCGAATTGCACTAACGAACACTATTACTCATCGTAAGATTCGAACTCAATGCCCATTTCGGTCATCAAGCGTTTCGCTTCAGCAGGAATATCATCAGGGCGATCTTTACGCAGGTCTTCGTCCGTCGGCAGAGGCTGACCTGTGTAGGCATGCAAGAAGGCTTCACACAGCAATTCACTGTTGGTTGCGTGACGTAAGTTATTGACTTGACGGCGTGTTCTCTCATCCGTTAGCACTTTGAGAACTTTCAGCGGAATGGATACCGTGATTTTTTTTACCAACTCGCTCTTTTTCCCATGCTCTGCATAGGGGCTGATATATTCGCCATTCCAGTCTGCCATTGCGCACCTTCGTTATTGTGGTTCGAATCGAAATTTCAAAGGCCCTAATTTTAGCGGGATTTACTGCCATAAGCAAAGACATATAGACGTCTAGAAGTGTTGACGTCTTTATTTAACATCAGTAAAGTGTCGAGTAATTTATGGGCAACGGATAAACCTCATCCCCCAGTTAGGGAAAGTTGCGATGCGACAACCGACACTGCAGCTTAAAGCAGGAAAGGTATATGATGATGCTCTCTAGGACAGAATAGCCAGCAAGGAAACTCCATGACCACACGCAAGCCAGCCACCATTGCGGTTCGTACCGGGATTGAATCGGACACTCAATACCATGCCGTTGTACCACCGATTTATCTTTCGACCAACTATGGTTTTCCCGCCTTTGGTGAAGTGCCAAAATACGATTACACCCGCTCAGGCAACCCTAACCGTGGTCTATTAGAGCAAACCCTGTATGAGCTTGAATGTGGTGAAGGTGCGGTGGTGACCAACTGCGGTACTTCGGCCATCAATTTGTGGGTCACCGCGCTGTTAGGCCCTAACGATCTGATTGTGGCACCACACGACTGCTACGGCGGCACTTATCGCTTGCTCAACACGCGCGCTAAAAAAGGCGACTTCAACGTACAGTTTGTGGATCAATCCAACGAAGAGGCTCTCACCCAAGCTTTAGCCCGCAAACCCAAGCTGTTACTGATTGAGACCCCATCCAACCCTTTAGTGCGTGTGGTGGACATCGCTCATCTTTGTCAGTTAGCGAAAGCACAAGGTACTTTGGTGGCGGTAGATAACACCTTTTTGACACCAGTATTCCAAAAACCGCTCACCTTAGGTGCAGATTTTGTGCTGCACTCCACCACCAAATACATTAATGGTCACTCGGATGTGATTGGCGGCGTGTTGATCAGTAAAAACAAGCAACATTCAGAAGAGCTCGCTTGGTGGGGCAACTGTTTAGGTTCAACTGGTACTCCATTTGATAGCTACATGACCTTGCGTGGCATTCGCACGCTGGGCGCGCGGATGCGCGTGCATGAAGAGAGTGCGCAACAGATTTTGGCTTATCTGCAAACTCAATCTTTGGTTGGCAAAATTTATCATCCAAGTCTGCCCAACCATCCGGGTCATGAGATTGCCAAAAAACAGCAATCGGGCTTTGGCGCTATGCTCAGTTTTGAATTTGCCGGTAGTTTTGAGCAGCTGAAATTCTTTGTGGGCAAGTTGGCGCTATTCTCACTCGCCGAATCGCTCGGTGGGGTAGAAAGCCTGATCTGTCACCCCGCCTCCATGACTCATCGTGCAATGGGTGAAGCAGCGCTCGCTGAAGCTGGGGTATCACAACAGTTGCTGCGTCTTTCCGTCGGTCTTGAAGATGCCTCTGATTTGATTGCCGACCTTGACCAAGCCTTTCAACAAACTCTTGCCGCGTATTAAGGAGGCCAGTGAATGACTCACGCTCGTCAACTGCACAAATTTGGTGGTAGTAGCCTTGCCGATCCAGAGTGTTATCTGCGTGTCGCGAAAATTCTTAAAAGTTATTCCAAGAGTGATGATTTGGTGGTGGTTTCTGCGGCTGGCAAAACCACGAACCGTTTGATCAGTTTTGTCGAAGCACTCAGTAAAGATGGTCGCGTTGCCCATGAAACCTTACATGCGCTGCGCCAATATCAGTCTGAATTGATTACTAAGCTACTCAACAACGAAGCGGCTGAACCACTACTTAGCCAACTGCAACAAGAGATCAGCGTGTTAGGCGAGCTCACGGCTCCTCTTAGTAACGCACAATACGCTTGGGTTTTAGGACATGGCGAGCAATGGTCGGCTCGTTTACTTGCCGCATTACTGAATCAACAAGATTTACCGGCCGTCGCGCAAGATGCGCGTGCATTCTTACGTGCCGAAGCGGGCACACAACCGGAAGTGGATCGCGCGCGCTCTTACCCGCTACTGAAAGCCGTGTTGGCACAACATAGCCAACGCCGAATCGTCATCACCGGTTTTATGGCGCAAAACGAACAGGGCGATACCGTACTGCTCGGTCGTAACGGCTCTGATTATTCTGCCACCGTGATTGGCGCACTGGCTGAAGTGTCACGCGTGACCATTTGGAGTGATGTCGCTGGCGTGTACAGCGCCGATCCACGCGTTGTCAGTGATGCCTGTTTACTGCCACTGCTGAGACTCGATGAGGCCAATGAGCTGGCACGCTTAGCTGCGCCAGTGCTACACAGTCGTACACTACAACCTGTCGCGCAAAGCACCATGGAGCTTCACTTACGTTGCAGCCACCAACCGGAATCGGGTTCTACTCGCATTGAGCGGGTACTGGCTTCTGGTCGCGGCGCGAAAATCATTACTTCACTCGATGATGTGCTGCTGATTGAGCTGAGCTTTGCTCATCACCATGATTTCCAGCGCTTGCAAGAAGATGTGTTACAGCACTTGCAGCGCGTGCAACTGCAACCTCTGACTTACGAAGCGCAGCCAGATCAATACCGCTTACGCTTAGCTTACACAGCAGAAATCGCACCCGGAGCATTTTCTGCCCTGCAAGATGCTGCTTTTGAAGCCGAAATCAAGCTCAAAGAAGGCTATGACCTGATTGCCGCGGTTGGTGCCGGCGTCACCAAAAACCCGAACCACTGCTATGGTTTCTACCAACAACTGAATGCTTTGCCGGTCGAATTTATCAGCGCCTCGGAATCAAGCCTCAGTTTAGTCGCCATACTGCGCCAAACCCCAATCAACTCATTGGTGAATGGTATCCACAAACAGTTATTCCAAGCCCAAAAACGCGTGGCGATTGCACTGTGTGGCAAAGGCAATATCGGTTCAAGTTGGCTCAAACTGTTTGCAGAGCAAAAAGAGAAACTCGCACAACGCCACGGCATGAGCTTTGAACTGGTTGCGGTGGTCGATAGCCAAACCTACTGGTTTAATGAGCAAGGCATTAATCCAAACCAAGTTGCCACTCATTTCCAAGATGAAGCACAGCCACATCAAGAACAAAGCTGGCTGAAAAAGCTTGGCGCGTTGGACGGCTACGATGAAGGTGTTGTCATTGATGTCACAGCCAGTGAAGAACTGGCCCAGCAGTATCTTGAGATTGCCGAACAAGGTTTGCACCTCATTTCGGCCAATAAAGTGGCAGGCTCTGCTGCGGGGAATTATTACTATCAAGTTAAAGATGCCTTTCACAAAATTGGCCGCCACTGGCTGTATAACGCCACGGTAGGCGCGGGCCTGCCGATTAACCATACGGTGCGTGACCTACGAGAAAGTGGTGATGACATCATGGCACTCTCTGGCATTTTCTCTGGCACACTTTCATGGCTGTTCCAGCAATACGACGGCAGCTTACCGTTCAGTGAACTAGTGGATTTAGCCTGGCAACAAGGTTTGACGGAACCCGATCCGCGTTGCGATTTGGATGGCTCTGATGTGATGCGTAAATTGGTGATCTTGGCCCGTGAGTCTGGCCTTGAGATCGAACCGCACAACGTAAAAGTAGAGTCTCTCGTCCCTGCGGAGCTGCGCTCCGTATCACTGGATGATTTTCTCGACAACAGCAAACTGCTCAACGAGCAACTCGCTGAGCGCCTCGCCCGTGCGCAGAAACAAGGTAAGGTGCTGCGCTACGTTGCAAGATTGGAGAAAAATGGCAAAGCCAGCGTTGGCGTTGAAGCGCTAGAGCAAGACCATCCACTGGCTAACTTACTGCCGTGTGACAACATCTTTGCCATCGAGAGCAAATGGTATCGTGATAACCCACTGGTGATCCGTGGCCCCGGCGCAGGGCGTGAAGTCACAGCCGGTGCGATTCAGTCCGATTTGAATCTGCTCGCGAGCCTACTCTAGCCCTCACGTTCAGTCCCCTAAAACAAAGCTCGCCGAAATGGCGAGCTTTTGCATCGATCTTCTATACTTTCTTGCATTAAAAGTATCATCTTCTATTAATTAGCTTTTTGAACCACACATAGCACTCAATTGCTTTTTCAAGCTTGAATCTGCTTCACGATCAACATGAGTAATCTTCATAATGGTGAGGTTGACATCAAAGCGCATTCACGACATTCTACAGCCATATAGACGTCTAAACGTCAATTCGGATTCAGGCAGTCACAGGGAGTACAAGATGGGATACACACACGCTAGCCATATCGATGCATTGAACCAGAACATTGCGGAGCTTTCCGACATCAATGTTTCGTTTGAGTTTTTTCCACCCAGTTCTCCTCAAATGGAAGAGACGCTGTGGAACTCCGTTCATCGCCTGAAGACTCTCCAACCCAAATTTGTCTCGGTGACTTATGGTGCCAACTCTGGTGAGCGTGACCGCACCCACTCGATCATTAAAGCCATCAAAGACCAAACCGGTTTAATTGCCGCGCCACACCTGACTTGTATTGATGCCACTCGTGATGAGCTGATCCAGATCGCCGATGACTACTGGAATAATGGCATCCAGAATATTGTGGCGCTGCGTGGTGACATTCCTGCTGGTGGCGGTAAGCCAGACATGTACGCCTCCGATCTGGTGACGCTGCTCAAATCCCGTCACGATTTTGATATTTCGGTTGCAGCATTCCCCGAAGTACACCCAGAAGCCAAAAGCGCGCAAGCGGATCTGCTCAATTTAAAACGCAAAGTCGATGCGGGTGCGAATCGTGCCATCACGCAGTTTTTCTTTGATGTAGAAAGCTACCTACGCTTTCGCGATCGCTGCGTGGCGGCTGGGATTGACGTAGAAATCGTGCCTGGCATTCTGCCAGTGTCTAACTTTAAGCAAGCCTCACGCTTCGCTGCGCAAAACAATGTGAAAGTTCCGAATTGGATGGTGAAGCAGTTTGAAGGGTTGGATGAGGATCCGGTGACTCGTCAATTGGTAGGAGCAAGCCAAGCGATCGATATGGTGCGCGTGCTGTGCCGTGAAGGCGTGAAAGATTTCCACTTCTACACACTCAACCGTGCCGAAATGACTTACGCGTTATGTCACACCTTGGGCGTTCGACCACAAGTTTAAGCGAAAACGCCTCGCCACGATCAAAAACGCCGACATCACTGTCGGCGTTTTCATGAGGAGAATTACTCCACGTCTTCCATTTTGCCCAGCAGGCTACGGATGCGTTCTTGCCATGCCGCATGCTCTTGCTGAACTTGCTGTGCACGTTGCTCAAGTGCCTCACGCGCTTCACGCAGCTCTTGTGCTTCATTTTGCAGTTGTTGTTTTTCTTCTTTCAGCTCTTCAACTTCCATTTGCAGCAATGCAATAGTGTCTACTGCGGTTTGTAATTTTCGCTTCCTAGTTTCTCTAATACTTACAAAAGACATGACGTTTTACCCTTGTTGATTCGGTTGAGGTGAAGTGGACTTCACTGATTGAGTTCATTCTACTCAGCCCTGTGCACAGAAACACGCCCTAAGTTCGATCTTTTTCGCTATTCGGTTAAAAAAACCGCGCAATTTGACGCAAGCTTAACTTAACTGACCGTCACGCCCGCTGGCTAAGTGCATTTACCAGCAAACATCGGCTTTTCTTGCGCGTTTTTGATCAAAGGCAAACGTGAATGAGCGCAAAAGGCAAACGTTTACTTGGGAGTGTGGTAGAATGCCGCGCAAAATTTCTCTCTTGGGTTTGGAGCAAACATGAAACGCGATTTAGCAATGGCTTTTTCCCGCGTCACCGAAGGTGCCGCACTCGCAGGCTATAAATGGTTAGGACGTGGTGATAAAAATGCCGCCGATGGTGCTGCGGTAGAAGTGATGCGCATCCTGCTCAACCAAACGGAGATCAGCGGCGAAATCGTGATTGGTGAAGGCGAGATCGATGAAGCGCCAATGCTTTACATTGGTGAGCAAGTTGGCTTAGGTGGTGATGCGGTAGACATTGCGGTTGACCCGATCGAAGGCACGCGCATGACCGCCATGGGACAATCGAATGCGTTAGCAGTGCTGGCCGCGGGCGAAAAAGGCAGCTTCCTGAAAGCGCCCGACATGTACATGGAAAAATTGGTGGTCGGCCCCGGCGCGAAAGGCTGTATCGATCTGCATTTGCCACTGAAAGATAACCTGCACAATGTCGCCAAAGCACTTGGTAAACCGTTAACCGATTTAGTGGTGATCACACTTGCCAAACCACGCCACGATGACGTCATCGCCGAGATGCAACAAATGGGCGTGCGTGTGTTTGCGGTGCCGGATGGCGATGTGGCGGCATCCATTCTAACTTGTATGCCCGATAGCGAAGTAGACATGATGTACTGCATTGGCGGCGCGCCAGAAGGTGTGGTGTCTGCAGCGGTGATCCGCGCACTGGATGGTGATATGCAAGGTCGCCTGCTGCCTCGTCACCAAGTCAAAGGTGATACGGAAGATAACCGTATTTGGGGCGCCAAAGAGCTTGAACGTTGCCAACAAATGGGTGTTGAGGCAAACAAAGTGCTGAAGATGGAAGACATGGCACGCAGTGATAACGTCATCTTCGCAGCAACCGGTATTACTAAAGGTGATTTGCTCGATGGCATCAGCCGCAAGGGTAATATCGCAACGACAGAAACACTGTTGATCCGTGGCCGCTGCCGCACGATTCGTCGCATCCGCTCCATTCACTATTTAGAGCGCAAAGATCCACAAGTGCGCGACATCATTCTCTAACTAAGATTTCCGCGCATAAAAAAGACCGCCAAGGCGGTCTTTTTTGTCTCTGGATACAAAGCGGAGTGTGCTTAGAATAGCTCTTCTGCGACTTTGTACAGGTCTGTGCGTACTGGACGCTTCATGTTTTCAATCGCATCAATGATGTCGTGGTGAACCAGTTGCTCTTTCTGGATACCCACACAACGACCACCGTGACCTTCCATCAGCAGATGCACCGCATAGTTACCCATGCGTGACGCTAGCACACGGTCAAATGCGGTTGGTTTACCACCACGTTGAATGTGGCCTAAAACGGTAGCGCGAGTTTCACGGCCTGTTGCTGCTTCAATCTCTTTCGCCAGCTTGTTAGCATCCATCATCAGCTCAGTCAACGCGATGATCGCATGCTTTTTGCCTTTGGTGATGCCGTCTTTGATGTTAGAGATCAACTGTTCCATATTCAGACCTGTTTCTGGCGTGATGATGTATTCACAGCCACCCGCAATCGCAGAAGTCAGCGTCAAGTCACCACAGTGACGACCCATGATTTCAACGATAGAGATGCGTTGGTGTGAAGAAGAAGTATCACGCAGACGGTCAATCGCTTCGATAACCGTGTTCAGAGCAGTCAAATAGCCGATGGTGTAATCGGTACCCGCGATATCGTTATCGATGGTGCCTGGCAGACCGATACATGGGAAACCCATTTCAGTCAGCTTTTTTGCCCCCATGTAAGAGCCGTCACCGCCGATCACAACCAGCGCTTCAATGCCGTGTTTTTTCAGGTTTTCAATCGCTTTCTCACGAACTTCTATTTCGCGAAATTGTGGGAAACGTGCAGAGCCTAAAAAAGTACCGCCACGGTTGATCACGTCAGACACGCTTGAACGGTCTAGTTGCTTGATACGATCTTCGTACAGACCTTGGTAACCGTCATAAATACCAAACACTTCTAGACCTGCGCCGAGTGCCGTACGCACTACACCACGAATAGCCGCGTTCATACCTGGGGCATCGCCACCACTCGTCAAAACACCGATTTTTTTAATCATGCTCACCCTCGAACTTTGCGAATCGAATATCAATTTCTACGCCGTCTGGTTTGTAGGAACCAGACAGAAAAATTCAAAAACTGTGCGTAATGTTACCTTTCCCGATTAGGAATACTACTGTTATTTGCACTAAATTCTGTAAGTTTTCTACTTATGTAAGAGTATTACAGTTTTGTACTGACCCAGTGTTGATTCATGTCAGGATTGGCGTTTTTTTGTTAACTTGGGGAAAAGATAGCCAAACTGACTTCTTTTGTCGCCTCACCATTGAGATTTTTGTCGCTGTTCTGCCTCAAGTACCACGGAATGGGGATCTTGATGAATCAAAACATCCGCGCCTTTAAAGGCATCACACAACTTATCCTCGACCCGATCCGAAATGTGATGCGCTTCGAGCAATGAAATGTTGTCATCCAATTCCAAATGAAGTTGGATGAATCTTACCGGACCAGACATTCGCGTCCGTAATTGATGCATCCCAATCACCCCTTCTACGCTCAAACAGATCGCGAGGATCTGCTCCAACTCTTCATCGGGTAATTTACGGTCGAGCAGCGTCTGCACCGCATCATGCACCATTTTAAAGGCGCTCAGTAAGATATAGAGGCCGATACCGATCGCAAATATCGCATCCGCTTGACCAAAGCCCCACCAGCTTAATCCTAGTGCCACCATGATTGCCGCGTTCATCAGTAGATCCGATTGATAGTGAAGTGAATCGGCCGCAATCGCCTGACTGCCGGTTTTTTTCACCACATGACGTTGGAATAGCACCAAGCCAAAAGTCACCACCATCGCCAACGCACTGACATAAATACCTAGCTCAGGTGCATTCAGTTCATGTGGGCGGAAGAAACGATCGACACCATTAAGGATCAGAAAACAAGCGGAGCCAGAGATAAACATGGCTTGAGCGAGTGCGGCCAGTGATTCCGCTTTGCCATGTCCAAAAGCATGCTCCTGATCAGCAGGTTGCAGAGCAAAACGCAATACGATGAGATTCACCACAGAGGCGGCAATATCCAGCACCGAGTCGATTAAGGAAGCCAACAAGCTGACCGAACCTGTCACCCACCACGCAACCACTTTCACCACCAGTAGCAGCGTCGCGACTGACGTTGCCGTCCATGCTGCCATTGTGACTAAACGGGCGTATTCCTTTTTCATCGCCTCACCAATTCATTAAGTTAAAGAAGCCCGAGTATATAACCGAGATGCAAAAAACCACAAGGCAGCGCGAGGCTACCTTGTGGGGATGGAATGGGCGATGCCCTTATTGATGACGAGGCTTACCTTTACCGTGAGAACCGTCCATCATGCATTGATCCATTTGTGCCTGTTGCAGGGTCTGCAATTTGGCTTTCTGTTCCGCGGTCAAAATACTCATCATTTGATGGCGTTTTTCCATCATTTTTACGCGGTGAGTCACTTGTTGATCCACCATCTGTTTTGTCAAGGTTTTCGGTCGGGCAGCCTGATCAAAATCGGCGGCTAACACCAGAGCACGCTCTTGTGAATGTAGTGCTTTCATCGCATCACGATTTTGTCCACGATTAGCGCGCATTTCTTCACGGTTCGCCTCACGCATATCTTTCAGCTGAGCCTGCTGTTCCGACGTTAAATCGAGCTGTTTCCAGATCCCGCGCTCGCCTTTACCACCACAAGAGCCATCCCCTTCCTTATCCCAACCATGACCACCAAAGGCAAACGCGGCGGTCGTACCCAAAGTAAGTGGAAGCATAGCGGCGGCTAAAATCATTTTTTTGGCAAGTTTTCATAATTCGTTCCTCTACATGACGTTATGGATTACATGGCTGTTCTGCAGCGCTTGAACATAGATTACGACTTGCAAGGTCAAGTGACGTATAGGGAGCGTAAAGAATCGTAAAGAGCTGATTGCTCACTGACTGCGGTACTTTTTTCACGGTAAACTGAAGGCAATTAAGCAATCTACGAGGCAGCTATGGCACATATCCTTTTGATCGATGATGACACTGAACTGACCAGCCTATTAACGGAAGTTTTACAGTATGAAGGCTTTGATATTTCTGAAGCCAATGACGGTGAAGCAGGATTGGCGGCGGTCAGCGATGAGGTCGATCTGATCCTCCTTGATGTGATGATGCCCAAGCTCAATGGTATGGAGACCTTAAAGCGCCTGCGTGAAAAATGGGCAACTCCGGTTTTGATGCTGACCGCCAAAGGCGAGGAGATCGATCGCGTGATCGGCCTAGAGCTGGGCGCAGATGACTACCTGCCCAAACCTTTTAGTGATCGAGAGCTGCTGGCGCGTATTCGGGCGATTTTACGTCGCACGCAAAATGCGCTTCCCCCTAAAAACTCAGACGTCATCGAATGTCAGGATCTCCAAGTCTATCCTGGCAAGCAAGAAGCCTACTGTCAGGGGCAATTGCTCGACCTCACCACCACTGAATTTGCACTACTGACCCATTTTGTGCAGTCACCGGGAGAAACACTCACCAAAGAGATGCTCAGTGTAGAAGTGTTAGGCAAACGCCTTGCTGCGTTTGATCGCGCCATTGATATGCATGTCTCTAACCTGCGCAAAAAACTGCCAGAGCGGCAGGATGGTAAAGCCCGCATCAAAACCTTGCGTGGCCGCGGCTATTTAATGGTTCAGGAGGAGTGATGCGCCTACCGAAACTCAATAACCTGTATGGGCGAATTTTTGCGATTTTCTGGTTTACCATGCTGTTGGTCTTGTTCGCAGTACTCACCCTACCACACCTTGACCCACGTAAATCGCGCGATCTGTCACCAGAGGCATACCAACGCCTGCTAGAAAGCAAAACACGTTTTGAATCGGAGTACCAAAACACCACCGAGTTAGGCAAAATTCTCTATCAGTTAGAAGGTCGAGGCATGTCGAAGCGTGAACATGATGGCCGACCACAATTTTTTGTGACTGATTTGGAAGGCAATGTGCTGACTTCCTCCAAGCATGCTGATTTTCGCCTAAAAGCCCTGCAAAACTTCTCTTCCAGCATTGAATCGATCGAAAAACCACAGCAACGACTTTATGGCCGCTATATGCTGGCGGGCCCTGTTCCCATTACGTTGGCCAAACAAGATTTACTGCTATACGTCGGGATGCGTTGGGATGAACCGCCACCCTTTTTTTTGCGCCTATTTGATAAGCCATTCCAACTGCTGTTGGCAATCATGCTGGTCAGCACCCCCCTGTTATTGTGGCTCGCTTGGGCATTGAGTAAGCCGGCACAAAATCTTGCACAAGCCGCGCAGCGCGTCGCGCGTGGGGAGTTTGTGCATGACCCGAAATTAGAACGCGGTACCGCTGAATTTCAGCAGGCAGGTCGCAGCTTTAACCAAATGGTGGATGCCGTAAATCAAATGGTTTCAGGGCAACAGCGGCTGCTCTCCGATATCTCACACGAACTACGCTCACCGTTGACTCGGCTGCGCATGGCCAATGCATTAGCGATGCGCAAACAAGGCAGCAGCAGCGAGTTAGAACGGATTGATACCGAAGCACAGCGTTTGGAACAGATGATCGGTGATCTACTCGCGCTCTCTCGCATGCAAACCAACAGCCACCTGATGCGTGAAGTACAGCCACTCAGCAGCCTATGGGAAGAACTGCTTAAAGATGCCGAGTTTGAAGCAGAACAAATGGACAAAACGCTGACTTTTGAAGCGATTCCAGAACGCAACATCAACGGGACTCCGAAGCTGCTCATGAGTGCACTAGAAAATGTGGTGCGAAACGCCATTCACTATGGACAACAACGAATCCACGTGGCGTTTATCGTGCAAGATAACCAACTCACCGTTAGTGTGGATGATGATGGAGAAGGCGTACCGGACGAACAATTAACGGACATTTTCCGCCCATTTTATCGAGTTTCTACCGCGCGAGATCGGCACAGCGGCGGTACTGGGTTAGGGCTCGCCATCACTGAAAGTGCGATTCGCCAGCACAGCGGCACCATCAGCGCAACACGCAGTGGTTTAGGTGGCTTACGCGTGTGCTTCACTTTACCTTTGCAGACGGCGTAAGCATTTTGTGCTCCCGATTGACCAATCGCTGCAACTCACCACAGAAGGGGCTATACTCGCCCCTTCTTTGCATTCACTGAACGTCGGTTATGTTTGATATTGCTCTCTACGAACCAGAAATCGCCCCTAACACGGGCAACATTATTCGTTTATGTGCCAACTGTGGCGCAAACTTGCACCTGATCGAACCATTGGGATTTGATCTGGAAGAGAAAAAAGTGCGTCGTGCAGGGTTGGATTACCATGACTTAGCACGTGTAACACGCCATAAAGATTACGCGGCGTTTATCGACTATTTGCAGCGCGAACGCGAGACTTTCCGCCTGTTTGCTTGCACCACCAAAACCACACAACACCATGTAGATGCCCAATTTCAACAAGGCGATGTACTGATGTTTGGCCCAGAAACTCGCGGTTTACCGGCCGAGCTGATTGCCAGTTTGCCTGCCGAGCAGCGCATTCGCATCCCGATGATGCCGGAAGCACGCAGCCTTAACCTTTCCAATGCCGTTGCAATTATTGCTTTTGAGGCGTGGCGTCAAATGGGGTTTGATGGCGCAATCTAATGCGCCATTAATAGAGATAGCTTTACTTTAAACGGTGCTGATCTTGATCGTCTTTACGCTCAAATTCACCGTCATAGGTGCTGCCATTCGGGTTTGAATGATCGCGGAAGGAATTCGCCTGTTCAAAATTTTGCCCACGAGTGTGAAGACTACTTACCACCACACGGCTCATGACATACTTGGCTAGCCAAGCCCTTGGTGCTGGCAGCAAAATCAGCATGCCCATCATGTCGGTTAAAAAGCCGGGAGTCAGTAACAGCACGCCCGCAACGGCAAGCATCACCCCTTCTAAAATCTGCTGTGCAGGCAGTTGGCCTTGCGCCAAACGCTGTTGCACAGTCAGTAATGTTTGCAAACCTTGGCTGCGCACTAGGGATGCACCCATCACCGCCGTCAGCAACACTAAAGCGATGGTTGGCCACAGGCCGAGCACACCTCCAACCTGAATGAACAACGCAATTTCAATCACTGGGACTGCAATAAATAAAAACAATAATATCGGGAACACAATGCCTCCTTGGTTTTGGTCACGTTAACCACAACCGAGATGGCTGACAAGTCACCCTGAGATAAAACCCACCCCAACGAGCACTTTTTGTTTACCGATCGGCAATCACCCGATTGCGCCCCAAGCGTTTCGCCGACAGCAGCGCTTGATCAGCAGTTTGTAACAAATTATCCCAATTGTTGCTCGTCATCGCTCCCACCGTACACCCAGCACTGAGAGTTAAAGCAATCTGCTGTCCTTGCCACATCAAGGTATTACTCTCCACATAGCGTCGTATCGTTTCCGCCAAGCCAATGACATTAGCCATTTCATCGCATTCAAAGCAGACCAAAAACTCTTCGCCCCCCCAACGCACACAACACGAAAGACGAGGGTAAGTTTTGTTCCAATAACCCCGCAATTTGGCGTAGCACATAATCTCCTGCGGGGTGACCATAGGTATCGTTGATCTGCTTAAAATGGTCGATGTCGAATATGATCATCCCCAATCGCGCCTCAGGTGCCAATAGTTCACACCAAGTATAAAAGCCTCGACGATTTTTCAATTGGGTCAATGGATCAATCTGTGATTGACGCTCGGCTTCAGCGATCGAGGTTTTATAGTCATGAATATTGCGAAAGGTAATGATATGCAGATCGTCACGGCAGGCCGGTTCGATTTGTGCTGAGACGGAAAACCAGCGCTGCACCCCATCGGCGCACATGATCAAAGCCGGCATCTGCGCGACATCTTCGCCTTGCGCCCGCGCCTCATCGACCGTCTTCTGCCATTGAGCAATAATTTCCTGTCGATAGGCTATTTGTGGGTAAGCCTTTTCAAACCAAGTTGCAATATCGGGGATTTGTGCAATGGAATACCCCAGCTCTTTCACAAAGGCTTTATTAAAATGCATATGTTCACGCTCACCTTGTCCGAGCGCGGAAGATTTAGAAATAATGATCGGCAACGGAATTACATCCAGTATGCGGCTGACATATCCTTGTAGATCTTGGTCCGACAACAATCTTGCTGAATCGGCACTATTCACCATAAATCAGATCCTTTTTATACCGCCTTCTCTCTTTATATAGCTATAGATAAAACTCTCAGCAAATTTTCCATCAAATTGTATTAAAAGGTGATCCAGTTACTATTTTTAATATGCATTTACAGTATTATGTGCTTCGCAAGTCAGGACGGATTTCCAGCCAAAAACTCTGACGAATGGATTCTTAAATTACAGAAATGGCTATTAATTTAGTTTTTTACCAGAATAATTATCTAAGGATCCCCATATGGCTACCCTATCTGAAGCGCCTAAAACAGCGACTCCGGCTACCCGCATTGAAGAAGATCTGTTAGGTCAACGTCACGTTCCTGCTGATGCTTACTACGGTATTCATACCCTTCGCGCTGTCGAAAACTTCAACATCTCTAACGTTACGATCTCTGACGTACCTGAATTTGTACGCGGCATGATCATGACCAAAAAAGCGGCGACTTTGGCGAACAAAGAGCTGGGCGTAATTCCAAAAGATGTGGCGAACTACATCCTTCAAGCGTGTGATTTGATTCTTGAAACAGGTAAGTGCATGGATCAATTCCCGTCAGATGTATTCCAAGGCGGTGCAGGCACTTCGGTGAACATGAACACCAACGAAGTGATTGCCAACGTAGCCCTAGAACTGATGGGCAAAGAAAAAGGTCAATACGAGTTCATCAACCCGAATGACCACGTGAACAAAAGCCAATCAACCAACTGTGCTTACCCAACGGGTTTCCGCATCGCGGTTTACAACAGCATCCTGAAAGTGATCGATGCGATTGAATACCTGAAAGGCGCATTCGAACTTAAAGCGGTTGAGTACAAAAACAATCCTAAAAATGGGTCGTACTCAGCTGCAAGACGCAGTACCGATGACCGTAGGTCAAGAATTCCACGCATGGGCTGTGACTCTGAATGAAGAGATCCGTGCTCTGCAATACACTTCAAAACTGCTTTTGGAAGTGAACTTGGGCGCAACAGCGATCGGTACTGGCCTGAACGCAGCACCTGGTTACCAAGAACTCGCGGTAAAATATCTGGCGCAAGTGACTGGCCTAGAAACAGTTCCAGCTGAAGATCTGATCGAAGCCACCTCTGACTGTGGTGCTTACGTGATGACGCACGGTGCTCTGAAGCGTCTAGCGATGAAGATGTCTAAGATCTGTAACGATCTACGTCTGCTCTCTTCTGGTCCTCGCGCAGGTCTGAACGAAATCAACTTGCCTGAACTACAAGCAGGTTCTTCTATTATGCCGGCGAAAGTAAACCCAGTTATCCCAGAAGTGGTTAACCAAGTTTGCTTTAAAGTGTTCGGTAACGACAACACCATCACTTTCGCTGCAGAAGCAGGTCAACTGCAATTGAACGTAATGGAACCAGTGATTGCTCAAGCAATGTTTGAGTCTATCTCTCTGCTGACTAACGCGTGTGTGAACCTACGTGACAAGTGCATTGATGGCATCACCGTGAACAAAGAAATCTGCGAAAACTTCGTTTTCAACTCTATCGGTATCGTGACTTATCTGAACCCATACATTGGCCACCATGAAGGTGACATTGTCGGTAAGATCTGTGCTGAAACGGGTAAGAGCGTACGTGAAGTAGTACTTGAGCGCGGCTTGCTCACTGAAGAGCAGCTTGATGACATCTTCTCTGTTGAGAACCTGATGCATCCTCAATACAAAGCGAAACGTTACGAGTAATCGCGCTGTGAAAGCCCCCTTATTTGGGGGCTTTTCTCATAGCACTCAACTTAGATGGTGAAAACATTATTTGAACGCTCGTAGTGTGAGTGTTGAGATAATTTTTTCATCTTTAACATGAGGTAATCATTATGATTTGGGTCGAACTGGCTATTGTTCTCCTCTTCATCTTCCTGGGCGCACGGATTGGCGGTATCGGCATTGGTTTTGCCGGTGGTGCCGGTGTGATCGCCTTGTCATTAATCCTTGGCGTACCGACTAAACAAGCCTTTATTCCTGTCGATGTGATTTTGATCATCATGTCGGTGATCACCGCTATCGCGGCGATGCAAGTGGCGGGGGGCATGGACTGGCTGGTACAACTGGCAGAAAACTTCCTACGTAAACATCCGGAAAGAATCACCTTCTATGCCCCTATTGTCACTTTCCTGATGACGCTGATGGCGGGTACGGGTCACACGGCATTCTCAACCTTGCCAGTGATCGCCGAAGTGGCCAAAGGTCAAGGTGTACGTCCTTCACGTCCACTGTCGATTGCTGTTGTGGCTTCACAAATTGCCATCACCGCATCACCGATTTCTGCGGCCGTCGTTGCCTTTGCCGCGATGTTGGTGCCGTTTGGTGTGGATTACTTAACGCTGCTGGCGATCTGTATCCCAACCACCTTTGCTGCTTGTATGGTCGGTGCGTTTGTTTCTAACTTTATGGGTAGCGAACTGAAAGACGACCCGATTTATCAAGAGCGTCTGGAACAAGGTTTGATCAAACTGGCGGGGACACAAAAGCGTGAAATTCTGCCAACAGCGAAAACCGCTACTTACGTATTCCTCACTGCGATCATTCTTGTGGTGTGCTACGCAGCGGCGATTTCAAGCTCAGTAGGTTTAATTGAAAACCCTGCACTTGGCCGTAACGAAGCGATCATGACTTTCATGCTAGCCGCCGCAGCGGGTATTGTGATGCTGACCAAAATTGATGCAGCCAAAATTCCAGCCGCTTCAACTTTCCGCTCAGGTATGACGGCGTGTGTCTGCGTACTGGGTGTCGCTTGGTTAGGTTCAACATTTGTTAACGCACACGTCGATGGCATTAAAGAAGTCGCCGGTACTCTGCTGGCTGACTACCCATGGATGTTGGCGCTGGTGCTGTTCTTTGCATCCATGTTGCTTTACTCACAAGGTGCAACCACGGTTGCGCTAATGCCAGCCGCTCTAGCGATTGGTGTGGCGCCTCTGACGGCAGTCGCCTCTTTTGCGGCGGTCAGTGCACTGTTCGTACTGCCAACTTACCCAACCTTGTTGGCGGCGGTAGAAATGGATGACACAGGTTCAACGCGTATTGGGAAATATGTGTTTAACCATCCTTTCTTTATTCCGGGTGTTGCCACCATCGCCAGTGCAGTAGCCTTTGGCTTTGCATTCGGTAGCCTATTTATCTAAGGATAAAGTGCAAAAGTCTGGGAGCTTCGGCTCCCTTTTTTATTGTTGTGAAACTTATTGGCGCATCCTAAGGTCTGATTGGGTTACTATGACAACCAAATGATGGATAACGATTTGACCCATGCGCACACTGTTACTTTGCTTTTCACTGCTGCTCGCCCTGCTTACTCAACCCGCTTGGGCGCTGTTTGGTAATAACGCCTCGAACAACAATACTTCCGGTTTTGCCTCAAGCCAAAACCGTTTTGTTACGGTCGATGAAGCCTTTCCGTTTAATGCTTTCCAGCAAAATTCTACCTTATTTATTGATTGGCAGGTCAAAGAGGGGTACTACCTGTATCAAGACCGAATCAGCATCAGTAGCGAGAATGTTGAGCTCGGTGAGTACTCACTCACCGAAGGCGAACCTTACCACGACGAGTTTTTTGGTGATGTGAAGATCTACACCACACCACTCTCTGTCCAACTTCCTCTTACTGCTTTTCAAAGCGATGCCAAAGTGATCGTTCAATATCAGGGGTGTGCAAAAGCTGGGTTTTGTTACCCACCTGAAACTCGAATGATCAATATCACCCCATTTAGCACCAGTGATTCCGCAAAGGCTCCGAACGTGGGTGCTAATACCGAATTATCGACTAGCACAACCCCAACCAATACCGTCTCTGCTCCCACTTCAGCCCATGATTCATTGGCGGATCAACTGGCGCAAACATGGTGGACGCCACTGCTGTTTTTAGCATTAGGCATTGGCCTTGCCTTTACCCCTTGTGTTCTGCCGATGTACCCGATTTTGACCAGTATCGTGCTCGGGGGCGCACAGCTTACCCAACGCCGTGCGCTACTGCTTAGCGTGATTTACGTACAAGGCATGGCACTCACTTATACCTTACTTGGGTTAGTGGTCGCTTCGGCTGGTTTGCAGTTTCAAGCAGCACTACAACACCCTTATGTGCTGATTGGGTTGAGTGTGCTGTTCATCGCCTTAGCTCTTTCCATGTTTGGCTTGTACAGCATACAACTGCCTAGCAGCCTACAGACTCGGCTCAATGCTCTGAGTAATGCCCAACAGGGCGGCAGCCTTCCCGGCGTGTTTGCTATGGGCGTAATCTCAGGCTTGGTCTGCTCGCCTTGCACCACTGCGCCACTTTCTGGCGCACTGCTTTATGTGGCACAAAGCGGTGATCTGCTCACTGGCGGCATCGCTCTGTATGCACTGGCAATGGGTATGGGCATTCCACTGATTTTGGTCGCGGTGTTTGGCAACAAATTGCTGCCAAAAGCCGGCAACTGGATGGAACGGGTGAAAACCCTGTTTGGTTTTGTACTGCTCGCGGCACCTATTTTCCTGCTTGAGCGCATTGTGCCTGAGTTTTGGTCCAGTGTGCTGTGGTCGGCACTCGGTTTAGCGGCATTTGGCTGGTTATACCATGTGAAAAATAGCCTCCCGTTTGGTGGTTGGAAGCAGAGCTTGATTGGCGTTATCGCGATTTTAGGGTTATTGGCTTCCGCGCAACCTGCGCTCAACCACTGGTTTGCCCCAACCCAAACGACCGAGCAGGTCAAACAGATCGCGTTTACTCGCATCGCCAACTTAAGCGAGCTACAAACTGCTCTGGCACAAGCCAAAGCGCAAGGTAAACCTGTGATGCTCGATTTCTATGCGGATTGGTGCGTGGCATGTAAAGAGCTTGAGAAATACACCTTTCACGCTAAGCGAGTCGAAAACAAGCTCAGCGGCTTTGTTCTACTGCAAGCGGATGTCACTAAAAATCAGCCGCAGGATATTGAGTTACTCAAGGCGCTGAATGTGCTCGGTTTGCCAACCATTGAGTTTTGGAACGGGCAAGGCGAGCCCGTACCCAATGCCCGCATTACTGGTTTTATGGCGGAGCAACCGTTTCTCGACCATCTCACACAACAGGGTTTATAAGTTGCAGCCCCATTCGCACGGTGATGGGGTGACTCAACAGGAATCGTGTTCCCTATTCAAACCTATGCATTTAAAAAGGGATACAGTTCAGACTTTTAGTGGGTAAAGATTGTTCGCTGACCTAAAGCGAACAATAATTTGTTTAACTGTTTGGTAACCTGTTGTGACGTCATGGACTCGACCTACACCATCATCATTGCTGATGACCATCCCCTGTTTCGTAATGCATTGTTTCAATCGGTGCACATGGCGATCAGTGGCGCGAATTTGCTGGAAGCGGATTCGCTAGATGCCTTGTTGGCTCTACTCAATAAAGAATCGGAACCCGATCTGCTGCTGCTGGATCTCAAAATGCCCGGCGCCAACGGCATGTCAGGATTGATTCACCTGCGCTCCGAATACCCAGATTTGCCCATCGTAGTGATCTCCGCCAGCGAAGAACCCAGTGTCGTTTCACAGGTGAAAAGCCACGGCGCATTCGGCTTTATTCCAAAATCGAGCGATATGCGCAGCCTGATTGCCGCGCTCAATCAAGTACTCAACGGCGAGCCTTATTTCCCCGCCCATTTATTAGTAGAAGGATTTGTAGGTAACGACTTAGCAGAAAAAGTGGCGGCGCTCACCCCGCAGCAATACAAGGTACTGGGAATGCTGTCCGATGGTTTGCTCAACAAGCAGATTGCTTATGAATTGAATGTGTCGGAAGCGACCATCAAAGCGCATATGACGGCGATTTTCCGCAAACTTGGAGTAAAAAACCGCACTCAAGCGGTGATCTTACTAAAAGAAATGAGCGAGTGATCCACTCGCTCATTTCTTGTTACTCGACGCTATACCCAAACTCCTTAGCGTTGCAGGTCGGCGGTGAGCACACCACTGCAACCTCAAGTAGCAAGGGGATATTTACTCTGCACTTTCCTGTAACTCTTCCTCTGGAGGCAAACGCAAACCGATTTTGGTCACTTTCCAATCCACTACGTCTGCCACTACCCATTGCAAACCGTGCCATTCAAAGTAGTCACCTAAAACCGGCGTTTCACCTAAGTGCTCTAGCACCAAATCTTTCAGTGTCGCTTCTGCGGTGAGCTCGCCTAAATCTAGGCCATACAACAAAGCCACATCTTGCAGTTTCGCCTCAATATCTAAGAAGAAGTCACCAAAGAAGCGAACTAATGATGCTTTTTCTGGCGCTTCACTGAATAGGCGACTCAACGGCTCAAGATCGCGCTCTTGCGCCATCACACACAAGGTATCGCCTTCACACAATTCGGTACTGCCTGATGGGTGCAGCAGTTGATTATCCCGAAATACCGCCGCAATCCGGGTACCTTCCGGCATAAACAGATTGCGCAGCGGCTCACCAATACACCATTTGTCGGCTTTGAGTTTATAGATAAACAGCTCCCACTCACTGGTCGGGTAAATTTCCACGCCCGTGCGCGAAATGGGCTCCGGTTTGGGTGGCAGTTCCACTTTGGCGAGAGCCATCGCCTTGGTCAGCGTTCCGCCCTGCACCACCAATGACACCATGACCACGAAGAATGCGAGGTTGAAGTAAAGCTGAGCGTTGGGCAAACCCGCCATCATTGGGAACACCGCAAGGATGATCGGCACAGCGCCACGCAAGCCAACCCAAGAGACAAACCATTTCTCACGCGCGGTAAAACTTTTAAACGGCGCAAGGCCAATCCATACCGCTATCGGGCGAGCGAAGAGGATCATCCCCACCGCTAGCGCTAAACCAGGAACCGCAATCTCCATGAGCTCAGACGGGGTCACTAACAGGCCAAGCACCAAGAACATGCCAATTTGCGCCAGCCAAGTCATACCATCAAGCACATTGAGGATCGCGTGCCGGCTTCGGGTTGGGCGGTTGCCCAACAATAAACCCGCCAGATAGATCGAAAGAATGCCACTGCCACCCAACGCATTAGAGAGGGCAAAAATCATCAAACCGCCACTCACCGCCAGAATAGAGTACAAGCCTTCCGGCAGTTGGTTGCGATTGATTAGCCACCATAAAATCCAGCCTCCAGCCAACCCTAGCAGCGCACCCACGCCAAACTGCTGCACAAAACTGAGCAATAAAAAGCCCGCACTTAAGTTAGCTTCGGCACTACTGAGTATCGCAATCAAGGTGACGGTCAAAAACACCGCCATCGGGTCGTTGGTACCCGATTCAATTTCTAAGGTTGCGCCAACCCGTTCATTGAGGCTGCGCCCTTTGAGCAGAGAAAATACCGCCGCCGCATCCGTCGAGCCAACAATTGCCCCCACTAATACGCCTTGTAACAGGCTCAGATTAAACAACCACATCGCGAGTAAACCAGTCAGCAAGGTGGTCACGGCAACACCTAAAGTCGCCAGTGATACAGAAGGCCAAAATGCGACCCGAAAACTCGCCACTCGAGTACGCATCCCGCCATCAAGCAAGATAATCGCCAAAGCCAAGTTACTGACTAAATACGCAACGGGATAATTATCAAAGGCAATCTGTCCGATGCCATCTTCTCCCGCTAACATTCCAACCGCGAGAAACACCAACAGAATCGGGATCCCTAACTTGGAAGATACCGGGCTGAGCAATACGCTGATGCCTATTAGTAAGGCACCTATCATAAAAAAACTGTTAATCGTAACGGCGTCCACTCTCCCTCCCAATCAGCTATCAACAGATTGTCTTGTTTAATCAAGTCATTTGAGCGTCTATTGTGCACGAATTTGTGACGTCACTGAGTAAAAGTTTATGTAAACAAATCACGCTTTACCGAGCTTTTATCGATAAAACGCCAATGAATATCCCTTTACTCTTATACTTTTGGCTAATTTAACATTTAATTAACAACAAAATCCTCAGCAAGTGGTGGTAAAAATGCCGCAATATCACGAGTAATAATGCTCACTATCAATATAAGCCTATGATGACAATGACCAACCCAAAAATCTAGCTGGCAGAACCCCTGTGCCACATAACAACACGTTTTCGTAAGCTCTCGATTTCAGGTTATTTTTCTCCTCCTCTCCCCCGACTAAAGTTGCACAGATCCCTTGCCATTCGGCTGCTAACCTAAGATGCGTAACATTGTGTTAACAGCTTTTACGGGATAACAAAACAAAGGAGAAGGCCATGGGGTTCAAATCAACTGAACATGCTCAAGCCTACTGGAAGGAAAACTTGGGGATCATGGGCTCACTGCTTGCAGTGTGGTTTTTAGTTTCATACGGCGCGGGAATTTTGTTTGTCGATGCGCTCAACACGATTCAATTTGCTGGGTTTAAACTCGGTTTCTGGTTCGCGCAACAAGGCTCTATCTACACCTTCGTTGCTCTGATCTTTATCTATGTTGCGCGCATGAATGCGCTCGACAAAAAATATAACGTACAAGAAGACTAAGGGGCTGAACATGGATATTCAAACCTGGACGTTTATTCTGGTCGGCATCACTTTTGCGCTCTATATCGGTATTGCGATTTGGGCGCGTGCGGGATCGACTAGTGAATTCTATGTCGCGGGCGGTGGTGTACACCCTGTCGCCAACGGCATGGCGACCGCTGCCGACTGGATGTCAGCGGCTTCTTTCATCTCCATGGCAGGCATCATCTCTTTTATCGGCTATGACGGTACCGTTTACCTAATGGGTTGGACGGGCGGTTATGTGCTGCTTGCACTTTGCCTAGCCCCTTACTTGCGTAAGTTCGGCAAGTTTACTGTGCCTGATTTTATCGGGGATCGTTACTACTCAAGAACTGCGCGTATGGTTGCCGTATTCTGTGCCATTTTCGTATCGTTCACCTATGTTGCAGGCCAAATGCGTGGTGTAGGCGTGGTGTTTGCACGCTTCCTTGAAGTCGACATCAACGTCGGTATCGTGATCGGTATGGCGATCGTATTCTTCTATGCGGTTATGGGCGGCATGAAGGGCATCACCTATACCCAAGTTGCGCAGTACTGCGTACTGATCTTCGCTTTCTTGGTTCCAGCGATCTTTACTTCACTGATGATGACCGGCAACCCAATTCCACAAATCGGTTTTGGTTCTACCCTCTCAGGCACTGATCAATATCTGCTGACCAAGCTGGACGGTTTAACCCAAGAACTCGGCTTTACTGCCTATACCGACGGCTCGAAGAGTATGGTTGACGTGTTCTTCATCTGTGCTGGCTTAATGGTAGGTACTGCGGGTCTGCCTCACGTAATTATCCGTTTCTTCACGGTACCAAAAGTATCGGATGCTCGTATCTCTGCAGGTTGGGCGTTAGTGTTTATCGCTTTCTTGTACACCACAGCACCTGCGGTTGCCGCGTTTGCTCGTATGAACATGATTGATACGTTGAACGGCCCAGATCTCCAAGGTGTGCCTGCCGCTGAAGCTCCAGCATGGTTCCACAACTGGGAAAGTACAGGTCTGGTGAAATGGGAAGATAAGAACGGCGACGGACGCTTGTTCTACTCAGGCGATGCGCGCAACGAGATGACCATCAATAACGACATCATCGTTTTGGCTTCACCAGAGATTGCTAAACTGCCGAACTGGGTTGTCGCGCTACTGGCAGCGGGTGGCCTTGCCGCAGCTCTGTCTACCGCAGCGGGTCTACTACTGGTTATCTCAACCGCGATTTCTCATGACTTGTTGAAGAAAGGCTTTAAACCCAACATGACCGATAAGCAGGAACTGCTCGCCGCACGGGTTGCTGCAGCGCTAGCCATCGTCGGTGCTGGTTATCTGGGTATTAACCCCCCCGGATTCGTGGCTCAAGTGGTGGCCTTCGCCTTCGGTTTGGCAGCCTCCTCCTTCTTCCCTGCGATTATCCTTGGCATCTTCTATAAGAAGATGAACAAAGAAGGGGCGATCACGGGTATGTTGGCAGGTATTACCTTTACTGCAGCTTACATCATCTACTTCAAGTTCATTAACCCAACCGCGAGCGTTCCAGCCAACTGGTGGTTCGGTATCAGCCCAGAGGGTATTGGTACACTCGGTATGTGCTTGAACTTTGTAGTAGCGATTGTCGTGAATAAATTCACTGCAGAAGTACCTGCCGATGTACAGGAAATGGTGGAATCCATCCGCTATCCAAAAGGTGCGGGCGCGGCTCACGACCACTAAGGCTTGAACTGTGATGCTTTATTGAATTGTAGGGATTCAGATAAAGCAAAGCCCGAGGCTATCACCTCGGGCTTTTTTTTCCTCGCATTCACATTCTCACAGCATCGATCTACAGCCAAGTGACGATGCAAATGAGTGATGACTTTCGCTACGCTTTGACGCTCGCCACTGCAAAATTCGGGTTTACTGCAGTCAGCTTTTTGATCAGGTAGTTGAGCAGCACCCCATACATCGGCACAAACAGACCTAAGCTAATGATCAGCTTGAAGGTGTAATCGACTAAGGCGATTTCCGTCCAATGTTCAGCCATAAAAGGATCGCTACTTTGGTAGAAAGCAATCGAGAAGAAAGCGATGGTATCGAGTGCATTACCAAACAGCGTCGAACAGGTTGGTGCCACCCACCACTGCTTCATTTGACGCAAGCGGTTGAACACATGCACATCCATGATCTGACCGAGCAAGTAAGCCATAAAACTGGCAATCGCAATCCGCGCGACAAACAAATTAAACTCACTCAGCGGCGCTAAACCTTGGTATTGGCCTTCAAAAAACACTACCGAGAGCAAGTAAGACACGGCCAATGCAGGCAACATCACCAGAAAAATGATTTTACGAGCTAAACCAGCACCAAAAATGCGTACGGTGAGATCGGTGGCTAAAAAGATAAACGGAAAAGTAAATGCGCCCCACGTCGTGTGGAAACCGAAAATGGTAAACGGGATTTGCACCAGATAATTGCTCGACGCAATGATCACGAGGTGGAACAAAACAAGATAGCCAAGGGCTTTGCGCTGCTGCGCAGGGGTAAAGTGATTCATACTGTACCTTTTTAGTTTGGTTTGGGGGCGAGGGAACCCAAATTGGAAGCACGCTTCCGGCTCAAATTTTACGTGGTTGGCCAACAGCCAATTCACAAGGGCGGCGATTATATCCCAAACTTTATCGCGTGCAAGGGTATTTTTTGAGCAAACGATAGCCTATATTTCCAATCTTCTTGGTTCTTTTATCGCAGCAACTTTTCAGGACAAGCAGTGGCAGTGCTTGAGAAGATCCTGTAGATCGTGCTACTCTTCGCCTCCATTTTTCTGGCTGAAAAATCATCCAATCTGGATCCAGTCAGTGCTATCTTTAAATCATTGCCAGCTAAGGCAAAGACTCAATCCCAACCTAAGTGGAACCGAATCGATGGGCAAAGGTACTCTTTATATCGTTTCTGCACCCAGTGGCGCAGGCAAATCGAGCTTAATTGCAGCCCTGTTGGAGCAAAACCCAACCTATGCAATGAAAGTATCGGTCTCACATACCACACGTGGTATGCGCCCCGGTGAACAAGATGGCGTTCATTACCATTTTGTCGAAAAAGAGCACTTTGAAGAGCTGATCGGCAAAAAAGAATTCCTCGAATACGCCGAAGTGTTTGGTAACTACTATGGCACTTCGCGGGTGTGGATTGAAAACACGCTCAATAAAGGGATTGATGTGTTTCTCGATATCGACTGGCAAGGCGCGCGTCAAATCCGCACCCAAATGCCAGAAGCGAAAAGCATCTTTATCCTGCCGCCTTCGAAAGAAGAGCTGGAACGCCGCTTAAATACGCGCGGCCAAGACAGTGAAGCGGTGATTGCTAAACGCATGGGTGAGGCCAAATCAGAAATTTCGCATTACCGCGAATACGATTACGTCATCATTAATGATGATTTTGATGTCGCGTTAATGGATTTCAAAGCCATCATTCGTGCAGAAAGATTGAAGCAGGACAAGCAAGCTGCTAAATATAGCTCTATGCTTTCTGCTCTGTTGGCGGATTAATCCGCCAACGTGGGTTATAAGCTCAGCCCGTTGCTAGAATCTCAACAGGTTAGGCTGTATACTTTCTCGTCATTCAACTTATCAGTTAACTAAATTTTGGAGTTCTCATGGCACGCGTAACAGTTCAAGACGCTGTTGAAAAAATTGGCAACCGTTTCGACCTAGTTCTGGTTGCGGCTCGCCGCGCTCGTCAAATGCAATCTGGCGGTAAAGATGCTCTAGTGCCGGAAGAGAACGATAAGCCAACGGTTATCGCTCTACGCGAAATCGAAGAAGGGCTGATCACGAAAGATGTTCTGGATGCACGTGAGCGTCAAGAACAGCAAGAGCAAGAAGCGGCAGAGCTGGCTGCAGTTAGCAGCATCATGCACAACCGTTAATCACCAATCGCGATTTAACCCGCCGGGCCTGAAATTTGTATCTATTCGATAGTCTAAAAGACGTTGCCCAAGAATACCTCACAGAGCCTCAAATTGAGGCTCTGCGCCAATCTTATGTGGTAGCCAGAGATGCCCATGAAGGGCAAACCCGCTCAAGCGGCGAACCTTATATCATTCACCCTGTTGCTGTAGCACGGATCCTCGCTGAGATGCGTCTCGACTTGGAAACACTACAAGCGGCACTGCTGCATGATGTGATTGAAGATTGTGATGTCACCAAAGAAGACTTAGATGCCCATTTTGGCAACTCTGTCGCCGAATTGGTGGATGGGGTTTCTAAGCTCGATAAGCTCAAATTTCGCGATCGCAAAGAGGCTCAGGCGGAAAACTTTCGCAAAATGGTGTTGGCCATGGTGCAGGATATTCGGGTTATCCTGATCAAACTGGCTGACCGCACGCATAACATGCGTACACTCGGTGCACTGCGTCCGGATAAAAAACGTCGCATTGCCCGAGAAACCTTAGAAATTTATGCTCCCCTCGCCCATCGTTTGGGTATCCATAACATCAAAACCGAGCTCGAAGAGTTAGGCTTTGAAGCGCTCTACCCTAACCGTTATCGCGTCCTCAAAGAGGTGGTGAAAGCCGCGCGTGGTAACCGGAAAGAGATGATCCAACGCATCCACAGTGAAATCGAAGGCCGTCTGCAAGATGTCGGCTTACCCGCTCGCGTGGTCGGTCGTGAGAAAAACCTGTTCTCCATCTACAACAAGATGAAAACCAAAGAGCAGCGCTTTCACACCATTATGGATATTTACGCGTTTCGCATCGTGGTCGATACGGCGGATACTTGCTATCGCGTACTGGGTCAGGTGCATAGCTTGTACAAGCCACGCCCAGCACGGATGAAAGACTACATTGCAGTCCCGAAAGCCAACGGCTATCAATCGCTGCACACTTCCATGGTTGGCCCCCACGGTGTTCCCGTAGAAGTGCAGATCCGTACCGAAGATATGGATCAGATGGCAGATAAAGGGGTGGCGGCACATTGGTCATACAAGGCCAATAGTGAACGAGGCGGCACCACTGCGCAGATTAAAGCGCAGCGTTGGATGCAAAGCCTGCTTGAGTTACAGCAAAGTGCGGGTAACTCCTTTGAATTTATCGAAAACGTCAAATCCGATCTGTTTCCAGATGAGATTTACGTGTTCACGCCAAAAGGTCGTATCGTTGAGCTGCCAATGGGCGCCACTGCAGTCGACTTTGCCTACGCGGTACATACCGACATTGGTAATACCTGCGTCGGCGCGCGAGTGGATCGCACGCCGTATCCACTCAGTCAGTCACTGAAAAGTGGTCAGACGGTAGAAATCATCAGCGCACCAGGCGCACGCCCAAACGCGGCATGGCTCAACTATGTGGTGACATCCCGCGCGCGTACCAAAATTCGCCAAGTGCTGAAAACCATGCGCCGCGAAGACTCGATTACTCTCGGTCGTCGCCTGCTTAACCATGCTTTAGGCGAACACTCGATCAACGAGATTGCACCTGAGAACATCAGCAAAGTCTTGAGCGATCTAAAAATCGCCTCAATGGATGATCTATTGGCCGCGATTGGTTTGGGTGAGTTGATGAGTATCGTGATTGCGCGTCGCTTACTAGGCAATGCTGATGAATTGTCCGAAAGCAGTAAACATGACGGCAGTAAAAACAAACTACCCATCCGTGGCGCAGAAGGCATTCTGCTCACCTTCGCCAACTGTTGTCACCCGATCCCAGACGATCACATCATCGCTCACGTTTCACCAGGCCGTGGCTTAGTGGTGCACCGTGAAACCTGTCCAAATGTACGTGGCTACCAAAAAGAGCCAGACAAGTACATGGCGGTGGAATGGACTAAAGATTACGATCAAGAGTTCATTACTGAGCTGAAAGTGGATATGCACAACCGCCAAGGTGCATTGGCTGAACTGACCAATGTGATCTCCAAAACGGGCTCGAATATTCATGGCCTGTCAACGGAAGAACGCGACGGTCGCTTGTACACAGTCACCGTTCTGCTCACCACCAAAGATCGGGTGCATTTAGCTGGCATCATGCGCAAAATTCGCACCATGCCCCACGCGCTTAAAGTGCGTCGCCGTAAGAACTGATCAACACCAAGAGAGGGATAAACCCGCGTTTCATGCCTCTCTTGGGCAATTTTTCCTGTACAAAAACACAGCTCGATGTTTGAATAGCCATTAAGTCAAATGGTTAGATCAAACGCGCATGTCACAACTTCTCTCAGCCGTTCCTCTTTGTGAACTCTCCGGTGTCGGGGCCAAAGTCGCCGAAAAACTGGAGAAAGTCGGTTTGCACACCGTGCAGGATCTGCTGTTTCATCTTCCGCTGCGTTATGAAGATCGCACTCGCGTTTATCCGATAGTGCAACTGCACCACGGTTTATGGGCTGCGGTGCAAGGTAAAGTGATGGCGGTGGATACCCTGTTTGGCAAACGCAAAATGCTCACCGTGAAAATCAGTGATGGCAACGGCACGCTGACACTGCGTTTTTTTAACTTCACGGCAGCGATGAAAAACAACTTTGCGGAAGGCAAATTTGTGCATGCTTATGGGGAGATCAAACGCGGTAATCAAGGCTTAGAGATCATCCATCCTGACTATAAATTCTTTGCCCCTGCGCAAACACCCGATGTCGAACCGAACCTGACTCCGGTTTACCCGACCACCGAAGGGCTACGCCAACTCACCCTGCGTAATCTCACCGACCAAGCGTTGGCGCTACTAGAAAAATCCGCTGTGCAAGAATTACTGCCGTCAGGACTTTACGATCAGCAGATGACCTTAGCCCAAGCGCTGAAAATCATTCATCGCCCATCGGCGGATATCGATTTACGTCTGTTTGAACAAGGGCGACATCCTGCGCAAGTTCGGCTGATCATGGAAGAGCTGCTGGCGCAGAATCTCTCTATGCTGGCGATTCGCAGCCAAGGCCAGCAAGATGTGGCCTTACCACTGGCACCCGTCCACCAACTCAAACAACAACTCTTGGCACAACTGCCCTTTTCACCGACTAAGGCGCAGCAGCGCGTGGTTGCCGAAATTGAAGCGGATTTAGAAAAACCACATCCAATGATGCGTTTAGTGCAAGGCGATGTGGGCTCAGGCAAAACCTTAGTCGCAGCGCTTGCGGCAGTTCGCGCAATTGAGCATGGCTATCAAGTCGCGTTGATGGCTCCCACCGAGCTGTTGGCCGAGCAGCACGCGCTCAATTTTGCGCAGTGGCTAGAGCCGATGGGCATTCAAGTCGGCTGGCTCGCGGGTAAGCTCAAAGGCAAAGCGCGGGAAACGGAGCTGGCACGCATCGCTAGTGGCGAAGTGAAAATGGTGGTTGGCACCCATGCTCTGTTTCAAGAGCAAGTGTCGTTTGACCATCTAGCCTTGGTGATTATTGATGAGCAACATCGTTTTGGTGTACATCAGCGTTTAGAGCTGCGCGAGAAAGGAGCGAAACAAGGCGCGTATCCGCATCAGTTGATCATGACTGCTACTCCGATCCCGCGTACTTTGGCGATGACGGCTTATGCCGATTTGGAAACCTCGGTGATTGATGAGTTGCCCCCCGGACGTACCCCAATTCAAACCGTTGCGATTCCGGATACCAAACGCGAAGACATTGTTGAGCGTATTCGCCACGCCTGCCTCAACGAAGGCAAGCAAGCGTATTGGGTTTGTACTTTGATTGATGAATCCGAAGTGCTGGAAGCGCAAGCGGCCGCAGAAACGGCCGAGGAACTGCAACGTAAACTGCCCGAAGTCAAAATCGGCTTAGTGCATGGCCGGATGAAACCCGCTGAGAAACAAGCGGTAATGCAAGCGTTTAAAAATAATGAGCTGCATCTACTCGTCGCCACTACAGTGATTGAAGTGGGCGTGGATGTTCCCAATGCCAGCTTGATGATCATTGAAAACCCCGAGCGTTTGGGCTTGGCTCAACTACACCAGCTACGCGGGCGTGTTGGGCGTGGTACAGTGGCCAGCCATTGTGTGCTGCTGTTTCATGCACCACTCTCCAAAACCGCGCAAAAGCGTTTAGGCGTTTTGCGTGAAAGCAACGATGGCTTCGTCATCGCGCAGCGCGACTTGGAAATTCGTGGCCCCGGAGAGCTGCTGGGTACCAAACAAACCGGCTTAGCTGATTTCAAAATTGCCGATCTGGTACGCGATCAGCAACTGGTTCCGCAAGTACAACGCATCGCACGCCATATCCATGAACGTTACCCACAGAATGCACAAGCCATCATCGATCGCTGGTTAGGCGAGCGCGATATTTACGCCAAAGCTTAGTGGTTTTGATCCTCATCAAGTCGGTCTAAAACCTTATGAGCAAACGTTTGCTTTCCTGAGTAAAACCTCTATAATCGCCGCCATTTTCCGGTAAGCGCAAACGTTTACCTCTCTACCCAGAGCAGAGTCTGATTAACAGCAATCACAGATGCGGCTTCTGCTCCACCTTAACCACCCATTCAGCGTGCGCAAGGTGTTATTGACCATCAGGAAAATCGCTATGACACAACCGACTTCGCGTAAGGCAGATCTGGTCTATCAACTCAATGATCGTCCACCTTTGCCTCAAACTATCTTCGCAGCCCTGCAACATCTGCTGGCGATGTTTGTCGCCGTGATCACCCCATCGCTGATCATTTGCCAATCCCTTGGTGTACCTGCCGATCAAACCAACACCATCATCAGCATGTCACTGTTTGCTTCGGGTTTATCATCCTTTATTCAAATCCGCACCTTTGGCCCAATTGGCTCAGGTTTGCTTTCGATTCAAGGCACCAGCTTTAACTTCTTAGGCCCAATTATTGGTGCAGGACTCGCGCTCAAAGCCGGTGGGGCGAACATCGAAACCATGATGGCCGCGATTTTCGGGACGATTTTGGTCGCTTCATTCGCTGAAATTTTACTTTCTCGCGTCCTGCAATTTGCCCAACGCGTGATTACGCCGCTGGTCTCTGGGATTGTGGTGACCTTGATTGGCCTGACGCTAGTACAAGTTGGTTTGATTTCAATGGGTGGCGGCTACGCTGCAATGGCGGAAGGCACTTTTGGTAGCCTTGATAAACTCGCACTGGCTGGAACCGTATTAGCGATCATTGTGCTGCTGAACCGAGCGCACAACCCTTACGTACGTGTGGCTTCGATTGTGATTGCGATGCTGGTGGGTTATGTGATGGCGTACCTAATGGGCATGGTCAATACCGACAACTTGGCGGAAACCCAGCTCATCGCACTGCCTATCCCGATGCAATATGGCTTAGGTTTTGACTGGTCGCTGTTTATCCCTCTGGTGCTGATTTTCCTGATCACCGCACTCGAAGCGATTGGTGATATAACTGCGACTTCCGAAGTCTCTGGTGAACCCGTGAAAGGCCCCGTGTATATGAAGCGCATCAAAGGTGGCGTACTGGCGGATGGCATCAATTCCGCATTAGCCGCGGTGTTTAACAGCTTCCCGAACTCAACGTTCAGCCAAAACAACGGCGTGATCCTGCTGACCGGCGTTGCCAGCCGTTATGTCGGTTACTTTATTGCGGGTATGCTAGTGCTGCTTGGCTTATTCCCCGGCGTAGCAAGCTTTGTTCAATTGATCCCAGAACCTGTACTCGGGGGTGCGACCATCGTAATGTTTGGTACGATTGCTGCCGCAGGCGTACGTATCATCTCTCGTGTCGACTTAGATCGCCGCGCGATTCTGATCATGGCACTGTCTTTCTCGATGGGTTTGGGTATTGCACAAAAACCAGAAATTCTGCAGGTTTATGCCTGAGTTTATTAAGAATTTATTCTCTTCAGGTGTCGCGGCTGGCGGCATTACTGCAATTTTGCTTAACCTGCTGCTGCCCGAAGTGCGCCGAGATGAAAACGCCGCTTCGGTAACCGAAACGGCGCAAGAATCAAACTAACGGTTTATTCAGGGCTAACTTCAGTTAGCCCTTTTGCTGCTTAGTTGGGAAACTGATTTGAGCACGTAACCCACCTTGGCTGCGGTTGCTCACCGACACCGCACCATGATGCTGGCTGACAATCCGTTTCACAATCGCGAGACCCAAGCCCGTCCCTTCACTACCGCGCGCGGTATCCCCACGAGTAAAAGGCTCAAACACTTTATTGACTTGGCTTGGATCGATACCCGGCCCATTGTCTTCCACTGACAGCCACACTAGCTTCTTATCGGCCGTCATGCCGCTACTCACTTTGACCCAACCGTTGCCGTAGCGCAGCGCATTCACGACCAAGTTACTCAGTGAACGCTTAATCGCAATCGGGTTACCAAAGGCGGGCGTGAGATCCGATTGCAGATCGGTTTCAATCTGCACTTCGTAGCCCCCTTCAGAGCTTGCCACATCGCTGGCAATATCATTCAGATCTACCGCCTCAAACGCTTCACGGTTCACCGGTTTCAAGTAATCCATAAACTGGCTGATGATCTGGTTACACTCTTCGGTATCACTGATGATGCTCTCAGCGAGATAGCTGTCTTCTGGCGACATCATCTCGGTTGCCAAGCGAATTCGGGTCAAGGGGGTGCGGATATCATGACTGATCCCCGCCATTAGCAGCGCGCGATCTTCTTCCAGAGCTTGAATGCCTTTCGACATTCGATTAAACGCGCGCGTTACCGAGCGGATTTCTAACGTCCCTTGTTCTGGCAGATGTGGGGGCGTTTCCCCCCGCCCGACCAATTTGGCGGCTTTTTCTAGCGCAATCAGTGGCCGGTTTTGCAAACGAATAAACAGCCAGCCACCAATCACAATTAACAGTGCCATGATGATGCTGTTACGAAACAGCGGAGCAAAATCCTCTTCTTGTAGTTCAGAGAGCGGAATACGCAGCAACTGGCCGGGCAGTGAGTCAATCTTCATCCACAGGATGTAGCTCTCCTCGCCCAGCGCCATGCGCACTTCGGTGGGCGAGCCCAGCTCGCTGCTCATCTCTTCACTCATCAAATCAAGGCTGATGGCGTGCTGAAAATCCAAAGATTCGGGGCTACTCTCACTGTGAATCGTCACCCCAAGCTGATCCAGTACGCGCCGTTTCAGCAGTGCATCCATTTCCGAACTCACTTCAGGATTACTGGTGTCATCCAGCATTAAGCTGATTTCATGGGCGAGAATTTTGTTGAACTGCTGCAAACTCGGCAGCAAGGCGTAGTTGAATACCGCGTAGTAGGAATAGATTTGACTGGCGATCAGCAGAGAAAAAAACAGCAGGATCGATTGAGTAAATGAGCTGCGAATTCGCATAAGGCACCTAGATATAGCAAGGGCACGCGCGGAGCGAGGACGCCCTTGCTCGGCGTGCCTAAAAGAAGTTAGTTGGCGGCTTTACCATCGGGGACGAAGACGTAACCCAGCCCCCAGACGGTTTGAATATAGCGCGGTTTGCTTGGATCAACTTCGAGCATACGACGCAGACGCGAAATCTGTACGTCAATCGAGCGCTCCATCGCTGAATATTCACGGCCACGCGCCATGTTCATCAGTTTGTCACGCGACAAAGGCTCACGGGCATTGGTCACCAAGGCTTTCAACACGGCAAATTCACCCGATGTGAGTGGCATCGCCTCTTCACCTCGGAACATTTCACGGGTACCAAGGTTCAGGCGGAAATCACCAAATTCAATGATGGTCTCTTCCGAACTTGGTGCTCCCGGCGCTTCAATCACTTGACGGCGCAGCACCGCTTTAATACGCGCCAATAGTTCTCGCGGGTTAAACGGCTTAGGCAGATAATCATCCGCGCCAACTTCTAGGCCGACAATGCGGTCAATCTCATCACCTTTAGCCGTGAGCATCAGAATCGGGATCATGTTGTTGGAATTGCGCAGACGACGACAGATAGAAAGGCCATCTTCACCCGGCAACATCAAATCAAGCACCATCAAATGGAAGTTTTCGCGAGTCAGCAGACGATCCATCTGCTCGCCGTTAGCCACGCTGCGAACTTGAAACCCCTGCTCTGACAGGTAACGCTCAAGCAGCGCACGCAAACGCGCATCATCATCTACCACTAAAACTTTATGATTTTCCACCATGATCCCACCTAACTATTGTTCAATTCCCGACTCTTTGGGCGAGTAAAATGTAACACCGTTACTGCTCGCCGCGCGTAAAGAATTGTTAATCTTTATGTCTTTGTAGCGGAATAGATACTGACTAGCAAGCTCACTCACCCGCAGATTATTTCTTTAATGACTACTTAATTTAAAAAATAATCTACACTCATACTGACAACCAAATCTATACGCAAAAAAGAGCATAAGCGTTGTCAGGCTAGATGAGACTCCTCCCACCAGTTTCATGCTGGTAAAGGGATATAAGATAAAACGTTGGCGACTATGGATATCTGTTCTTTACACACTGCAATCTATCACTCGTTGATGGAGCAAATTGCTGTAATTAATGCACAAGGTCAAATCGTGGATGTGAACCGTGCGTGGATTGAGTTTGGACAAAATAACGGGGCCAATCCCTGTATTGAATGGACAAAAATCAACTATCTAGATGCACTCAAAAAATCCATGTTAGAGGGCGATGACCTCGCCTCTCAGGCCTACCAAGGGATACAAGCCATCATTCAAGGACAGCGTAGTTGCTACTACCATGAATACCCGTGCCATAGTCAAAATGAACAACGCTGGTTTTTAATGCGAGTCGTACCACTCAAAATTGAGCAATACCAATATTGGGTCATCTCTCACCATAATATTACGCAACGAAAATTGGCAGAAATGCTCAGTGAATTCCAAGCAACCCACGATCCCCTCACCGGGTTATCCAATCGGCGCCTCTTTCATCAAGAAATTGAAGCCGCATTATTTGAGAATCAACAACAACATAATGGCCTCTGTTTGATGATGATCGATTTAGATAACTTCAAACACTTTAACGATACCCACGGCCATCAAGCTGGCGATCTTTGTCTAGTCCGTATTGCTGACATTTTGCGGCAAGACCTCACCATTCCTAGCTCTGCTTACCGACTCGGAGGAGATGAGTTTGCCTTGATCCTTTCTCTCGTCACACTGCAACAGGCGCAAGAGATAGCCGCGAACTTAAGTCAGAACATTCAGGGGTTAAGATTACTTTGCGGTAATAAACTGCAAGTCACCGCGAGTATTGGCGGGATATTCATCACAGGAGATACCCAAATCAGCAGTCATCTGCTCATCAATGAGACTGACCAAAAACTGTATCAAGTGAAACGTGGGACTAAAAACAGCTATCTGCTGGATACGATTCCAACCGCCAATACTTCAGTCCCATCAAATAGAGAATCGCTCATCACCAGCGAGAAAGGTGTCGATTTCCAACACCCTAGTTGATTTGGTCTTTCTTCAGGCTGATCTCTCAATAGTACTCAAGCGACGCGACTCACTGCACAACCCTGAGCTGGCAATGCTTCGCCAGTCAATACAAGGGCGGCAGCAAACGCGCTCTCGGGTCTTGCGGAGTGCGCGCACAGATAATGCTGTACTTGAGGGTATTGCAATACGTCGTAAGGGCTGCGCAAAGCAAGCACCACCAGATTGGAGAAATCCTGAATCAACTGCTGCACTCTGGCTTGTGCTTCCGTTTGAGCGAAATCCTCTCCCGGTAATGGATGATTTTCGGTCACCACCACCAAATACCCGTTTTGGCTCAGATCAAGCTGATCAACGGTAATCGGCTGCCAATCCGCATTAAGCTCATTTAATGCCTGACATAAAGCGCTAAATGCGGGCAGCGCTTGGTTAGGGCCTATGCCGCGTGGGTTCATTAAATTGTGATAGCTGGATGAAGGCGTCGCGTTGAGTAGGTAAAGTTTCTTGTCACTTAACTCTAATCCACCACGCACCCAAGTCACGGCTGCTTGAGAAACTTCAGCCGCCACTTGCTGGTTATTAAGAATGTTCCACTCACCATACAGTGCCATAGGCACCAGTTTTTCCAGTTTGAGACGTACCACTTTTTCCAAGGCTTGATCAATCACCGATTCCGCCAGCACACCTTGCTCAACGGCATCGATCACGCCATGAATCATCGCTAATTGTTTATCAAGATAGGCATCGGAGTGATCGTAATGTTCTTCGGAGAGCATAATCATGGTGATGCCCGCCTGCATCGCTTTTACCGCCGCATCCACTGGCGTGTAGTGGTTTACAATCGCCCCCATGTTCATGCTGTCTGAAATGATAACGCCATCAAAGCCCATATCTTGACGCAGCACTTGCTGCAAAATCGTCGCCGATAAGGTTGCGGGCGCCTTTGCATCCAACTGTGGGTAGAGAATATGGCTGGTCATCACTAGATCCACACCCGCATCAATGGCGGCTTGGAATGGCGCTAAATCGTTGAGCTTGAGTTCCGCGTAGGATTTATCTACACGTGGAATATGGCGATGAGTATCACCATGCGTATCACCGTGACCCGGAAAATGTTTCGCACAAGCCGTAATCCCACCTTGATGTAAACCACGCACCGCTGCCGCTGAGTGCAGAGAAACTTTCTCTGGCTGATCACCAAACGAGCGAGTATCAATAATCGGCGATGCGGGGTTTAAGTTCACATCACAGCAGGGACCGAGAATGCAGTTAAAACCCGCACCACGCATCTCTTCACCAAACACTTGATACATACGTTCCGTGCCAACTGCTTGATTTGACACCCCTAACGCTAAATTGCCCGGCCCCGTGGTGGATTCGCCCACGAGCACGCCCCATGCCCCTTCTTGATCGACACCCAACAGCAAAGGCAAACGCTGATGTTGATCGAGGATCTGCTGCAAGCCTCGGTTTAGCGCTTGTGCCTGCGCAAAGGTTTCTGCGTTATCTTGGCTTAAATAGCAGCCACCTAGGTTGTATTCAGCAATCATATGCTGCGCTGCCTGCGCCGACTTACCGGGAAACGCCAAGATAAAAAGTTGGCCGACCTTTTCCTTTAAGCTCCATTTGGCAATCTGCTCAGTAATCTGTTGTTGGCTTACCATTGTGTATTCTCCTTAATTTTTTGCGCTGCTATTTTTTACGCAACTGACGAATCTGTCCCATGGTGAAGGTCACGGCGACAATAACGATGATGCCGCGCAGGATTAATTGCTGGTCAACGTTAAGCCCCATCAAAATCAATCCGTTATTCACCATTCCCATGATCAGCGCACCAATCACCGAGCCAATCACCGTCCCTTTACCACCAAACAAACTGGTTCCACCGATAATGACTGCGGCTATCACCAGCATCAGATCACTTTCACCCAAGGTGTAACGTGCGCTATAAAGACGACCGGAATAAAGAATGCCCGCTAATGCGGCGAGAAAGCCGTTGAGCATCAGCACATACAGCTTGATGCGATTGACGTTGATCCCTGAATACATGGCTGAGACTTTATTACCGCCCGTTGCCAACACATGCTTGCCAAAAGTGGTATTACGCAGCACAAAAGCGCCCACTGCCGCAACCAATAACGTCCAGATAAACAACACCGAGAAGGGGCCAATATCGCCAGAACCAAAGATGAAAGCGTAAGTGTCGTTATCAATCGGGATGGATTGCAAAGACGTAGACCAACGGGCAATCCCCGTGATGATGCCAGTGGTGCCTAAAGTCACGAGGAAGGATGGAATGCCAACTTGAGTGACAAAAATGCCGTTAATAAAACCAATCATAGTGCCGGCCAGTAACGCGGCCGATACCGCCATTAAAATGCTGTCGGTTTCTTGCAAGGTCAGCGCGGAGACGATTGCCGCCAAGGCCACTGTTGCGCCAAAGGAGAGATCAATTTCTGCCGCGCTGAGGACAAACGTCATCCCCACCGCCATGATTGCAATAGTGGCCGTTTGACGGGCGATGTTCATTAAGTTCACAGAACTCAAAAAGCCTTTATCGTGCAACATCACCGAGAAAAAGATGAAGATGCTGACGAACACAAAGTAGATAATATAGTCGCGCCACTGAATCGGCTTTGCCTTTGCCACTGGCGTTGGTTTGGGAATGGTTTTTTCGCTCATAGCTGATTTCCTTATTACTGGACGGCCGCCAGCAACTCCTCTTCTGTCATTCGTTGTCCCTGGATTTGCTTCACAATCCGGCCTTTATTCACTACATAAATCACATCGCAAAAACTGCCCACTTCGGCGTATTCACTGGAGACAAAAATCACTCCATTGCCTTGTTCCACATACTGGTTCACGATTTTCATAATTTCGTATTTGGCATTGATGTCGATGCCAAATGTCGGGTCATCAAGCAGCAGCACTTTAGCTTGAGTGGATAAACACTTCCCAATCACCACTTTCTGCTGGTTGCCCCCGGAGAGATAACGTACCGCCTGCGAGGCACCGGAGGTTTTCACGCCTAAGCGACGAATCGCGGTATCCACAATGTCTTGCCCTTGATGTTTATCAATCACCAAGGAGCGGGAGATGCGATCAAAAGAGGCCATCAGTAGGTTATCGAACACAGAAAAATCGAGCACCAATCCTTGAGAGCGTCGTTCTTCCGGCACCATATTAATGCCATTCTCAATCGCATCCCGCGGGGAACGGATCTGTACTGATTTGCCCTCCACCAGCACTTCGCCTTTCACTAGAGGGGTTAAACCATAGATGGCTTGCAAAATTTCCGTGCGACCACTACCGAGCAAGCCCGCCAAGCCCACCACTTGTCCCGGCATCACTTTGAGCGAAATCGCATCCAATTCTTCGGTGGTCACATCACGCAGCTCAAGGAGTGGTGTTTTTTGGCCATCAATCGCCGGGCGCTGCCACTCAATTTGGGTATCACTTTTGTTGCCCAACATGGCTTCCACCAAAGCATCGACGGATGTTTTTGATGTAGGCGTTTCCAATACGCTATAGCCATCACGCAACACAGTCACTGCATCGCAAATCCGCAGAATATCCGCCAAATAGTGCGTGATGTAGATGATGCTGATCCCACTCGCTTTGAGTTTTTCGATCACTCGAAACAACTCATTAATTTCGTTGTTAGACAATGAAGCAGTAGGTTCATCGAGCACGAGAATTTTGGCATCCAACGCGAGTGCCTTGGCAATTTCCACCAATTGCTGCTCACCCAAACTCAGCGTTTCCACTCGTTGGCTCGGGTCTATTTCAACCCCCAACAGCTCTAACAGCGGTTTGGATTGGCGCTCACGAGCACGGTTAGAAATCAGGCTGTGGCGATCGGTTGGATGATTCAGAAAAATGTTGTCGGCGATGCTCAAGGTCGGGACAAGACTGAGATCCTGATAGACCATCGCAATCCCCGCCGCCTGCGCCGCTTTGGGCGATGAAAAGGTTACCGCTTGTCCAAAGAGACGAATTTCACCACCATCACGAGCATGGAAACCATTGATCAACTTCACCAAAGTGGATTTCCCAGCTCCGTTTTGCCCCACCAGCGCATGGACTTCCCCCTGTTTTAAGGTGAAATCGACACCTTTCAAAACCGGAGTACCATCAAACCCTTTTTTGACGCCGCGGGCTTCAATTGCATTGCTCACATCGACTCTCCCTGTCTTGAGTCAAACTCGGTCTGCCAGCCATCTGGCAGACCGCTGGTACACTTACTGCTTCAACGCTTTTTGCACCGCTTCTGGCGCAGGACGACGCAGAGCCTGTTGCCAAGCATCCAACAAGTTGTCACGCGTTACCGCACTGGCTCCCACGGTCACAAACGGTGGTGTGAGTTGTTCGAGTTTTGCTAATGCGCCCATTCGCGCCAACGTTTGGCCTAAGTCATAAGGCAAGTCAGTCACAATGCCCGCCACATTACGTTGCTTAGCCATGTCCAGCGCATTTGCTGCCCCTAAATCCATGGTGATCACTTTGATATCTTTACGACCTGCTGCGCGAGTCGCCGCGACCACACCTTCAGCAATGCTGTCCCAAGGGGCATAAATAGCTTTAATGTCAGGATATTGAGTAATCATGGCCGAGGCGATGACTTCGCCGTCGTTGGCGTTAGCAATGCCACGTTTGGCGACCACTTCGATGTTCGGGTAGCTCTGTTGCAAATTAGCCAATGCCGCTTCATCACGCTGATTGGTCACGTAATAGTTGGCTTCGTGGTAAATGAAACCGACTTTGCCTTTTTCATCCACCGCATCCGCGATGAGATCCGCCGCGATTTTGCCCATCTGTGATAAATCGTCGGTCACGATACCGGCGTAATCTTTGCCATGCTCAAAACCACTCGGCAGGTTACTGATCAGCACTAACTTACTGCCTTGTTCCACCGCCGGACGAAATGCCGCAGCACCGGATACCGGATCCACCACTAAAGAGATCAAAATATCGGGCTTCATGGCCATCGTGGTTTCTACATCGGTTTTTTGTTTGTTGGCATTAAATTCCGCATCGGTCACCGCCACGACTTTAATGTTGAGATCAGAGAATTTGTCCTTCGCACCTTCAATCAGAGCGTTCGACCAATCCGACGTGCTGTGCATCAAAATGGCAGCGGTATAACCTGCCGCGCGCACTTGCTGCTCTTGTTCAGTCGATAACACCACATCGGTATACGGCGTTGCTGCCTCCCCCATCGGGCCTTTGGTTTCTGTCACAGCCATCGCATTGCTGCTTAACGCCATTAACAGACTGATACTCGCGACCCGACAGGTATTAACGATTCCTTGTTTGTTCATCTCTCTTCACCTTACTTAGGTATTAGGTGAGTATTAATATAGGTGTTTTGTAGGTATTTAGTGCGATCAAGATCGCGACATGCAACGATCACAAAGTGATAACAATCACAACCCTGAGTAATAATTGAGTATTTTGTTGTTTGGGCGCGAAGCATCAGCATGATGAATGGAATCACACCCCGAACACTCAGAGTGAAAATCACAAAGCGCAAAAAGAAAGATGCTGACTAGGTAAAAGATAGGTATTATTTCCCAAGCCCCCTCACCACAGAGACTATTTCGGTTTATGAGCTCCCTTGAAGTACAACGCATGAGTCTGACCAGCAGTATGTATCATCAACTGTTGGCGCAGCATGACATCTATTTTGTCGCGTTTGATGCCCAGGAGCAGATTGTTGCCAGCAACTACCCTGTCGCAACTTTAACCTTGGAAAGTCTGGATGATTTGGTGTTCTTGGTTGGCCCCATGTACAGCGCACAAATTCGTGCTTTTTTGCGCCATGAGCGTGAAACACTGGAGTTTGATGTGGCCAATTTGCACTTCAGCATGTGCAAACTGAGTGATGCAGGACATGCCTTAATCTACTGCCTACAGATTGAGGCCAAAGAGAAACAGCCTCTTGAACCTAAGCTCTCGGCGATCGAACAGGATTATCAGATCATCCATGAGCTTTCCGAGTCACTCAACCTGCTCAGCCATGCCGGAGAAACGCAGCTTCCTGAGCATGTGCAGCAGGAAATTCGCGATAAACATTTACCTGAAGTCGAAAAGCGCTGGCAACAATTGCAGGATCCCAGCCTCAAGCTGTGCTTGGAAATCGTCAAATCCAATATGGAAAACTTGCTAGATGACCACAGCGGCATGAACAGTCGTCTTCTGGAAGTTTTGACCCCATCCGAGCTGCAAGTGGCTGAATTTATTCGCAGTGGCATGTCGAGCCAAGAGATCGCCAGCACGCTCAATGTGGCGAGGAAAAACGGTCGAAAATCATCGCAATAGCCTGCGTAACAAACTCGGCATTACCAACCGCGGAGTGAACTTACGTAACTACCTATTGAGTCTGGAAAAGCGTTAATCGCGCCTTTAACCTCTCAGCACACAAAAGAAAAAGGGGAATCACTCCCCTTTCTCGTACTCAATCGAATTGATAAACCACTCTTTCATGCCCGTTGGGGTGTGCACCTGAAACTCTTCATCCACTTGCTTTTTGAGTAGCGCACGCGCCATCGGGGAATCAATCGAGATGTAATCTTTGGCATCGCCGTAAATCTCTTCGGGGCCGACAATGCGAAACTTCTTCACGTCTCCGGCTTCGTTTTCAATTTCCACCCAAGCACCGAAAAACACTTTGCCTTCTTGCTGCGGTGAATAATCAACGATTTTCAGCTCTGGCAGCAACTTACTCAGGAAGCGTACACGACGATCAATCTGACGCAGCAGACGTTTGTTATAAGTGTAATCGGCGTTTTCTGAGCGATCGCCAAGGCTCGCCGCCCAAGAGACTTTTTGAGTGATCTCGGGACGTTGTTCTTTCCATAAATAGTCGAGTTCTTGCTTGAGCTTGTTGTAGCCAGCTCGGGTAATCAGCTTAGTTTTCACACGGGATTCTCAACAAAATAGGGTTGCGCGAAAAGTACCGATTTTTCGCGCGCTTTGCCAGTCAGGGCAAAAGATTTGACTGAAAGCTCTCAAAAGCCAATGGCAGACATGGTATTAATAGCCGTCTGCTGCGGGCAGAGCGTGATCTATGACTCAAACTCCTCGTCCATTCGAGCGTTGAGCTGGAGTCAGGCGTAACTGCCCCCATATAAACCGAAAATGTCAAAAAGAGACCACCACGGATGAGCAAAGCTATCTGCCACCAGATTGCTCAAGAACTGAATGTTCGCCCTGAGCAAGTTATCGCTGCCGTCACCCTGATCGACGATGGCAATACCGTTCCTTTTATCGCCCGTTACCGTAAAGAGGTAACCGGAGGATTGGATGATACCCAACTGCGCAACTTAGATAGCCGTCTTGCCTATCTGCGTGAGATGGATGACCGTCGTCAAACCATCCTCAAATCGATTCAAGAACAAGGCAAACTCACCCCTGAGCTGGAGCAAGCGATTTTAAGTGCCGACAGCAAAAACCGCCTTGAAGATCTCTATCTGCCTTACAAACCTAAACGCCGCACCAAAGGCCAAATCGCGATTGAAGCGGGTCTTGAGCCACTGGCTGATACGCTGTGGACGCAGCCTAACACTGACCCTGAAAGCGAAGCGGCAAAATACATTAATGCCGAGAAAGGGGTCGCCGACAGCAAAGCCGCACTAGATGGCGCACGCGCTATCGTGATGGAACGCATCGCGGAAGATGCCAACCTGCTGGAAAAAATCCGTCAGCACCTCAATCGCAACGCGGAAATTGTGTCACGCGTGGTCGAAGGCAAGGAGCAAGCGGGCGAGAAATTTAAAGATTATTTTGATCACCGCGAACCCATCAGCAAAGCGCCTTCGCATCGCGCGTTGGCGATGCTGCGTGGCCGTAACGAAGGCTTCTTAACTCTGACGTTGAATGCCGATCCTGAATTGGAAGAGAGTGCGCGCCAATCCTACTGCGAAACTCTGATTGCCGAGCATTACGGCATTCATTTGAGCCAAGCGACTGCCGATGCGTGGCGCAAGCAGGTGATCAGCTGGGCATGGAAGATCAAAATCTCCATGCACATGGAAACCGAACTGATGAGTGCGATGAAAGAGCGCGCGGAAATCGAAGCGATTGAAGTCTTCGCCACCAACTTAAAAGATCTACTGATGGCGGCGCCGGCAGGCCCTCGCGCGACACTGGGCCTCGATCCGGGTCTGCGCACCGGCTGTAAAGTCGCGGTGGTTGACGCAACCGGTAAAGTGCTAGCAACCGACACGATTTACCCGCACGCACCACAGCATCAGTACGATCGCGCCATGCAGTCCATCGCTCTGCTGGTGAAAAAGTTCAACGTGGATCTGATTGCGATTGGTAACGGTACTGCGTCGCGTGAAACGGATGCTTTTGCGGCGGATTTGATCAAGCGCGGCAACCTCAAAGTGCAAAAAATCATGGTCAGCGAAGCGGGAGCATCGGTGTATTCGGCTTCAGAGCTGGCGGCGAAAGAGTTCCCGAATCTGGATGTGTCATTGCGCGGCGCAGTCTCTATCGCGCGTCGTCTGCAAGACCCGCTAGCAGAGCTGGTGAAGATCGACCCGAAATCGATCGGGGTTGGCCAGTATCAACACGATGTAAGCCAAACCCTGCTCGCGAAACGTCTGGATGCGATTGTTGAGGACTGTGTAAACGCCGTGGGTGTGGATGTGAATACCGCCTCCGCAGCGCTTCTGACTCGTGTTGCGGGACTTTCTGCGGCATTGGCGCAAAACGTGGTCGATTATCGTGATGAAAACGGTCGTTTTGAGTCACGCAGCGCACTGAAAAAAGTACCGCGTTTGGGGCCTAAAGCATTTGAACAGTGTGCTGGCTTCCTGCGTATTATGGACGGCAAAAACCCGCTCGACGCCTCAGCAGTGCACCCGGAAGCATATCCGGTGGTAAAAACCATCGCCGAGAAGAACAGCAAAGATCTGAAAGCTCTGATTGGCAATACCGAGTTCCTGCGCACTCTGCGCGCGGTCGATTACACCGATGAAAACTTTGGTGTACCCACCGTCACCGACATCATCAAGGAACTGGATAAACCGGGGCGTGACCCGCGTCCGGAATTCAAAACCGCAACCTTTGCTGAAGGCATCCATGAAGTATCGGATCTAGAACTGGGCATGGTTTTGGAAGGCGTAGTCTCTAACGTAGCCAACTTTGGCGCGTTCGTGGATATCGGAGTCCATCAAGATGGCTTAGTGCACATTTCCGCCCTGACCGATCGCTTTATTTCGGATCCGCGTGAAGTGGTTAAAGCCGGTGACATCGTCAAAGTCAAAGTGATGGAAGTGGATGTGCAGCGTAAGCGTATCGCCCTTTCGATGCGCTTAAACGATGAGCCGGGACAAGATAACCGCAGCCAGCGCAGCTCTGCGCCACGCTCAGGGCAAGAGCGTCGAGCTCCGCGCCGTGATGAGCCACAAGGCAATGCATTAGGTGGAGCCATGGGTGGTGCGTTTGCCGCCGCTTTCGCTAAAGCGAAGAAATAGCCGCCGACAAACACATTTCATCATGACCTAAACCGTTATGCTGCATAAAAAAATCCCCACAGCTGTGGGGATTTTTATTGCGCGAGATAACTCACCTACAAAACTGCAATCACGTCTGAAGGTGTGTTGGGTGCCACTGCGTGACCATAATGGTATTTGATCACGACACGCCGGCGCGCCATTCTGCCTTCTGTTATCGCCGCATCAATAATGTGCTTGGGTAAGCGAAAACGCATCGCATAACCTTTGCCTTGTTCTTGGCTGTACGAAGCGAGCGCGAGCAGATCAAACAATCGCTCAAGCTCACTTTTTGGTTCATCGTGGTGGGAGGTATGCGCCTCCGTTTCGCCGCCGACTTCGTAACGTGGGTGCTCAGCAGGATCCCACGATGGTTGCTTGCGACGCTTATCATCCTCTTTGATCTTACGTTCAGCGTTCGATTTGGCCAGTTGTACGGTTGGCGTCACTGGCTCGCGAACGCGATTGTCGCGTGCGGCCTGCTCCGTTTGCACGTTCACTGATGGGGCGATCAGCGGCACACTGACATTGGTCGGTGACACTAGCATAGCCGAAACCTCCTCAGCTTCGCCCACCCTCGGCTTTCACTCCGGGTTAGTCTATTTATCGACCAGTCGAGAAAATGATTAAGTCAAATTTTGGTCAGCGCGACAAAATTCACACTCCCCCCCCAAACTACTTGGAGTTGCAGGTAGGCGGCAAGTGAGTGAATCCCCATGAACATAGACAAGGCTATGTGATTGGGGTGAATGAACGTAGCCAACACCGCTGCAGCTTCAAGTAGGAAGGGGGATCTAACGAGTCGCAAACTCGATAAGTCGCAGACAAAACGCCTCCGCCTCAGTCATAAACGGCGCATGAGAAGATTGGTCGAAAACGAACGCTTCACTGTAAGGCGCTAAATGGTTCAAATCACGGGCAACTTTCGCGGGGACTAACCCATCCAACCGACCATATAGGCGCAGCATAGGCACGTTGATGTGTTGTAGCTCGTCACGCAAATCCACTTCGGCGAGCATAGTCAGCCCTGCCAACAGGGATTGCGGATTGGGCATAGGGCGAGACAACACTGCCTGTTTAAGTGCTTTCACATCTTGGCGCGCACTTGGGCTACCCATGGCTTGCAGCGCCATAAAACGCTCAATGGTCAGCTGAAAATCGGCCACCAGCTGATCGGTAAACGCCGTCAGCACATCCGGTTGAATACCACGCCAGTTTCCCTGCGCCGCAAATTTGGGCGAGGAAGCGACCGTCACCAATTTGCTGACATAGTCTGAATGATGCAGCGCCATGTGCGTGGCGACTAAGCCGCCCAGCGACCAGCCCACCCAAATCGCGTTGCGCGGTGCATTTTCTAACAAGGCTTGAGCGATCTCTTCCAAGCTCTCGGCATGTTGCTCGGCACTATGACCATAACCGGGTAAGTCCACCACATGCACTCGAAAATGGGCGCTCAATGCTTCTGCGGTTTGCTGCCACACCGCACCATTCATGCCCCAGCCGTGCACCAATACTAGATCTTGCCCTTGCCCACTGACTTGCCAATACAACGCCATGGTCACATTTTCTCCCTCTATTTCCATCTTCATCCACTCTGCCAATTGGCAAGATGAAGCACATTACCCTGATTCTTGGCTCGCTATGTTAACCAATTGGCTCAGAAAAACCACCGCACCATTGCTCATTCCTGAGTGCCATCTTTGTCGACTCGCGCTCGATAAAAACTCGCCATTTGGGATCTGCACCGCCTGCCAAGCTTGGCTTGAGCACGGTTATCGCTGCGCTCGCTGCGGTTTACCCACGCTCACGGCTGTCGAGCAGTGCGGGCAGTGTCTGCGTCAACCTCCGCCGTGGCGAAAACTGATTTGTGTCGGCGATTACCACTTTCCACTCAGTGATGCGGTGCATCAACTCAAATACCAACGCCAGTTTTGGCAAGCGCCACGTTTGGCTAAGCTGCTCGCCACCCGGATTAGCGAGCCAGCCCCTTTGCTGTGCAGTGTACCGCTGCATTGGCGGCGACGTTGGCTACGCGGCTTTAATCAAAGCGATCTGCTGGCGCGCGAGTTAGCCAATGTGCTGAACATTGAATATGACCACCAACTCTTTGCACGCCGCCGAGCCACACCGCATCAACAAGGACTCAGCAAGGCGCAGCGAATCCACAACCTACGTGATGCGTTTGTGCTCAGTCACCTACCAAACCAACCACATGTTGCGATTGTGGACGATGTGGTGACCACAGGCAGTACGATCCGACATTTATGCGATTTACTGCTTGATGTCGGTGTGCAAAGCATTGATATTTACTGCATATGCCGCACTCCCGAGCCGAAAGATAGCCACGGTTGACGTTTTTTAACGCAAAAGGGCTGGATCATCGCTAACTCAGGAGTAGAATGGTGAGCAATAACCTATTCTTTTACTCAGGTATTCGTCGTGTCAAATCCAATTACTATTACTGAATCTGCCCAATCTCACTTCGCTAAGCTGCTGGCTCAGCAGCCTGAAGGCACCAATATTCGTGTGTTTGTGGTTAACCCAGGCACCCAAAATGCCGAGTGTGGCGTCTCTTACTGCCCACCGGAAGCCGTAGAAGCGACTGATACGGAATACCCTTTCAGTGGCTTTTCTGCCTATGTTGATGAACTTAGCTTGCCCTTTTTGGAAGAAGCGGTGATAGACTTTGTCACCGACAAAATGGGTTCACAACTGACCCTGAAAGCCCCTAACGCGAAAATGCGCAAAGTTTCTGACGATGCCTCGCTGATGGAGCGCGTAGAATACGCCCTGCAAACCCAAGTCAACCCTCAATTAGCTGGCCATGGTGGCCACGTTCGTCTGATCAGCATTTCGGATGATGGTGTGGCTCTGGTGCAATTTGGCGGTGGCTGTAACGGCTGCTCTATGGTCGATGTGACATTAAAAGAAGGCATTGAGAAAGAGCTGCTGGCTCAATTTGCTGGTGAACTGACTGCGGTACGTGACTCCACCGAGCACGATCGAGGTGAGCACTCTTACTACTAAGCGTTCAGCCTGCCTATCACTCCAATTCGAAGCTGATGTATTCACATCAGCTTTTTTATTGGTGTCGGCATATTGAGCGTTTCAAACTGCGATTATTTCTCATATATTAAGAAAACTTTTTTGCTCAGGAGTCTGCGTATGTCATCCAAATCTTTACCAGAAATTCTGGATCGTGAAACGGTCGCCAAATCGCGTCTGTTTACTATTGAAGCTTTGGATCTGCGTTTCTCAAACGGTGAACAAAGAACCTATGAACGCATGAAGCCGAGCGGTCGTCATGCGGTGATGATGGTGCCGATCACAGCCCAAGGAGATCTACTCCTCGTGCGCGAATACGCTGCGGGAACGGAGCGTTACGAATTAGGCTTTCCAAAAGGCTTGGTTGATCATGGTGAAACCGCCGAGCAAGCGGCCAATCGTGAATTAAAAGAAGAAATTGGTTTTGGCGCGCGCCAGTTAACCCCACTCAAAGAGGTGGTGCTGGCTCCCTCTTACTTCTCGAGCAAAATGGTTCTTTTTGTTGCTCAGGATCTATACTCAGAACAGTTAGAGGGGGATGAGCCAGAGCCGTTGGAGATCATTCGCTGGCCTTTAGCACAAGCAGAAGATCTGCTGACCCATCTCGATTTTTGTGAAGCGCGCAGCATCACAGCCTTGCTGTTGGCTCTGCGTTTTCTTCAGGCGTGAATCGCACGCCTTCGGAGTCACTATGTCTACACCACAGGATCTCTCGCACTTACTGCCCGATGTCATTAACATCGCGCGAGCGGCAGGGCAACTCATCCTCGATATCTATCAAAATAAATCTTATGAAGCCTTCACCAAAAGTGATTCAACGCCCGTCACCAGCGCCGATTTAGCCGCACATAAGTTTCTGTGTGAGCAGTTGCGCGAGCTGACCCCTGATATTCCGATCCTCTCGGAGGAAGAAGCGAATATCGACCTTGCCACTCGCGAAACATGGCAGCGCTATTGGTTGGTGGATCCGCTGGATGGCACTCAAGAGTTCATCGCACGTAGCGGCGACTTCGCGACCATCATTGCGCTCGTAGGAAAAATAACCATCCGGTGATGGGGGTTGTGTATGGCCCCGTTTCTGGTGTGACTTACTACGCTTACGCAGGCAAAGGGGCGTGGAAGATCCCCGACATGGCGCAGAGCCTCAAAATTCAGACTCACAAACATGAGCTGCCGAGCAGCTCGATCGCGATTGCCATCAGCCGTCGCCAAGACATCAACAAAATCACGCGCCGTTTAAGCAGTGCTTGGAATTATGACTTGGTGCCATTGGGCTCTGCGGCACTGAAAGCCTGCTTAGTGGCAGAAGGTGCGGTAGATTGCTATCTGCGCCTTGGTCCAACTGGCGAATGGGATACCGCCGCAACCCAGTGCATTGTCGAAGAAGCGGGTGGGCGCATTCTGAGCACTCAATTATCGCCGCTCTCGTACAATGAGCGAGAAACCTTGGAAAACCCGAACTTCATCGTGCTTGGTGATGCGGATTTACCTTGGAATGAGATCTTAAAAATCAAAGACTAGCCGATAAAATTTCACGCCCAGTTGGGCGTGAAATGAATGGGATAAGACATCCTAGAGCTGACCTTGCTGATTGAACGGATAGCGACCTTGCCCATCAGGCTGCGGTAGCCAGCTCAACTGCTCCTTTAAACTCTCAGGAAATTCCGCTTCTGGTTTAAACCACGCTTGTGCTTGATAGCGATTGTCCGGCTGTAAACTGAGGTTAAATTCACTACTCACCTGCGCAGTTTTTTGGCCACCTTTCAGGGTCACAACGCTCTCTTGGCAGGTAAAATCCGACACGACAGTACCAAGCTGCAGCGCACCAAGCGGCGATTCTAGCTGCGCGGCTGACCAAGCTAAGCTGCCTTCGGCTTGCTGGCAGTAAGGCTCACCAAAGCGGTATTGCTTGACGGCCATCTCCAACTGCCCTTGCGCCATCAGTGGTACGGGTAGCGGTAGCCAAGTAATGGCTTGCGCAGCCGGTAAGGAGAGTAAAAAATCATCAGCATAGGGACCACTCAAACCGATCCCCACGACACCTTTCCCTCTTAGTTGTGTGCTGCTGCCGCGGCCAAAGCGGATATCCGCCTCCAACTGCCCCAACAGTAACGCCGAGAGGTGGAGATCCCAGTTGAGATCACCTAGGCTCATGCCTTGCCAACGAACTTGAGCGGCTTGACCTTGCCACAGAGTACCCTCTATGCCGGTGAGCTCTAAACCTTCAGGCAGCGGTAGCGGGCTAAGCGCCACTTGGGCAGGCAAATGCACGACCACGCTGGTCATTAACACTGTGGAAAATAACAGACCATAGCCAACAGCACGCTTCATATCAGCCTCCACGCTTCAGTTGCAGACGTTTGACTTCCACAACGCCGTTCACTTTACCACGGTCAATATCAATCGCATCCACGCTCACCCCTTGGCGCTCTTGCAAATACGCAATCCATGAGACCAATTGCGAAAACGGTAGCGGTTGGATCCAGACCTGCATCATTTCGCCGCGTGGCTGCACGCGGATCAGCTCAATATTGAACTGACGCGTCGAGTTAGTGATCACCTGATTGAGTGGTTGATCGCTTGGCGCATCACTGCCCCCTTGCGCACGGAGCGTTACGATGTCGTTGGCGTTTTCACTCACCCAACTCAGTAGCTGTTTTTCGGTTTGTACACGCGCTTGAGCTTGGGCAGTACGCTCACTCAAAGGCTGCCATATGCCCCAATAAGCGATAGCGAGTACCGTCAGCACGCCCATGCCCATTACCATTTTTTGCTCACGAGGGGTGACACTTCGCCACCAAGGCTGCACAGGAGCCAATAATTCTTTCATCATTTCTCCTTACTTGGGCTTCACCACAAACACGCCAAACACTTGCTCGCCATTTTTATTGAGCTGCCCCTGTTCAACAGCAAAATACTGCTCAAGCTGAGTGCGAGCTTGTTCAAAACTTTGGAAATCACGGCTGGTCGCTTCCAGGCGAATCTCACTGCGGTTACTGTCAAATTTGATGCTTTGCAGTTGTAGATTGACCCCTTTCAAAGCCTCAGGCAACGGGCTTAGCCACTTCAAAACGCTGCCCACACTGGCACCGCCAGATAAACGCGCCATCTCATCACTCATCTGTCTTTTCAAATAAGTCACGGTCGGGATTTTCTGTTTATCAGGGAAGATGCTGCGGAAAATCCGCTCACTTTCCGCGCGGTAAGCGTCCGCTTGTGCTTCGTATTGATGCGCCTGAAACAGCGAATAACTGATTGAAACCGAGACAAATAGCCCAGCAGCGATCGCCACTTTGCGCCATATTTGCCAATGCCGCAGCCAAGAAGATTTGAGTTTAAAACTCCCCGTCAGCAAGTTGAACTTGCTGGTTAAGGCCTCCTGAGTCAGCAGTTGCATGACTAAACCGCTCGGCTCATAACGCCACACTTGGGTTTCAGCTAAGCTCAGCTCAGGAAGTGGCGTGAGCGCTTGTAAAGGCAAATACTCACCTTCATTCTGCACCCAATCGGAAGCGGCCAGTAAGCTTAACCACTGCGCGTCCACTGCCATCCCTTGTGTAGTGCTTTTACGCACTAACCACTCATCACCCAATTGCAGGGCGGCTAAACCGTGCTCTGGGCGAGGGATTGCCAGTACATCAGGCAATACGCGCTTCACATCAAAACCGCACGCTTTGAGATGATCTAGGCAAGCGCACAGCCAAAGACGATCGACACCGACCACATCCGCCGTTTCTCGTCCTTTACTCAGCACACAAAAGTGCACATCTTCCACATCTTGGGCGATTTCATCTTCTAACAAATACGGCAGCATATTTTCAAGCTGACGAGAAGCGCCGGGCGGGATCTCCACTGACGTTAAAATCAAATCACTCGCCGCCAGTAATACCACTACGCTGCGCTGATCGGCATAAGGCTCAATTTCATGCAAGGCTTCCCAGCCAGCCACTTGGCCGCTGGCAATCACTTCTTGCTGCTCGGCAGACCAAACCAGCCAAGGGATATCGGCCTCTTTTTGACTACTCAGTCGAACGGTCAGAAACTCGCTCACTGATCCCTCCAAAGCGGCGGCGTATCACCGTCGCAGTTTTCTTATCGTTACTGTAAAACAGGCTGCGGAGCCGCACGCGAGACGTATCGACCAGCACCTGTGCATCTAATTCAAAATAATGGCTATCCACACTGAGGTATTTCTTCGCTTCCTCACGCACCGCGTTATCCACTCCGGTGAGTGCCGATTGGGCAAGAAAATCATCCACACTCGCCCAGCCATCGAAAGGTCGCCCTTCGAGCAAGGTTTTGGCACTCTCTTCACTCAAGGTTGGGCTGAACATCGCGGCTAAAAGTGCCGCTTGTTCGGCGGGCAAGGTGTTCACATTCAAACGCCATTGATCGGTTGGCAAGGCACAGAGGTAGGGCAAAGCATCGTTCATCACTTTCCCTCCCACTTGCTGCACTGCGCGCCACTCACTGACATCCGCCAACCAAGTATTGGGCGCCATATACGCTGGCAACATCGATTCGTAATAACTGTCTTCCACGCCATACGCCGTACGTACGGCATCGTCTTTATCAATAAATTCAAACGTCGAATCGGCGATGGTTTCCGCCTGATAACTCTCCACGTTCAACCCTTCAAGCAAGGCTTGCAGGACCGTTAACAGATACGGTTTTTTCACACTTTCCGGCGTGAACTTTACACTGGCCAACGCATTGAGGTTAAAGCAGGCTTGCATATCACGAATTTTACCGCGCACTTGCCCATAATCGAGCGGATAGGTTTGCTCCTTGAGCGCCCAAGGTTGGCTTAAATTGACGGTTTCGCTGTCTTGGTAGCTCTGCTCGATGCCTTTTTTGGCTAACGCTTCCACCCCAACACTATACCAATAGGCTTGTTGGTAATTGAGTTGATGCGTAGCTCGCTGAAACTGGCTAAACAATCGCTCAGCCATGGTCGCCGCGATCGAAACCATCACCGCAAGCAACAGTAAAACAACAATCAGCGCGACACCGCGCTGTTTAGCTACCATTTTCAACACTCTCTGCAGGCATATTCAATGAGCCACCACCAGTGAGATAAATTCGCTCGATTTCGCCGTAGTCTTTCAATCTCAAGGTCACTTTTACCGCTTCGGGCAAAGCATTGGTCGGCACCCAGTCATTGCTCCATTGTCCTTGCAAATAGAACTGGACTTTCCAATCCTCCACCCCAGTTAATAAGGGGGAAATTAAGCCCTGTTGCCCCGCGGGTGTATCTGGATAACGCCACCAAACTCGTTCTAGGCGCTGATCAAACAGACGATAGCCCACTTTCGCCACTTCACCGCGCGGAAATTGTTGCTGTGGGTTGTGCCAACCTAAGCGCGCAAACAACAAACCGTGCTGATCCGAATCGAGCAGCGATTCTTTCCATTGTAGGATTTGCTCGCTCGGTGCTTCACCATCCGTACGGAACTGGCGTAGTGCCATTTGCCGAAAATCGGCATCCATGATCACCATCGCACGTTGCAATTCGGCCAAACGCGCGGTGCGTTCGGCGGAAATTTCATTGCTGCGTTGCACTTGATTGAGCACCTGATACGCGCCCACACTCAAGCTGGCGAAAATCGCAATCGCCACAAGCACTTCAATCAAGGTGAATCCCGCTTTTTTTGAGCGAGAAAACTTCTGTAAAGCCCGATTTGACCTAGTTCGGAACATAGCTACGTACCGTCACGACTGGGGTCGCACCTTTTTCGGTGGCGACACTCACATCAAAGGCTTTGAGCAGATTGTCGGCGGTTTTGACTGGACTGAGTTTCCAGTACCACGTTCGTCCGGCCATCTGCTCACTGCCCTCTCGCGCCGCTAAGGATTGCGGATTGAGCATCACTTGCGCCATTTGGTTATCCACCACCATGGAAGCAAACATCTTCTCTTCAAGATAATTGACCGTATTGATGTGTTGACTGACCGAGCGGATCACGCTGATCGCCGCGGTAGCAAAAATTGCCAGCGCGACCAGCACTTCAAGCAAGGTGAAACCACGTTTACTTTTCATCACTGTCTCCCGGAGCTAACAAACGCAAAGTGCCATTTTCTTGCGCTTCCACTCGCCACTGCTCATCGTGTGGTTGCCCTTTGGGGAAAATACTCAGTACAAAGGGGGTCACCTCACCACTCGAAAGCACAAACAGTTGCGGCGGGGGCTCTTGTTTTTCTTCTTTCTTATCGGCAAACATCTCTTCATCGAACAGTGAACCGGGATTAAACAAGCGATCGTCTTTTTGCCACGCTCCACCACCGAGTTCAAAATCGAGTTGTAAGCCATCCTTGAGCGTGGTTTGGTTGGTCATCTTATCGTTTTGCCACTTTTGCCAACCTTTCTCGGCGGTCAGTTGCAAAAAGGTCAAACTCCGAGCATCCACATCCACTCGCACCCCAAAATCCTGCCCACTCAGAATGGCTTCTTCATTCAGTAGTAACAGACGCTGATAGAAGCTCTGCGCACTGATTTTGGCTTCGTCTTTCACCGACACCGGAAAGGTGGCGATCACCGCCACCGCACTGACCGAAATCAGTACCAGCACCAGCAAAATTTCCAGCAAAGTAAAACCGCGTGTCGCTGTCATAAATTCAATCAGGCATCTGTTTGTGGATCACTATTCCCATCTAACTGAAGAGTCCAGATGGGAATCACTGCGATTATTGGAAATCTTGAATGTTCCAGTTACCGATATCAGCCGCAGTACCTTCACCGCCTTCTTGACCGTCCGCGCCTAGCGTGAACACGTCAATCGTGCCTTTATCGCCTGGGCTCAAGTATTGGTAATCGTTACCCCAAGGATCTTTTGGCAGACGCTTGATATAACCGCCATCACGGTAGTTACGTGGCTCTGGATTGGTGGGTTTGCTTACCAATGCTTCCAGCCCTTGATCGGTCGTCGGGTAAACGCTGTTGTCGAGCTTGTACATATCCAACGCATTTTCCAGCGCGACGATATCGGTCACCGCTTTTTGTTGGTCTGCTTTTTCTTTATTACCCAGCAAGTTAGGCACAACAAAGCTGGCCAGAATGCCCAAGATCACCACAACCACCATCACTTCGAGCAGGGTAAAGCCCGTTTGTTTACGCATTTTTTTCATAGTTACTCCACACTATGTCGTTTTCGCCGCGGGTAACGACTTAACGACTCATTAAGTTATTCATTTCCAAAATCGGCATTAGGGTCGCCATCACAATGAACAGCACCATCCCCGCCATCAAAGCAATCAAGGCTGGGGTAAAAATGCCAAGCGCGATGTTGACCGTTGATTCAAAACTGTTGTCTTGGTTATCGGCGGCACGCGTCAGCATGCCTTCTAGCTCACCACTTTGCTCGCCACTGGCAATCATGTGCAGCATCATGGGAGGAAAGAGCTTGGTCTGCTCTAACGCTTTGCGCAGGCTCGACCCTTCACGTACGTTTTCGGCCGCAGCCAATACTTGCTGTTTCACAAACTGATTGGTCATCACATCGACCGCAACGCGCATACCATCCAAAATAGGAATGGCACTTGAAGTACAGATCGACAGCGTACGCGCAAAGCGCGCAGTATTCAGACCGCGCGCAATCTTGCCAATCACCGGCAGCGAAATCACTCGGCGATCCCAACGCAAACGAAGATCCGGCTTGGTCAGCAACCAGCGCACCAGATAAATCAGCATCAAGAGACCGACCAGCAGCGAAATCCCCCAATGTTGCAGGAAATCGCTGGCATCAAGCAGAAACTGAGTCGATGCCGGCAAGGCTTGCCCCATTTGCACAAACTGCCCCACGATTTTCGGCACTACCGCTGCCAACAAAAACGCCACGATACCGACCGCAAACACCACCAGCACCACAGGGTAAATCATTGCCTGTTGCAGTTTAGAGCGCATTTTCTGGCGGTTTTCGGCGTAATCAGCCAGCCGTTCTAGCACCGAATCCAGGTGGCCAGATTTTTCGCCCGCCGCAACCATAGAACGAAACAGCTCATCGAACACATGCGGGTAATCCCCCAAGCTATCGGAGAGGGTATAACCTTCGGTCACTTTGGCTCGTACCGCGACCAACATGGTGCGAATGCGCGGCTTTTCCGACTGATCGGCAACGGCGCGTAAACACTCTTCCAGTGGCATGCCAGATTGCACCAAGGTCGATAACTGGCGCGTGATCAGTGCCAGATCGGGCGTACTGATCCCTCGCTTAAACGCAAAACCTTGGCTGCGACTGCGCGCGGCTTTGGCTTGCGTTTCCACCACTTCCATTGGTACTAGGCCTTGCTCTTTCAGGCGCTGGCGCACTTGACGTGCATTATCGCCCTCAATCACGCCTTTTTTATGGCGTCCCTTGGTATCCAGCGCTTTGTATTCAAACGCGGCCATTAGGACTCCTTAGTCACCCGCATCACTTCTTCTAGCGAAGTAATGCCTTGGCGCACCTTATCTAAACCATCATCACGAATGCTCGGCGTGGTCGCACGGATATGTTTTTCCATCGCCTGCTCACCCGCTTCGCTATGAATCAACTCTTGCAGTGCTTCATCGACTAACAGCAGCTCATGAATACCGGTTCGGCCTCGGTAGCCTTTGTGGTTACATTTAGGGCAGCCCGTTGCACGATAAAGGATTAGCGGTTCTTTTTTCTTGCTATCAAACAGTTTGCGCTGCTCTTTGTCTGCCTCGTAAGGCTCTTTGCAATCTGGGCATAAGGTGCGAACCAAACGCTGAGCCAGAACACCGAGCAGTGAAGAGGAGATCAAAAAAGGCTCGATGCCCATATCGCGCAGCCGCGTCACCGCCCCAACGGCCGTGTTGGTGTGCAGAGTCGACATCACTAAGTGACCGGTCAGCGAAGCTTGCACCGCAATTTGCGCCGTTTCCAAGTCACGAATTTCCCCCACCATCACCACATCTGGGTCTTGACGCAAAATAGCGCGTAGCCCCCGCGCGAAAGTCATGTCTACCCTTGGGTTGACTTGGGTCTGACCGATACCGTCGATATCAAATTCGATCGGGTCTTCTACGGTTAAAATATTGCGCTCGCTGCTGTTGAGCTCCTGCAAACCCGCGTACAAGGTGGTCGATTTACCCGAACCGGTTGGGCCGGTCACCAAGATAATCCCGTGCGGTCGTTTGATCAGGCGGCGGAAGTTGTCATGGTTTTTTGGGGTCATACCCAAGCTGTGCAGATCAAGGCGCGTCGCGTTTTTATCCAGCAGACGCATTACCACTCGCTCACCGTGTGATGAAGGCATGGTTGAAACCCGCACATCGACCGCACGCCCACCAATACGCAGTGAAATTCGCCCATCTTGCGGCACCCGCTTTTCTGCGATGTCGAGTTTGGCCATCACTTTAACGCGAGAAACAAGCAGCGACGAGAGCTTGCGGCTAGGGGCCAGCACTTCACGCAGCACACCATCGACTCGAAAACGGATCGACAGTGTTTTTTCAAAGGTCTCGATATGAATATCCGATGCGCCTTCTTTGATCGCTTCACCCAACATGGCGTTGATCAGTTTGATGATCGGCGCATCGTCTTCGCTTTCTAGCAAATCTTCGTTTTGTGGCAGCTCTTCTGCCAGAGAGAAGAAGTCATCACTGTCAGCACCAATATCTTCCATCAGTTGGCGCGCTTCTGAAGAGTCGCGTTGATAGACTTGGGTCAGCTTGCTTTCAAACTCTGCTTGCGACAAAGCAATCAGCTCAAAGGCATGTTTCACTACTCGCTTGGTTTCGACCAACGCTTGCATAGAAAGCGGCGGCAAGAAGTAAATGCTGGCTTGCGAGAAATCTTCATTCCAATCCAGCACTAACTTGAAGCGGTTAGCAAAGCTAAATGGCAGACGACGAATCGACTGCCGTTCAGCTGGAGAGATCACCATTTCGGTCATTGCTCGGCTTCCATCTGATCAATAAAGGCTTGAATCTCAGGTGGATGACGACGGTCATCGCCAAATTTCGGCAAGACCGGCACGCTGGCATCATCCAGCAGACGTAAGCCTTTTTCGGCGCGGAACAGCTGCTCGGCGCGAATGTAGTTGTATTTACGTTGAGTGATACCGTCGGCAGTCATGCCATCACGAATAATGGTTGGCTTGATAAACACCATCAGGTTTTTCTTTTCCACTTGCGAGCTGGTTGAACGGAACAGTTGTCCTAGCAATGGAATATCACCCAGTAGCGGTACTTTGGATTCACTTTCTAAGGCGCGCTCGTCAATCAAACCGCCCAGCACTAGCATTTGCCCGTCTTGCACCATCACCGAGGTATTGAGTTGGCGCTTGGCAAAACGTACGTCTACCGCACCATTGGCCCCCAATACGTTGGAAACCTCTTGCTCAATCTTGAGCTGGACTGAGTTGCCTTCGTTGATCTGTGGTACCACTTTGAGCTTGATACCCACCTCCTTACGATCCACGGTTTGGAATGGGTTGTCATTATTCGAGCCAGCGGTGGAACCGGTGATCACGGGAACTTCTTCACCCACGATGAATGAGGCTTCACCGTTATCCATTACGGTAATGCTCGGTGATGACAGGATGTTGGATTTAGAGTCGTTCGACACCGCACTAATGAGTGCTGTCCAATCCCCCAGAGCGATACTGACCGCGGCACCTTGCAAACCGGACAGTGCCGAAGCTAAGGTTGAGTAGTCACCTTTCGTTGTGGTCTCTTCGTAATACTTAATTTCCCCCGTATCACTATTACGGATCGGCTTTTTCTCTGTGGTGTCTTTCGCTTCTTCTAGGCCAATCAGCACATTACCAATCGATGCGCCTGTATTGCCGTATTGAATGACTGAGCCGCTTTCTAGCGAACCCCATTGTACTCCGAGGTTGATGCCATCCCCTTCGGCCATTTCCACAATCAAGGCTTCAATCAACACTTGTGCACGGCGAATATCTAACTGGCCAATCACTTCGAGCATCGCATTCATAATGTCTTGCGGCGCAGTGAGCACTAACGAGTTGGTATCGGAGTGTGCCGCAATCATCACCTCATTACGCTTTGAGGTTGTTTGCTGCCCAGTACCTTTTTCAGCTTGTAGGTTATCGGAAACGCCTTTCAGCACTTCGACCAAATCTTCCGCTTTGGCATATTTCAAATACACCACGCGGTTATTGCCTTTGGCTGCCATTTCGACATCCAGTTGCTTAATCAAACGCTTCAAGCGCTCACGCACTTTGGGATCGCCAGAAATCAGAATTGAGTTAGTGCGCTCATCGGCCACAAACTTAGGTTTTAAGAATTCCGGTGTGTTTTGCGCATCAGCCGTTTTGTTGAGTGCTTCGACAATACGCACCATTTCTGCTGCTGACGCGTTATTGAGTTCAACCACTTCAATCTCTTTGTCGCCCGCTTGGTCAACGCGACGAATAATTTCCGCCAAACGGTTCACCACCGCAGCGCGACCGGTGATCAAGATGATGTTAGCTGGGTCGTAATGCACCACGTTACCCGCGCCTGCGTTATCAATCAGTTGGCGCAGTAGCGGTGACAGTTCACGTACCGACACATTTTTCACCGCCACCACTTGGGTAATGACAGAGTCTCCGCTGGCACGCTCTTCCCCACTCAAGACTGGAATCGCTGAGGTTTTCGCATCTTTGGATTTGATAACCTTGAGCACGCCGTTGTCCATTTCGACCACAGCGAAGCCATACACTTCAAGCACACTGAGGAAAAAACTGTAATACTGCTCTTCGTTTAAGGTATCAAAACTGCGCACATCCACTTTGCCGCGCACCGAAGGGTCGACAATGATGGTCTTCTCAAGATTGCGCCCAACAATATTGATAAATTCTTGAATGTCGGTGCCTTTGAAGCTAGCACTGAACTCATTTGCCATCGCTAAAGGTGTGGACAGTAAACTGCCTGCCAACAGCCATGAACTTTTTTTCAGCCAAAATTTCACTGGGAACTCCCTTGCCTCACTAACGCGTTGTCACCCGCCTCAGCGTTAAAATTGAATATATACATCATGTTGTTGACCATCACGTTCAACTGTCAGATTCATTTCAGTCATATCATTCATTGACTGAAATACGGTGTTCATTACATTGGGATCGGTCAAATCCAAGCCATTAATCGCCACCGCGACATCGCCATCTTGCAGACCAATCGATTCAAAGAGTGCCGGATCTTTTCCGGGGCTCACTCGATAACCGAGCACTTTGTCATCCCGCTTTACCTGAGACAGGCGCACATACTGGAAAATTTCCTGCGGATTTCGGGTAATCGCTTCACGAATAGCATCAAGCTTCTCTTCCAACTGAGGTGCAGGCGTCGAGGCTTGACCTTGACGTGGGATCGGCGCGTTAGGCGTAGACGGTACAGCTGGCGCAGAATAGTCCAATCCTTCAAGCATCAAGGTTTCATCACGGCCAGCATTACTCAGAATGACACGATCTGGCATCACCGCTTTTAATTTGACCTGTGTGCCTTCAATCACCTCATTGATCCCGTAGGTGGCTTGCACACCACGGTTTGCAATCACCGCCAAGCTTTTTTGCGTATCATTGCTAGCGACCACGCCAGATAAAACAGGGCTCAAACGAGTTTTGGGGGCATCAACCACCACGGGCTGCTCAACCACAGGCTCTTTTGGTTCAGTAAACACACCAAACAGGTCACCTTTTTGCAATACGCTAATATCCAGCGGCTGACGATCCGGCTTTAAGCCTGATAGGGTTGGGCTCCAACTCGGCGCTTGTGCTTGTTCGCCCAGCATTAACCACACCATTTTGCCCAACGTCCAAGCCGAGGCCACCAGCAGCACTAGCGTCAATCCTTCACTGATTGGCTTTTGCCATCGCTGTGCATTTTGGCTAATCAAACGCGGCCACGTTGCAAGCGGAGGAAGTTGTTTAAATTCCATAAATTTCCACGTTATTCCTTTCTGTACTTTTACGCTTCATTTTGCGCAAATTCGCCCGTACAGATGTTTTTCAAGACTTTATGCAGGCATGGCAATATAGCACAAGCCTTATTAAGAGATCCGTCTCAAACGTTAAATTGTCGACTTGCTTGAAAAACTGCCCCGCAAACACCATTGTTAATCAAGAAAATTGACCAAAACGTAACAAGGTTAGAGAGGAAAAGGAGCAATGAGTTCCAGTGCAGATGACGTAAGGCTGGATAAATGGTTGTGGGCGGCAAGATTTTACAAAACTCGCTCGCTCGCGCGAAATATGGTCGAAGGCGGCAAAGTCCACTATAATGGCCAGCGCACCAAACCCAGTAAATCGGTAGAACTTGGTGCACAGATCACGCTACGTCAGGGACATGACGAGAAAACTGTCATTATCGAGAAGATCTCTGACCAACGCCGTGGAGCACCAGAAGCGCAGCAGCTCTACCGTGAAACGGCTGAAAGCATCGCTAAGCGTGAACGCAATGCCATGATGCGCCAGCTCAACCCGAGTCCGGATCGACGTCCAGACAAGAAACAGCGCCGAGATCTACTCAAATTTATCCATCAGTAATTAGCCGGACAATTCCTTATGACGACAAGCTCAATGGCGAACAACATGCTACATCGCTATCTTTTTGAAGACCTCTCCGTACGTGGTGAGTTAGTTCAACTGGACGATACTTATCAGCACATGATTTCCAGTCAGGAATATCCTGCTGCGGTAAAACACCTGATCGGCGAATTGCTGGTTGCCACATCGCTGCTCACGGCAACGCTGAAGTTTGAAGGCTCTATCACTTTGCAACTGCAAGGTGATGGTCCAGTCTCTCTGGTTGTGATTAACGGTGATAACAACCAACAAGTGCGTGGTGTAGCACGTTGGCAAGGCGATATTGCCGACAATGCCAATCTGCATGACATGTTGGGCAAAGGCCACCTAGTGATCACGATTGAACCTAAACAAGGCGAGCGCTATCAAGGGGTAGTCGGTTTGGAAGGCGAGACTCTTGCCGATGTGCTCGAAGGTTACTTCCTACGCTCAGAGCAGCTCAAAACTCGTTTGTGGATCCGTGTCGGTGAGCATGCAGGCAAAGCCTGTGCGGCTGGCATGTTGCTGCAAATCGTACCCGATGGTAAAGGCTCTGCCGATGATTTCGAACATTTAGAACAATTAACTGACACCATTAAGAACGAAGAGTTATTTGCTCTACCTGCCGAAGAACTGCTGTACCGTCTATACAACCAAGAGAAAGTTCAGTTGTTCGCACCGCATCCGGTCAGCTTCCGTTGTGGTTGCTCACGTGAGCGCAGTGCAGCGGCGATCATGACTGTCGCACGTGATGAGATTAATGACATCCTTGCCCAAGAGGGTGCAGTGGCTCTACATTGCGATTATTGTGGCACCACTTACTCATTCGATGCTGCGCAAGTGGCTGAATTGTATGCGCCCCAAGGCGGAAATGGTTCCGTACTGCATTAATTCGCCGCGTTTAACAAGCACGTAAAAACCGCCAAAAAGCCAGCTCCCCGCTGGCTTTTTCTTTATAAAAAACCAATAAAATCAACGATCCAAATCACAGTACGCCGTACTTAATTTCTGAGAAGTATTAATCTTTGGCCTCTGGCGCAAAGGTTTGCGTGCACGATAAAATAGTAATGCCAATATATGTGACGAGTTACCTAAAACCACAGAAACTCGGTGGGCAATATTTGAACTGCCTCCCTGTTTTCTCCTAGGTCCGTTGCTAGCATGGTGAGCAGATAACAATTACATAAATTATTACAAAATCCCTACAAAATCCTACAAGGAGCACCTATGACCGTTATGGAACATACTAAGGCTGCACAACTCGATCTAGCCCAATATGGGATCACCGGCGTAACTGAAATAGTTCGTAACCCGAGCTATGAATTGTTATTTGCTGAAGAAACCCGTTCAGACCTCGAAGGTTATGAGCGTGGTGTGGTCACCGAATTAGGCGCGGTTGCGGTTGATACTGGCATCTTCACTGGCCGCTCACCAAAAGATAAGTTTATCGTAAAAGACGATACCACCCGCGATACTCTGTGGTGGACATCAGATAAAGCAAAAAACGATAACAAACCGATTAATCAAGAGGTCTGGAATGACCTGAAAGCACAAGTTACCAAACAGCTTTCAGGTAAACGCGTATTCGTATTAGATGGTTACTGTGGCGCGAATGCGGATACCCGTCTGAGCGTACGTTTTATTACCGAAGTCGCATGGCAAGCGCACTTTGTGAAAAACATGTTTATCCGCCCTAACGAAGACGAATTGGCACACTTTAAGCCAGACTTCGTAGTCATGAACGGCGCGAAATGCACCAATGCGAACTGGAAAGAGCAGGGTCTGAACTCAGAAAACTTCACCGTGTTTAACCTAACTGAGCGCATGCAGCTCATCGGCGGTACTTGGTACGGCGGTGAGATGAAAAAAGGCATGTTCGCGATGATGAACTACTTCCTGCCGCTGCAAGGTATTGCTTCTATGCACTGCTCTGCCAACATGGGCAAAGCGGGCGATGTTGCGATCTTCTTCGGCCTATCAGGTACCGGTAAGACCACTCTGTCAACTGATCCTAAACGTGCCTTGATCGGTGACGATGAGCACGGCTGGGATGATGATGGCGTGTTCAACTTTGAAGGTGGCTGCTACGCAAAAACCATCAAGCTGTCTAAAGAAGCAGAACCAGACATTTACAACGCAATCCGCCGTGATGCTTTGCTAGAAAACGTGACCGTACGCAATGATGGCTCAATCGATTTTGATGATGGCTCTAAAACAGAAAACACTCGTGTTTCTTACCCTATCTATCACATCGACAACATCGTAAAACCGGTTTCTAAAGGCGGTCATGCGACAAAAGTGATCTTCCTGTCCGCAGATGCCTTTGGCGTATTGCCTCCAGTATCCAAACTGACTCCAGAGCAAACCAAATACCACTTCTTGTCTGGCTTCACCGCGAAACTGGCAGGTACTGAACGTGGTATTACTGAACCTACCCCAACTTTCTCAGCCTGTTTTGGCGCAGCGTTCCTCACTCTGCACCCAACCAAGTATGCGGAAGTGTTGGTGAAACGTATGGAAGCGGCGGGCGCAGAAGCCTATCTGGTCAACACTGGCTGGAATGGCAGCGGCAAACGTATCTCGATTAAAGATACGCGCGGCATCATTGATGCGATTTTGGATGGTTCCATCGAGAAAGCGGAAACCAAGCATATCCCGATCTTCAATCTGCAAGTGCCAACTGCATTGCCAGGTGTCGATCCGATGATCCTTGACCCACGTGATACTTATGTCGACCCACTACAATGGGAAAGCAAAGCCAAAGACTTGGCAACACGCTTTATCAACAACTTCGACAAGTACACCGATAACGCCGAAGGTAAAGCCTTGGTGGCGGCAGGTCCTAAGCTCGATTAATGCCAAATTGGCGTAAAAGTGATAACTGAGTAGCAAGCCCCTCTTTCGAGGGGCTTTTTTTGTTGCTGTCTCTCGTGCTTTACTCCAAGCTTGGGTGTGGATTGATGAGTAACATTGAATGATGGCAACGCAGAGATTATGAGAAAACTACTGGCCATGGGCGTAGCGGGTATCGCACTGCTACTGATTTTCGTATTAGCGGGGTTTGGCATTATGCATACCCGCTATTTCACGCCTTCTGCGCAATGGATAGTGCAGCAGTTGTGGCCGGAAACACTGCGCTTTGCCAAGATAGAATACCTGTACCCATTTAAGCTGCGCTTAAGTGATGTACAAATTGCCTCGGAACCCGCCATTGAATTACAGCAAATGGATTTGTGGGTAAACCCTTATGGATTACTTGAGAAAAAACTCGAAATCGACAGTGTTTTGATTGATGGTGCGAACCTCGCCCACGGCTTGCCTGCTTTCACCTTGCCCGATTCCGTCCATCTCAACCAGTTGGCGCTGCACAATATTGACTGGGCTGACCAAGGTATTATCGCGCGTGGGGTGAGTTTACAGATCAAACAGCCGGTTTGGGCTTCACCACAGCAGTTGTTACCCTACGGTAAAATCCAGCTTTCTGCCGAACAGATCAACGTTGATGGTGAGGCCTTTAACCAAGTATTGGTTGATGCCAATTACCAAGCGCAAGACAGCACAGTGTATGGCTTTTCTTTCAACTGGCATCAGAGCCCCATTTCAGGACAAGCAGAGCAATATCCGCAAGGCTGGTCACTGGTCAATGTGACCATCAGCCGACTTCAACTCAATCTTGATCAGTGGCAAACCCACCCGCTATGGCAAAAGATATCGCCAAATATTCAACACATTAACAGTTTAGACCTGCTGAATAGCCAACTGACCATAAATGGTGTGGCGTGGGAAAACCTCAACCTTTCCATTGAGGATTACCGTCTTCAACAGAGCCTTTGGCAACAACCACAAGGTTACCTATCACTCAATGCTGATTCAGCACAATGGCGTGCCACACAGTGGGTGGAGCCTAGTGCCGAGTTGACTTTCACCCCCTCAGGCATCGAGATTGAAGGGCATACTCAAGTATGGCAAGGGGATGTGCAACTTAAGGGCAAGCTCTCCGAAACGAGTATCGCACTCTCCCAACTCTCCATCAGCGGCGTGAAGTGGATTGCAGAGCAGCCGCAAGATTGGCAGATCTTCACCCAAGCCTTACCCGATTGGCAGAATGTCAGCATTGATAAGCTAGATGTCAATAATCTGCAACTCATCCAAACCGTTCAACCGCCGTTTTGGCAAGCCTCGGGGCTGAATGCCGATGGACAACAACTGCAATGGGCGAAGGATGGCCAATGGGGATTTTGGCAAGGTAAACTTGCAGTGACAGCCAACAGTGCCAGTTATGCCGGTATTCTGAGCACCCAAAGCGTGCTCAATATGCACAGTGAACAGGGTATATGGCAGTTAACTCGCGCCTTTTTACCGCTAGAACACGGTTATATTGAAGCTCATGCCAGTTGGGATTTATCGTCACTCAGTTCACCTTGGCAGCTCTCACTCGACACCGATTCTCTACCTATTGGGCCGCTGCAACCATGGTTCAAGCTGCCGTTTGGCCTTGAAGCACTGGCCGATATCAGCCTGACGGCGCAAGGTATGGCGGGTGATCGCAACATGCTCGCTCATTCGCTTGATGGGCAATTACAATTGAGTTTACGCCAAGGATTACTCTCACTGCGCGGTGAGCATACTTTCATCACCCAACCGTTTGAGTTAGAAAATCTCAAAGTGAACGCAGATCGAGGACGGATAACCATCACTCCCACTCAACTCAAAGGGCCAACGCTACAAGCTCAACTCAGTGGCAGCACGGACCTTATCGAACCGGAGCGTGGCCAATGGTTATTGGCGATCACACAGCGCTGGGCAGATCAATGCATGGAACTACAATGGGATTTCAAACAGGCGAGACTGGTTGGTAAAGACTGTCGCAGCGCACCATAATGCGCTGCGTGATCATCAGGATTTTTGTGCCAACAACGCTTTATAGTTCGGGATCAGCATATAAGTACCGATAAACTCGATTGCTTCCACGTCACCGCTAGAGATGATGACACGCACCACAATACGTGCTTTGCGGCCCGATTCTAAACGATCTAAATCACCACTAATCCCATCGAGAGAAGTCGATGCGAGCGGATTTTGCACCACAGGGTGGCGATAGCGAATATGGCTATCCACCAACACAATATCGCCATGCAGATCGCGCTCACGCATTAACAGCCATGCCATACCCCAACCAGTCAAGGTTGCGAGGGTAAACGCCGAGCCCGCGAACAAAGTATTATGCGGATTGAGGTTGGGATTGAGCTGCGCACAACACTGGAATTGATAACCCGTGTATTGCTGGATTTTAATGCCCATTTTATCGCTGATCGGAATTTGCTTACCCCAACGATCTTGCAGCTCAGTACACCACTCCGGCTTACGCAGCACATTCGCCATCGGGTCGAGCGTTTTCACCATCTGCTGATGTCGTACTGGGCCGCGTTCATCGGTTAATTCTCCCCGACGTTCGAAGCCATTTTTGGCATAAAACGGAATCGCATCTTCGCGGGCATTACAAACTAAACGCTTGGCGCCCTCTTGGCGCGCTAAGGATTCAAGTGCCACGAGAATGAGTGAGCCCATGCCCTTGGAGCGACGATTGGCTTTCACCGCCATATAACGGATCTGCCCTTCACTATCGGGGGTAATGTAGAGACGACCAATCGCCATTGGATAGCCACGGCTATCGACAATCATCCGGTGGTGGCTCATCGAATCGTATTCGTCACGCTCAGAACCGATCGGCATCCGCCATGGCTCGCGCAACATTTGCCAACGAAAATGGAAGTACTTATTGAGCTGATTATCCGTGGTCGGCGTAATAAGTTTGAACATACTCAATCCCTGAACAGGTGCCTTGCCTTACGCAAGACACGCTTGGTTATTCATTTGGTAACACGAGGCAAATTAAGCCTGTAGCCAAAACGTCACTGGCCCATCATTGATCAGTGACACTTTCATATCCGCCGCAAAACGGCCGCGCTCAGTCGGTAAAACTTGCGTGCAAAGGTCTGAGAAATAATCATATAACCGCTCAGCCTCTTGTGGGGCAGCACCGCGTGAAAATCCGGCACGAGTACCTTTTTTCGTGTCTGCGGGTAGCGTAAATTGCGACACCACTAACACACTGCCCCCCACATCTTTCACACTCAGATTCATCTTGCCTTCGCTATCTTCAAACACTCGATAGCTGGTCACTCGCTCAACCAATCGCTTGGCTTTTGCTTCATCATCTTCACGTTCGACACCGAGTAGCACTAAAAGTCCCTTATCAATTGCGCCGACCACCTCACCATCAACCCGTACTGCGGCTTCACTTACTCGTTGGATCAGGGCTATCACTCTGTTTTTCCTCTATTTCACTCTTTGGTAATGGCGCAAAGTGTAGCATGTCTGGTGAGTCACTCCAGTGCTCACGCTCGCCAAGCGCGGCGGTGACTTCCGCTCCCACCAATACAATCAGCCAACATAAATACACCCAAACAAACAAGATAGGAATCGCGGCAAGTGCACCGTATATCAACTGATAAGAAGGAAACTGAGTGATATAGGCGGCGAAGCCTTTTTTGCTCAGCTCAAACAAAACGGCGGCAATCAACGCTCCTGTCATCGCATGCTGTAAATGCACTTTTTTATTCGGCACCAAAAGATACAACCCGACGAAGGCACAATAGGAGAGCACAAAAGGCAGCCAGCGCAAAAATAGGTTGTACGCCCCCGAAACGGGTACTCATTGTCTAAGATTTTTAAGGTAAGTAATGTACGAGGTTGCCGCAATACTCGCTCCCACCAAAATGGGGCCGAGCGTCAAAATCATCCAATACATTGAAAATGAAAACACCGCGCGACGCTTCTGCTGCACTCGCCAGATGTAATTCAAGTTTTTATCGATATTGGAAATCAGCATGATGGCAGCAACAAACAAGAAAGCGCCACCAACCGCGGTCATTTTCCCAGTATTCGCCACAAACTCCACCAAGGCGGTTTTCACCACTTCTCCTGCTGCTGGCACAAAATGGGTGATCACGAAATCTTGGATCACCTCCCCTGCGCTGGCAAAAATTGAGAAAGAAGAAAGAATCGACAGCAAAACTGTCAGCATCGGCACCATTGATAATAAGGTGATGTAAGCCAGATAGCCCGCATTCACATTGACTCGGTCATGGTTCATCCGAGACAGTAGATAGCGGAAAAAATGCAGCCCTTGCCGAGCTTTCTGCTCAATAAAAGAGTGAGTCAGTTTCATAGCTCATCCTTGTCATTTCGTTGCGGTTATCCTGCCACGGATAAGGTGTTCAATACAAATTCCACGCGATTCTCAACACTCGCCATTGGCACCTTAATACACTGATAGCCTAGTTCTGAGTAAGTCTGCACTAACCGATGATGGATTTGCTGCGCCTCTTCTAGCGAATACGGGCGAACATCATCTTGTTGATAGGTGATGGCGTTGGGTTCACACATCAACACGTGTGGATGATAGCCCGAGCTCGCTGACCAATATTTTTCAGGCACCGCCAACTCTGCACCCAATAAGTACGCACAAATATCGGGGATCGCGCGATCCAAAAACACCATCGGCTCGTTTATAGCAGAATGCTTTTGCACCAACATCGCGTCATAGCAGAGTTCGGCAAAGGCGGGCAAATCATGCCAAGGTAAAATACCGTCCTGTTTTGAACTCTCACGTTCAATCAGTAGACGGGGAACCTCGGGATATACGCAATAACCGCGTCCTGCCAAAGCATCCAACAAAGTAGTTTTTCCAGCACCTGGGCCACCAGAAATAATCACGACCGACATCGTCTGCCCTTTCTCTTTACCGTAAAAACAAAGCCCCTAACTGGTGACAGCTAAGGGCTTAAATAACTTATCGAGTCAGAAGACTAGAATCAGCGATTATTTCGCATCACGAGAAGCACGCTTACGATCGTTTTCAGTCAGGTAGCGTTTACGGATACGGATGCTTACTGGGGTTACTTCTACCAGTTCGTCATCATCGATGAACTCTAGAGCTTGCTCTAGAGACATAATGATTGGCGGCGTTAGAACCTGTGCATCATCAGTACCAGAAGCACGAACGTTAGTCAGCTGCTTACCTTTCAGAGGGTTTACTGTCAGATCGTTATCACGGCTGTGAATACCGATGACCATACCTTCGTAAACTTCAACACCATGCCCAATGAACATACGACCACGCTCTTGCAGGTTGAACAGTGCGTTCGTTAGTGCTTTACCTGTACCGTTAGAAACCAGAACACCGTTCACACGTTGACCGATTACACCGCCTTTGTGTGGGCCGTAGTGGTCAAAAGTATGGTACAGCAGACCTGAACCTGAAGTCAGAGTCATGAATTCCGTTTGGAAACCGATCAAGCCACGAGAAGGCATCACGAAATCTAGACGGATACGACCTTTGCCATCTGGAGACATATCTTTCAGCTCGCCTTTACGCATGCCGATTTTCTCCATGATGCCGCCTTGGTGCTCTTCTTGCACGTCGATGGTGACCGTTTCAAACGGTTCCATCAGTTGGCCGTCTTCGTGCTTCAGGATAACTTCAGGACGAGATACTGCCAGTTCAAAACCTTCACGACGCATGTTTTCGATCAGGATCGATAGGTGAAGTTCACCACGACCTGAAACGCGGAATTTGTCTGGATCTTCAGTTTGTTCAACACGCAATGCTACGTTGTGTACCAGTTCTTTTTCCAGACGCTCAAGGATGTTACGTGAAGTCACGAACTTACCTTCTTTACCCGCGAATGGAGACGTGTTTACTTGGAACGTCATGGTTACGGTTGGTTCATCAACGCTAAGTGGTGGCAGCGCTTCTAGTGCATTCACATCACAGATAGTGTCAGAGATTTTCAGCTCACCCAGACCGGTTACCGCAACGATGTCGCCAGCGGTAGCTTGGTCAGTTTCAGAACGTTGCAGACCAAGGTAGCCCAGAACCGTACCGATTTTGCCGTTACGTTTCTTACCATCCGCACCGATAACGGTCACTTGTTGGTTTGGTTTTACTTTACCGCGCTTGATACGGCCAACACCGATAACACCTACGTAAGAGCTGTAATCGAGCTGAGAAATTTGCATTTGCAGTGGGCCATCAAGGTCAACTTGTGGCGCAGCAACGTTATCTACGATCGCTTGGAACAGAGGTTCCATGTTTTCGCCCGTTTCGCCTTCAACTAGGGTTGCCCAACCGTTCAGAGCTGAAGCATAGACCACTTGGAAGTCAAGCTGTTCATCCGTCGCACCTAGGTTGTCGAACAGGTCAAATACCTGATCCATAACCCAATCAGGACGTGCGCCCGGACGGTCAATTTTGTTAATAACAACGATTGGCTTCAAACCGTGAGCAAAGGCTTTTTGGGTTACGAAGCGAGTTTGTGGCATTGGGCCATCAACAGCGTCAACAATCAGCAGCACAGAGTCTACCATCGACATAATACGCTCAACTTCGCCACCGAAGTCCGCGTGTCCTGGGGTGTCTACGATGTTGATACGGTAATCATTCCAGTTGATGGCGGTGTTTTTCGCCAGAATGGTGATACCACGCTCTTTTTCAATGTCGTTCGAGTCCATGACTCGCTCTTCAACATCACCGCGAGACTCTAACGTGCCGGATTGCTGGAGCAGTTTGTCAACCAGGGTGGTTTTACCGTGGTCAACGTGCGCGATAATCGCGATGTTTCTTAATTTTTCAATTTGCGGAGTGGTCATCGGGGTTTGCTTCACTTTTTCATTGAGGCGGACTGCTAAAGCAGTCGCCGAACATGGTTCAAAAACGGCCAATAATGTACCAGATTTTAGCGGAAAACCTAGAAATATGTGATCTGTCGCGCTGAAATAGCCCACTTTTTCTTCATTTTGCTGCGCATCTTTCCTTATCCCAGCAGTTTCAGGCTCAAGAGTCATTGACAACCCCTGCAATTGAGCGCGAAATAGCAAACGTTTTGGTAAAACATGGTGCAGAGCAACAACACAGCGCACCATAACAGTGCACAAAGGGATCATTTTGGTGCAAAGAAACATCAAAAACCAGCAACACACCGACCAAAACCATGATTTATATTGGATTTATAAACATGGCACGCTTTTCGCTTTAGTAATTTCAGCATCGGTTACCCATAGTACAACGTAGTAATCTTTGCCGACTTTATTTAAGACTCGAGCCCATACCGCTTAAAAACACCGGAGGTTATCCAAGATGTCAGTAGAAAATGTTCTATCGCTGATCCAAGAAAACGAAGTTAAGTTTGTTGACCTGCGTTTTACCGATACTAAAGGTAAAGAGCAGCACATCTCTATCCCTGCTCACCAAATCGATGCTGACTTCTTCGAAGACGGTAAAATGTTCGATGGTTCATCTGTTGCAGGCTGGAAAGGTATCAACGAATCCGACATGGTAATGATGCCAGATCCATCGACTGCTGTGCTCGATCCATTTACTGAAGATGCTACGCTGAACATCCGTTGTGACATCTTAGAACCTGCGACTATGCAAGGTTACGATCGTGACCCACGTTCTATTGCAAAGCGTGCTGAAGAGTACATGCGTTCTACGGGTATCGCAGACACTGTTCTTGTCGGTCCAGAGCCAGAATTCTTCCTGTTTGACGATGTGAAATTCGCCACTAACATGTCTGGTTCATTCTTCAAGATTGACGACGTAGAAGCGGCATGGAACACAGGTACTGAATACGAAGATGGTAACAAAGGTCACCGTCCTGGCGTAAAAGGCGGTTACTTCCCAGTTGCTCCGGTTGACTCATCACAAGACATCCGTTCAGCGATGTGTTTGATCATGGAAGAAATGGGTCTGGTTGTGGAAGCTCACCACCACGAAGTTGCTACTGCGGGTCAAAACGAAATCGCAACTCGCTTCAACACCCTAACGGTGAAAGCGGATGAAATCCAGATCTACAAGTACGTGGTTCACAACGTGGCTCACGCATTTGGTAAAACAGCGACTTTCATGCCTAAACCACTGGTTGGCGACAACGGCTCAGGTATGCACGTTCACCAATCTCTGGCGAAAGATGGCGTTAACCTGTTTGCGGGTGACAAGTACGGCGGCCTGTCTGAAATGGCGATCTACTACATCGGTGGTATCATCAAGCACGCACGTGCGCTGAACGCAATCACTAACCCATCTACCAACTCATACAAGCGTCTGGTTCCTCACTACGAAGCACCAGTAATGTTGGCTTACTCTGCGCGTAACCGTTCAGCTTCTATCCGTATTCCAGTGGTACCAAGCCCGAAAGCTCGTCGTATCGAAGTTCGCTTCCCAGATCCAGCAGCTAACCCATACTTGGCGTTTGCAGCTATGCTGATGGCAGGTCTTGATGGTATCAAGAACAAGATCCATCCAGGAGAAGCGATGGACAAAGATCTGTACGATCTACCAGCAGAAGAAGCAGCTGAAATTCCAAAAGTGGCAGAGTCTCTACAACAAGCTCTGCAATACTTGGATGCTGACCGTGAGTTCTTAACCGCTGGCGGCGTATTCTCTGATGATTTCATCGACTCTTACATCGAGCTGAAAACCAAAGATGTAGAGCGCGTGAACGTTGCAGTACATCCACTTGAATTCGAACTGTACTACTCAGTTTAATTCTCAGCTTGTGTAAAAGGTAACTTAGGTTACATCAATATTTAGGCTCGCCTCGCAGGCGGGCCTTTTGCATATTTAGTCCTTTCATGGTTCGTTTTAACATGTGGCTTACAATTTCAGTCATGGGTATAAACTCATGATCTATAGAGTGAAACTTCATGTAATTGAGGTGATATATGCCATCGTCTCGTCCCTTATGGTTACTCATCAGTTTATTATGGGTACCGCAAGTCACAGCACAAAACGTCTACACTTGGGTTGATGAAAAAGGTGTCCTGAACTTTAGTGATAGCCCACAGAGTGACAAAGCAAAAGCCATCCATTTACCGGATTATGAAGCGCAAGCTCCAGCTCCCAGCTTCGATTCATCCCAACCCGTGGAGGAGACAATCACCGCGTCTACATTAAGCGAAGCGACCTCAACGGATATTGAGTTGAGTGAGGTTGCCTCTCCCATCCCCCCACAACAACTCCCCCCTCCTCACCGTTACCATGATTTCTCCTCAACATGATGATACGGTGCGCAGCAATAGCGGTACGATCAACATTCGGTCCGAGCTAAACCGCAAGCTCTCGATTGGCGAACAGCTTCAACTGTTGATGGATGGCCGACCTTATGGCGCCCCCACCAATCAACCGAATTGGGAGTTAAAAAATATTGACAGAGGGACTCACACCTTCACCATTCAAGCTATTGAAAACGGCAAGATTATTGCATCTTCATCGATTATCACGGTGCATCTGCATCGAGCAACGGTGAAATAACGAAAAGATGTGACCGTTCGCTCGATTGCGTAGGGAGTTCCACTTTGGGTTTGCACTCCCTTGCGCCATACTTAATGCTTAATGCACCAAACTTGTGCATAGGTAGTGAAGTGATTATCGAGCGAGAATGAGTGTGAGTGCAGAACTGAATCAAACCATTATTAATAATCAGGTCACATCGATATTCATTCTCGATGAGTCCCTGATGATTCGCTATGCGAATCCTGCGGCCGAGCAGCTCTTTTCGCAAAGCATGAAACGCTTAATGCATCAAAGCTTACGGCAACTTGTTCAGCACTCATCACTGGATCTGCAACTGCTGACACAACCATTGCAAAGTGGGCAAAGTATTACCGATAGTGATGTCACTTTAGTCGTCGATGGAAAACCCTTGTTGCTTGAGGTCACCGTCAGTCCGGTGTCATGGCAAAAAGAGTTATTGTTACTGGCAGAAATGCGCACGATTGGCCAGCAACGTCGCCTAACCCAAGAGTTGAATCAACACGCGCAGCAACAAGCGGCGAAACTTTTGGTTAGAGGGTTAGCCCATGAAATCAAAAATCCCCTCGGTGGTTTAAGAGGTGCTGCACAACTCTTAGAGCGTATGCTGCCGGATCCCGCACTCACAGAATATACCCAGATTATCATCGAACAAGCCGATCGGTTGCGTAGCTTGGTCGATCGCTTATTAGGACCACAGCGTCCTGGTGAAAAGAAATGGGAGAATCTGCACCTCATTTTAGAAAAAGTGCGTCAACTCGTGGTTCTTGAAGCGGGATCCAATTTGGTTTTTGAACGGGATTATGACCCAAGCCTGCCGAATATTTTGATGGATACCGATCAGATCGAGCAAGCCTTGTTGAATATTGTCAGCAATGCGGCACAGATTTTAGCGAATCAACCGCATGGCGTGATTACCTTACGCACCAGAACCGTGCACCAAGCGAATATCCATGGTCAACGTTATAAGCTCGTTGCCAGTATTGAGATTATCGATAATGGTCCCGGAATACCTCCTGAACTCCAAGACACCTTATTTTATCCCATGGTGAGCGGCCGTGAGGGCGGCACGGGGTTGGGGTTATCTATTTCACAAAATCTGATCGATCAACATCAGGGAAAAATAGAGGTGCAAAGCTGGCCAGGACGCACCATGTTTACCATTTATTTGCCAATTTTGAATTGCTGTTAAGGATTGTCTATGAGTAGAGGATACGTTTGGGTCGTCGATGATGATAGCTCCATCCGTTGGGTGATGGAGAAGACGCTCTCTTCCGCCAATATAAAATGCGAAACTTTCGCCGATGCGGAAAGTGTGCTACTTGCACTTGAGCGAGAAACTCCCGATGTCTTAGTGTCCGATATCCGTATGCCCGGAATGGATGGCATTGCTCTGCTAAATCAAGTACATCAGCAGATCCCGGAACTTCCCGTGATTATCATGACGGCTCATTCCGATTTGGATGCAGCCGTGAACGCATACCAACAAGGGGCCTTTGAATATCTCCCCAAACCTTTTGATGTCGATGAAACGCTTACGTTAGTCGAACGAGCGATTGCCCACGGACAAGAGCAGCGAAAGGCATCACATCGCCCAAGCGAAAACTATTCCGCCCCCGAAATCATTGGCGAAGCTCCAGCAATGCAAGAAGTGTTTCGCGCAATTGGGCGTTTATCTCGCTCTTCCATTTCGGTACTGATCAACGGCGAATCGGGTACAGGGAAAGAATTGGTCGCTCATGCACTGCATCGACATAGCCCTCGCGCGCAGAAACCGTTTATTGCACTCAATATGGCCGCGATTCCGAAAGATCTGATCGAATCAGAGCTGTTTGGCCATGAAAAAGGGGCATTTACCCGGAGCCAACACGGTACGCCAAGGACGCTTCGAACAAGCCAATGGCGGTACTTTATTTCTCGACGAAATTGGCGATATGCCACTGGATATTCAAACCCGACTATTACGAGTCTTGGCCGATGGCCAGTTTTATCGAGTCGGGGGACACGTAGCGATTAAAGTCGATGTGCGAATTGTCGCGGCGACACATCAAAACCTTGAGAAGTTGGTCCATCAAGGCAAGTTCCGTGAAGACGTTATTCCATCGTCTGAATGTTATCCGCATCCACATCCCGTCACTGCGTGAACGTCGACAAGATATCGAGAAATTGACGAAGCACTTTTTAGCCTTAGCGGCGAAAGAGTTGGGCGTGGAGATGAAAACACTCAACCCACGAACCGTTGATATCCTCACTAAACTTGACTGGCCGGGTAATGTTCGCCAACTTGAAAACATGTGCCGTTGGCTAACCGTGATGGCAAGCGGTAGTGAGGTGCTGCCAAGTGATCTTCCTCCCGAATTATTATCAGAAAGAAAAGCCAGTCATTTTGATAATGATATAAGTTGGCAGAAACAATTAGAAACATGGGCAAAGTCTGCGTTGGCTTCTGGTGAAACCGAATTACTCGCCTACGCACTCCCAGAATTTGAACGTATACTTTTAGAAGCGGCACTTAACCATACTAATGGACATAAACAAGAAGCCGCCAAAGTATTGGGCTGGGGGACGGAATACGCTAACACGTAAACTCAAAGAGTTATATTAAGTGTCAGCTGAACGGCCTACCCAACTTTACTGCACAGGAAGTGAGACTAGAGAAGGGTATGCCGTTAAAACGCCAAATTCGTTTAAAAACCGCCATCATACTGCCGTTTGTACTGATTTTTTTGTTCACAATTTTGGCTATGGCGGCTGTTCAAACTTACCGCTATGAACAGACCGTAAAAGAGCTCAGTACCAAACAGTTATCCTATTTGACCGACAGTATCTCACAACGCTTGTCGGACTTTTTAGATCGTCCCTTTTTTGCTAATCAAATGATCGCGTATAACGTTGGCTTTCATCACCTTTACCAAACGGACGATGCGAGCAAAATCGAAGATTTTATCCGTGCAGCCTCCCAACCGATTGGCAAGAATATTCAACAAATCGATGTCCTTGGCTTTGGTGGCATCAACGGCGAGTACGTGGGGTTACGAAAAGATGCACCTGATCAGTACAGCTTGATGCTTAAGGATGAGCGCACTGAGAATAAATTGGTGATTTATCAAAGCCCAACCATCGATGAAAAATACCATACGATCATCGATAACTACGATCCTCGGGTCCGTCCTTGGTATGTCCCTATTGCTGAAAAACCGTCAGCACAATGGTCTGCGGTGTATACCAATGTAGATGAAAAACAAGAAATCACGCTTTCCGCCCTCAGTCCTGTTTTTCAAGATGCCACTTTTGTAGGCGTGATGGTTTCGGATGTCAAACTCAACACTTTTAATCAATTTCTTGCCCAACTTAAACAAAGAATTAATGCCGATGTGTATGTCATCGACAGCCAACATCGCTTAATTGCCCATTCCAACGACAGCAGTATTGTGTCATGGGGGACTGAACTCAGCCCAAAAGGAGAAAGGTTGCTTGCTGTTGAAAACCCCAATCCAGTCATTAAAAGCAGCGCAGAACAACTCAACGAACAAAACCTCAATAGTGGCATGTTTACGACACACGTCGCCAACCAGCGCTACTTTAATAAAGTTTCAGCCTTTACCGATCAGTATGGTTTAGCTTGGTACATCAGCGTTTCTATTGCCGAAACCGATCTTTTGGGTAGCTTTGCCTGAAAAACCCAAAAAACCAGTTGGATAATTAGGCCTTGCCGTCAGTCTTATTGGTCTACTGATCGGCTTAATGACGTTAAATCGCGTGGCAAATCCTATCATTTCGACAGCATCTGCCGCTCGGCAGCTCGCAAATGGCAACTGGGCAGCCAACATGCCCAAACCCGGACAAATCTACGAAACCAGTCTATTGGTTCAAGCCTTTGTCGAAATGACCAATAACTTAAAAACATCGTTTAAAGCTCTGCGATCTCAATTGGTGCATGACTCATTAACCCAATTACTGAGCAGAGAGGGCTTGGTTGAAAATTGTAATCAGCTTCCTCAACTCAATGGTGGCTTGATCCTGATTGGGATAGATAAATTCCGTGATATTAACGATAGCTTAGGACACCATCAGGCAGATCAATTACTTATCGCAATAGCCCAACGACTCAATTTGACCTTCCCATCCCCAGCTCGGATCGCACGGATTGGTGGAGATGAATTTGCAATTTATCTCCCAGAGACGAATCAACAAGACGATTTAAAACTGATTGCAACCAACATTCTCAAGCTGTTTGCATCCCCTTTCAGTATGCCTAGTGACAATATTGCCGTGAACGTTTCGATTGGCATCGTCTCTTTAGAAGAAACGAACATGACCGTATGGCTACGCAACGGCAGCATTGCACTTAGCAATGCGAAAGTTGACCACACTCGAATCAGTTTCTATTCCCCAGAAATGGCGAATGCATCCCGTAAGAGGATGCAAATGGTCACTCAAATTAAATTGGCACTCGATAACCACGAGTTTGTGCCTTTTTATCAACCGATTGTCGATTTACATAGTGGTGAAGTTTTAGGTGCTGAAGCACTGGCTCGCTGGATCTCACCAGAACTTGGTTTGATTCCGCCGATGGAGTTTATTCCTATCGCCGAAGAAAGTGGCTTAATCAACGCAATTGGTGAACAAATTCTCCGCCAAGCCTGCATCGATACCGTGCGTGGCATACAAGAAAACAAATGGCCTGCTAGCTTCCACATGCATGTCAACCTCTCCGTCAATCAGCTCTCACATCCTGATTTCATGGATCAGCTATACCGCATCCTCGAAAAATCCCAACTACCACCGTCAAATCTCACATTGGAGATTACAGAATCACGTATCGTTGATAATGACCCAGTGATTTTGCATAACATGCTGGAGTTAAAAAAAGCCGGCATCCACATCGCTATCGATGATTTTGGCACGGGTTATAGCTCCCTCGCTTATCTGCATAAACTGCCTTTTGATTGCCTGAAAATAGACCGAGAGTTCATTGCACAACTCAATGCACAGAATATTGAGAACAGTGTCGTGGCGGCCATCGTTAACATGACTCGCGGATTTAAAGTCGAGCTCGTGGCCGAAGGAGTAGAAACTCAAGAGCAGGTAGATTTACTGACTCAATTAAATTGCCCACATGGTCAGGGCTTTCTATTCAGTAAACCAATCGCCTATCATGATTGGCCAACAAATCTGGTTAACATGAAGTAAAGTTAAACAAAATATAGTCCTTTTCTTGCCTTTCGTTAGCTGTACAGCTCAGGGTATTGGTTTTTATACGTTAACGGCAAATACTGATAAGGACAACAATAATGATAACTTCCTCGCTCCCTTTAACTGATTTGCACCGTCATCTTGATGGGAACATCCGCACACAAACCATATTAGAATTAGGGCAAAAATTTGGGGTTCAATTACCCGCTAACACCATTGAAACCCTCACTCCTTATGTGCAAATTGTTGAAACTGAACCCTCACTCGTTGCGTTTCTTTCTAAATTAGATTGGGGGGTTGCTGTCTTAGGTGATCTTGAAGCATGTCGTCGTGTCGCGTATGAAAACGTAGAAGATGCACTGAACGCTCGGATTGATTACGCCGAACTGCGTTTTTCGCCTTACTACATGGCGATGAAACATGGTTTACCAATCGCAGGGGTAGTAGAAGCTGTCGTCGATGGCGTACAGGCCGGTGTGCGTGATTTTGGCATCAAAGCCAATCTCATTGGTATTATGAGCCGCACTTTCGGCACTGATGCTTGCCAACAAGAATTAGAGGCAATCCTGAGCCAGAAAAATCATATCGTCGCCGTTGACTTAGCGGGCGATGAATTGGGTCAACCTGGCGATCGTTTTAATCCAAACACTTTAAACAAAGTCAAAAATGCAGGCTTACAAGTTACCGTTCATGCAGGCGAAGCTGCGGGTCCAGAGAGCATGTGGCAGGCGATTAAAGAGCTTGGCGCTACACGTATTGGCCATGGAGTAAAAGCCATTCATGACCCGAAATTGATGGACTACCTTGCCCAGCATCGCATCGGTATTGAGTCTTGTCTAACGTCCAACCTGCAAACCAGTACTGTCGAAAGTCTAGCAGCCCACCCACTCAAACGCTTCTTAGAGCATGGGATCTTAGCGTGTATTAACACCGACGATCCTGCCGTTGAAGGGATCGAGTTGCCTTATGAGTACAAAGTGGCAGCACCTCAAGCAGGACTTAGTCAGCAACAGATCCGCCAAGCACAAATCAACGGCTTGGAATTAGCATTCCTCTCTGATTCAGATAAGAAAGCGCTCTTAACCAAAGCAGCACTACGCGGTTAGAACCAATCAATGATACAAAAGAAGCCGATGCCCTGTGCGTCGGCTTTTA
>NZ_JJMN01000061.1 GCF_000696385.1 Vibrio metoecus | reverse complement strand
ATACTGATAAAGAGCCCGTGACCGTTAATGGTCAATTCCAGTTGGTGCAAGGGGCAGATACGGTCGCGAGTTTTGCGCTCGATAGCAGTGTCAATCCAGTACAAGGGCTGACTTCAAATGGCGTGGCGGTGACGCTGTCAGCGCCTGTCGATGATGGTAATGGCAACCTGACTTACACCGCAATGGCGGGCTCAGTGACGGTCTTTACCTTGACCCTGAATACCGATGGCACCTACAGCTTCACGCTGGCAGCGCCGGTTGACCATGCGCTCAATAGCAACGATTTAACGCTCAATTTCAAAGTGATTGCCACCGATTTTGATGGTGATAGCGACAGTATCGTACTGCCGGTGAAAATCAATGATGACCGTCCGCATTTCGTGAATGTGCAAGATTTGAACGTGCATGAAAACGATCTGCCACAAGGCTCGGATACGACCAAAGAGCCAGTCACCGTGAACGGTCAATTCCAGTTGGTACAAGGAGCAGATACCGTATCGAGCTTTGTGCTCGATGGTAGCGTCAATCCAGTACAAGGGCTGACATCCAATGGCTTGGCGGTCACGCTGTCAGCGCCTGTCGATGATGGTCACGGCAATCTCACTTACATCGCGACAGCCGGGTCAACTCCCGTCTTTAGCTTGACGCTCAATAGCGATGGCACCTACAGCTTTACATTATCAGCGCCGGTCGATCACGCGCTGAATAGCGATAGCCTGACCCTGAATTTCAAAGTGATTGCCACCGACTTTGATGGTGATACGGCGAGCATCGTGCTGCCGGTGAAAATCAATGATGACAAACCTTCGTTTATTAATCGCCAACCCTTGAGCGTTAGTGAAGATGACTTACCGCAAGGCTCAGACAGCAGCAAAGAACCGCTCAGTGCCAGTGGCCAATTTACCGTAGTGCAAGGCGCGGATCAGGTGGTTAGCTATCAGCTCGATGGCAGTGTCAATCCGGTGCAAGGGTTAACCTCAAATGGTGTTTCCGTGGTGCTCTCTGCGCCTGTGGACGATGGCAACGGCAATCTCACTTACACGGCAACCGCGGGCGGTAACCCAATTTTTACCTTAGTGCTGAATACCGATGGTAGTTACACCTTCACTCTGTCTGGGCCAATTGATCACGCCGCAGGCAGTGACAGCAAACAGCTCAATTTTAAAGTGTTGGCAGTGGATTTTGATGGTGACGCAGCCAGCGTGAATCTGCCCGTTACGATTATCGATGACAAACCGACCATTACCGGTGTGCAAGCGCTATCGGTCGATGAGGATGATCTAGCTCAAGGCTCGGATACCACGAAAGAATCCTTAACGGCCACCGGACATTTCACCACGACGCAAGGTGCGGATCATGTGGTTTCCTACACGCTGAATCTTACTACCAACCCATTGGCCGGAGTGACTTCTGGCGGTCAAGTGCTAACTCTGTCTGACAGTGTCGATGCCAGTGGTAACCATACTTATACCGCGACGAAACCCGATGGCACGCTGATTTTTACCCTGCAGCTCAATGCGAATGGTAGCTATCAGTTCACCTTATCAGGGCCACTGGATCACGCTGCAAGCCGTGATGAATTGCTACTGAATTTCAATGTGGTGGCGACGGATTACGATGGCGATACCTCAAGCATTGTATTGCCCGTGACCGTGGTCGATGACCAACCTTCTGTGATCAGCGCGCAAGCCTTGTCGGTCAACGAAGATGATTTGGCTTCTGGCACCGATCAAACGAAAGAATCAACCACTGCCAATGGCCAATTTACGACCACCCAAGGTGCAGATGGCATTGCCCATTATCAGATTGATACCAGCGTAAGCAGCAACACTGGGCTGACTTCACAAGGCCAACCTGTGGTATGGGGCGCGCCTAGCATAACCACAACCAGTAGTGGTCAAGTCTATACCTATCAAGGCATCGCCAATGGCGTGGTGATCTTCACCCTAGTGCTAAGAGCCGATGGCAGCTATAGCTTTACCTTAAACGGCGCGGTAGATCATCCTGTTAATGCTGATCAGCTCACTCTGAATATTCCAGTGCTGGCGCAAGATGCGGACGGCGATACCTCACCGATCACCTTGCCTGTCACTATCGTGGATGATGTACCGATCCTGCATGATAAAAATATCGCCTTGCAGGAGGGTGCTTCGGCATCGTCCGTGAATCTATTCTCGCGTGACAACAACTTAACCCCAGATACACAAGGTGCAGATCGCGGAGTGATTACTCACTTTAGCGCAGTAGATGAAGCGGGGCGTGATATCCAGTTCCGTGAAGGCAGTGTGCTGAGCAATGATATTGAGCTCAATGGCGCGGCGAAAACCGTCACTGTGGTGGAAATCGTTAATGGTGTGAGCCGCGATCTTGGTACGTTAACCATTCAACCTAACGGAACGGCCACTTTCACTCCAGTTGCACAGTTGGATCACACTGATGGAAACGACATCAAATTTACGGTGGATGTGACGGCAACCGATTACGATCACGATACCTCGACGGAACAGCTCAACATTACGATTTCCGATCACAAAGCGACCATTACTCAGCAGAAATTTACGGGCTATGAAGACCAAGGCCACGATGCGTCGCTGAACTTGGTGCCTGCGGGTGAGCAAAGCAATGCGCAAGATAACTTGGGTGGATTACCGGTTGAAGCACTGAAACTCGCTTTGCAGGTCAACCTTTATGACGTTGACCAAGGGGAAAGTCTAGGTGAAGTCTCGATTTGGAATCCAAACCAGATCCGTGGCGATTTCTATTATTTGGATAGCGCCAACCAGCTAGTGAAACTGGATGTCGATCCGGCAAGCGGACATGTTGTGTTGCCTGCCGCACTGTTGCAACAGTCGATCAATGGCACTATTGCCACGGTCGAAAACCTCTACTTTGTGCCAGATCGTCACTACTCGACAGGCAATGGAGGCATGAATGCCTCAGTGAGTGTGGAAATTCTGCACAATGGTGTGCGTGATCATTTCACCAACGGCAACATGCGCATCGAGATTGAAAGCGTAGCGGATATTGCGACTTGGAAGAGTAGCAGTGAGTTTCACTATGATGCGGTGGAGGATGGCAGTCATGTTAGCCTCAATATCGCAGCGGAGACTCAAGACAACAGCAATCCTGAAGCGATCACCTACCAGATTCGTTTTACTGAAAATGGCGCAAATGCCAACTTGGTTTACAGCGATGGCTCGCCGATCCCAACCAAAACCGATTCTAATGGCACTTACTATGAAGTACCGGCCAACAAAATAGCCCAAGTTCAGGTCGATCCGGCGGATAACTTCGCAGGCCAAATCAAACTGGATGTCACGGCCATCACTAAAGAGTCCACCAATTACGTTGCTGGCAAGCAGACGGCGCAATCAGAAACCAAAGAGATTGTGATTGACGTTGCGCCAGAAGCGGATCGCGGCAGCTTTACCGTTAATCGTATTTCGATTTTTGAAGATAACGCTTCCAATCAAAATGCGGTTGATCCGAGTGTTGAGCACGATCCTCTCCTGCTCAGTGAAGTGATTTCCATGACAGGCTCAAGCGATGCAGATGGCTCAGAAGCGCTATTCGTTCGTCTGTCCGATTTTACGGATACGGGCACCACTTTGGTGTGGTTAGGCTCTGACCCAAGTCCGATCACGGTTGGAACCTATCCTAACGGGGAAACTTACTATGAGATCCCGCAGAGTGCGCTATCTCAGGTTGAGGTTCTACCAACGAAACACAGCAATGAGAATTTCTCGTTTGTGGTCGAAGGTATTGTGAAAGACACGGTTAACCTATCAACGGGTCAAGCGCAGGATATTGAATCGCTAGGCAGCAAAACCGTCAATGTCACCGTGAAAGGAGTCGCCGATCTTCCGAATGTTGATTTTATTAGCGGCAATACGCAATGGCAGTCATTTAATGACGGTACTCATCAAGGTGTGATGGCTACCGTAGCGGAAGATAGCTTAGTCGATCTCAACTTCAGCATTATTTCCGGTGAAATCGCGGACAGCCCGACGGACAGCTCAGAAACCATTTCGGTACTGCTCTCGAACATTCCGGACGGTGTAAAGCTGTTTGACAGTGACGGTACGAGCGTCGATTTGGTGTTTGCCGGCTACGACAGCAACCATAAACCGATTTATCAAGCCAACTTGACGGTCGCTCAGGTAGTCACAGGTATTCAGGTTCAGCCAGTGGCGTCATCGACAGCCAATATTGATATCAAGGCAACGGTGATTGTGACTGAAAATGATGGTCATGTTCGCCAAGTGGAAGAGACGATCCGTATTTTGGTCGAGCCGAAAATTGATGTGACCGAAAACTACCACAATGCCGTGTCTGGTAATGAAGATGACCGTATTTATGTCACTTGGGTACCACAAAACACACCGGGAAATATTCAAAACCCCGATGCGCAAGAGTACTTCAGCCGAGTTGAAATCTCTGGCTTCCCAGATGGTAGCCGAGTGTTTGTCAACAATGTGGAAGTGACCTTAGTTAATGGCGTGCTGGTACTTGAACCTGTAGCAGGGCAATCGGATCTCGATTTCTCAAATCAGGTTTCCGCGGCGGGCTACATTCAGGTCATTCCTCCGCACAACTCCAGTACTGACTTTACACTGGATACGACGATTACCGTAAAAGAGCAAGACCACGAGTATGTGGATGCGGCTAATCCGGGTCAAGGTATTGCCGAGGAAGTGATCCACGGTTCAATTGGCGTGAAAGTGAACCCGATTGTTGAGCCTGATGGACAGCTGTTAGTCGAAAACGGTGGCAGCGTAACCCAAACCGTGCAAGCTGATCCGAGTGGCAAGATTGATTTCACCATCAATGATGCGAGTGGCGGTCAAGCGGGGGCGAATGTGATTCGCTTTGATAACCTTGATAGCAACACCGCAGGCAGTTATCAGTCCGATGAGTTAGTGGATCAACTGGTGGTCAGTTTTGGCAACGTACCGGAGGTATTGAACCAACTGCTGATCACCGGCGCAATCAACAACGGTGATGGAACATGGACAATCACCAACGAAGCCGATTTCAGCATCAAAGCGCCCAATGGTTTGGTGTACAACAGTAATAACGACCCGGATAACAACGGTTTCAACGACATCAAGATCACCATCACTGCTAAAGTCTATGACCAAGGTGAAGACAGCAGCGAAGTGAAAATCACCAAGCAGGTGAGCACAGAGTTAACCTTGAGTTTCCCCGCCGTGGTCACGGGTAATAACAGCGTTGCCGCGCAGCTCAACTGGGTTGGCGATGCCGATGATTTGGTGATTGGCAAAGAAGATAACGCGGTGGACTTGGGGCAACAGATCCAAGACAAACTCATGGTCAATGCCACTGGCTTTGATGCGGTAGCCGACGAACTGAGTATTGTGATTAACGCGAGCGATCTGCCTGCTGGTGCCTCGATTGGTGGGCAAGATTTCAACTTTGTTGATGGTCAATATGTATTTAAAGGCATGCTGAATCCTGATGGTTCAATTTCTGGATTGGAAGGACTGGTGCTGATCCCACCGCGCGATTTTGCGGGGGATTTTAAGCTGCCGATCACGTTTGTGACGACAGATACTCAGTCGGGTGATGAGAAAACATTGACGGCGCAAGTGCCTGTCGCGATCTCTCCGGTTGCTGATGTACCCAGCAGCAGTGGCGATCAGCCACTCGATAACCATGTGACCCCAAGCATTACACTCAATGTGCAAGAAACGTTGGGTCTGGATGCGAACCATCAACCGACCGATTTGGCGAACGATACGCCAACGCAAGACGGTATCGCCTATGAAGATGGCATTGTGCACCTCAATCTCGCGATTGGTTTGGCGGATAGCCTCAATGGCAGTACGCAAGGCCAAGAAGTGTTAACCGAAGTCACCCTGACGTTGAATGACACCAACTCTGGTGTCTTCGTGGATGCCAACGGCCAAAGTTTGGGAACCAGCATTACGCTCACTCAAGCTGAGCTACCGGCTGTCACTCGGTCGAAAATTTACTTCAAACCAGCGTCCGAACTATCCAAGTGGTAACGACATCAATACCGTGGGAATTACTGTGACCGGAAAAGTCACTGACAGCACCGTATTTGATGAAACCAACGCCAGTTCACAAGGTGTGAGCAGCAGCGATGCAGATAAAACTTTCACCTCACAAGTGAGCTTTGAAGTGAAACCAGTGGTGGATGAGATCACGATTGGTTCTGGTAGTCCGATTTCGGTGACGGGAGATGAAGACAGTTGGATTGCCCTTGCCGATCAAGGCAATGCGTTCAACGTCAGCCTGAATGACAATGATGGCTCGGAACAATTTGTTTCCTTGGTTCTTACTGGACTGCCGACCGATTTCCTCGTCAAGTCACTGTCGAGTGACTATGTGGTGAAAAATAACGGCGGCGGCGAGTGGAGCGTGCAAATCCGCAATCCAAGCTTAACCAGCTTGGATCTATCAGCGCTGGCGATTAAACCGGCCAAAGATTTCAGTGGCGAAGTGCAATTGGGGATCAAGGTCTATACCCAAGAGTCACTGCTTAACCAACCCGTCGAACACACAGGGCAGTTCACACTCAATGTAACGCCTGTTGGTGATGATGTGGATATTGCTCCGATAACGAATGTTGTTGGTAATGAAGGTCAAGCGATTGACATCAGCCTTGGTGCGCAAATTCTCGATAAAGCACCAAGCATACCGGGTGGGGCGACTTACACCGAAAACAGCCCAGAGACTTTACGTGTTGAGATCTCCGGTGTGCCGGATGGCGCATCCTTGAGCTTGGCGGATGGCACCTTGGGAACCTCTCTTGGTGGCGGCGTTTGGGTATTTGAAATTAATGCGCAGCAGCTTGATAAAGTGGTGTTCAATTCCGGTGATAACAACCAACTGAATTGGAATGGCAATCTGCATTTTAAAGTGCAGTCCGTGGATACCGGATTGGCAGGTGATCAGCACCTTGGCAGTGCGCAAGAGTTTGATGTGCATGTCGATGTGACTGCAGTGAACGATCGCCCTGAGCTGGTCAATGTTCAAGATCAAGTGACGGAAGAGGATACCCCTCTGCTGCTCAATAATTTCACTTTGGCGGATATTGATGCTCAGTTGGATGATCCTGATGCGCAATATACGTTGCAGATTGACATTAACAGTGGGGTGCTGCTGATTGATCCTTTACTCAGCAATGGTTTAACCATCAGTGGTGATGGTACGGGCGCACTTTCCATCACGGGCAAAGTGGCAGATCTCAATGCGGCGATTGCGTCGGGAGTGGTTAAATTTGTGCCAGCGCCAGATTTCTATGGTCAGGTGGCTGTGACACTGAATGTAAACGACAACGGCAACTCAGGGATTGAAATCGCGGGTGATGTTTCAACCGCGCACGATAACAGTGCACAGTTTGTGATTGATGTGACCGCGATTAACGATAAACCCGAGGTGGATGGTAGCCATGTAACGACTCAAATTAATGAGTTGTCAGAGCAAAAGCTGACCGGAATTGTTGTGTCCGATGTGGATTACGCGGGAGCTCATGCTAACGATGTGATGAGGGTGGCATTGAGTGTGACTGACGGTGTCTTAAGTGTGCAAGCACCTTCGGGCAGTCCAGTCGTTATCAGCTATGCGCTAGATGGTAGTGTGATTTTAGAGGGTAGCCCAGATGCGATTAATGCCCTGATTAATCACAGTAATCCTCTGTATGGTGTTTTTGTTGATGCGACCGCGATTGCGAGTACAGAGATCGAGATCACAGTACAAGCCCAAGACATGGGTGTGTATTTCGAAAATGCATCAGGAATGGCATTGGAAGAGACCAAAACCTATCCGATTCAGGTTACCCCGGTTGCGAATGCGCCCACGTTAAGCATGAATCCTGCGCTAGGTTACGCACAGCAAATTTATGCCAACCAGAGTGTCAGTGGCCAAGGGATTGCTCTTTTAGGGGCTATCGCCGCGTTAGTGGATTTACACGAAACCCTGAGTTTACGCGTTGACCATTTACCTAGTAATGCAAACTTGGAAAGCAGTGCTGGCACGATAACCGATTTAGGCAATGGCAGTTGGGAGATTTCCCCAGAGGCATTAGATAGCCTGAAAGTTGTCGGTTTGGATGAAGGGGTACATACATTGTCTCTGACGGCTATCTCGACAGAAAGTGATGGCAGTAGCGCTGAATCTTCGAATGTGATTGATTATCGTATTGAGATCGCTGCGGATGGTTTGTCGCTTGATCACAGCAGTGCCACTCATGATAGCTCAGTGATCGCTGACCACAGTGGCATGACGTTGATTTCCGGTAGTGGTAACGATTATGTACAAGGCGGTGATGGAAACGATGTGCTGATTGGCGGTTTAGGTGCCGACATCTTGGTAGGGGGCGCTGGTGCTGATTTGTTCAAATGGACTCTCAACGGGGTAGACGACAAAACAGACCACATTCAAGACTTTAATGTGGTGGAAGGTGATAGCATCGACTTGATGGACGTGGTCCAGGATTTGGGTAATCACCTCACGATGGAGCAGTTATTGAATAACTTAAGCACATCGAACCAACTGATTGCTCAAGTGGTTGACAATAATATCGAGTTGGCGGTGACTACCGACAATAATGTGCAGCAGACTATTGTGATTGATAATCTAGCGACTCAGATTGATTTCACCGGCATGAGCTCACTGGATATTATCAGTACATTGCTTGATCAAAACGTATTACGTCACGATTAAGAGCCTATCGTCATCGCGTAAAACTATTGGCCTCTCGCTTTGTCGAGGGGCCAAACTTTTTTCGTACGGCATTTCTCCATAACGGATTTCTTTTCCTATACTTTGGGGAAAGCGGTTCGTATTAGGGTTGGGACTTCATGAATGACAAGGTGCTTGAATCTGTTATCGAAATTACTGAGCAGAAAAACTCATTGGCACTTAGCTACAGTATTTTGGCGACATTATCTCAGCTCTTACCCCTCTCTTCAGCAACACTGTTTCATCACTTGGGGCGCTCTACCGTCATGGTGGCTCGTTTAACCATCGTTAAACATGCCGATGGCAGTAGGCAGTTTCAGTGGTTGTATGACCAAGTGTGTGCGGACAATGGCTATACCCACAAGCAAACCGAGATGTCATTTAGCTTGCAGTCTAATGGTCAGTATGAGTGCAGCTGCCCGATACCAATTGAAGAGCATTTTTCTGCTGAATTATGCCTCTGTCTCAATGAACCGCCGGAGCAATATCGATTATTGATTGATGGATTCGCCAAGATCTACCGAAATTACACCGTGATTTTGCATGAGAGTGAGCGCGATAAACTGACTGGGCTTTTAAACCGCCGAACGTTAGAAGACCGTCTACGTCATACTTTTGCGATTAGCCCGACAGCAGAAGAAAGTCATAGGCTATGGATTGCCATGCTGGATATTGATCATTTTAAAGCCATTAATGACCACTTCGGACACATGATTGGGGATGAAATCTTACTGATGTTCGCGCAGCAAATGCAGCATTTTTTTGGGCATTCCGCGCAACTATTCCGCTTTGGTGGCGAGGAGTTTGTGATCATTTTCGCGAGCGGTAACGAGCAAGAAATCAACCGACAATTGGATGGTTTTCGGCACCAGATCCGCCGCCATGATTTTCCTCGGATTGGGGGAGTTTGAGTTTTTAGTGCCGGTTTTTGTTCGCTAAGACCAGGAGACTATCTTCCTACCATTTTGGATCATGCTGATAAAGCGCTCTATTACGCGAAAGAGCATGGTCGTAATCAGGTGCACTGTTATGAAAACTTGTGTGATGAGGGCAAAATTGTTGGCCCTCAAAACCATTTTCCAGAAGACGATGTTGAGCTGTTTTAACGCTTTGCTTCGAGAGCGATTATGATTCCGTCGCTTGTGCTGTAGATTGCCAAAGGCGAACTAAGAGCAGGAAAACCGTAAGCGCGTACAACATCGACCAGCCTAAGCAAACAAACACTCCAGCACACAATAACAATGCCATTCCCGCTAGATATTTACTTGCCCCAGTGAGCAGTTTAAAGGCCGCTAACATGGCAAGCAGATAAACCAAGACAAAGATGCCATTGGCTAGTTTGAGGAAAAACTCCAGATCCAGTCCAGTCAAATGACCAACTAAACAAGAAACAAACAGCACGGCTCCGACCAATATTGTCGCGTGTGCAGGCACACCGCGAATTGAAATGCGAGCCACGGCACTTTCTGGTCGATATTCGCGAGCTTGAGCCCAAACCATACGTGCAAGGCTTTGTGTGTAAAGATTGAGGCTAGCAAAGCAGGCTAAAAATCCAATCACACTGATCACCGTAGCCCAACGTGTGCCAAATAATGTATCACTGAGCCACGGGATGGCTCCTCCGTCAAATTGAGCCTGACCATAGGCGCCAAATTTCAAGACCACTACAGAGCAGGCCCAATAGGTCAAACCTGCTACTAAACTGCCAATCAAAATTGCTAAGGGGAAATCGCGCTGCGGATTGCGAAATTCCTCTCCCATGTGGGCAAAGGCTTCGATACCGACAAAACACCAAAACATTACTGCTAACGCGGCACCAATCGAGAGTAAACCCTCGCGGGTCAATGTCGGCATGACTAAATCGTGTGTGGAAACCTCGCCTCGCCATAAAAAAGCGATCACTAAACTGAAAATGGCTAACGCGATCATGGTTTGTAATCGCCCAGAGGATTTGGTTCCAGCAAGATTCACCCCGACCAATAAAAGAATCGTGAGTGTTTGTGTGAGGAGTGGATTTGCCAAAGGTTCTGGCAGCAAGGCTTGCAAAAAACTGGCCGCGAGAGTCACTGCCGCAGGAACTCCCACAGGGATTACGCTGAGAAATAACCAAGCTACAGCGCGTTCAAGGCGTGGGTTAAATGCCTGACGTACAAAATACGCCGTGCCCCCGGCATTCGGGTAGCGTTTACCGAGTTGGGCAAAAGTGAGTGCGATCGGGCATATGGCGATAAACAGTACCAGCCACGCCCATAGTGAAAAAGCACCCGCAATCCCCGCCGCAATGGCAGGCACCATAAATAACCCAGTTCCCATTAGCGTAGTCGAGAGCTGAGCAACGCCTGCGCCGAGAGAAATATCCTTTTTCAGTTGATTCACGTTGAGCATCCTGCGCCAAATTTGAGCTTTAGCATACTCCCTTTCATAGCGGCTTTCACTGAATAAAAATTCACTAAAAATCATTCATGCAAAAGTTTGGCGCAATATTTATTACTCTTTTATCTATATTTTCCAACCATTTGCTTATATTGTTGCTCGCAGAGTGAATAAGTTTAGGAGTTAACATGACACTAACGGTCTGGTTATCGCTGTTTACGATTTGTATCTTAGGCGCGATGTCTCCGGGGCCTAAGTTTGGCAATGGTGGCAAAACATAGTCTTGCTGGTGGGCGTAAAAACGGTTTTGCGGCGGCTTGGGCGCATGCATTTGGGATCGGAGTCTATGCCTTTATTACGCTGATCGGATTGGCCGTTGTACTGCATCAATCTCCTTTGCTGTTTAAAACGATCAGTTATGCCGGTGCTGCTTATCTTGCCTATTTGGGTTGGAACGCATTGCGCTCCAAGGGCGGAGTGGCGGCTAAATTGGAATCGGGTGAATCAGTCAGTGTGTGGCAATCGGCCAGAGAAGGGTTGTTAATCTCGCTGCTCAGTCCGAAAATTGCTTTGTTTTTTATTGCGCTGTTTAGCCAATATGTCGCGGTCGGTTCCGATTTTATGAGCAAAGCCGCGATTGTGTTTACACCGTTTATCGTCGATGGGCTTTGGTACACATTTATTACGTTGATCTTGTCTTCCCCACGCTTGCTCGACAAACTGCGTGCTCGCGCGGTACTGATTGATCGCCTCTCTGGCCTCGTGTTGATAGCTCTGGCTATTCGAGTGATCTGGACGGTATAAGTTGTCCTTTCTGGGTTTGAGATTCACTCAAACCCTAAGGCTATCGCCACTAGCGACGTGGCGAAATCTCTTCGTACTCACCTTCAATAACATTCGAATGAGTGGTGTAGGCCGCTTGCTGATTAAATTGGTAAGCACGTGCTTTGAGCTGTCTTTCCAAGCGTTTACCGGTGATCAGCGCGATAATCGCAAGTGGGATCGCCAGCAATAAGCTGAATATCAAAGCAAAAACGCCAGTAATCATTGACAGTAAAGTGATTAGGAATCGGTTCATAATGGTTCCTCCAAGTAACAGACTCACCATACCCTGAATAAGATTAATCGAAAATGAACAATGTTCATTTTCACCATAAATGGACAATCTTGACAGTACGATGACTTGTGTCGCTGTGGTATCAGCACAAAAAAAGCCGCCTACATCAGTCAGGCGGCAAGCTTGAGGGAGAGGTCGGTATGACTTGTCACGAAGTGACCAGCGCAGCTCGACTTATGGTTGTTATTGTTTGACCCATTCCACCTGCCACGAGACTATCGAGTTTCGCTGCACGCAGTTTGGGTCTGTTGTGGAGACGGTGATTTATTGAGCGGGATAGGTCGGGTAACGCACATCCATCATCTGTTCCATGCAATGTACCACTTGGCAGCTATAACCAAATTCATTGTCATACCAAACATACAGAACACAACGGCTATCTTGTGCAATCGTTGCTGTGGCATCAACCACGCCCGCATAACGTGAACCCACCAGATCGCTTGAAACAATTTCAGTCGACTCGGTGTAATCAATTTGTCCTGAGAGTGGAGAATGGGTAGCCATTTCTCGCAAGTAAGCATTCAGCTCTTGCTTAGTCGTGGCATGAACTAAATTGAGATTGGCTATCGCCATCGACACATTCGGAGTCGGTACGCGAATCGAATTACCCGTCAGTTTGCCAGTTAACTCAGGAAGCGCTTTAGCTACGGCTTTGGCCGCACCTGTCTCAGTGAGTACCATATTGAGTGATGCCGCTCGGCCACGACGCTCACCTTTATGGAAGTTGTCGATCAGATTTTGATCATTAGTAAACGAATGAACCGTTTCAATGTGACCTGAAGTAATGCCGTAGCGATCGTTGACTGCTTTCAACACAGGAGTAATCGCGTTGGTCGTGCAGCTAGCCGCGGAAATGATGGTATCTTCGGGTTGAATCACCGATTCATTGACCCCAAACACCACGTTTTTAATATCGCCTTTCCCGGGCGCAGTAAGCAGAACCTTACTCGCTCCCGGAGAGGCAAGGTGCTGGCTTAAGCCTTCGCTGTCGCGCCATACGCCCGTGTTATCCACCACCAAAGCGTTATGAATGCCGTAAGCGGTATAATCGACATCTTGTGGGGAATTCGCATAAATAACGTGGATAAAATTGCCATTCGCGATCAGAGCTTTGCGTTCTTTATCAATGGTAATACTGCCGTTGAATTGACCATGAACGGAATCGCGACGTAATAGACTTGCACGCTTTTCTAAATCGCCATCTTTACCACCACGTACAACAATCGCACGCAGACGCAGTGGATAGCCCGCGCCACTTTTTTCAATCAATAGGCGAGCGAGCAAACGCCCAATGCGGCCAAAACCATACAGCACAACGTCTTTAGGCTGAATACGGTGTGTGGTCTGTAGTGCTTCATCCAGCGCGGTGAGCAGAAAATCGTTCAAACCGTGCGTATCTTGGTGCTGTTGCCAATATTGTTCGGCAAGCTGCCCAATATCAATACGGCACGGAGCAAGTTCTAGCGTGGCGATTTGCTGTACCAAAGGTAGGGTTTTCTCAAGTGGCAACGATTCACCAAGGTAGCGTCGGGCCACGCGGTGAGTTTTAATGATGTCGATGGTGGTCGCATTGATCAACGTTTTACCACACAACACCGTTTCCACTCCTTTCTGGCGATAGAGCTGACCAATTAAAGGGGAGAGTGTTTCAGCAAGAGTTTGGCTTTTTTGCCAGTCTAGAAAATAGTTCTCTGGACTCATAGTTTACTTGGGACCTTTCACGTTAGAGGTTATTCCCCAGCCACCCATGGTGCGTAGCATCGGGAGAGTTATTGGTTTTAAACACACTTAAGTAGGGGGTGTGTTGAACAATATTGACCATTCGATGGCATCGATAAGTCGTTGTTATTTTTATGTGGCGCGATTGTAAAGTTGGGATCGTTTTTCTGCTAGGAAAAATAATGCGTTGAGAAATTACGCAAATAGCGGTGAATTTTGCGGAGGTTTTCGGCTTAATTTTTGCCATTTTCGGCGGTTTGACTTTTTGAAAAGTAGTGACTTATTTCGCTAGGATAACAACGGGTGTCAAACTTTTCGTCGATTGATGACGAAATTGTTACAGAAAGAATGTGCTTTCGATCGATGAAATCTCTATCTCGGTCAGCGAAAAATCGATCAGATGAGTCACGTTGCGAATCACGCTAAATTTTTCATGTTCGGGATAAAGCGATAAGGGTAAAAATGGGACACATCAGTCCCATTTTTTATGTTTACGATGATTATCGACTTAATGATGGTTTGTCTCAGAAGGCAGCTCAATCGTATTGATGTGTTGTAGCTCAAGTAGTGGCAACCAATGTACTTTGACACCCGCTTGCAAAAACATATCTTGGCTGACTTTAATTTTGTCACCCCAACGAGATAAAAAGTCGTCAGATTGTTCCGGACAGTGCACGGCCGCGATCCCTGTTTGAATAATCTTTGCCGCGCAATTTGGGCATGGGAAATGGGTCACGTAAATTTCGCACCCATCCAGATCACGCTTCGCAAATAAGATGGCATTCTCTTCGGCATGGAGGGTTTTCAAATACTTCATATCCCGATCATCCGTGCTAGCGCTGTCGGAAATACCGTGTGGATAGCCATTAAATCCCACGGAGACAATACGGTTTTGTTTGGTGATCACAGCGCCTACCTGCGTGGAAGGATCTTTACTCCACGAGCCAACTAATTCGGCCATCTGGAAAAAACGTTGCGCCCATTTTGAAATCATGTCGTTATTCCTCATTTATTCGCGACATTGTTTAGTCATCAACCACGTACCATAGGTACATCATTGTGAGTGATACTATCCTGATTTTTATGTCAAGAGTCTATACCCATACTTAAATCAACCTAGCTTGTTATTCACTGTGTGGTTCGGTATCAAATGGGAGATTTCCTACTATCACCCCATCTGTTGCTTAGCTTATCTGTGCAGTTTGGGAGCACGCCTTGCGATCGCTATCACAAAGTGGATCAGGGATTAAAACGTGGGTATTTCTCAATATAGGATTCATTTTGTGCGAGATCTCTTACATCTCATGTGAGAAATTTAAGTGTTTATCTGCAGGTGTTTGGTTGGTTTTGTTTTTAATTGATTGATTTTTAATGGTAAATTAAATATTTCGGTGAGGTGCGTTGAAGTGCAATGAAAAACAGCAGTTGCTGAAATACGCTCATATCGTAAAGTGAATGGGTCAGCAGGAAGCCGACACGGAACAGGAAAGACCCAAGGATTGGTCATCTTCAGGACGAAGATTTCGATTATTCAGGATGAGTGATCGGCAAGGAAAGCGAAGGACATTGGCTGGACGCTTGATAACTAGGATGGTTATAAACGGAAAGTGAATGGACGACTTAAAGGATTAAGCGTGTTCTGTCAGGATGACAGAGGAAGGGACACCGCTAGGAAGGCGATGAAACGGATTGCGCTGAAGGATACAGCAGACTATCAAGGAATAGATGCAGGGAGCACCTATTAGTAGCGGGATTGCTGCGAGTAAGAACTGAACCCCACTAAGCGAAAGCTTAGTGGGGTTTTCTTTTTGCCTCGGCTATCGAGTCTGGCACCTTTCTGGGTGGTATTGTGCTAACATACCGGCGTTCATTAACTTTAGTGAGTTTCGGTTATGCAAGCGCAAGTGAAGTGGGTTGAAGATTTTCGATTTATCGGTTTGTCCAACTCGGGGCGATTCTATCGTGATGGATGGCAATGGTGGTGCGAGTGCGCCAAGCCCGATGGAAATGGTCATGATGGCTGCCGGTGGATGCAGCTCTGTTGACGTCGTTGACGGCATGAAAAAAGCAGGGCAAAAAATCCGCGGCTGTACAGCACAGCTTTCTGCAACACGCCGTGAAACCGCACCGAAGTTATTTACCGAGGTGAATATCCACTTTGTCTTGAGTGGCGAAGATTTGGATCAAAATGTCGTCGCGCAAGTCACCGCCGATTCGTTAGAGAAATATTGCTCGGTGTGTTTGATGCTGGGTAAAGGCGTTGAAATGACCCACTCATGGGAAATCTGTTCTGAATAACCTTGTTTTTTCAATTATATTGTCTAACTTGAAGTTACAGTGACGTGTGCTGTATTCATCCTTCTCCCCGTTTCGTAGGGTATGTGAACTGACGAGACGGGGCAGATGCGCTTATCTACCAGCTTCGTTTGCCTTGTGATATTAACTCTCCTGTTCTGTTGATTTTTTGGGTGTATACCTATGAGTTTTTTCGAAAACATCTCCATCATCATGGCGTTGATTGCTGCCAGTTGTTTCTTTTCTATGTCGGAAATTTCTTTAGCTGCGGCTCGCAAAATCCGTTTACGTCAAATGGCGGATGAAGGGGATGAACGTGCTGAGCGAGTGCTCGAACTACAAGCCCATCCTGGGAATTTTTTCACTGTGGTACAAATTGGCTTAAATGCGGTCGCTATCATGGGCGGTATTGTCGGTGAGTCGGCCTTTACGCCTTACATCAAAGTCTTGATTGAGGGAGTCATCCCCGCTAACTGGTTAGCGCAAGCCAGCTTTATTTTGTCATTTATGCTTGTGACCAGCATGTTCATTTTGATTGCGGACTTAATGCCCAAGCGCATTGCGATGGCAATGCCAGAGCGTATTGCGACCAGTTTGGTAGGCGGTATGCTGATTTGTATCACGTTACTCAAGCCATTCGTGTGGTTCTTCAATGGTTTGGCTAACTTACTGTTTCGTGCACTGAGCGTGCCGACTGAGCGCAATGATGAAATCACGTCGGATGATATTTATGCGGTAATGGATGCCGGCGCAGAAGCTGGGGTGCTTGATAAGGGTGAGCAGCAGATGATGGAAAGTGTGTTCGAGATGCAGACTATTCCGGTTACCTCTGCCATGACGGCTCGCGAAAGTCTGGTGTTCCTCAGCCTCAATGACAGTGAAGAGCAGATCAAGCATAAAATTTCCAATCATCCGCACAATAAGTTTTTAGTGTGTGATGGGCAGTTAGATTTGATCAAAGGGTATGTTGATTCGAAAGAATTACTGATCCGCGTGATTAACGGACAAGGAATGAATCTAAAAGAAGGCAGTGTGGTTAATGGCTGCCCAATTATTCCTGACACACTAAGCCTCTCTGAAGCATTGGAATACTTCAAAATTAACCGTGTCGATTTCGCGGTGGTGATGAACGAGTATGCGCTCGTGGTAGGCGTGGTGACGTTTAATGATTTACAAAGTGCTGTGATGGGAACTTGGGTACTGGCCGAGGGTGAAGAACAGATTGTGGCCCGTGACGGTAACTCATGGCTAGTCGATGGTGTTACGCCAATCACTGACGTGATGCGTTCTTTTGCTATTGAAGAGTTTCCTCAGCAGCAAAACTACGAAACCATTGCCGGATTCATGATGTACATGCTGCGTAAAATTCCACGCCGTACGGATTCTGTCGTTTACGCCGGTTATAAATTTGAAGTTGTCGATATCGATAACTACAAGGTAGACCAACTATTGGTCAGCCGAATTGAGCCACTGGAAGCTGTTGTTAAGGAATAGAGGAAATCAATTCGCCATTGTTTGCACTTTTCATTTGTTGGCTTGGCGTTAACCTTGGATTTTGCTTGATGATCGGGGGGAAACGAATGAGCGAACTAGACAAAATGCTGAATGGCGAAAACTTTGATGGCGCCTCCACTGAGATTGAAGCCTTACGCTGCCAAGCGGCTAAGCTAAAACTCGCAATTAACCAAAGTATTGATGAAGAGGAACGTTACGCCTTACAAACGCAACTGTTTGGCTTTCTTGGTGCGCAGAGTAGTGTGCAGCCTCCTTTTCACTGCGAGTTTGGCAAAACCATTCGTATTGGCACACAGACATTTATCAACATGAATGTGGTGATGCTCGATGGTGCGCCAATTACGATTGGTAATCATGTTTTGATTGGCCCCAGCACTCAGTTTTATACCGCATCCCACTCCTTAGATTATCGTCGCCGCCAGTTGTGGGAAACGATTTGTAAACCGATAGTGGTTGAAGATGATGTATGGATTGGTGGCAATGTGGTGATTAATCAAGGGGTGACCATTGGTGCTCGTTCTGTGGTAGCGGCGAATTCTGTGGTAAACCACGATGTCCCCCCTGATACTTTGGTTGGTGGTTCACCCGCCAGAATTTTGCGTTCACTGAACGTTCTGACTTAACCTCGTTCTCGATTTAAACCACTTTGAGGCTACTTTGAAACAGCGTCTGATTACTCACAAACATACCTTATTCGGTGTGGCTGCAATTTTACTGTGGGGCAGCTTGATGGGGTTAACCCGCCGAGTCGCTGAAGAGTTTTCACCGATTGGGGGAGCTGCGCTGATCTATAGCGTGAGCACGCTATTCCTCTTGGTCACAATGGGAATCCCACGCCTAAAATCCAACTCTACTCGCTATGTGCTGATTGGCGGGGCGCTCTTTGTGAGCTACGAAATCTGCTTGGCGTTAGCGCTGGGCATGGCGAATGATCGATTGCAAGCTATTGAAATGTCAGTGATTAACTATCTTTGGCCCGCGTTGACCGTGTTGATTGCAGTATTGCTGAGCCAACGCTCGGTCAGTGTGTGGGTCTACCCTAGTGTCGCTCTTGCTTTCGTCGGTGTCGCGTGGACGATTGAGGCTGATCAAGGCATCTCTGTGGCAGATTTATCGAGCCGTATTGCCACTAACCCGACGGTTTACACCATGGCGTTCATTGGTGCTTTTATCTGGGCCATATACTGCAACGTTACCCAGCGTTTAGCTCAAGGACAAAATGCTATCGTGTTATTTTTCGGTGCTACGGCAGCCACATTGTGGCTTCAATATGCGGTCAGTAATGAGCCAGCGCTTGAGTTTACTTGGTCAAACGTGACGATACTGCTTTTCGCCGGAGTGGTGATGGGGAGTGGTTATGCGCTGTGGAACGTCGCGATTTTACGTGGAAATATGCTGTTGCTTGCCACGCTCTCTTATTTTACACCGGTCATCTCGACCTTGTTTTCATCGATGATCTTGGGTGTTGTTCTTGGGCTGAGTTTTTGGCAAGGTGTCGTGATGGTGACGTTAGGATCCTTAATTTGTTGGTGGGTTACTCGTGAACCTAGTGCATCTAAAGAGAATCAGGCATCGGATCCGGTTTCCAACCAATAATCATGAAATAAGCCCGCAATGACGCGGGCTTTTTGTTGTCATCCCTAAACCACCGCTTTTAGCGAGCAACGCTCACGGTCAGTTGTAATTGATAGGGCAGTACGGCAAGGCTTTGTTCTAAATGTTTTTCGATGCGCTGAATGTCTTCAATGGCAATCGAATTCTCCTCTGCGGTTTTTAACGCGACTTCCACCCAAAGTTCACGTCCCACTTTGGTCACCCCATAAAGCTCTAATGGTTGATCGGCGTGTGTTTCAGTCGCTTGAATGCTACTGGATACGGCTTGTTGAATGTCATGGCTCGGTGTCATCAATAACATCTCACGCAGAGCCGATTTGAGCATACCAAGCGGGAGTTTAATAAAGTAGAACGACATCAGTAACATCATACTCGGGTCTGCATATACAGCGTAATGCTCCCATGGTGTGAGGCTAATCAACCAAGCCACAATAAAGCCTACCATCACCACCAAGCTGAGTAGAGTATCCATTTGCCACTGTTTGACTTCGGCTGCAATTAAGCCCGATGGATGACGTCGACTCAATCTCGCCATTTTCCACCACGCTAAAGTACAACCTGCCACGCTAAAGGCACCAAATAAGGTCGCAATCGAGGGATCTACCGCTCGCCCCCCACTGAGTAGTGCCGTGAATGCTGAATAAAGCGAATAGCTGACAATCAATAAAATCACTAAGCCTTTGATGGCGATCACTAGAGGCTCCAATACAGCGCGCCCAAAGGGGAAGCGCGCATCAGAGGGTTTTTGTATATAACGTGAAACGGCGAGCGACAATAATGTTAACAGTAAACTGACTAGCGAATAGACACCGTCAAAGACAATGACCATTGAGCCAACGAGTAGACCGACGAGCAAGCCGCTGCCAGCAAAGCCTGATGCGATAATGGCAGAAAGCGTTAATACACGCTTTTCATTAAAATTGGTTTGAGAACACATCGTTAATTTCCTCGTAGGTTTCGCAGCTCATTCTGGCGACTAATCCCTTTTACGCAACGTGAAATTATGTAATTAACGAGGGGTTAAAATGAAGTTTTTAATTTATTCTTAATATTCAAATGGTTATAATAATATCTTGCTGTCATGATTATTGGCGCTGAGTGCCGGCAGTAAATCAAAAGCGAAGAAAGCAAGGATTAGAAATCAAACAAATAATCGCTGAGTTTGTCACTGATCCACAGTACTACTGGGTTCTCACTGCTTCCTATTGGCTGAAACAGGCAGAAATCCTCTTGGGTCAAACCGTATGTGTGTTTGATGACGGTTAATTTCTGTTCACGGAGATAATGTCGAATTAACGGCTCGGGTAACACTCCCCAAGCGTTCTCGCTCATGATGGTATTGAGCATGTATTCAAAGCTGGAAAAGCCAATGTAGCGACGGGAAAAGGGTTGTAAGTTCGGGTTATCTTTCTCATTGAGATAAACCATGACCGCTTGCATAAACTTACGCAGCTCTTCATCACTGACTCGTTTTTGTTTCACTAATGGGTGATCGCGGTTGCACACGGACATCATGCGAATTTTACCCAGTGGCTGATAGGTGATTCTTGGATCATCAAGCCGTTCGTAGTCTACGCCAAAGGCGCAGTTGACCTGCTGAGTTGCGACTAAATTGGCTAAATCACCGCTCGATGCCAACACCATATTGAAGGAGGTATTGGGAAAAAGGCTTGTGCAACTGGCTAGACAATTTCTTGCCCAGAAATGGTCGGGGAGCGAATCATCACGGGCAATCCACATTTCGGCAGCAAACTCACTGCAAGCTTGTGCGCAAGTTTGACGTATGCGCGATGCCGTGATCAGCAAACTTTCACAATCTTTGTATACTGCTTTCCCCGCTTCAGAGAGCGTAAGGTAATTGCCAGCACGAACAAAAAGTGCCACGTTGAGCTCTTTCTCAAGCGCTTTTATGGCCATGCTGAGCTTCGTTCGATTGCAATCGAGCTGGCGGGCAGCTTCTGAGACTGAGCCTGTATTGGCAATAGTACAAAATGCTTCAATTTGTGATAGGTTCATAGCGGAGCCAAGTCATTCAAAGTGCTGGGATCATAAACAAAATTGCAGCGTCTGCCTATCTGAACAAATTCTCGGCAAATGAGGCAAAAGTGGATTTTCTTGGCAAAGAATGCGTTGTAACTCTATGAACTCTACTTCATTTTGGTTTACTCTTGGCAGCATTGCCCGAATACAAGAAGTAATACGGAGGCCATGATGGCACACGACTGGGATGAATACGCTGCAAACTGGGAAAATGACCCAGCGACCCATGCATTTGCGCAAAGCGTATTCCAACAACTGACAAAAATCCTCTCTTTGCAAGGAAAGCATATTTTGGATTTTGGCTGCGGCACGGGATTGCTAAGTCAGCTAATGTCACCGCTTGCCCGCGATATTGTTGCACTTGATTCCTCAGAAGCCATGATTGAGGAGCTTGACCGCAAAGAACTACGTAATGTGGAGCCCGTGGTGGATTCTCTCACTCGTGGCTTAGTGGCGCAGCATCCTGCATTTCGTAAGCAGTTTGATTTGGTTGTCGCTTCATCGGTGTGTGCTTTTCTGCCGAATTTACAAGATGTAGCGGATATCATTGTCACTTTAGTTGATGAGGGTGGGTACTTTGTGCATTTTGACTGGTTGGCTGACGAAAGTGGCATGGCCAGTGAAAATGGCTTAACGCAATCCGACATTGAATCCGTGTTGAAGAGTGCGGGTTTTTCGGCTGTCGAAACGCGTGTTGCTTTTGATGTGGTTACCGAAAAAGGAACGTTGCCCGTTGTGGTTGGTATTGCCCGTAAGTAGCTTATTTCCCTTGACGAAGTGAAGGGCTGAATACGAAATCCCGAGAATATTTGCCGCTGCATGATGCCGCGGCTTTTGTTTTTTGTTGGGTTCTAGATAAGGTTTTTTATTAAGCGCCCACGTTTTGCATATTGATTACGTTAAGAGTGTGATTTGTATATCTTTTCCAAATAGTAAATTGACCATTTACATAATTTCACTAACAAAAATTAAACCTAGCACCTAAACTAATGAGTGAATAATCAAGGACGAAGCTCAGTTCCCCGAGTACACGTCTCAATTTTCTGTTTATTGACTGACAACTCATGGCTAGGGTTATTAACAAAAATCAAAAACAGAGCAACAAAGAAAAGGGTCAGCATGCGCTGACCCTTTTCTTTTACTGCGTTTTTCAAACCGCACTAGAGAGAAGCTGCTGGCATAGCCAACGGATTGCCCGATCATTCATGCTTGGTTTATTCCAAACGAGGCTGTAAGCGACTTTTCCATACTCGAAGGGTAAGGATTTCTGAATTAATCCTTGAGCTTGCATGGCTTTATCTGCCCACATTTTTGAACAAGTTAAAAGAAATTGGGTTTGATGGCATAAAATGGCCGCTGCACCAAAATCTGGGGTGGCGACTGCAATGCGTCGAGTTTCGTGTTGTTGAGTTAGATATTTTTCAAAGTAGGGATCGCTCAGTTCATTGTCGAGAATGCCGATATGTTTATGGGCAAGGTAGTTTTCAACACTGAGCTCCTGATTGACCAGAGGATGCGTTGGATGCATTAAACAGACCAGTTCATCGGATGCGATCACTTGCCAAACCAAATCTTGGGCGAAAGTTGGGGGCTGGCTGAGATCGTGTGGTAAAAGAATGAAATCGATCAAACCGCTTTGCAAAGCATCAAAACCGTAATGTTCTTTGGAGTGAATGGTCATCGACAGCTCCGATGAGCACGCTGCGAGTATGGCGGTGATTTTGGGGGCAAACAGTTCCAAAGTGCTCTCTCGCATGGCTAAGCGGTAGTGGCCTTGGTATTCAGTGGGATTAAACTCGCTGCAATGCAGTAACCCGTTCATGCTCGATAAAATCTGGTGCACGGTAGGACCCATTTGCTGTACATAAGGCGTCGGGATGAGCTGATTACCATCACGGTAGAAAAGCTCATCATTAAGCAATTCGCGCAATTGGGCGAGGACTTTACTGATACTGGATGGGCTAACACAGAGCCGAGCGGCGGTTTGGGTAACACTGCGTGTATTAAGCATGACATGCAGTGCAGTGAGGTGTTTTAAGCTAAAGCGAGTAAGATGAATATAATCCATAAAAAGCCAGTACAAAGAGTCACTTGGCCAAGAATACCACTGTGGCACGAAAATCAAACCGTTAATTTTACTTAAAAAATTGGGTACCTATTTACCGCTTTTACTTTTAGCCTATGCCAAGAGTAAGTTTTCTATTTCACGTAATGTTTGTGGGTTGGCAATCGCACTGATATTTTGAACCTGTTCGCCGTGGCACACTTGCTTGACCGCCAATTCGACCAATTTACCGGATTTGGTGCGCGGGATTTCGCTGATCGCATAAATGTGTGCTGGAACATGCCGTGGAGAACAACGATCACGTAAGAGTGTGCGTATTTTTTGTTTGAGTGGCTCATCAAGATGCACATGATCGGTTAATTGTACGAAGAGAATCACTTGTTCATCGCGCTCAATACGCCGCCCAATGGCGATGGAGTCTTGGATCTCTGGTAGTGCATTCACCTGTTGGTAAATTTCAGCCGTGCCAATTCGAACTCCTCCGGGATTGAGTACCGTGTCACTGCGCCCGAAAAAGACTACGCCTCCAGTGGTGGAAATTTCAATCTCATCACCATGGTGCCAGACACCTGGGAATTTATCCCAGTAGGCTTGTTGGTAGCGGCTTCCATCATCATGCCAAAATCCGATTGGTTGATTGGGGAAACTATTACGACACACCAACTCACCGCGCTCAGCTATTATTGCGCTACCTTGGGTGTTGTATGCCACGACATCTAACCCTAACCCAGCACCTTGACACTCTCCTCGATACACCGGAGACATCGGATTAACCTAGCTCAAAACAGCCTCAAATATCGGTGCCTCCCAGCAATGGAAGCTAAATGCAGATCGGATTTAACATGTTCATACACATAATCAAATTGTTCGGGATAAAGCACCGATCCGGTTGAACAAAGAGTTTTCAAATGGGTAAGTAAGTAAAAGTCACAAGGCGAAAATTGGTTTTTTTGCAATGTTTCAAGGTACTTAGCTGAAGTACCAAACAGGGTAATATTGGCTTCATCAGCGAGCGCCCACAGTGCGCCAACTTGTGGGTAGAGTGGATGCCCATCATAAATCACTAAGGTTGCGCCACTGGCCAGTGCAGAAACATGCCAATTCCACATCATCCAACCTGTGGTGGTGTAATAGAACACCCGATCTTGTGGTTGAATATCACAATGCAATTGATGCTCTTTCAGGTGATTGAGTAAAGTTCCCCCAACGGAATGGGTAATGCATTTGGGTTTACCGGTGGTTCCCGATGAATAAAGCACAAATAAGGGATCATTGAAGCCGACACGATGGTACTCAACGCCTTTAGGTTGATAGCTGGCTAATAGAGATTGCCAATCTGAAAAACTGTCGTTGAAATCCGCGTTAAAACTGCGTTCTTGTAAATACTCGATTTGGCACGTATTCACTAAACTAGGAAGCCCAGAAACGATTTGTGCATTGCGCTCTTGCATATGAAAGGGTTTACCATTGAAGGTGTAACCATTACAGCAGAACAGAATTTTGGGTTGTACTTGACCAAAACGCTCGATCACGTCTTTCCACCCCAAAATCGGGGGGAGGTAGATGTCCAGATCGCGCCTAAACTGGTTGTTGCCAACATTGCGATCACAGTTTCAGGCAAGTGAGGGAGATAACCTGCCACGACATCACCTTGTCCGATACCATTTTGAATCAGCCACTGTTGCACGACCGATACGTGATCACAAAGTTGCTGCCACGTCAGTTTTTTGGTGTGTCCATTTTTCATTTTTGAACCAAATCGCGATGCCTTCAGGCGATTGAAAAGCGTAAGACAATAAATTTTCCGCGTAGTTGAGCTGAGCTTGCGGAAACCAGATCGAATCACGGGCCGGAACCATCTCCTTACCATAACGAGGTAAGCCTTCACCAATAATGCAGTTTCCGCGATAACCGATCACATCGCAAAACTGCCATATTTCGAGCCAGAATTTGCGTGTCTCATTAACAGACCATTGATGCAAAGCGGGATAGCTGTGTATCTCTTCACCTTGCATATTCACATGCTCAATAAACTGCTGCAGGTTGGAAGCAGAAATACGTGCTTGGCTTGGTATCCAAAGTGGCATAGCTAACCTCTAATCTAAGAGTGAATGTGGCCTTATCACTGTGAACAAGTTTTGTTCTCGAATCATGGAAAGTCAACTCAGGGTAATAGGAACAGGCTCATGAAAAATAACCAAAAACCACATTATTGTAAAAATATTGTTACATCCAAAGTGGCGTAATTAACCGAAAGCGCATTGGCAGTAGGGGCGGGGCTAGGTAGGCTTAATGTAACGATATTGTTATGGAGTAGGGCGATGAGTCACTATCACTCTAAACCCGTTGATGACCATGGTCATATTGATTGGGATAAGGATGAACATGAGATTTGGCATGATTTGATTACCCGTCAGCTGGCCGTCGTGAATACCAGAGCTTGCCAAGCCTACTTAGATGGTTTGAGTATGCTCAACTTACCGACCGATCGTTTACCGCAATTGCCAGAAATTAACCGAGTGCTACAGCGCGAAACGGGATGGCAAGTTGAACCCGTTCCAGCCTTGATCAGCTTTGATCGTTTTTTCGCACTACTGGCCGCTAAGAAATTTCCCGTTGCGACCTTTTTGCGTCGACGGGACGAGTTTGACTATTTGCAAGAGCCGGATTTTTTCCATGAGGTATATGGTCATTGCGCCATGCTCACTCATCCGGATTTTGCGGCATTTACTCAGATTTACGGTCAATTAGGTGCGGCCGCCAGCCCTAAAGAGCGTAGTTTTTTAGCTCGGCTATATTGGTTTACGGTGGAGTTTGGTCTTGTACAAGAACACAACCAAATCAAAATTTACGGCGGGGGGATTTTATCCTCACCGGGAGAAACGTTGTACGCGTGTGAAAGCACCATTCCACAACGTGTCCCTTTTGATATTCAACAGGTACTCCGTACACCTTACCGCATCGACATCATGCAGCCGATTTATTATGTGCTGCCTGACTTGAGTGAACTCTATCAACTCAGCCAACGTGATTTGATGGCGTTGGTAGAGCAAGCAAGTAAGGCGGGCTTACTCCCTCCACTATTTCAACCAAAGGAACACCAACATGCTGGATGAATTACGTTGTGAAGCGTGTAGTGCTGACGCGATTGCGCTTACGGCAAGAGAGCAACAACAGTTATTGAGTGAATTAGATGGATGGTCATTAATTCATCGTGATGGTGTAGCCCAACTAGAGAAGGTCTATCGCTTTAAAAACTTTAAACAAGCGTGGGCATTCTCTAATCAGATTGCTGAACTGGCGGAACAAGAATTCCACCATCCGGCAATTGTATTAGAGTGGGGCAAAGTCACCGTGACATGGTGGAGTCATTCCATCAAAGGTTTGCATAAGAATGATTTTATTTGCGCAGCGAAAAGTGACGCTTGTCTGCTGATCTTGTAAGAAATTAAGCTCGCCATGTTTTTTTCGCTGCTGTGGGCGGATGAGTAGGGGATAAGGTCACTCATCCCATGCTTTCCATTTCGTGTTGTGCGCGGTGGAACCGCCCACGGCAGTGTGCAGTGCTGAGTCATTTGGGCATGAATTGTTCTCGTAAGCATAAAGAGAAAAGAGGTAATTTTGCCCAGTACATGATGAGGCTACTTGCCTAGAGTCGTTGCAACCTCCATCGATGGCTCACTGACTAGATTGTTAATCCAACGCTTTGAGCTTATTCGCTGTGTGGTGAGTCCAATTTTCACCCACTCTTCAAGCCAAATCACCATTAACACCCAATGTAGTGGCCAACCCCAGACAATGCCTGTTAGATAAGCAAGAGGAATACCCACCGCCCATTGACCAAACAGATCAATAAAAATGCTGTAACGGATATCACCACCACTTTTGAGTACTCCACCAATTCCGACCATGTTAAAGACTTTAAACACCATGCCAAAGGCCATTACAAGGCAAACATTGAGTGCCAATTGATGGTTTTCTAACGGACTGTGGCTAATGACCCAGGCAAGCAGTGGTTTGGCAGCCATGCAGAGTAAAGCGAGCACTAAGGCTAAGCTGCAACTGGTGATGACATACCACCACGCGGTGCTTTCTACACGCTGATAGTTTTGTGCGCCAATCTCATTACCTAAAATGATCGATGCTGCGACCGCAAATCCAAGGAAAGCGGAGATCAACACACTCTCGACAGGAGCAAGCAGTGAAATAATCGCCAACTCTGAAACCCCTAATTGCCCCACAATCACGTTGTAAACTAAAAGCCCAGCAGCCCAAGCGCTGTCGTGGATAAGCATGGGCCAAGCAATCTTAAAATAACGTTGACGATGGTGGCGCTGTAAGCTTTCTTGCCAATGATTCTGGTTGGGCAGTAAGTGGGCATAACGGCGTTTGACCAAGAGGAACAATAGTGTGGTTTGGAATAAGCGCGACAGAGTGGTACCTAAGCCAGCACCGAGTACCCCAAGCTCTGGAAACCCGAACAGACCGAAGATGAGTATGGCGTTGAGGATAGCGTTGACGATAATGGCAAAAATACTTACGCGTGTTGGGAGCTTTGCTTCCCCAATACTGCGTAATGCACCTTCTAATGGCACCACTAACGCGGTACAAAATAAACTGATCCCGGTGACCCACAGATAATCTGTTGCTTGCGCAACATAGTGTGGATCATCGGCGACGAGCGTTACGATACTTTCCGGCATCAAGCTGTACATCAATGCAAAAGGTAGCGTGAGCACGACCGCCATTATCCAAGATTGGGCAAGCGTGCGGCGAACCCCATCAAGATTGCCCGCACCAAAATATTGAGATGCCAACACACTGACTGCACCACTGGCACCGACAATTACGATCAAATTGAAGAAGAAAATGCGGTTGCCAACCCCTACCGCGGCAGTGGCAGATTCTCCCAACTGACTGACCATAAAAATATCGACCACGCCTAATAACGAAAACAACATGGACTGCATTGAGACGGGTAAGCCGATTTGGAGTAATTTTTGCCAAAATGGTCGGTCGAGTTGGCGAAAGTGAGCAATCATGTGATCTGACTCCTTGGAATGAATGTGAATAGTGTAGATCTCTGCGCCATCGCAGTATTGTGTTTAAAACTCCAAAACTATTGCCAAAATCTCATCATGCATGAAAAACAAGAGAGCTATCTGATCTCAGAGAAAACCCAGCATGAGGTCATTGATCAAGAACATGTGCTTAAGCTAGAGCAAAGTGGCGTTGTGCAATGTGGGATTGCGACTTGCCGCGAGTCCTTCAATGTTTATCGAAAATCACCCAAGCAACATATGCTGTTGTTTACCATTCGTGGCAAAGGTTGGTTAAACAGCCAAGGTCAACGCTACCTGCTTGAACCGGGTTCAGTGATGATTATTCCGGCGGGTGTGGAAAACGGTTTTGGCATTGAAGAGGAAAATTGGCAGTTAGCTTGGTTGTTCCTTTCTGCGCAACGAGAGTGGCCCAACCATCTTGGTGAACAGATCCACTATGGGCTCACGCCTGCCGCCGATGTGATGTACACCTGCATTCAAACCTTATTACGAACCCCAAGGTTTTGCCCGAAGACATCGGACAGCCTGTTGCACAAAGGGCAGTTGAACAAATTGAACTGTTACTGGCGACACCGGGTGAACGGCAGATGCCCCGTGCCCAAATTCGCCTCAATCGAATGTTTGAGCGCGTGCAGAAACAGTTGCACAAAGAGTGGCCTGTGAGTGCGATGGCGGCGCTTATACCGTGCTCGGTGGCTCATCTGCATCGTCTCTGCTTACAGTATTTTGGGCATAGCCCCACCGCACATTTAACTCGGTTACGTATGGAATATGCAGCGCGTGAGTTAGCTCGGTCTGATTGGCCTATTCAACAAATTGGCGACATGGTGGGATACCCCAATGCCGCCAATTTTAGTACTCGCTTTAAAGCATGGAGCCACATGACTCCACGAGCGTACCGCTCACATCACTACAAAGATTGATGTTGTCTTTTGGCGGCTTCAATCGGTATTGCAATGGCTGGGTGGCGTCACTTATTTCACGGCCGTGCAAAAACTCACATCGGCGTGATGGGTGACCGGATCATAATGGTGATAAAGCTCAAAGCAGGGGCGCTGGTCGGTTTCCAATCCTTGTTCCACCACCAGACCCATGTGTTCATTCCAAAAATGGCCATATTGGCTTTGGTCTGTCACCTTGCGTCGACTCGTAAAATACTTGCCCCCTTCAAAATGGGTGTACTCGATCGATTTGCCGACATCTATGCCTTCAGGCACCAAAAGAGCGATATCTGTGCGGCATTTTTCCGCGGGTGTTAGCTCTGGATTATCGTGATAGATAAAAATACAAGGACACTGGGCAAAGCCAGCAGGACCCGCCCATTGATAGAGCTTTTCAACTGCGGGTGGGTAATTTTGTCCATAAGGTCCGGTCACACGTACATACGCGAGGCCACAGGGAGTGAAGGATTCGATCGTCATGCTTTGTCTCCATTGCGTTGAATTGCTATCAGCAGTATAGGCGGCTGCATCGTCTAACTCGTTTCCATTCTTGCGCAATGAGTGTCCAATCTTGCTGTTTCTCATCAACTGACTGAACGCTTCAATATCTTGGCATTCGCGAACTTGGCTTGCCGTAAGCCCAAAGTGCTGTTTGAAGGCTTTGGCAAAGGCTTGTGAACTAGAAAAACCAAAATCCAGTGCGACTTCGGTAATCGAACGTTTGTGATAAAAAAGTACGCTGGCGGATTTTTCCATTTTAAGACGGCGCATAAAGTCGGCTAATGTCTCGCCAACAACCGCTTTGAAAATTCGATGAAAATGATAAGGCGATAAGTGAGCTTGCAGCGCGACTTCTTCGAGGTTGAAAGGCTGATCAAAATTCGCTTCTAGGTAACGCAATACGGGACGGAGTCGTTGCTGGTAGTCAGTTCTCATTACTTTCGTCTCAATGAAGCTAGCGGAGAGTGATACTTTACCGCGCGGGAGCATAAGGTAAAGTTCAGGCTTGGAAAATGTGTTCAGTTTCTCAACTTGTCGTGTGGGGGGTAATCGGGCAAGGGGCTTAGCGCAAGAAAGAAAAAAGCCAATCACAAAAAGGTGATTGGCTGATAAAACAGTGTGAACAATCTTATTCACTAACAACGTCAGTTGGCTAGGTGACCCTCGGCTTAATTAAGGGTCATAGGTATAAATGCACTATCCATGCCAACTTTATATGCACTGATTTGTCCATGTTTTAATCCGATGTTATGGCTGATGAGTCCATAACATGCTCATCTAATTGCATTCTGCGATTGCAAATTGCAAAAGCTTGCAATCCGCTTTAACTCTGTATGATTTTTTCTAATCTCTATGCTCGTGACAGTCTTGAGTGAGATTTCAGAAAGGTCAAAATCTTCATATTATTGTTCTAGTTCAAATTAATTTTTGATGAACTTTTCACTATGTCAGTCTTTTTATCCCAGTTTTTTCGAGTGTTTTGTTGAAAATTGATTTTATCCTGCTAGGGTAAAAAGGGATTTTAATTTGAACACAAAGGATTTTGTTGTGATGTTTACTGCTTCGCCTTGGATCATTTATCCGCAAATCATGCACAAACCCGCACCGCCATGGGTATTTCGGATGCCGACTCAAGAAGACGGTCTATCAATTCATGAGCTGATCGCACAGTGTGCACCGCTCGACCAAAACTCAACGTACTGTAATTTTTTGCAGTCTAGCCATTTTCAAACCACGTGTTTGATTGCGGAGCAGCAAGAGTTGTTGGTGGGGTTCGTTTCTGCTTATCGCAAACCAGACAAACCGAATGAGTTGTTTATCTGGCAAGTTGCTGTGCATCCATCCGTACGTGGGAAAGGCTTAGCCTATCAAATGCTCACGCATTTGTTAGCGCGTGAGGATCTCGCCGATATCAGCGTTCTTGAAACCACCATTACGCAGTCGAATCAAGCGTCTTGGCGGTTATTCCAGAAACTGGATAGAGAGCAAGGAAAGCAAGGTAGTGTGTCCACTTTTTTGGATGAGACCTGCCATTTTGAAGGCGAACACGACACGGAATATCTCTATCACATTCCTCTTCATTCATCGAACTTACAAAAAGGGTAACAAATCAGATTATGAATATTTTCAAACACCATGAATCTCAGGTGCAGTCTTACGCCAACCACTTTCCGGTGGTGTTTACCATAGCAAAAGGTAATTGGTTACATAGCCAAAGTGGTGAAGCGTATCTGGATTTTCTGGCTGGTGCGGGCTCACTGAACTACGGCCACAACAATGCAGTGCTGAAACAAGCATTGCTTGAATACATTGAACGCGATGGCTTAACTCATGGGTTGGATATGCACTCGCAAGCGAAAGCACAGTTTATTCAAGCATTGCAGTCATACATTCTTGAGCCGCGTGGTCTGAATTATAAAGTGCAGTTTACTGGCCCAACAGGAACCAACGCAGTAGAAGCCGCGTTGAAATTGGCACGTAAAGTGACGGGGCGCCAGAACATCGTGACCTTTACTAACGGTTTCCACGGCTGTTCATTAGGTGCACTTGCCGCAACGGGAAATCAGCATCATCGCCAAGGTGCGGGTTTAGCACTTTCTGGTGTAAGCCGCTTGCCGTATGAAGGTTATGCGGGAATTGATGGGTTAACCCTGTTTGAAACGATGTTGCAAGATAACTCATCCGGTTTAGATAAACCGGCGGCGGTATTGCTAGAAACCGTACAAGGAGAAGGTGGTTTAAATGTCGCATCTGATGCTTGGTTACAGCGTTTGCAAACGCTCTGCCGCGCTCAGCAAATTTTATTAATTGTGGATGACATTCAGGCGGGCTGTGGTCGTACTGGCACTTTCTTTAGTTTCGAGCCAAGCGGGATTGAACCGGATATGGTGACCTTATCAAAATCACTCAGTGGCTATGGGTTACCAATGGCGATAGTGCTGCTTAAACCTGAATGGGATCAATGGAAACCGGGAGAGCATAACGGAACGTTTCGTGGGAACAACCATGCGTTTGTCACTGCGACACGCGCGTTGGAAGCGTACTGGGCGAATGAGGATTTTCAAACCCATATCGCCGCGCGCAGTGAGCAAGTAACACAAGCATTACAACACTGCCTGCACCTTTATCCAACGCTATTTTCATGCGTTAAAGGCCGCGGCTTGATGCAAGGGGTGGCTTGCCATAATGGGGAGATTGCCCGCGATATTGCAGCGATTTGTTTTCAAAATGGGCTGATCATCGAAACGGCAGGCGCAGAAGATGAAGTGCTGAAAGTGTTTTGTCCCTTAACCATTACCGAGGCGGATCTTGCACATGGCCTCACCATTATTGAGCGCAGTGCAGCACGCATCGCACCACGTGGATTGCAACAAGCATCCTAACTCACTGCAAAACAAGGAGAAAACATGATTGTGAGAAGGCTAGAAAAGTGCCGCCAAAGTGAGCGTCGAGTGGTAGCAGAAAATTGGGAAAGTGTGCGCATGTTATTGAAAGATGACCAAATGGGTTTCTCTTTTCATATCACGACCATTTACGCCAACACCCAAACGCATATTCATTACCGTAACCACCTCGAATCGGTGTACTGCATGTCGGGCGAAGGTGAAATTGAGCTCGTGGGGGGCAAAACCTACCCGATCCAGCCGGGGACGCTGTACATCCTCGATCAGCATGATGAACATTACCTTCGGGCTTTCTCAACCGATATGGTGATGGCTTGTGTATTTAACCCGCCACTGACGGGACTCGAAATTCATGATGCGCAAGGTGTCTATCCGCTGGATGAGAGTGAAATGATGTCACAGCACCATAAGGAGAAATGATGCCATACACGGTAGAGAAAATCGGTGGTACGTCAATGAGTGCCTTTGATGCGGTATTGGAGAATATTTTTCTCAGGCCTGAACAGCCTTATGGGCGTGTGTTTGTAGTTTCCGCCTACTCGGGGATTACCGATGCTTTATTGGAATGCAAACGCACAGGCGCACCGGGGATTTACCAAAAAATTGCCAAGCATGATGAGAGTTGGCGTGACGCCGTTTATGCACTTGAGCAGCGGATGTTATTGATCAACGAAAACTTGTTTGCCGATGCGATGACACGTTTGCGTGCCGATAAATTTATCCGCGCCCGTTTAGCGGAAGCCATCGCGTGTATTCAGAATATTTTGCAAACCTGCCAATATGGGCAGTTTTCGCTGCGCCATTACTTACCGCAAATCCGAGAGTTTCTCGCCTCGCTCGGTGAATCGCACAGTGCTTATAACACAGCACTCAAGCTCAACACACTAGGTGTTAACGCTCGATTTGTGGATTTATCTGGTTGGAATGAAGCGACGCAAGGCAATCTTGATCAGGTGATTGAGGAGGCATTTCACGAGATTGATGTGAAGAGTGAACTGCCGATTGTGACGGGCTATGCCTCTTGCCAAGAAGGATTGATGCGCACCTATGATCGCGGTTACAGCGAGATGACGTTCAGCCGGATTGCCGTGGTGACGGGAGCAGAACAAGCGATCATTCACAAAGAATATCACTTGAGCTCGGCCGATCCGCGGTTGGTCGGGGGCTGAAAAAGTGTGCCCCATCGGATTAACCAATTTCGATGTAGCGGATCAGTTGGCGAATTTGGGGATGGAAGCGATCCATCCCAATGCGGCGGCAGGGTTAAGACAAAGCAATATTGATTTGCGGATCAAGAATACTTTTGAGCCAGAGCATTCTGGAACATTAATTACAGTGTCACATAATCCACAACAAGACCGAGTTGAGATCATTGCTGGGCGAGATAAAGTATTTGCGCTGCACTTGTTTGACCAAAGCATGGTTGGGATGATGGATAAAGTGAGTCATGAGCTGATTGAGTGGATACGCGATGCGAAAGTGCAGTTGATTGGTAAAGAGATGAATGCCAACTCGGTAACCTATTATTTGAGCGGCAGTAGTGAACCGCTCAATCACATTCGCTACCAAGCGGAGAAGCGTTATCCGCAAGCGAAAGTCTCTGGCCGCATGGTGGCACTGATTTCAGCGATTGGCGCGCATATGGAGACCAATAAAGTGCTGGCTCAAGGGCTACAAGCATTACTGGAACATCAGTTGCAACCGATGGCGGCACACTCTTCGATGCGCAATGTGAATGTGCAGTTTGTGGTGGATGATGCGGATTATGCAAACGGCGTGTGTGTGCTCCATCACGCATTAATGCCCTTTACTCAACCATCAAAAACGAGAAAAGTGGCTTAGTGAAATGAATTAAGGGTAGCGAAGGTAGAATGTTTTCTGCCTTCGCTATGGGCAATCAAGAAGCTACAACATCACCAAACTGGCGGTACCGAGGAAGGCAAAAAAGCCTACCACATCAGTTACGGTCGTCAGGATCACTGAACCGGCTAGGGCGGGGTCGAGCTTGAACTTATCTAAAATGATGGGGATGAGCACACCAAATAACGCTGCGGTAATAATGTTGACGACGATCGCCAGTGCAATGGTGGCTCCGATAAGGGGTTGTTGGAACCAAAGTGCCGCCATACCACCGATAATCAGCGCCCAGACGAGCCCATTGATTGAACCAATTCCCAGCTCATTTTTCAGCAAAGCAAAACGGTTACCCACGGTGATCTGATTAAGCGCCATCGCACGCACCATCAAAGTTAAGGTTTGGCTACCCGCGATGCCGCCCATGGAAGCGACAATTGGCATGAGTACCGCTAAGGCTACAACTTGCGAGATGACATCTTCAAACAGGCCAATGGTTATCGAGGCGAGAATGGCGGTGAGCAGATTAATGCCTAGCCACAACCCACGTTTCTTCGAGCTTTTGAGCACGGGAGCAAACAAGTCATCGCCTTCATCCATACCCGTACCCGCCATCAAACGTGCTTCGTACATTTCGCGTTGCACGCTAAGTGCAAAGTGCCAGTCGATCTCGCCGATCAAAGTATCATCGTCACTCAGCACGGGAACCATCGGCAATGTCGTGTGCTCAAGCGCATCCACCGCGTCAGACAAGGTTTGCTGAGCATTCAGTGTGACGACATCTTCTTTATGTAGATTTTTGAGTTGAGTGGTCTCTTCTGCTTGGAGTAGGTCACTAAAACTAACTAAGCCACGGAATTTTTTGGCTTTGTTGATCAGATAAATGTACTGAGGTGAGTCGTAGTGGTATTTATCCAACAGCACTTTAGCCCGGCGGACACTGATACTAAAAGGTAAGGTATAGACTTTTCGATCCGCCCAGTGGCCGATTTCATCATCGGCAAACTCGTTGGCTTGGTCATACAACTCCAGTTCATCACGGTTGATGAGGCTTAACGCTTCACTGATGATCTCATCGGGGAGAGAGTCTTCCCACTCGATCAGCGATAAGTTGTCGAGTTTGGCGAGTGTGAGTTTGAGTTCAATTTCCGACAGCGCTTTGATAACCGAGATACGTACTTCGGCGCGCATTTCGGTCAGCACATCAATGTGCATCTCCAGTGGCAAACTTCGCCATAAACGTACCCGTTGTTCAACGGGAAACGCTTCTAGAATCAAGGCGATAGAGCCTTCATCTAAGCCATTTTCCACCATTTCACCGAGCAGATGGGTTTGCTCGGCTTCTTCTGCGGTGGCAATTTGTTCAATTTGCTGAGATAAGTCTTGGTATTCGCTCAAATTTATAATCCCTTAGGTAGCTGTTTTTTCTCTGGCTTCTTGGCCGCTTTCTCGGGTGCCTTTTGTAAGACAATCACAGGGCGAACAATAAATAAGTTGTTAGGGTAGAGCACGCGGTTGCCTTCAAGGGTTTCCAATTCAACATTCAGCAGCGCCATGTCAATGATCTTGCCTTCAATAAAGTTTGCGCCATCGACGATGCGAACCCAGCAGCCGATCCGGCATTGGTTTTGCACAAACAGAATTAAGAATGCGGTGACATTACTCAGCAGTGACCAACCGGCAAACAAACCCACCCCGAGCAAGGCAAATAGGGATGAGCCGACCACCAGTAGACCCCGTAACTCAATTCCCCACAAAATCAAGGTCGTAAACAGCATCACGAGAAAGAGTAAGGTGCGGATCAGCCAACGCGCGCGTTTCAAACGGTGAATGTCCACTCTGCCGGTAATCATGCTTTCAAAAAGACGTAGAGTCAGTCGTGAAATCGGGGGGTAGAAAAGGATGATAGTCGCGGTGATCAACCATTTATAGTTTGTTTGTAGTAAGGCTAAGTAATCCATTTCGCTTCTCACGTCAGGGGAGAAATTACCATAACGGAATTGTATGTAATTACAATGTATAGCCAAGCGAAAAAAGGCTATTCAGGGACGAAGTGGTGAATTTGCCACCTCTTCAATTGAGGTGGCAAATTAATTGAGGGTTTTAGATAGAGTAGAAGAAGTACAGTTGTGATTTCATGCGCAGGATAATGCCGCGAATGACATCGAGAAAGGCGAGGAATGAAATGGGCTTCTCACCGCTGACCCAAGCTAATCCGACAGAACCGACGGGAACGTCGTAACCTTCAGGTTCTTCAATTTTTAAGCGCACAAAATGGTGCTTGTTGCGTAAGTTTTGTACGGTGGTTGCGGTAACGTTTTGATCAAAACCCAGTAAGTTGCTTTGGGCTTCGCCCGTGGCTTCGACAATGCCTTCTACTGTAGCGGAAAACACTTTGCCAGGATAAACCGAAGACGCAAATTCGGCTAATTGCCCAGCCTTGATATTACGAATGGCTTGATGATTAACGCGCATTAATACGTATTTCTCATTCGTATACATTTGCAGGCGTGGCATCATGGCGATGCGTTGCCCTTCACGCAAAATGAAGTTGGTAACAAAGCCATCGGCAGGGGCGTAAACTTTTGTACTGTTTAAATCCCATCGAGCTTTGGCCACGGTTTCGCGAGCATTGCCTAAGTCGTTTTCACGCTGAGTGATGGTCAGTTGCGCCTGTGTAATCGCTAATTTTGCTTTATCGGCATCAACCTGTTTCTTCGCCAGTTGTGATTCGATGGTGGTCAGGTTTTGGTTCGCCACTTGTACTGTGGTGCTTTGTTTATCCATATCCGCTTGGGTGATGGTGTTTTTCACCACGCGGTTTTGTTCGCGATAACGCTCTAGCATCTTCTTTTGTAGCAAGTAGTCTTCACGGGCAGAAGCCAATTGGCTGTGCGAAACCGTGATGTCTTTGAGCATGGATTGATAACTGGCTTTCGCGATTTCAACATCGCCGTTCGCACTTTCTAAAGCCACTTTGGCTGCACTTTCGGCAATCAGGGCTTGGTTAAACGCAATTTGGTAAGGCGTTGCATCAATCTCATAGATCAACTGTCCCTTTTGAATAGTTTGGTTGGGATCGACATAAATTTTACTGACTTTACCAGTCACATTGGGTGAATCTGGGCGCAGTTGGATATGGGGCGATTGCACCACTGAGCCGCCAGAAATATCCATTGGCGTATAGTTGATGAGACCGACCCACACAAACATTAGCCAGCTAATGCCTCCTATGTAGGCAAAACTCTGGGTAACTTTGTTCCACGGCATTCCGACCAAACGCAATAGGTAGATAAAGAGTGCCCAAACGGCTAAGCCTTCGATCATGCTGAATGTTCCTCTGAGGGTGTTTCCTGTGTGGTTTTGGTGTGCTTCTGTTCTAAGCTGCCGTGACGCCACGTTTCTCGTAGATGCAAGATGGCTTTATCCATATCCACAAAAGCAAGAATAACGGCGACAACCCAAACCCAATGCCATAGAAAACCGATCCACGTTAGGGCGGTGATCAAGCCGATTTGATGATGGTCTTTACTGTGGGCTTTGTTAATAGGGATCTCATGCAGCTTCCAAAACCCATACACGCCAGCGACAACTGAGGCGACAAGAATAAAACCCGCAACAATATGTAGGGCAGTGTCACTACCCGTGTCGACAAAAGGAACGCTAAAAAGACTCATACCATGCTCCATAATCAAGGGAGCCGCATTGTGCATATTGCTCATCAGAGTCTTGCAAGAGTAACCAAACACATCAAAATGTATTAGTATTTGAAATAATCTGTATTTGATCGGCTAGGTGTGTAGTGACATGTATTTTTTACGAGCGATCGGTTTTTCTCATCTTCATTTTAAGATCAAACAGTTATACCAATTGCCGGAAGGGTGTAGTGGCTTACCTGAATCTGTGTTCTATCAGCCGATGACCTTGATCCCTGCTAATGAGGTCAACATTTGGTATCAGAGCATGGAAGAATCCACAAAAGATCCCGACTTTTTGCTCAAGGCGACTCAAGAAAAGAGGCTGGATATGGCATTGCCTGCTCACCGGTGGTTTTTCTCTGGCGCGGATCTAGCCTCGACAGTTCGGCGTATTAATTACGGGTTCAGTAGCGTGCAATCTGGGTGCTCGATGGTTGGGGCGCAAGTCGGTCCCATTTTGAAGTGGATATACCGCAATCCGCAGATTCAAACCGAAGTTAAAGTGCATGATGGGATTCGCATGGCGACGTTTATGTTGCAGGTTTTGCGAGAATATTTGGGCGAAAACTTTGCGCCCATGCGTGTGCACTTGCCCGGCAAAAGAGATAACCGCAGTTTGTACCGTGATTATTTTGGCTGTGAGGTGGAATGGAACCAACCACGAGTGGAGATTTGGTTTCATGCTAGTCATCGCTTAGCGACTCAAATGCAGCATCGACCTAAAGCGAAATCGTTAGCGATGAGCTATCAAGAACTGGATGATTTTCTCAATATGCCCGATCCGACGGATGAGCTTAAAGTGCTGTATGAAACCATCAACTATGCTTGCCATTACGGCTATCCAAGCCTTGAACGGGTATCTGCTCTGCTCGGTCTTTCTACGCAACAGTGCCAACGTCGTTTGCATGTGTTAGGCATGAGCTATTCGATCGTACTGGGCTATGTATTAAGCAATATCGCGGTGAATTTACTCAGTCGTAAAGTACCAATTGAAAACGTCGCGCATCGATTGGGTTATCAGCATGTTGCCAGTTTTAATCGCATGTTTAAAAAACAGCGCGGTGTAACGCCGAGCCAATATTGCCAACGCTTTGAAGTGTGACTTTGCTCGGTGGCATCAAGTGCGCGCCAGAAAAAATGAATGAAATGAAGACATTTATGCAAGTTTATGTGTGATAACTAACAGTTGTCATAACGATAAATTATTATCATTAGACACACCCTAGCTTTTCACCGATAAAGCGCGTGACATCTAGGGTGTCAGGTGTGATTTCAACCGATGAAATCATTGTAATCCTCTCTGTTTTTGTGAGATACGATGTGGAACAACCATCCAAATTAGACCGCGTTCGCGCTGACTACAATGTGCATTACTGGAGCCAAGGTTTTTTTGGCATTGACGATCAAGGCGAAGTGTATGTATCGCCGAGAAAAGACAAAGCCCATCAAACGCAATTAAGCTCAATTGTTAAACAGCTCGAAGCGCGTGATTTAAATTTGCCTGTGCTTGTACGCTTCCCGCAGATCCTGCATCAACGCGTGCACAACATTTGTGACGCTTTCAATCAGGCGATTGAAGAGTACGACTACCCGAATAAATACCTGCTGGTTTATCCCATCAAAGTGAACCAACAAAGAGAGGTAGTAGATGAAATTCTGGCCAGTCAGGCCGAATTAGAACACAAACAACTCGGCTTGGAAGCGGGCAGTAAGCCTGAGCTTCTGGCGGTGTTGGCAATGGCTCAGCAAGCCAGTTCAGTGATTGTATGTAATGGTTATAAAGACAGAGAGTACATTCGTCTGGCACTGATCGGTGAGAAACTGGGTCATAAAGTTTTTATCGTTCTGGAAAAACTGTCAGAGCTGGATTTGGTTCTGAAAGAAGCGAAAAGCCTTGGTGTGAAACCACGTCTGGGTCTGCGTATTCGTCTGGCTTCTCAAGGTGCGGGTAAATGGCAATCGAGCGGCGGTGAAAAATCGAAGTTCGGTCTGGCGGCATCACAAGTGCTCACCGTGATTAACCGCTTGAAAGCGGAAGACCAACTGGAAGCGCTGCAACTGGTGCATTTCCACCTTGGTTCACAAATGGCGAACATTCGTGACGTACGTAATGGCGTGAACGAAGCGGTACGTTTCTACTGTGAACTGCGTGAGCTGGGTGCGCACATCGATTTCTTCGACGTGGGTGGCGGTTTGGCGGTGGATTATGATGGTACTCGTAGCCAGTCATCCAACTCGATGAACTACGGTCTGCACGAATATGCGCGTAACATCGTTAGCACAGTCAGCGATGTATGTAACCTGTACGGTCAACCGCGTCCGGTGATCATTTCTGAATCCGGTCGTTCGATCACGGCGCATCACGCGGTGTTGATCACCAACGTCATCGGTACAGAAGCGTATTCACCAGAAGATATTCCTGCACCAGATGCAGAATCGCCAATGCTGATTAAAAACATGTGGCGTGGATTTGAAGAAGTGCAGCATGGTACCGATGACCGCGCACTGATTGAAATTTACAACGACACGCAAAGCGATCTTTCTGAAGCACACAGCCAGTTTGCAACGGGTGTATTAAACCTTGAGCACCGTGCATGGGCAGAGCAGCTGTCACTGCGTATTTACCATGAACTGCGTCAGAAGATGAGCAACAAAAACCGCTTCCATCGTCCAATTCTGGATGAGCTGCAAGAGCGTTTAGCAGACAAGTTCTTCGTGAACTTCTCACTGTTCCAGTCGCTGCCGGATGCTTGGGGTATTGACCAAGTTTTCCCAGTGCTACCGCTTTCTGGTTTGGAAGAGATGAACGATCGCCGCGCAGTGATGCTCGACATCACTTGTGACTCAGACGGTGCGGTTGAACAATACGTTGAAGGCCAAGGCATTGAAAGCACACTGCCTGTGCCAGCGTGGACAAACGACAAACCTTACCTGATGGGCTTTTTCCTAGTCGGTGCATACCAAGAAATCTTGGGTGATATGCATAACCTGTTTGGTGATACTCACAGCGTAGTGGTAAACATTAACGATAAAGGCGACTCTGAAATTGCCTTTATCAATGAAGGTGACACGGTTGAAGATATGATGCGCTACGTTCACATCGACGTAGATAAAATTCGCACCAACTATCGTCAACTGGTTTCTCAACGTGTTGCCAAAGAAGAACAAGAAACCGTATTGGCGGAACTTGAATTAGGCCTAAGCGGCTATACTTACTTAGAGGATTTCTAAATGAATGATTTGTTTACTAAAACTGATTATTCACTCTACTCAAACGCGATGACGTTTGTCCGTCGTCCCTATGTGCGTAACCCAGTAGATACTAACGCTGATGTCGTGGTACTTGGCGTGCCTTTGGATATGGCGACGTCCGGTCGTCCGGGTGCACGTATGGGGCCTGACGCGATTCGTCGTGCTTCAGTGAACCTCGCTTGGGAAGGTAAGAAATTCCCTTGGGATTTCAACCTGTTCAAAAAGATCAACGTGATTGATGCCGGTGACTTGGTTTTTGATTGCGGTGATGCAGAAGATTTCACTTACCGCCTAGAAGCGGCGACCAGCGAAATTCTGAAAAGTGGCAAAACGATGCTGGCACTGGGTGGTGATCACTTCATCACTCTGCCAATCCTGCGTGCTTACGCTAAGCACTACGGTGAAATGGCGCTGATCCACTTTGATGCACACACTGACACTTACGCGAACGGCAGTGCGTATGACCACGGCACCATGTTCTACCATGCGCCAAAAGAAGGTCTGATCTCGGCTAAGCACTCGGTGCAAGTGGGTATTCGTACGGAATACAAACAAGAAGGCCACGGCTTCAACGTGATTAACGCGATGCAAGCCAACGATATGTCTGTCGAAGAGATTGTGGCGCAAATTCGCCACATCGTGGGTGACAAGCCAGTTTACCTGACTTTCGACATTGACTGTCTGGATCCCGCTTTCGCACCGGGTACGGGTACGCCAGTCTGTGGCGGCTTGAGCTCAGACAAGATCCTGAAAATCATTCGCGCGCTGAAAGGCATCAACCTGATCGGTATGGATGTGGTAGAAGTCTCTCCTCCTTACGACCAAAGCGACCTGACTTCACTGGCGGGTGCGACGATCGCTCTGGAACTGCTCTACGTTTGGGCATCCAACAAGAAAGACGAAGAGTAATCTGAGTTAAGCAATCTAAAGGCCTGAGAGATCAGGCCTTTTTCTTTTGTTTGTTGAGCGGTTTGGTGAATACGATGTTTTTAAAGGCATCATGGATTACATCGTCTCAACGCCAAACTTGAAAATTATGACTCGGGCAGAATAAAAAAGCCTAATGGGAATCCATTAGGCCACAGAAATAACTGAAATAACGAGGGATTATTTCAGCGTTACACTGTAAGAGATTAACACTTTCAAATCGTTACGATCGTTCTTGTGTACGATGTCATCGCCGCGGAACAAGCTACGGAAAGTTTGAATGTTCAGACCTTCCAAACCGCCATCAAGGAATTTGTAACCGACGTTCCAATCTACCGAATACATGCTGCCATCGTAGATAGCTTTCTGTGCATCAGAGCGAACATGAGTTGCGTAGTTACCGCCCATTCCCGCTGATAGCCCTGGTACTCCAAAGCTTGCGAAGTTGTAGTTCACACCTAATTTTACTGCGCGAGTACCATCGGTGTTGTAATCGTCTAAGCCGGAAAGCGTCTGTTGGAAACTGCGGTTATCTGAGTTCGCCCATGGTGTGAGTCGGAAGTTGTAGTTGAGCTCTTCACCTTGAGTATCGGTTGCCGAAACCCCTGCAATCCAAGTGAAGTTACCTTGTTTGATGTTTGCGCCAAAGCCGATATAGCTCTGAACTTTTGCATCTTTCACTCCGGTTAACTCGGTTTCTTCTGCAATCGAACCGTGGTAGAAGCCAGTCAAATCGACTTTTGCACTACCTAGCTCAAAACCATATTTCGCCAGTGCTTGCCAGTTTGTACGGTATTCTTTACCGATACCGTAACCCACATCGAATGAGCCACCATCAAAATTGTAAACAGCACCCACAGTCTGAATGTAGTCAATGACATAACCTTGAGTCGGCGAAAGAGGGTTTTGTTGTTGGTGCCAAACTGTGGTCATGGGTAGGAAGTCTTTGCGCCAGTCATTCTTGAACTCATCAGCGAAAGCATAGCCGACTACCCAGTTACCAAAGTGCGCTTTAGCTTCAATACCACGGTAAGCGTGTGGGTTCAAACCCCAGCTCGAACGGATGGTTCCGAAGTTAATCGGGGTGTAACCACCACGTAGGGCTAAGCCCGCAGCGTCATCACCAAATTTTGCTTTCAGCGCAACTACCGAGAGGGCTGCATAAGATTTTTCACAAGCGACGCGAGTTGTTTTGCCTGTCGCTGGGTCATAAGTTTGGCTAGAAGGATCGTTAGCACACTCATGATCAAAGTACAGGATCTCAGACATTCCGGTGGTGTCGCCGATTTTCTGGTTGATGTTAGCCCAGATGTCGAGACCCACGGTATCTTTGAAGTAACCAGACTTGTAATCCCATGCTAATTGCAGAGTTTGGTTTTCAATATTGGGTTTGAAACTCTCGCCTTCTTTTCTCTCTTCGCGATCACGGAAGTAAAGGAATGAGTGCAGTTTAGAGCTAGAGCTGTCGTAAAACGCTTGTTTGGCTTCAGTCGCAAGATCAACCGCAGCTGCACTTTGGTTACGAATATCGTTTGGATCCAGTGTTTCTGCAAAGGCAGATGCAGCAAACAGAGCCGTTAAAACGGAGGTACAAACGAGGGTTTTAGAGCCTACATTTTTCATTTTCATACGCTTTCCATTTCTTAAAATTATTGATTTTTTGGTGAACTGATTCACCAGTGCAATAATATAGATCTTTTTATTCATTAAAATAGAAATGGTGTTTTGATTATTTAAAGTAAGATCAAAATCAAAACTGTAGATAAAAATCTAAAATAATAAAACAAAAATCACAGATTGAGACGGAGAGGTATTTACACCTGATTAAAGTGGGGCTAAGTGGCATGAAGTAAAGAAATAACGGTTGAAAGATGATTGATTTTTAAATAAAAAACGCCCATGAAGGGCGATTTGAGTTAAGAACAGCTATGCATTATCTTTTTGTGATCCAATGAGCTCATCATCCAAGTTATCGGGTAACTTAGAGACTCATTGAATCCAATCGATGTGTTTCCATGTTATCCATGGAACGATCTCATCACATTTCCTAATCGCTTAGGTTGGCCAAAAAGTGAGGAAATCGCTTGGTTATAGCAAGTCTTGCATTGCGATATGATCCATATCGGTGAAGACTTGGTTTTCACCCACCATACCCCAGATAAAGGTGTAAGCCTGAGTCCCCACTCCTGAATGGATAGACCAGCTTGGTGAAATCACCGCTTGCTCGTTACGTACAACGAGGTGGCGCGTTTCTTTCGGTTCGCCCATCAAATGGAACACGGCTGCGTCATCTTGCATACCAAAGTAGAAGTAGACTTCCATACGGCGCTCATGAGTATGGCAAGGCATGGTATTCCACAGTGAACCTGGCTCTAGTTGAGTGAGCCCCATCAGCAATTGGCATGTTGGCAACACATCTGGAACGATGTACTTGTAAATGGTTCGTTTGTTACTGGTTGCGGCATCTCCCAAGGTTACTGGTGACGCTTCTTGCAAGGTGATCTTTTTGTTTGGATAAGCTTGATGAGCTGGCGCACTGTTGTAGTAAAACTTTGCGGGATCCGCAGGATTTACACTAGCGAACGCGATCTCTTTAGCCCCCATACCCACATACAAGGCTTCTTTGGCCGCAACTTGGTAAGTCTCACCATCAACCGTCACCACGCCATCGCCGCCGATGTTAATCAGCCCTAATTCGCGGCGTTGCAAGAAGTAATCAACGCCGAACGTTTTGCCTAAATCTGCCGCAAAACTCAGCGTTTGGTTTAGGGGCTTGATCCCACCAAACACAATGCGGTCGATATGGCTGTAGGTCATGGTGTATTGGTCATCGACAAAGATCGACTCAACCAAAAACTGGCTGCGTAGATTTTCAGTGTCGAGGGTTTTCGCATGTTGGCTATGGATTGCTTGGCGTATTTGCATTACTCAATTCTCTTTCAATAAGTATGTCACCTTGTCTCCCAGTGACATGAATCAACTGTATGGCGGTGTATTTTGGTAATGGTGTTGCTCTTTTTTACCTTCTGCACAGCCACCCGCATTCAACTTGTACGCACTTTACCATTCTTACTTTAAATGAAAATTTTTGAAATGACGTTTTATTAACTTGCTCACAGAAAAGAAAACAACACAAAACTTAAATTGAAATGTCGTTTTAAAAACAAATCTCGTGTGATTAAATACTCTGCATAGCTTGAAATGTAGATTGCAGTGTTAGGTGCGTCACTATGAAAAAGAAAATTGCTGTGCTGGGCGAATGTATGCTGGAGATCCAGAAAACTCAGTCGGGACTACGACAGGGTTTTGGTGGCGATACGTTGAATACGGCTGTCTACCTTGCTCGTTTAGCTCGCGCTGCCAATGTCGATCTATCGGTCAGCTATTTTACCGCATTGGGTAAAGACCATCTTAGCGATGACATGATCAATAGCTGGCAACAAGAAGGCGTGGATACTACTTATGTGGCTCGTTATGCAGATAAATTACCCGGTTTGTATCTGATTGAAAATCGAGAAGATGGTGAGCGTGATTTTCATTACTGGCGACAAGATGCTGCCGCTCGTTACTGGATTGCACGGGAAGATCATGACCACTTGTACAGCATTCTGTCTGACTACGATCTTATCTATCTCTCGGGAATTACCTTAGCCATTCAAGATAGCACCTCACTAACCAAGCTACTGAATTTAATTAAAAAGCTAAAAGAATCGGGCTGTGTGGTAGCGTTTGATACCAACTACCGAGAGCGTTTATGGCCAACGCCAGCACAAGCTCAGGAATGTTATGAACAGATGTTGGCACTGACTCATATGGCATTACTGACTCTAGACGATGAGCAAAAGCTGTATCAAGAAAAAACGCAAAATGACACCTTAACGCGCTTACAAGCCTTTGGTTTGGCTCAACTGGTACTCAAATCCGGCAGTGATGGCTGCATGGTTGTGACACAAGGCAAAGAGCAGTGGGTACCGACAAAGGTGATTCACGATGTGGTTGATACCACAGCGGCGGGGGACTCGTTTAACGCGGCATACCTCTATCAGTGGTTGTCTAGCTATGACGCAATTCAAGCGGCTTTAGCTGGGCATACATTGGCGGGGCAGGTGATACGCCATTACGGAGCCATCATCGCGCAAGAGGCAATGCCAACACTGTGAATAGTCATGCTAGGAGAGAAAAATGAGTGAAAACCAATTAGAGAAACAGTTAAGTGCGATGAAAATCGTTCCGGTGATTGCGATTAAGCGTTCAGAAGATGCGGTGCAATTAGCGAAAACCTTAGTGGAAAACGACCTGCCTTGTGCCGAAGTGACATTCAGAACGGAAGCCGCAGCAGAGGCGATTCGCTTAATGCGTCAGGCTTATCCCGAGATGTTGATTGGGGCGGGCACCGTGCTTAGAACCGATCAAGTGGATGCCGCGATTGAAGCGGGAGTCGATTTTATCGTCAGCCCCGGTTTTAACCCAACCATAGTCAAATATTGCCAACAACGTGGTGTCACCATTGTTCCCGGCGTCAATAACCCGAGCCTTGTTGAGCAAGCAATGGAAATGGGCTTGAAGACACTGAAGTTTTTCCCTGCAAGTGCATCGGGCGGTACTGAAATGCTCAAAGCATTGAACGCGGTTTACCCGGTGAAATTCATGCCAACAGGCGGAATTTCAGCCGCCAATATTCAAGATTATTTAGCCATTAGCAGCGTGCTGGCTTGTGGCGGTACATGGATGGTTCCGGGTCAATTGATTGATGAACAGAACTGGCCTGAGATCGGCAATCTGGTTCGCAAAGCGGTAGATGCACTGAAGGTTTGAAAGTGGTGATGGATGTTGAGGTAACGCCATCAAGTTGAAATCTGGGATGTAGAGAGTATTGGAAACATGATGTTAGAAGAATTTGAAGTAGCAGAGCATCCGCACCGTCGCTACAACCCGTTAGCTGGTGAGTGGGTGTTGGTGTCTCCCCACAGGGCAAAGCGTCCATGGCAGGGACAGCAAGAATCTGCCAGTGAGCAGTCACTACCAAGCTACGACAAAGGCTGCTTTCTATGCCCCGGAAATCAGCGAGTCAATGGGGAAGTCAATCCGACCTACAGTGGCACCTATGTGTTTAAGAATGACTTTGCAGCATTGACGGAAACCACCCCCTTTGCAGAACAGTTGAATGACCCGCTTTTTAAAATGCACAGCGCACGAGGCGAAAGCCGTGTGATCTGTTTCTCTGCCGATCACAGCAAGACACTCCCAGAATTGGAATCTGCTGAAATTGAGCACGTGATCCGGACTTGGATTGAGCAAACTCAAGAGCTGAGCCAACACTATCCTTGGGTTCAAGTGTTTGAAAATAAAGGTGCGACCATGGGCTGTTCCCAGCCGCATCCACATGGACAAATCTGGGCCAACAGCTTTGTGCCTACACTGGTCAGCCAAAAGGATCGACATCAAGCAGATTATTTTGCTGAGCACGGTTCGCCTTTGCTTTACGACTATGTTCAGCGTGAATTAGCACTGCAAGAACGCATTGTCGTTGAGACAGAATTTTGGGTAGCGCTGGTGCCTTATTGGGCGGCATGGCCGTTTGAAACCTTGCTGTTGCCGAAGCAACGAGTGAATCGTTTAACGGAATTGTCTGGTGAACAACGTCAGGATTTGGCCATCGCGATCAAAGTACTGACTACGCGTTATGACAATCTTTTCCAATGCTCCTTCCCTTATTCAATGGGTTGGCATGGAGCCCCTTTTTTGGAAGAACAAGATTGCCAACATTGGCAAGTACACGCACTGTTTTATCCACCGCTATTGCGCAGTGCGACCGTGCGTAAATTTATGGTGGGTTATGAAATGCTGGCAGAAAGCCAGCGTGATTTAACGCCAGAGCAGGCCGCAGAAAGATTGAGAAGTGTGAGTGCGGTACATTACCGACAACAAGCAAGGTAAGAGCAGCAGTAGCACTTGAGCATCCGCATAAATTTTTTTGCCTAATTTTAAACTTGGAACGTTGTTTTTAAAAAATATTCATCACTTTCATAAAACGAAAGCGTAAATCGAATTTACAGGAATCCAGAAATGATATTAGAAGCTTTTGATCTTAAAGGGAAAGTGGCGTTAGTCACGGGGTGTAATACCGGTTTAGGTCAAGGAATGGCAGTCGCGTTAGCGCAAGCGGGTTGTGACATTGTCGGGGTTAACTATGCCGATGCAGCGGATACGCCTAAACTCGTTCAAGCGGCCGGTCAGCGTTTTTTCTCAATGACGGCCGATCTGAGTGATCATCAAGTCATTACTAAAGTCGTTGATGAAGCGGTGGGATTAGCCGGACGCATCGATATTCTAGTCAACAACGCGGGCATTATCCGCCGTGCGGATGCCATCGAATTTACCGAAAAAGACTGGGATGATGTCATGGACATCAATATTAAAAGCGTTTTCTTCCTTTCACAGGCGGTCGCAAGGCAGTTCCTCTCTCAAGGTCAAGGCGGAAAAATCATCAATATTGCTTCCATGCTTTCTTTCCAAGGCGGGATCCGTGTGCCCTCTTATACGGCATCCAAAAGTGCCGTTATGGGTATCACTCGTTTGCTGGCCAATGAGTGGGCTTCACAAGGCATCAATGTCAATGCGATTGCACCAGGATACATGGCAACCAATAACACGGCAGCACTCAGAGCGGATGCCGATCGTAACCAAGAAATTCTGTCACGCATTCCGGCGCAACGCTGGGGATTACCAAGCGATTTAGCTGGCCCCGTGGTGTTCTTGGCTTCGCCAGCTTCTGATTATGTCAATGGTTACACCATTGCCGTAGACGGTGGTTGGCTGGCTCGCTAGTCAGCCTGTAATTCACCGCGTATCAGTCACAAACTTAGCATGATTGTTTTGAAATGATGTTTTTGAAATGACGTTTTGGAAAATGTGACTCGGCGTGATGTGAATATTTCATAAGCAAGTTATGATTTCAGTATGAGCTTGCTTATGAAGCAAATCGAATCATTGATGAGAATGACTTATATGACCAAACCTATTGCACTTCGACCATTGCCAAGCACTTTAGATGAACCTCGGGTACTCAATCATCTGAGTAAAGTGGTGGAAGCTATTGCACGTAATATTCCGAAAATTGGTGAGCGTAACCCTAAAATCGGTACTCACGATCATCAATGGGAATTTTGTGGCCAATTTGATTGGGTATCCTCATTTTGGACGGGGGAACTCTGGCTTTGTTACCAAATTACAGGCCAAGAAACCTTTAAAAACAGCGCTAAACTGCGCAAATCTTACTTTGCCAACATGCTTTTGGATCCGTTCTGGTTGGATCATGATTTAGGTTTCCAATACAGCTTAAGCTGTGTTGCGGACTATCAACTGACAGGGGATGAAGAATCCAAGATGATGGCGATTCGCGCCGCTGACCATCTGATTCATCGCTTCCGCAAAATTGGCGGTTACATTGTCGCGTGGAACGATACGCATCCCCTTGGCCCTGAAATCACCCAAGGGAAATCGATCATCGATTCTTTGCAAAATACCGCACTGCTCTTTTGGGCATCAAAGATGACGGGTTCACCCGTCTATGCGAATGCTGCTAAGCGTCACAGTGAAACTTTAGCCAAGCACATAGTGCGTGATGACTTCTCAACCTATCACTCATTTAATTTCCATCCAGTGACCCAACAGCCGCTTAAGGGCGAGACTTTCCAAGGTTACGCGGATGATTCTTGCTGGGCTCGTGGTCAATCATGGGCGATTCATGGCTTTGCCCAAACCTACCTTTATACCGGTGATGAACAGTTTTTAACGCTCGCGAAGCAGCTTGCGAAATACGCGACTGACCACATCACGGACGATGGTGTACCTGTGTGGGATTACAGCCTACCGGCTGATGAAATTCAGTATAAAGACAGTTCTGCAGGCGCAATTACCGCGGCAGGCTTGCTGCTGATTGCGCAGTGCATTGACGATGAAAAAGAAGCAAAAATGTACCGTGATTGGGGGCTGTTCTTGCTGCAAGGTCTCATGAAGCAATGCGATTTAACCGATGATGAACAGGCACTCGGTCTGCTGGCGGAAGGTGCATCCTTCGTCAAAATTGGTCTTTGCAACAACATGCTGCCTTATGGTGATTACTACTATCTAGAAGCACTGATGCGTGCAAACGGCTACCGGAACTTCTTCTGGTAAGTCAGTAACCTCTCTTCTCTAGGCTGAGGGAGTTCAGCCTAGAATCGCAACTTTTCGGAGTATGAAAGATGACTAAGATGACCTCACGTAAAGGGCATATGACCCTGCCTGTCGAAGTGGGACAGGAAGAGGTAGTTTTGGATTTATATCAGCGTTGGCAAGCGGATGCACTGCGCGATAGTGATGGCACCAGCATGCCAGCTTGTCTGGCTGAGCAAGACAGCGAAATCTATTCGATCATGTGTTTAGTGCGCGCCGACCAAGCTTTTGCGAACCAGCACCCAGAGTACTTGCACCGTAAATACTTAATGTCTTTCCCTGTTACGGCAATGGATGAAACCTTAGTGCTGACACCACTAAAAGGTTACAGCAAAGACAAGTATGAGCTGGATGACGACAGCGATCCTAAGCAATGGTGGGAAGTGCGTAACCGCACAACGAACCAAGTGATTCCTGCTGCGCAGTGGGAGTTTGATGCTGATCGCCAGCAGGTGACAATTTTCCAAGCGGTGCCTTACCATGAATACACGGTGACTTTCATGGCACGTCAGGTCTGGGATAGCGTCTCCATGTATAACGCGCTAACCAACGACTGGAAAGGGCCAAAAATCAAGAGTTTGGATCCTTATCATCCTGAGTGTCGAGTACACCTTCTTGCACATTTCCAAAAATGGCTGGATGAGCACCCGCACACGACCGTGGTTCGTTTCACGACTTTCGCTTTCCTCTTTGTGATTGATACTGGTGAAAAGAACCAAGATATCTATCGTGATTGGACGGGTTACGGTGAAACCGTTAGCCCGCGTGCTTTGGAAGATTTTGAACGCCGCTTTGGGTATAAACTCTCCCCTGAAGATTTTGTGGATGCAGGCTATTACAACGGAACGTACAAGGTACCATCGCAGCGCTACCGTGACTGGATGTACCTTTGTGCAAGTATTTTGTGGTTGTAGTTTGCCGCGCAGTTGGTAGGAAATGTCTCACCAAGCTGGCAAAAAAACCGCCATGTTCCAAGGCGACCATTGGATCGGTACAGAGCCTTTCTTGGATAGCTATCAAAAAATTGGTTTAGATATCAACATTGGTGCGGTGGAAGATGGCGTGGCACTGCGTCGCTTAACCGATTCACAAGGTAGCCAAATTCGCGAAGCACGATTCTATCCTTATTTCTTCCCGGATGTGTTCCGTGAAGGGAACGATCCGGTTGTAGAATCCATGTCGAATTGGACTAAGATCCGCCGCGCGATGTTGCAAAAACCGTTGGATCGAATTGGTTACGGTGGTTATCTCTCCTTAGCTAACCAGTTCCCGCATTTTATTGACCATGTGAGTGAGATTTCACGCGAATTTGGCACTTATTTGGATAAAACGGCACGTACTGAATCACAGAAGCTGCCGGGTAAAGTCGCGGTATTAAGTGCGTGGGGCAAAGCACGTAGCTGGTTACAAAACCAAGCACGCGATCAGCGTTTTTATGTTCCGCCTCGTCCGGATGTGATGGAGTTTGTTGGCAATAACTTACTCGAATGTTTGGCAGGGCTGCCATTTGAAGTCGAGTTCATCAGTTTTGAAGACATCATCCAGCACGGCATTGGTGATGACATCAAAGTGATCATCAACACGGGTGATGCGAATTCTGCATGGAGCGGTGGCGAGTGTTGGGCCGATCCACAAGTGCTGGTGGCTTTACGTCGATTTGTTGCTAATGGTGGCGGTTTACTGGGCGTATGTGATCCTTCTGCACTGCAAAAGAATGGACGCTATTTCCAACTGGGTGATGTTTTTGGCCTTGAGAAAGAAACGGCATTGACCATGGGACGTGTCGCTATGCCACTGAACATCGCCAAAGATCATTATCTGAGCCAGTTTGTCCTTGGGGAAGAAGACTTCGGTAATCCAAGCTACGTTTACCCACAGGCAGATGATTTGGCCGTACTTGCGGCGCAAGGGCAGCATCTCGCTCTGACAGCAAGAAATTATGGCGAAGGTCGAGCGGTTTATTTAGGTAATCTGCCGTTTACTATGGTCAACGCGCGCTTGTTGCAACACATTCTGGTATGGCTGGGGGGGAATGAAGAACATCCTCAACCTTGGTTGTCATCTCATCCACTGGTGGATGTTGCCTATTATCCAGAGATGAACGTCGCGACTGCGGTGAACTTTTCAAGCTTGCCACAAACGCTGACTGTTGTGGATGAATGTGGATATAAAGTTGAGATTCGCTTACAAGGCTATGAATGGAAATGGATTGAATGATGAATTCATTCATAAATTAATAAAGGACGCTTAGGCGTCCTTTTTATATAACCCTATGTTTAAATTAATTTAAATCTCATACTACTACCTCAGGCTACGCATGTAGAGAATTCATACAGATGTTTTAAATTTGATCGAAATTATATTCCTTTAAAAATAAAAAATCTTTTCATTATGGATGTGTTACTGTTCCAAATAGAATTGCTTAAGCAATCAGTAAAGTGAAACACAGTGCCAGCATTGGCAATGACGCCAGTGTGCGCGAAAGTTTTACGACAACGTCAAGTTTGGTTTCTCCTAATAACAAATGAAATCCCCTACAAAGAGAACAAACCATGATGATCAACAAATTGAAGACAAAGTGGTGGCTACTGGCACCCTATATGATCTGTCAATCAGCATTGGCCGACGACATTCAAACCCTCACGCAGCGTATTGCACCTGATTTTGCTCAGGTTGCCGTTGAAGCGGCTCAAGGTCTTGGGCAACCACTGTCTACACTCGCAGCGCAATATCTGGCCAATCAGCAAACGGATGGTCATTGGGCGGATATTGACTACGCGGCGATTCCGACTCAAGAAGCGCCTATCCGTGAGCACTTGACTCGTGTGCGTGCGTTGGCTGCCCAATATTACCTTTCCAATGATCCCACTTTTGCGGCAGGCGCCATCGCGGGTCTTTATCATTGGTACAGCGCTGACCGTACCAACAGCAACTGGTGGTGGAATGAAATTGGTAAACAGATTTATCTCGGCCCAACGGCCTTTTTGCTTGGTAATCAGTTACCCAGTGATTTGAGCACTTTGATACGCTCAGACATGCCGACAGAGCCTTACAAAACTGGTGCTAACCGCACGGATATTTCAAAAGGAGTCATCTATGGCGGTCTGCTTGGTAGCGATTCAGCGCAAGTGGAACGTGGGCTTGGCGGTATTGAAGAGACCATTGTGTTTACTGAAGCAGAAGGTGTGCAAGCCGATTTCTCTTTCCAACAACATGGCGCTCAACTTTACAACGGCGGGTATGGGGATGTTTTCTTTGAGGCCGCGTCTTATTGGGCATACCAAGTTCGCGATTTGCAGTGGCATTTTGCCCCAGATAAAAATCGTCTTGTCGCGGATTACTTTCTAGACGGTGTCCGCTGGATGAGCCGGCATGGCACGCTGGATTATAATGCGCGAGGTCGTGGCTTAAGCCGAGTAGATAAGGCAAACCTCGGGCCTATTCTACGGCAAGCCGATTATGTTGCTGCGTTGGCTCCTGAACGCGCGGCTGAAGCGCAGCAGTTTAAACAACATGTGAATGGTGCGCCGGAAAGCATCGCAGGATTTCGCTCTTTTTACCGTTCAGACTATGCCAGCAAAGTCGGTAATGGCCATTTCATTGGCATCAAGATGAATTCTAAGCGAATCAAACCCACTGAAGCCGGGAACGGTGAGAATCTACTCGGTAACTGGATCGGTTTTGGTAGCACTTTCATCATGCAAAGAGGCGATGAATATCATGACATCTTCCCTGTGTGGAACTGGGCTTTAGTACCGGGTACAACGGCACCACAATTTGCGATTAAACCCGCAGATTGGGGACGCATCGAAATGCAAACTCAATTTGTTGGCAGCGTGTCGGACGGGCGAAATGGCGTTGCTGTCATGGATATGGATGCTTACCAAACCAAAGCCAAAAAAGCGTGGTTTAGCTTTGATGATGAGTTGGTTGCCTTAGGCGCAGGTATTCAATCTACCCGAGCAGAATATGTGAATACCACCGTTAACCAAACACGCTTGAATGGGCCTGTTACTGTGGATGGACAAGTGTATAGCAAAGGCAGCCGTCCGTTAGTGAATGCTTCTTGGGTTCACCATGATGGTATTGGTTATGTTTTCCCGGCCAATTGGTATGGGCATATGGATAACCAAGCCCAGAATGGCAACTGGAGAAACATCAATACAGGTCAACCGGATGCTCCCGTTTCTGCCGTATGTTTTCATGTTACGTATGGGTCACAGTTGGCAGCCAACTAACGCCTCTTATCAGTACATAGTGGTGCCAAATCGTGATGCGCAAGCGGTAGCCAACTACGCAGCCTCAGTGCCGGTTAGTGTTCTATCGAACACGCCACAGATACAAGCGGTAACGCATGTGAGCAAGCAGGTGAGTGGCATTGTGTTCCACCAAGCAGGAACGCTGCAATTGCCGAGTGGTAAGACCGTTACTGTGAATAAACCAAGTGTGTTGGTCATTGATGAATCTCAAGCGACACCTCAAGTCACGTTGGCAACGCCTGGAATCGGTGATCAAGTACAGTTAAAAGTGGAAGAAGGCTCCACGGTTTGGGCAGCGACGGTCGTCACCGCTAAAGAGCCCCGTTTGCTCGGTAAAGGGGTGGTGGTTGAATTCAACGCCGCACCGGTTATTCCACCTGTGACAATGAGTGCCAATGCTGATGCTTTTGTGCGTGATGGGCAATACGCCAACCAAAGCTTTGGCACCAACAGTTACTTAGTCGTAAAAAGCGATATTACGGGCTATAACCGTAAAACGGTTCTAAAGTTCGACTTGAGTCAACAGGCGCTGTCCTCCCATTCACAAGCGGTGTTGAGACTGCATGTGAAAAACGTCAATACCGCCGCATCCCGAGCGATCACGGTATCTCGTTTAAAATCCAGTGCATGGCAAGAAAACAGCCTAACTTGGAGCACCCTGCCGTCGATTGAACAACAAGGTACGACGGTGACGATCTCACCATCTCAAGTGAATGAGTGGATAGAGATAGATGTCTCGAATCTTATAGTGCAAGGTGAGTTGTCTTTGCTTTTAGAGAATAAAGGTGCCGCACATCAGAAATCGGATGTGAATTTCTCTAGCAAAGAGAGTGGGCTAGCCCCTCAATTGGTGATTCAACCATAATTCGATCCTTCCTAGGGCTTACTCTATTAGGCCTGCGTGAATGCAGCCCGTGTGAGTAAGCCCTGTTTGCTCTCTGATCAAGGTGTGGGATAAATGACCAACTGCTGTTTGCCATTGGCTTTCGCTTGATAAAGTGCTCGATCGGCAAGGCTGAAAAAGCCATCGGTGTTCATATCGAGATTGGGGAGTCATAGTGGCAGATCCGATAGACACTGAAAGACCGTTAAAATGTTGCGCTGTTTCTTGAGCGAACTTAGCGATCAATTGATTTAATAAATGGTGATGTGCTTGTTGATCAGCACCACACATGATGACGGCAAATTCATCCCCTCCGAGACGACAGATACGATCACCAGATCGCTGGAATGTGGCTTGCAAAAGACTAGCGAACTGTTTAAGCAGTTCATCTCCAGCCTGATGTCCTAGTTGATCATTGACCTGTTTAAATCCATCTAAATCTAACACTGCAAGTGTGATAGGTTGTTGTTTTTGGTAGATTTGCCAATATTCTTGAATAAATTCTTCATAGGCTCGTCGATTATAGAGTTGAGTTAAACTATCGGTACGAGCTGCGAGTGCTAGCTTATGGTTGACGCTTTGTAGCTCGTTAGTTCGAGCTGTGATGCGTTCTTCGAGAGTTTTTGTTTAATCTTTCGAGTCTTTTTCTTGCCCTCGAAGCCTTGCCAGCATTTCGCCAAAGTTACGAGTGAATAACTGAATTAATTCATGTTGATGCGAGGAAAGTAGGCGTTGTCGCAGTAAATTATCGGCACAGATTAGCGCCATCAATTGGTTATCAACTGAGAGTGCAATCGCGGCATTCCAGCCATGGCCAACCATTTTTCTGTCATGCCACAGCGGAACATCATTGAGCATGATCAGCGTATTCGGAGTGGCATAGGCCTGATTAAATAAAGGCGATTCAGGATAAGGCATAGAAAAATAACTTTCGTTACGGATCACACCATCGGTATCCACGCCATAAGTGCCTTGCAGTTTATCCGGCTCAGAATCGCTAGGAAGAAAAATGCCAATGCGATCAATATCAAGTTTAGACACTGAAAATTCGACAGCTTGTTGGCAGATTTCCAGTGAATTTCTTGCTTGAGACATCAACTGGAGTGCTTGGCTAATCATTCTAACTCGGTTGTTATGGCGAATTTCAACGAGGATCCGTGAAGCCGTTTTAGCAAAGACTTCTAATGCCTCTTGAATATCGAAATCAAACGGTTTTTGGGTAAGTAAATTATCCATGGCAATCCAGCCGAAGGGGCTCTTGAGATTCGTTGCGCAGTACCACCATCGCATTCCACCCATGCCCAATTGGTTGGTGTTGATGATAAAGCGTAATATCTGACACTAAATGAAACCAATTATCTGGTTGGCTTAATACGCCTAAAAATCGAGGGTCAAGTTGAGTGTAAGGATAGTAATCATCGGATTCATCGCGATACTGGCCTTGGTCATCGGTTCCAAACACTCCGTGGTAGCGGCCCACCTTATGATCAATGAGAAAAGTACCGACACGATCTAATCCCAACTCTTCACGTAACAACTTAACACTCTGTTTTAATAGATCGAATTCGGTTCGGGCCGCCGTCAGTTCGGCGACGCCGAGTGCGACTTTACTCATGGCTTGATGACGGCGAGTCTGTGTCTGTAGTTTATTGAGAATTAGGCCATATTGGTGATCTACGGCACGACGCTTCTCTGCCGCAGTCAGTTTAATATATTGAGTTAGCCAGAATTGTTGCAAAACGGTGGAAAGCATATGCCATTCATCGGCATAAGCTCGAAAGTGTTGTTCATCTTCTAGCAATAAAATCAGTACGGTGGAATGCTCTTCCTCAAAAGAAAGGCGGCATACTAAAGCAGACCTTTGCTCAATCAATAACGAGTGTGGAATAGGGACAAATCCAGCATCTCTTCTGAGTGTGGAAAGCCATTGCCACCAAGTGCTATCGAGTGTGTCGACAAAGTCAGACTCGATTAAACAAGAGCCTTCATGTAAAGCGCAAAGAGTCAGTGCGGCGGGGTGACAGATTTGAGCGCCTGCTATTGGCAATAACGTACTTAAATGCTGGCATAGGAGTTGGGAAACATCGTATTGGCTTATCCCGATATGTTCAAGTTGCAGCAATGATGCTGCGGTTTCGGCCAGTTTTCTAGGCATTTAAGCGACCTATTGATAATGAAATAGATGAAGTGAGGAGTGACTACCAACTTAACCGTAAGCGGTGTCTGACTACTTATTCTTCGGTTTAGAGATCTTGTTGGGCAACAACTATCACAAACTAGGAGTCATCAGAAAGTTTATTCTGTGAAATAAGTCTTTGAGTGTGACATTACAAATTATCTAACCCAAATTTTCTGAAATTTTTCAAAGCAGAATGTGAAGTCGATAACACGACTCTGTATGGATGAGAGGGCTGTTCATTTATGAACAGTCCATTCTGTTTAGCGAGTTTTAGGTTGCTGAATGGCTTGGTTAAGCACTTGTTCTAACTCTTGAACCAAGTCGGGCATTTGTTCAGCTAAGTTGGTGAGCTGGCCAACGTCATCCTTTAAATCATAAAGTTGAGGTGAAGATTGGTTACCTTTCTCGTTCCCCGTGTATTGGCAAACAAAGTCATCATCGTGTGCGGGAATATAAGCATAACGTTGGTTTCGGAACACTTTTTTGTACTGCATACCTTCTAGCACCATGTCACTTCGCCCGATAGGATCTTTACCTAACAGGGTGTCGAGTAAAGGTTGGCTATCGGGGGCTTCTGTTTGGGTCAACGGGCGGTTGAGCAACTGAGCGAAGCTATGGTATAGGTCGACCTGATTAAAAAGCGCGGAGCTTTGACCAGAAGCGATTTGCTTCGGCCAACGGACGATAAAGGGAACCCGTGTTCCGCCCTCAAATAAGCTGTATTTCCCGCCTCGTAACGGTCCCGCCATACGATGTTGTCCATTGAGTTCAATGGCTTGATCTTTGTATCCATCGTTAAGTACGGGGCCGTTATCGCTGGAGAAGATCACTAAGGTGTTGTCTTTGAGTCCAAGTTCATCGATTTTTTTGAGGACTTTGCCGATACACCAATCCATTTCAACAATCACATCACCACGCACACCATGTGGGGTCACGCCACGAAATTTAGGGTTAGGAATACGAGGAACGTGCGGCTGATGAAGCGCGTAATACAAGAAGAAGGGCTGTTGCTGATGTTGCTCAATAAAGGATATGGCCTTATCCGCAAAGACTTCTCCCATGGTTTCATCATTCCATAACGCCGATTTACCACCCCGCATATGGCCGATACGGCTAATGCCATTGATGATGGTGCCGTCATGGCCGTGATCGTACATGACGTCCAGCAATTCTGGGTTTTGGCGACCATTGGGTACCTCAGGAAAGGCTTTGTCCCAATCATAGGTGACTTGAATAGGGTCGTTGGGGTCGAGATTCGCGACTTGGCGGTTTTGGATATAAACGCAAGGCACGCGGTCGTTGGTGGCTGCCATAATAAAGGAGTGTTCAAAACCAACATCATTCGGTGTACCTTGGATCTCCTGATTAAAATCCAATTCCCCATTGCCCAAGCCAAGATGCCACTTGCCGACAATTCCGGTGGCATACCCGTGTTCTTGGAACAAGTTGGCTAAGGTCGCATCGTCACTGGTAATGATTTGCGCGGCATCACCGGGTAACACCGCAGCATCAGGATTGCGCCAAGGGTAACTGCCCGTCAATAAACTGTAGCGAGAAGGCGTACAGGTTGCGGCAGTGGCGTAGGCTTGATCAAACTTCAGCCCCTCTGCGGCGAGTTGATCCAAATTCGGGGTTGGAATGTCATTCGCGCCATAGCAACTTAAGTCGCCAAAACCTAAATCGTCGGCATACAGAATAATGACATTGGGTTGGGTATTACTCATGAATTATCTCTTGTTGCTCGTAATTAAGTATTATCTTTGGATCAAAATTCTATAATGGAACGCCATTTCAAATTTGTGATTCAGCCTCCATTGAGAGTAAAAATGAAAAGTTGTTTTGATAAAAATATATAGAATCGATTGGGAAGATAATTTGTCCGACCATTGCAGGGTCGGATGCCTACACTGGATTTTTATTGATGTCAGAACAACGGATTTTTACTCGCAAACCAACGGCAAAACGGCCATTTCATCTCTTGGCAAAACCGATTGGGCCTTTGTGCAATCTCGATTGTGCCTACTGTTTCTATCTCGATAAAACCCAGTATTACCCCGGACAAAATCGCTTTGATATGGATGATGCATTGCTAGAAGCGCATGTGCGGAACTACATTGAAAGCCAGCCCGCGGGATGTCGTGAAGTGACTTTTGGCTGGCAGGGTGGTGAACCCACTCTGCGTGGCATCGATTTTTATCGTAAAGCGGTGGCCTTACAGCGCAGATACGCGAGACCGGGAATGCACATTGCAAATACCGTACAAACCAATGGGGTACTCATTAATGACGAATGGGCGCAATTTTTGGCCGACCATCAATTTTTGGTGGGCATCAGTCTGGATGGTGATGAAGAGCTGCACGATCACTTCCGTAAGACGCGCAGTGGGCAAGGTACTTACCAATCGGTAGTGAAAGGGCTGCGTTGTTTGCAGCGTTATCGAGTGGAATACAATGTGCTGACTGTGGTGCAAGCGCACAATGGAGACCACGGGACAAGGGTTTATCAGCATCTGGTTTCGCTTGGCGCTCAGTTCATTCAGTTTATTCCGGTAGTGGAAAGTATTGCGGGGGAAGGCATTTCTTCACGCAGTGTGAGTGCTCAGCAGTTTGGCCAGTTTATGATTGATGTCTTTGAAGAGTGGCGTCAGCATCATATCGGGCAAGTGTTTGTCAGCCATTTTGATAATGCGTTGGGCATGAGTCTCGGTTTGCCTTCATCGATCTGTGTGCATGCCCAACGTTGCGGCGACAACTTGGCGGTTGAACATAATGGCGATGTGTACAGTTGTGACCACTTTGTTTTTCCTGAATTCAAACTGGGTAATCTGCGTGAACACGATTATCCCGACCTAATTGAAACCCCAATCCAACAGAGTTTTTCAGAACGTAAACCCATAGGCAGCCAGCTTCATTGCCAAGGGTGTCCGCAATGGGATTTATGCCATGGCGCATGTCCTGCACAACGCTTAAATGATCGAGAGGAGCTTTCGCTCACTGCGCCACATCATCTTTGCGCTGGCTATAAACAGTTTTTCACTCATCTTCGCCCCTATTTGCGTGCGATGGGCAAATGCTTACGGGCCGGAAAAACAGCGCAGCAGTACCAAGATTTCCTTGGATAATTGCCAACCTTTTTTGTTGTAGCCCTTTCATGGCAAGGGGCTGCGCCTTATTTCCCATCACAATGTTTGTCCTTGTTGGTGGCTATTTTTCATTGAGCGCGCATCGAAGAAACCAGTATCTGATACGTTCCATTGTGTGAAATTCATAAATGAAATGGCTTTTTAAATTAAACGAAATTTTCATGATGAAAATGTGATCGGGGTAATTAATCACTGTGATTTATGGGGATGAGTTTTGATCCAAATATCATAAATATAAAAAAGCGTTTCAAAAATATTTGTTTGTGCGATTAAATTAATTCAATAGAGCAGCAAATGTCATTCAGGAGTCAGCATGTGCATGCGGTTGAAAGACCTAATTCAGCAACCTAAACCATTTAATCGCCGCAGCAATGTTAATGATTTAACAAAGAAAATTGCGGATTTACAGCTTGCCGTTGTTGCGGGCTCGGTGAACTGGGATGCACAAGCTTATGGTGCTGCACACTATTCTGAACAGACGGCTCAAATCGAATATTACTGTCGTCTACTTTGGCTGGCGGTGCCGGCGAAGACACTATGCCTAGAGCTAAATCAGCAGTTGGCGCAGAAAATCATGGAGGGAACCAACCCTCAGTCCCCCAATTATTGGCAGAAAGCCAAAGATTATGATCAACGTGTGGTGGAGATGTCGGCCATTGCGATGGCTTTAGTGGAAGCGCCTGAAGTCTATTGGTCTCCCTTTTCTTCGACTGAGCAGCAAAATTTGGCACTCTGGCTGCTATCGGTAAAGCATCTGACTTTACCGCCAAATAATTGGTATTGGTTCCGAGTACTTATCCTCACCGCTTTGCAGAGTGTGGGTGTTCGGATTGACGATTGCGAGTGCGAAAGTGACCTTAATGCGATTGCTCAGATGCAGTTAGAACAAGGTTGGTACAAAGATGGCAGTGACTCGGTGATGGATTATTACAATCCGCTCGCCTTTCAACTTTATGCATTGATGTATTGCCGCTGGAAGCCGCAATGTCCTCGTGTTCCCAATTTACTTAAGCAAGCGGTTCTGTTCGCGGAAACTTATGTTAATTGGTTTGGTACAGATGGTGGCCAATTAGGGTACGGTCGATCACTGAATTACCGTTTTGCGATTTTGGCTTTTTTGGGTCTGAATTGGCGCGACTATTCCCTGCTCATCGCAATGTACCTTTGTGGCGCACGTTATGGACGCAGGGGATGAACTGGTGGGCAGAACAACCGATTTGGGATTTAAATGGCACACCGATGCCGGGCTTTGCTTACCCTAATCTTTTGATGAGTGAGTTTTATACCAGCTCCGCTTCTCCATTGCTGGCCTTTAAAGCGTTTAACGCATTAGCGTTGGGAAATGACCATCCGTTTTGGCAAAGCGATGTGATTCCTCTTAATCCTCATTCCGAGGCCTTTTGGGTCAACAATCATCATCAAGTTTGGCGAAATGGGGGCAGTTACCTCATCAGTAATGCTCCGGGAAGCAGTGAATTGCGCGAGTGTTCGGACAAATACTACAAATTCGCCTATAGCTCTCAACATGGTTTTTGTATCGATAGCTTGCGTTGGGTCAGCCAAGGTTGGATCGGTGACAACCTTCTCGCGATACAACACCCCGATACACATGGTTGGTATGGACGAAAAATGAATCACAGAACCTACCGCATAGGCGACACATTAGTTTCAGAATGGTCACCTTTTACAGGTTGTGATGTAACGACTTACCAAACCTTGAAAGAGGGAAAAGAAATTCGAATTCATCGAATTGAAAGCCAGCGTGAATTGGCTTTCATTCAGACGGGGTACTGTGTGGACGCTTGGCGTGCGTGGTTTACCCACAGTGAACCGGCATCAAAACGCATTGAGTCAGAACAATTATTTAGTGAACTGACATTAATTCGGGGTCCTGGGGAAAACCGTTGTTACCCCTGTGCTCCAAATACCAACATCCTTTACCCACACGCTTGTGTGCCAGCTATCTCTGGGGTTACGCACCGAGGCATTACGGAGTTAGAGGTTCACGTATCAGCAGGAAGTAAAAGCGTTGCATGAAGCAGCGTTAACTTAAACTTGGACAATCAAAAACATCAGGGAGTGACTGATGAAACAACATAATCTTATTCCAATATTCGGCAAAATCGCACTATCGGTTGCGGCAGCGCTGTCTTTTTCAACTTGGGCCGCCACTTATAATGAAGCCCCACAATTAGCGGAGTTAGTCAAAGCAGGTAAATTGCCAGCGGTTGAACAACGTTTGCCAGAAAACCCATTGGTGGTTGAACCGAATGAGTCGGTTGGCCAGTATGGAGGTACGTTAAATCTTGTGGGTACCGTTGTTGATAATGGACATCGTATTCGCACAGTGGCATACGATAATTTATTTAACTTTGATACCACCTATTCAAAAGTTATCCCAAACTTGGCGACCGGTTTTACTTCTAACGCAGAGAACACAGAATATGTGATCACTTTGCGCAAAGGTGTTAAATGGTCCGATGGTTCTCCGTTTACCGCAGAAGACATCGCGTTTTATATCAATGATATTGTGGGCGACCCAGAACACTCAGGTAACCGCCCACTCGCTCTACCAACCCATGATGCCGCGCGTGCAGAAGTTGTTGACACATACACTGTACAAAATTACGTTGAGTAAACCGAATGGTCTATTTATCCGTAGTCTTGCAACGGTAGACAGCGAAAGTTATACCGCTTTCCCGAAGCAGTATTGCTCACAGTTTTTACCTAAGTTTAACGACAAAGCGGTGGTTAATGCGAAAGCGGCTGGTTTTGACTCATGGCGTCAATATGCGGCAACCAAGTGTGAAGCGCACTACTTTATTGAGCATTACACTAACGTTGATCGCCCAGTGTTAACGGCATGGAAAGTGACTACGCCTCCGGGACCAAACGCAAGTTATGCCGTGTTTGAGCGTAACCCTTACTACTGGCAAGTCGATACCGAAGGAAACCAACTGCCTTACCTAGACGCGGTTCGTTGGCGCTATAGTGAGGATCAGGAAGAGATGGTGTTACGCGCCGCCAATGGTGAAGCGGATTACCAGCATCGTAATATAGGCCAAACATCTTATCGCCCACTTCTGATCGAAAATGAGAAGAAAGGGGGCTACACCTACGAGTTTCGCCCCAGTACGCTCAGCACTGAACTGGCGATTGCGCTGAACCAAACCACGAAAGATCCACTCAAGCGTGAGTTGTTCCAAAATAAAGATTTCCGCATTGCGCTATCTCACGCGATTGATCGTGAAGAGATCAGTGAAACCGTCTTTTCTGGTTCGGTTGGGCCTTATCAGGTCGCGCCACTGAAAATTTCGCCTTTCTATGATGAGCAAATGGCGACCCAATACACGGAATTTGACCCTGAAAAAGCGAATAGAATCCTTGATTCACTCGGTTTGAACAAACGTGATAAAGAAGGCTACCGTTTACTCAAAAATGGCCAACGTTTGCGTATTGAAGCGCTCTCCAAAGTAGCGGATAAAGGCGTACTAGCGGACTCGCTTGAGTTGGTGAAAAATCAATGGAAAGCCGTTGGCGTGTATTTAGACATTCGTGTACTTGAAATCAACCATGTGACTAACCTTCGTTTGACGAACGACTTCGACATGATCCCAATCATCGGTGATGGCGGTGTCGGTATCATTGACGATGCTCGCCACTATATGCCATTTAGCCCTGAGTCAACCTGGGGATTGGGTTACTACCTGTGGGTCAGTGAGCCAACCAATGAGTTTGCAGTTGAGCCACCAGCACATGTTAAGCGCCAACTTGAGCTGTGGAAAAAACTGACACAAACCTCGTCGCAGGATGAGCAAAATGGCTACATGAAAGAGATTATTCAGATTGCTAAAGATAACTTCTATGTGATTGGTACTGTGGAATCCATGCCTGCCGGTGTTGTGGTGAATAATAAGCTGCACAACGTGCCTGAAAACATGCCTCAGTCATACAATTTCCCAACCCCAGGGCCAATGCGTATGAGCCAACTGTGGAAATCGAAGTAATCCCACTACTTTGATCGTTATACAGCCCCATCTTCGGATGGGGTTTTTTATTGCCCTTGATAAGCGGTTACTGCGGCCGTTGATTGTTCTTACTCGGCTTACAGTGATCACTTTGGTTTCTTGTATGCAAATTCACACGTCATTTGCACGATGAATTGTCTGAGTGTGATCACGCTTCTTAAATACGATGATGATCAACCCATCAAAAATATGAAAAAGCGTTTTAAAAATTAAATTCATTGCGTTCTAATAAAATTGAACTTGAATGAGGCTAACTCTTTGATCGACTGACTGCCCGTAACACAGGCCAAAACTTGAGATTAAAGATGAGCCATTTTGCTAGTGATTTACCGTATCGTAATTAAGGAACAGTAATGAGCAGTTTTTTTCTGTTTGCAGGTAAGCGTTTGGTGTCGATACTTGTCACGCTTTTCGCTGTCTCGATTGTTGTATTCGCCGTTATAGATCTTCCCCCCGGAGATTTTGCTTCATCAAAGATTGCTGAATTGCAATCGATGGGGCAAACCGTGGATCCGCAAATGATTTATACCATGCGTGAAATGTATGGTTTGGATAAGCCGTTGCTCGAACGCTACGCTTACTGGATGTTGGGTTTAATGACAGGTGATCTAGGTATTTCCCTGACCACTAACCAACCGGTTTGGAATACGATTGAGCCTCGTATTTGGCCCACCGTGTCACTGGCGGCCGCAGTGTTCCTCTTCCAATTTTTAATTGCTATTCCAATCGGTATGTACTCCGCATTGCGCCAATACTCGTGGGGGGATTACGTTGCCACCATCTTTGGTTTTATTGGCATGGCAACGCCGAACTTTGTTATCGCGATTGTTGCTCTGCTGATTGGCTATTACAGCTTCGATACGGTGGTTTCTGGTCTTTATTCTGAAGCGTATCTTGATCAGCCCATGTCCTGGGCCAAATTCTTTGATGCCGCTTCACGCAGTTGGATTTATATCTTGATTGTTGGGACTGCGGGATTGGCTGGCATTATTCGCATCATGCGCGCTAACTTGCTCGATGAATTGAAAAAACCGTATGTCAAAACTGCGCGAGCGAAAGGGCAAACCGAAGCGAAGCTGATCCTAAAATACCCAGTACGTATCGCAATTCTGCCGATTGTTTCAACCATAGGTTGGATGCTTCCTGCCTTACTGGGTGCTGACATCATCGTCAGTCAAGTCATGAATATTCCTACTTTGGGCCCTCTGATGTTGGCCTCTCTGCGCGCCCAAGACATGTATGTAGCGGGTGATGTCCTGCTCATCATGTCCATCTTGACCATCATTGGTACTTTAATTTCCGATTTACTTCTGTACTGGGTTGACCCTCGGGTACGAGTTGGCATCGCTAAGGAGTTTTAATTATGACAACCTCTACGATTCAAAGGGTCGGCCGCCTGTTTAGCCGTAAAAAGAAAACGCTGGATCTCTCAACAGCAACTCAGTGGCAGTTAATTGGCCTAAAAATGCGCCAACATAAGCTAGCTTGGTATAGCTTGTGGTTTCTGGTCATCGTGTACTTTATCGCTCTGTTTGCGGAGTTTTTTGCTCCATTTGAGCCAAGCGATAACTGGCGTCGTTTTACTTATGCTCCACCACAAGCGGTTAGTCTGTTTGAGCAAACAGATGCGGGCTGGCGCTGGGCTCCTCATTTGGATCTCTATACCAGCAAAACCGATCCAAGAACCTTAAAACGTCATTACGATCTGAATCCGGATAAAAAAGCCTATTTTTCTTTCTTCGGAAAAACAGAAAGACTATGAGTTACTGGGATTCATTCCATTCAGCTACAAATTTATTGTTCCTAAAGATCCTAAACAGCCGTTCTTCATCTTAGGTTCTGATCGAATGGGACGTGATTTGTTATCTCGCCTCATTTATGGGGCGCGAATCTCGCTCTCGGTTGGTCTTATGGGGGTATTCACTACGTTTGTGTTGGGTATCTTGATCGGGGGTATTTCGGGCTATTTTGGTGGCACGATTGATAACTTTATTCAGCGAAGCATCGAATTTATGAAATCCATTCCGACATTACCGTTGTGGATGGCGTTGTCAGCCTCCTTACCGGCACAGTGGAGCTCATTAACCAAATATTTCCTCATCACCATTATTCTTGGCCTCGTGTCATGGCCTGATATGGCTCGTGTGGTGCGCAGCCGATTTATGTCACTGCGTAACGAAGAGTACGTCGCTGCAGCATGGCTGGACGGTAATAGCCCCTTTGAGATCATCCGCCGTTACATGGTACCCAACTTCCTCAGCCACATTATTGCGGTGGTGACTTTGGCGATCCCAGCGATGATTTTGGGTGAAACTGCGCTCAGCTTCTTGGGCTTAGGCTTGCAAGCTCCGATGGTCAGCTGGGGTGTATTACTGCAAGAGGCACAGAATATTCGAGCACTGGCAGATGCCTCCTGGCTACTTATTCCAGCAGTAGCGGTTGTCGTCGTGATATTGGCAATGAACTTTGTGGGAGATGGTCTGCGTGATGCCTGCGACCCATACCATGATCAGGGAGCAAAATAATGAGTAATAAAATTCTACAAGTCATCGATCTGAATGTGAGCTTCCCAACCAGCACCGAGCATTTTCATGCGGTGAAAGGGGTATCGTTTGATTTGTATCGTGGTGAAACGCTCTCGGTGATCGGTGAATCAGGCTCTGGCAAGTCCGTGACTTCTTCGGCGATCATGCAATTGTTGGATAGACCTGGTCGAATTGATTCAGGCAAGATTCTCTATACCACAGAGACCAACGAAACCATCGACATCGCGCAAATCGATCCTCGCAGTGCTGAAATGCGTTTATTGCGCCGCTTTAATTTCTCACTGGTATCGCAAGAGCCGATGGCGGCATTAAGCCCAGTTCATACGGTTGGCGATCAAATTAAAGAAGTATTGTGCTTAGTTGAGCCAAGCATAAGCAAAGAAAATGCGCACCAAAAAGCGATTGAACTGCTTTATCAAGTGCAGATGCCAGAACCTGAGAGCCTCATCAATAAGTATTCGTTTGAGTTATCAGGCGGGCAGCGCCAACGGGTTGTGATTGCTATGGCGATCGCTTCTCGCCCTGATATTTTGATTGCGGATGAACCGACGACGGCATTGGATGTAACCACCCAAGCGGAAATCCTGCACTTATTCGACAAGCTCCAGCAAGAGATTGGTATGGCGATTTTGTTCATTACCCATGATCTTGGCGTGGTGGCGCAGATTTCTGATCGTGTCGCAGTAATGGAGAAAGGGGTACTGGTTGAATGTGGTGACGTTCGACAAATTTTTGAAAACCCACAACACCCTTATACCCAGAAGTTGATGAAAGCCACTCGCGCGTTGGAAAAACCCTCCAAGGTTAAAGTGCCTTACGCAATGCGAGAAGAGAAGAGTAATCAGCCCATTCTCGATTTACAGGGTGTCACCAAAATTTTTGAAAAGCCTGCCAAAATGTTCCAGAAAAAGAGCTGGATGACGGCTGTTGATAATGCAGATCTCACGCTCTACCCAGGAGAATCTCTGGGTATTGTAGGGGAGTCAGGGTCTGGAAAAAGTACACTTGGTCGCGCCATCTTAGGGATGTCTCCGGCGAGTTCCGGCACCATTCTCTACGTTGATGAAAAAACGGAAACTACCATTGAGCTTGCCAGTTATAAACGACAGGTGCGTGATCCTCTGTTTGCTGACATGCGTTTGATTTTTCAGGACCCGTGGTCGTCACTGAATCCAAGAATGACCGTATTCGATATCATTGAAGAGCCACTGACCAAACTACGCACCGAAATGAATAAAACTCAGCGTGAAGAGCGAGTACGTAACATCATGAAATGGGTTGGTTTACCACCTGAGTTCTCAAGCCGTTATCCTCACGCCTTTTCTGGCGGTCAACGGCAACGGATCGTGATTGCTCGTGCATTGGTGACGATTCCGAAAGTGGTAATAGCGGATGAAGCTACGGCTGCGTTGGATGTTTCATTACGTTCACAAGTGCTGGATTTGCTGATTGAGTTTCAAAATATCTATGGCACCGCGTTTATTTTGATAACCCACGATATCGCGACCGTAAAGTATTTTTGCGATCGAGTGCTTGTCTTACAACATGGCAAAATTGTTGAACAAGGTAGTGTGGATGAAGTGATATTTAACCCACAGCAAGCGTATACCAAACAATTGATCTCTGCGGTTCCTATTGCCGAGTTGCCACCTGAGGCCGTTTAATCACTACGCCATGGGAAGTTGTTAAACCTCTTCGCTTGCGGCCTATATTGTTCAAAAACGCGAATATAGGCCGCAAACAGATTTCTGAAAATGTTCACGATAGTGCATTAAGTAAGGTAATTGAGGGGATTTTTGATTATGAGATGCATAACTTAACTTATGTTTTGGCTCTCTATCAATTTGTTATTGAAGCAGTTTGCGCGCAAAAGCTCGTAAAATTCACAATTTGTGTTAATTCGGGCGAGAAAAAAACAAAAAAATCGAATTCAGGTCTGTTTTTTTGTAGAACATTATTTTAGATTGGCATCTGACATTGAAACCAGTTGAATTGTTTGGACTAAATAAAGTCGGTGATTTGGACCGTTTTTGGTAGGTCATAGCAAATTTGAGCATGTCAAAAGCCGGAATTAAGTAATAGGTATAAAAAATGACAATTGATAAACAACCTGAATCTGTTTCATCGGTAATGAAAACCTTTGGTATTCTTCAAGCACTAGCAACTCAGAAAGATATTGGTATCAGTGATCTAGCACAACGTCTGATGATGTCTAAAAGTACGGTTTACCGTTTTTTACAGACGATGAAAACGATGGGCTATGTTTCTCAAGAAGGTGAAACGGAAAACTACTCACTGACATTGAAACTGTTTGAATTAGGGGCTGCGGCCTTAGAATATGTTGACTTGGTTGAATTGGCGGACGTAGAAATGCGCCGAATTTCAGATTTAACCATGGAGGCTCTGCATTTGGGTGCTCTTGATGGGGATGGAATCATTTATATCCATAAAATTGATTCTAAATACAACCTACGTATGCAATCTCGCATCGGACGCCGCAATCCGCTTTACTCTACTGCAATTGGTAAAGTGTTGCTTGCTGAGCGTAATGAAGAGGAAGTTCGCCAAATTTTGGCTGATGTCGAATTTGCGCAATCTACAGAGAATACACATAGCAATGTAGATTCATTGCTGGAAGAGTTACCTGTTGTTAAAGAGCAAGGTTTTGCTCAAGATAATGAAGAGCAGGAAGTTGGGCTGCGTTGTTTGGCTGTACCTGTCTATGACCGCTTTAATCGCGTGGTTGCTGGCATGAGTGTTTCATTGCCAACCATTCGTTTTACTGAAGAAAAGCAGGTTGAATATGTGCAAGAGCTGCATCAGGCGGCAGCACGTATTTCTGCGAAACTAGGTTGTGTTGATTATCCTTATCTAAACCAAAAATAAGCGTTTAACACTTCATTGATTGTGACAAGAGCAGCTGATGGCTGCTCTTGTGCTTTCTCTGCCGTGGGCTCTTTCTCGAATAAAATTCATGAATAAGAATATTATTAATATTCATAGCCTTAATTCCATTTCTCCCTCCTGAGCTTTGAACTCTCTGTGATAAAGCTTGCATATCTTGAATCTATGCACCAAGTTTTAAGAGTTGGCTAGGTGGCCCTCGTGTCATTTCTTTCAAATACTCTAAGACACGATCCCACCTGAAGAGGAACCGCAATTGAATGCATGAAAAACGGCAGGGGGAGTCATGACTCTAGGATTCAAAGCAAGAATTTATACCAGCGTGGTCCTTTTGGTGACCATATCACTGGTTGTTCTAGGCACTATCAATATGTTGTCTCTCAAACGAGAGATGATTGATTCATTAACCACCGAAACGCAAAACAAGCTCAACTATCATGTTTCTGAACTCGAATTCTGGGTAAAAAGCCGCTACGAAGCGGTGTCTCGTGGTGCGAAATTGTTTAATTCGCAGCTTTCCGATGCAGATAACCTCAACCAAGTCCGTTTATTAGCTGAAGCAGCGCAAATCATCAATGTGATTGTGGCCTATGAAGATGGCCGTTCTTACATGTCGTTGGATAAAGAAGGGGGTATAACCAGCGATCGATTTAAATTTACCGATCGAGATTGGTATCAGCAGGCGAAAAGTGGTCGCAGTTCGTTTTTAACGGAGATTTACCAAGATCAAGTGACGGGTAAGAAAGTGATCAGCGCCGTTACCCCCATTGTGAATCAAGGGCAATTTGTGGGCGCTTTGCTGGGCGATATCCAATTGGATGAAATTATCACCCAAGTGAGTAACATGCGTTTTGCTGGTGGTGCCGCGACGCTGACTGACAAAAATGCAGTGTTTTTTGCCAGTGACGGATCCAACGGATATTGGCCGTACGCCTTCCCAAGTTAGCCCCTCGTTCCGTGAAATGGAAGAAGGGTTCCATCGTCAACAAAGTGGTCATCTCTCCTTTCCTTATTTGGGGATTGAGTTTGATGGTTATTACAAACGCGTAAACCTGACCGATGATATGTATTGGACCTTGATGGTGTTTGTCGATAAAGGTACGGCGCTAGCGGATGTGAACGTTGCGGTGACAAATGCTGTGACCACTGGGATTGTTTTGATTGCGATCAGTATTGGGGTGATCATTCTCATCATCAACCAAATCTACAAACCTTTACTGCGCTTGAAAGCGGCGGTGTTAGATTTAGCGCAGGGCAGTGGTGATTTAACCCGTCGTCTTGAGGTGAATGGTAATGATGACTTGGCGCAGATCAGTGCGGGCTTCAACCGATTTTCATCGAACCTACAAGACATGATGTTGCAAATATCCGATGCCACACAGGTGATTTCAAGCAACATCGAACAGCTAAGCCATACCGCGAAAGAGAATGAGCAGATGTTGATTACTCACTCTTCGGAAACGGATCAAGTCGTTACTGCGATTACGCAGATGAGTGAAAGTGCGCGCACTGTGGCAGAAAGTGTCACCCAGTCGAATCAAATTACGGATGCAGCGAGTAAAGAAGCACAACAATCACTGGTGATTGTGAATAACGCAGTTTCAACCGTGACTTCTTTGGTCAATGATGTGGAGAAAATGTCAGAAAGCATCACGAGCATGAACCGTGATGCGAACAAAATTAGTGAAGTGCTGAGTGTGATTGGAGCAATCTCAGAACAAACTAACTTGCTTGCTTTGAACGCTGCCATTGAAGCAGCGCGAGCAGGTGAACAAGGACGCGGGTTTGCGGTGGTGGCAGATGAGGTTCGTGCCTTAGCGGCGAGAACACAAAACAGTACTACGGAGATCTCCGATATGCTCACCAAGCTACTAGAAGGCACCGACAGCGTTGTAGTGGCAATGGATCGAACAAAACAACAATGCCAAACCACGGCGGATAAAACCTCAGAAGTGTCTGGTAGTTTGAACATGATGAGTTCGTCAGTCAGTGATATTGATGATTTGAGTACGCAAATTGCTGCTGCAACTGAGGAACAAAGTACGGTGGCGGCGGAACTGAGTCGTAACATGCTGTCGATTCGGGAGATTGTCGAGTCTTTGGTGGTCAGTGGACGCCAAACGGTGGGGGCGACCGAATCGCTTTCTCAATCTAACCATGACCTAGAGCAACTGGTAAGCAAATTCAAACTGCGTTAATTAGGGTGTTTTATCATGAGTCATGCGTTATCAGATCGCTGGTTGGCTTTGCAAGCCAACCAGCTTCATCCTCGTTTTGAACAGCATTATTGTGCAGTCAAAGCGAAGTTTTTCTCACGTGATCCTGAGCTATGGCCGTTATATCGTTCATTAGAGATCCAGCCCCTGTTGCATTCACGTCGAGAAACGCCAGCGGTTAACCATCACTTATTAAAATTGCTCACTACGCGGGATGAAGTGCCACGTTTTTCACGCTATCAAGGGAAACCCTTTGATGACGTTGCCCTGTATGCAGCGCAGCATTCGAAGAACTGGGATGATCCAAGATCGGTTGAGAATGTGATTTCAACGCCCTGCGATCCTGCTATTCACGGTGGATTACTGGCAATGATTGCTAACCCCAACTTAGTGTATGGCGAATATGCGGGGATGGCGGCTGAGCTAGAAAAACTAGTGGTGCGGCAAATTGCCTCGTTGGTGGGGTATTCAACGGAGCAAGCCACGGGTATTTTTACGCAAGGCGGCACCTTTTGTAATTTGTACGGCTATCTTTTGGGGCTACGCAAAGTCATACCAGAGACCATCTCGAAAGGGATCGCGACACGCGCGTTCAAGATGCTTAATTCTGAGGCGGGGCATTACTCCAATATGACCAACTTGGCTTTGTTAGGAGTGGATGTTCAGTCGCAAGTGATCCGGGTTCGTGTGACGGACAATAATGAAATGGATCTGAACGATCTCCATCGGCAACTGAGTCAGTGCTTTGAGCAACAACAATTGGTTCCAACAATTATGCTCACATTTGGTACCACCGATACTTTCGCGTTAGATGATGTCAAAGCTGTGTATGACTTGCGTGAATCTCTTTGTCATCAGTATGCCGTGTCACGTCGCCCCCATATCCATGTCGATGCGGCAGTGGGGTGGCCCCTGCTTTTTTTCATCAGTTATGATGTGCAACGTAACCCTTTAGCAATTAATCCCGCAACATTGGCAGCGTTAACCGAATGGTTACCTAAAATTCGTGCGTTGCAATGGGCTGACTCCTTTACCGTCGATTTCCAAAAATGGGGTTATGTCCCTTATACCTCCAGCTTGGTGATGGTAAAAAATAGCCATGACATGCAGTCGTTGAAATCAGACCCGAGTTATTTTTCGTATTTTGAAAGCACAAGGCAGCAAGAAACGCATTTGCAGGCAACGATTGAATGCTCACGTAGTGCGGTGGGGGTTTTTGCTGCGTATTCCGCATTACAGATGATGGGTATTGAAGGCTATCAAGTGATTTTGGCGCACGGTTTACAAAACGCGAGTTATTTACGCGCACAACTTGCAACGCTTCCTCACTGTAAATTGATTGCCGAGCAAAACCATGGCCCAAGTGTTGCTTTTCGCCTTTACCCACCGAATGTTAAATCAGCGCGCGAAGCGTTTGTTTTAGAGATGGATCTCAGTCAGCATCCCGATTATGTTGAAAAATTAGTTACACACACCTTGTATCATCGGCATCATTTTTTAGAACGTAAGGGAAAATCACTCAACAGCAACTGGGTAGAGTCATTAACCCGCACGCATTATGATCGTGATGGTCGGTGTTTGCATTTACCGGGTGAAAAAGTGGTGCTGATGAATCCGCATACCACGCGCACTCACCTCGATGCCTTTATGAACGACATTAGCCGCCGGTGAATCAACCGAGTACGGGATTGACTGCGTGTAAATATCGCCAATTGCGGCGGATATGTAACACAATGTAAGTACCTGAAGAACAACTGTAAGAGTTGGTAAAGAGAAGCTGTGCTAGTGTCGCAGTTAGTTATACTGCGGGCTTGGTATTTATTGGGGGGACACATTATGACCAGCACCAAGTTTCTCGTTAGATTTTCCATTGCTTGTATGGCGTTTGTGCCAACGTTAGGTTTTTCGGCCCTGACGGTGATTCCTGAGCCACCACAGTTGGCTGCAAATGGATATGTTTTAATTGATTTTCACACTGGAAAAATTCTGGTCGAACACAATGCCCATCAAAAACTCAATCCGGCCAGTTTAACCAAATTAATGACTTCGTATGTCGCCGGACAAGAGATGAAGCGTGGCAATATTCACGCGGATGACCAAGTGCGGATCAGCAACAATGCCTGGGCAAAAAAATTCCCAGACTCATCAAAGATGTTCATTGAAGTAGGCACTTACGTCAACTTGATGGATCTTTACCGTGGATTAATCGTGCAGTCGGGTAATGATGCGAGCGTGGCGATTGCTGAACATGTCGCGGGCTCTGAAGGGGCATTTGTGAGTTTAATGAACTCATGGGCGCAGCAACTGGGGATGAACAATAGCTCATTTGCGAATCCACATGGGCTGGATACCCCGAATTTGTATAGCACACCCTACGATATAGCCCTGCTCGGACAAGCGATTATTCGTGATTTACCGGAAATCTATGCCCTCTATAGTGAACCGTCATTCACCTATAACGGTATCACGCAATATAACCGTAATGGCCTATTGCGTGATGGCAGTATGAATGTGGATGGTATGAAAACCGGTTATACCAGTGGTGCGGGTTACAGTTTGGCCAGTTCAGCAACCAACGGGGAAATGCGCTTAATTTCCGTCGTTATGGGAGCTAAAAGCGTTAAAATTCGTGAGGCAGAAAGCAAGCAACTACTCAGCTATGGCTTTCGATTCTTTGAGACAGTGAGCCCTCATCAAAAGGATAGCGTGGTTCAAAGTCAGCGAATTTGGTACGGAAACAAAAATGAGGTGGCGTTAGGCAGCAAAGAAACGGTGTACCTGACTCTGCCTCGAAATGATGTGAAAAAGCTCAATGCGGTGATTGAGCTTAGACAAAACATTTAGAAAGCACCGATTAACAAAGGCGATCTGGTTGGCTCCATTCTCTACTACATTGACGATGAGAAAGTTGGGGAGGCCCAGTTGGTGGCGCAAGAATCTGTTGAGCAAGGAGGCTTCTTTAAACGTTTATCTGATTGGTTCAAGTTGCTTTTTGCAGGTTGGTTTTAGGCCGATGAGTTTAGTCTATCGATAATTATCTCACTACAAACTGGGAGTTTGATCTCAGTTTGTAGTCTGACGATCAACATACATCGCAAACTCACATCAGTTTGACACGCGCCACAGAAAATTCTGGCATTCTGCTTGCCATTCACAACCACGATGAGGAGGCTGAAATGGAACTGAACCAAGAAGACCGTAATGCACTGTACGATGTTTGGATGACAAAAAAAGCCAAAATGCATATGACCCAGATGGAGATGACCAAACGTCTTGGTGTAAGTCAGGTTGAGTTTTCAGATCTGCTGAGAGGCGATGCGCCGCTCTCCATGTCTTTTGTGAGCCGTTTTTGTCAGCATTTGCATGTTGAGCCACACAACGTGCTACCAACCTTAAAACGCAAAGCGCGGGCGGGTGAAAAATTAGTGCATCTACAAAACCGAGTGACAGTGGATGGGGATATCAAACGGGTTTATGTCGAGGGTAACCAAGTCATTATCGAATATACTCACCTCGCTAAATAGTCGCCTTTGTTTCTCGCTGCTCCTCAATTAAGATTTTCTATCCCAGAACCTGAAATTGCAGCCAATCAAGCGCTGCAATTTCACGTGGTATGTTCACTGCAATTCGTTTATCGCTCAGCGTAACGGTACAGCAGTTCTGTCAATTGCGTTGACCACGCTAGCGCGTTTTCAGGTTGTGTGGCAATCAGCTTTTCAACTTCGGCACAATGGGTTTCTAGATCAACAGTTTGTTCTAGATGGAAAGCGATCGCATAGAAATGCCACATCAGTAAGCGAGTCATGCGCTGAGTATTTTGCATGGCTTGATCTGTCCCTTCAAATAGAGCAGGAAGATCACCAAGGGCAATCGCATGCATTTTTACCATCGCATCAATATGAGCCATATGGGCTTTTTCTTCGCCTTCAAATTCTTCGTCATCAAAGTGATACAACTCACGCAAAATGTCTTCACTGATCAAGCGGATGTAAAAATGCGTAAACTGAATTCAGTCAGCTCTTCTTTGTGCATCGCACGAATGCATTGATAGGTGTAGTCACGCTCCATGGAGTTACTCTTTTCTTAGTCAACAGGGTGCAACATTGTAAAGCCTTTTTGCATGAGTGCCAGCGAATCCTTACACCCGCGATAACGAATTTCATCTTCTAGTGAACAGGCTTCCAGAGTCGGATCTTTGGTAGCGGATCGAGTTTGGTCTAGAGGTAAGAGTCTTTATGATGCCAGACAGAAATTATGAATCACTTCATTAAGATAGCGAGGAACTATGAAAAAAACGACTTGGGCGTTAGCGGTAACGGCTTGTATTGGGTTTGGAGTGCAAGCCTCTGAATGGGGATATGAAGGAGAGCATGCACCGGATCACTGGGGAAAAATAGCACCGTTATGCGCGGAGGGGAAAAATCAAAGCCCGATTGATGTAACAGAAGGTGTTGAGGCAAGATTGCAGCCGTTCTCGCTCGATTACCAAGGAAAAGTGGTTGGGTTGATGAACAACGGGCATACCCTACAAGCTGAAGTGAGTGGTAATAATGTATTGCAAGTGGATGGTAAAACGTTCCAGCTTAAGCAGTTTCACTTTCATACCCCTTCTGAAAATTTGCTAAAAGGAAAACAATTCCCACTGGAAGCGCATTTTGTTCATGCCGATGAGCAAGGCAATCTGGCGGTTGTTGCGGTGATGTACCAAGTGGGTTCGGAGAATCCGCTGCTTAAGGCTCTCACGGCGGATATGCCGACCAAAGGGAATTCGGCTCAGCTCACGCAAGGGATCCCTTTGGCTGATTGGATCCCAGAATCGAAGCACTACTATCGCTTCAATGGTTCACTGACAACGCCACCTTGTAGCGAAGGGGTGCGTTGGATTGTGTTAAAAGAGCCAGCACATTTGTCGAATCAACAAGAGCAGCATCTTAGTGCCGTGATGGGACATAATAATCGACCCGTACAACCGCATAATGCTCGTCTTGTCTTGCAAGCCGACTAATACAAGGCTTAGCAGGCATAAAAAATGGCGTCCAATAGGACGCCAAAATCTTCGCAGAAATTAAATTCACAGAAGTTAAATTGGGACGAGAAAAGTCTCACAACAGCGATGATAAGCCGTATGGCTGGTCATCCTTTACTGCCGCCTGTCAACGTTAACTTTGTGATTTGACGAGAAGATGTCTGTTTTGCTGCGATTTGATGACGTCCCGAAAAAAGCTATGAAAAAGGCGAGCACTCTGTCTCGCCTTTGTTATACGAATGGTCATCCGGATGACCGATTAGTCCTGATAACTGTCAATGCTTGGGCATGAACAGACGAGGTTACGATCGCCGTACACGTTATCGACACGGTTCACCGTTGGCCAGTATTTGCTGGCTTTGGTGTGCGCCGATGGGAAGCAGGCGATTTCACGTGAGTATGGACGATCCCACTTCTCTTCGCGCAGATCCGCTTGGGTATGCGGCGCATGCACTAGAGGGTTACTTTCAAGCGGCCATTCGCCATTTTTCACCTTGTCGATCTCGCCACGAATCGCAATCAATGCATCACAGAAGCGATCCAGCTCCGCCAAATCTTCCGATTCCGTGGGCTCAACCATTAAGGTGCCCGCGACTGGGAATGACATAGTTGGCGCGTGGAAGCCGTAGTCCATCAGGCGTTTGGCAATATCTTCTTCGCTAATGCCGGTCTCTTCTTTCAGAGGACGGATATCGATGATGCACTCGTGCGCCACACGACCATTGGCTCCGCGGTAAAGGACCGGGTAGTGTGGACGCAGACGCTCCATCACATAGTTAGCATTCAAAATCGCGAGCTTGGTGGCTTCAGCCAAACCTTCTGCACCCATCATCGCAATATAGGCCCAAGAGATCGGCAGAATGGATGCGCTGCCGAGATCAGCGGCGGAAACCGCGAAATCAGTGCCCTCTACGCCACCTTCAATGTGTCCTGGCAGGAAAGGCGCGAGGTGCGATTTCACACCGATAGGTCCCATCCCTGGGCCGCCGCCGCCGTGTGGAATACAGAAGGTTTTGTGCAAGTTCAGGTGTGATACGTCTGAGCCGATAAAGCCCGGCGAGGTCAAGCCGACTTGCGCGTTCATGTTCGCGCCATCAAGGTAAACTTGACCCCCTGCCGCATGCACCATTTCACACACTTCACGTACTTGCTCTTCATACACACCGTGCGTTGAAGGGTAGGTGATCATGATGCTGGAGAGATTCTCTTTATGCTTTTCAATCTTGTCGGCAAGGTCAACCATATCAATGTTGCCGTTTTCATCGCATTTCACCACCACGACTTTCATCGACACCATTGCTGCAGTAGCTGGGTTGGTGCCGTGTGCTGAGCTTGGAATCAGGCAAACATCACGGTGGCCTTCACCCCGGCTTTGGTGATAACGCTGAATCGCAATCAAACCAGCATACTCACCGGAAGCGCCTGAGTTGGGTTGCAGTGAGAAAGCATCGTACCCCGTGATTTCACACAGTTTTTGCTTCAGGTCTTCAGCCAATGCCGCATAGCCCGCTGCTTGTGCTTTTGGTACAAACGGATGCAGTGCGCCAAATTCAGGCCAAGTGACAGGGATCATCTCCGCAGTGGCGTTGAGCTTCATGGTGCAACTGCCTAGCGGGATCATGCCGTGAGTCAGAGAGAAATCTTTGTTTTCCAGATGCTTCATATAACGCAGCATCTGAGTTTCACTGTGGTGTGTGTTAAACACAGGGTGAGTCAAAAACGCGCTTTGACGACGGCAACTTTCTGGAATCGCGGCGAGCTCATTGTCAGCAATACGGTTTGAAAGCGCATGAACTTCTTCTTTAATACCAAAGATCGCAAAGAGCGCTTCAACGTCTGCCACTGTCGTGGTTTCATCAAAGCTCACACCAAGCTGATTAGGCAGTTTACGTAGGTTGATGTCCGCTTGTTGCGCAGCTTGGTACAGGGCATCGGTTTTTGCACCTGTATTGATCGCCAGCGTATCAAAGAAATGCTGATGCGCCAGTTCGTAACCCGCTTTGGTTAAGCCAGCTGCAAGAATCGCGGTGAGGTGGTGAGTGCGGCGCGCAATGGTACGTAGACCTTGTGGACCATGGTACACCGCATAAAACGCGGCCATGTTGGCCAGCAGCGCTTGCGCGGTACAGATGTTTGAGGTCGCTTTTTCGCGGCGAATGTGCTGCTCACGGGTTTGCATTGCCATACGCAAGGCTTGGTTGCCTTTCGCATCGATCGAAACGCCGATCACACGTCCCGGCATCGTGCGTTTGTGCGCATCACGTGTTGCCATGAACGCCGCGTGTGGACCGCCGTAACCCATAGGTACACCAAAACGCTGTGCCGAACCAATCACCACATCTGCGCCCATTTCACCCGCAGGTTTGAGCAGCACACTGGCAAGCAAATCGGTCGCCACGGTGACTAAGGTTTTGTTGGTTTGTGCTTTGGTGATGATGTCAGTTAGATCGCGCACTTCACCGGTTGTACCCGGGTATTGTAGCAGTGCACCAAAGGCTTCTTGTTGAGTGATGTTGTCAATCGAATCGACTTTCACCTCAAAGCCAAGGAATGCGGCGCGGGTTTTCACCACTTCAATGGTTTGTGGATGTACGTCGTCGGCAACAAAGAACAGGTTACTTTTGCTCTTGCCTGCGCGTTGACACAGTGCCATCGCTTCTGCCGCCGCTGTCGCTTCATCCAGTAGTGACGCATTCGCAATCTCCATCGCGGTTAAATCCATCACCATCTGCTGATAGTTAAGCAGCGATTCAAGACGGCCTTGCGAGATTTCTGGCTGATAAGGAGTGTAAGCCGTATACCAGCCCGGGTTTTCCATCACGTTACGTAAAATGACGTTAGGCGTGAAGGTGTTGTAGTAACCCTGACCGATGAAAGTACGTTTAATCTGGTTAAGTTTTGCGAACGATTGGATGGTCGCTAGCATGTCAGCTTCGCTTTGAGCGGGCGCGAGCTGCATTGGTGCTTCTAAACGGATTTGTGCAGGAACAGTTTGGGCGATAAGCGCATCCAAACTTTCCGCATTCACCGTATTAAGCATAGTGACTTGTTCTTGTTTATCCGGCCCGTTGTGGCGTGCAACGAACTCATTTTGTGTGCTTAGGCTGTGAAGTAATTCTGTCATTGTCCTTTACCTTCTTTCCATGTGAGCATGCGAACAACCTTGGTGGAATCACCACTCACTTGGCGATCAAACATCACTCATTTGCGGTGAGTGACTTTGAAAAAAAGCCGACCCTGAAGGGCAGCTTTCTCATGCATGTGGCGCTTAGTCTTCTTCGATTGAAGCAAGATACTCTTCGGCGTCTTTCAGATCTTTCAACTCATCCGGATCTGACATTTTCACTTTGACGATCCAACCGCCATCGTAAGGCTCTTCATTAATCAGCTCTGGGCTGTTTTGCAGTTCTTCGTTGACTTCAATCACCACGCCAGTCACTGGGGCGTAGATGTCAGAAGCGGCTTTCACCGACTCAACCAGTGAAAAGCTGTCACCCGCATCAATTTCGGCATCGATTTCAGGTAACTCTACAAACACTACGTCACCGAGCATTTCTTGGGCGTGCTCAGAGATGCCGATGGTTACTGTACCGTCACCGTTGTCGCGAACCCATTCATGGCTTTCTGTGAACTTCAGTGTCTTGTCCATTGCGTATTCTCCAAAAAATATCGTACTGATAAAAAGCTATTGATAGAGCGGGAAGCGTTGGCATAGTGCTTTCACTTGTTTACGCACTTGTTGCTCAACTTCTGGGTTGCCTTCTGGGCTGGCCACCAAACCATCCAGAACATCCCCAATCCACTCACCGATGAGTTTGAATTCTTCACGGCCGAAACCTCGGCTGGTTCCGGCAGGCGTACCTAAACGAATGCCCGATGTAATCATAGGCTTCTCTTCGTCAAATGGGATGCCATTTTTGTTACACGTGATCCCTGCACGCTCTAAGGCTTGTTCAACTTGGTTGCCTTTCAAACCTTTAGGCCTAAGATCGACCAACATGAGATGCGTATCCGTTCCGCCAGTCACAATGTCACATCCGCGAGTTTGCAATACTTCGGCCAGCACTTTTGCGTTATCGATCACCGAATCAATATAAGTGCGGAATTCAGGGCCGAGCGCTTCACCAAATGCCACTGCTTTAGCGGCGATCACGTGCATCAGTGGACCACCTTGTAAACCGGGGAACACCGCAGAATTAATCTTTTTATTGATCTCTTCGTGGTTGGTTAAACTCATGCCGCCGCGCGGGCCACGTAGAGTTTTGTGTGTGGTAGTGGTGACGACATGAGCATGCGGCAGCGGGCTTGGATGTGCGCCAGTTGCTACCAATCCAGCAATGTGCGCCATATCGACCATTAACAGCGCGCCAACTTCGTCAGCAATCGCGCGAAATTGAGCAAAATCGATAGTGCGAGGAATCGCACTGCCGCCTGCGATGATCATTTTGGGTTTGTGCTCTAACGCCAGTGCACGAACAGAATCGTAGTTAATCTCGAGAGTTTGACGATCCACACCGTATTGCACCGCATTGAACCATTTACCTGAAAGAGCTGGGCGCGCACCATGGGTGAGGTGACCGCCTGCATCCAGCGACATACCCATAATGGTATCGCCCGGTTGCAGCAGAGCAAGCATCACAGCGCCATTGGCTTGAGCGCCTGAGTGTGGTTGAACGTTTGCGTATTGACACTGAAAAAGCATTTTGGCGCGTTCGATAGCAATCTGCTCTACGCTGTCGACATGTTCACAACCGCCGTAGTAACGACGGCCCGGATAACCTTCGGCGTATTTGTTGGTCAGGCAAGTGCCTTGCGCCTGCATAACTGCTTTAGAGACGATGTTTTCAGAGGCAATCAGTTCGATCTGTTCATTTTGGCGAGTGTATTCAGCTTGAATGGCGGCAAATACCGCATCGTTGGTCGCCGCCAGTGGGGTAGAGAAGAAGTTCTCAAGGCTAACGTTAGGATAAGCTTTGTTTAGATTTGCATTCATAGTAGATGGCCTTCCAATCTGATAACCACACTAAGATGGGGTTATCGCTCCTTTTTCTGATCGCAATACTCATCGCGATCGGCTGAGTCATTCCTAATCTAGATTGCCCTAAACCTTGGCAATCTATCCCCTTCCTACTTGAATCTGCAGCGGTGTTGGCTGCATTCTTTCACCCCAATCACATAGTCTATCTATGTTCATGGGGAGTTCACTCACTTGCCGCCTTGCTGCAATTTCAAGTAGTTTGGGTATAACCCCAATGCGTAGGGTTGAAAACTCACGGTGATAAACTGAAAAATCAGCTAAGAGCCGCGAGTGATTGCATCTCTTCATCTAACAAGTCGGTAACATACTCTTTGCTTACAGAACAATCAATCAAAAATTTCCTATAGGAAACACAGTTTCTGATCTGCTTAACAAATGTACTTTTATTTCTGCGTGTACTCTTTAATCAACAAATCGCTTCATGCCACAATGCTTGTCAGACAGGAAGTTTTATAACGAGAGGGAAAGCATGTCAGAAGACATTTATGATGAGTACCCATCCATCACTTTGGCGCGCGAATCGGGCGAACAAGGCATCGAGCCACTCAAGCTGGGTCAGCGGATCAAAGATATCCGCACGCGATTAGGTATTACGCTTGAAGAAGCTAGCCAGCGTACTGGGCTCGCTCGCTCTACACTGAGCAAAATTGAAAACGAGCAGATTTCGCCAACCTTTCAGGCCATGCAAAAATTGGCGCATGGTTTTGCAGATTTGATATGCCGCAACTCTTTGAGCCACCAAAGAAAATTGTTGCGACAGGGCGGCGTGATATTACCCGTAAAGAAGCAGGAAAACCGCACCCAACACAAACCTATGAACATGAATTGCTCGCGACTCAACTTTCTAACAAAAAGATGATGCCGTTCAAAAGCCGCGTGCGTGCCAGAGCGTTTGAAGAGTACAGCGATTGGGTGCGTCACGATGGTGAAGAGTTTTTGCTGATCCTCGAAGGTGAAGTGATGTTCTACAGCGAATTTTATGAGCCGGTACATCTGGTGGAAGGGGACAGTGTGTATTACGACGCGAACATGGGACACATGCTGGTTTCAGTGAGTGAAGAAGATGCGCTGATCTTGTGGGTAACCGCAAGATAGTGAGTTTCCTATCCGAAACATCCGCGTACAACAACCCAAGACGTGGAGTGTGTTGGTGGTGGTTTTTGATAACCATTCCTTAACAATGTTGTTAACTGTGATGGTGAGCACTGTTTTAATTTGGTGAATCCTCTAAAACGGGTTCGGCTTGTTTATTATCGGAAACATAGTTTCCTCACTAAAGGAATCTTGCCACGGTAGATTGCGCCAAAAGCGCAGCTTTGGCTTATATGGAGAACAAGAATGACTGAACAACACGAAACCTTACTGACGACACCGCTCCATGCGCTACACATTGAAGTTGGCGCAAAGATGGTGCCTTTTGCGGGCTACGATATGCCAGTTCAATACGCCCTTGGGGTGAAAAAAGAGCATATACACACCCGTGAAGCAGCCGGTCTGTTTGATGTTTCCCACATGGGGCAACTGCGTTTGTACGGTGCTCAAGCGGCTGCCGCCTTAGAAGCCTTGGTTCCGGTTGATATTATTGATCTCCCTGCTAGCAAACAGCGTTATGCGTTTTTCACCAATGCCCAAGGTGGCATTATGGATGATTTGATGGTGGCCAATATGGGGGATCATCTGTTTGTGGTGGTGAATGCGGCGTGTAAAGCGCAAGACATTGCGCATCTAAAAGCGCATCTGCCTGCGGATGTTGAGATGGAAGTGATTGAAGATCGAGCTCTGCTCGCGCTGCAAGGTCCGAAAGCCGCGCAAGTGCTCGCACGTTTGCAACCTGCCGTTGCCAAGATGCTGTTTATGGATGTTCAACTCCTTGAGATCGATGGTGCAGAATGTATTGTCAGTCGCAGTGGCTACACCGGTGAAGATGGCTACGAAATCTCAGTGCCTGCTGATAAAGCGGCGGCACTGGCTCGTAAACTGACGGATTTTGAAGAAGTGGAGTGGATAGGCCTTGGTGCGCGCGACTCACTGCGTTTGGAGTGTGGTTTGTGTCTCTATGGACACGATCTCGACCCGACCACAACGCCAGTGGAAGCAAGCTTGCTGTGGGCGATTCAGCCTGTTCGCCGTAAAGGTGGCGCGCGTGAGGGCGGCTTCCCCGGTGCAGAGATCATTCTCAGCCAGATTGAAACCAAACAAGTCAGCCGTAAACGCGTAGGTTTGGTCGGACAAACCAAAGCACCAGTACGCGAAGGCACCGAGCTGTTTGATGCGCAGGGCAACAAAATTGGTGTTGTGACCAGTGGTACCGCAGGCCCAACGGCCGACAAACCAGTTTCAATGGCTTATGTCAGCAATGAGCACGCCGTTTTAGGCAGTGAAGTGTTTGCCGAAGTGCGCGGGAAGATGCTGCCGATGACCGTCGAAAAAATGCCTTTTGTGCCTCAGCGTTATTATCGCGGAGCATAATTTCTTCAGTGTCATTCTTATGAGTAACGCTTATTAGCAAAGGAAGGGAAACCTTCCTTTGTGCTTTTTGAAACCTAGGTTTACAGCCTGAGCTAACCGAGAAAGCGGTTGTCATTTCAGCTTATTGGTTTATGATGCTGCAACGTACTTAAGCTGGTGCATCCGTATTTGCGCCAAAATTTGTACCGAATTTTTTGAACTCGTTACGCCGCTATTTATTACAGAATGAATTTAAAGCGTAATTTTTTCACACAAGTGTTGCTTGGTGTGCAACACCACTGTAAGGATAATACATGCCTATTATTACTCTTCCTGACGGTAGTCAGCGTCATTTTGACAACCCAGTATCTACTCTCGAAGTTGCCCAATCTATCGGTCCAGGTCTTGCGAAAGCGACCATTGCAGGTCGTGTGAATGGTGCTCGCGTTGATGCTTGCGATCTGATTGAACACGATGCCAGCCTAGAAATCATCACGACTAAAGATGAAGTAGATGGTCTGGAAATCGTGCGTCACTCATGTGCGCACTTGCTTGGCCACGCGCTTAAGCAACTTTACCCAAATGCGAAAATGGCGATCGGTCCAACCATCGACAGCGGTTTTTACTACGACATCGATCTTGAGCAGTCTCTCTCTCAAGAAGATCTTGAGAAAATCGAAGCTCGCATGGTTGAGTTAGCAAAAACCAAATACGCGGTTGTCAAAAAGAAAGTGAGCTGGCAGGAAGCGCGCGATACCTTTGAATCGCGTGGCGAAAGCTACAAAATCGAAATTCTTGATGAAAACGTGGCGCGTGATGATCGCCCAGGTCTTTACCATCACGAAGAATACATCGACATGTGTCGTGGTCCACACGTACCGCACATGGGCTTTTGTCAAAACTTCAAATTGCTGAACATTGCTGGTGCATACTGGCGCGGTAACAGCGACAACAAAATGCTGCAACGTATCTACGGTACAGCATTCCATGATAAGAAAGCTCTGCAAGCGCATTTAACTCGCCTTGAAGAAGCTGCAAAGCGTGACCACCGTAAAATCGGTAAGCAACTTGATCTGTTCCATATGCAGCAAGAAGCGCCGGGCATGGTGTTCTGGCACCATAACGGTTGGTCAGTCTTCCGTGATCTGGAAATCTTTATTCGCCAAAAATTGAACGAATACGGTTACCAAGAAGTAAAAGGTCCATTAATGATGGATCGTGTGCTTTGGGAACGTTCAGGTCACTGGGATAAATACGCTGATGCGATGTTCACCACTTCATCTGAAAACCGTGAATACGCGATCAAGCCGATGAACTGTCCGGGTCATATCCAGATTTTCAACCAAGGTTTGAAATCTTACCGTGATCTGCCATTGCGCATGGCTGAGTTTGGTTCCTGTCATCGTAACGAGCCATCGGGTTCACTACATGGCATCATGCGTGTGCGTGGGTTTACTCAAGATGACGCACATATCTTCTGTACTGAAGACCAAATTCAGCAAGAAGTGACTTCGTGCATCAAGATGGTGTATGACACCTACACGACTTTTGGCTTCCAAAACATCGTGGTGAAGCTGTCTACTCGCCCAGAAAAGCGCGTGGGTAGCGATGAAATTTGGGATAAATCAGAACAAGCGCTGATCGATTCTCTGAAGGCAATGGACATTCCATTTGAGATTCAGGAAGGCGAAGGTGCGTTCTATGGTCCGAAAATTGAGTTTACACTCTATGACTGTTTAGATCGTGCATGGCAATGTGGTACAGTGCAGCTCGATTTCAACTTGCCTACACGTTTAGGTGCCACTTACGTTGGTGAAAGCAATGAACGCTTAATTCCGGTGATGATCCACCGTGCGATTTTGGGTTCACTTGAACGCTTTATCGGTATTCTGATTGAAGAATACGCAGGATTCTTCCCAACTTGGTTGGCGCCAGAGCAGGCTGTTGTTGTAAATATCACGGATAAACAAGCCGACTATGCTCATGAAGTCGCTCAAAAGCTACAAAAATGTGGCATTCGAGCAAAAGCGGACTTGAGAAATGAGAAAATAGGCTTTAAAATCCGCGAACACACTTTGAAGCGTGTTCCGTACATGTTAGTTTGTGGCGACCAAGAGATGGAAGCCGGCGAAATTGCAGTACGTACACGTAAAGGTAAAGATCTTGGTAAATTTAAATTGGATGATTTTATCGAACATATCCAAGCTGAGATTGTAAGCCGTAAGCTTAATCTGGAGGAATAAACTATTAAAGGCGGAAGACGTGGCCAAGTTCCGGTCAAGCAAAACCAGCACCGTTTAAACGGTGAAATTCGTGGCGTTCGTGAAGTTCGTTTAACTGGCGCAGACGGTGAGTCTGTAGGTATCGTTTCGATCCAAGAAGCACTGGCTACAGCTGAAGAATCTGGTTTGGATCTCGTTGAGATCAGCCCTAACGCCGAGCCACCAGTCTGTCGTGTGATGGACTATGGCAAGTTCCTCTTTGAGAAGAGCAAGGCTACAAAAGAGACAGAAGAAAGAAGAAGCAAAAGCAGATCCAGATTAAGGAACTCAAATTCCGCCCTGGAACTGATGTGGGAGATTATCAGGTAAAACTACGCAACCTGATCCGTTTCCTAGAAGAAGGCAACAAAGTGAAAGTCACTATTCGCTTCCGTGGCCGAGAGATGGCTCACCAAGACATCGGTGTAGACGTTTTGAATCGACTGAAAGAGGACACTGACGAATTCGCAGTGGTTGAGTCTTTCCCGACCAAAATTGAAGCACGCCAGATGATCATGGTGTTAGCCCCTAAAAAGAAGTAATTAACGGCATTACAAGTAATGAACCTAGCCGTTGAAAGGCGGCTGGGTTTTATTCGCCTTAATTACATTGTTATTTAACTACTACAATGCGGAGTTATTCATCATGCCTAAGATGAAAAACAACAAAGGTGCTGCTAAGCGTTTCAAGAAAACTGCTGGTGGTATTAAGTACAAGCACGCTACTAAACGTCACATTCTGACTAAGCGTACTACTAAGAACAAGCGTCAGCTGCGTCCAAACGCCATTCTGCCTAAGTGCGAACTGGCTGCTGTAGCACGTATGCTTCCATACGCTTAATTCTTTTTAGTTTAATATTCGTTTAGTTTAGGAGAGACATAATGCCTCGCGTAAAACGTGGTGTACAAGCTCGTGCACGTCATAAGAAAGTTTTAAAACAAGCTAAAGGTTACTACGGTGCACGTTCACGTGTTTATCGTGTAGCGTTCCAAGCAGTTATTAAAGCTGGTCAATACGCTTACCGTGACCGTCGCGCTAAGAAACGTCAATTCCGTCAACTGTGGATTGCACGTATCAACGCAGCTTCTCGTCAAAATGGTCTATCTTACTAGCCGTTTCATCAACGGTCTGAAGAAAGCATCTATCGAGATCGATCGTAAGATCCTTGCTGATATCGCAGTATTCGACAAAGCAGCATTCGCTGTTCTGGTTGAAAACGGCGAAAGGCGCTCTGTAATAGCGTGTTATTAAGAAAGGGGAGCATTTATGCTCCCTTTTTTCTATCTAATGCTTTTGTATTTGTAACAATATCAAATTTATAGTCGTGATAATGGACTCAGTACGCCACTGGCTCCTCGATCTAAGACATGGGTATAAATCTGTGTTGTTTTCACATCAGTATGCCCCAGTTGTTCTTGTACGGTTCGAATATCAGCACCTACTTCAAGTAAATGTGTCGCAAATGAGTGCCTGAGAGTGTGACAAGTAACAGTTTTTTCAATACCTGCTTCTTGTGCAGATCTTCTCACCGCTTTTTGTAGTACCGTTTCGTTCATATGATGACGGCGCATGACATCAGATTCCGGATCTAGAGATAACTGAAAGGATAGGAAAAAAGATAATGCCAAACGAAACTCATAAGGAGCATTCGGATATTTTTCTTTTAAGGCTGTTGGCAACCAAACTCCACCGTAATTTTTTTGGTGCAAGTCTCTATCGTAATAGCGTTTTACCAGCGCAATTTGCTCTTTAAGATGGGGATAGAGTTCTTTCGCTAGAGTGACAGTGCGATTTTTCCCACCTTTACCTTGCCATATTCTGATCGCACCATAGTCAAAGTCGACATCCTGAACCCTTAAACGAATACATTCCATCAAGCGTAAACCTGAACCGTAGAGTAACTTGATGGGTAGCTGATACTTAGGATCAACAACTTCAAGTAATCGTCGAATTTCATCTCTAGTCAATACAACCGGTAACTTTCGTTCTAGTTGCGAGCGTTGAAAGCGGATCTCAAGAGAAAGGGGTGTTTTCAGAATTTCTTTGTATAGAAAACTGAGTGAGTTCAAGGCCAGTGACTGAGTCTTTGTGGCCACTTTACCTTGCACGGCCAAGTAGGTTAAAAACTCTTCGACTTCTTGATCTCCCATCAAACTAGGGTGTTTTTTATTATGAAAATGAATGTAACGTGTGATCCAATGAAGGTAAGCTTCTATAGTTTTTTTGGCATAGTATCGAGTTTGCATAAATTCGCGAACACTTAACAAAAACTGGGATTTCATATAGTTCTCACTGAATTTTTATCTGGTTATTTATACAGTATTCATTGGTTGTTTTTATGTCAAGAGACTAAGGGTTTAGCCGCGGTATATATAATGAGATTTATGGTCACTGTGATACTCAACATACTGATTTAGATGGTTGTTATGGTAGTATGCACCCAGTGGTCTATTAATTAGATAGCGGTAGCCTACCTGCTGGAAAGGTAAGAAGCTGCCTAGAAAGCGTTAGCTTCTTAAAGGCTGGAATCATCAAAATCCAAACTCAATCGTTCTGAAAAATAAGCTTTTAGCGTTCAAATTGCACAAGTTGGCTTCCGAGTTTGTCGGATTCTGACTTGGTAGAAAGTGTTGAATGCTCAGCAGTTTCAAAGTCGCTGAAAACCATCAAGTCTCGATGCTTCAATGTTGTTGGATGCTCAACACTGGCAGCTTGGTTTCACAAAAAGCAGCATCGTCGCTGAAATCGCGCGTTCTTTGTCGGAAATGCAGTAAGTGGCCAACTTAACCTTGGTCACTGCAAGTTTTGGCAGCTCACTTCACAGCTTTTGGCGTTGGACGTGTGTTTGAGTGATGCTTTTGCGTAAAATGCATTTCAAGCAAATGTGTTTAAAAAGTCATTGGTAAACAATGGGCTACGAAGCTAACAAACGCCTCAAGAAGGGACTGTCAACGCGTAGCGTTTCCAGTCCCATTGAGCCGCGGTGGTTGCAGTTGTTGTGTTTGAATTTGGTGGTAATGCGTTGTCAGCCCCTTAGGCGGGCGTTATAGCTTATCTCACATTTCAACCTAGACATTGCTCAATCGATGCCTCAGAGTTAATTCCGACTTTGCTCAACAAAAGGAACAAGTATGTTTAGTCACATCATGATCGGCTCAAATGATATTGAAAAGTCAAAGGTTTTCTATGATGCCATATTGTCGGTGTTAGGTTATCCGGCGGGTGTTATTGACGCTAAAGGCCGCTGTCTCTACATAAGCCAAGACGGTGTGCTTGGTATTACTAAACCAGTAAATGGTGAACCTGCGACGCATGGTAATGGGATGACAATTGGCTTTAAAGTTAGTAGCCCAGAGTTAGTAGAAGCATGGCATGCAGCCGGTTTAGCAAATGGTGGAGTTGCTTGTGAAGATCCTCCGGGTATCAGAACGAGTGGACAAAGAAAAATGTATTTAGCTTATTTACGAGATCCTGCAGGCAATAAGCTATGTGCAACACATCATATGCCCACGGGCAAACTAAAAGCACCGCTATAACAAACGCCTCAAAGGGACTGCCAACGCGTGGCGTTTCCAGTCCCAATGAGCCGAAGTGGTTACGGTTGTTGTGTTTGAGTTTAGTAGTAATGCGTTGCCAGCCCCTTAGTCGGGCGTTAGCTTCTTAAAGGCAAGAATCATCAAAATATAAGCTAATTTGCATTGAAAACTCATCATTTAGCGGTCAACTTTCACAAATTGGCTTTTTGTTGTTTTTCTTTAATGCTGACTTGGTAGAAAGCGTTGAACGTTCAGCAGTTTCAAAGCCGCCGTAAGCTAACAAATCTCGATGCTTCAATGTTGTTGGATGTTCCACACGGAAAGTTTGGTTTCACAAAAGGCTGCATCATCGCTGTGATCTGGTTTTCTTTGTCGCGGACTCTTAACCGTGGTCAACTTAACCTTGATCGTTTTAAGTTTTGGCTGCCAACTTCACAGTCTTTTGGCGCTGGACGTGTGCTTGTTCGATGCATTTGCGTAAAATGACTTTCAAGCAAGTTTGTTAAAAAGTCATTTCTAAACAATAGGCTACGAAGCTAACAAACGCCTCAAGAGGGACTGTCAACGCGTGGCGTTTCCAGTCCCAATGAGCCGCGGTGGTTGCAGTTGTTGTTTTTGAGTTTGGTGGTATGCGTTGTCAGCCCCTTAGGCGGGCGTTAGCTTCTTAAAGGCTAAAATCATCAAAATCCAAACTTCTTGTTCTGAAAAATCAGCTTTTAGTGTTCAAATTGCACAATTTGGCATTTGAATTTTGCTAGATGCTGATTTGGTAGAAAGTGTTGGAAGTTCCGCAGTTTCAAAGCCGCTGAAAGCCAACAAGTCTCGATGCTTCAAAGTTGTTGGATGTTCAATTCGGTCAACTTGGTTTCACAAAAGTCAGCATCGTCGCTGAAATCGTGCTTCTTTGTCGGAAATGCGGTAAGTGGCCAACTTAACCTTGAACGCTGCAAGTTTTGGCAGCTCACTTCACAGCTTTTGGCGTTGGACGTGTGTTTGAGTGATGCTTTTGCGTAAAATGCATTTCAAGCAAATGTGTTTAAAAAGTCATTGTTAAACAATGGGCTACGAAGCTAACAAACGCCTCAAGAGGGACTGTCAACGCGTAGCGTTTCCAGTCCCATTGAGCCGAAGTGGTTACAGTTGTTGCGTTTGAGTTTAGTGGTAATGCGTTGTCAGCCCCTTAGGCGGGCGTTAGTTTCTCTCAGGAAAATCATCAAAAAATTCACGCACAAGGTTCTGAAAATTCAGCCTTTATCGT
>NZ_JJMN01000060.1 GCF_000696385.1 Vibrio metoecus | reverse complement strand
AATCGATTTCGTGTCAAACACTTTTTTTCAATTTTCTTTTTTGGCCTGTTGAGGCATCGATTTGGCTGTGAACCCTTACTGCGTCAACGAGGGCGCATTATAGAGATCCGCTTCACACTGGCAAGTGTTTTTTGAGAAAATTTATAAAAATAACGTTTAAGCGCTGCATTTGCGCGCAAAGGCTTATTTATTCCACTTTACTCAGACCTTGATGACAACTTATCCACAGAGTTATTCTTTTTAAGCTTTTGTTCTAGTCTATTTATATAGAGAAAGTCATAAAAAAGCCCAACGATTTTGCGTTGGGCTTTGTCTTGTATCTTGTTTATAGCGGAGCGTTAAATAAAGGCGTAAGCATCGGCAAACATTCGATCGCGTCGGGCTTGTTTGTTTTGAGTAAATTGCTCACGTGCGGCTCCAGCCATCTCAAAGCGACCTGCTATATAGATGTCAAATGCTTCTAAACTTGCAAAGTCGTTGTTAATCGCTTGCAGTACATTGCCAACTTTTCCAGCCCAGTCATCTTGTGCTTGCTCGACCACTGGAACAACCTGCAAATGAGCATGTTGCTTGGCAAGCTCTTGCAACTCATTCAGTGCGTACAGCTGAGCTGCATCACGCGCGCCCCAATACAGGTAGATAGGCTGAGTTTTACCTTGCGACAGGCAATGATCTAAGATTGAACGCACATAGCTAAAGCCTGTTCCTCCTGCTATCAATAATAGAGGGCGCTCACTTTCTTGGAACCAAGCACTGCCATGTGGTACATCTATTTCAACTGAAGTTTGATTAAAGTGTGCTTGCTGAAACTTTTCCACGACTTGGTGGGCAAAGGCGCTGTGATCCGCCGCACCAATATGCAGTTCGAGCTCGCCATTGCTACGGCAAGGACTACTGGCAAGTGAGAATGGTCGCTTATCTTTTTCGCCCATCACCACCATTAAATACTGCCCGGCTTGGTAAGCCACCGCGTGCTCGGGTTGTAATAGGATTTGGTAAGTATGCGTCGCGAGCGGCTGCACAGACTTAACTTGGCATTGAATTATCATTGAACTTCCTCTGGCTTACTCTTCAAAAGTCAGCACTAAATCAGTAGTGGCGCAGGCTTGGCAGGCAAATATCCAACCCGTTCGCTTTTTCTTTGTTTCGGTCAATAACGGTTCGAGTTCATACTCCACCTCACCTTCAACCAACTTACATAAGCAAGCGGCACAGGCGCCAATTCGGCAGCGGTGGGGAAAGGCAATTTGCTGGTTGAGCGCAGCATCAAGCACCGTTTCACCTGGGTTAATTATAAATTGTCTATCATTAGGCACGATGCGCACGGTATAGGTCATACAATGCCTAACTCATCCCATAACGAATCGATTTTCGCGACTAGGTTAGGATCTTTTCGGATCGGAGTGCCCCATTCACGTTCGACTTCGTTAGGCAGTTTATTGGTTGCATCAAAGCACATCAAATCTTGGCCGGCAATTCGTAAACTGTCTCTCGCCGGATCCATACGTGTGGTCATCGCCCAGATCACATCATTCCAGTCATGGATATTCACATCATCATCGCACAAGATCACAAACTTAAGCGATGCGGCATGATTGAGTTTATCGACGACACGCTGTAAAAGTTGATGTCCTTGCCCGGCTTTCTGCTTATTAATAAGCAGAAGAGCTAACTGACCATTCGCCGCCTCCGGTAATGCAACATCCAACACATCCGCTTCATCACTCAAGCGTGCTTTTAGCTCCTCAAGTGAAAGCGCCGTTGTCTTGTCACAATGATCAAATTTAGAAAGCACTAACTCTGCAGACCATTTGATGGTGGCATCCAAACCGATTTTTGAGCCTAAACCCACCACTGGTGAAGCAAAATCTAGCGAGTCAATCGGCGTATGCTCAATAAATAAAGTATCGCGCTGCGGCGACATATTACTGGCTATTGCCTCAATCACTTGTGGCCAATCGCGCGCATTCACCTTTTCATCACACACAATCACAAACTTGGTGTACATAAATTGACGTAGGAATGACCACACACCCAGCATCACCCGCTTAGCGTGTCCCGGATACTGTTTCTTAAGTGTCACTATCGCCATGCGGTACGAACAGCCTTCTGGCGGCAAATAAAAATCGGCAATTTCAGGAAACTGCTTTTGCAAGATAGGCACGAAGACTTCATTGAGCGCAACACCCAATACCGCGGGTTCATCAGGTGGACGTCCTGTATAGGTGCTGTGATAAATAGGCTTATTACGCATGGTCACGTGAGTGATGGTGAACACATGATGGCGTTCTACCTCGTTGTAGTAACCCGTGTGATCACCATAGGGCCCTTCATCTGCAAATTCGTTGGGATCGATATAGCCTTCGAGCACGATTTCAGCACTCGCGGGAACTTCCAGATCGTTACTGATCGACTTGACCACTTCAGTACGACTGCCCCGCAATAGCCCAGCAAACGCATATTCAGATAACGTATCTGGGACTGGCGTTACCGCACCGAGAATGGTCGCCGGATCGGCACCGAACGCCACACTCACAGGAAAAGGCTCTCCGGGATATTTCTCCATCCAATCCCGCAAGTCTAATGCCCCGCCACGATGGGCTAACCAACGCATGATGACTTTATTGCGGGCGATTTTTTGCTGACGATAGATCCCAAGATTTTGGCGCTTTTTATGTGGGCCACGCGTGATGGTTAGACCCCAAGTTAAAAGTGGTGCAACATCATCCGGCCAGCAGCTCATCACGGGGATTTTATCAAGATCGACCTCATCACCCTGCCAGACAATGTCTTGGCAAGGAGCACGGCGTAAGCGCTTGACGGGCATATTGAGAACTTGTTTAAAAACGGGCAGCTTTTCAATCAGCTCTTTTAGACCACGAGGTGGCTCTGGCTCTTTAAGATAAGCCAACCACTGACCGACATCGCGCAGCTCTTGAACCTGTTTCCGCCCCATCCCCATCGCAACGCGTTCTGGCGTGCCAAACAAATTCGTCAGTACAGGAAAGTCGTAACCTAACGGATTTTCAAACAGCAGCGCAGGGCCTTTAGCACGTAACGTCCGGTCACTGATCTCGGTCATTTCATAATGCGGATCAATTGGATGGGTAATACGTTTTAATTCCCCACGATGCTCTAAATAGTCAAGAAAATTCCGTAAGTCCTTAAAATTCATAGGTCTACTACTCATTGACAGCGATGGCCGCAGTATAACAAACCTCGCGATTTTTCTGCGCCATTTTCTTACATTCGCTTGTTATGGATTCAGCACTGCTAAAATCGCCTGCTGCTTGACCGTTCGGTTCGAACTAACCAGTTCACGTAACCATCCTTGGTAACCCGATTGGGCAAGCAGATGTGCCACTTGTGTGGCCTCTTCACTTTGCCCAAGTTTTTCGATCAGAAAAAGCGCTACCTCATTTGACATAGGCTGAATACTAACTAAAGCTTGCAGCGCCTCTTTTTTCAAGCGCGGATTTGCAGCAGCAACCATCAGTTGTTGTTGGGCAAAGAAATCAGCCTGTTCTGCTAAGCGAGTGATTTCACGCCTCAGTTCATCATTGGCTTTCATTAGCCAAAGCTTTTGATACAAAGCTGGATTTTGACTATGCCTTGCCAGTTGTACCATAACACTCGATGCTGGTAGCCAACTCGTTACTTGCTCCGTTGTGATTTGAGCAATCAAACGCTCTATAGCTTGCGGAGATAAGCGATTCAATTCTGCGAGTAATAAGCGCTGGCGAGCTTCAATTTGAGCAGATGAACCGGAGAGCCACTCACGTAGATTGAGTTCACCATTCTCGGCTTGCAACACAAACATCAACATACCTTGTTGCTGCTGCGCTTGTTTTAGTAGTCGATGTGCAACCGCCGCATAATCAAAAGCTGGGACAGAAAATTCATAGCCATCGCCTCGTTCAGCAATCAAATAGTTGGGGGTATGTGATTTTTGAGCTGCGATAAATACGGCCAGCTCTTCGGTTAAGATCAGTTGGTCTTGCTCGAATTTTTGCAGCAGAAGAAAACGCACCACTTCTTGAGTGGGATAGCTGATACGCTGCAAACTGAATTGCAAGCGATCGACCTCATTATGTAGTGCGAGAAGATAAAGCTCTTCGACTTTCTGCTGAGTCGGTAGGTCTGCTAACCAAAGTTGACGTTGATTAGCACTAATGTCACCGCCAATAGCGACATTCGGCAACCCAAACAAAAAGAGAAGAACGAAGCACAACCATCCTTGTTGCATATAGTCCTCCTTGTGCATTTCAGATCAGTGTGGACACCACTGGTCTAGAACGCAAACAAAAACACCACCGCAAGGGTGGTGTTTGAGACAACGCTCGATTACTGACGACGCATCGCGTCAAAGAATTCATCGTTCGTTTTGGTCATTGCTAATTTATCAATGAGGAATTCCATCGCATCAGATTCACCCATTGGGTGAACAATCTTACGCAGGATCCACATCTTTTGTAGCTCATCCGTCTTGGTGAGTAACTCTTCACGACGAGTACCAGAGCGGTTGAAGTCGATCGCAGGGAAAACGCGTTTTTCAGCAATCTTACGGTTCAAGTGCAGTTCCATGTTACCTGTACCTTTGAACTCTTCGTAAATCACCTCATCCATCTTAGAACCAGTATCGACCAGCGCGGTTGCGATGATGGTCAAGCTACCACCCTCTTCCACATTACGTGCTGCGCCGAAGAAACGCTTAGGACGATGCAGTGCGTTCGCATCCACACCACCCGTCAGAACCTTACCAGAGGCAGGAACAACTGTGTTGTAAGCACGAGCCAGACGAGTAATCGAGTCAAGCAGGATAACGACATCTTTCTTGTGCTCAACCAGACGCTTGGCTTTTTCAATCACCATCTCTGCCACTTGTACGTGACGCGATGCTGGCTCATCAAAGGTTGAAGCAACCACTTCACCTTTTACTAGGCGCTGCATTTCAGTTACTTCTTCTGGACGCTCATCAATCAGCAGAACCATCAGCACACACTCAGGGTGATTGCTGGCAATGCTCTGTGCGATATTTTGCAGCAGCATGGTTTTACCCGCTTTTGGCGGAGCAACAATCAGACCACGTTGACCTTTACCAATTGGCGCTGCCAGATCAAGAACACGCGCGGTAATATCTTCTGTAGAACCATTACCACGTTCCATCACCATACGTTCGTTGGCATGCAGAGGCGTTAAGTTCTCGAAAAGGATTTTGTTGCGGGCGTTGTCTGGGCGGTCATCGTTTACAGTGTTCACTTTAAGCAAGGCAAAGTAACGCTCACCCTCTTTTGGCGGACGAATTTTCCCGGCAATTGAGTCGCCTGTACGTAGGTTAAAGCGACGAATTTGGCTAGGTGACACATAGATATCGTCAGGGCCAGCAAGGTATGAACTGTCTGCACTACGTAAGAAACCAAAACCGTCTTGAAGAATTTCCAGAACCCCATCGCCAAAAATGTCTTCACCACTTTTTGCGTGTGCTTTAAGGATTGCGAAAATAATGTCTTGTTTGCGTAGGCGTGCCAGGTTTTCAAGGCCTAGACTTTCGCCAAGCTTAACCAGATCAGACACAGGGGTGTTCTTCAGTTCTGTTAGATTCATTGTGGTGGATACTTAGTTAGTCAAAAAGGATCGTTGTTAAGTTAAGATGGATATGGTCGAAGGATTGACCAAGAAGTGAATAACTGTCTAATTAACGTGCAATAAACTAGCACTAAATATTAGCCTAGTCTAGAAATTGTTTTTTGCCAAAAACAAAACCGTACATATTACTATGTACGGTTTGGCGGTTTAACTGATTACAGGTTCGCGTCAAGGAACTCTTTCAGTTGAGTTTTTGATAGCGCACCGACTTTGGTCGCTACCACACTGCCGTCTTTAAACAGAAGCAGCGTTGGGATACCGCGGATACCAAACTTAGGTGGTGTTCCTGCGTTATGGTCGATATTCAGTTTGCCGATAGTGAGTTTGCCTGCGTATTCGTCAGCCACTTCATCTAGGATCGGCGCGATCATCTTACAAGGACCACACCATTCCGCCCAAAAGTCAACCAGAACCGGGCCTGCAGCTTTGATTACATCGTTCTCGAAACCGTCATCGGTCAGCTGCAAAATTTTGTCACTCATCTTTCACTCCAATGTGATTTTCTGCACTGGTGATAACTCAACCAGTAAATAGATGCTCTATTGGAATGTATTTACTTCCGTATTGCAAGTGTAAGCTGATATTCTATAGCCATGAAAAAGACGCATATCACAGAGCATAAGTTCGCCGACTTTGGTTTACAACCACAAGTTATTGATGGACTGGAAAAAAAGGGATTCGTTTACTGTACCCCTATCCAAGCATTGGCGTTGCCGGTACTGCTCACCGGCCAAGACATCGCAGGCCAGGCCCAAACGGGGACTGGTAAAACGCTCGCGTTTCTTACTGCTACCTTCAACCATTTATTGACGACCCCTGCTGCGGAAGGCCGAACGGAAACTCAGCCACGCGCCATTATTATGGCTCCGACTCGCGAACTGGCGATTCAGATCTATAACGATGCCGAGCCTTTGTTGGCGACAACTGGGTTAAAAGCCGCGTTGGCTTATGGTGGCGAAAGCTATGATAAACAGCTCGCAAAACTGCAAAGTGGCGTGGATATTCTGATCGGTACGACCGGACGAATTATCGATTTTTATAAGCAGCGAGTGTTCAGCCTCAACTATATTCAAGCTGTAGTTCTGGATGAAGCGGATCGTATGTTCGATCTTGGCTTTATTAAAGATATTCGCTTCTTGTTCCGCCGTATGCCTGAGCCAAAAGATCGTCTCAACATGCTGTTCTCTGCAACCCTCTCTTATCGTGTGCAAGAGCTGGCTTTTGAACACATGAACAACCCTGAGCATGTCGTGGTTGAACCGGAGCAAAAAACAGGGCATCGCATTCAGGAAGAGCTGTTCTACCCATCGAACGAACACAAGATGGCGCTGCTACAGACTCTGATCGAAGAAGAGTGGCCAGATCGCGCAATCATTTTTGCTAACACTAAGCACCGCTGTGAACAGCTTTGGGCTCACTTAGCGGCGGATAACCACCGTGTTGGTTTGCTGACCGGTGATGTACCACAGAAAAAACGTGAGCGTATTTTAGAGCAATTTACCCAGGGTGATGTAGACATTCTGGTTGCAACAGATGTTGCGGCTCGTGGGTTGCACATTCCTCAAGTGACTCACGTATTTAACTACGACTTGCCTGACGATTGTGAAGACTATGTACACCGTATTGGTCGTACCGGCCGTGCTGGCGCAAGTGGCCACTCGATCAGCTTTGCTTGTGAAGAGTACGCGATCAACTTACCGGCCATCGAAAGCTATATTGAGCATGCGATTTCAACTTCAGACTACGATCCTTCGGCTCTGCTGACCGATCTGCCAGCACCTTTGAGCCTACGTTCGTCGCCACAACAGCGTCGTACCAATACTGCAGGTTCTCGCAACAACGGGGGCAATCGTAAACCGCAGCAACGCCGCCCACGTGCACCACGCCCGAAAAAGGATGCCTGATTTCGCTATGAGCCAAGCCGTTTCTTCACCGCTGTACGCTGCCATTGATCTAGGTTCCAACAGTTTCCACATGTTGGTCGTGCGTCATATCGATGGCAGTGTGCAGACTATGGCAAAAATCAAACGTAAGGTACGTCTGGCCGCAGGCCTAGACGAACATAACGCCTTGAGCTTAGAAGCGATGCAAAGGGGTTGGGACTGTCTCAGCCTTTTTGCCGAGCGACTGCAAGATATTCCAGCCGAGAATATCCGCATCGTAGGTACTGCCACACTGCGTACAGCCACCAATGCTTGCGAATTTATCGCCAAAGCCAACCAAATTTTAGGTCACCCGATCGAGGTTATTTCCGGTGAAGAAGAGGCTGCGACCATCTATAAAGGTGTTGCGCATACTTCTGGTGGCTTAGGCCGCCGTTTGGTGGTGGATATTGGTGGTGCTAGCACTGAAATGATTATTGGTGAGGGTTTTGAAACGAAAGCTCTCACCAGTTTGAAAATGGGGTGTGTGACTTGGTTGGAGCGTCATTTTAAGGACCGTCAACTCACCGCCACTAACTTTAATAATGCCATTCTGGCAGCTAAAGAGATGCTTGACCCCATTCTGGCTCAATATACTGAGCTTGGGTGGAATGTGTGCGTCGGCGCGAGTGGCACAGTACAAGCTTTACAAGAAATCATGCTCGCGCAGGGTATGGATGAAGTGATCACGCTCGCCAAACTCAAGCGTTTACAGAAACAGGCCATGTTGGCCGATCATCTTGAAGAGTTAGATATCGAGGGCTTAACCCTTGAGCGTGCCTTGGTATTCCCTAGCGGGCTTTCTATTCTTATCGCGATTTTTGAATCACTGAACATCGAAGCGATGACGCTTGCGGGCGGTGCACTGCGTGAAGGACTCGTCTACGAAATGGTTCAAGATTTGCGTCAAGATGATATTCGGGCGCGTACCATTCACTGTGTACAAACACGTTATCAGCTCGATAATGCTTACGCAGAGCAAGTCGCAGCTCTCGCCAGTAAACTATTGGCACAATGTGGTGGCGAAGCGTGGATTAGCGAACCACAAGCTAAAATGCTGCTGCGGACAGCGGCTAAACTGCACGAAATCGGTCTCACCATTGATTATAAAAAAGGGGGAGAGCACAGTGCATATCTGCTGCAAAACCTCGATCTTCCCGGCTATACCCGCGCACAAAAGCACTATTTAGGTGAAATTGTACGCCGCTATCGCGAGCAACTGACTTCTTTACCTGAGCAATACGCACTTTCAGGTACTAGCGGTAAACGTGTACTGCGTCTGCTACGCCTTGCGGTGTTACTCAGCCATCGACGTAATCCTGCATTAGAGCCGGATGTCGAACTGAGTGCCGACGGGGATAAGCTGACCCTAACCATCGATGAGACATGGTTGACGCAAAACCCACTGACACGTGCCGAACTCGAGTTGGAAGCCAACCGTCAAACCGATATTGGCTGGCCGCTCGCCATTGAATTCCGTTAAATCGGACGATGCATTAACACTTAAGCCCTCTTCATGAGGGCTTAATGTTATTAAGGATTTGGCTCGCTTACGAAATACCGTTGAGTAGCGCCCGCAGTTTTAGCGGTTTGATCGGCTTGGCCATAAAACGAAAACCGTTCGATTCAATCCCTTCCAAAATGTCTGGGCTACGATCAGCACTAATAATCACCCCCGCAAAACAGTCACCTAGGCGCAAGCGGCACTGCTGCAACACTTCCAACCCCGTACGACCGTTATCTAGCCGGTAATCAGATAAAATCACATCCGGTATCCACTGCGGTTCAAGCGCTTTCAAGCTGCCATGAATATCGATGGCGGTTTTCACTTCGCAACCCCAGCGTTCAAGCAGATCGCGCATACCAACCAGAATATCCGGCTCATTGTCCACACACAGGACACGTAAGTGCTGCAGTTCTGAGTTCGTATCAGCGACGGGCGTCACGAGACTGACTGGCTGTTGACTAGGCTCGGCACGTTCTAACGTCAGCGAGAAGACACTACCTTGCCCCGGCCAAGAACGCATCGAAATTTGGTGACCTAGCACATGAGCAATTCCTTTGGAAATCGCCAGCCCCAAACCTAAGCCTTGATCCGAACGTACTTGGCTGCCGCGGTTAAACTCTTCGAAAATTTCCTGCTGTTTATCTTCTTCAATGCCAATTCCGTTATCCCACACATCGATCCGCACTTGCCCAGCTACGCGGCGCACCCCAAGGGTCACCTTACCTTTAGGGTTGTAGCGAAATGCGTTGGTCAGGAAATTTTGGATCACTCGGCGCAGCAATTTGGGATCGGAATGCACCCAAAGTGATGAAGGAACGAGGCTAAATTGCACGCCTTGTTTAGCTGCGAGCGCACTAAACTCGGCATTAAGATTCGACAGCACATCCATAATCGCAAAACTGTGTGGATGCAGATCGATTTTGCCGGACTCCAAACGTGAAATATCCAGCAGGTCACTGATCAAATCTTCTGCGGCACCAAGGGCACTCTCAATGTGATGCGCCAGCTTTTGCACCTCCGCTTCTTTAGCCACTTCCGACAGTGAGGAGGCGAAGAGACGCGCTGCATTCAGTGGCTGCATCAGATCGTGGCTGACGGCAGCTAAAAAGCGCGATTTGGATTGCGATTCACGCTCCGAACGCTGAGTGGCTGTCACCAACTGTTTGTTGAGTTTTTCCAACTCGACGGTGCGTTGTAATACCCGCTCCTCTAGCGTTTCATTGGCAATCTTGAGATTTTGTTCGGCTTCTCGAAATACGGTGATGTCGGTAAAGCTCATCACAAACCCGCCACCAGGCATCGGGTTGCCCTGCACTTCAATCACCCGCCCATCGGCACGCACTCGCGAAGAGGTGTGACTTGTCCCCTGCTCCAAGTGATAAACTCGCCGCCGCACATGATCTTCCGGATCGCCCGGCCCACACAAACCTTGCTGCGCATTATGCCGGATCACATCCGCAATCGGGCGTCCAACCTGAATCAACCCGGGAGGAAACTCAAATAACTCTAGATAACGCTGGTTCCACGCCACCAAGCGCAGCTGTTTATCCACCACCGCAATCCCTTGGCCAATGTGTTCAATCGCCCCTTGCAATAAGCCACGGCTGAAATCGTACAATTCAGAGGCTTCATCGACGATGGTCGCCACCTCTTCAAGCTGCATCTTGCGCCCTTGCAGCGCCGAGGTGAGCACCAATTTGGCCGAAGAGGCACCAAACACCCCCGCCAGCACCCGCTCAGTATGGCGAATTAAGGTAGAAGAGGCTTGCTGATTGGGCAACAATGTTTCGCGCTGCTGGCTCCAATACTGGGCAAACGCATTACGCACCCGAGAACGTCCGACAAAACGTGAAGCCAACATTTCCAGTTCACCGACGGTCACGCGGCTTTGATAGAGGCTCATGTTTTCGTTTTCTGGCAGCGGAGTACCAACAAACGCCGCCGCTTGCAAACGCTCACTCAAACTGGCGCGCGTCACTAAAGAGATGCCGATATAACACAAGGTATTGAGCATTACGCTCAGAAGCATGCCCCAGTCGGCACTTTTTAAACCGAACGCCACCAACCAATCAGGAGGGGTGATCACCCACAGCAACACGTTATTACTGGCATCCCCCGCCAGCATATCGGTCGCGCTCATCAGGGTAATCAGCCATAAAGCAAACCCAACAGCTAAACCGACATACACCCCTTTGCGATTGCCCTCTCGCCAGTACATGCCACCAAAAATCGCAGGTGCAAACTGAGTAATAGCGGAAAACGACAGAAAACCGATCGCCGATAACGAAGGAATACTGTCGAGTACCAGATAAAAACCCCACGCACCAAACAGCAAAAGTAGGATTAAGGTGCGACGTATCACCACCAATAATCCAGAGAAATGACGATGCGTGCGCTGCGATAAGCGCATCCGACGCAGCAGTAAAGGCATCACCAGATCATTAGACACCATGATCGCCAGCGCAATGGTCGAAACAATCACCATACCGGAAGCGGCCGACGTGCCACCCAAGAAGGCCAATAGAGCCATATCATGTGCCCCAGCAGAAGCGGGCAAACTGATCACAAACGTATCGGGTGAGGTACTTGGCAACAAACCTTGACCGGTCCAGGCAATCGGTAGCACAAACACACTCATTAACAGCAAGTAAACCGGAAATAGCCAACGCGCCGTGTGCAGATCTTGCGGCCGTTCATTCTCCACCACCATGGTATGAAATTGGCGCGGTAGGCAGACGATGGCAATCATAGTCAGCAGCGTATGGATAAATAAGGTCGGCCAGTTGGGTGCTTGGTAAGTACGAGAGGCGATCTCAGAAAGCTCCAATCCATCGGTACGCCAAGCCAAATACGCGATAAACACGCCAACACAAAGAAAGGCCACCAATTTGACGATCGACTCAAAAGCGATCGCCATCATCATCCCGCGGTGGTGCTCGGTATTGTCAATATGCCGCGTACCAAACAACATGGTAAACAACGCCAATGCCAACACCACAAACCAAGACACATGAGACTCTTGGTAGCCGTATTCACTGATTAAATCAGGGGCAACGATGTTCAAGCCCATGGTAATGCCGCGCAGTTGCAGTGCGATGTAAGGCAAAATACCGAGCACGGCGATCACCGTCACCGCCACGGCTAACCCTTGTGATTTGCCGTAACGAGCCGCGATAAAATCGGCGAGTGAGGTAATGTGTTCACGTTTGGCGATCAAAATCAGCCGCGCCAAAACCCGCCAACCAAACACAAACATTAATATGGGGGCGATATAAATCGGTAGAAACGACCAAGGATTCACACTCGCCTGCCCAACCGTGCCGTAAAACGTCCACGAGGTACAGTAAACCGCAATCGACAAGCTATAGATCCATGGCCGCCAATTCGCTAACCAACGGGTTTGCCGGTCACCATTACCAAGCAATACAAAAACAGCACGCCGAGATACGCGAGCGAAACGGGAATCACCAACCAACCTTGCATCAGACATCCTTGCCGTTGCGAAATGAAAAAAGCTTCTCTTGTGAGAAGCTTTATTTAAACGAGGTTACAAAATGAACTCAATCAGCACGGTTTAATTCTGTGCTTCAGGCTCCGCTTTCACGTGGCTGACATCTTGTACCTGTGAAGGAGGCATATCGACTCGAATCAATAATGCCAATGCTCCCATACCAGCCATAACCCAAAACACCATCGCACCCCAATGTTCGTAACCCCAGCCGCTCAAAGTTGTCATACCGGCAATCACGGCGCCCAGAGGGATGGCGTTATACAACGCTTGCAGTGCCACCATTTTATTTTGCGGAACATGTTGGATGTACTGAATAGCCGCGATGTGCGCCATCGCAAAGGTTACCCCATGCAGCATTTGAATCGCCACCAACGCCACAATCGTCGTGGTTGATGCCGTTAAACCCCAGCGAACCATCACGCCAAGCGATGCCACCAAAAACAGAGTACGCAAGCTCCAGCCCGCGAACCAACGTTTGCTAAACGCAAACACCAACACTTCCGACACCACCCCTAAGCTCCATAAATAACCGATGATGTCTTCAGAATGACCCGCTTGCTTCCAATAAATCGAACCAAAACTGTAATACGCCGCATGGCTGCCTTGAATGAGCGCAACCAGCAATAAAAACTTCACGATCGGCCATTCAGTCAGTAACTGAGTTAATTTCGGACGCACCGCGTGGGCGGCATGTTCCGTCACCGGCATAGGGTTGGTTTGGCGTAAACTGAAAGGCAGTGATACCGCGACCCCAACCAGTGCGGTATACAAAATCATTGACGCTTCCCCACTGCGCGACCAAATAGCCCACCACGGTTGAACCCGCAATAAAAGCCACCGAGCCCCATAACCGCGTACGCCCATAATCAAGCATTTTGAGTTTCGCGTAGTAGTTCGCCATTGCATCCGAGAGAGGAACAATAGGACCACAGCACAAGTTAAACAGCACCGTCGCTAACGCCATCAGCCAAAAACTGCCACCCGTAAAAAAGTAGAAATACCGACAAACAACAACGCCGCAAAACTGAGCCAACGTAGTGCTGGCATGAGCTGCTCAACACGATGTAAACGTGGCGTGAGCACCAGGTTCGCGACACAGCGCGTTGCAAAACCAATTCCCACTAACAAACCAATATCGGTAGCAGAGACGCCTTGGTCAGCAAACCAAAGCGACCAAAATGGTAGGTAAACGCCGTACGCAAAGAAAAAACCGATGAAATATTGTGAAATCCAACCATAGGGAGTGGGGGTAAACATGATCATTCCTAATCAAAAAAGGGAGGTAAAAACGCGCACATTATGCATGTGGATTAACGTCTAAAAAAGGGAAGATTGCACAACCCATCATTTCCCGATTGCACTTAATCTCAGCCCTGAAATCCCCCGTCTTCGTGCATTAGACCAAAGTCGTCTGGAGGGTAAGGGGAAATTTGTCACACTTAGTGAACCTGTCCCACCGATGAGTGCACCCTATGCCAGATAAGTTCAATATGCAGTCACCACCGTTCAACCGCTTGACGGTCGAGCAACAGCACCAACTGCGCAGTGCTTTGGATGTGGCCTATTTTCGGCAGCGTGATGTGCTGATTGACACACAACAGCCAAGCACTCATCTGCATATTTTGATCAAAGGGACAGTTGAAGAGCGCAGCCCCGACGGGAAGGAAGTCTTCGCACATTACGCGAATGATGACTTGTTTGATGTGCGCGCCATGTTTGATGAACACAGTAAACATCAATATATGGCTTTGGAAGACACCTTATCTTACCTGCTGCCTAAGCCAACTTTCTTACAGCTGTACGAACAAAACGGTGAGTTCGCTGCGTATTTCGATAATAACCTAGCCAAACGCCAAGAATTAATTGAAGCGGCAGCACAGCAGAAAAACATAGCAGAATTCATTCTGACTAAAGTCGATAGCTCCATCTATCATCCGCCTTTCATTTTGTCGCCAGAACTGCCGCTCAACTCGGTGACTCAATTGATGAAAGAGCGGGGCATTGACGCCGCCTTAGTGGCACTTGAAACCGATGACCCAAGATTGGATCGCCTCCATGCCCATCCTTATGCGATTGTCACACGCACCAACATGCTGCATGCGGTAATGCTCGAAGGCCGCCCTTTAGATACCCCCGTGGGTGAGATTGCCACCTTTCCGGTATTGCACGTAGATGAGGGCGACTTCTTGTTCAATGCCATGGTGATGATGACGCGCCAACGTATCAAACGGGTCATGGTGTGTAATGGGAATCAAGCCGTGGGGTTGCTGTCGATGATTCAGATCCTCAGTGCATTCTCCACCCATTCTCATGTATTGACGCTCGCGATTGCCCGTGCCGCCAGCATTGATGAGTTAGCACTCGCGGCTAATAAACAGCGTGAATTGGTAGAAAATCTCATGTCACGCGGCGTGCGCACCCGTTTTGTGATGGAGCTGATTTCCGCCGTCAATGAACAGATCATCGAAAAAGCCTTTGAACTAGTGGTACCACCCGCTTTGCACGATCAGTGCTGCCTCGTCGTACTTGGTTCTGAAGGTCGTGGCGAGCAGATCCTCAAAACCGATCAAGACAACGCGCTGATCATTCAAGATGGTTTGGAATGGCACCAATGCCAACCGATCATGGAAAACTTCACCCACACCTTACTTCAACTGGGTTATCCACTCTGCCCCGGTAAAGTGATGGTCAATAACCCGAAATGGGTGCGCAGCCAAAGCGAATGGAAACGCACCCTTTCTGATTGGGTGAAAGCCGCTCGCCCCGAACAAGTGATGGACATCGCCATTTTTGCCGATGCCCATGCCGTGGCCGGAAACCGCGCCTTGCTGGCGCCAGTGAAAACCTATTTACGCCAATTAATGGCCGATCAAGAGCTCATCTTGGCCGAATTCACCCGTCCGGCTCTCAACTTCTCGGTACCACTCACCTTGTTTGGTAACGTAAAAAGCAGCAAGCAAGGGATTGATATTAAGCAAGGCGGCATTTTCCCCATCGTACATGGTGTGCGCGCCTTAAGTCTGGAGCACGCCATCGAGGCCAATAACACCTTTGACCGAATTGAAGCCCTCGTACACAAACGCGTTCTTGAACAAGAGACCGGTGACAACCTAAGCGAAGCCTTTAAGCTATTTTTGAAACTGCGCCTAGCCCAGCAACTTGGTAATCAGCACAGCACTAACCAGATCGACTTCAAGCAGCTCGACCGTACCGAGCGCGATTTATTGCGTCACAGCCTGCATGTGGTGAAAAAATTTAAACAGTGGCTCGGTTACCACTATCAAATACGTGATTGAGGTGCGGAATGAACTGGTTATTGCGCCGCTACTGGCACGCCAAGCTTAAGGATTCTCCCTATCAACGGCTGTTTGAAACGGCTCGCCATCACGAGTACGTCTCGCTCGATTGCGAAACCACCAGCTTAGATCCCAAACGTGCCGAGCTGGTGACCATCGCCGCGACCAAAATTATCGACAACCGTATATTGACCAGTCAGCCGTTTGAAGTGCGACTGTGCGCACCGCAGTCGCTCGACTCGGGCTCGGTTCGCATTCATAAAATTCGCCATCAAGATTTGCAAGATGGACTGAGTGAAAAGGAAGCGCTGATCCAACTCATCGATTTCATTGGTAATCGGCCTTTAGTGGGCTACCACATTCGTTACGATAAAACGATTTTGGATATCGCCTGCCGTAAGCATCTCGGCTTTCCGCTGCCGAATCGACTGATTGAAGTGAGCCAGATCTATCACGATAAACTGGAAAAATACCTGCCCAATGCTTACTTCGACCTGAGTTTAGAGGCAATTTGCCGCCATCTGGATCTCCCATTGCAAGACAAACACGACGCGCTGCAAGATGCGATTGCCGCCGCTTTAGTCTTTGTGCGCTTGACCAAGGGCGATTTACCACAATTTATTGCTCCCGGTGTGTAATCAGCACTGCATTTCAGTGATCTCTCCCGCTCTTTTGTTGACTGGTTGCCGTGAAATCCCCTCGGCTCAGGCTTTCATCCTAAAGTCTAATTGTAGAAATTCCTGCCCTGACTGAGAGTTATAAGCGAAACGAATTTCCTCCTCTCGTGTTTCAAACGCGCCATTTCAGGAAATTTGCCGAATTCACAAGGAGAACCCGCAATGAGTGAAGCCCATATTTATCCGGTCAAACAGAACATCAAAGCGCATACCCATGCCGATAACGACACTTATCTGGCAATGTATCAGCAATCAATCAAAGATCCGGAAGGCTTTTGGAGCGAGCACGGCAAAATCGTCGACTGGATTAAACCCTTTACCAAGGTCAAACATACTTCTTTTGACCCAGGCCATATCGATATTCGCTGGTTCGAAGATGGCACCTTAAACGTCTCTGCCAACTGTATTGATCGCCATTTGGCGACGCGTGGCGACCAAGTTGCCATTATTTGGGAAGGTGACGACCCAACTCAAGACAAAACCCTGACTTATAAGCAACTGCACCAAGAAGTGTGCCGTTTTGCCAATGCCCTGAAAGAACAAGGCGTACGTAAGGGCGATGTCGTGTGTATCTACATGCCAATGGTGCCAGAAGCGGCGGTAGCCATGCTCGCTTGTACCCGTATTGGCGCGGTACATACCATAGTATTCGGTGGTTTCTCACCAGAAGCACTAGCAGGACGCATTATCGACTCTAACGCCAAATTGGTGATCACCGCCGACGAAGGGGTTCGCGGTGGCCGAGCCGTCCCCCTAAAGAAAAATGTGGATGAAGCACTCACCAACCCAGAAGTCAAAAACATCAGCAAAGTGATGGTACTCAAGCGCACCGGCGGCAATGTCGCTTGGCATGAACACCGTGACATTTGGTGGCATGAAGCAACCGCAAAAGCATCTGACCACTGCCCACCAGAAGAGATGAAAGCCGAAGATCCGCTGTTTATCCTCTACACTTCCGGTTCAACCGGCAAGCCGAAAGGCGTATTGCACACCACGGGCGGTTACTTAGTCTATGCGACCATGACCTTCAAATATGTGTTCGACTATCAACCTAACGAAGTGTTTTGGTGTACCGCCGACGTAGGTTGGATCACCGGTCACTCCTATCTGGTGTATGGCCCATTGGCGAATGGCGCAAAAACTATTTTGTTTGAAGGTGTACCTAACTACCCCACTACCGCACGCATGAGCGAAGTGGTGGATAAGCATAAGGTCAACATTCTTTACACCGCACCAACGGCGATCCGTGCGCTGATGGCCAAAGGCGATGAAGCGATTAAAGGCACCCGCCGTGACAGCTTGCGCATTATGGGCTCTGTGGGTGAACCGATTAACCCAGAAGCATGGGAATGGTACTACCGCACGATCGGTAACGAAAAATCACCGATTGTGGATACTTGGTGGCAAACCGAAACGGGCGGCATCTTGATCACGCCACTGCCGGGTGCAACCGCACTGAAACCGGGTTCGGCGACACGCCCCTTCTTTGGCGTACAGCCAGCACTGGTCGATAACATGGGCGAAATTGTGGAAGGCGCAACTGAAGGTAACTTGGTGCTGCTCGATTCATGGCCGGGTCAAATGCGTACTGTGTATGGCGATCACGACCGCTTTGAACAAACCTACTTCTCCACCTTTAAAGGCATGTACTTTACCGGTGATGGTGCACGTCGCGATGAAGATGGTTACTACTGGATCACAGGCCGTGTCGATGACGTACTCAACGTTTCTGGTCACCGCATGGGTACGGCAGAAATTGAATCCGCACTGGTGGCATTCAATAAGATTGCCGAAGCTGCCGTGGTCGGTGTTCCACACGACATCAAAGGCCAAGCGATTTACGCTTACATCACACTCAATGATGGGGTGTACCCAAGTGCAGAACTGCATAAAGAAGTGAAAGATTGGGTACGTAAAGAGATTGGTGCTATCGCCACACCGGATGTACTACACTGGACCGATGCGCTACCGAAAACCCGCTCAGGTAAAATTATGCGCCGCATTTTGCGTAAAATTGCCACCGGCGATACCAGCAACTTGGGCGATACCTCAACGCTAGCGGATCCAAGCGTAGTTGACCGCCTGATTGCCGAAAAAGCGCAACTGAAATAACAACGACGATACCCTAATAACTTAACGTCACAGGTGGGTAGTTGAGTGAGTGAGACAATCCCAATTGCATCGACAAGCGATGTAATTGGGCCAACGAGCTTAACCACGGTAGCGTCAAGTAGAAAGGGATAAACCTTTGCTTGCTATTCAAAACTCCGGAACACTTGATGGCCGGAGTTTTTCTTTTGCCTTTACGCTAGCCAATCACTGTTCCTCGCGCATTGTTCCGCTTATGACGTAAAAATGAAGGGATCTGGTTACGAACCAATAACCATCTTGCAAGAAAACACACTCCACTTTGCAAAACATTGGGTTTAGGCTCATCGTATTCGCTGGTTATCTCCCCTATTTTGTTAACCTGACTGCAGATTCAAACCATCAAACTAGGTGATTAGACCAGTAAATTGCTGCCATTTGTTATGAATTAGCTATAATCGTGGGCAATTTAATAAAATCCGCGAACTTTTGACAAAAACTTTATGTCGAATAAGTAAATTTGTGGGAAACTGCTTATTCACCACACAATAAAGGACGATGGCTACACAATGACTGCAAAATCTCGCATTCTTGTTCTAAACGGACCAAACCTCAATTTATTGGGTTTGCGTGAACCTGCCCACTATGGTTCACAGACTTTGGAACAGATCGTATCGACATTGCACGAGCAAGCGCAACAGGCAGGCATTGAGTTAGAACATCTGCAATCTAACCGCGAATATGAGCTGATTGAAGCCATTCACCAAGCTTTCGGCAAAGTGGATTTCATCATCATCAATCCGGCGGCCTTTACCCATACCAGTGTTGCGTTACGCGATGCCTTGCTTGGGGTGGCGATTCCTTTTATTGAAGTGCATTTGTCCAACGTTCATGCACGTGAGCCCTTCCGCCATCACTCCTACCTGTCTGATAAAGCCCAAGGGGTGATTTGTGGTTTAGGCGCTCAAGGTTACGAATTCGCTTTGTCTGCCGCTATTCGAGCGTTGCTGGCCAAGCAATAAAGACACTCTGCAGCCCATTGGGGCTGTCTTATTCACAAGATAAAAGAGAAAGAAACATGGATATCCGCAAAATCAAGAAGCTTATCGAGTTAGTTGAAGAGTCTGGCATCGCAGAACTGGAAATTTCTGAAGGTGAAGAGTCAGTACGCATCAGTCGTTATGGCCAACCAGCTCCAGCACCTCAAGTGCACTACGCAGCAGCTCCCGCTCCCGTTGCGGCACCAGCGCCTGTTGCTCAAGCAGCAGTAGCCGAAGCACCTGTAGCAGCTAAAGTACCAACAGGCCATAAAGTGCTTTCTCCAATGGTCGGCACGTTCTACAGCTCACCAAGCCCAGACGCCAAAGCGTTTGTCGAAGTAGGTCAGAGTGTGTCTGTTGGCGATACTCTGTGTATCGTTGAAGCGATGAAAATGATGAACCAGATCGAAGCGGACAAATCAGGCGTAGTAACGGCGATTCTTGTTCAAGATGGTCAGCCAGTTGAATTCGACCAACCGCTTGTTGTTATCGAATAATCGAGGCCACCTTTATGTTAGATAAAGTAGTCATCGCGAACCGGGGCGAAATTGCGCTCCGTATTCTTCGTGCATGTAAAGAATTAGGTATCAAGACGGTAGCCGTGCATTCAACCGCTGACCGCGACTTGAAACACGTGCTGCTGGCCGATGAGTCTATCTGTATCGGCCCTGCAAAAAGCATCGACAGCTACCTGAACATTCCACGCATTATTTCGGCAGCGGAAGTGACAGGTGCGGTGGCCATTCACCCAGGTTACGGCTTTTTGTCTGAAAACGCGGATTTCGCAGAACAAGTTGAACGCAGTGGCTTCATCTTTGTGGGTCCAAAAGCGGAAACCATCCGTTTGATGGGTGACAAAGTGTCAGCGATCAACGCGATGAAAAAAGCCGGTGTACCTTGTGTACCAGGTTCAGACGGCCCATTGGATAACGACGAAGCGAAAAACAAAGCTCACGCAAAACGCATCGGCTACCCAGTGATCATCAAAGCCTCTGGCGGCGGCGGCGGTCGTGGTATGCGTGTCGTGCGTAACGAAGCTGAATTGACTAAATCGATCCAGATGACGCGCGCAGAAGCGAAAGCCGCATTCAACAACGACATGGTGTACATGGAGAAATTCCTTGAGAACCCACGTCACGTTGAAGTGCAAGTGATCGCTGACGGTCAAGGCAATGCCATTCACCTAGGTGAACGTGACTGTTCAATGCAGCGTCGCCACCAAAAAGTGGTGGAAGAAGCGCCAGCACCGGGCATCACTGAAGAGTTGCGTAAGTTCATTGGTGAGCGTTGTACTCGTGCGTGTATCGAAATCGGTTACCGTGGTGCCGGTACGTTTGAATTCCTGTACGAAAACGGTGAGTTCTACTTCATTGAAATGAACACCCGTATTCAGGTTGAGCACCCAGTGACCGAAATGATCACCGGCGTTGACCTGATCAAAGAACAGTTGCGTATTGCTGCTGGTCAACCGCTGTCTTTCAAACAAGAAGACATCAAAATCCGCGGCCATGCGATCGAGTGTCGTATCAACGCGGAAGACCCAGAGCGCTTCCTACCTTGCCCAGGCAAGATTGAACGTTTCCACGCAGCGGGCGGTATGGGTGTTCGTTGGGAGTCACACATTTACTCCGGCTACACCGTACCAGCACACTACGATTCGATGATCGGCAAACTCATTACTTACGGTGAAAACCGTGATGTAGCGATTGCTCGTATGCGTAACGCGCTCAATGAAATGATTGTTGAAGGGATCAAAACCAAACATCCCACTGCAACAATCGATCATGAAAGATGAAAACTTCCAGAAAGGTGGCACCAACATCCACTATCTGGAGAAAAAACTCGGTATCAAGTAAGCCGCCGTTTTTATTCTCATCGCGCATAGTCCAATCAGCACTCCCCAAACTACTTGGATTGGCGGATTGCACTAGGAATACGATAAAGCCCACTCCGGTGGGCTTTTTGTTTTAAATCAGCCCACTTTCTGGCCTGAACATCAGCACTAAATCTGCTACACTCTGCGCCAATCTAAACCCGATGAGATCTTAAGCCATGCCTTGGATTCAAATTAAACTCAATGCGACCAACGACAATGCAGAAGCGATTGGCGATATGCTGATGGAAGAAACAGGCGCCGTGTCTGTCACTTTCCTCGATGCCAAAGATACGCCTGTATTTGAACCTCTGCCGGGTGAAACCCGCCTTTGGGGGGATACCGATGTGGTGGCACTGTACGAAGCGGATATGGATACCTCGCTGATCCTTCAGCAAATCAAAGCAAGCAACATGCTAGCTGAAGGTTTTGCTCACAAAGTGGAGCAAGTGGAAGACAAGGACTGGGAACGCGAATGGATGGATAACTTCCACCCAATGCAATTTGGTCGCCGCCTCTGGATTTGCCCAAGCTGGCGTGAAGTGCCAGACCCACAAGCGGTGAACGTGATGCTCGACCCAGGCTTGGCTTTTGGTACCGGCACTCACCCCACGACCGCACTGTGCCTAGAGTGGCTGGATAACCTCGACCTGACTGGTAAAACCGTGATCGATTTTGGTTGTGGCTCGGGCATTCTGGCGATTGCTGCCATCAAACTTGGCGCCGCGAAAGTGATCGGTATTGATATCGATCCACAGGCTCTACTGGCGTCCAAAGACAACGCAGCACGTAACGGCGTGGAAGATCAAATCGAAGTTTACCTGCCGAAAGACCAACCCGAAGGTTTGCTGGCTGATGTGGTAGTCGCGAACATTCTGGCCGGCCCACTACGTGAGCTTTCTCCGATCATCAAAGGACTCATGAAGCCCGGCGGCCAACTGGCCATGTCTGGCATTTTAGATACGCAAGCCGAAAGCGTAGCGGAATTCTACCGTGACGATCTGGAACTTGACCCCATCGCAGAAAAGAGCGAATGGTGCCGCATTTCTGGCTGCAAGCTAGGCTAGACAAGACTTTGAAGCCTAATTGACTGATAAATCGACTATTTGGCAAAACAATTTGCCAATGCTCAAATATTAGTCTTTTCAGGCATCAAAAAAATGCGTAAAATGCGCGCCCTTGCTGGTACGAAGCTGTGAAGACGTTTTGAAAATCGGAAATCATCAACTTAAGAACAATCTGATCGTCGCCCCTATGGCGGGTGTCACCGACAGACCCTTTCGAGAGTTATGTTTACGCTACGGGGCAGGAATGGCGGTCAGTGAAATGATGTCATGCAATCCTGCGTTGTGGAAAACGGCCAAATCGCAAAACCGTATGGTACATGAAGGCGAATCGGGCATTCGCTCAGTACAAATTGCGGGAAGCGATCCACAGCTCATGGCCGAAGCCGCGCAGTTCAGCGTTGAAAACGGTGCGCAAATCATCGATATCAACATGGGCTGCCCAGCCAAAAAAGTAAATAAAAAGCTAGCCGGCTCTGCACTACTCCGCCATCCGGATGTGATTGAAAGCATCCTGAAAACGGTCGTCAATGCAGTGAATGTTCCTGTGACACTCAAAACCCGTACTGGCTGGGATACAGACAATAAAAACTGTGTCTCGATTGCTCAATTAGCCGAAGACTGCGGCATTCAGGCATTGGCTCTCCACGGACGTACCCGTGCCTGCATGTACAAAGGTGAGGCGGAATACGACAGCATTAAAGCGGTGAAAGCGGCTGTGAGCATTCCAGTTATCGCTAACGGTGATATCGATAGCCCGGAAAAAGCCCGCTACGTACTGGAGTACACCGGTGCAGACGCTTTAATGATCGGTCGTCCAGCCCAAGGACGACCATGGATTTTTCAGGAAATCCAACACTTTTTGGAACACGGCACCACAATGCCAGAACTTCCGATTTCGGAAGTGAAAGACATCATGCTTGGTCATGTAAAAGCACTCCATCAGTTTTATGGAGAGTACTTAGGCCCACGGATTGCACGCAAACACGTGAGTTGGTATCTGCAAGAGCATGAACAAGCGAGTGCGTTTCGCCGTACCTTCAACGCCATTGAGACTGCTGACCAGCAACTTGATGAGCTCGAAGGGTATTTTGATAACGTTGCATCATAATTAAGAGAAGAGCTAGACCGAATATGTTCGAACAAAATCTGACTTCAGAAGCTTTAACCGTTACTACCGTAACTTCACAAGACCAAATCACGCAAAAGCCACTGCGTGACTCTGTTAAAGCGTCTCTTAAAAATTACTTGGCTCAACTGAACGGCCAAGAAGTGACTGAACTGTATGAATTAGTTCTAGCTGAAGTTGAACAACCACTTCTGGACACCATCATGCAATACACTCGCGGTAACCAAACTCGCGCAGCAACTATGATGGGTATCAACCGCGGCACTCTTCGTAAGAAACTGAAAAAATACGGCATGAATTAATCTTCACCGACGTTTTTTAAGCCCTGACTTTGTCAGGGCTTTTTTATTGGCTTGTATTCCACACACTCAATGGTTGTGCGCATTCCGTCACTTCTTCATAATGTTACTCATAACATTTTATAAAAGACTCAATAACCTATGACAAGAAAACAGCGCGCGACATTGCAAGATGTTGCGGATCAAGTTGGCGTAACAAAAATGACTGTGTCGCGTTATCTGAGAAAACCGGATTCGGTGGCGGCAGCCACGCGGGAGAAGATAGCGCTGGTGGTCGAGGCTTTGGGATACATTGAAAATCGCGCCCCTGCGATGCTCTCCAAGTCATCCAGTAAAGCGATTGGTATTTTACTGCCTTCCTTTATCGAACCAAATTTTTTGTCCTCTTTTGTACAAGGAATTGAAGCGGTAACCAAAGCTAATGGCTACGAAACCCTACTCGCCCACTTTGGTTACGATGAAGAGGAAGAAGAGCGCAAAATTGCGTCACTGCTCGCTTATCAGGTCGATGGTCTCATCCTCACAGAAAGCCATCACACCAAACGTACCTTACAAATGATTGCCAACTCTGGCGTACCGGTAGTCGAAACCATGGAACTGCCCGCCAACCCGATCGATATGGCGGTGGGCATGGATCACGTTGAAGCCTCTTATCAGGCGGTGAAAAAAATCATCGCGGCGGGTAAACGCTCGATTGCTTATTTCGGCGCACGGCTCGATACCCGTACCAAACTGCGTATGCAGGGCTATGACCAAGCGATGCAAGAAGCCGGGCTTCCCATTAAACATGTATTAACCGGTTCGCATTCGAGCTTCTCTCTCGCGGCTCAGTTGCTTGATGAAGCCTTTGCTCGTTACCCCGATCTGGATGGCGTGTTCTGCACCAACGATGACATTGCAATTGGTACTTTGTTGGTGGCGCAACAACGCGGCATTCGAATTCCAGAACAGCTTTCGGTGATTGGTTATAACGCGTTGGACATCGGTCGTACCATTACTCCGAAACTGACCAGTGTCGATACGCCACGTTATGCGATTGGTGAGAAAAGTGCCGAACTGTTGATTGCCGCGCTCAAAGGGGAGCGCTCTGAAAATCATGTGCTGGATATGGGCTATCGTTTTAGTGCGGGTGAGAGCGTATAACGCCAAAATCGATGACAGAGATACGAAAAAGGCGGTATACACCGCCTTTTTTGATGCTTCACCTTCTGCAAGGTTAAACAATAAAGCTCGCTCCCAGCTCTGCCGAAGATACGGCTTGGCGCATCACTTTAAATAGTTCACGGCCCCACATTTGTTGGTCACGCTCGGTATCGAGTGCCAAGGCTTGGCGGTGACTCATGTCAGTCAGGTTTTCCAACGTACCCGTGCTGCAATCTAGGCGCACTAGGTCACCATCACGCACTAGGCCAATGGCTCCGCCGCGTACCGCTTCTGGTGATACATGGATAGCGGAAGGAATTTTGCCAGATGCACCGGACAAACGACCATCCGTCACTAACGCGACTTTGAATCCAGCCTTTTGTCACGTTGCCCAAAATTGGCATCAGTTTGTGCAACTCTGGCATACCATTGGCCGCAGGGCCATTGTGCGTCACCACCACGATGCAATCTTTATTGAGCTCGCCACGCTGGTACGCGGCTTCCACTTCATGCTGACATTGGAATACCACCGCCGGTGCTTCAATGATTCGCTGCTCCTCTTTCACCGCAGAGACTTTAATCACCGCACGGCCTAAGTTACCGCTGAGCACTTTGGTGCCGCCAGTCGCTTGGAAACACGCTTCGCTAGCCGCGATCACTTGCGCATCACGCGTGCCATCACACGCAACCCAACGCAGCTCGCCGTCCACCAACTCAGGCAGAGTCAGCTGATCACTAAACTCACCAAACACTGGTGTTACATCTGAATGCAGCAACTTGGCTTCATGCAAACGCTTCATCAGCGCGGGTACACCGCCCGCTTGTTGGAAAGCGTTCATATCCGCGGGGCCATTCGGGTACACCTTCGCTAGCAGAGGAACCACGTCAGACAGATCACTCATGTCTTGCCACGTCAGCAAAATTCCTGCCGCACGTGCCACCGCCAGCATATGAATCGTATGGTTCGTGCTGCCACCTGATGCCAACAGAGCCACAATACCATTAAGTAAGCTTTTCTCTGTTACCACTTCATAGAGTGGGCGATATTGAGCGGAACCTTGCGTCATGCTAGCGATTTTTACGGTGGCATCATCATTCAATGCTTGACGCAGCGCAGAATGCGGATGTACGAACGCAGAACCCGGCAACATCAGCCCCATCGCTTCAAACACCAATTGGTTGGTGTTGGCGGTGCCGTAGAAAGTACACGTACCCGGCGCGTGGTATGCCTGACACTCCATATTCAGCAGTGCCTCTTTACCCACTTCACCCGCCGCATACTTTTGGCGAATATCGACTTTCTCTTCGTTACTGATACCAGTCGCCATTAATCCTGCAGGCATAAACGCGGTCGGCAGATGAGCGTAAGAGAGCGCGCCCATCAATTGCCCTGGGGCAATTTTGTCACAGATGCCGAGCAGCAAAGTGGCATCAAACACATTGTGACTGAGGGAGAGTGCGGTCGCCTGCGCAATCAAAATCACGGGGAAAACAGCGACATAATCCATCCCCGGCTGACCTTGCGTCACGCCATCGCACATGGCGGGTACGCCACCGGCGACCTGCGCGGTATGGCCGTACTCGGCTAACACCATCTTGATGCGGTCTGGATAGTGCTGATAAGGTTGATGCGCACTGAGCATGTCATTGTACGAGGTGACAATCGCCACATTACTGCGCGTGAAATCGAGAATCGCTTTTTTCTCTGTGCTGCAAGAGGCCGCCACTGCGTGGGCTAAATTACCGCAAGAGAGTGAGGTGCGACCTTTGCCGGCTTTTTCTTGTGCTTGACTGCGTGCAATGAATGCCGCGCGTGCTTCACGGCTACGCTCGATTAGATTTTCAGTGACTTTGGCTAAAACCGGATGAATCATAACCCCTCCTGCTCTTGCAGTGCTTGAATGGCACCATTCACAATCTCTTGCACTGAGCAATCAATCGGAATGATCAGCGTTTTCGGCTCACCATCTGGGCGCTGTAAGGTTTCAAATTGGCTGTTGACCATGTTCTCTTTCATGAAATGGCCTTGGCGAGCGCGCATACGCTCCATGATCAGCTCTTTCGAGCCATCTAAGAACAAGAAGGTCACATTCTGGTTGCCTTCACGGATCTGATCGCGGTACTGCTTTTTGAGTGCTGAACACACAATCACGCCGTGTTCATTTTTACTCTCAAGGCTGTAGGCGGCATCGCGAATACGCTCCAACCAAGGCTTACGGTCTTCGTCATCTAACGGTTGGCCGGAGGCCATTTTCTGAATATTGGCGCGCGGATGAAGATCATCTCCATCAATGAATTTACGTCCAGTCTGCTTTGCCAATAACTCACCAATGGTGCTTTTACCGCAAGCACAAACCCCCATCACAATGATGCTACTACCGGCCATAACGACTCCTTAATACCAAACTTGCGCGTGATCGCATTTTTAAAATTCACTTCGAAATATGGGTTTATCTTATTCATGTTATGGGTAACATGTTACCGGTAACTTCACTAAATGTGAGCTATAACACAAACTATAAAATCTGGACGGTGAACTCATGGACCCTTTACTACAAACCTCTGATCCAACCTATCTCTTATCCGTGGCGGCGGTTGCGATTGTTGCGCTACTGCTGCTGATTATTCGCTTTAAAATCCACGCTTTTTGCTTTCACTGACCTTAGTCAGTTTAGGCACGGCGATTGCCACTGGCGTCTCTTCAGACAAGGTGGTTTCCACCATGATGACGGGGTTTGGCGGTACGCTCGCTTCCGTTGCGCTACTGGTCGGCCTTGGTGCAATGATCGGTAAAATTTTAGAAGTGACAGGCGGTGCGAAAGTGCTGGCGGATACGCTGATCGGCCGCTTCGGCGAACAGCGCGCCCCGTTTGCGCTCGGCGTAGCATCGCTACTGTTTGGCTTCCCCATCTTCTTTGATGCGGGCCTGATTGTGATGATGCCGATCATTTTCAGCGTTGCGAAACGCTTTGGTGGCTCACCACTGAAATACGCGCTGCCTTCAGCAGGTGCGTTTGCGGTAATGCACGCCTTTGTTCCGCCTCATCCGGGGCCGGTTGCGGCAGCCGAACTGCTGGGTGCAAACATTGGCCTGCTCCTGATGGTCGGTATTCTGGTGGCAATCCCAACATGGTATTTGGGCGCTTACTTATTCGGTCTGTATGCCGGTAAAAAATTCGACATCCCTCTGTCTAAAGCGTTCTTCAATACCGATGCGATCATTGATGAAGCCAAGCTGCCAAAATTCGCCACGGTAATGACCATTCTGGTATTGCCAGTACTGCTGATTTTCATGGATACCGGCTTAAACACCCTTGCGGTTGCAGGCATCATTGATGGCAAAACACCGGCCGTAGAATTCCTACGTATGCTGGGGAAAACTCCGATTGCCCTGTTGATCACTCTGCTGGTTTGTTTGGCGGCATTTGCCAAAGATTACGGTATGGCACGCCTCGAAAAACTGTGTGGTGACTCTCTTGCACCAATCTGTGCGGTGATTCTAGTGACGGGTGCGGGCGGCATGTTCGGTGGCGTACTGCGTGCCAGCGGCATTGGTAGCGCGCTGGCTGGCGTGCTCTCGGATACAGGTATGCCAATTGTGATAGCAGCATTTGTCATTTCTACCTGTTTGCGTGTGGCACAAGGCTCAGCCACTGTAGCACTCACTACCACGGCAGCCCTAATTGCACCAACGGTAGCGGCAACCACTGGCTTATCGGAACTGGATCTGTGCTTTATCGTGATTTCGATTGCCGGCGGTGCTACTGTGCTTTCACACTTTAACGATTCTGGTTTCTGGCTGGTGTCACGTTTGATGGAGATGGATGAAAAAACCACTCTGAAAACGTGGACTGTGATGGAAACCCTTTTGGGCGGTATCGCCTTCCTGATTGTGGCAACACTCAGCTTTATTCTGTAGAGGTATGGACTCATGACCATTGAACAACGCTTACGAGCGATCAAAATTGTCCCTGTTATTGCGATTAACGATGTCGCCCACGCACTGCCATTGGCCAAAGTGCTGGTAGAAAACGGTTTGCCTTGTGCAGAAGTCACTTTCCGTACCGAAGCCGCAGCGGAATCCATCCGCATCATGCGTGAAGCTTACCCTGAGCTGCTGATCGGTGCGGGTACCGTACTCACAAGCGCACAAGTGGACGAAGCGATTGCAGCGGGTGCGGATTTCATCGTAAGCCCAGGGCTTAACCCAACCACAGTGAAATACTGCCAACAGCGCAACATCGCGATCATCCCGGGCGTGAACAACCCAAGTTTGGTTGAGCAAGCGATGGAAATGGGTCTACGCACTGTGAAATTCTTCCCTGCGGAACCTTCAGGTGGTATTGCGATGCTGAAAGCACTCAGCGCCGTGTACCCAGTAAGCTTTATGCCAACGGGCGGTATCAATCCAAACAATGCGCAAGAGTATCTGGCGCTTAAATCTGTCGTAGCGTGTGGCGGTACTTGGATGGTACCAACCGACCTGATGGACAAAGGCGATTGGGATGCACTGGCTGAGCTGGTACGCAACGTCTAACACAATCAACACTCTTGATAAGGCCAAGCTATGCTTGGCCTTTTTTATTTCGACTTCGATACGCTTAAAAGAGACCCTGCCCACAACTTCACCACTTTTCCCCTTTGGTCGCATTTACCTTACTAAAAACAATTTGTTACAGTCTTGCGTGCGATGAAAATTTAACCCACGCGTTCGCCTGTCATATCTCAAGGAGTGATGCTTATGACGACCCTTAGCCTGCGCCACCTGTCTATCCGTAACCGCTTATTTTTACTAACGGCGGTCATTTTATTACTGCTTGCCATCCCATTCGGTATCACAGTGAAAGACTATCGAAGCGACCTTATGCTGGAGAAGCAAAGCCAAACCCAGCACTTGGTCGAAACCGCATACACCCTGCTTGAACATTATGCTCAACAAGCAACACAAGGCGCATTGAGTACGGAACAAGCGCAAGCCGCCGCCAAGCAAGCGATCGCCCAATTACGTTATGGCAACAACGATTATTTCTGGATCAACGATGCGCAGCCCGCCATGGTCATGCACCCGATGAAACCCGATTTGAATGGCCAAGATCTGCACAGCTTTAAAGACCCGAACGGCAAAGCGCTATTTGTCGAAATGGTCAAAGTCGCGCAACAAAGCCAACAAGGAGTCGTTGAATATCAGTGGCCGAAACCGGGTGCCGAGCAACCCGTCGACAAAGTCTCTTACGTCAAACTGTTTAAACCTTGGGGCTGGATTATTGGTACGGGCATCTACGTCGATGATGTGAATGCGCTGGTGATGCAGCGACTCAGCTCCGTGTTTGTCTGGGTTATTGCCACACTCATCTTGTTAATTGCCTTTGCTAGCCTGATCGGCCGGAGCATTACGCAACCGTGCGGGGAAACACTGGCAACCCTAAAAAATATTGCGCAAGGTGAGGGGGATCTCACCCGCCAGCTCAGTGCAACCGGTAAAGATGAACTGACGCACATCGCCCAAGCCTTTAACCTATTTACCGGTAAAATTCGCACCATTCTGCAAGACATTACCCCGATCACCGACAGTGTTACTGGCTCTGCGGATGAACTGACTCAAGTCGCGCAAAGCGCGTCAAGCAAAGCGTATGATCAGCATCAAGCCGTCGATACCGTCGCCTCGGCAATGAATGAACTTCATGCGTCAAACCAAGAGGTGGCTCAAGCCGCTAGCCAAGCGGAACAAGCTGCGCGCAATGCCGACAACGCAGCTAGCCAAGGCCGCCAAGCGATTAATCAAACTTCTTCGCACATGCAAACCCTGCGCGATCAACTGACTCGTACCGAGCAAGAGACGCAAACTCTCGCCCAAGAGACTCAATCGGTTAGCGCGGTCTTAGAAGTGATCCGCGGAGTGGCCGAGCAAACCAATTTACTGGCACTGAACGCAGCCATTGAAGCAGCCCGCGCCGGTGAGCAAGGCCGAGGTTTTGCGGTAGTGGCGGATGAAGTTCGCACCTTGGCGACTCGCACACAATCTAGCACCAATGAGATTGAACAGATCATTGGCGGTTTGCAGAAAAAAGCGCAAAGCGTCAGTCAATCCATGACGCAAACTCAGCAGCAATCACGCGTGACGCAACAGCAAGCAGATCAAGCGCAACAGATGCTTAATGAGATTGAAGCGCAAATCCAAACCATTTTGTCTTTCAACCAACATATTGCTAGTGCGAGCGCCCAACAATCCGAGGCCACCAACGAAATTACCCGTAACCTCACCCAGATTGCCGAGCACAGCACCCAAGCCGCCGCTCAAGCGAATCAAGTGGCGGCTGCCAGTGAACAGTTGATGGAAAATGGCCAACATCTGGCTCGCAGCTTAGCGGTGTTTAAAATCTGATCCCGCCACCACGCTTTTCAGCCTAGATTGCACCAT
>NZ_JJMN01000059.1 GCF_000696385.1 Vibrio metoecus | reverse complement strand
CTCACTGCTTAATCGGGCGTTATGTGGCAGAGGTAAATATGTTCAATATTTTTAAAAGTAAAAGCAGAGCTCAAAGAGTTCAAGCAAGGATAGAAAGTGGGGTTAAACCTTCAGATATTGCAATTGATGTTGCCAGTAAGGTTACGCCAAAAAAATACAATACGTTGATAAAAAACGCTGTTGCTGAGTATAACCGTGAACATGATAGGAAGGTGTTCAGTGAGTAAGCAATACAATCAAGTGTTCGAAAAATTAGTAAAAAACCAAAATGATTACACTGGTATGATTGCGTACTGCATCTATAAGGATGAAAAAAGAAAATGGATGCAACAAGGTAATGATGCAGAGGAGTTTGTGCGTCTTAAACTTATGCGTCATGAGCTAAATAAATATAAAAAATCAGCTGATGAATTATTAACAAAAGTGTTCCAAGCAAATGCCGACGAAGAAGCTGAAAAAATCAAGAATATGCTCTCAAAAGAAATGGTTAATGTTGCTCGAAATTCTACTAAAGTAAAAAGAAAAAGGGACACATTTTTAGAGTGGCATCATGGTGGAATGGGTGGTGTATTTGGTAATTTTTACACAGCCGCAATTGTGGCCTTTTTGGTTTCACTCTTTGCGTCTCCAGACTCTTGGAACGCAGCATTAATTAGTGCTAAAGAGACTGTATGGGCTTGGGTTAGCTCTACAATAGGTGGATAAGCCACATAACAAACGCCTCAAGAGGGACTGTCAACGCGCGGCGTTTCCAGTCCCATTGAGCCGCGGTGGTTGACAGTTGTTGTTTTTGAGTTTAGTGGTAATGCGTTGCCAGCCCCTTAGGCGGGCGTTAGTTTCTCTCAATCAAGAATCATCAAAATCTAAGCTCATTTGCATTAAACATGCAGCTTTTAGTATCCAACTTTCACAAGTTGGCTTTTGAGTTTTGCTTGATGCTGATTTGGCAGAAAGAGTTGAAAACGCAGTAGTTTCAAAGTCGCCGCAAGCCAACAAGTCAAGATGCTTCAACGTTGTTGGGTGTTCAGCGCGGTCAGCTTAGTTTCACAAAAGGCTGTATCATCGCTGTGCTCTGGTTTTCTTTGTCGCGGACTCTTAACCGTGGTCAACTCAACCTTGATCGTTTTAAATTTTGGCAGCCAACTTCACAGCTTTTAGCGTTGGACGTGTGTTTGTGTGATGCATTTGCATAAAATGACTTTCAAGCAAATGTGTTAAAAAAGTCATTTGCAAACAATAGGCTACGAAACTAACAAACGCCTCAAGAGGGACTGTCAACGCGTGGCGTTTCCTAGTCCCACTTGAGCTGCGGTGGTTACAGTTGTTGTGTTTGAGTTTTGTGGTAATGCGTTGCCAGCCCCTTAGGCGGGCGTTATGTAGCAAGAGGAATTTATGAAAATAGATAGTACCAATATCAAGAACATAGATTTGTCAGATTGCCTCCATATGAAGATTAAAATTACTGGCAAATCAAATAGAAAAGGCAGTGGTAAAATCGTCGGTGGGAAAGAAAACTGCTCTGGATTTAACATTAATAAATATGTTTTCGACGGAATGTCAGTCAACGAATACCAAACGATGATAGCTAAAAGATTTCTCAAAGAAGACCCGCAGTTTTCACTGACAAAGCACTTAAAGTACGATATCGAAAAAGGGTTTTACGAACTCCGTGATTAGCTACATAACAAACGCCTCAAGAGGGACTGTCAACGCGTAGCGTTTCCAGTCCCATTGAGCCGCGGTGGTTGTAGTTGTTGTATTTGAGTTTAGTGGTAATGCGTTGCCAGCCCCTTAGGCGGGCGTTATATGCAAATCAGTAGGTAGGTTATATGTCAAAGAAAAAATGGTCACAAGTTGACAAAGCATACACATTTTTCTTAGAGAGTTTTAAAGCTGGGCATGAGTTTTCATTAGAAGAACTGGCTGAAAATACTGGTTGGAGCGTATCTACTGTTAAAACGTATTTGGGGAAAAAATGGGCGATTATTGTTAGAGCGCGGCAGTAGAGGTTTTAAGGTCACAGAGGCCATTACAACCTTCAACGTAACGACTTTTCGGCAACATCAAAGCCAAAAAGACGAAGTTGATAAGTACTTACACCAGATTATGCTAGAAAAATCTATATCTGCGTGTATTTCAGCTATAGAGATTTATAACAAACCCAATTTTCAGCATCGTGAAGAAACTTTTTCTATCTTAATGACGAATGCGTGGGAACTTCTTCTCAAGTCTAAGCTTGTAAAGGAAGCTGGTGATTCGCCTCAAGCAATCCACATTGTTAATAAGGGTGATGTTGTAATATCTCCAAGCGGAAATCCGAAAACGATTGCGCTTGGTACGGCACTCAATCGTTTACTTGCTAATGGTTCTGTTCCTGCAGTGGTTGGGGACAACATCAAGCTTTTAATGAACATTCGTGATGACTCGGTGCATTTTGTTTGTGGTGACTTAGAGTTAAGTACTCGTATCCAAGAAATTGGTACGGCATCTTTGAAAAATTTTATGACATTAGCGATGCATTGGTTTAATTATGACTTTAGTCGTTATAACTTCTATTTAATGCCCGTGTCATTCTTTCACTTATCAGATGTGGCTAGTTTCAGTGTTGATAGTACTGTTAAGTCAAATCTATTGAACTATCTGAAAAGTATTGAAAAAGAACATGAGCATGACAAAGATGCAAATTATGCTATTTCTTTGAAACTTCATACTAAGTTAGTAAAAACCACTAACGATGAAGCATTACAGGTTCGTCTAACAAATGACCCAGACGCACCGGAAATAGTATTTTCAGAAGAAGATGCTCTTAAAAACTACCCACACGACTACAATGAATTACTTGATATTCTTAAAGCTCGCTATACCAATTTTAAACAAAATAAAGTCTTCCATGATCAAATGAGGATTCTGAAAGCTGAGGGTGAAAGGTACTGTAAAGTGCGTCGCTTAGACCCAGATAACCCCCAAAGTATTAACAAGACTTTCTATCACAATAGGGTTATAGATCAGTTCGATCAATGGTATGAAAGGGTTCGAGTAAAATAAGGCATATAACAAACGCCTCAAGAGGGACTGTCAACGCGTGGCGTTTCCAGTCCCAATGAGCCGCGGTGGTTACGGTTGTTGTGATTGAGTTTAGTGTTAATGCGTTGCCAGCCCCTTAGGCGGGCGTTAGTTTCTCTCAGGAAAATCATCAAAAATTCACGCACAAGATTCTGAAAATTCAGCCTTTATCGTTCAAGCTACACAATTTGGCTTTGGGGTTTTCCCTGATGCTGATTCGGTAGAAAGTGTTGGAAGTTCAGCAGTTTCAAAGTTGCTGAAAACTAACAAGCCTCGATGGTTCAACGTTGTTGGATGTTCCACGCGGAAAGTTTGGTTTCACAAAAGCGGCATCATTGCTGTGAGCGTGCTTTCTTTGTCGTTGATTCGGTAAGTGGCCAACTTAACCTTGATCGTTTTGAGTTTTGGCTGCCAACTTCACAGCTTTTGGCGTTGGACGTGTGTTTGTTTGATGCATTTGCGTAAAATCACTTTCAAGCAAATGTGTTTAAAAATTTATTGCTGAACAATGGGCTACGAAACTAACAAACGCCTCAAGAGGGACTGTCAACGCGTGGCGTTTCCAGTCCCATTGAGCCACGGTGGTTACAGTTGTTGTGTTTAAGTTTGGTGGTAATGCGTTGCCA
>NZ_JJMN01000058.1 GCF_000696385.1 Vibrio metoecus | reverse complement strand
GAACTCACATACCAAAGTTTGTTCTTTCTTCTTCCCAGTAAGAAGGGTGTGTTTGATACCAAAGTTTACTCCGTTCTTCTGCTGCTATAGCTACTGCTTTACCTAATTCGGTGAGTTTTGCTGTTTCAAGATTAGAATTTGTACATGAGACTATATTTGCAGATATGAGCTCATTAATGTCATCGAAAAAGTCTTTATTATTATCCCACTTTTCCAATAATGCTCTCCAAGTATTGGGAGACTTATAAAGTTCACTTAGCGAGCGATACCCTCCGTATTTTAATGCGAGTTCATCAACATAAGACGATTGCAAAACCTCTATAACTTTTTCTTCTTTTGAACCATTTGACTCTTTTATAGCATCTAATATTGCAGACGCTGTTTTACGTCTTTCTTGCTCCAAAATTTTGCTATTCTGGCTATCATTCTTATTCGTAAGGTTTTGAGAGTACTTATTAAGGTACTCAGAATAATATGAATCCTCTTGTAATTGAGGTCTGAATTTTGTTTGTAAAACAAATAGTGAGCCAATAAAAATCGGGACATTTAAAACTGCCGCTATCACTAGGAGACCAGCAGCCCAATCTGGATGAGTAATCATTTGTGCAGCTGTCAGGTAAGAACCATTCACAACGACCAAAGCCACAAACCATGCCGCCAACAGTTGAATGGGTTTCGTTACTTTTTCAGGTGTTATCGTGTTTTTATTCAATTATTCCTCCAAAATCACCGTGATTTCTAACGCCCGCCTAAGGGGCTGGCAACGCATAACAACCAAACTCAAACACAACAACCGAAACCACTGCGGCTCATTGGGACTGGAAACGCCACGCGTTGACAGTCCCGCTTGAGGCGTTTGTTATGCTTATTTTGCACTAGCCCGTCAAAAGTTGAAGGTTATCAGCAAGTTGCTTAATGTCATTACCGTACCCGATAAAATCGAGTATTTTGAATAACACTGTTCGAAAAATCACACCTTCCTGGGTTGTTTGTGCTGCATCAAGAATTGAACGCTCTAAACCTAATACAGAAAAGGCAGATGTAGCAGCAATTTTTAAACTCTGAACATTATTAGTCGTTAAATATTCTTCAATCCCAGATATTAATTGAGCAATGTATATATCTAAGAACTCTTTCAGTTCAACGTCTAAGTTTTCGATATCTGAAATACTTTCAAATAAGGTCTTCAATTCATCACAAAGCTCGTTCAAAGTTGTCAATTCGCTTGCGCTAAATTTACTGAAATTTGGGTGATCAATGATCCACTTAGCTTGTTCTAAAGACCTTATGACATCATCACTTATTTGCTGTATGAATATACTTCCCGAACTATTGAACTCTAAGTTATCGAACAAATGATCTAGCTTTTTCAATGGTGGCTCGAGTGTTTCTACTGGGTAATCAATAGCATTAAGTGCCTCTCGAATAAATTCTGGCAAATCAAATATAGCTGCGATTTCACGATAGAGATCAGATGTTGAACCATCCTTCACATCCAGAACCTCTTGCCAAATATTACGAATTTTAGTTTGACTATATCTATGATCTCTTAGTTGTAATGCAACTAACAACATTTTTTCAGCGGGATTATTCAACTCTCACCTTTTTATTAATATTCGAATATTTGTAACGTGCATCATACTACGATACTCCTCGTGGTGCATAAGCATAACGCCCGCCTAAGGGGCTGACAACGCATTACCACAAAACTCAATTACAACAACCGTAACCACCGACGGCTCAATGGGACTGAAAACGCCGCGCGTTGACAGTCCCTCTTGAGGCGTTTGTTATATTTGTTGGTTATGGATAATCGCACCGTCTTCTACACAATGCTTTTCAACAGTACCAAGCACAGGTTACCTGCTTATTCTACTCCCCCCAAAAATGTTGTGCATATTGTCAACTAATTTTTGGGCTCGCTTATTTGCTTGAACAACTTTCTCAGTAGCTTCCATCTTACTATTAGGTATTGGCTTACCTTCTTTATCAACTAACCCATCAGGCTCGGGTAAAGGCTCTCTGTTCGCAGCACATTCAAAAACATTATTTAATAACTGGATTAGTTCTGGTGATTTCAGTGAACGAGCGTCGGTTGAAACTGTAATACCTCTAGAGTCACTGATAGATGTAGGTACAGAACTATCTAAATCTGTATCGCTTTGCGCCTTGAACCATGCACAAAAGACAAATAGGTAAAGTAATGTTCCTGCTGCGAAGGGAATCCAAATATAATTTTTTTCAAACCAAATAAAAGCAAAGCCTATTAAATAACATATCGTAGCAGCCAAGCTAACAATAACTATCACCGATTGACTTTTAGAGGAACTCACCGCTACATCGGTATTAAAAGTAGCATTTGATGCCATGTTTTTACCCTTTAATGGTGATGGTTCCATCGTCATTTTTTACTGGCGCAAAAAATGGCATATTCTTTATTACGTACTCATTACGACAATTGTAAAGCTTTATCGTTTTAACTACATCCCCACCATACTTAATGACAGTTTCATCGTCGATGTAACAGTTTTCTAACTCAAAATTTGCCGATGTTACAACAATAGTACAGCCATCAAATCTACAACCAACAAATTTATATCCATCGAGCTTGACCTCTTTTCTGTTATACCAGACAGAATTTATAATTGGTTTTTCTAACAAAGCCATCAACCCTGCAAGAGAGTTATTAAGATTTTCTATATTGTTCATTATTTCCTCAAAAAATATAACGCCCGCCTAAGGGGCTGGCAACGCATACCACTAAACCCAAACACAACAACTGCAACCACCGCGGCTCAATGGGACTGGAAACGCCACGCGTTGACAGTCCCTCTTGAGGCGTTTGTTAGCTTCGTAGCCTATTGTTTAGCAATGATTGTTAAACACTTTTGCTTGAAATGCATTTTACGCAAAAGCATCACACAAACTCACGTCCAACGCCAAAAGCTGTGAAGTTGACTGCCAAAACTTAAAATGATCAAGGTTGGGTTGACCACGGTTAAGAGTACGCGACAAAGGAAGCATGATTTCAGCGATGATGTAGCCTTTTGTGAAATTAAGCTGACCGCGCTGAACGTCCAACAGCGTTGAAGCATCGAGGTTTGCTAGTTTTCAGCGACTTTGAAACCACTGAACTTTCAAAACGTTCGACCAAATCAGCTATTCAAGAAAAAACTCAAAAGCCAAATTATGTAATTTGTAACGCTAAAAACGGATTTTTCAGAACGATTGAGCTTAAATTTTGATGATTCCTGCCTTTAAGAAGCTAACGCCTGGTTAAGGGGCAGCCAACGCCATTACCAAGCTTCCGCATAACACCGTAACCACAAAAACCAACGCATAGTGAAAATGCCACGCGTTGGCTGTCCCTCTTGAACCGTTTGTTATGTTTAAGCTTCAATGACTTACGTTTTACCAAAACCAAGATTAACTCAGCATTGACGTCACAAACAAAAGGCAAACCCTAAAAAACTGAATTGACTCATAACTTTTGAAAAGCAGACTTTGAACTTTGACCGCTAATACTAAACAAACCTAAGATCAGATTGCTGATTGAGCCAACCGCCCCAACCTCGAGCTTGCCCAAAAATTGATTGAGGCTACGCTCTGAATTTCCAGCGCCAAAGAATAATTGTCCGGAAAACAGCGCCAAACGAAGCCAACGTGCCGACAGACACAAAACCCTAACAAGCCGAGGGAGCAAGAAAAGAGTCAACCAACTGATTTTTTGGTGATTAAACATAACGCCCGCCTAAGGGGCTGGCAACGCATTACCACTAAACTCAAACACCACAACCGAAACCACCGCGGCTCAATGGGACTGGAAACGCTACGCGTTGACAGTCCCTCTTGAGGCGTTTGTTAGCTTCGTAGCCCATTGTTTACCAATGACTTTTTAAATACATTTGCTTGAAATGCATTTTACGCAAAAGCATCACACAAACACACGTCCAACGCCGAAAGCTGTGACGTGAGCTGCCAAAACTTGCAGCGATCAAGGTTAAGTTGGCCACTTACCAAATTTCCGACAAAGAAAGCGCGATTTCAGCGACGATGCTGCTTTTTAGTGAAACCAAGTAGACCGAGTTGAACATCCAACAACTTTGAAGCATCGAGACTTGTTGGCTTTCAGCGGCTTTGAAACTGCGGAACTTCCAACACTTTCTACCAAATCAGCATCTAGCAAAATTCAAATGCCAAATTGTGCAATTTGAACACTAAAAGCTGATTTTTCTGAACAAGAAGTTGGGATTTTGATGATTTTAGCCTTTAAGAAGCTAACGCCCGCCTAAGGGGCTGACAACGCATACCACTAAACTTAAACACAACAACTGCAACCACCGCGGCTCAATGGGACTGGAAACGCCGCGCGTTGACAGTCCCTCTTGAGGCGTTTGTTAGCTTCGTAGCCCATTGTTTGCTAATGACTTTTTAAACAAATTTGCTTGAAATGTATTTTACGCAAATGCATCACACAAACACACGTCCAACGCCAAAAGCTGTGAAGTTGGCTGCCAAAACTTATAACGATCTAGGCTAAGTTGGCCACGGTTAAGAGTCCGCGACAAAGAAAGCAAGAGCACAGCGATGTGCAGCTTTTTGTGAAACCAAACTTGCCGTGTGGAACATCCAACAACCCTGAAGCATCGAGGCTTGATGGTTTTCAGCGGCTTTGAAACTGCTGAACATTCAACACTTTCTACCAAGTCAGCATCCGACAAATTCGAAAGCCAAGTTGTGAAATTTGAACGCCAAAAGCTGTTTTTTCACAACAAATGAGCTTAGATTTTGATGACTCTAGCCTTTAAGAAG
>NZ_JJMN01000057.1 GCF_000696385.1 Vibrio metoecus | reverse complement strand
GTTTGCAATCGGAGAATAAGAAACAAAGCGTGACTGTGTGAGATGTTTCTGGGGTAACTGTGATTGCCCTAATACAGCGACGATGAGAATGAAGTCTGTTTCTTTGGTGTAATAGGCCATGTGTTTTCCCACGGGAAAGTAAAAACCATTTTGGTAAATATCTTCACAGTTTTTTCCTAGCCCTGGGTTATCCGCTAGAGTTTGGAAACCTGAAAGCAAGGTCGACTTGTATTTCCGCCATTGCGTTTCAGCAAAGTTTTCAATGGTGTAGTTTTTAATCTTGAGCAAGTGCTCTTGGGCTAATTGGCTGAGCTTATATTGTTTGTTTTGCATATCGAGATAATGCTCAATCAAAGGGCATTTAGAAACGTAGCACCATCAATGGTTTTGCCACTGTCTAAGTCTTTTTGAGCGGACTCAAAGCAGTGTTTGAGATAATCGAGTTTCATGGCTTCAAGTTCTTCGAAATCCTTGATGGACATGACAACGACGGTATTTTTACTGTTTTTGCTAATGATGACAGGCTCGCGCTGTGCGCTTAGAAGAAGTTCACCAAAATTTCGTTTAGCATCGTTTGCTGTTAGTGTGTGCATCGCTAGGCTCCTCGCTCAAAGTTGTAGAGAGTATAGCTTATGGTGCGAAGTGTTTAAAATGATTAAATCGCACGGTTTAAGTAAAAGCAAACTAACAAACGCCTCAAGAGGGACGGTCAACGCGTGGCGTATTCAGTCCCAATGAGCCGCGGTGGTTAACGGTTGTTGTGTTTGAGTTTAGTGTTATGCGTTGCCAGCCCCTTAGGCGGGCGTTATACCGTTTTAACGTTAAAAGCCGTCAGAAAACGGCTTCTAATGTAATTACCGAAAGTTAAGCACAGCACTTCTTATACTTTTTCCCACTTCCGCAAATGCATGGATCATTACGGTTTGGTGTTTTATCAAAGGTAATAGTTTTAGGCTTATGTAATAGTGTATCGAGTTCAACAATGTTCTCTGGTTGCTTTGGGTCTATGACAATACTGGCCACTATAGAGTGCTCAGAAAGCAATGCTTCGATTTCTGCTTTACGAGCCTCGGTTGGAACGACAACATTGATTGGAGCTTCTTCAGTGCCTGCTTTTACATCACGTTTTACGTTGTAGCCTGAAATGACGTGGTTTTGCCGAGCATCGATTCGACCTTTGAAGAATAGTTTGGACATTTGAAACTCACTGGTGGTTGGTGTGGTGTAATTGGTGCGCGATTATACGGTACTATGGCAATTGATAAAGAAGTTCCTACAATGCGCAGCAGATCACGGCTTAGTATCAAGTTTGAAGTGCAACGATCAGCGATAATATCCAACAAAACATTCCTCCGGAGTTTGAAAGCTCAGACGAGTTCTGGGTCTACGGTTAAGTTTGTGGGCAATCGCGTTGCACTTTGCTTGAGTCAGTGTCGCCATTGAGGTGCCTTTGTGGAGATATTGTCGGATAAGGCCGTTGGTATTTTCATTGGTTCCTCGTTCCCAAGAGTGGTGTGGGTTAGCAAAATAAAATCGAGTATCAGTGGCTGCTTCAATAAGCTCATATTGGTTAAACTCAGTGCCATTATCGGCGGTTATGGTGGTAAACAGAGCAGCAAATCGACTCATAAATCGTAGGCAGCGCGCTGTTGGGTTGATTGTCTGTTGTTTTTGCATGTTATCGTATGAACTTATTGGGTTTGTGGATAATGCATTGCCAGTCCTATAAGTGGGTGTTATTTTGCTTATTCATATTATGGAGGATTGTGGTCGATGTTATATCCTAAGGCTTTATGTTTGGGAGACAAGATTGGTTTCTTTTCACCCTCGTCACCCGCAACTGTCTTTGCCCCTAAGCGATTTGAAAGAGCCAAATCTTACCTTGAGAAACAAGGATTCAAATTAGTTGAGGGAGAACTTACTGGACAGTCAGATTACTATCGGTCAGGTTCCATTCAAGAACGTGCTGAAGAGTTGAACCAACTCATCCGGGACCCAAGTGTTCGTTGTATCATGTCTACGATTGGCGGTAACAATAGTAATGCGTTGCTGCCATATATCGATTATGAAGCGTTAAAGCGCGATCCAAAAATCATCATTGGATATTCGGATGTTACTGCCTTACTACTGGGTATCTATGCTCAAACTGGCCTCGTTACATTTTATGGCCCAGCCTTAGTTGCATCATTTGGTGAATTCCCTCCGTTGGTGGATGAAACTTTCCAATCCTTTGTTGACCTGTTGTGTTCCGAAGTTAGTCAATATCAGTACGCTATGCCCATGTCATGGACAGACATTAAACACGATTGGGAAACTCAAGAATCAGCTAAACCTGTCTACCCGAATGAATGGTTATTTATGGGAGAAGGAAAAGTTACGGGGCGTATTATTGGTGGAAACTTAAATACGATGGCTGGTATTTGGGGAAGTCGATATATGCCAGAAATTGAACCTGGTGACATATTGTTGATAGAAGATTCTTTAAAAGGCATCGATACAGTTGAACGTTCATTTGCCCACCTTCTTGCCTGTGAGGTATTTGACAATATCGGAGCAGTAATCTTGGGTAAACATGAGTTGTTTGATCACAAAGGCAGTGATCGTACGCCGCTTGATGTTTTGTTGGAAGTCTTAGCTGGGAAGAAGATCCCGATACTTTATGGTTTCGATAGTTGTCATACACACCCTATGCTTGTGACTCCATTAGGTGTGCGTGGTACGATCGATTTTGATAATCACACCTTTCAATTGGAAGAACGTTGGTTATCTGCCGAGTAAAAAGAAGATAAAAAAGGGTTCTTGTTGGGCCCGATTTACAAGGTAGTAATGGCAGATATCTGCCTATTTAGCGTTATCTGGAGTCAGTATGCTGAATAAAGAGAATACAGGACTTATTCTGATTGATATTCAAGGTAAACTCGCTCGTACCGTTGTTGAGAGTAAGGCATTGATCGAGCAGTGCCAGAAGTTAGTTCAAGGTGTGCAAGCACTAGGGATGCCTGTCCTTTGGTTAGAACAGAATCCGGATAAATTAGGGGATACGGTAGAGGAAATACGCCAATATCTGCCCGATTTCAAACGCATTACCAAATACACATTTGATGCTGGGCAAGAGCCTCTGTTTATCCATGCAATTCAGGCGACTGGGCGCACTTCTTGGCTGGTGGCTGGAATTGAAGCCCACATTTGTGTTTATCAAACTATCAGTCGTTTGAAACAATTAGGTTACGACCCGCATTTAGTGATTGATTGCACTTCATCTCGACTCCAAGCGAATAAATCGTTAGCGATAGATAAACTGTCTCAGCAAGGCGTGCCGATGACAGGTGTTGAGATGTGTCTTTATGAATTGGTGCAAGATTGCCGAGCCCCCGAATTTAAAACGATCTTGAATCTCATCAAATAATCAGCAAAAGCTTAAATTTATGCTCTTTGCTGTGTAAGCAACACTTCAATGATATGTGCTAAGTGATGACAAGCTCGCCATTTTCATCGATGTATAAATGCGCTTGGCTGTTCTCAATGAGCTCTACGGCACTGATTGGGGTGACTGGAAACAGCTCTCCTTTTGCATGAAACACAGGCTCGTCCCAAAAACTGTCTTTATAGCTACCGGCTTGATCAAATTGAATTAGAACTTTCATTGCATCTTCCTAAATAAGACAAGGTGAGTACATTAACAATAGGAAAGTCCGTGGCGTTGCGTAAGTGTTAATAATGACAAGTTAAGGTTGCTGATTTGCAAGTGACGAATCACTAATGATGGTCTAGTCATTTCAATGCATTGATTGAAAGGTCTTTTCATTGCCTGCTGCGGAACTAGACAATACGGTGGTTGCGTCAGTGATGGTGGGGCGGAGGGGGATTTTTCAGAGCGACAAAGCCGTTTCATCCAATAAAGAGATATCGAGTCAAAGTTAAAAAATACCTATTGATTCATTGTGTTATCAAAGGAAAAATGTGTAGCTTTCAAGATATTGAACTTTAATCTCTAGCATTCTCTGACGCAGGAAGAAATATGCCCGCTACCTATCAACGCAAACCACTCTCCGTTATCGCCGCTCTAGGTTGTTTATCTTTTGCGGTGAATGCTACCGTTGAATCCCTTCCTGTTGTGGGAAGTGTTTATAACTCTGCTCACGTTTTTAAGCACCAAATTACGAACTCGGTGAGTTATTCGACGATGATAACGCGTGATACTGCGCTCTTTACTATTGCGGGTGTCACGCTAGATAGCTACATCTTGGCTCTTCCGCTAGATGTAAAAACCAAAGCTCGGGTGATTGCACAAATCTCTGACCCATCTTACGCAATTCCGCTTGGCTATTTTCTCTATCAGTATTACGACCGTTATAGTGGAATGTCGGCGGATGATGAATTTAAGCAATATGTATCGAAAGTGTATGACCATGAAGCGTTGAAAGGTTTTGAACACAGCCTATTTTCACTTGATAAAGCGCTTAGTACACAGCAAAACCAACATGATAAAGACCAAGCTCATCAAGAAGGGATTAAAGTTGATAGCCAATTCATTGCGACTATGGTGCGTTTATATGATGCATTGGTGCAGATTGGTGAGTGGCGCGATCTAAAACAACTGCCCGCACATTACCAATACTTATCGGATACACCCGCTGACCAAGTATTAGTTACGAAAATTCAGCCTCAAGTGGTGGATATTTTGCGCCAAACGGCCAATGGGATGGACGAGGGCGAAATGAAAAATGCGCTGTTAAGCGTGTTGGAAGACGCTAAACCGGAAAATGCCGAGAAAGTGAATAATAAAGCACAGGCGATCACCGTTAGCTTGATTGATTTTGTGCGTCTAAATGTTTTAAAGGGTTATCGCCAGTTTCTCTATCAAAAAGAGCGTACTGAGCGTTTACAAGAGTGGCTTACGGAACAGTTGAGTGATGACCCTCAACAAGTGATCGCATTCTTGCAATCTCAACAGCAGCGTCGTTTGGCTGTTCAAATTACTGTGGATGGTTTGCAACAGGGGTTATTAGAAGGCTTGGTGGATCCGAAAAAGCCATTCATTCAAGTGGCTTACCAACAACATGTTGATGCAGTTAAACATAACCATTCATCGTATTTTACAAAACCAGAGCATGAACAGCAGGTCAGATTCATGCAATTGCTCTCTGAGCAGCCTTACCATGATCCTCATTACTTACCATTTTTCAAACAGCTCTATCAGAACTATCGATCGAGTATTGTGCAGGTCGGCATTTCTTCAACACCAACGATCAGTGTAAGGAATCTTCCGATTATAAAAACCGGTGCGAAAGTCTCTGGGTTAGGGGGAACCGGTATCCCGAATTTTCATTTTGTGGATCGTAAAGAAGATCGCGCTTACTACTTTTTTGGTAACGACGCTTTGCAGTTAGATCGCTTAGTGAATGAACGTGGTGTAAAGACGATGTTTGATCGCCTCGATTATTTAAAAACGCTGAACTGTAATGCTCAATATGATTGGAATGCCCATGTTACCTACGATGGATTAGTGAACTTAGGGGCGGGAGAAACATTACGGGATTTTGGCGAAAAACGTTGTTTACGAGAGCTCAACGAACGAGCGGATGTCGAACAACGTTTGGCTAACTTAAGACCGAAGCTCATTGAGCAAATCTCGGCGTACCAAAATACGCCCAAGTGGGCATTGATAACCCGTGTCACCTTAAAGCAACGCATTGAACAGCAATTAGAAAAATATGCCGAGCTAGATATCGATGGGATGCCAGATTACACCTTGATTTATAATCCTTGGCCTGATCATTTTGCGCATTTTACAGGGCCGTTCAGTGATGAAGTGATCATGCCAACCGGAGAATTAAATCGGTTGGATTACTGGTTGAGAGCAACGGAAGCTGCCTATCAAAAAGCGGGAGTTTATGATCGCACCTTGTGGGGTATGGCGGGTGATCATGGTTTGTCGCCAGTCTACGGTTCATTAAATCCCGAAAAACAGATTTTTGTGCCATTACAAGAGGAACTGGGGATTTCGATTGTGGTCGAGAAAATCTCTTCCGATGAAGGCGAAGGCCCTAAGCTGACGAACGCGTTAAATGCACCGAGTTATCAAGCCGTGGATGTGGTGGTGGCTTCCACTGCAGGTGGCAACTTCATGTTGGACTTTTTTAACGCCACGGCGGGGTGGACAACACAACCTGTCTATAACGAGTTGACTCAATGGCAACCCAGAGGCGGTGATAAAGTGATTGATATCGTCAATGAAAGTCTTACCCGTTTAGGCGAAACGTTGGATTATTTGGTAGTAAGGGAAGGCGCTTGCACGCTTGAAGATTGCACGGTGCGCGTGATCGGTATGCGTGAGGGGAAACGTTTGGATGAACTCATCCGCCAATCAGGCAACAAACGTTTCTATTCCGCTGTGCAAGGCAAGCCTCAATTACTTCAATTGCAGCAACTTAACCCATATTTGCCCACCCCGGATGCGACGGATCTCAATGAATTTGCCCGTTTGATGGATAAATGCCTTTATCGCGCGAAGGAGAGTGATGTAGCGAGCTGGTGTGATGAGTCAGAGTGGCGGATGCTGACGCGTTTTACACCTCGTCCCGATTCGGTGAATCAATTAGCGGTGATTTATGAAGAAGATCGGGCCGGAACGATCAACCTATTTCCTCGTGATGGGCTAGGCTACAACACCAAAGTACCTGGCCGGCATGCTGGTGAAAGTTATTTGGTAAAAAGATGCCTTCTTAGGTTTCTGGGGCAAACCCATAGGGCGCAATGCTACCGCCTTGCAATCAGAGCAAAACGGTTCTTTAGCACCGACGTTGTATGAGTACCTCACTGGAGAGCCTGTTGTTGTGGGCAACAATGGTTGGGGTTATCCCTCGTTACTGAATAAACTCGACATTCAGTAACGCAATAACAGAAGAAAACATATGATTGAGCCGGTTGATTCTCACGGCTCAATCACTCCTGCTTATTTCGGTTTTGTTGCTGTAACCAACGCGTTGGAGTGCAGCCAAACTGACGTTCGAATGCGCGAGAAAAAGCCACACCACCGCTGTAGCCCACTTCTAGGGCGATAAGTTTAACGGGTTGCCCTGCAAGTAATAATTGCTGTGCCAGTAGTAAACGTGATTCAGTCACATAACTTAATGGTGGCTGACCAATAACGTGATGAAAACGCGCGGCAAATTGTGATCGAGACATCCCTGCAAGCTTAGCTAGGTCCGCGATCGTCCATGGTGTATCTGGGTTCGCATGAATGGCTTCGATGGCTTTGGCAAGTTTAGGATCTGTCATCGCAGCCAATAAACCTGATGGGCATAAATGGTGCTCAACCAAATGGCGTAGCAACAGCAATAGCAGTAAATCCAATAAACTCGCGACAATAGCAGAGTGGGCGTAGCGTTGAGAAAAAGCCTCGTCAAACAGTAAATGGATAGTCGGAGCTAGCCCCTCAAGCTGAGCAAGAGGAATGATCAATGCATCAGGCAGCGCACGAAAGAGAGGAGAATCACGAAACGACAAGCGAGCGCATACTAAATCACATCCACTAAAATGCATCGGTTGTAAACGGTGATGCTGGCCTCGGGGGTAAACAATGAGAGTAGGCTCATCAATCATCAAAGTGGGGCTGCCTGCTTGATGGAGAGCCAACTGACCACTGCGTAATAAGTGGAGTTGTCCCCCGTTGTAATGATCTTCGCTTACCGAGCTTTGACAAAGATTGCCGGAGAAAAATAAGCTAGCCTTGGGAGCTGCATGTTGTATGAGAGTGGAGAGTGCATCCATAAGATAAGACGTATTGTATGAATTTGTAGATGTTTAGTGATAATTCGTATTTTCCATTGTGTCAATATGCACAGCGTTAATTCACTGAAACACACAAGTCACTCAATCAATAAGGATCTTATTTATGAGCCGTATTCTTCCTGTATCGAACCCACAAGGTGAAGCTGCTGCAACACTGACTGCGATCAAGCAAAAAATTGGCATGATTCCGAATCTCTATGCCACGGTTGCGCATTCATCAACAGTATTAAACGCGTATCTCGCATTTAGCGAAGCTCTCAGCCACGGTCGCCTAACGGCTAAGCAACGTGAACTGATTGCGCTAGGAATTGGTCAAGCGAATGCGTGCCAATACTGCCTATCCGCTCATACTATGATCAGTCGTGGAGCAGGTATATCGGATGAAGAAATCCTAGCTGCACGTCAAGGAATGGCATCCAATGCTCTAGATAATGCCTTGGTACAGTTAGCGGTAGCACTTGTGAAACAGCGTGGTGTTATCTCTGATGAACAATGGGTAGAAGCACAAGCACAAGGTATTGATGAAGGCCTACTATTTGAAGTTTTGGCCCAAGTGAGTGCAAATACTTTCACAAACTATGCCAACCATGTTGTCGGAACGGATGTGGATTTCCCTAAAGTTAACGTACAGCTGTAAAGCAACGCAATGGTGAAAAAAAGAGCGCGCTTGTACAGGCGCTCTATTTCTCTATGAGAAACTTTGCCGGAAACACATAAGGTACAAAAAAGTTCCCGCTGGAAACTTAACCATTAAAAAATGAGAGTTTAAATCCGTATCTAAGACGTTAAATCTCGGTGTGTTTGCCCAGTTTAAATATACATTTTTTACAGTAGCTCAATAGTAGCAATCCCTCTGATAACGCTTTCTTCAGTTCAGTAACTCAAATCACAAAAATCGCTATTTTCAAGGTTTCTTTCGGGTTTGGGATCTTCACCAATAAGATCGCATTGATCTTGCTCGTTGGTCAGTTTTTGTTGATCTAAATCAATACTCCTGCTTGATGCATTTCGTTAAATACGCCACAACATATAGTGTCAGTCGCAGAATAATTAACCCTATATAGTGTATTTGTGGATAACTCTGTGGGTATGCTGGGTAAGGAGAAAAGGTGAAACCTATCGTAATCAAACGTGATGGCTCAAAAGCGCCATTCAACAGGGATCGTATTCAAGCTGCTGTGGAAAGTGCTGCCGAGCACGCAGATCAAGACATCGCCATCTATGCATTGAATGTTGCGTTAGCGGTTGAGTTGAAGTTGCGAGATTACGAAGAGGTACATATTGCCGAAATCCAGACGCTAGTCGAAAACGAGCTAATGCAAGGCCCATATAAAGCATTAGCCCGCTCATACATCGAATATCGCCATGACCGTGATGTTGCGCGTGAGAAACAGAGCAAACTGACTCGAGAAATCGAAGGCTTGATCCAAGAAAGCAATGCGGATTTACTCAATGAAAACGCCAACAAAGATGGCAAAGTGATCCCGACTCAGCGTGATTTACTGGCGGGTATTGTGGCTAAGCATTACGCGAAAACCCGTATTCTTCCTCGTGATGTTGTGCAAGCTCACGAAGAGGGCGATATACATTATCACGATCTGGATTACGCACCATTTTTCCCCATGTTTAACTGCATGCTGATTGATCTTAAAGGCATGCTGACCCATGGCTTTAAAATGGGGAATGCAGAAATTGATACTCCTAAGTCAATTTCGACTGCAACAGCCGTCACGGCGCAAATCATTGCACAAGTTGCAAGCCACATTTATGGCGGCACCACGATCAACCGAATTGATGAAGTGTTGGCTCCTTATGTGACGGCAAGCTATGAAAAGCATCTAGATATTGCTCGTGAATGGGAGATCAGTAACCCAGAAGCATTTGCTAAAGCGCGTACCGAAAAAGAGTGTTATGACGCTTTCCAATCTCTTGAGTATGAAGTCAATACCTTGCATACCGCGAATGGGCAGACTCCGTTTGTCACGTTTGGTTTTGGTTTGGGAACTTGCTGGGAATCTCGCTTGATCCAGCAGTCGATCCTGAAAAATCGGATTGCGGGTCTGGGGAAAAATCGCAAAACGGCCGTATTCCCTAAACTGGTGTTTGCCATTAAAGATGGCCTAAACCATAAAGCCGAAGATCCCAATTACGACATTAAGCAACTGGCATTAGAGTGCGCGTCTAAGCGCATGTACCCTGATATTCTCAACTACGATAAAGTGGTTGAAATTACCGGCTCATTCAAAACCCCAATGGGATGTCGCTCTTTCCTCAATCCTTATGAGGAAAACGGTGAGCTGATCCATGAAGGGCGTAATAACCTTGGTGTTGTAAGCCTAAACTTGCCACGCATTGCCTTAAAAGCCAAAGGGGATGTTAAGAAATTCTACGCGCTGCTCGATGAAAAATTGAAGCTAGCTCGTCGTGCGCTGGATACACGTATCAATCGTTTAGAAAACGTAAAAGCTCGTGTGGCACCTATTCTTTACATGGAAGGTGCCTGCGGAGTGCGTTTGAAAGCCAATGATTCCATTGCCGATATTTTCAAGCATGGTCGTGCCTCAATTTCACTGGGTTACATTGGTGTGCATGAAACCATTATTGCGCTGTTTGGCCAGAAAACGCATGTTTATGATGATGTTCAATTGCGTGAAGAAGCGGTCAACATCATTCAACATCTACGCAATACCGTGGAGCAATGGAAGAAAGAAACTGGTTATGCATTCAGCTTGTATGGTACGCCGAGTGAAAACTTGTGTAGCCGATTCTGCCGTATCGATGCCAAACAATTTGGCGTGGTAGAAGGGGTAACTGATAAAGGTTACTACACCAACAGCTTCCACTTGGATGTGCAGAAAAAGGTCAACCCGTACGACAAGATTGATTTCGAGATGCCGTATCCGGAAATTTCGAGCGGTGGTTTCATCTGTTATGGCGAATTCCCGAATATGCAACGTAACGTGGAAGCGCTGGAAAACGTGTGGGATTACAGCTATCACCGCGTGCCGTACTACGGAACGAATACTCCAATTGATGAGTGTTATGAGTGTGGCTTTACGGGCGAGTTTGACTGTACTAGCAAAGGGTTTGTTTGCCCACGTTGTGGTAACCATGAGCCGACCAAAGTTTCGGTAACCCGTCGTGTGTGTGGCTATTTAGGCAGCCCTGATGCACGCCCGTTTAACGTCGGTAAACAAGAAGAAGTGAAACGTCGGGTAAAACACCTATAACTTTATGAATTATCATCAATATTATCCCATTGATGTCGTCAACGGACCGGGGACACGCTGTACGCTGTTTGTCTCTGGTTGCGAGCATCAATGTAAAGGGTGCTATAACCAAAGCACTTGGTCACTCTCCTCTGGGCATCCTTACACTCAAGAGTTGGAAGACCAGATTATTGCGGATTTGAATGACACGCGGATCAAACGGCGCGGTTTATCTCTTTCAGGAGGTGATCCCCTTCACCCCGCGAATGTTGACGCCGTGCTGCGTTTGGTTCGTCGAGTGAAAGAGGAATGCCCTGATAAAGATATCTGGTTATGGACGGGTTATCGACTGGCCGATTTTAATGACGCACAGCAAGCGTTGCTGCCTTACCTTGATGTATTGGTGGATGGCAAATTTGAACAAGCACTCGCGGATCCGATGCTGGAGTGGCGGGGCAGTGCCAATCAAGTGATCCATCGCTTTACGGTGTAATTTTTTTGTTCTCAGCGCTGTATGTAACGCTGTTGCGCTGAGAACAAAAAATCCCTTTCGGTTTTTATCTATCTGGTTTACTTTGTGGGTTGTTACCTGAATTTCAAAGGGTTGTGACTTTCATGTTTACTCATTTACCAGCACCAGTTTTAGATCCAATTCTTTCTCTCTCCGTTGCCTTTCGTAATGATCCTCGTCCACAAAAAGTGGATCTAGGAATAGGCGTTTATAAAAATAGTTTGGGCGAAACCCCAATCATGCGCGCGGTAGCATTGGCGCAAGAAAAGGTGGTCGCGACTCAGAAAACCAAATCGTACGTTGGTCTTGCTGGATGCGAAGAATTCAATCAGAGCATGCTGCAACTGGTACTTGGCTCAACGCTGGATACCGAACGCACGATTGCGATCCAAACGCCAGGAGCCAGTGGTGCACTGCGGATGTTAGGCGATTTAATGCGTGTGGCGCAGCCAGAAACGACCGTCTGGATCACGGATCCTAGCTATGTGAACCACAAACCTGTGATGGAAGCCGCTGGGCTAAAAGTACGTTATTACCGTTACTTTAGCCGTGATACCAAAATGGTGGATACTCAACAGATGTTAGCGGATTTGGCACAAGCTGGTCCAAAAGATGTGGTTTTACTGCATGGTTGTTGTCATAACCCTACGGGGGCGGACATTGACTTTTCTGCATGGCAAGCAATCACAGATTTAGCCCAGAAAAATAGCTTTATTCCCTTTGTCGATATCGCTTATCAAGGTTTTGGTGATGGTTTAGAACAAGATGCACAAGGCCTACGTTATATGGCTGAACGCGTGGAAGAAATGTTAATTACGACCTCTTGTTCTAAGAATTTTGGGTTGTACCGAGAACGAACCGGTGCGGCCATTGTGATTGGTAAAAGCCTGCAAGATGTCACCAATGCACGGGGTAAAATGCTCACCTTGGCGCGCTCTACGTACACGATGCCACCAGATCACGGTGCCGCATTAGTGAAGACAGTGCTAAGAGATGAGCCGTTGACCGCGATTTGGAAGCAAGAGCTGAACGAAATGCAGCAACGTTTGTTAACTCTGCGCAAAGATTTGTGTAATGAGTTGAGAAATCAACACAATACGCGACAATTCGACTTCATTGAAAGCCACAGGGGGATGTTTACGGTGTTAGGCTTCTCCGCTGAGCAGATGGGGCGTTTACGTGAAGAGTTTGCCATTTACGGTGTGGCAGATGGCCGTATTAATATCGCCGGATTGACCGAGAAAGACATCCCGTATGTGGCGAATGCAATTATCCAGGTGTCATAAAGAAGATGGCAAAATCATACCCAATCAGGAAGGGTGGTATTTGATTAGGTGAAAGTATGAATCATCCACTGAAATTATTAGTGTCTTTAATGTTAAGTAGCGGGTTGGTGGCGTGTGCCACCACTCCTTTACCCGCAGAGCCCGAGAAAAATGCCACACCACCTGTAGCTCCGGTGGTTGAAGCTCCAAAAGTCATTGTTGATGAAAATGCACCGTTGGTAGAAACATTACCTCGTTTAGAACCAGCACATTCATTTGAATCGGAAGTCAAAGATGACTTCTCTATGGCGAAACACACCTCTGACGGCAAGATCGTGTTAGGGGATAAAGAGTGGGTTTACCTCCCTGGATTGAAAGAGAGTTTCAAAGCACGTATCGATACTGGTGCAACCACTTCATCGATCAGTGCGGTAGACATCGTCACTTTTGAACGCAGTGGGCAAGACTGGGTGAAGTTTCGGATTGAGCACGACAATGTGCGTAGTGAAGAAATCAGCTTACCAGTTGAACGCTGGGTGAGAATTCGTCAATCCAGTGCAGAGAAGCCGCAACGTCGAGCAGTGGTAATGGCATGGATCCAAATTGGTGATCTCAAAGAATATACCGAGTTTACTTTGACAGATCGTACCCATTTAACTTACCCACTTTTGCTGGGGCGCAGTTTCTTCAAAGATGTGGCGGTGGTGGATGTTTCTCGCCACTATATTCAAGAGAAGTTCTCACAAAATAAATAATGTAAACGTAAAGAAGCCAGTGTTTAACCACTGGCTTCTTTGATCTCATTGAGATTTTAAGCGGTCACGGGCTTAGCCTGTGCCGATTTTTTTACCATTGCATATCCGAAACCGGTGATCGCAGTACCGACCGCAATGGCCACTAAGTAGAGCAATACTGGGCTAATCGCATTTGGGATCAGTAGCACGAACAGACCACCGTGTGGAGCCATCAATTTCGCGCCAAACAGCATAGAAAGCGCACCCGTCACCGCACCACCCGCCATACAAGCTGGAATCACACGCATTGGGTCTTTCGCTGCAAACGGAATCGCACCTTCAGAAATAAAGCATAAACCTAATACAAAAGATGCTTTACCCGCTTCACGTTCACCTGCTTCAAACTTGTCTTTGGCAATGAATGTAGCAAGCCCCATACCTAGCGCAGGTACCATACCTGCTGCCATGATTGCTGCCATTGGCGCATACGTTTGTGATGCCAGCAGACCTACACCGAAAGTGTACGCGGCTTTGTTGACGGGGCCACCTAAGTCGAAACACATCATCGCACCAAGCACAATACCAAGTAGAACTGCGTTGGCTGAACCCATGTTGTTTAAGAACGTGGTCATCGCTGCCATGATGCTCGACATCGGTCCACCCACCACATAAATCATCACTAAGCCTGTGAATAAGCTAGCAATAAATGGGATGATCAGGATCGGTTTGAGCGCAGCCATGGATTGCGGGAGCTGCACTTTGTCTGCAATAAATTTGGCGCTATAACCGGCAAGGAAACCGGCTACTATGCCGCCAAGAAAGCCTGCACCGGTTGAACTTGCTAGCATACCGCCAATCAAGCCTGGGGCTAATCCGGGACGGTCAGCGATCGAGAATGCAATGTAACCCGCTAAAACAGGGATCATTAAGGCAAAGGCGGAGCCGCCACCAATTTGCATTAATGCCGCTGCCAATGTGCCTTCTTGTTTAAATGCTTCAATACCGAACACGAAAGAGAGCGCAATGATCAAGCCCCCTGCAACCACTACCGGCAGCATATGTGATACGCCAGTCATCAGGTGTTTGTACACACCTTTTTTCTCTGCAGATTGTTCGTTCGCATTGGCGCCGGTTGTGCTTGAGAACGTTTTGGCTTGAGCAAACGCGTTAGTTAACTCTTGAGCGGTCTTCTTCAATGCCAAGCCAGTGCTCGTTTTATAAAGAGGTTTGCCGTGGAAACGTTCTAGAGGCACATCAATATCCGCAGCGATGATCACAAGATCTGCATCGGCAATGTCTTGCGTCGTCAATTGGTTTTTAGCACCCACCGAACCGCGTGTTTCTACTTTGATCTGGTGTCCTTGTCGTACGGCTTCCGCTTCTAGTGCTTCTGCTGCCATAAAGGTGTGAGCAACACCGGTAGGGCAAGCCGTAATAGCGACAATTTTTTTCGCGGCAACAGGCGCTGTGGTGGGGGTATCACAGCGTGTTGCTTGGGCGGAACTCAGTTCGGTAGCTTGTGCTGCAGCTTGAGTTAGATAAGCCACAGGATCAGAGGTACAGGCCGAAATGGTGCTTTGATACACTTTTTTGCCCACAAAGCGTTGTGTATCGATTGAACTGTTTGTGGCTAGAACCACCAAATCCGCAGCGCGGATTTCGTCTGCAGTCAGGGAGTGCCCTGCGATCACTGTAGAGTGGCATTCAATCATTGCCTCCCAACCAAGGGTTTTAGAGGCTTGTTGCAGTAAACCTGCCGCAATTATGCTGTTAGCAACGCCACTTGGGCATGCGGTTACGATGGCTATTTTCATATTCATGACCTTCTGTCCTTAGGCACTCATCGTAGGATGGAGTGCGGATACTTGAATTTGTTGTTGTAGAGTATTGAGTTGTTCTTTATCGCTGATGCCTACACCCACTTGCGTCACCGCAAGAGCCGATAGGGCCGTGGCGAAACGGAGTAAATCATCCTTCTCCATATGTTGCATATGACCCCAGCATAGACCAGCAACCAGCGTATCGCCTGCACCAACAGTGCTCACTACTTGCATTTTGGGTGGTTTAGCATGCAGCCATTCATTTTCATTGAGCCACATCACACCATTAGCACCCATAGAGATGACGATGTTTTCAATCTCTTTTTGTGCTAGTTGAGATGCTGCTTGTTGGCATTCCTTTAACGTAGTCAGTTCTTTACCACACCATTGGGAAAGTTCTTCATCGTTAGGCTTGATAAGCCAAGGCTTCGCTTCAAGACCTGCCATGAGCGCCTCACGGCTACTATCAAAGAGCACTTTTTTATTCATACTGCGAAGTTGGCTAATCCAACCGGCACAGTGCTGCGGCGAAATGCCCTTAGGTAGGCTGCCTGCCAGTACGAAATAATCATGATCTTGTGCTAGGCGCAGTAATGTGGCTTCAAAAGCATCAATATCGGCTTGAGTGACAGTAATGCCCGGGAAATTGATATCGCTGACTGCACCATTGTGTTCAACCAATTTGACATTGATACGAGTCGCACCGTCGATGCGGATAAACTCATCATGAACACCGAGCTGATCAAACAACTGGCAAAACAGCTCTTGGTTATCACGGCCAAGAAAACCGGTGACGGTGACGTCTGCACCTAACTCGCTGAGAACTTTGGCGACATTGACGCCTTTACCCGCGGCATGCAGTGAACTGTGCTCAACAAGGCTGACAGATCCGACATTGAGCTGATCCATGCTACCGGTTAAATCCAAAGCAGGGTTCAGTGTGATGGTGACAACTTTATTCGTCATGATGCCTCCTTAACCTTCACCTAAGCCTGCATTGATCGCCGCGCCAATCGCTTGCAGTGCAGCCTCTGCATCTGGCCCTTCCGCCGTAAATTGCAGTTGATGATTGTGTTTCACCCCAAGCGCAATCACTTTCATTAGGCTTTTCGCGTTGACGACTTGTCCATCACCATCGAGGTTATAGACGCGAATGTTAGATTCAAATTTCTTCGCTTCCGCGACAAGCATCGCCCCGGGTCGAGCATGCAAACCATGGGTATTTTTAATCCGAAACGTTGCGTTGTGTCCGGTGGTGATGACCGGCTCGGCAACGGTTTCATTCTGTTCAGTAAACAGGCTAATCAACTGATTGACATCGGCTTGCAACAATGAGGCTTGTTTTTGTTGGAATACGAGTTCGGTAATTTTGGCCAGGAAAGGTTGATGTACATCGTTGCAAACGGAAAACGCAATTAAGGCTTTAACTGGTTGCTCATTATATTCACAATGGTTCGCAGTGGTCACAATCGACATACCTGTACGTTTGACTGCGCGATCACTGGCGAGTAACCAAAGACCATGACCCAAATGCGTTGGCGATTTCGTGACTAAATCAGCCACAAATTCACTTTCCGCGCAGCCGGTATTTCTTAATAATCCACCCGCTACCGCACTCATCTGTACCATATCGCTCGCTGGGAACTGCAATTGAATCAGTGAAGCATCAAAGTCTGGGTTGAGTTGGGCTTCACCTTTGATCACCGCGATGATTTGCTGGGCAGTTTTAGCTTGTCTGTAACGCTTGCTCAACACTATCGGCAGATAGAACTTTGGTCAGTTGTTTGAGAATGCCTAAATGCTCATCTGACTTGGCGGCAATACCAATGGCAACGTATACGCGGTTACCGTCTCCCCAATCTAATCCATCAGGGAAGTGCATCGCAGTGACGCCAGTTTGCTTTACTAACTCGCGGGTATCGGTGGTTCCATGTGGAATGGCAATTCCGTTACCGAGATACGTAGAGTGTTGCGCTTCGCGATTGAGCATACCTTGCGCATAACCTTCAGCGACTAAACCTTTACTGGTTAGGGCATGAGCGAGTCCTTGAATCGCAGCTTGCTTATTCGCAAAGTGTTGCTGCAATTGAATATCTTGTGTAGTGAGTTCCAACATACTTAACCTCTTTTGGCCTTGTGGGCTGCCTACTAGGGCGGGATAACCTCGGTTGTATTTACCGGTTAGTCAGGCTTAATTTGCCTGTATAGGTCATCCATTGTGTTTTGGTTTACCAAAAGCTGAATCGGTTCAGCTTTTGGGGCAAAAAAATTCAGCAAAGCCTCGAATTATCACGATCCTGCTGCTTTATCTTTCACTATCTACACCAACTAAAAATGTAGACTGTGAGTTAAGGGTACTTTTGCTGAATCCTTTCAGCTTTAATACTGAATCGATTCAGCGTATAATTCAACTCCAAGCAAGGATCAAAAATCGCGTTCTATGATCGGACGCACATAAAATGAGTAACCACTATGACACTGGATGAAATCGCAAAATTGGCGGGCGTTTCGAAAACCACGGCCAGTTATGTGATCAATGGCAAAGCGCAAAAGTATCGGATCAGTGAGAAAACCCAGCAAAAAGTGATGGCGGTGGTCGAGCAGTACAATTTCCGTCCCGATCATGCCGCCTCGGCGTTACGTGCCGGTAACAGTCGCTCTTTTGGTTTGATCATTCCTGATCTTGAAAACACCAGTTATGCGCGCTTGGCAAAACTGCTGGAACAAAACTCGCGACAGGCGGGGTATCAAATTTTGATCGCCTGTTCTGACGATGATCCTGAGATTGAAATGGCGGCAGCTGAGGCATTAGTCTCAAGGCGAATTGATGCTTTATTTGTGGCTAGTGGTATTCCTAACGCAAGTGAGTTTTATCTCAAGTTACAACAATCGGGTACACCGGTGATCGCGATTGACCGCGCACTGGATGATGAGTTTTTCTCTTGTGTGATCAGCGAAGATTTTGGTGCTGCTTTTGAATTAACCCGTTCATTATTAAGTCATGACGTTAAGAGTGTTGGCTTAGTTGGAGCCTTACCTGAACTGAGCGTTTCCCGTGAGCGGGAACAGGGTTTTACGATGGCGGCAAAAGAACGCAGCTTGTCCGTTATCCTCGGTTACGGCGAACACTTTAATCGTGAAGAAGGCCGTAAAGTCTTTGTGTGCTGGGTGGAAAGTAACCAATTACCGGATGCGGTTGTGGCCACTTCATATACCTTGTTAGAAGGAATTTTGGATGTTCTGCTTGAACAACCAGAGCTGATGCAAAAAGTGCGTTTAGCCACTTTTGGTGATAATCGTCTACTCGACTTCTTACCGATGCGAGTCAATTCGCTGCCTCAACAGTTTGAATTGATCGCCGATAGTGCGCTGGCATTGGCGCTTAATGCTTCAGCCAAACGTTATCAAACGGGGATTGAGCTGATCCCGCGCCAATTAAAAGTGCGAACTTAAATCAGTGTTATTGCGCCGTGGTGGAGTGTGGTGCGAAGCCTTCCACCAAAGCGTGGTGATATAGCATAAAAAAGGCTGATTTATCGCAACTTATCGCGGCACAACATCGAAATTGCGCAAAATAAAGGTATGATATGCGCCAGTTTTCGTTTTCCCCTCAGGCAAGGCATGAAGTTTCTGCATACCTCAGATTGGCATCTTGGTCGCCAATTTCATCAAGTCACATTATTGGATGATCAACGAGCGGTACTCGACCAATTGATCACCTATTTACGCAATAACCCTGTGGATGCCGTGATTGTGGCGGGGGATATTTATGATCGCTCCGTCCCTCCGACGGCGGCCATTGACTTGCTTGATGATGTTGTACGCGTGATTTGTGGGGAATTGAATACGCCCTTATTGATGATCCCAGGTAACCATGATGGTGCAAAACGTTTAGGCTTTGCAGCTAGCCAAATGAAAAAATCGGGTTTGCACATTTTTGCTGATTTTGAGCAGATGATGCAGCCTTTGGTGCTGCACTCGGAGCAAGCGGGTGACGTGGCTTTCTGGGGAATGCCTTACCATGATCCAGAATCAGTACGTCACTATTTTCACAATGACATCAATAGCCATGACGCCGCGCATCAGTTTTTGTGTGAAAACATTCTCGCGCAAACGCAACCTTCCCAACGTAATGTATTGATCAGCCACTGCTTTGTTGATGGTGCAATGGAATCTGAGTCTGAACGGCCTTTATCGATTGGTGGCTCAGACCGTGTTGATCATCGCCATTTCTTGCCTTTTGATTATGTTGCGCTTGGGCATTTACATCAGCCACAAATGAAAGGGGCTGAGCACATTCGTTATTCAGGCTCACTCATGAAATACAGTTTTGGTGAGCAGCACCAAAGCAAAGGCGCAACGTTGGTCGAATTAGATCAGCAAGGTTTTGTGCGTGCCACCTCCGTGCCGCTGCAAGCGCCTCATCAAATGCGCATTATTGAAGGTGAACTCGAAGCGATTATAGCCAGTGGCGCGACGGATCCTCAACCAGAGGATTACTTATTGGTTCGTCTGCTGGATAAGCATGCGATTTTAGATCCGATGGAGAAACTGCGTCAGGTCTACCCGAATGTATTGCATATCGAAAAGCCGGGCATGTTGGTTGGCATTGACCAAGAAATGGGGAAAGCACGTTTGGCTCGGGGGGAGTTGGATATGTTTCGTGATTTCTTTTTAGAAGCGAAGCGTGAACCGTTAACCGAGCAGCAAGAAAAAGTGGTGCTTGAGGTGATCCAACGTCTAAAAACGGAGGGAGTGTAATATGCGCCCGTTAAAATTGACTCTACAAGCCTTTGGTCCTTTTGCTAGTAGAGAGGTAATTGATTTTACTGAACTTGGCGACGCACCTCTGTTTTTAATTAATGGCGCAACTGGAGCGGGCAAAAGCTCGATTTTGGATGCCATTTGCTATGCGTTATACGGAGAGACAACGGGCAGTGAGCGTACTGGCGATCAGATGCGCTGTGATTTTGCTGATCCTGAGTGTTTAACGGAAGTTGTTTTTGAATTTGAACTGGGCGGTCGGGAGTACCAAATCACCCGTCAACCCGATCAAGAAATCCCGAAAAAACGTGGCGAAGGCATGACCAAAAAAGCCCATTCGGCGATGCTGGTGGCATTGAAAAAGGGCGAAGATGAACTGCTTGCGAATAAACCAAGCCCCGTCGCGAAAGCGGTGGTTGAACTCATTGGCTTGGATGTGAAACAGTTTCGGCAAGTGATGGTACTGCCACAGGGGAAGTTTCGTGAGTTGTTGACGGCCAACTCGAAAGAGCGTGAGCAGATTTTTGGTCAACTGTTTCAAACTCAGCTCTACAGTCAAATTGAACGGGCATTGTTTGAACGCGCTTCTGGGATCCGCAAAGAAAAAGAAGAATTTGATCAGCAAATCAAAGGGACTTTGAATGTGGTGGGTTTAGCCAATGAGGAGGAGTTGCAGGCGGAGTTAGCTCACGTCACCCCTCTAGTTGGTCAAGCACAACAAGAGCTAAAGAATAAACAGCTTGGGTTGGATCAAGCGAAAGCCCAGTATCAAACGGCTTTGGAAATTGATCAGCAATTTGCTCGCCAACAACAACTGGTGGTTGAGCTTACTCAACATCAACAACAGGTGACACAGATTGATACTCTGCGTCAGCAGCGGCAACAAGCCCAAAAAGCGGCGAATTTAGCTCCAGCGCATCAACAGTGGCATCAAACACAGCATGCTTTTGTTCAAGCGGGACAACGGGTTGAACAGCAAAAGTGGCAACTTGAACGCATCGAGATCCTGCAGCGTCAAGCTCAGGAAGCTAGCCAGCAAGCGACGTTAGCCTGTGAAATCTTACCCAAACTGAATGAACAATGTATTCAGTGGCAACAGGCTGAGCAAAAGCTGCTCACGCAGGAGGCGGTACTGCAACGGGCGGCGAAATCGGAACGTGAACTGCAACTGACAACGCAAAATGTATTGAACTTGCAGCATGCGACCGAACGGCTTAGCCAAGAGATAAAAGCTAAGCGTGGACAATGGGAGCAACAACAACGCCAACTCACACATTTAGAGACCCAAAAGGCGCAACTGAACCACCTTATGTTGCACATTCAGGGACGAGAGCGTGAACAACGCTTGTTAGCAGAATTAAACAGTGTTCAGCAAGAGCAACAACATCTCGATCAAGCGCATCAGCAAGCCCAACGCTATGTTGAGCAAGTTAAACGTACCGCAGATGAATTGGAGTTAGCGTGGCATACCCAACGTGCGGCGGAATTAGCCCAAGCATTGCAGCCGGACCATCCTTGCCCTGTTTGCGGCAGTATTGAACATCCACATAAAGCGCAGTTTTATGGTGACGTTGTCACTAAGTCTCAAGTTGAACAGGCTCGACAACAGCAACAACAGGCTATCGAACGCTTACAAACTGCACTGAATGTATGCCAACAACAGCGCTTCAAAGCACAGCAATTAGAGCAGACGATTGCCACTTTAGCGGCTGAGTTGAAGGAGCAAAATGCGGCAGATTTTGCAACATTGCAGCAACAGCAACAAGTATTACGCCATGAAATTGAGGCTTTACAGCAGCTCCACCCCGAACAATTGCAACGCGAAATTGAAGAGGCTGAACAGCGCTTAATTGAAACAACTGCGGCGTTGGAAAAGCAAAATCAAATGAAGCAGCATGTTTGGCAGACTTTAGCGCAAGCCCAAGCGGAACTGGCGACGTTACGCCAAGATATTCCGGAAGCCATGTCGGATCTCAATACTTTGCGTAACGCAATAGAACAAGTGCAGTTGCAAATGGCTGGCTTACAAAGAAGTGAGCAGGTGGCTCGTGAGCAATGGGTGCAAACGCAAAAACAATGGGCAAGTGCTCAAGCCGCCTATCAAGCTGCGCAGGAGCAATATGCCCAATGTGATCAGCAAGCTCAACGGGCCATACACGATTGGCAGCAAGGTCTGCGCAAATATGGATTTTCCGATGAGCCACATTATTTATCTGCGCGATTGAATGATGACACGCTAACCCATATTGAAAAGCAAATTACTCAGTATGAAGAACGCGGTGCAATGCTCAATGGTGAGCTGCAAGCGTTATCTCGTCAATTAAACGATAAAGAGCCTCCGGTGCTTGAACCTCTCTTGCTTGGGGTGCGTGAGCATGAAGAATATGTAGCGCAAGCCTTGCAACAAATGACGCAACACCAATCGCGTTTAGATGGTTTACAACGAGTCGCGAAACAGCTTGCTGAGCTATACCAGAAAAACCGTCTGCTAGAAGATGAATATCAGGTAGTGGGGACGCTCAGTGATATTGCCAACGGTAAAACGGGCGCTAAAGTGAGCTTGCACCGTTTTGTGTTAGGGGTGTTGCTGGATGACGTTTTACTGCAAGCCTCGCAACGGCTACTCAAAATGAGCCGAGGCCGCTATTTGCTCAAGCGCAAAGAAGAAAGAGCCAAAGGTAATGTAGGGTCTGGTTTAGATCTGATGGTTGAAGACAGCTATAGCGGTAAATGGCGTGATGTGGCGACCTTGTCGGGCGGTGAGTCATTCATGGCGGCACTCGCATTAGCGCTTGGGTTGTCCGATGTTGTGCAGTCATACAGTGGAGGCATTCGTCTTGATACGCTATTTATTGATGAAGGTTTTGGCAGTTTGGATCCAGAGTCTTTGGATCTGGCCGTTCAAACATTAATCGATCTTCAGCAAGGTGGCCGTACGATCGGCATCATTTCCCATGTCAGTGAGTTAAAAGAGCAGATCGGGTTGCGGCTAGATGTATTGGCTACGCGTGTAGGCAGTACACTACAGATAGTGACATAAGATAAGAAAACCAAGGGCTATGATGATTATCACTGACCTAGCACGAGAGAATAGGTAAATTAGGTGCATATTAATGAATAGCGAGAGAACGCAACGGTAGTGACGGTGAGCATGGATGTGATAAAGAAAGTTTACCAGTACGCGGAACCCAATCTGTCTTTAGTCGGATGGATGGGGATGCTTGGCTTTCCCGCCTACTATTTCATTTGGGAATACTGGTTTCCACAAGTCTATGAAAACTTAGGTTTGCGTTGTGCTGCAGCGGTATTGTTTTCTGGGTTGGCGTTTCGTGGGTCATTCCCTAAAAAATGGCAGCGCTACATGCCGCACTATTTTTTGTTGACTATAGGCTTCTGCTTTACCTTTTTTCTTTTGTTTCATGTATGTTGATGAACGATTGGTCAACGATTTGGGCCATGTCATTCATGGCATCAATATTTCTGCACATCTTACTCGTGCATGATACAAAAGTGATGACACTACAAGCCATCTTCTCTGTGTTGATGGCATACCTTGCTGTGTATGGTTTTACGGATTTTCGTCCCTCTACCTTGATTGAGTGGCCGTATATTCCGGTTTTCTTGTTTACTTATGTTTTTGGCAATCTGTGTTTCTTTCGTAACCAGATTTCTCACGAAACCAAAGTGTCGATTGCTAAAACTTTTGGTGCAGGGATTGCTCATGAGATGCGTAATCCACTCAGTGCACTAAAAACGTCTATCGATGTTATTCGGACCATGATCCCCAAACCACAAGCCGCGGCGCAATCTGCATACCCACTGGATGCGCAAGAGCTGGATCTATTACACCAGATTTTGAATGAAGCGGATGAGGTTATTTACTCTGGCAATAACACCATTGATTTATTGCTGACATCGATCGACGAAAACCGAGTCTCTACCGCGAGTTTTAAAAAATACCCTGCAGCCGATGTTATCGAAAAAGCCTTGAAAACGTTCCCGTATAAAAATGTGGCGGATCAGCACGCTGTTCAGCTTGAAGTTATCCAACCGTTTGATTTTTTTGGTAGTGATACGCTATTGAGCTATGCATTATTTAACTTATTGAAAAATGCCTTTTATTACCAGAAAGAACAATTTTCTGTGCGAATTCAGATTGAGCAAAGCGACGAATGTAACCTGATTAAAGTCCGCGATAACGGTGTCGGGATCGCGTCTGAGATGTTGGAAGATATTTTCCGTGATTTTTATACTTTCGGTAAAAACGGTAGTTATGGGCTTGGCTTGCCATTTTGTCGGAAAGTCATGACCGCTTTTGGCGGCAGTATTCGTTGTTTTTCACAGCAAGGTGAATGGACGGAGTTTGTACTGGCGTTCCCTCGTTACGATTCTGATGTGGTACAAGACATTAAAAGCGGATTTATTAAAAGTCTAAATCTTTGATTTATATTGGGTCAAACCAAGCGATTGTTCGAGAGCTGAATCAATTAGCGCTAGAAGATGAGTTTAAATTCACGGCTATTTCTGCTGTACAGGCGGTGAGACGACAAGATTACGAATTTGAGTTTGATCTGATTTTGCTGGATTTGGATGAGGCGACAGCGCAAGGCGAATTACTTCCTAAGCTGGAAGGCACATTAAGTTTTACAGAAGGCTGCATTGGCTATGTGTATGATCCGGCCAAAGAGTATGCCGTTAATATCAATCGATACTTACATATTCAACCGATAAGTATCCATGCGGTGCTTCGTAAACCTAGAAGTATCATAGATCGTTTATTGTTTGAACAAGATTCACTGTTGATGAATCGTAACGCGATTCCGGTGCAGAAGAGTCGTCATGAGCGGCGAATTCTGGTGGTGGATGACAATCAATCCATCCGCACATTTACGTCTATCCTACTTGAACAGCAAGGATACGAAGTAATACAAGCGAATGATGGCAGCGAAGTCCTCACTCATATGGATGAACACACGATTGATCTGGTATTGATGGATATTGAAATGCCGAATGTGGGTGGATTAGAGGCCACTCACTTAATTCGCAGCTCTGATCGCGCTTATAAAAACATCCCAATTATAGGTTATACCGGTGATAACAGCCCGAAAACATTAGCGTTGATACAGACGTCGGGGATGAATGATTTTATTGTTAAACCCGCCGATCGTGATGTATTACTCAATAAAGTTGCAGCGTGGGTATAAAAAGTGGGAGCTAAGCTCCCACTATAAAATGAAATGAATTTTTTACTTACTATCGAAAATAAAAATCACCACATTTCACTGCGTCAGAGCAAATTTCAATTATTTTTGAAATCTCTTCTTCAGTTACATCACTATTGAGAGATAAACGAATAATGTTCTTGTTTTTTGAGGTCGCTGGACGACAAAATACAGAACCAAACACGCCATTATTTTCTAAAAAGTCACGAACTTTTTCCGTATTTCTCTCATCACCGGTTTCTAAGCCAATAATCTGGCTTTCACTACGGATCGTTATCCCTAATTGGGTTAAACCAATCCGTAATTTTTTTGCCATACGTTCTAAGTGCTCCCGTCTAATATCGGCACATTCAATAATCTCTAATGTGGTTTCTAATCCAGCGGCTTCATAGGGCAGTAACGTTGAACTGAATATAGCGGGATAACTAATAAAAGGAACACATCGATTAACCTCATTATTGCACCAGATGGCTCCAGCCCGATAAGCAAAAGTTTTCGCCAAACTGGCTGTCATAAAATGAACCTGTGAGGTGAGGTTCAATTCAGCCAATAATCCTGCACCTTTAGGTCCATGTGTGCCTAGCGAGTGGGACTCATCCACCACTAAAGCGCAGCCAAACTCTTGGCTAATTTTTACCAACTCAGCTAATGGAGCAATGGTTCCAATGGTGCTGTAAATCGAGTCAACCACGATGATTCCTGGCCCATGACGTTGAATCAGCATGCGCAAGTGGTTACAGTTGTTATGCATAAAAGGGTGCGCCTGAGCATTGGCGTAGCGTATTCCTTCCCATAATGACATGTGAGCAAAGAAATCGATGTAAACATTCGTATTGGGTTGGCAGATGGTTTGCAGTAAACCCACATTCGCGTTCCAACCTGATTGAGATAATAAACACTCATCAAACCCCGTGAACTGGGCTAAGCGTTTTTCAAGCAACGGTTTGTCATAATCATTTTGTAAAAATGATGCTGACATAAATAAACTTTGTTGCTCTTCCAGTAATGATTTAGCTAAGCGAGCTTTAATCAATGGATGATTTGCTAACGCTAAATAGTCATTACTTTGCAAAATAATGTCATCACTGCTGGCATGTTTACCTAATACGAGGTGTTTACCGTTTTTGTTTATATCAAAATAATTTTCAATATAGTGACTTATCTTATCCTGAATAAAATCAGGAAGTTGTGGTCTATTCATCGCAATATGTCCTAGTTCTTAATAATTTAACGCCAGCTGACGAGTGATATATTGCGTTGATTAAAAAAGTCTAGTCATACTGGGAAAAATCAAAATTATTAGCGACCTAGAATAATTGATAATTCTCTATGGTGACTGGAGGGAAAATCATTAGGGATAGGGGCTCTACCCCGAAGAATATTCTGATATTAAAAATAATTTAAGTTCTATCTGAGTTATTTTTAAATAGCTCTGGCCAATACATTTTGATGTATCCCCAAGAGACCCAAGCAACCAAAATAGTCGCAATCATGATCTCTAAAAATCCAAAATAATGTAACCAATACCATTGGGGATGATCGGTGGCGAAAAATTCCGTTAAACGCTGCATGGCAACCGCACTGATCACCGATGGAAAAGTGACTGCGGCGATGGAAGGCTGAAATTGCAGGCGCAGTAAACGCAGATAACAGAGGTAGACAAGTAAAGTCATGGTAATGGCAATACCCGCTAAAGCCCCGGTTAGAATCGGGTCAGGCTGTGCAAAATTAACTAGATAAGTGGCTAAGGTCAGGTTAATAGGCGCCGCCATAATGGCCAGTGTGGGGCGTGCTCTTTTGGGTAAGGTTCCGGCAAAGACCAAGCGGTATAAGACAACCGGCAGCATGACGAAATAGATAGCGATACAGACGTTAACCATGGTTTCCGAAAATAGGGTGTGTCCAAATTGGGTGCCTGCAAGTGAACTGCTGATGACGCCGACCGGATACAAAAACCAGCTAGGCACAATGTTGGCGAGCTTGAATTGACGCAACTGAAAATAGAAGAACAGCGTCATCATGGTTAAATGCAGTAATAAGGCTGCCGCCCAGATCGGATAGGCAATGAAAGGAGATAGAATCGCGAGATAGTCGCATAGGATGAGTAAAGCCATACTCATCGGAGCCATTAAACTCCCTGATACGGGGTGCCTAAGATCATTGATGAAAGTACGCCAATGAAGATATTTGAGCAGTACAGGGAGCAGTAGCAAGGCTCCACTGAACGCTAAGTAGGGGCGAATCACCATGCCAACGGCGGGATAATAGAGCACCCAAGCATGGCCGAGTCCAATCATGCCTAACGCTAATGCGGCTTGTGAAGGGGGCACGTTTTGTACTTGAGTAAACCTATACCAGTTCAATGATAACTCCTTGGCTGAACATCCTAATCAGTAGTAATAAAAAACCGCTCGATTTCGCGAGCGGCTATTATCTGGTTTCATTATCCGTTAGGCAAACTGACTTTTATGAAGTGGTATTTTGCTGAGGGAGATCTTGTTGCTGCAATTTTTGGTTTTTCAAGGTGCGATGTAGGAGTTGGCTGTAAATCGGTTGTCCGCCTAGCATCTGCGCGAAAATTACCGCCCCTAAGCTAGTAATGATCAGCGGAAGAATGAGGTGGTAATTATTGGTCATTTCAATAACCAATAAAATGCCCGTAATCGGTGCTCGTACTGTGGCTGCGAAAAGAGCCCCCATACCTGCGATAGCAAACATACCAGGCTCGATGTTGAGATCTGGAAACCATGCTTGAGCAATTAAGCCAAAGGCATAACCAAAGAGAGTACCTAGAGCTAGCATGGGAGCAAAGATACCGCCTGGCGCTCCCGAACCAAAACAGAGCAGGGTGGTAAAAATTCGCCCGGCGAACAGCAGTAACAGAATGCCCGCGCCATAACCGCCATTAGTGATGGTTGGAATTAGGCTGATACCGCCTCCCGTCAGTTCAGGTAAATAGAGCAATAAGAGACCAAAACAGCCACCAATCATTGAGCCTGTTAGTAAATAGCGTTTACGATCATTGCGATGAAATTTGACGAACAAGTCCTGAGCTAAGGTGATCAGATAGTTAAACAATACCCCGAAGACGCCAAACAGAGCACCAAGTAACAAGAAAAGGCCAAGGGTGGATAATCCAGGGGCATCGTATTGTGGCATGCTGATCACGGCCGCTTGACCGTTAACGAGCCGAAATACGATATTAGCGGCCACGGCGGAGATGATCACCGCACGCACGGAGATCAAGGTATAGCGAAATTGTGGTCGCATCTCTTCGATCACAAACATAATGCCGGCAAGAGGCGCGTTAAATGCGGCAGCAAGACCTCCTGCCGCACCCGCAGCCAGCAATGAGTGGCGCGTATCTTCGTTTTTTACTCGGAAAATATCGGAGATCATCCGCCCAACGGCACCGCCCATTTGTACTGTAGGACCTTCGCGACCAAGCACCATCCCTGAGCCCAACGCACCCATCCCACCAAAAAACTTCACGGGCAATACTCGCCACCAACGAACAGGTCGCATACCATCCATCGCCCCTTCAATTTCTGGAATACCGGAACCTGCGGCTTCAGGGGCAAACCGATGAACTAAGAAGTAACCAATAAAAGCCAGAAATGCACTAATTAAAAATGCCGCTAGCCATAGTGGTAAAAAGCTGCCGATTTCACTTTTTAACCAGTCAGTTCGAGTTTCTGATACTAAATGGACGGCATATTCAAAGTAGGTACCGACTAAGCCGGCCAAAATGCCCACGAGTAAAGAGAGAAAGAGCACTGAAAGGGGTGTTTTATCTTTAGAGAGAAATTGATTGATGGCATCTTTGGGCACTTTTGCCATCAAACTGATCTTAAACGTCTCTCTGGTTGACATGCTAATAACACCTACGAATATGTTTGAAAGGAAGGAACGCGGGAATTATACGCCGCATGAGGTTCAACTATAGCGATAAAGTTGAAATATTGATTTCCATATATGGTTGATTTAATAGATTATTCTAAAAAAATTGAGATCTATGCCAAATATTGAATAAGTTGCCTTGTAAATCCAGCATTATGTACCATAGTTAAAGCGTAAGGTTAGTGAGAACATTTCTGATGGAGGATATGGAACCTTACAGACAATTTGGATGGAATCAAAAAGTTCATATCAGTACCTCGGTAAAGAGACGCTTGCAAACATAGTCAAGCGAATTCGCAAAAACTCACGATTGAGTCTACGAGGAAAAAAGGCGCGCTTTACAGTGCGCCTTTTGCATTTCTGCATTTACGCTATTCATCCAATTTGGAACTGTTTCTTTAAAAGCTTTTGGATATACTGCCGCCAAAAGGAGAATCAGCATGATCAATCGAGTTCCGACCAATATTATTACGGGTTTTCTGGGCGTTGGAAAAACCACCGCGATTTTGCACCTGCTAGCCACTAAACCTGCACATGAAAAATGGGCTGTACTCGTGAATGAGTTCGGTGAAATTGGCATTGATGGTGCCATCATGAGCGAGCAGGGTGCAATGATCAAAGAAGTACCGGGTGGATGTCTGTGCTGCACGGCTGGGGTTCCAATGTCCGTTGGCATTAACGCCTTGTTGCGTCAAAAGCCCGATCGTTTAATCATCGAACCCACAGGATTAGGGCATCCTAAGCAAGTGGTCGCCACGTTAATTTCTGAGCATTATCAGCCTTATGTGGACTTAAAAGCCACGATTGCGTTGATGGATCCACGCCACTTGAGCATGGATAAATACCGCAGTAACCAAAATTTCAACGACCAACTGGCGAGTGCAGATATTGTTTTAGGGAACAAAATCGATCAGTGCAGCAGTAGTGACATTGATGCCTTTAATGATTGGGTTACGGACCAAACGCCTGCCAAAACCTTTAGTCAGCTCATCAAGCAAGGGCAATTCCCTATAGAGTTACTGGATATGCCGCGTTTGGTCGGTCATGCATCCACTCATATTGACTCCCATCATCACCACCATGCTGCCGATGAGCCGCAATTTAAGCTTGCACCACAACAGCCATTTTTGCGCAAAGAAAATCGCGGCCAAGGCTATTTTAGTTGTGGTTGGTTGTTTGGTGCGGAGTACCAGTTTAACTTCGATCTGTTGTTTCAACTGCTGAATGATTTAACCGCCGAGCGAGTGAAAGGGGTGCTGAATACCGATCGCGGTTGCTACGCTTTCAACGTGGCGAATGGCGTGGTTTCTGTGACTGAAATGAGCTTAGACGGTTTTGAATCGCGCTTAGAAGTGATTGATTCACAACTGATGCCTTGGAGCGAGTTAGAAAGCATACTGCTCAAGATTGCAGGTATTCCACAGGCGTAAATCACAGGCCTTTCTTTGCGAAAAAGATTTGTGAAAAAGGCGAGTCATACTCGCCTTTCTGTTATGCGCGGAATGATTAACGCTTGTTACGCAGATAACGCTTACGGCGCTCTTCTTTACGTTTGGCTTTCTCTTCGGCTTTCAGCGCTTCATCAATTTCAACTTGTTGTAACTCTTCGGTGATCATTTCTGGGCGCTCCAAGGTGATTTGTCCAAGTACACCTTGACGCAGCTCATGCAGTAGGATTTCAGAGGCTTTATGCAGATCCACTCGCGCGCCTGCACGTAGCGCACCACGCTTACGACCGATCTCTTCCATCAATTCAACATCGGTTTCTGGAAGTTCATCGATTTGGTAACGCTCTTTCAATCTTTCTGGGTAGTGCTTAGCCAGATACTCAACGGTGTAAAACGCCACTTCATCGTATTCCATCGCGGTATCTTTCACCGCGCCAGTGGCCGCCAAACGAAAACCGCTATGAGGGTTTTCCACTTTTGGCCACAAAATTCCCGGAGTATCAGAAAGCACAATTCCGTTTTGTAGATTGATGCGCTGTTGACGACGAGTCACTGCGGGTTGGTTTCCGGTTTGAGCAATTGCACGGCCCGCTAAGGTATTGATAATGGTTGATTTCCCTACGTTCGGAATGCCCATGATCATGGTGCGAATGTTTTTGCCGATCTCTTCACGCTGTGGAGCGAGCTTGCGGCACAGTTCGAGGATCTTGTGTACTTCCTGCGGATTGGATGTGGTGATCGCCATCGCTTTCACCCCTTTCTCTTGCTCAAGATGGGCAATCCACAGCTCGGTTAACTCAGGATCCGCAAGATCGCGCTTATTCAGTACCTTCACACAAGGTTTTTCACCACGGATATGCGAAATCAGCGGGTTTTCGCTACTGAAAGGAATACGCGCATCAAGCACTTCGATAATCACATCGACTTGCGGAATCGCTTCTTCGATTTCCTTGCGTGCTTTGTGCATGTGCCCCGGAAACCATTGGATTGAGTTGTTAACCATTTGAAAAATTAGCCTTTTAATACAGTCTTAAATGAGTTGAGAGATAAGAATGATGCTTAACATGGAGTCAGCAGGAGCCACCTCGTTCTCAACTCCGTGACGCTATGGTCATTGGAATGCGCCAATGCTAACACTTTACGCCGGATGCGGGAATCGTCATCAGCCCGAACCATGGATTACACCAGTGGATGAGGGCGTGGGAACGGGTATTTCTATATATTTTCTTTATACCCGACTGGCGCTTTTATACACCTTCTTTAAATCGGGCTAGTTAGTATGCTGGAAGTTGTGATTTAGGAAGCACCGCGGTGCTTAAGAACCATGAAACCTGCAAAACAAACGACAGCCAGCTTGGCTTTTCTGGCAATGGGTATCGTCTATGGCGATATCGGAACCAGTCCTCTTTACGCTTTTAAAGAAGTGTTCTTCAGTCATCATCCACTCGCGATTAACCCTGACAATGTGTTGGGGATTTTATCTTTTGGTGTTTTTGGGCATTTGTCCTGATCGTTTCCATTAAATATCTTTTGCTGGTCACACGCGCCCCAAGTATTACGTGCACTCCAGTTTACTACTCAACTATTTTGGACAAGGGGCGTGCCTGTCTGAGCCCACGGGTTCCCGCGCAACCGCGCTTCATCTTGACAGAAAATGGGGTCGGTTACCGTTTAGTGGATAAATAGGCACGTAAAATAAAACTATCTTTATAAAATCTATACAGATGTATGCCTTATCCATACAACCGATTTATACAGGGTTCGCTACACTGCTTCACAGGTTAAGGACAGGTAAGGCGTGAACTTTTAGTGGGATTGTTTACGTGCACTTTGCAGGGTCTGAAATCTACTTGGTAAACACACATTGTAAAAAGCAGAGGACAATATGGGTGGAATCAGTGTGGGTAAGCTCTTAATCTTGGGGTGCATTGTTGCGCTGGTTTTCGGCACAAAGAAATTGCGAACCATAGGCGATGATGCTGGTTATGCGATTCGCTCTTTTCAAAAAGCGTTACGCGGTGACGAAGTGACGACTCAGTCATCAACGACCGAGGAATCCGTGGACAGCTTCGCTATTGAGCAAGAGTCGTCCCATTCTTCTGATTCTCAGCGCCACTCATAATGTTTCCATTCTTAATACCATCGCATTTATGGGGCTCTTATGAGCTAATGCCGTTCACTTAAGGTGAGCGGCATTGTATTTTCTAGGATATCGGCTTGGCTTCTTCTTCACGACTCTAGGGAAGGCTCTTTCTCGCCTTGGCTCAAGTATTAAGCTTCCACTCATTGCGTAGAAGTTTTGCAGTTGCCTTGG
>NZ_JJMN01000056.1 GCF_000696385.1 Vibrio metoecus | reverse complement strand
TCGGGCGTTATGTTTAATCACCAAAAATCAGTTGGTTGCATCTTTTCTTTGCTCCCTTGGCTTGTGAGTTTTGTGTTTGTCGGCAAGTTGGCTTCGTTTGGCGCTGCTTTCTGGACATCTATTCTTTGGCGCTGGAAATTCAGAGAATTGCCTCAGTCGATTTTCGAGTAAGCGCGAGGTTGGTTCGGCTGGCTCAATCAATATTGTGATCACAGGTTTTTGGGCTTGAATTGCCAAAATTCGAAGTCTGTTTTTCTAAATCTATGAGTCGTTTCAGTTTTCTGGGTTTTGGCTTTTGTTTGTGAGTCAATGCTGGGTTAATCTTGGTTTTGGTAAAACGTAAGTCATTGAAGCTTAAACATAACAAACGCTTCAAGAGGGACAGCCAACGCGTGGCATTTTTACCATGCGTTGTTTTTTGTGATTACGGTGTTATGCGGAAAGTTGGTCGTGGCGTTGGCTGCCCCTTAAGCGGGCGTTAAGCATATTTTTATATCGAGGATGAGTTGGAAACCTATAAATATCTTTACAAACGAGTAGCTGTCACTTCTAAGGCTAGGTATGAAGCAAGTCGTAGATTGAGATCTCAAAGTTGGTTCTCTCAATGGACTTTGGCTTACATGGCTATTGGTCAGATAGTTTTAGCAATGCTGCCTATTTTTGAACTGACTAACGATACAATTTCTACGAATGTTCAGAATGCAGTGGCAGTATTTTTTGCCGTGGTAGTGTTAGCTTATTCTTTACTCTTGGGTATGGGGGATTTTTCAGCAAGGTCTGCGAAGATCCATCAATGTGGTTTAGAGTTAGGAGAGCTTGCAAGAGAGCTAAAGTTCATGGTTGACAGCAAAGCCGAAACGACAAAGGAAGATTATCTGTCGTATGTGGAGCGTTACTATCTATGTTTAGGTCGATATGAGAACCATAGTTCACATGACTATACTGTTGCCAAAAAAGAATATAAGAATGAAGTAGCTTCTGAGTTAGATCAGACCATCAAGAAGCGTACAAACCTATGGTGGGCAACCCAAATTTGGCTATATAGGATCTGGGGCTTTTGCCACTACCCAACTTCAATAGTTGCTATAACATATTGGATTTACACTGTATGTGCCCTGAAATAATATGCTTAACAAACGCTTCAAGAGGGACAGCCAACGCGTGGCATTTTTGCTGTGCGTTAGTTTCAGTGGTTACGGTGTTGTGCGGAAAGTGAGTAGTAGCGTTGTCAGCCCCTTAAGCGGGCGTTAACTGGCAAAATGGAAATGCCAAAAGTATCTGAGCAAAAGGAGTTTGCAAATGTTTCGTTGTGGGAAATGTCGTCATTTCGAAAGAGCTAAAAATAATCTCAAGGATCTTTGTGGTGCCTGGGAACAACCTACGACTACAACGCGTGAAGCTTGCGGATTTTTCATGCACAGAAAACCAGCCCGAGATGTGAAAACACCAAACGAAGAGTAGAGAAATCTTCTTTGTGTTGGTTTAAAGTGCAGTGAAAATCATAAGCACTGGCCAGTTAACAAACGCCTCAAGAGGGACTGTCAAACGCGTGGCGTTTCCAGTCCTAATGAGCCGAAGTGGTTACAGTTGTTGTGTTTGAGTTTGGTTGTTAA
>NZ_JJMN01000055.1 GCF_000696385.1 Vibrio metoecus | reverse complement strand
GTCTTTTTTCTAAAGAAAAAGTTATGGGGCAGCGCTTTGTGTCTAGACCTTCATTCTCTTCGATAAGAAGGAGAGATCAGTTACCTTGATGAAAGCGATATTCAAATACTTGGCCGTGTTCATTAAAGGCATAAACGGCATAGCTGTCTTTTTTATCGCCGTATTCCATACCCGGTGAACCCATAGGCATTCCCGGAACCGCGAGCCCTTTGGCATTTTTCGGTGGGTTAGCCAGAAAGTCTTTGATGTCTTGAGCGGGAATATGGCCTTCAAAAACATAACCTCCGATCTCTGCGGTATGGCAAGAAGCCAGTTTGGGTTTTACGCCCAGTTGTTGCTTAAGCCCATTCAGATCTTCATGAATGACCTCTTTGACCGTAAAACCATTTTCTTCCATGTGTTTGGTCCATTCGGTGCAACAACCGCAGTAAGGTGTTTTGTGATTCACTACATCAACGGCAAGCGCTTGCCCTGAAAAAGCGGCCAATAGAGCGAGTGTCATAATTGATCGTTTCATGATTTACCTCATTGAGAATGTTGGTCGAAAAGAAATTTTTGCTCCAGCGCAGTCGATTGGCATTGCTGACTACGGTAATGGAGGAGAGCGCCATCGCAGCCCCTGCGATAACTGGGCTAAGCAAAAATCCAAAAGCTGGGTAAAGTACACCCGCAGCGATAGGAATGCCAAGCGTGTTGTAAATAAATGCGCCAAACAGGTTCTGCTTCATATTGCGAACGGTGGCTTGAGAAAGTTCAATCGCACTGACCACACTGGTTGGTGATGAGTTCAAAAGGGTCATCTGTGCACTCTCAATGGCTACATCACTGCCACTGCCCATGGCAATACCAATATCGGCCTGCGCCAGAGCTGGGGCATCATTAATCCCATCGCCAATCATGGCCACTTTGCGGCCTTGTTGCTGCAAAGCTTGAATGTGCTGCGCTTTTTGGTCGGGTAGCACTTGCGCAATCACTTGCGAGATACCGAGCTCTTTGGCAATCGCATTGGCGACCGAAGCGTGATCGCCGGTCAGCATCACGGTATGAATTCCAAGCTCATTGAGCTTACGTACCGCTTGTGCGGAGGTGGGTTTGAGCGGATCGGCAATCGCTAATACACCTTGCAACACGCCATGATAAGCCACTGTAACCGGAGTCCATGCTTGTGCTGCAAACTGCGCTAAAGTTGATTCAGCCATCGACAAATCAATGCCTTGCTCTTTCATAAAAGCCAATGAGCCGACCAGCACGGTTTGATTTTGGTAATCGGCTGAGAGTCCACGCCCACGTTGGTTAGTGAACTGGCTAATATCTACAGGGCGAATATTGCGCAGCTTCGCGTAATCACAGATCGCTTTAGCCAGAGGGTGTTCAGATTGCTGCTCAAGGGCATAGGCTAAGGCAAGCAATTGGTTTTCATCCCCCTGCATGACATGCAGCGATTGAATACTCGGTTTGCCTAAGGTCAGAGTCCCCGTTTTATCAAACACGACGGTATCTACCTGACTTGCGGTCTGCAGTACATTGGCATCGCGAATCAAAATGCCCATCTCTGCCGCCTTGCCGATGCCCACGGTAATCGAGAGCGGAGTGGCAAGCCCCAAAGCACAAGGACAGGCGATGATTAATACAGTGGTCGCAACGACCAACATGTAACTGGCTTTAGGATCGGGGCCATACAGATACCACAGGGCGGCAGACAAGATGGCAATGACAACAACAGCGGGCACGAAAACAGAGGAAATCTGATCGGCTAAACGAGCAATCGCAGGTTTACTGCTTTGCGCTTGTCTTACCATCTGGATAATTCGAGCCAGCATGGTTTGCGAACCAATGCCAGTAGCGGTGATCACTAAGCTGCCATCTTGGTTCAATGTGCCAGCTGCGACTTTCGCGCCGGCTTCTTTGAGCACCGGAATCGGTTCGCCGGTGAGCATGGATTCATCCAGATAAGAGTGGCCCGTATTGACTATTCCATCGACAGGGACTTGCTCTCCGGGTTTGATGCGCAGTGACATGCCCAGTTGAATGTCAGCGACGGCGATGGATTGATCGCCTTGTTCAGTCACTAAGGTTGCTTGCTGAGGTTGTAAGTTAAGCAAGGCTTGCAGTGAGCGATTAGTACGGCTTTTGGCTTTGGTTTCAATGTAATGACCCAGTGAAATCAAACCGATGATCATTGCCGTTGCTTCGAAGTATACATGACGCGCTGCATCAGGGAACGCTTGCGGCCAAGCCACCACGAGCATGGAGTAAAACCAAGCAGCTCCTGTGCCCAGTGCGACTAGGGTGTCCATGGTCGCTCTACCATGAGTCAGTGCTTGCCACGCATTCATAAAGAAGTGGCGTCCAGCGGTGAGCAGCAGTGCGAAACAGATGATGCCGATTCCCCCCCAGACCATTTGATCACTGCTATTGCGGATCATCATGTTGCCGCCAAACACGCCCCACAGCATTAAAGGCGCACCCAGAGCAATACCCAATAAGGCACTCTGTTTATGCTCTTTTTGTAAGGCATCGAGTTGCGCTTGCTGTTTAGCTTGTTGCTGCGCTGGGTCATCTAAGATCTCAGCTTGGTAGCCTGCACTTTGAATGGCGTTAAGCAGTGGTTGAGGATTGGCGAAATTGGCTCTCACCAAGGCACTTTGCTCTGCGAGGTTAACTTGCGCACTCTGCACTCCCTCAACAGAAAGCAGGGCTTTTTCCACCGATGCCACGCAACTGGCGCAGGTCATCCCTTTAATGAGAAGAGAGAGCGTTTGGCTAGAAGCCTCAGTTAGTTCTGTGTTCGAGGAGTTTTCAGCATCAGGCGTGTCGATTTTCTTCTCATTAATAGAGGCGGTTGGCGTGAATGTTGATTCTTGTTCTGCTTTTATAGCCTGATAGCCCACTTCCGCCACCAGCGCTCTCACTTGTTCAGCGGTTAAGGTTGTGACGAGCGAAAGCTGATCTTTACTGACTTGCAGTTTGGCAATTTCTGCCTGCGCGTTGAGGTGCGTGGTCAGTTTATTCACACAGCGACCACAATTTAAACCTTGTAGCTGATATGTTTGCTCAGTGCCGCCTTGATAACCCAGAGATTCAATGCTGGTGAGCACCTCATTTAAGGAGGCATTGGTATGCAGTTCAATTGAGGTTGGCGTCAGCGTTTCGATCTCGACGGTGAGATCTTGATTGAGTTGGCGCTCCAATTTTCGAGCACAGCCCATGCAATTTAGGCCACGCAGAGGTAAGGCAAAATAGTTCATTTTCATTCCTCCCATTGGAATGAGAATAAGGATAAACCTTGACCTTAAGGTAAGGTCAACCCTTACTTCTCGCACTCATTTCGGTGAGTGTAAATTTGCCGAAAATCGTGCGTAGCATCGCGCCAACTCGGGTGTTAGAATACCGCCCAAAATTTCGCATGCTGAGCTCTCAGCAAAAGAATCTCACAAAGGTAATTCAAATGACGGTTAAAACTCGTTTTGCGCCTAGTCCAACTGGGTATCTGCACGTTGGTGGTGCGCGTACAGCACTCTATTCTTGGTTATATGCTAAAAGCCAAGGTGGTGAATTTGTTCTGCGTATTGAAGACACCGACCTAGAACGCTCTACTCAGGCGGCGGTGGATGCCATTATTGAAGGCATGACATGGTTAGGCTTGGAATGGGATGAAGGTCCATACTACCAAACCAAACGTTTTGACCGTTACAACCAAGTGATTGATCAGCTGTTGGCTGAAGGCAAAGCCTACAAGTGCTATGCCCCGAAAGAGCTATTGGATGAAATCCGCGCTGAGCAAGAAGCGAACAAAGAGATGCCGCGCTACGATGCGAATCATCCAAAAATCAAAGCGGTCAATGAAGCAGCGAAAGAAGGCGAGCCTTGCTGTATCCGTTTCCGTAACCCGAAAGAGGGCAGCGTTGTTTTTGATGACCAAATCCGTGGTCGCATCGAAATCCGTAACGACCAACTGGATGATCTGATCATTCGTCGTACTGATGGCACTCCAACCTATAACTTCTGTGTAGTCGTGGATGATGTCGATATGGGTATCAGCCATGTGATTCGTGGTGAAGACCACATCAACAACACGCCACGCCAAATCAACATTTATAAAGCAATGGGTGCAACTATCCCAACGTTTGCGCACTGCGCAATGATCTTGGGTGATGATGGTGCCAAGCTATCTAAGCGTCATGGCGCGGTTTCTGTAATGCAATACCGTGATGATGGCTATCTGCCAGAAGCGCTGCTGAACTACTTAGTGCGTTTAGGTTGGGGGCATGGCGACCAAGAGATCTTCTCTCGCGATGAAATGATCAACCTGTTCAGCCTTAACGCAATTTCAAAATCAGCGTCAGCGTTTAACACTGACAAACTGCTATGGTTGAACAACCACTACATCAAGACTTCAGAACCTGAGTATGTAGCAAAACACCTTGAGTGGCATTTTGATCACCAAGGCATTAACAAGGCGACTGGCCCAGCATTAGCTGACGTGGTGAAGTTAGTGGGTGAGCGTTGCAATACCCTAGTTGAGCTGGCGCAACAGTCACGTTACTTTTACGAAGATTTTGCTGAGTTTGATGCTGATGCTGCGAAGAAACATCTACGCGGCGTAGCGAAAGAACCATTAACGTTGGCGCTGAGCAAAATTGAAGCTCTACACGTAGAATGGAATACTGAAGCGCTGCACCAAGTGATCGCGCAAGTGTGTGAAGAGCTTGAGATTGGCATGGGTAAAATCGGTATGCCACTGCGTGTTGCCGTAACAGGTGGTGGTCAATCACCTTCTGTAGACGCAGTAATGAACCTTATCGGTCAAGAGCGTGTGATTGTGCGTATCAAGATGGCACTAGCCTTTATTGAAACTCGCGAAGCGAATGCATAGAAATTTAGTTGCATAAATAAAAAAAGCCGCAGCACAAACTGCGGCTTTTTTATTATCTATTGAAATCTTTATCTCGTACTATAGTTTTGGGTTAACGAGTTGTGTTTTAGACTTTTCTCATTTTTAGCAAAGACGTGACAAAATAATAACCTAACAGCCCTTTTTCTTTTTATTTCATCCGTTATAGTGATGCCGACAAAAAGGTGTTCTGGCTCGCATAAGAGTCAACCTCTTTGAACGGTCGTTAATCCATCATCGATTCGCGACGATAATCATAAAGAAAAAAGGAAATACCATGAAAAAGCTAGCGGCAATCATTTCAACGACGTTTACTTTTTTGCTTTCTTCTGCGGCAGTGGCTGAAGTGTATGTCGGAGGTAAAATCGGTAAATCTTGGTTGGATGACGCATGTCAGTCTGGTCAACCTTGTGATAAGGATGACACGACGCTTGGTGCGTTTGTAGGTTATGAAGCAAACAAGTGGCTCTCTCTTGAAGCGGGATACGATTACTTAGGTAAATTCACCGCAGCAGGATTGGCTGATGAAAAGGTAAAAGCCATCACGCTGGCGCCAAAACTGAGTCTACCTCTTACTGAAGGTATTGCCCTGTACGGTAAAGTCGGTGGTGCTTTTGTTGATTACGGCAGCAAGGATGATTACTCATATCTAGGCGCAGCAGGTTTGGAGTTCAATACCAACCACAATGTGACAATGCGTTTGGAATATCAAAATATTACTGACATCAATAACGACATCGTACGTGCAAGCGGAGAAAGTGCAACGCTTGGTGTGGTGTACAAATTTGGTGGCAGCCAAGAACCGGCTCCAGTTGTAGAACAACGTCCTGCTGAACCTGCGCCAGTTGCAGAACCAGTGGTAGAGAAAGTTGCTGTAACAAAAACGTTTACTTTCCAACACTTGGACAGCAGCACTTTTGCTACAGCAAGTGCAGAGCTAAAACCTGCAATGGTTAAGAAGCTGGATAAAATTGTGGGTTACCTAAACCAGTACCCACAAGCAAAAGTTGAAGTTGTTGGTCATACAGACTCAACTGGCTCTGACGCTTACAAACCAAAAAACTGTCTGAGCGTTCGTGCTCAAGCAGTAGCCAAAGCTCTGGAAGCTCAAGGTATTGATGCTTCTCGTATCTCTGCTAAAGGTCTAGGTGAAAGCAGCCCAATCGCTTCTAACACGACTGCAGAAGGTCGCGAAAAGAACCGTCGTGTTGAGCTAGTGATCCCAGAATTCCAGTACCAAGTGACTGAGTAATTTCGGTAATCATCGAGATTCAATCAACAAAGGCCCGTAAGGGCCTTTGTTTTTTTCAGCAAACCAAATTTTACTCTTTGAGCGTGGAGGTGTGGGTTACTTGAGATCAATACTGTTTAAGCGCCCCATAAAAACTAAGATATCTAAACAATCTTTATGGGCCGCCAACAACGCTTTCTTTGTTTTGGTGTAAGCCGCTAACTTGCCGTGCTTGTTGATGGAGCACACCACACTGCGGAAATGACATTTCCCTTGTGTGTCATATTCTCGCCATGCCGCGATATAGCAGGCGTCTCTTGCTTCTGGGTTGTCTAGCGTTGGTCTAGGTTTATGGATGATTTTCGGTTCTAAGCTATGTGGTAAGCGAGTCATTAGATAGGGATCTTTTAAAATACGTCGCCAAAATTTTCCCCACATGGCTGAGCCTAATTCATTACGCAGTAAAATCGCTTTTTTAAGCCCTTTCTTTTCACCGAGTCGAACAAAACCGACGGAACGGTGTAAAACGCTATCGTCAGGAGTATGGATATGAATTTTATACGCGGTTTTCGCTTTTGAAATAAAGCGGTGTCCGGTATTGGTCTCTAGGTTACTTTTCGACATGCTGTGTTTTATAAACAAAACTGTTAATAGTAATAGTAGAGGATTTTAGCTAGTGCGAGAAGAAATGTGCTGCAAGAATGACCAAAGATTGACATGAGGTGGTGGCAACAAAGTAAGACAAAATCTTTGTCAAAAAATTAACCACTTGAGAAATATGGCGCTCCCGACAGGATTTGAACCTGTGACCTGCCCCTTAGGAGGGGGCTGCGCTATCCAACTGTGCTACGGGAGCGAAGAGGAAAAAGGAAGTGTCCGAAGAACACTTCCCATAGACTACATCTGTTTATGCATGACATCGCCGATTTGAATGCTGTAGGCGAGTTCAGGTTGATCAACGGTCAGCTCAGCTTCATGTTCGTAAACACGTGATACCGTCAGCGTGATCTCACTTTGTGTTACTTTGTTACGTGGCAAACCTTGCTGATCAATAAAAGCACCAGTGTGCCAGAGACGAAGCTTATCACCTTGTTGTACCCCGTGGATCCGACCGAGATCCATGGTCGCGGTAGTGCCAAATTTGGCGATGATCTGTGGCAGCGTGATCTTGCAAGAAATTTCTGATTCCAGATCGAGCATAATATTACGGCTTACACGCAACATCATCTCGCCATAGGTCGAAGCCCAAAAACGCGCACTACGCGTATCAATTTGACTGGTTTTAGGGAATGGCCAGCGTGCAACTTCACGATACGTTCGTGTCATCACCTCGTTACCCGTTTTCCCATCGAACACATTAATCTCCATAGCAAATTGGCGATTGATCAGATCATCTTGCAACGTTCTTTGTTCGATGGTGGCTGTTAAATCAGTAATCACTCCGCCAATGATGTATTGCGCTCCGGCATCTTGAGCAATCATTTTGATACGCTCAGGCGCTTTGGGATCAATGTCGTATTGAGTCGTACCAACAGAAACAAAGCTACGTGATTCTTGCTCGATGCGGCGATTAATCACTTGCGCAAAATCATCGCCCACCTGGTAGATTTGCCCCATCACCGCTTGTTGAGGCGAGGCGAGATCAATGTTGCCGATCAGCATGGTCTTCTTGTACTGCTCAACGTGGCAAGCCGTTGCCGATGGGTAAATATCAATGCGAGTGCGCACATACATAACGTTATTAGAGACTTTTCGATCCTCAATCAAGATATAACGCACTTCATGATTCGAGAATAGATACTCTCTACGATCAGACTCTAAAAGCGGCATTAAGTTACTGATGCTGCCCATATCTGCCCCGGCAAAATTTACCGCTTTATATAAAGCGTCTTCCAATGCGTGTAAGCGAGCCACATCCTCTGAAGAGACTATGGCGGCAGAGCCTGTCACTTCATACCAAGCTGCTTGAGCAGATTGGAGGTAAAGACTCATCCAAAGCACTGAAATTATAGATAAAATATTTTTTTTCATTATAAGGTCCCAAGTGGGTATAAATTTTGCTTTTCAATTCCTAACTGATGTAGGCATTGCGATTCTAAATAATGACAGATTAAGAAAAGCAAGGAGCGTTCCAGTTTAATCGAGTGAGAAGCTGAAACGCGCGCCATAGTATATCTGGAGATGAAGAGAATGAAAAAATGGCTTTCCTTAGTACCCGTTGTCTTGCTGACTTCGTGTGCATATGCCCCGATTTATAACGGTAAAGAACCGTATAACGGGTCACAGTTTATGTTGATGGAGAGTCCACGTCATACGTTGGATTTCTTTGTTGAGAGCATGACCGAAGATTTGATGCTCTCCAATACTAGCATTACGGCTCGTACGCCGATTGCGGTGACCTCATTTGTTGATCTACAAAACATGGATACGACAAACTGGTTGGGCAACTCGGTTTCCGAAGGGTTTATCCACCAATTTCAGCGTCGCGGCTTCAAAGTGGTTGATTTCAAAACGACAGGTTCGATCCAAGTGACTCAACAAGGTGATTTCGTCTTTTAGTTCGAGACTGGAAAGAATCTTTCCCAGCAGCAAGAAGTACAGTACGTACTGACGGGAACGATGTTACGCCAAGAAGGTGGGGTGATTGTGAATGCGCGTGTCGTTGGTATGCAATCTCGAATTGTTGTGGCCACGGCACAAGGCTTCCTTCCTGCGGATCGTATTGGTCGGGATTTGGATACTTTAAACAGTATTCGCACTCAGGATGGCGTGCTGATCCGTTCAGATCCGACCATCACACAACCTTATACTGTTATTTTGCGTCCATAGGAGAACAACAATGAAACCTGTTTTCCTGATTTTAGTCGCGATGTTGATGATGACGGGATGCCAGCCATTGCAAACCATGCGCCCAGATGATTGGCTTACCGCAGTAGGCTATGCCAGCATTAGTGAACAAAAAGGTCGCAATGACGAAGAGAAGCAAGTTCGAGCGATGCGCGCATCTAAAATTGACGCTTATCGTGAGTTGGCTGAACAAGTATACGGTATGCGTATCAGCGGCCGTGCTGAATTACAAGATCAACGCCTCGGTACTGAATTAACCGCCGGAGCAGTTGATGGGGTAATTCGAGGTGCAGAAGTGGTGCGCAGCTATAAAGTGGGTGACAGTTATGTCACTGAGCTCAGGCTCGACATTCGCAAGATGGATAAGATGCGTGATTACGGTGAAGTTCAGCAAGTTCCCGAAAAACGTCAAATGACCTTATTCTAATATGAACACTATCATCTCTCAGATCCAAAAAGCGGCATGATTGCCGCTTTTGCTTTTTTGTCTCGGTGAACGGGATTATCTCGTTAGGCTTTGATATTGGTACCGAGAGTTGAAATGGTGTGCGTTTTGCCCGTTGCACTGTAAGTCATCCCGATCTTGCCATGGCTTTGCTGCATCAGATTATTGAGTTTATTAAAGCTGAGCTGAGCACGGGCGAGTGCGTCACCATTGATTTGATTAGCTTGCTGGCAATCGAGAATAATACTGCGGATTTGACTCACCAAGTCATTAAGGTAAGCATCTTCAGTCAGGCTCGCGACGTGAGGATGCTTAGCAATGCGTTGGTCAGTCTGTTGTAGCTGATTAATCAAGGTCAGTTTCTGCTTGGCGATAGCTTCAATATCCACAGAGATGCGACTGGTGATCGCAATTTTTTCTGCGTCGAGTACCGTCACTAATTCTTGTGCATTTTTCAGCTGAAATTCGACTAAGTCTTTTAATGCTGCCATGGTCAAACCGCCTGTTGATTGCCTTTTCTATTACAAGCTCTAAAGAGTGAGTATGACTTAGAAGCCGCCCAGTTCTTTTTCGAATTTGATCATGTTATCGGCCAGTTTATCGGGATCTACGATATAGGAACCGTTTGCGATCGCTTCTTTGATTGCGGCCACTTTGGCGCTATCAAAACTGGGTCTCGATGCCATTTCATTTTGCATTTCGCCAATGGCTTTGCTTTGTGAGCTAAGTGATACCGCATCTTGACCACCAGCCGATGAGCGTGAAACTGCCCCGGATTGAGGTGAAGAGTTGCTGGCATCAGAAGAACGCACACTTGTTCGGTTGGTCGTATTTAACGACTGCCCTGCGCGTATGTTATCAATACCTGCCATAGATGAGCCTTTTACAATTAAACTTTAACGTGTAACTGTCAATATCGACCGTAGTGGTCAGAACTTTAGCGACTTTTTAACCAAATAGAAAATCACTTCGCACAAGCTTGTTGATAAGCAGGTAAGAGCGATCAAAACGCGACGGTGACTTCACCTACACCACTGACTTGCGCATCAATTATACGGTTAGATTTGTCATTTTTCACTTTTATCTGTTCACCAAGGATGCCATCCGACATGGCCGTGCCTTTGGTTGTGATCGACATACCAGATTTTCCAGCACGGATGACAACACTTTCATTACGACAGACGATGCACACATCCTTTTGATCGATAACATCGCCAATGCGGATATTTTTTTTGATTTTTGCACCTATCACGCTTTCGGGAGTGGAAAAACCTTGCCGCCGGAAACGCAGCAGATCTACCATACTCAACGTAACATCTTGTGCAGAAATCATTTGTCCTCGGCTGAGTGGATTTGCCGCCGTGATCAGTGGAATCGTAATCGTCAAGCGAACGGGGACATACACCCGCCAGTTATCGCTTTTGCACTCCACGAGCACAGTAATATTTGCAGCAGATCCATTACTGGATGACGAGTTCGTTATAAGTGGTTCTGGGCAATCGGTCGCGAATAGACGATCGTCTATATTGGCGGCATTGACGACTAACTCTCCGCCAGTGGGCATATCGACGGTGCTCAGAACGTGATTTTCTGCGGCTTCTCTTATCATCGAAAGCTGCTCTGGCGTGGCCGAATTTGCCGCTAGACTAAAGAAAAACAATAAAAAGCCGATAAAGCTATAAAATATTTCACAGAAAGCTCTACACTTAGTTATGAAATGCGAATGGAGATCGATCTTCGGAAGCATTTTTCGTTTCTCTGGTTTCTTCATAGCCTGTAGTAGACTATCACTTTTTTTTGGATAAAAGTTTGAGATGGAGATGAGCTTATGACGGGTATTCTTGATTCTGTGAATCAGCGTACGCAACTCGTCGGTCAAAACCGATTAGAACTATTAACTTTCCGTCTTAACGGCCGTCAGCGATACGGTATTAACGTTTTCAAAGTTAAAGAAGTCCTTCAATGCCCTAAACTGACCGCGATGCCTAACTTACACCGTTTGGTTAAAGGGGTGGCACATATTCGTGGGCAAACCGTATCTGTCATCGATTTGAGTCTTGCGATCGGTGGTCGTCCGACCGTTGATGTAGACAAAAGCTTCGTGGTGATTGCGGAATTTAACCGTACAATCCAAGCCTTTTTAGTGAGTTCGGTTGAGCGTATCATTAACATGCGTTGGGAAGCGATTCTGCCACCGCCTGATGGCTCTGGTAAAGCGAACTACCTAACTGCTGTCACGAATATCGATAACGAGCTAGTAGAGATTATCGACGTTGAGAAGATTTTGGCTGAGATTGCTCCGGTTAACGAAGCAATGACAAAAGATATCGGCCAAGAGATTGCACAAGTTGAACAAGAAAAAGAGATTGTTCGTCGTATTTTGATCGCGGACGACTCTAGCGTGGCACGTAAGCAGGTGCAACGCGCCATTGAATCGATCGGTTTCGAGGTTATCTCCACCAAAGACGGTAAAGATGCTTATGAGAAACTGCTTGAAATGAGCCGTGAAGGCCCCATTCTCAATCAAATCTCGCTAGTGATTTCAGATATTGAGATGCCGGAAATGGATGGTTATACGCTAACTGCGGAAATCCGTCGTAGCAACGAGCTGAAAGATCTTTATGTTATTTTGCACTCTTCATTGAGTGGCGTGTTCAACCAAGCGATGGTTGAGCGAGTCGGGGCAAACGCATTTATTGCGAAATTCAACCCTGATGAGCTTGGTAATGCGGTGAAAGCTGCGCTAGTTAAATAAAGAGAAATGAATGACTGCTATAACGATTAGCGACCAAGAGTATCGCGACTTTTGCCGATTTCTGGAATCTCAGTGCGGAATCGTACTGGGTGACAGCAAGCAGTATTTGGTGCGAAGTCGTCTAAGTCCACTCGTCACAAAATTCAAGTTAACGTCGTTGTCTGACTTGTTGCGGGATGTCGTGACAGGACGAAATCGCGATCTGCGAGTAGCAGCGGTTGACGCCATGACCACCAACGAAACGTTATGGTTTCGAGATGCTTACCCATTTACGGTTTTAGCAGACAAACTGTTGCCAGAAATGGCAGCCAATAAGCGACCGATAAAAATTTGGTCAGCCGCCAGTTCATCCGGCCAAGAGCCGTATTCTATGGCGATGACCATATTGGAAGTTCAGCAAAAACGCCCTGGTTTACTACCCAGTGTAGCGATTACGGCTACGGATATTTCTGCCAGTATGTTGGATATGTGCCGAGCGGGGGTTTATGACAATCTAGCGTTAGGCCGTGGTTTATCACCGGAACGACGCCGAATCTTTTTTGAAGATGCGGGCGATGGCCGAATGAAAATCAAAGATAACGTGAAGCGTTTGGTGAATTTTCGGCCGCAAAACTTGATGGAGAGTTATTCGTTACTCGGCAAGTTTGACATCATTTTTTGTCGTAACGTGCTTATCTACTTTTCGCCTGATATGAAGTCGAAAGTGCTCAACCAGATGGCGTCGAGTCTCAATCCAGGAGGGTATCTACTCTTGGGAGCTTCGGAATCCCTAACCGGATTGACCGACAAGTTTGAAATGGTGCGTTGTAATCCAGGTATCATCTATAAACTGAAATAATAAGTACGATCCATCTCATTTTGCCCAGCGTTTGCTGGGCTTTTTGTTTTATTGACACCGCGCATTCTGGGCAAAAGATTTCTTTGGCGTGGAGTTTGCAAATTTCATTTATCCCTATGCCGAGAGGGAGAAGGTTTTAAAGTTGGTATGCTAATTGCAAATAATTTGAGTAATAACGGTCAGTTCTTATCGAAGAGGTAAACATGGCTATTTCTTTTGACAACGCCCTAGGCATTCACCAGCACACGGTGGGCGTACGTGAGCGCAACTCTGAGGTGATTGCCACCAATATTGCGCAAGCGAATACGCCGGGATTTAAGGCAAAAGGAATGGACTTCCAGAAGGCATTGCAAGCGGCAAGTTCGGGGGCAAGCATCAGTCTTAGCCGTACCGATGGTCGGCACATTCCTGCCTCTTCGATGGTTACTGGGGAAATTCTTTACCGCACTCCGACTCAGCCGGATACGGGGGATGGCAATACGGTGGATGTGGATCTTGAGCGTAACTTGTTTATGCAAAACCAAATCCGTCATCAAGCCTCGTTGGATTTTCTTGGTGGCAAATTCAAGAACTTAACCAAAGCGATTAAAGGGGAGTAATTAGATGAGCTTATTCAGCGTATTCAATGTCACTGGTTCTGCGATGAGCGCCGAGTCGGTTCGTCTCAATACCACCTCAAGTAATCTGGCCAATGCCGATAGTATTAGTAGCTCAGCAAAAGATACTTATAAAGCTCGCCACGCCGTATTTGGTGCGGAACTGAGTAAAGCGCGTTTTAATCGTGATCCGAATGTTCCAGTGAAAGTGCTGGGTATTGTGGAAAGTGATAAACCACTGGTTGCTGAGTTTAATCCTGAGCATCCACTTGCCAACGATGAAGGCTATATCTATAAGCCAAACGTCAATGTGATGGAAGAGATGGCGAACATGATTTCGGCTTCTCGTTCATACCAAACCAATGTGCAGGTGGCGGATGCCAGTAAACAGATGCTGCTGCGTACGCTGCAGATGGGTCAGTAAGGATAAGGAGTTAACGTATGGCCGGAATCAATAATGTTGGTCAAAGCGGCTTGTCCTATATTGATCAGCTTAAAGCTCTTCAAGAGCAGAAAAAGCCGGATGAAACCACAGGGCAAAAAGCCCTTAAGCAAGAAGACTTTCTTTCTCTGCTGACTAAGCAGTTGGCACAGCAAGATCCATTCAAACCTGTCGGCAACGATCAGATGATTGCGCAGATGGCTTCGTTTGCCACGGTAGATGGCATTGGCAAGATGAACTCTCAATTTGAGAGCCTCAACTCATCGATGACGTCTAACCAAGCACTGCAAGCTTCATCTCTGGTGGGGCGTGATGTGTTGGTGCCAGGGGCGGCAGGGATGAAGAAGCCTGATGGCGGAATGGCGGCAATGGTAAAACTGCCGCAGTCTATCGATAACTTATTCGTCCGTATTGAGAATGAAGCAGGTCAATTGGTACGAACCTTTGATGTGGGCGCTAAAGCTGCTGGCGATAACCGCGTTGAATGGGATGGAAAAGATCAGAGCGGAAATCCGTTGCCGGGTGGCAAATATAAAGTAAAAGCGTCTGGCTTGCAGGATGGAGAGAGTAAAGAGTTTGAAGTCTCCACTTATGCAAATGTCAACAGCGTTTTGTTAGGCAAAGGCGATGGTAACGTACTACTCAATCTGGCTGGTTTCGATGCACCAGTTCGACTTGCTGAAGTACTTGAAGTAGGCAAAGCGTGATTGCGCTAGCTAGATAGGAGAATTACTCATGTCATATATCTCTCTTAGTGGTTTATCCGCCGCGCAGATGGATTTGAATACCACCAGTAACAACATTGCGAACGCCAACACGTTTGGTTTTAAGGAGTCGCGTGCTGAGTTTGGTGACGTGTATTCCACTTCGCTATTTACCAATGCGAAAACAACGCCTGGGCAAGGTGTGCAAGCGGCAAAGGTGGCACAACAGTTCCACGAAGGTTCCAGTATTTACACCAATAACCCATTGGATTTACGTATTGCCGGTACTGGGTTCTTTGCTGTAGCTAAAGATAAAATCGTACCGCAACAAAACGAATTGACCCGTAACGGTGCATTCCATTTGGATAAGAACAGCTACATGGTAACGGCAAACGATGAGTTTTTGCTGGGCTATGAAGTAAACCCTGATTCCGGTGATGTGCTGTCTTATGAGCCCAAACCTATCAATATTCCACCTCAATTCGGTAAGCCGAAACAGACCGCGAATATTGATTTAGGGGCAAACTTGCCAGCTAACGGTGATCTGAAAGACCCTGCGCTGTTTGATATTACAGACCCTGAAACGTATAACCGTACGACCTCATCGACCATCTATGACTCGATGGGACAGCCTTATAAGCTGACTACGTATTACTTGAAAGATATGAATCAAGCGAATACGTGGCAAACGTACTACACCGTGACAGATAAGACGGGTGAAAAGCCTGTCAATGTTGTGGGCGGTGATGCGACAACTCCGAAAGGGCATGTGGGACATACGATGCGTTTTAATAACGATGGTACTCTTGCGAGCCTAAACAACGGTCAACCGATTGTGACTGAACCGCTCGGTGGTGGTGCAAATCCAGTCGATCTGAATGGTGCAGACGTAACGCAAACCTTGTCGTTTAGTTTGGATTCAGCCACTCAGTTTTGCTGCGCCTTTTGAACTGACTAAGTTTGATCAAGATGGTGCTACGACCGGTTTCTTGACCAAGATCGACTTTGACGAGAATGGTAGCGTATTGGCGACTTACTCGAATGGTCAAAACACAACGCTAGGCCGTGTGGCATTGGTGCGTGTTGCTAACGAGCAAGGCCTTGATAAGAAAGGCGGAACTCAGTGGGATGCCACCCAGTTCTCGGGTGACAAGATCTGGGGGGAATCGAATAAAGGTTCTTTCGGTTCTATCAGTAATGGTTCATTAGAGCAGTCGAACATCGATATGACTCAAGAGTTGGTGGATTTGATCTCCGCTCAACGTAACTTCCAAGCCAACTCACGTGCGTTAGAAGTTCATAACCAGTTGCAACAGAATATCCTGCAAATTCGTTAATCACTTTCAACCCCATTAAGCGGCGGCAATGCGGCTTAATGGGGTTGCCTCTTTGCCTCATTGCCGCGGCAAATCTCAATAAAACGCCTCTCCTTTGATTTTATTTCATTGATTAATAACAGTTAATTAAGTTGGCACATTGCTTGCTTTATCTGCTCTAACTAACGATTTGGGAGCAGATTATGGACCGCGCATTGTTTCTAGCCATGAGTGGCGCAAAACAAAATATGCAAGCGATGCAGCTACGGGCAAACAACCTTGCCAACGTCAGCACAACGGGTTTTCGTGCTGATTTGGCGCAAGCGCGCTCAATGCAAGCTTACGGTGAAGGCCTCCCAACTCGTGTATTTAGTATGACTGAACGACCAGGGAATAATTTTGCCCAAGGCAGTGTGATGACAACGGGTCGAGATCTGGATATCACGATCCAAGGTGAAGGCTGGATTTCTGTGCTGGATAAAACTGGCAAAGAAGGCCTAACCCGCAACGGTAACCTACGCATTGATGAAACGGGTTTATTGCTTAATGGCAATGGCCATCCGGTATTAGGCGAAACAGGTGCACCAATTACCTTACCGGTCCCACTGGCAAAAGTGGAAATTGGTGGTGACGGTACCATCTCCGTTCGGCCACAAGGTGCGCCTGCGGATGCGATGGAAGTCGTTGACCGGATCAAATTGGTTCGTCCGAGTAATCAGTCTCTTTTTAAAGATGTGAATGGCTTGTTCCGCGCAACGGATCCCAACACTCAGTTTGATGCCGATGCTAGCGTGAAAGTGCTCACCGGAGCTCTGGAAGGCAGTAACGTGAACGCGATTGGTGAAATGACCAGTCTGATTGATTTGCAACGTCAGTTTGAAATGCAGGTCAAGATGATGAGCACTGCGGAAGAGATGGATAAATCTTCCGATTCACTGCTGCGCACAAGCTAATTTAAGGTAGGAGTCAGGTATGCAACCAGCACTATGGGTCAGTAAGACCGGCTTAGATGCCCAACAAACCAATATTGCAACAATTTCAAACAACCTTGCCAACGCCTCAACCATTGGTTTTAAAAAGGGTCGTGCCGTTTTTGAAGATCTGTTTTACCAAAATATTAACCAACCTGGGGCGCAGTCATCACAAAACACGCGTTTGCCAAGTGGTTTGATGCTAGGCGCGGGTTCTAAGGTGGTGGCAACCCAAAAAGTGCACACCAATGGTAATGCACAAACCACCTCCAACAGTTTGGATATGATGATTGAAGGTGATGGATTTTTCCAAATCCTGATGCCAGACGGCAACATTGCCTATAGCCGTAATGGTCAGTTCACGTTAGATGATGAAGGGGCAATTGTGACATCGGGTTCCGGTTACCGTCTACAGCCTGAAATCGTCATTCCGCCGGATGCCATTTCTATCACTATCGGTAATGACGGTGAAGTATCGGTACGCGTTCGCGGTCAGCAGAATAACCAAGTTTTAGGGCAAATCACCACGGTAGACTTTATTAACCCAGGTGGTTTAGAACCGATTGGGCAGAATCTTTATTTGCCAACCGGTGCCAGTGGTGATCCACAAGAAGGCGTACCGGGTTTGGATGGTTTAGGGGATGTGCGTCAATCCATGCTAGAAACCTCCAACGTGAACGTGACGGAAGAGTTGGTGAACATGATTGAAGCGCAGCGCGTGTATGAGATGAACTCTAAAGTCATATCTGCCGTCGACAAGATGATGAGCTTCGTTAACCAACAACTGTAATTGTTAATTAAGAGATGGCCGCTATGAAACGTTTACTGGCTTCTGGCTTACTGATTTTGCTCTCAGGTTGTAGCTTAGTACAACCCACTCCGGATTCTGCTGCTACTGTACAAGGCACCACCACCGTGGATGCAGTGGAAGGCGATAAATCAGAAGGAAACTCGGGATTAACCGATGCACTGCGTAACCGTACCGACCCGGTAGCAGGAGATCCTGCATGGGCGCCTATTCATCCGAAAGCCAAGCCAGAACATTATGCCGCAGAAACCGGCTCACTGTTTAATTTGGCCAGTGGCAGTAGCATGTATGATGATTCTAAACCCCGTGGTGTGGGTGACATCATTACCGTTACCTTGAATGAAAGCACTAAAGCGGCAAAAAGTGCCGATGCGGATTTGAACAAGAAAAATGATGCATCGATGGATCCGCTAGCGGTCGGTGGTAAAGATTTGACCATTGGGGATTACAATTTCTCTTACGCGCTGAAAAATGACAATAAGTTTTCAGGGAGCGCGGCGGCTAACCAAAGTAACAGCATGTCAGGCTCGATTACGGTGGAAGTGATCGAAGTGTTAGCGAACGGTAACTTAGTGATTCGTGGGGAAAAATGGCTGACGTTGAATACGGGGGATGAGTATATTCGTTTGAGTGGTACCATTCGTCCCGATGATATCGACTTTGACAATACCATTGCTTCTAACCGCATTTCTAACGCACGAATTCAATATTCGGGGACGGGAACGAATCAAGATATGCAGGAACCCGGATTCTTGGCACGATTTTTTAATGTCTCATTATAAGTCGAGCCGCTGGGCTAATTTTTTGACAGCATAGTGAACGGTGAGGCCCTTTGGCCTCATCGTTTTTTTAAGAGTAAGGTAATCCACCATGAGAAAATTCACGATTTTATTGATGATGTTGCTGGCTTCCAGTGCTCAGGCTGCAAGGATCAAAGACGTCGCGCAGGTTGCCGGAGTGCGCAGTAACCAATTGGTGGGATATGGATTGGTTACGGGTTTGCCGGGTACTGGCGAATCAACCCCTTTTACTGATCAAAGCTTTAACGCCATGCTGCAAAGCTTCGGCATTCAATTGCCACCCGGCACCAAGCCAAAAACCAAAAACGTTGCCGCTGTGATTGTCACGGCCGATCTGCCAGCATTTTCTAAGCAAGGTCAAACCATCGACATCACCGTTTCTTCGATTGGTTCGGCTTAAGAGTTTTACGCGGTTGGTACTTTGATGCAAACCTTCTTAAAAGGTTTGGATGGTCAAGTTTACGCCGTTGCTCAAGGTAACTTAGTGGTCAGTGGCTTTAGTGCAACTGGCGCAGATGGTTCAAAAATTGTCGGCAATAACCCAACCGTAGGTATGATTTCCAGTGGGGCGATTGTTGAGCGTGAAGTGCCAAACCCATTTGGTCGTGGTGATTACATCACCTTTAACCTATTTGAATCTGATTTCACCACTGCGCAGCGTTTAGCTGATGCTGTGAACCAGTTTTTAGGGCCTCAAATGGCTTCTCCGGTCGATGCGGCATCGATAAAAGTGCGTGCACCACGTGATTTGAGTCAGCGAGTGGCTTTCTTGTCAGCCATTGAAAACTTAGAGTTCAATACGGCAGAGAGTGCGGCAAAAATTATTGTTAACTCACGCACCGGCACTATTGTGGTTGGGCAAAATGTACGCCTCAAGCCGGCTGCGGTCACTCATGGTGGTATGACGGTCGCGATTAAAGAAAACCTCAATGTCAGCCAACCGAATGCGCTAGGTGGCGGCCAAACCGTGGTCACGCCTAATTCCAGCATCGAAGTGACAGAGAAACAGGGCAAAATGTTTAAGTTAGAACCGGGTGTCACGTTGGATGATCTGGTTCGTGCGATAAACGAAGTCGGTGCCGCACCTTCTGATTTGATGGCGATTTTGCAAGCGTTGAAGCAAGCGGGTGCCATCGAAGGTCAACTGATCATTATTTAAGGAGTGAGCCATGATTAATAATCCCAATGACATTGGCTTTATCCAAGATATTGCCGGTCTAGATAAGTTGCGCCAAAAGGCGATTAATGGTGATGAGGGGTCAGAACAATCGGCTCTGACGGCGGCAGCTCGCCAGTTTGAGTCGATCTTTACCTCGATGATGCTCAAGTCAATGCGTGATGCGAACAGCGATTTTAAATCAGACATGTTCGGGAGTCAGACTGAAGATACCTACCGACAAATGCTCGATGAGCAGATGGCGAGTGAATTTAGTTCCTCTGGTTCTCTGGGGTTGGCCGATATGATTGTTGCCCAACTTTCAACCGGACAAACTCCAGCAGACAAAAAAGGCGATGATGGGTTCCAAGAAGCCATGCGCCGTGTGGAGCATGCTCGTAAAACGGCCAGTGAGCGCAGTAATGAAGATTTGGTGGCGGCAGTTTATCCACTACGCAAAACGCAAGCGGTGCAATCAACCCAGTTTGATTCTCGTCAGGCGTTTGTTACCAAACTAAAACCGTATGCCGATAAAGCGGCTCGTGTGCTTGGTGTTGATTCATCATTGCTGATTGCTCAAGCGGCTTTGGAAACGGGGTGGGGGCAAAAGGATGGTGAAAAATGCTCTTGGTAACAGCAATAACCTGTTTAACATTAAAGCCGATCGCAGCTGGCAAGGGGAAAAGGTCGCCACTCAAACACTGGAATATCACAATAATGTTCCGGTGATGGAGAAAGCGGCATTCCGCTCTTATGCGAACTTTGATGACAGCTTTAATGACTATGTCCGTTTCCTTGAGAGTAACCCTCGTTATACCGATGCATTGGATCATGGTGGCAACAGTGAGCGTTTTATCTATGGTATCCATCGCGCAGGTTACGCTACCGATCCTCAATATGCGGATAAAGTCCTGCGCGTAAAAGCGCAAATTGATCAAATGAATCTGCTGTAATTTGTCCGCCGGAGTTTTTCCGGCGGCACTCTTTTGCTTGTCCTGTCTCTTTGGCTTTCTCCATTGCTAATACCGTTAACTCTCTCTTTTTATTAGATTAAAACTCAAAATCACAAAGTGGCATACATATTGCAATTACCGAATAGATTCAGTGATTTTTACTGATTAATATCGGTTTTCGGGGGCAGTATGGCGTCTGATCTTCTGAATGTGGGTACGCAAAGCGTATTAACGGCTCAGAGACAACTCAATACCACAGGTCATAACATTTCTAATGTTAATACAGAGGGTTACAGCCGTCAGTCTGTGATCCAAGGGACCAATATGCCCCGCCAATATGGCGGTGAAACCTACGGTATGGGTGTGCATGTGGAAAATGTTCGCCGCTCGTGGGATCAATTTGCCGTGAAAGAGCTGAACATTGCCTCTACCGATTACTCTTTCAAACGAGATACCGAAGAAAACTTAGATATGTTGTCTAAGTTACTCTCTTCCGTGGCTTCAAAAAAAATTCCTGAGAACCTCAATGAGTGGTTTGATTCGGTAAAAAGTTTAGCCGATTCGCCTAATGATTTGGGTGCCAGAAAAGTGGTGCTCGAAAAGGCGAAACTCATTTCGCAAAACCTCAATGATTTTCATGAAACTGTTCGTCTGCAAAAAGATATTGCCAACAAAGGCTTAGATCTTGGTGTGGAACGGATTAACCAACTTGCGATTGAAATCCGTGATCTGCAGCGTTTAATGATGCGTGTACCAGGCCCACATAACGATCTGATGGATAAGCATGAAAAGCTGGTGTCAGAACTGTCGCAATACACCAAAGTCACCGTGACCCAACGGAAAAATGGTGAGGGCTTTAACATCCATATCGGCAATGGACACACCTTGGTTTCTGGGAGTGAAGCGAGCCAACTCAAAGTGATCGATGGTTTTCCTGATACTCAGCAACATCGTTTAGCCATGGTGGAAGGCAAAGCGCTCAAAGCCATCTCCGCGCGTGATATTGGCGGCAAGATGGAAGCGATTTTAGATATGCGTGATGAGCACATTCCGTACTTGATGGATGAAGTCGGTCGTCTCGCAGTCTCATTTTCTCATGAAGTGAATACCTTACAGTCACAAGGTTTAGACCTACGTGGCAATGTAGGCAGCGCTCTGTTTACCGATGTCAATTTGGACGTCATTGCCCGCTCGCGTGTCGTGACCAACAGTAATTCTAAAGCTGATATGGCGGTATTTATTGATGATGTCAGCCAACTAAAAGGCGGCGAATACTCCATGCAGTACAACGGCAGTGAATTTGTCGTCACCTTGCCTTCCGGCCAGCAAACCGTGTTGCCCGTAGTCAAAGGCAATGTGTATGTCGATGGCCTGCGGGTTGAAGTGCGTAATCCTCCGCAAGTTGGGGAGCGCATTTTAGTGCGCCCAACGCGTAATGGTGCTGCGGCAATTCGCCTTGCAACCGATGATGCGACAAAAATTGCCGCTCAGAGTTTTGAGGCTTCGACCACTTTTGCCCAAGGCAAAGCAAAGTTCAACATCTTGCAGGCGGGAGCGGTACGTGAGTTTGAAGTGCATGTTTCGCCTACGGGTGATCAATTTGCTGTGACGGACACCAAAGGCAACATTTTACTGCAACCTCAGCCTTATCCACCATCTGGGCCAGTCACGGTACAGGGTACGACTTTCGAGCTAACGGAAGGGGCTTTGCCAAACGACAAGTTCACCGCAAACCTTGTTCCATCGGAAGGGGATAACGGCAATCTGCGCAAAATGATCAATATCCAAACCGATAAAAAAATGAACGACAAAGAGTCGACCATTATCGACCTGTACCACAACCTCAATACGGATGTGGGTTTAAAAATGGCGACCATGACCCGCTTAACTGATGTTGCGCGTTTAGAAAAAGAGGCGGCACAGTCGCGTATTGCTTCCATTTCTGGCGTTAACCTCGATGAAGAAGCCGCCAACATGATGAAGTTTCAACAAGCCTATATGGCGTCATCACGCATTATTCAGGCTTCGAATGATACGTTTAATACCATTTTGGCGTTGCGATAGGGAGGTGGGTAAATGTTGAACCGAATCTCTAGCTTCCATAACTATCAAGCGGTTCAGAACGACATTCGTCGTCAGGAATCGAAAGTGTTTAATAATCAAGCGCAATTAGCGTCGGGGAAAAAACTGCTCTCAGCGAGTGATAACCCACTGGCCACGCACTACATCCAAAATGTAGGGCAACAAGAAGAGCAGTTACGCCAGTATCTCGATGCCATAGTGTTGGTGCGTAACCGTTTAGAGCATCAAGAAGTGATTGTCTCGAACACTGAAGAGTTTTCAGACTCCGCGAAGCGGACGGTGATGGAGATGATCAACGGTTCGTTATCACCAGAAGATCGGGTGGCACGTGCACGCGTATTGCAGGAAATGGCGAGCAACTTCCTTAATCTTGCTAACGTACAGGATGAGTCCGGCAACTATATTTTTGCCGGTACAAAGCCCAAGAATCAGCCATTTTTCCGTGATAACCAAGGCAATGTGAGTTACGCCGGTGATGACTATCAGCGCAAAATGAAGATCTCCAACAGCTTGGAAATTCCATTTAATAATCCAGGCAGCAAAGTGTTTATGGAGATCCCCAATCCGTTTGGCAGTTATGAACCCAATTACGCATTGCAAGAGGGCTCTGAGTTGCTCTTGGAGCGCGCCGTTAATCTCAATCCTGATGATACTGCCGCCTATCGCGTGACCTTTGTGGATATGCCAGATGGCAATAATGGTTACCAATTAGAACGGAATGGTAGCGTGGTGCAAGCGGGTGAGTTTGACCCGAAAACTGGAATTCAATTTAACGAACTGAATATTCAGGTGAAAGGACAGATCACCAAGGGTGATGCAATTGACCTGACACCTCGCGATACCTATAGCGTATTTGATACGTTCCGCGATGCGATTCGTTATGCGGAAGGTTCGGTTTCCGATGCATCCAATACCGCGAAGCTGCATCAAATTGTCGAAGAGTTTCATACGGCGTTTATTCATCTCAATAAAACGAGAACCGATATCGGCGCACGTTTGAATACCCTCGATATTCAGGAAGAGCAGCACGAAGATTTTAAAATTAGTCTCGCGAAATCCAAAAGCACGTTTGAAGATTTGGATTACGCCGATGCCGTGATTGAATTCAATGAGAACTCTCGTGCTCTTGAAGCATCACAAAAAGCATTTGGAAAAACCAAAAGATCTCACGCTGTTTAAACTACATCTAACCTTCAATGCCTTATGTGCTTACGCCATATGTGCGAAGTGAGTTGAGTTAAAAAGTGGCGCGAAAGTTGCTTTTACAACATTAAGCCTCGGTGAAAAGTTGTACAGGTGGCCAAAGCGGCAAGTCAGCGGCAAAAAAGGTTGCCGCCGGACTGAATCGGCAGCCCTGAGTCGCTGATTAAATAAATGAAGTAGTGTAACTCATTGAAAATAAGTGATGTATATCAGTGAAAGCCAAAGTGAAAAAAGTTGGCACACAAATTGAATGAAATACATCAGAGTTGTTGTAACCGGTTTTTAAATCCGCCTTAGGGCCGATTTGGCAAGTTATTCACGGTCAGTGCTTCCAAAAGAGACCAAAGCTGACCGCTTCGCAAATGAGCTTGCGAACTCGATAGGAGAGCAAACTATGACCATTAACGTAAATACCAACGTGTCGGCGATGACCGCACAACGTTACCTGACTAAGGCGACGGGAGATTTAAACACCTCCATGGAACGTCTTTCATCAGGTAACCGCATTAACAGTGCAAAAGATGACGCGGCAGGCCTGCAGATTTCAAACCGTTTAACGGCGCAATCTCGTGGTTTGGATGTGGCAATGCGTAACGCCAACGATGGTATTTCGATTGCTCAAACCGCTGAAGGCGCGATGAACGAATCGACCAGCATTTTACAGCGTATGCGTGACCTCGCCCTGCAATCGGCGAACGGCACTAACTCAGATTCAGAGCGTCAGGCTTTGGATGAAGAATCGAAAGCGCTGCAAGATGAATTGAACCGTATCGCAGAAACCACGTCGTTTGGTGGCCGTAAACTGCTGAATGGTTCATTTGGTGAAGCTTCATTCCAAATCGGTTCTAGCTCAGGTGAAGCGATCATCATGGGATTGACCAGCGTACGTGCGGACGATTTCCGCATGGGTGGCCAGTCTTTTGTCTCAGAACAGGCCAAAACCAAAGAGTGGGGCGTTCCGCCAACTGCTCGTGATTTGAAGTTTGAATTCACCAAGCAAGATGGTGAAGCGGTGGTGCTCGATATCTCTGCCAAAAGTGGCGACGACATCGAAGAGCTGGCGACGTACATCAACGGTCAAACGGATCTGTTCAAAGCTTCGGTTGATCAAGATGGCAAACTGCAGATTTTTGTGGCTGAACCGAATGTTCAAGGCAACTTCAATATTTCCGGTGGCCTGGCAACTGAACTTGGCCTCAATGGTGGCCCAGGTGTGAAAACCACAGTACAAGACATTGATATCACTAGTGTCGGTGGTTCACAAAACGCCGTGGGTATCATCGATGCCGCATTGAAATACGTGGATTCGCAACGGGCTGACCTCGGTGCGAAACAGAACCGACTCAGTCACAGCATCAGTAACCTGTCGAATATTCAGGAGAACGTGGAAGCGTCGAAAAGTCGGATTAAAGATACGGACTTTGCGAAGGAAACAACGCAACTTACCAAATCTCAGATTCTGCAACAGGCGGGGACTTCAATTCTTGCCCAAGCAAAACAATTGCCAAACTCTGCAATCTCGTTATTGCAGTAGTTCCCGGTACCTTCATTAATGAGCTCAGACGTGGGTATGTAATGAAGGGACTTTGGCAAAGTGTGATTGTGGGATGTTAGGTGAGCTCTCTCACTCAAACTGCTCAACTAGCTAAACAGAATCATACGCCCTTAATGGTTAGCCGAAATGTGTTCATTTCTCTTGATCTCCACATTGGCGATGGCTACCACCAAATAGCCCCAGTTCTCTCAAAGGAAAGGGGGCTTTTCTTTTTCTACCATTTATTCCCCGTCAATTACCATTTCAACCCTTCACTGCTCATGAATATTCACTATAAAGCGAGTTAACGGCAGTTTTTACCCACCGGCCATCAGTCTGAAAACTTAAGTTAATCTTTCAGATATTTATGCAATTTGCGTGATATCTCTCAAGATGCATAGATTTCGTCAGGTTTAGAGCGAAAAAACATCTTTTTGCTAAAGGATTTATCCACTGAGTCGCTAATAGAAGTAACTTTGAGAGAACTGCTTGGTTTTCCGAGACGTCGGAGACCGTTTGTGAGTTCCGCTACGTCGGAAAATCAATAGGAGATACCACTATGGCGGTGAATGTAAACACCAATGTGTCAGCAATGACAGCACAACGGTACTTGACGAGTGCAACTAACGCACAACAATCGTCAATGGAACGTCTATCTTCAGGATATAAAATTAACAGCGCAAAAGACGATGCGGCAGGTCTGCAAATCTCTAACCGCTTGAACGTGCAAAGCCGAGGTTTAGGCGTCGCCGTTCGTAACGCCAACGATGGTATTTCGATGGCGCAAACTGCGGAAGGGGCAATGAAAGAGACCACCAACATCCTGCAACGTATGCGTGATCTTTCCTTGCAATCCTCTAACGGTTCGAACTCAAAAGCCGACCGTATTGCGATTCAAGAAGAAATTACTGCGTTGAATGATGAGCTTAATCGTGTGGCTGAAACTACTTCTTTCGGTGGCAACAAGCTGCTCAACGGCACTTTCGCAACCAAATCCTTTCAGATTGGTGCGGATAACGGTGAAGCGGTGATGCTCAATATCAAAGACATGCGCAGTGATAACGTTTTGATGGGTGGTAAAACTTATCAAGCGGCGAATGGCAAAGATAAAAACTGGGGCGTGGAAGCGGGTAAAAATGACCTGACGATCACACTGAAAGACAAACGCGAAGGCGATGTGACCATTTCAATCAATGCGAAAGAAGGGGATGACATCGAAGAGCTGGCGACTTACATCAACGGTCAAACCGACATGGTGAAAGCCTCAGTGAGTGAAGAAGGTAAATTGCAGCTTTTCACCGACAACAACAAAGTCGATGGTGCGGCAACCTTCGGGGGCTCACTGGCTGGTGAGTTAGGTATCGGTGCAGCGAAAGATGTCACGGTAGATACCTTGGATGTGACCACGGTAGGCGGTGCACAAGAAAGTGTGGCGATTGTCGATGCAGCATTGAAATACGTGGATAGTCATCGTGCTGAACTCGGTGCGTTCCAAAACCGATTCAACCATGCTATCAACAACTTAGATAACATTAATGAAAATGTTAATGCTTCTACAAGCCGAATCAAAGATACAGACTTTGCCAAAGAGACGACTGCACTGACCAAAGCGCAGATCCTATCTCAAGCATCAAGTTCTGTTCTCGCACAAGCCAAGCAGGCACCCAACTCAGCTCTGGCTCTTCTAGGCTAGTTTGAGTTGATAGGAAAAAACCCAGCTGCAGCTGGGTTTTTT
>NZ_JJMN01000054.1 GCF_000696385.1 Vibrio metoecus | reverse complement strand
TGTGTTTTTTAGCTAGTTCCAATCGAATCAAGCACATAGAATTGGCAGACTTGTTTCCAACTTAGTTTTCAGCATGAATAGATCAAGCATATTTGGGATTGTGGCATCACTATTAGGATTGGCAGCTTTAATCTTTACTGTGATGGACGGTTCACACTTTCCAGTAATTGAATGGCCATACGAAGCATATCAAGGTTTAGTATTTTCGTTTGTTTGGGGCTTTGGTGTATCAGCGACGGTTGGATATTTACTCTCAATCCTAGTTTTCATAGGTGTTGCTGTGGTCTGCTTTGCAGTGGGGCATAAAATATCGCGTAGCATGTTTGGGTGAGGCTAACTTTAGCTTAGAGTTCATACACATAACAAACGCCTCAAGAGGGACTGTCAACGCGTGGCGTTTCCAGTCCCATTGAGCCGCGGTGGTTTCGGTTGTTGTGTTTGAGTTGAGTGGTAATGCGTTGCCAGCCCCTTAGGCGGGCGTTATGAGCAGCATTAAAATTTAGAACTGAGTTATATATGACAGAAAGAGAAAAAATGCTCTCTGGTGAGTATTACGATCCGAGTGACGCTGAGCTCGTCAAGTTGCGTCTTGAGGCTCGTTTACTCACAGAGAAGCTAAATCAAACAAGTGTAAGTTGCCCAGATAAAAGAGTAGAGATAATCAAATCCTTGTTGGGCTCTACAGGAAATAACATTCACATTGAATCGACCTTCAACTGCGATTACGGGCTGAATATACACGTTGGTGAGAATTTCTATGCCAATTTTGGCTGTGTCATTTTGGACGTAGCGGAAGTTTGTATTGGTGATAACTGTTTTATAGCACCACAGGTTGGAATTTATACTGCAACTCATCCAATCGATCCGATTCAGAGAAACAGTGGGTTAGAGTTTGGAAAGCCAATCAGAATAGGTAACAACTGTTGGATTGGAGGTCATGCAACGATCAACCCAGGAGTGACGTTAGGTGACAATGTTGTTGTTGCGTCGGGAGCCGTTGTGACAAAGAGTTTTGGTAGCAATGTTGTTATTGGTGGCAATCCAGCACGAGTGTTAAAAGCAATCGAGTAACCTTTAGCTAGCTGCTCATAACAAACGCCTCAAGAGGGACTGTCAACGCGCGGCGTTTCCAGTCCCATTGAGCCGAAGTGGTTACGGTTGTTGTGTTTGAGTTTAGTGTTATGCGTTGTCAGCCCCTTAGGCGGGCGTTAGCTTCTTAAAGGCTGGAATCATCAAAATCCAAACTCAATCGTTCTGAAAAATTATCTTTTAGCGTTCAACTTGCACAAGTTGGCTTTTGCGCTTTTCTTGATGCTGATTTGGTCGAACGTGTTGAGAGTTCAGTGGTTTCAAAGTCGCTGAAAACCATCAACCCGATGCTTCAATGTTGTTGGATGCTCAACTCGGAAAGTTTGGTTTCACAAAGGCTACATCATCGCTGAAAGTGTTTTTTCTTTGTCACGGATTCTTAACCTTGTATCGTTTTGAGTTTTGGCCGCCAACTTCACAGCTTTTGGCTCTGGACGTGTGTTTGTGTGATGCTTTTGCGTAAAATCCATTTCAAGCAAAAGTGGTTAAAAATCATTTTGAAACAATAGGCTACGAAGCTAACAAACGCCTCAAGAGGGACTGTCAACGCGTGGCGTTTCCAGTCCCATTGAGCCGCAGTGGTTACGGTTGTTTGTGGTTGAGTTTTAGTGTTTAATGCGTTGCCAGCCCCTTAGGCGGGCGTTATGTGACAGGGGAGTCACAAATGAAAAATTGCTGTTGTTTTAGGGGACTTCTAAATCTGATGGAAAATACTCGTAAATTGGTTGAAGCATTTCAAGCAAGCACAGATACAACGCTATTCGAATTATCGGATTATGTAATTTCTTTTTACGATTACGTACATCAGAATCGAAATGATGACTTTATCCATTTGATCAATAAATTGGTTGAGTTTGACCATCTGGTTTTTGCATCACCTGTTTATTGGTATTCAATGTCCGCGCAACTAAAAGTGTTCTTCGATCGTCTTTCAGACTTATTAACTATCGAAAAAGAGCTCGGTCGATGCTTAAAGGGTAAGTCAGTTTCGGTATTATCAACGGGCTTTAACAAAGCATGTCCCAGTTGCTTTTCAGAGCCTTTTCAACTGACAGCAGACTATCTTGGACTTACTTACAAAGGTTGTACGTATGTATCGGTCCAATCTGAAGATGACTTAAGTAAAGTAAAAGAGGCAACTAGACAAGCGTTGGAAATTGTCACATAACAAACGCCTCAAGAGGGACTGTCAACGCGCGGCGTTTCCAGTCCCATTGAGCCGCGGTGGTTATGGTTGTTGTGTTTGAGTGTAGTGTTAAT
>NZ_JJMN01000052.1 GCF_000696385.1 Vibrio metoecus | reverse complement strand
CGGCGTTTCCGGTCCCAATGAGCTGCGGTGGTTACAGTTGTTGTGTTTGAGTTTAGTGTTAATGCGTTGTCAGTCCCCTTAGGCGGTCGTTAGTTTCTATCTAGAAAAATCATCAAAAATTCAGATTCATGCCCTGAATAGTCAGCTTTAAACGTTCAAGTCGCACTTTTTGGCTTTTGAGTTTTGTCCTGATGCTGATTTGGTAGAAAGTGTTGAAATTTCAGCTAGTTCAAAGTCGCTCGAAAACCAACAAAACTTCCGAAGCTTCAATGTTGTCGGAGATTCAACACGGCAAATTGGGTTGCACAAAAGGCTGCATCATCGCTGTGATCTGGTTTTCTTTGTCGCGGACTCTTAAACGTGGCCAACTTAATCTTGATCGTTTTGAGTTTTGGCAGCCAATTTCACAGCTTTTGGCGTTGGACGTGTGTTTGCGTGATGTTTTTTTTCGTAAAATGCTTTTCAAGCAAATGTGTTTAAAAAGTCATTGATAAACAATAGTCTACGAAACTAACAAACGCCTCAAGAGGGACTGTCAACGCGTGGCGTTTCCAGTCCCATTGAGCCGCAGTGGTTACGGTTGTTGTGTTTGAGTTTGGTTGTTATGC
>NZ_JJMN01000051.1 GCF_000696385.1 Vibrio metoecus | reverse complement strand
CGAGCTTAGGCTCAAAGATCTACAGGGGTGTAGCTCCAATTGGCAGAGCAGCGGATTCCAAATCCGCGTGTTGGGAGTTCGAATCTCTCCACCCCTGCCATACATATAACCTCAGCAGAAATGCTGAGGTTTTTTTTCTATCTGTAATTTTTAAATTTTGCAAGCTCATCACTCAATAAGTGATGCATGTAACTTTTAATAATTTTTACTTTTCTCTACCTTTTTCCCTTGTTCCCCTTTGATTAAATCTATTGTTTTGCTGAAATTTCGCGCTTTATTTTGATGAATGTTTAAAATGGTACCTCTAATAAGGAGGATGAACATGCCATTATCTATGTTGGGATTTATAGCTTTGGGTGGTGCGATAGGGGCTTGTGCTCGCTTTTTGGTCTCAGAAGTGTGCATTACTCTTTTTGGCCGTGGATTTCCTATTGGCACGTTGACCGTGAATGTGTTTGGTTCATTCGTGATGGGGGTTTTAATTGCTTGTGTTGAAAATGAGTGGTTGAGTCCTTACCCTTGGAAACAAGTGATTGGGCTTGGTTTTCTTGGCGCGTTGACGACGTTTTCGACATTCTCGATGGATAATGTACTTTTAATGCAGCAAGGCGCCTTTTTTAAGATGGGGGCGAATGTGTTGCTCAACGTGGTTTTAAGTATTTCGGCGGCTTGGCTTGGGTTCTACTGGTTAATAAAAAGTTGATGAATGAAACCGCTATTTTACTTGGTTAACTAATAACCTTTATCTATAATGCTTCCACTTGTCGGAGTGCCATTGGGCTGAGACCGTTTATTCGGGATCCGTTGAACCTGATCAGGTTAATACCTGCGAAGGGAACAAGAGAAGACTCTCTTAGATGTCCTATTTCTTTTGGGCATTCTACTTGTCTACTCATCTCTCATAGCATCTTTCCGTCAAGCATTTCTCCCTCATGATTAAAAAGGAAATGCTATGTCGAATCGTAAGCAAGCAAGACTGGAAGCCAAGCGTTTTATTTGATACTCTTTCAGTTGAAACCCTATCCAAACTCTCAAAAAGACCTATCTTGTAGGCTCGCGTACGGATATATGTGTTCCAGTACGTAAAATTACTCTCAGCGATACTTTGGTCGGTGGAAGTAAAGAGGCGCCGATTTTTGAGCCTAATGAGCCGATTTATGTTTACGATACCTCGGGTGTTTATACTGATCCTGAGCATGATATCGATCTCTATAACGGACTCCCTAAACTTAGAGAATCATGGATCGAAGAGCGTCAGGATACACAGTTCCTGCCCAGTATGAGCTCTGATTTTGCACGTGAACGTTTGGCCGATGAAACGCTTGATGAACTGCGTTATGACCATTTGCCACGCATCAGACAGGCTCAAAATCAGCGTCGGGTTACTCAGTTACATTATGCTCGACAAGGTATCATTACTCCTGAAATGGAATTCGTGGCGATTAGAGAAAACTCTCGTCGTCTGTCTTATCAAGACCCGAATTTGACTCAGCAACATGCTGGACAGAATTTTGGGGCGCACCTTCCTGATTTAATTACCCCCTGAATTTGTACGCAATGAGGTTTGCGCAGGGAAGGGCGATTATTCCATGCAATATCAACCATCCAGAATCAGAGCCCATGATTATTGGCCGTAATTTCTTGGTTAAGGTGAATGCTAATATTGGGAATTCTTCTGTTAGCTCCTCTATTGAAGAAGAAGTAGAAAAGCTAGTGTGGGCGACTCGCTGGGGTGCGGATACTGTGATGGACCTTTCTACAGGGCGGAATATTCATGAAACCCGCGAGTGGATTTTGCGTAATAGCCCTGTGCCAATTGGTACTGTGCCTATGTATCAAGCGCTTGAGAAAGTGAACGGAATCGCAGAGAACCTTAATTGGGAAGTGATGCGTGACACTTTGCTTGAACAAGCAGAACAAGGGGTTGATTACTTTACCATCCATGCTGGGTTATTACTGCGTTATGTGCCGATGACGGCCAAGCGTATGACCGGCATTGTCTCTCGTGGTGGTTCGATTATTGCCAAATGGTGCCTTTCTCACCACCAAGAGAACTTTCTCTATACCCATTTTCGTGAAATTTGTGAGATATGTGCGCAATATGATGTCGCCCTTTCTTTAGGAGATGGACTTCGTCCCGGTTCAATAGCCGATGCTAACGATGAAGCACAGTTTTCTGAATTACGTACGTTGGGTGAATTAACTAAAATCGCATGGGAATACGATGTTCAAGTCATGATTGAAGGCCCAGGGCATGTGCCTATGCATTTAGTTAAGGCGAATGTGGATGAGCAACTGAAACATTGTCATGAAGCGCCATTCTATACGTTAGGCCCGCTGACCACCGATATTGCACCAGGCTATGATCACATTACTTCTGGTATTGGCGCCGCAATGATTGGTTGGTTTGGTTGTGCCATGCTCTGTTATGTCACGCCTAAAGAACACCTTGGGTTACCAAATAAAGAAGATGTGAAAACGGGGCTGATTACTTACAAGCTCGCGGCTCACGCTGCTGATTTGGCTAAAGGACACCCAGGTGCACAAATTCGCGATAATGCATTGTCGAAAGCACGTTTCGAGTTCCGTTGGGAAGACCAATTTAATTTAGCCTTAGACCCAGTCACTGCTCGTGCCTTTCATGATGAAACCCTACCTCAAGAATCTGGCAAAATCGCTCACTTCTGCTCTATGTGCGGCCCAAAATTCTGCTCTATGAAAATCTCACAAGAGGTGAGGGATTATGCGAATAACCAGCAAGCAGCGGACATTTCTGTAATTAAAGTGACGGAGCCCGATCAAGTCGCGCAAAAAGGCATGCAAGAAAAGTCACGAGAATTCTTAGCTTCAGGCGCACAGATCTATCATCCACTAGTGAAAGATCTGGTTGAGGAGTGATTATGACTCGACTGGTCTTTCCCCGTGGTTGCGCTGAATGGATTGGACGCGTGCAATATGTTTTGTTGCAAGCCAAAGAGCAAGGATTCGACATTCAAAATATCAGCCTAGATGTTGCTACTAGTGATTGTTTTGTTTTAGAAGCGAAATCCACTTTGCGAATTGGTTGTGACTTGTGCCCTAGTGAGGGCACTTCTGAGCCGTTGGATTATTACTTGCAATACTTATCTGAGCATCGAGATATTGAGGCTGGCTGTAAGGTAAAAATCGGCCTTCGCTCTCACAATGACTATGGTATGGATGAATGGCAAGTTGGGGGAAACTGTTGTCAGTGTATTACTTACCCATATCCATTACTTATATCTAATTGTCAATTAGATCAGCATGTTGCTTGGCTTTTGGCTCTGTTGGCATTGGGTTTTTCTATTGAAGATGCCTTGTGCGTTGCGCGTGCTGCTGTGTCTCAGAAACAGGGTGTTTCACGTGAAACGTGGCCGACAAGTCTGGAATTTTTTCCCTCCGTCTATTCAGGCTCAGAATTACAGTCAACGAAAGGATTTCCAGCTATAGATAAAACTCTATTCACACTTTATCCGGTCGTCGATGATGTGAGTTGGATTGAATTGCTACTTAAATTAGGTGTTAAAACCGTTCAGCTGCGCATAAAAGATCCGGCGCGAGTGGATTTGGAAACGCAAATTGTTCGAGCAATAGATCTAGGTCGAAAATACAACGCACAGGTTTTTATCAATGATTACTGGCAGATCGCCATTAAACATCATGCCTATGGTGTACACCTTGGGCAAGAAGATCTCAGCACGGCTAATTTAGCGGAGCTAGCTCAAGCAGGCCTAAGACTTGGCCTCTCCACGCATGGGTATTATGAACTACTTAACGTGGCATGTTTACAGCCGAGTTATATTGCTCTTGGCCATATTTTTCCTACCACAACCAAGCAAATGCCTTCTAAACCACAAGGGTTAGTACGCTTAGCAGCTTACCAAGGATTAGCGGATCAGCTTTCTTATCATGGGCAGAAAGGAATGCCTACCGTGGCTATTGGTGGTATTGACCACTCAAATATTGAGGAAGTCCTGCGCTGTGGAGTGACTTCGGCTGCGGTCGTGCGAGCTATCACCCAATCCGCCAATCCAGCTTTTGCTGTGCATCAATTGATGTTTGCTTTCAGTGGGCAGAAAGAAAGTGAGCTTAGAAAACAAGCGAGGTCTTACAGCATGGAATGGGAGGCGAGCAATGTTGAGTGATCCACAATTTATCCGCTATCAGCGCCAGATTAGTCTTGCCGAAGTGCAAGAAAATGGCCAACAAAAATTAATCAACGCACGTGTTTTGATCGTTGGTTGTGGTGGGCTAGGTAATGTTGTTGCGTCTTATCTAGTGGGTGCTGGTATTGGGCAAGTGATAATTGCCGATGGTGATGCGTTGGAAGTACACAACCTGCATCGCCAGATCTGTTATCGCGAGGAGCAACTAGGTAGCAATAAAGCAGAAGCACTGGCACACCACTTGAGATCTTTGAATTCTGATGTTCGTGTACGGACGGTCGCTCGACGCCTAGATGAGACTATTCTAGGTCTGGAGATTGGAAATGTAGATATGGTTATTGATTGCAGCGATAACTTACCAACCCGCCATATGATCAACCGAGAGTGTTTCTCTGCTCAAGTTCCATTGGTGAGTGGAGCTGCAATTGGTTGGGAAGGGCATCTGATGGCCTTTGACCATTCGCATGATTCGCCTTGTTATCACTGTGTTGTTCCCGATATAGCTGATAGGCAGAGTTGCAGTGAGCAAGGTGTTATTGGGCCTGTAGTTGGGATGATCGGTAACGGGCAGGCTCTTCTTGCACTGCATTTCTTGCTCGATAAGACACTCTTCCCAGCAGGCCAATTGATGCGTTTTGATGGCAAGCAGCTGAGTTGGCAGAAGCTTCAACTCCATCAAGATAAGGCTTGCCCTGTGTGCAGTGTGGTATCAATGGAGAAAGTGACATGTCAGTAACGATTTATCTTAATCAGCAAGCCATTGAGCTCATTGCATCTAGTTCTTTGCAACAGCTACACAGTCAGTTAAATCTGCCTGCACAAGGTTGTGTGTTTAGTATTAATGGGCATGTTGTTCCCAAGAGTGAGTGGGAGCAAACCATGCTGAGTACGGGTGATCAAATTTCTTTATTCCAAGCGATAGCAGGAGGCTAGTCAGATGCTTAACATTGCAGATAAGACATTCAATTCGAGATTGTTAACCGGCACCGGGAAGTTCTCTAATCGACACGTAATGGCTAAAGCACTGGCTGCTTCTGGTTCAGAGCTGGTCACTATGGCGTTAAAGCGAATTGATTTGGCCCAGCGAAATGATGATATTCTTGCTCCGCTATTGGATATGAAGATGAATTTGTTGCCGAACACATCGGGTGCAAAAAATGCGGCAGATGCAGTTTATGCAGCGAAACTCGCGCGAGAGGCGTTAGGCACAAATTGGCTGAAGTTGGAAATCCACCCGGATCCTAAATACTTAATGCCAGACCCTATTGAAACATTGTCTGCGGCTGAACAGTTAGTGAAGTTAGGGTTTACGGTTTTACCTTACTGTCATGCAGACCCTGTGTTATGTAAAAGATTGGAAGAGGTTGGCTGTGCGGCGGTAATGCCACTGGGTTCTCCCATCGGCAGCAATCAAGGCCTAGCATCGAAAACATTCCTCGAAATCATCATAGATCAAGCAAATGTACCCATTATCGTTGACGCAGGAATTGGCTCACCATCGGATGCGGCGTTGGCGATGGAATTGGGTGCGGATGCTGTATTGGTTAACACTGCTATTGCGGCAGCGAGGGATCCCATTGCTATGGCTCAGGCATTTAAGCTTGCCGTCGAGGCGGGGAGAATCGCGTATGAGTCAGGTATGCCATCCCGAGTGAAAGCGGCAGCTAGCTTCGAGTCCGTTAACTGGATTTTTGGATTTCGTATCATGAGTTTCATGCAGCATTTTCAACAATTGGACTGGGATGATTGTCGCTTATCTATCTACGCAAAAACTTCGCGAGATGTTGAACTGGCTTTGTCGTCTCGAAAGAGGTCGTTAGAAGATTTTAAAGCCCTGATTTCTCCTGCCGCTGAGCCTTATCTGGAAGCTATGGCTCAAGCCGCTTATCAAGCGACTCGACAGCGATTTGGTAATACCATGTCGATGTATATACCTCTCTATCTTTCTAATCTTTGCTCTAATTCGTGTACCTATTGTGGTTTTTCGATGGATAACCGCATCAAGAGAAAGACGCTGAATTTGGAAGATGTGGAGCGTGAAATCGCTGCGATTAAAATGATGGGTTTTGATAGCGTCTTGCTGGTCACTGGGGAGCATGAAACTAAAGTTGGAATCGAATATTTTCGTCCAAGTGCTACCTATCATCAAAAAGGCTTTCAACTACGTTGCAATGGAAGTTCAACCATTGCAGCAAGAAGAGTATGAGCAGCTAATCGGGCTTGGGTTGGATGCCGTGATGGTTTATCAGGAAACGTATCATCCATCAACCTATGCTCAGCATCATCTACGTGGCAATAAAACCGATTTCCAGCATCGGCTTGAAACTCCTGATCGGTTAGCAAAAGCGGGGATCGACAAAATTGGTATTGGTGCGCTAATCGGTTTAGAAGATTGGCGAACGGATTGCTTTTTTGTGGCTGCTCATCTGGACTATTTAGAGCGTCATTACTGGAAAACGCGCTACTCGATTTCATTTCCTCGGTTACGACCTTGTGAGGGATCGTTGCAACCCAAATCGGTGATGACAGATCGACAGTTGGTTCAGTTAATCTGTGCTTACCGCTTGTTGAACGGTGAAGTAGAGCTTTCTCTTTCCACTAGAGAATCGCCCGTATTCCGTGATCAAGTCGCAAAACTTGGGGTGACATCGATGTCGGCGGCTTCGAAAACTCAGCCGGGTGGATACTCAGACCCTAAGGTGGAGTTGGAGCAGTTTGCTGTCAGTGATGAGCGTTCTTCTGCAGAAGTGAGTGCGGCGTTAATGCAGCAAGGCTTACAAGTGGTTTGGCAAGATTGGCATCGAGCTTATTCGGGCTAATGTTTCACGTGAAACCAACATGGTTTTACTTAGTTTGTTAAAAGCCAATGCTTCTAAAAAGTTATAGATAAAAGCAAACCGCCGATTGGTCGGTTTGCTTTTATTAGTAGGTTCTTGCTAAACACATCAAACCCGTCGGCATTGAGTTATGGATGGCTCAGTGGGGAAGTTGCTTGAGCAAGCCATTGATGAGTCGCTTCATCTTTGATGAGCGGACTCACTTCATCCCATACCTTTTGGTGGTATTGGTTGAGCCAGTTTAGCTCTGGTTTGGTGAGTAAATTCACCTCGATAGCACGCTTATCGATAGGGCAACGAGTCAATGATTCAAAACCCAGCACAGAGAAATCCCCCTGCGTGTCGAACTCAGTCACTAACTCTAGGTTCTCGATACGAATACCAAAAGCATCCGCGCGGTAATAGCCAGGTTCATTGGAAAGCACCATGCCAGGGCGCAAAGCCACGCCATTGTGTACTTTGGCAATACGCTGTGGGCCTTCATGAACACTTAAGAAATGTCCCACGCCATGACCTGTACCGTGGTCATAGTCATAGCCATGCGCCCATAAGTGTTGCCTTGCGAGCACATCCAACTGTGAGCCTGTTGTCCCTTTCGGGAAACGCGCGCGAGCAAGAGCGATGTGTCCTTTGAGTACCAAAGTAAACTGCTGCTTCATCTCATTGCTCACTGTACCAATCGCAATAGTACGAGTGATATCGGTAGTGCCATCTGTGTACTGGCCACCTGAATCGACCAAGTACAGGCTATTCATTGAAAGTTGCCCTGGCTGAACTTGATTCTGGTGATTGTAATGACACATGGCAGCGTTGGTACCAGCAGCGGAAATGGTATCAAAGCTCAAGTCGACCAAGGTTGGATCTTGGCGACGGAACGTTTCTAGTTCATCGGCCAGTTGTGCTTCATTATGTAAACGTCCATGAGCCACTTCATTGTCTAGCCATGCTAAAAATTGCACCATGGCGGCACCATCTCGAACATGGCAAGCGCGCATGCCAGTGACCTCAACATTGTTTTTGGCTGCTTTAGGTAACAAGCATGGATCGGCTTCATTCAACAGCTCAGCGCCTGCATTTTGCAAGGTGAGTGTGAACCAAGCATTGCTAGTGGCAGAGTCCAACATGACTCGACGGCCGTTTAATTGCTGTAATTGTTTTTCAAGTTGTTCTGGGTGGTGTACACGAACGATGCCATCAACATGCGCATGGAACCCATCGGCCAAACGAGCGGGATCAAGGAAGAAATCAATGCTGCTGTCTTGGTGAGCAATCGCGTGAGAAAGCAAAACAGGTAGGCGTGAAACATCTAAACCACGGATATTGAGTAACCAAGCGATCGAGTCAAGTTCAGTGAGAACGACGCAATCCGCATTTTTTTCACGCAGGGTATTGGCGATCAACTGACGTTTTTCCAGACTCGTTTGGCCTACGCTAGAAAATGGCATCAAGCGCATTTCAGACACCACTGGTGCTGGGCGGTCGATCCACAGTACATCGATCGGATTGCTCGTCACAGGAACCAGAAAGACTCGACCTGCTAACAGCTTTTGCGCTTGAATGAGCCAACTACCACGATGCATGCGAGGATCGTAGCCAACTTTAGAACCTTGAGGCAGCGTTTGCACTAGCCAAGACAAGTAAGGCTCTTCAATTAAATGGCGATATTCAAACAATTCAGGAGAGACTTGCTTGCGAACCTGAACGGTATAGCGGCCATCAACAAAAATCGCTGCGTGATTGGTCGCGACGATGGCGGCACCCGCTGAACCGGTAAAGCCGGTTAACCAATGTAGGCGTTCGTTGTGTTCTGGAACGTATTCACCTAAATATTCATCTTCATGTGGAACGATGAACGCATCGAGTTGTTGATTCTGTAACCAATCGCGAAAATTGGCGAGGCGCTGAGTATAAGAGTTTGGCATCTGAGATTATCCTTTTTCTAAACAGTCCTTTGTTATTGCTTGTTGTATTGAAGGGTACAGCAAGTGGACGAGAGCGAATAAGCTACTCCTTTTGCCGACACGGCGCAAATATCCCACTATGGTTTCAGCGCAAATGGAGTGTATTGGTTTGTATCAGTTCACGTAGCCAACGGATTGCCGGATCGTTGGTTCGGTCACGATGCCAAAATAGCGTATAGGCCATCGGGGGGAGCTCGAAAGGCAATGGCAGCTCTACCAAACCGAGTTGTTTAGCCACTAGCTGGGTGAAATGGCTTGGCGCAGTAAAGACAAAATCAGTGTAAGTACACAAGCTTGCCGCGCTATTGAAATCCGGAACCGTGATGGCAATATCTCGCTCAAAACCAATATCGGCTAACCGATAATCTAATAGCCAGCGATCATTACCATCACAGCGTACTTGTACATGACGCTGATTTAAGTAGGTAGTGAGGTTCCACTCCTGAGTGAGCAGTGGATGATCTCGGCGTAGTACGCAGTGCTGCCGGTCTCGAAATAGCTCTTGCTCACAAATGTCGGTAGGGGGAAGCATTGTGAGTTTGGCATCGTTAATGTCGATGTCTTTTCCGGTCAGCCCAAAATCGAGCTCTCCTACTTGGAGCTTACGAAACGTTTGTTCGTTCCATGAATGAGTACTGATACTGAGATGTGGACCATGACGGAAAATGGTGGGTAAAAAGTAGGGCATGATCAGTGGATAAGCACTTTCTACCGCGGCAATTTGAAAGCGGTATTCGCTCGATTGAGGGGAAAAATGGGCTGGTTGTGTGAGCAATTCAAGTTGATTGACTAACACATCCAGCTTGGGCTTTAAAAACATGGCCTTAGGAGTGGCGTTTAGCCCATAGGATGTTCGCACAAATAATGGGTCATCAAACTGTTCTCGTAGCTTCGCTAGCGATTTACTGACGGCTGATTGGCTTAAGCACAAGCGAGCGGCTGCTCGTGTAACACTTAACTCTTCGATGAGCACTTTCAAACACACCAGCAAGTTAAGATCGATGCGCGCTAATTTTTCAATTTGCATGAGTTTTTCCAAATAAGAATAACAGCAATGACGATATGCCACTGTTTAGCATATCTCGCTGCATGTATCATGCACCGATCTTTAAAATTGAGTCGGAGTGTGAAGTGAAACAAGCAGTGCCTAGCCAGGTCAGTAAACAACAAATGGTATTACTGACGCTTTTGGTTCTTTTTAGCCCCTTAGCCATCGATATTTATTTACCGGCATTGCCACAAATTTCGCAAGCGTTTCACGTGGAACATGCACTCGCGCAAGATACGATCACTTGGTTTTTGTTTGCTATGGGGGTGGGGTCAGCTATTTTGCAGGCCCATTAGCAGATAAGTACGGTCGTCGAACGGTTGCATTAGGAGGCATCACCATCTATATCTTGAGCGCTTTATTGGCGTGGAGCGCGCAAAGTATTGAGTGGATGTTGATGGCTCGGCTGCTACAAGGCTTAGGAGCGTGTGCAACCTCCGTAGCAGCTTTTGCAACGGTTCGCGATTTATTTGGCCCGCAGAAGAGTGGCAAGATGATCAGCTACCTCAATGGTGCGATCTGTTTTATTCCGGCTCTTGCACCCATTATGGGAAGCTGGCTTACCCAACAATTCGGCTGGCGAGCTAATTTCAGCTTCATGGCAGGGTTTGCTTTGATCGTTGGTTCAGCCATTGCGCTACGTATGCAAGAGAGTAATCCTAATACAGGGAGTCGTCCGGCGGTATTTAAGCTTTCACGCTATGTGGCGGTACTGAGAGAGCCGACATTTCTTTTCCATGCGACACTCTGTTTGTTAGCGATGGCGGTGATTTTAGCCTATGTGACTTCGGCACCAGTGATCCTAATGGAACGTTTACAGCTCAGTATGAATGAGTTTACTTTCTGGTTTGGCGTTAACGCGGTGGTTAACATTATTGCTTGCATGACCGCTCCGAAAGTCATGGATAAATTGGGTACGCGCGTTTCATTGATTATTGGGATTGTCACGCTGATGATTGCTGGCTGTCTGATGATGATTTTGCAACATCAGTCAACAGCGTTAGCATTTATGCTTCCTGTATTTTTATCCTCAATTGGTTTTGCTTGGATTCTTGGTGGCGCAGCGGGTAAGGCGTTAGCTCCATTTGGTGACAAAGCGGGTACGGCTGCGGCACTTTTGGGCTTATTTCAAATGAGTGGATCGGGTTTACTCGTCGGGACTTTGCAACGCTTCATCTCTGAGCCTCAACCATTGATTGGTTTGACGATGTGGCTCGCTGCGCCGGCATTGCTTATTTTGTTCTCTCCGATAGGTTTTCGTTGGCATACCCAAACATCTGAGTGCTGATTCAACAAGATAAATACACGCTGAGGCTATTTTACTCAGCGTGTATCCTGTGTATATTATTTGCCTCTTCGATACTGACTAACCGTTTGGAATTCAATACCCATGTCTTTAACCACCTATGAAATGGCTCGCATTCTGGAACAGCTTGATGAAGCACCAGAAAAGGTGATGTTTGGCAAATTACTCAATGAACTGGGTAATCAAAGTAGTGAACGCATCCGTAGTGCAGCAAAGCAAGTTCCAATTACCGTGTTGCGTGATCTGGTTTATCAGTTCCAGCAAGTGATTGAATCGCGTAAAGGTGAGCAAGTTGAAATTATGGCCAAAGAACTGGCACAACAAGGTATTTCTGCAGAAGAACTACTGAACTACTTACAAAAACGCTAGCGTTTATTTCTTCTAAGCAGCACCGTTCTCATCTTAAGCCTTGTTTTTCTTATTGTAGATGTCGAAATGACAAGGTCGAGAGATTGGTCAATGCCATCAAGGGTTCACGTTACGGTTAATCGGATTTTGTAAGGAAATCAGCGTTTCTGTCGACTGAACTTCATCAATGGCTTGCAGCTTATCGATCAGCACATACTGTAATTCTTCGATCGAACGACACATCAATTTCACAAAGATGTTATAGGCGCCCGTGGTGTAGTAAGCTTCCACTACTTCATCCAGTGCATTCAATTTGGCGAGTGCAGAATGGTAATCTCGCGCGGCATTCAGATTAATACCAATAAAGCAGCAGACGTCATAACCGAGCTTTTTGGTATTTACCACCACTTCCGTCCCTTGAATAATATCCCCGGCTTTCATCTTCTCGATTCGCACGTGAATCGTTGCTGGACTAACATTAAATTGTTTCGCCATTTCTGCATAAGGTGTACGCGCATCATCCATGAGAATTTTCAGGATGGCACGATCCAGATCATCGAGTTTGGTGTGGTTGGTTTGCATGGTCCTTCCTGATAGTCTGCGACACAAAATAGAGAGCGCTGATTTTATCATCATTAACAATATTCTTTAACCTTGGAGTCTGGATTGAGCCTATCGCGAATCATGAGCCTAAGACCCCGCATTCCGTTTGTTCATATGCTGAGTTGTTTGTTTTTTGCAGCGTTGGCACAAGGTCAAACATTGCCGGTGAGCCAAGCTGAATTAACGGAGAATCGCTATCAATGGGATAGTGATTCGGTTGGCGGCACGATGTTGTGGCTTGCCGTGATCGGTGGCGTATGTCTGCTGCTGATCATTGTTGTTCGACAGTATTACTACACTGAACGCCTACGTGCGAATCAAAAGTTATTGGAATCGATTTTCGATCAAAGCACGCATTACATCGGTATATTTGATCTGGAAGGGCGAATTATTTCTTGCAATGGTAAGTTGCAAAGCCTGTTGTACCGACATGGGGAAAGCCTACTTCGGCCGATATGGTTGCACAAAGGTTGGGAAGACTCCGCAGTCGAGCATATACAAAATTACTTTGCCGAATCCATCCCGCAGACTCGGCAATTCAATGCAGAGATCTGGCATCCCGAGCTAGGTGCTATTGTGTTGGAGTGTCAGTTTAAACCATTACCCACTCGGGAAGAGTCGCAAATTCTGCTCGAAGCTCAGGATATTACTTGGCGTAAAATTACCGAAGATAAGTTATTTCAACGTGAAGCCAGTTTACGTCATTACTACGATCAGCAGCCCGTGATGATGCTGACGTTGGATGAACGAAATCATATCCAACAAGTCAATCAGTTTGCGGAACAGCTGTTGGGGTATCCGGCCGAGGCCATGTTAGGGCACCACATTCGTGATTTTTACCAAGATGAGGACGCATTAACACCAAGACAAGTCTTGTTGCTGCCAAGCCGGCACGCTTCCTCGGTATGGCGACGAGAAGTCAGTTATCAGCACCATACGGGGGAAACGGTGTGGGTTCGTGAAAATATCCGCCCTCTGCTTGAAACGGGTACGCTATTGATTGTGGGTGAGGACATTACGGAAACTCGCCAACTCGCGGATCAATTGGCTTATCAGGCTCGTTATGATTCATTAACGCACACTCTCAACCGTAACCAGTTTGAGTTGGAGTTAGCCAAAGCACTCAAAGAGACGGAAAGTCAGCTGCGTACACATGCGATGTTGTATCTCGATCTTGATCAGCTCAAAGTCCTTAACGATACCGCAGGGCATGATGCGGGTGATGGTGCTATTCAGTTTTGTGCCAGTATGCTGGAAGATGTATTACCGTTTAGAGCCACGTTGGCACGTATGGGAGGCGATGAGTTCTCCATTTTATTGCGCGATTGTACCGAGCGAGATGCCGTGCTGGTGGCGCAAAGTATCATTCATGCGCTGAGTGAAGTGCCATTTGTGTGGGAGCACATTCGATTTAATCTGACCTGTTCGATTGGCATTCGCATGATGGATCATACGGCAACGTCACCACAAATGGTGCATGCGCAGGCAGATACCGCTTGTCATGCCGCAAAAGAAGAAGGTCGTAACCGGTTTAACTTGTACCGACAAGATGATGCTGATTTACGCCGACGTCAGCAGGAAATGGAATGCGTCAACCTAGTGCATGATGCTTTGGCCAATGATCGAATTGAGCTCTTTGCACAACGCATCGTGCCTCTTAATCACCCCGATGTGCAGCTCCATTTTGAAGTGCTCGTGCGAATCAAGAACGCTGTGGGGGAATATGTCTCGCCTGGTATTTTTGTACCGGCTTCTGAACGGTATAACCTAGCACATCGCTTAGATCGGCAGATCGTGGAACAGACGTTAAGTTGGCTTGAAGCGCGCCCTGAGGTGATAAAGAAACTGGGCCGAGTGTCCATTAACCTCTCGGGGAATTCGATTGGCAATCCTGATTTTGTGGCCTTCTTGCTCGATCGCTTATGTCATGGGCGCATACCGTGCAACAAAATTTGCTTTGAAATCACTGAAACTGCCGCGATGTGTAATCTCAATCAAGCGATTACGGTATTTTCTCAGCTAAAAAACTTGGGCTGTATTTTAGCGTTGGATGATTTTGGTTCGGGACTTTCATCATTCGGTTACTTACAAAAATTGCCAGTGGATATCGTGAAAATAGACGGCATTTTTGTGTGTGATATGGATAAAAACGAGATGGATCGCCTAATGGTGCGCTCAATTCACGAACTGACCAAACAGATGGGTAAAACCACCGTCGCAGAGTTTGTCGAAAACGAGCAAATTCTGCAGGCCTTGCAGCAGATTGGCGTCGACTATGCACAGGGATACCTGTTTAGTCGCCCACAACCAATCGCTGATTTGGTTGCTGCGCAGCTCAAAGAGAAAGCGTAGGGTTTGCTAACAAAATCCGCTACACTGAGTCGCCGTTTTGTCTAGGTTTTCGGAGTTCCCTTGTTGATACAACTGATTTGCGAAGCGCCACACCGTGCGCAAGAGTTAGAGCAGATTGCTGCGCGTTGGCAGCTGCAAGCCAGTGCTGACAGTGTATTTGCTTTGGTGCTCACCGAGGAACGCCTTGAACTGCGCAAATTCGATGAGCCGAAACTTGGCGCAATCTATGTTGATTGGGTGGAGGGCGCAGTGGCGCATCGTCGCAAATTCGGTGGCGGTAAAGGGCAGTCGATCGCCAAAGCCGCAGGCTTAAATAAAGGCGTCACTCCTGTGGTGCTCGATGCAACGGCGGGTTTGGGGCGAGATGCCTTTGTGTTGGCATCCTTGGGTTGCCGAGTGCAAATGGTAGAACGTCATCCCGTGGTGGCCGCTTTATTGGAAGATGGCTTACAACGCGCCACAACAAGATAGTGAAATAGGCGCTTGGGTGAGTGAGCGCATTAGCCTACTGCACGCTTCAAGCCACGATGCTTTGCAGCAATTGGCCGCTGACCCCAACTTTGTTCGCCCCGATGTGATCTATTTAGACCCTATGTATCCTCATCCTGAGAATAAAAAGAAAAGTGCGTTAGTCAAAAAAGAGATGCGAGTATTTCAATCGTTGGTGGGAGCTGATAATGATGCAGATGCTCTACTCGAACCCGCGTTACAACTGGCGCAAAAGCGAGTGGTGGTGAAACGGCCGGATTACGCGCCGTGGCTACAACATCGTAAACCAAGCATGGCGATAGAAACCAAGAAAAACCGCTTTGATGTGTATGTGCTCGCTGCAATGGATGGGGAATAACCCCATTCAACGCAAACATTATTGGTGAACAAGCGCGAACAGAATCTGACTTGTGTTTTCAAATGAACCACGTAATATCTGCGCCTGAGAATAATTCGTATTTTAGCTGGAGCAGTCAGTGGACTAAACGTCTATGTAAACTCAGCCGCAATGAGATTGCGACTTCCCTTGGTGAGATTGAACGCTTAGTGGCTGAGCCGCAGTTTTTGTGTCGAGCTTGTGCACGAGTGGCGGGTGATAAGAAAAGCCTGTGTAAGCCGCAAGCTCTGAGTGTGAGGTCTCCTGCTGCCAATATCTCCGCGTTATCGGAAAACGAAACCAATACCGGCGTGGCGAGTCTATTGCCGAAAGGCAGTTTGAAGAAACAGCAGAAGTTTCATAAAAAACTGGAAAAAGTGCTGAAGAAGCAGCGTAAGCTGATGAAAAAACAGCAACAGCTGGAAGGAAAAGTCGCGCAGACTAATCCTGCTCTAGTTCATGAGATCGCCGCTAAAGTCAGTATGCATTAAGCTTGCAACGCCGATAAATCGTAAGCCAAAGCCCATCTAATGATGGGCTTTGGTGTTTTGGGCGATAGAGTCCGCTTAGGTTAAGTTTTGGCGTTGATAATCACGTTCAACGCGACGTTTTACCCAAGTTTCGTTGATCCACAAAGAAGCGAGAATAACGGCTCCGCCTAGAGAGAGACGGATGAGGTCGACATCGCGGTTCCAAATCAGAATATTCACCACCAAACCGGCAGGCACTAGCGCATTGTTCATGATGGCTAAGGCTCCGGCATTGACCATGCATGCACCTTTGTTCCATGCAAAATAGCCAAGCCCAGAAGCGATCAACCCCAAATAGAGCAAGATTCCCCACTGCAGTGAAGTTGTCGGGAGCTTTTCAGGGTTACCAAGCAGCAAAAACGCCACGCTGGCTACCACCAGTGCACCGAGGTAGAAATAACCAAACACAGTATGTGGCGGTAAGGCGGTTTGCTCACGCTCCATCAGGTATTTATAGCCGACTTGGCCAATCGCAAAGCAGAGGTTGGCCCCTTGCACCACGAAAAAACCCGTCAGGAAATGGTCATTAATTCCTGCAAATTTAATCAACACTGCACCCAAAACGGCAATCAACGCGGTGACTAAATACCAAGGGGAAAAACGCCCTTTGAGAAAATCGTAAATCAAGGTGACGTAAATCGGAGTAAATACAGTAAACAGTAAGACTTCGGGAACCGAGAGCAGCAAGAAAGATTGGTAGTAAAAACAGTACATCAAGCCAAGTTGAATGCCACCAATTGCCATCAATTTGGCAATCAGAGCTCGCGGGACATCTTTAAAACGGAGAAAAGGGATGAACACTAAGCTCGCGAGAGCCACTCGCATCCAGACTGCAAACCAAGAATCTACCTGACCGGCGAGATAAACGCCGATCAGGCTAAATGAAAATGCCCACAACAGGGTGACTGCAGAGAGATAAACCATAACGCTATCGAATGAGTGAATGGAGTGCGCAGTCTACCTGAGTATTTTCTGCTCGTCAGTCGCAGAGTGGTACGACGAGCATATCCACGGGTGAGCTATTGATCAGCTGACGAGTGGAGGAGAGCAGTTTGCTCCAAAAATCTTGGTGATGGCCGCACACCAATAAATCCACGTTAAATTCGCTGATGGTTTCGCACAGTTCATTGGTCAAATCGCCGCTACCGACCAAGGTATGCTTAATCGGGTAATTGGCATGTTGCGCTAAATCTTGTAGCTGTTTTTGCGATGCCTCCATGGCGTGATGCTGGGTTTCGGCCAAATTAATATCGATAAGGCCGGTGTACAGCTCAGCGTAGTTCACATCAATATGAATGAACGAGACTTCTGCATTGAGAGGTTTGGCCAGAGCCACCGCTTTTTCAACCAGCAGTTTGCTGTCTTCAGACAGATCCACCGCAACCAAAAGATGTTGATAACTCTATTGTATGGACTCCTTTTCGGGTGACTAAGCACAGCGTAGCACTGGATTGGTGATTTTTTTGTCGCAGCGATCTCAGTTTGATGGCGATGCTTTGGGGTAGGGCTACAATAACTAGCGAACATGTTATAGTTCGTTCAAATAGTTACAGTGAATTAGGAGTTTTCTATGTTGTCGCAAGCGATGGTTGAACATCTCAATGAGCAAATTAACCTCGAATTTTTCTCATCCAATCTATACTTACAAATGAGTGCTTGGTGTGAAGACAAAGGATTTGATGGTGCTGCTGAGTTTTTACGCGTTCATGCGGTAGAAGAAATGCAGCATATGCAACGTCTGTTCACTTATGTGAGTGAGACGGGAGCACTGCCAATCCTTGGTGCGATCGCTGCGCCACGCCACGAATTTGCTTCACTGGGTGAAGTGTTTCGTGAGACGTACCAACATGAACAGAAGATCACGCAACAGATTAACAAACTGGCTCATGTGGCGTTCACTTCCCAAGACTACTCAACATTTAACTTCCTTCAGTGGTACGTGGCCGAACAGCACGAAGAAGAGAAGTTGTTTAAAGGGATTTTAGATAAGCTGGAACTGGTCGGTGAAGATGGTAAGGCGTTGTTCTTCATTGATAAAGATCTGGCAGCATTGGCAAAGAAAGGCTCATCTTCTGTGATGGATGCTCCTGCTGAGTAAGATCGGCAAAAAGACAAACTGAAGCGATCGTCTTTTTCTCTGGGCATTCTCAACACAAGGTGTGTAGGGAGGAAAAGATGATCAGTGGAGATACCATTCTATTTGCGCTTATGGCCGTGACGGCGATTAACGTCGCACGTTATGTGACAGCACTGCGCTCACTTATTTACATCATGCGTGAAGCTCATCCGTTGCTTTATCAACAAGTTGATGGTCGGGGTTTTTTTACCACTCATGGTAACGTGACCAAACAGGTTCGCTTATATCACTATCTTAAAGGTCGCGAGTATCACCATCATCATGATCCCGTATTTACCGGCAAGTGTGATCGGGTCCGTGAGCTGTTTGTTCTGTCTGGTTCATTACTGGTTTTGACTACGGTCGTTGCCTTTATGCTCTAATCACATCGGTTGGCCGCAGATTGGCATTGCGTTGGCAGAGTGGCCATTTGCCGTTAGAATAGCCGCCCAAGTGAGTAAGGATGTGCACTCAGCACATCCTTTTTTTATGGTATTAGGTGGCCGTGATGAGCAAGAAAGTCGATGTAGTGATAATTGGCGCAGGTGCAGCAGGTTTAATGTGCGCGGCGCAGGCGGCACAACGTGGCCGTCAGGTATTACTGCTCGATCATGCTAAAAAACCGGGGCGGAAGATTCTGATCTCTGGTGGTGGTCGCTGTAATTTCACTAACTATGATGTCTCGTCGGCGAACTACTTGTGCCAAAACCCACACTTTGTGAAATCGGCACTGTCGCAATACACCAACTGGGATTTCATCTCGCTGGTCAGCAAATATGGCATTGCTTATGAAGAACGTGATCATGGCCAGCTGTTTTGCCTTGATTCGGCCAAAGAGATTGTGGATATGCTGCTCAGTGAGTGTAATCAACCCAATATCGAGCAGCGTTATCAAGTTGAAATCAGCACGATAGCCCACACTGAACAAGGTTTTACCCTGCAAACTACCATCGGTGAGATTGAGTGTGCGTCGCTGGTGGTTGCTACCGGCGGTTTGTCGATGCCGAAATTGGGCGCGACGCCGTTTGGCTACAAAATCGCAGAGCAGTTTGGCTTGCCCGTGATCAGTACCACCGCAGGTCTAGTGCCATTTACGTTGCATGTGCAAGATAAGGAAGATTTTGCGCCGTTATCGGGTGTGGCGATTCCCGTTGAGATGCGCGCAGAGTGCGGTAAAACTTTTAAAGAAGCCTTGCTGTTTACTCACCGCGGCTTATCTGGCCCTGCAGTGCTACAAATTTCCTCTTATTGGACTCCGGGACAAACCATCACCACCAATTTAGTGCCGGATGTGGATTTGGCGGAGCTGCTGAATAGCGAAAAAGAAGCGCACCCGAATCAGAGCTTGAAAAATACCTTATCGAAAGTGTTGCCTAAGCGTTTGGTGGAAGTGCTGATTGAGCGCCAACTGTTTGCCGATAAACCGCTGAAACAGTATTCCCCCAAAGAGCTCGACGCGGTGCAAACCAGTTTAGAACAGTGGTCGATTGTGCCAAACGGCACCGAAGGCTATCGCACTGCTGAAGTGACGCTCGGCGGAGTGGATACCGACTGCCTCTCATCCAAAACCATGGAGTGCAAAACCGTGGCAGGTTTGTTCTTTGTCGGAGAGGTGATGGATGTGACTGGCTGGCTCGGCGGCTATAACTTCCAATGGGCTTGGTCGAGTGGCTACGTCGCCGGCCAGTGGGTTTAATCCTAAGATTTAAATGACAAGCCGAGCGCTGACATGGCATCGGCTTTACTTTTCACATCCAATGCCAAATCCGCAACGGATTGAGCATCTTGCAGTGTACGAATCGAAGCATCTTTAATGTTGAGCAGGTTCTGATTGATCTCTTTGGCGACAATACTTTGCTGTTCTGCGGCGGTGGAGATTTGGGTTGCTGCATCATCAATACTGCTGATCGCCTGATTCAGGGCTTGGATTTCTGAACGGGTTTCCTGCGTAGTATGAATGCAGGCATTAGCGAGTTGTGTGCCGCTGTTCATCGTGTTTTTGAGTTGTTGCAGCGCATCCAGAATTTCTTGCATCGAGACTTGGATCCCTTCTGTCGCTTTGTGAGTGCGCTGGCTTAAGGCGCGCACTTCATCGGCGACCACGGCAAACCCTCTGCCTTGTTCTCCCGCGCGAGCGGCTTCAATTGCCGCGTTGAGTGCCAATAAATTGGTTTGATCAGCAACGCCAAGAATCTCGTTCATCACTTGCCCAATCGCGGCAATTTTCTCAGCCATCACTTCAGTATTGGCTGAGGAAGTCTCAACCTCTTTTACCAAATGAGCCACTTGCTGTTCGGTATTATCGATTTGTTTGGCGGCATGGTGGCAAAGTTGAGTCGCTTGGTGCACTTGCTCTGAAGAGTGACTGCTGTTGCGCGCGACTTCGGCGATGGTGGCGACCATTTCTTCCACCGCAGTGGAGATGGTTTCAAGTTCTCCATTTTGCACTTCGACACTTTGGCTTGAGCTGTGTGAGATCTGTTCTAGCTCTTTCACTTTATCGCGCAGTGCTCGGCTGGCATCCAGCACTCGACCTAGAATCGTGCGGTTGCGCCCTTCATCCATTAACAGATGAAACTCCGCTTGGTTGCTAGGCGTATTGCAATAAACCCAACGTGACACACTATCGTATTGTTGGCGCAGTCGATCATTAAAATGAGGCAGGTTTATCACCTCACCATAAAAAAGCAGAAAATAAAACGCGGGAAGCAATAAACACCAGTATGGAGAATAGAAAATAGAAGCCAGCGCGAGAGCCCCAGTAACCAGTAATGAAATAAGTAGCTTATGGGTTGCCGAGAGTTGCAGCCTTGGCGTAATGCGTTGGCCATGTTGAATTGCGCGATAAGCTTTTTCGGCACGCTCTCGCACCTTGGGGTCTAATTGACGACGTACAGATTGGTAGCCAACCAGCTGACCTTTTTCATAGATTGGTGTAACAAACGCATCAACCCAATAGTAGCGGCCATCTTTACAGCGGTTTTTCACCGCGCCGCGCCAAGCGTGTTTGAGTTTCAGGTGATCCCACAAATCTTGAAAGGCTGCCTTGGGCATATCAGGATGACGAATAATGTTGTGATTTTTATGCTGTAACTCTTCAGCGGTATACCCCGCGACCTGACAGAATGCTTCATTGGCGTAGGTGATAATCCCACGAGTGTCGGTGGTGGAGACCAGTTCGACATCGTTGGGAAACGTCACTTCTTCGTTGATTACGGATTGATTACGGCGATTCATCATCACCTCCTAAACACTAGCCTTGTGCTTAAAGTGTAATCAATTTTGATTGTTCTGCTGGTTTTACAGTGATTCGGTTTGTGTGGCAGATGCACCGTTGGCTTTACCTTTCCACTGCTGCACGATCAAACCGGCAATAATCAGCACTAAACCGATCAAGGTGGTTGGGTGAATCGCTTCACCAATGATGGTCGCGAGCAGAAACAACGAAATAAAAGGCGAAGCAAAAATCAGGTTACTGATGCGTGCGGTGTTCTGGGTATTTTTCAGCGCGCTGAGCCAAAGTACAAACGTGATGCCCATTTCAAACAGTCCCACGTAAGTAACCGCTAACCAACCTTGGGTGGTGATGCCTTGCCAATTGAGGTTTTCGTACCAACACAGCGCCAGTGCAAACGGGATGGCGAGCAGAAAGCCGAGTAACACCCCAACGATCGGGTCAGCTTTATTTTTGGTATTGAGAATCCAATATCCTGCCCATAGCAGAGTCGACAGTAGTGCGAGCCCAACCCCGAGTGGGCTTTCAAATTGCAGGCCGAGCAGATCGCCTTTTGTGGCAATCACCACCACGCCAAGGTAACTCATGACACAAGCGATCCAATCTTGTTTACGAATCCGTTGGCCGAGAAACAGCGCCGCCATCAAGGTGAGGGTGATCGCCCAACTGTAGTTGATGGCTTGTGCTTGTGACGCGGGCAGCAGCGAATAGGCTTTAAATAAAATCAGGTAATAGGCGAGTGGGTTAATCAGCCCAAGCAGCAGGTAGTAAAACGGATTCGCCAGCAAAGTGGGGACGATCAGCTTAAGCTTGCCCATCGCAGCACAAATCACCAGTAAAGCCAGTGCAGAGACAATGCTCGCCACCGTCACCATTTGCAGCGGGTTCAACTCGGCCAGTGTCAATTTAAAAGCAGTCGCCACGGTTGACCACAGCAACACAGAAGCCAGCCCTAAGCCCAACGCGCGTTTCTCATTCATCCTGAATCTCACTTATCCTTAGTTTTTCGCTAGTCTACGGGGAGAATAAACGCGCAACAAACTGGACATTTATCCAGTGTCGAAATACCATTTTGATCGAGATAAATCACAGTAAGTATTCAACATGCAATGGATTTTTGAAAATCAAAGCGCCTTGTGGTCGGCGTTAGTAAGCGCCGGAGCCACTGGGGTGGCGATCGGCTGGTGGGTCAAGCAGCGCTACCAACTGAAAACCCAATTGCTTGAGCAACAACTTGAGCAGCAGAGCCACTGGCATGCGCAGCAAATTCAGCAGCTTAATGAGCAGCTCACCACTGCTCAGCAAGAGTTGGATGAGCTAGATGCGTTACGTGACAAAAACGAATTTGAACTCAAGCAATCACACGGCAAGTTAATGGCAGTGCTGGAAAAGCTGCGTTACTTTGAGGCGGTAAAACAAGAGCGCCAGCAATACGCCGATGAGCTAAACCAAGTACGCGCGGCAAAAGCCGAGTTAGAAAGCCAATTGCGTGAACAAGAAGCGCGTCATCAGCAGCAATTGGTGGCGAGCCAAGAAAAATTGCAGCTGCTTGAACGAGCCGAAGATCGCCTAAAACAGCAATTTGAGCATTTGGCCAATCAAGTGTTTGAGCACAAAACCGCGACAGTGGATGTGCAAAACCGCCAGAGTTTAGATGGTTTGCTCAGCCCACTCAAAGAGCAGCTCGAAGGCTTTAAAAAGCAGGTCAATGATAGCTTTAACCACGAAGCCAAAGAGCGTCACACCTTAGTGCATGAACTGCGTAACTTGCAGCGTCTCAATGAACAGATGGCCAAAGAAGCACTCAACCTGACGCAAGCACTGAAAGGGGATAACAAACAGCAAGGCAACTGGGGTGAAGTGGTGCTAGCGCGCGTGTTGGCAGAATCTGGGTTGCGCGAAGGGCATGAATACCAAACCCAAGTCAGCTTACAAAACGAAGCGGGCAAGCGTTATCAGCCAGATGTGATTGTCCATTTGCCGCAAAACAAGCAGGTGGTGATCGACTCAAAAATGGCCTTGGTGGCGTATGAGCGTTACTTCCATGCTGAAACGGATAGCGAGCGAGATAGTGCATTACGTGAGCACTTACTTGCGTTGCGTAACCATATTCGTGGGCTTGGCCAGAAAGATTACCATCAACTCAAAGGCATTCAGAGTCTTGATTATGTGCTGATGTTTATTCCGGTTGAGCCGGCTTTCCAAGTGGCGATTCAAGCTGACCCAAGCTTGGTTAAAGAGGCGATGGAGCAGAACATTATTTTGGTCGAGGCCCCACCACTTTGCTGGTGGCACTGCGCACCATTGATAATTTATGGCGCAACGAACGGCAGAACCAAAATGCGCAGGTGATCGCCGAACGTGCTAGCAAGTTGTACGATAAGTTGCGTTTATTCGTAGAAGATATGGAAGGGCTAGGTGGCGCGCTGGATAAAGCCAACCAGAGTTATCAAGGGGCGATGAATAAGCTGGTGACTGGGCGTGGTAACGCCATTCGTCAGGCGGAAAGCTTCAAACAGCTGGGGGTTGAGATCAAACGTTCTATCCCTCAGCCATTAGTTGAACGCGCGCAACAAGCGCCGGATCTGGAAAATGCCCCTTTAGTAGAAAGACATCCGATTGAGGATAAAGTAAACTAATCGCCCGCAGTCGCCGCAGTGATGACGGCCAAAGAGGAAAAATAATGACGGACACCAACGTGCTAGCAAATTCGGCAACAGACAATCAGGAAACGACCCACTTTGGGTTTGAAACCGTACGTAAAGATGAAAAAGTACATAAAGTCGCGCAAGTATTTCACTCGGTAGCGGCCAAATACGACATCATGAACGATTTGATGTCAGGTGGTATTCACCGTTTATGGAAGCGCTTTACCATCGATTGTTCTGGCGCACGTCCGGGACAACGTATTCTCGATTTGGGTGGTGGCACGGGGGATTTAACCGCCAAGTTTTCGCGCATCGTGGGCGACAAAGGCCATGTGATTTTGGCCGATATCAATAACTCTATGCTCAATGTCGGCCGCGATAAACTGCGCGACATTGGTGTGGTCGGTAATGTGCATTACGTACAAGCCAACGCGGAAGAGCTGCCTTTCCCTGATAACTATTTTGACTGCATTACCATTAGTTTCTGTCTGCGTAACGTGACTGACAAAGATAAAGCGCTGCGTTCGATGTTCCGTGTACTGAAACCCGGCGGTCGTCTGTTAGTGCTGGAGTTTTCTAAGCCGATCCTCGATCCGCTGTCGAAACTCTACGATACCTACTCATTCCACATTCTGCCTAAGATGGGGCAGCTGATCGCCAATGATGCAGACAGCTATCGCTATCTCGCTGAGTCGATCCGCATGCATCCGGATCAAGAGACACTAAAAGGCATGATGGAAGACGCAGGCTTTGAACAAACCACCTATTACAACCTGACCGGCGGCATTGTGGCGCTGCATCGTGGTTACAAATTTTAAGGGCTGCTATGTCATTGCTTGCAACCATGCCATTGTCTCCTCTTCTGACTGCGGTAATTGAAACCACGCTCAACACGCTCATTAATGATGATCCGGCTTTAGGCCGCAAACTGCTGCGCCTGAAAGGTAAAGTGATTTCGCTGCATCTGCGTGAATTAAATCAATCTCTAACGTTTGTTTTTAGTCAGCGCATCGATGTGATGACGGGCTTTGAAGGCCAACCGGATTGCTATCTGGCACTAAACCTCTCGATTCTTCCTCAGTTGCGTGAACAGGCCAACATCACTCGTCTTATCAAGCAAGATAAGCTGGAACTGGAAGGCGATATCCAACTGGCGCAGAAGTTTGCTGAGCTGATGACCGATTGCAAACCGGATGTGGAAGAGTGGTTATCGCGTATCACCGGTGATGTGGTGGCACACAGTGTGGTGCATGGTGTCAAAAGCATCGCCGGCGCTTTAAAACAGCAAGCGCATAAGCATCAAGACCACTTGGCACAGGTGCTCACTGAAGAGTGGCGTATCGCGCCGCCGCCATTGGAAATTGCTTATTTCTGCGATCAAGTAGATGAAGTGAAAAGTCAGGCCGCGCGCTTAGAAGCGCGTCTTAGCCAGCTATTGGAAAAAGCATGAAACCTGCAGAGCTGAAACGTTTATACCGCATAGTTAAAGTTCAACTCGAATATGGCTTGGATGAGTTGCTGCCTGATCATCATCTGACCCGAGCGCCTCTGCTTGCGCGCAAATCTCTATTCTGGCTGCGCAATCAACACACCGACAAGCAGTTAGGTGAGCGCTTACGTTTGGCACTGCAAGAGCTGGGGCCGGTGTGGATTAAATTCGGGCAGATGATGTCGACCCGGCGTGACTTGTTCCCGCCGCATATCGCCGATCCCTTGGCGATGTTGCAAGATAAGGTCGCTCCGTTTGATGGTCAGCAAGCCAAACAACTGATTGAAGAAGAACTCGGCGCGCCGCTGGAAACGTGGTTCGATGATTTTGACATCAAACCGTTAGCTTCCGCTTCGATTGCCCAAGTACACACCGCCAAGCTCAAGAGTAATGGTCGCGATGTAGTGCTGAAAGTGATTCGTCCGGATATTCGTCCGCAGATTGATGCGGATATCAAGCTGATGTATCGCGTGGCACGCATTGTCGCCAAAGCGCTGCCGGAAGCCCGCCGCTTAAAACCGGTGGAAGTGGTGCGTGAATACGAGAAAACTTTGCTCGATGAGCTGGATCTACGCCGTGAAGCGGCCAATGCCATTCAGCTGCGCCGCAACTTCGAAAACAGCGAAGAGCTGTATGTACCAGAAGTGCTGACGGACTTCTGTAATGAAACTGTCATGGTTTCTGAGCGAATATATGGCATCCAAGTTTCTGACTTAGCAGGGCTTCATGCCAACGGTACCAATATGAAGTTACTGGCGGAACGTGGTGTGAGTGTGTTTTTCACACAAGTGTTTCGCGACAGTTTCTTTCATGCGGATATGCATCCGGGTAATGTGTTCGTCAATCCTGACCACCCTGAAAACCCACAGTGGATTGGTTTGGACTGCGGCATAGTCGGGACACTGAATAGCGAAGATAAGCGCTATTTGGCTGAAAACTTCCTCGCTTTCTTCAATCGTGATTATCGCCGTGTGGCGCAACTGCATGTTGATTCGGGTTGGGTGCCACTGGATACCAATGTGGATGAGTTTGAAGTGGCGATCCGCATGGTGTGTGAGCCGATTTTCGCCAAACCGCTATGCGAAATTTCGTTCGGACATGTGCTGCTTAACCTATTCAACACCGCGCGCCGCTTCAATATGGAAGTGCAGCCGCAGTTTAGTTTTGCGTGACAAAAAACCTTGCTGTATGTGGAAGGTTTGGGGCGTCAGCTCTACCCACAACTTGACTTGTGGCAGACTGCCAAGCCATTTTTAGAAAAATGGATGGCCAAGCAAGTGGGGCCGCAAGCCTTCTTGAGCGCTCTGAAAGAGCGAGCGCCATTATGGTTTGAAAAAATGCCTGAGCTGCCAGAATTACTGTATGACAGCTTAAAGCAAGGTCGTAACTTCAATCAGCGTTTGGATAGTCTTTATCAAGGTTATCGACAATCCAAACGCCAGCAAGGGACAGGAAAGTTTTTGTTTGGTGTTGGAGCCACATTAGTCGTATGCTCGGCGATATGGATCTCCAATCAGTTAGAACCTTTAGCTATCGGTAGCGCAACCATTGGTGCGTTATGTTGGCTGTTGAGTTGGCGGGCTTATCGCCAGTAGCGAGTGTCGCTCGGTCAAGCTCGAAGATTTGTTCACACATAACCCGAGGTAAAAGAGATGGGTGGTATCAGTATTTGGCAACTTCTTATTATTGCAGTTATCGTGGTATTGCTGTTTGGCACTAAGAAACTACGTGGTATCGGTGGTGACTTGGGTAGCGCGGTAAAAGGCTTCAAGAAAGCCATGTCGGAAGAAGAACCAAACACCACAGCAAATCAGAAAGATGCTGATTTTGAAACCAAAAATCTTGAGCAGTCAAAAACCAATGCGACTGCTGAAGTGAAAAAAGACAAAGAGCAGGCATAAGTCGTGTTTGATATCGGTTTTTGGGAACTGGTATTGATCGCTATTGTGGCGCTGGTGGTGCTTGGCCCTGAGCGATTACCCCATGCGATTCGCAGCGTGGCAAAGTTTGTCTCTGCAGCGAAAAGCATGGCCAATAGCGTGAAGGATGAGTTAGCGCATGAGCTGAAAGTGCAGGAGTTGCAAGAAAACCTGCGCAAAGCCGAGCAGATGGGGATGCAAAATTTATCTCCTGAACTGCAAAAATCGGTGGAATCACTCAAGCAAGCCGCGCAGGAAGTGCAGCGTCCTTACGCCGCAACGCCGAGCAGTGAAGCTAGCTCTACCAGTAGCAACCCCAGTTCGGCTACAGAGCCCGATGTGCGCCTCGATAGCGCACCGCAACCGGCTGAAAAAAAGGCCGACTAAGCTATCTTTCCAAAGAGTTATCCAGGCTTTAACGCTGATGTGATAACTCTTTTTTGATCTGTTCACATGAGGTTTGCATGTCTTCCGTAGAACAGACCCAACCTTTGATCAGCCATTTACTAGAGCTGCGTAATCGCCTACTCAAAGCGGTGGCAGCGGTCATCGTGGTGTTTATTGGCCTGATCTATTTCTCGAATGAGATTTACGAGTTTGTCTCAAAACCCTTAGTGGATCGGCTCCCAGCAGGAGCAACCATGATTGCTACTGATGTAGCATCGCCATTTTTCACGCCTTTAAAACTGACGTTGATTGCCGCGGTGTTTCTCGCGGTGCCTTTCATTTTGTATCAGGTGTGGGCTTTTGTGGCTCCCGGTTTATATAAGCACGAACGGCGTTTAATCTTCCCGTTGTTGGTCTCTAGCTCGCTGCTGTTTTACTGCGGTGTCGCCTTTGCCTATTTTGTGGTGTTTCCGCTGGTGTTTGGATTTTTCACCGCGATTTCACTCGGTGGTGTGGAATTCGCGACCGATATCGCGAGTTATCTCGATTTTGTATTGGCGCTGTTTCTAGCCTTTGGTATCGCGTTTGAAGTGCCAGTTGCGATCATTCTGCTGTGCTGGACGGGCGCAACCACGCCTAAAAGCCTATCGGAAAAGCGTCCTTACATTATTGTTGGGGCATTTGTGGTCGGCATGCTGCTAACCCCACCGGATATGATTTCGCAAACGCTACTCGCGATTCCTATGTGCTTGTTGTTTGAAGTCGGCTTGTTCTTCGCCCGTTTTTATACCCGTGACGAAGCCGATGAAGGACAAGAGGAAGAAGAATAAAGAGCCGTGCTTTGAGCGCTGCGTAAAGTCAAGAAGGGCACCTTATCGGTGCCCTTTGTTTTTGGAACAGCACAAAGTTTGACCGACTTCGCTTTTTGATGATGTTGTCATCGCCATCTTTGATTTAAAGCAAATCTATCTTGGTTAGTGTTCGCACCGCGGCGAATTTCTACTATTCACATAAGCAGGCTCTAATTTAAAGCGATTCGTAAACGCTTAGAGCATAGATTCAGTTGCACATCAGGAGCCGTAACACATGTCAGCAACGTAAAGCCACAATAAAACCAATAACATAAAACAAGGAAGCCATTATGAAAGTCGTTCTTACCTCGCTGAGCTTAGCGATATCCCTCTCCTTCGCTGGGTATGCTTTTGCGGCATCGCCAAGAAGCGAACCTGTTTCCCCCATTTTACCTGCGCAGGAAATCCACATTGGAAAAGCCGAGTTGGGTAAAAAACTGTACTTTGATCCGCGCTTATCCAAATCAGGGTTTATCTCGTGTAACTCATGCCATAACTTGAGCATGGGCGGCAGTGATAACTTAAAAACGTCCATCGGTCATAACTGGCAACAAGGTCCAATCAACTCACCGACTGTGCTCAATTCCAGTTTGAATATCGCCCAATTTTGGGATGGTCGAGCGGCCGATCTGAAAGAGCAGGCAGGTGGGCCGATTGCCAATCCGGGTGAAATGGCTTTTACGCATACGTTAGCCATTGATGTGTTGCAATCAATCCCAGCTTACGTGAGTGAGTTTCGCCTAGTGTTTGGTAAGCCAACCCTCGATATCGATCAAGTGACCGAAGCGATTGCGGAGTTTGAAAAGACTTTAGTGACCCCATACTCACGTTTTGACCAATGGTTAATGGGGGATGATAGCGCGATAACGGCTCAAGAGCTGGCAGGCTATGAGTTGTTTAAAAACTCGGGCTGCGTGGCTTGTCATAACGGCAGTGCGTTAGGTGGCAATTCGTTCCAAAAAATGGGTTTGATTGAACCGTATCAAACCAACAATAAAGTCGAAGGACTCAGTGCGGTAACCGGCGCTGACGCCGATCGCTTTAAATTTAAAGTCCCGACACTGCGCAATGTGGCGTTAACGTATCCCTACTTCCATGACGGAGAAGCGGCCACGCTTAAAGACGCAGTGGATATCATGGGGCGTTTACAGCTAGGGCGTAAATTTACCGATGATGAAAACGGTAAGATAGTGGCTTTCTTGCATACCTTAACAGGAGAGCAACCAAGCTTTGCTTTACCCATTTTACCGCCATCCAACGACAATACACCTAAGCCTCAGCCTTTTGATTAGTTGAGGTAAGCGCCTGCTGGCTCGGTGTTTTACCTGCCAGCGGGCTTTGCTATGTTTCGGGATGGCGATATCTAAACAGCTGCTACTTAAACGATCGGAGGTGGTTTAAATGGAAAAGCGAGCTGGTAAAAAAGTCCCCGCGCGCCACTGCGTATAAAAGGTAAGCCCTAAGGTAAAACCGCGCAGTGCCATAAAGCTGAGCATGGCTAGCCACAGGGCGTGATTACCGTAGTGGGTCATGAACCCGTAAATGGCAAAGAAGGCGACGGCCGAAATAGCCATGCTATTTCGCATCTCTTTGCCTTTGGTCGCGCCGATAAACACACCATCCAATAGAAAACACCACACGGCGATTAATGGCATGGCGACGAGCCAAGGCAGATAATGTTCCGCCGTTGCTTGAACGCTCGGAATGTTAGTGATCATCTGGATCAGATCCGATCCAAAACCTAAGAAGATCAGGCTTAACAGCAAACAGATCATGGTCGCCCAAAAGGTACTGCTAATCATGGCAGTACGCAGTTGGCGATCATCCTTGGCACCAATTGCTTTACCGACCATGGCTTCCATCGCGTAGGCAAATCCATCCATACCGTAGGAAATCATCATCAAAAAGCTCATCAGCACCGCATTAGCAGCGACGATGTCATCTCCCAACGCTGCGCCTTGAAAGGTCATAAAGCTAAATACGGCTTGCAGACAGAGTGAGCGGAGGAAGATGTCACGATTGAGTGCGACCAATCGTGAGAGCTCTTTGCTGAGAGAAGGAAGGAATGAGAAAGGGGCTGGGAGCTGATGCTGCCGCCAGTAACTCCCTACACACAGGAGGCCAAACAAGAGACCAGCATAATCGGCGATAACCGACGCAATGGCGACACCTTCGACTTTCAGCCCAAGCCCGAGTACCAACAGCAGATCGAGCCCAATATTGGTCAGGTTGGTGATGATCACCATCCACATCGGGGCACGGGCATTTTGCGTACCCAGTAACCAGCCCAATAGCACAAAGTTAAGGAGTGCGGCTGGGGCGCTCCACGCACGAATAGAGAAATAGGCGTGCGCGTAGGTTTTGACTTCGCTGCTGGCATCGCTGAAGTGAAAAATCAGTTCGGCGACAGGGCGATGAAACAGTAAAAACAGTGCGGCTAAACCCAGGGCAATGACGCTGCCTTGCAGTAAAACTCGACCAAGCTGCTGCGGATTTTGCGCGCCGTGCGCTTGGGCGGTTAAGCCTGTGGTCGACATACGTAAAAAGCCGAGCAGCCAGAATGTCACGCTAATCATAGTGCTGCCGAGTGCCACGCCGCCTAAATACCAAGCGTGTTCGAGATGACCGATCACCGCAGCATCGACCAAGCCGAGCAGTGGAACGGTAATGTTAGACAGCACCATAGGCAGCGCGATCGCCAGCACTTGGCGATGCACGTTCGGTTGTTTCAACGTTTGCAAAATCAGTGACACACAGAAAACCTCAGTAACGACTTGCGGTTAGTGTAACTGAGTGCGGATGGTTGGGCTATGACATGACCGAGATGGCGGGTTACCAATCTAGGTTAACAACAACAGGAGTTAAGCGTGTTTTGTAAATGCCAGAGCGTGCAATCGCGCGTTGCCAAAATTTCCAGCGATCACAATGGCGATCCAGTGGTGAGAAAGTGCGTACTGATTTCGCCCATGGTAAACAATTCATGATGGCATCACCTGCGCAGGTAAACCCGTGGGCATAAGTTTCACAGCCCAGTTTTTGGCCTAAATAACTGGAGGTTTTATCTCCCGCCACCACAAGGCAGGCGCTGGCTTTGGCAAAATGTAATCCGATAGAGCGGACAAAGCGCGCCACTTGTTGTGCATCACAATCGAGTAGAGCGTGTTCGCACACTAACAAAACCGGAGCAAATTCAGGGATGGGCAGTTCCGCGAGCCCTTGTGGTTGCATCACATCACCACACACTAGCTGATAGCGTTCACTACGGTGAAACAGCTTCTCACGCCATAACAGGTTTTCAGTGATATCCCATTCAATCCAGTGGCAACGGCCGTTATCTACCCGATAAAAGCGAGTGTCGAGACCTGCACCGACATTAATGATCCAACCATCAGGATGGTTATCGAGAAAATGGTGAACTTGTTGGTCACAAAGCTGAGTGAGTGTGACATGCAGTAACTGCTTTTGAGCGATATCGCCAGTCAGGCAGTCTTGCGCTAACGCACAGTGACGGCAAGCATTGGCGGCAATCGGATCATACACCAAGCCATTATCGACCAAGCTTTCTCGGCTGCGCAACCAAAGTGGCTGAACCAAATTCGCAGGAACTTGGTATGGGGTTGAAGTGGGTGAATCTGAGTGGCGCATGCTCATCTTCCTATACTGGGATAGGAAGATGATAATGAATCTCAAATAATAAGGCAAGTTGTTGAGAACTCATCTCAACAAATGCTTACATCCAAGTACTGTTACGAATGACGCCCACCGCAATGCCTTCAATGGTGAGCGATTGGGCGGCTAAATCGACTTCGATTGGCGCGAATTCTTCATTCTCGGCATGCAGGAAAACTTTGGAGCCTTTGCGCTCCAAGCGTTTCACCGTGACATCATCTTCCACGCGCGCTACCACCACTTGGCCGTTGCGTACGTCTTGTGTTTTGTGCACGGCAAGTAAATCACCATCGAGGATACCGATGTTTTTCATGCTCTCACCATGTACACGCAGCAGAAAATCGGCTTGCGGGCGGAACATGCTTGGATCGACTTGGTAATGCGCCTCTACATGTTCTTGGGCGAGAATCGGTTCACCTGCGGCAACGCGGCCAATCAAAGGTAAGCCGGTTTCGGCTTCTTCTTCGTTTGCAGCATTATCGACGAGGATGCGGATCCCACGTGAGGCGCCGGGTACCATCTCAATCACTTGTTTACGAGCTAGCGCTTTGAGGTGTTCTTCAGCCGCATTGGCCGAACGAAAACCCAGCTCTTTGGCAATTTCGGCGCGGGTTGGGGGCATTCCGGTTTCATCGATCTTACTTCTGATCAGATCAAACACTTCTTGTTGGCGTGGAGTTAACGGCTTCATGAGTCACCTGTCTTTTTATACAGTTGACTGTGAGTATATCCAGTGCCAAGAGAATTGCAAAGCCAATTGCTTGTTTTTTGTGTGATTGTGAAGTGAACCACCGGATGGTGTATCCATTAGCGGCTCTGTGAGCAGTGGTTTTCTTCCTTCATCAAGATCAGAAATGCTGCGGATGTAAGCAATAAAATTAAAAGGTTTGACCAGTTTCTGGTATTCTTGGCGCGCAAAAAAACAATACCGCACGATGGTGAACTCTCACAGCGAGCTGTGAAAGCAGAAGTACTGTCGCGCTTATTTCAAGAATCTTGAGGCTTTGAACTCTATGTCTTCAGGACACCTATTATCCCGTTCACTACTGAAGTTGCCGATGTCGGTGCTGGTGAAAGGGACGGCGATTCCGTCTAATCCAATCCAAGATCTGGATATCGACACGCAAAAACCGGTAATTTACGCCTTACCGTTTCGATCCAACGTTGATTTGCTAACGTTGCAAACGCATGCCAAAGAGGTCGGCCTGCCTGACCCTTTAGAACCGCTGGTAGTGAATGGAAAAGCTTTCCAACGCTATGTATTTATTGCCTCACGCCCAACGTTGCTGAGTAACGATCAGCATGTGCCGAATGATTCTATTGCGCTGTTTTCTGAGCTGCTGACCGAACATAAGCTCGACAGCGAGTTGGATGTGCAGGTGATCCCAGCGACCGTACTGTGGGGACGTAAGCCGGGTAAAGAAGGGCAAGAACGACCCTATTTGCAAGCGTTGAATGGTCCGGAAAAGGCGATTGCGGTACTGGTTGCTGGCCGTGACTGCTTGGTGCGTTTTAGCCCAGTGGTTTCGATGCGTTACATGGCGGACACCCACGGTACCGATGCCTCGATTGCGCACAAATTGGCTCGTGTAGCACGCATTCACTTCTCACGACAAAAGCTGGCTGCGTCTGGCCCTAATTTGCCGCAGCGTGCACAACTGTTTGCTCGTTTAATGAACTCTCCCGCGATTGAAAAAGCGATTGCGGATGAAGCGAAATCCAAACAGATCCCACTCGAAAAAGCGCGCAAAGAAGCGCACGACATCCTAGATGAAATCGCGGCGGATTTTTCCTATTCGCTGGTGAAAAAAGGCGATCGTATCTTGGGTTGGCTGTGGAACCGCATCTATCAAGGTTTGAACATCAATAACGCCGCGACGGTACGTCGCTTGGCGCAAGATGGCCATGAGATTGTCTACGTGCCTTGTCACCGTAGCCATATGGATTACTTGCTGCTTTCTTATGTGCTTTATCATGAAGGCATGGTACCGCCGCATATTGCTGCCGGGATTAACTTGAACTTTTTCCCTGCCGGGCCGATTTTCCGCCGCGGCGGTGCGTTTTTCATTCGTCGTAGCTTTAAAGGTGCGCCTCTTTACTCAACGATTTTCCGTGAATATCTCGCGGAGCTGTTTGCGAAAGGGTATTCGGTGGAATACTTCAGCGAAGGTGGCCGCTCGCGTACCGGTCGTCTATTACCTGCTAAAACCGGCATGCTGGCGATGACCATTCAAGCCATGTTGCGTGGTTTGAATCGCCCCGTCACGTTAGTGCCTGTCTACATCGGCTATGAGCATGTGATGGAAGTGGGTACTTACGCCAAAGAGTTACGCGGCAAACGGAAAGAGAAAGAGAACGCTGGTTTAGTGCTGCGCACACTGCGTAAGCTGCGAAATTTTGGCCAAGGTTACGTGAACTTCGGTGAGCCGATCCCACTCAACCAGTTTCTAAACGAAACCGTACCGCAATGGACGCAAGATATTGACCCAATGGGCGCCAGCAAACCGCAATGGATGACGCCGACGGTGAATAAGCTTGCGACACGCATGATGACGCACATTAACGATGCTGCGGCCGTGAATGCGATGACCCTGTGCGCAACCGCTCTGCTTGCTTCACGCCAGCGTGCCTTAGCGCGTGACAACCTAATTAAGCAAGTGGATTGCTACTTATCACTGCTGCGCAATGTGCCGTATTCTGCCACTTCAACGCTGCCAAGTGAGGGTGCAGAAAAGCTGGTAGAACATGCGGAGTCGCTGGATAAATTTGTAGTCGAAACCGATACCATGGGCGACATTATTTCGCTGGATCGCAACCAATCGATCCTGATGACTTACTATCGCAACAACATCATTCACTTGCTGGCGTTACCATCATTGATCGCGCAGCTACTCATCCGTCAGCAAAGCGTATCACTGGACAAAGTCCAAGCGACGGTCGCGCAAATTTATCCTTTCCTGAAACAAGAGCTGTTTTTGCGTTTTGAGGAAGAGGAGCTTAATGATCTGGTACTGCGCTATGTGGCGGAGCTAGCGCGCCAAGATTTGGTCACGGTGGAAGGTAAAACGGTCACCTTGAATCAAGCGCAAACCCAAGTGCTGATGTTGTTGGGGCGCATTATCTCGGAAACCCTGCAACGTTATGCGATTGCTTTGAACCTTCTGGTGAGCTGCCCACATTTGGGTAAAACGGAGCTGGAAGAGAAGAGTCAGGAAGTCGCGCAGCGCCTTGGTCGTTTGCATGGGATTAATGCGCCTGAGTTCTTTGACAAAGGGGTATTTGCTTCGCTGTTCGTGACGTTGCAAGAGCAGGGATATCTCGATGAGCAGGGTCGCTGCGTATTAGAAACGGCGAAGCCGCTGTCTCGTCAGCTTTATGCGCTGATCTACCCAGAAGTGCGCATGACGATTCAAGAAAGCCTGTGTCAGGTTGACGCGTAACGATAGTGCTCTAGCCAATCGAACTGAATGAAAAAGGCATCCTACGGATGCCTTTTCTTTTGCCTTAAGCTGGGATCACCAGACGCTGAGCAGGATGCCTGCGGTGATGGCCATCCCCACATAGTTGTTATTCAAAAACGCCTGAAAACAAGGCATGCGCTCACGATAACGGATCAGGTGCTGTTGATAAGCGAATAACCCTGCGGCGACTAGCAGACCCCAGTAGTAGCTTGTGCCAAGCGCTAAACCTTGGCCTAAAGCAACCAGTAAGCCCAGTGTCGCCAGTTGCAGCAAACCAATGATGCGTTTATCCCAGCGCCCAAATAAGATCGCAGTCGATTTGATACCAATCTTCACATCATCATCTCGGTCGACCATTGCGTATTGAGTGTCGTAAGCAATCGTCCATAACGCATTAATCAAAAACAGCACCCAGACTTGTGGCGGTAGTGCATTGGCTTGCGCTGACCAAGCCATAGGAATAGACCAGCTAAATGCTAAACCTAATACCAACTGAGGTAGGTGCGTGAAGCGCTTCATAAACGGATAAATAAAGGCTAACAGAATGCCGATAAAAGAGAGCTGGATAGTTAGGGTATTCATGGTCAACACGAGTAAGAACGAGCTGACAGCAAGAAGGGCAAATAGCAGTAACGCTTCTTTGGCTGAAACTAACCCTGCGGGCAATGGACGTTGGCTCGTGCGCTTCACATGGCCATCGACATGGCGGTCGGCGTAATCGTTGATGACACAACCAGCCGAGCGCATCAAAAATACGCCTAATACAAACACCACTAAGACGCGGAGATCCGGCAAGCCTTGTGCGGCCAAAAGCAGCGCCCACAGAGTAGGCCAAAGCAAAAGTAGGGAGCCAATCGGGCGATCCATGCGCATCAGTTGCCAGTAAGCACGCGCTTTTACAAGCCGGTCAGTTTACACTCTCTCCTTAGAGTAAATCGGGGATGTCGCGAGAAACAGCTCTGTGACTAGCATGGGTTTGTGATTCATCCAGAGACGTGAGCGACGCGCTAATAGTCGCCCAAAGTCTGTTTCGATCCAGCCTACTTGCAGAGCATCTCGTTTGACATTATCCGCACTAAATACGGTTAAGCCTAGTGGAATTTTTCCTTGTTGGGCTAAATCAAACTGCTGATTATGCATCGATGAGCGCGGGATCAAGGTATGGCCAAATACCCAAGGTTGTTGGTCGCCACAAATAATGACTTGGCGCAGAAGGTAGTCTTCTGCAGTGAGTAACAGGGCTTCATCGTGATTCAATGATTCTGCCGGCATGATTTGATTACTCAGTAAATCAACGCTGAGATGCTCACAATGTGTGGCCATCCGTCGTGATAAGGAACCTTGTTCAAGTAGCCACTGTTTGGCTAGAGGATCTGGATACTCAATCTCATCAGGTTGTTGCCAAACCACCTGATAGAGCGCAGCTAAATAGAGCGAAGTTAATTGATTCATACTATTATTCAATTTGACGCTTTACCCGATTATCCTTCTTACCTGCAACGCCAAGTAGTTTGGGTATACAATAAAGCTCAGATTTTGATTCCAAACCCAAAAGTTCGAACGCGGAAAGCATTTTATTTACCAAATGGATGCTCTATTGTAACAAGACTCCGACGGTTCGAGTATTGCGAACAGAATAAAGTGCAGACAGAAATATGCTAAAACGTTACGTCGTCCAAATAATGCTCGCTTTGAGCGTCATGCTTTCCTTTGCTAGCTATGCCGAAGATCCACCCGCTGCGCCCCAACTGGCTTATTTCACTTTAGAGCCTGATCTCACTACCAACTTTTTTACCAAAGGTAATAAGCTCGGTTATATCCAAGTGCGCATCGATATTATGGTTGCCAACGCGGCGGATTTACCAATTGTCGAGCAGCATCAGCCTTTGATCCGCGATGCGGTGGTTGAGCTACTGGGCAAACAAACCGAAGATACCATCAAATCCCTAGCTGGGCGTGAGGATCTACGTAAATCGTTAGTGAATCGTCTCAATAATATCTTGTTGCCTGAGGTAGGCCGCACAGTGATCGCCGATTTACTGTTTACCAAGTATATCTACCAATAGTTTGGTTTTTTCTTCATCGATTAAAGAGTAAAAAAGCGGCTTCAGCCGCTTTTTTACTCTGGTGCGAAGGGCGGGAATTACGCTTGCTGATAGCGTTTGCTATCTATCCACGCCAACACGACACCACTGATTAAACCCGCTAAATGCGCGGTGTTGGCAATGGCCATAAACGGTTGTACATAACCCAGCACCAACCAAATCAGCATAAAACCCATTAATGATCTCGGGAGCGACAAGCCAAGCTGTGGCGCTCGTTGGCCAATAATCCATAAATATCCCGCTAAAGCGTAAACTACGCCAGACAAACCACCGAAATTAGCACCTTCTACCCAATACTGCCCTGCACCGGAAAGAATGGCAGAAACGAGAAACAGCTTAATCAGCGTGACACTGCCGAGGCGCTGTTCAAGATCACCGCCAAACTGCCACCACCAGAGTAAGTTAAAGGCGATATGCATGACGGAAAAATGCAGTAAAGCGTGGCTTACCCAGCGCCAGATTTGCCATTGTTGGCTTGCTTGAGCGGGAAAATGTAAGGCGGAAAAAATAGCTTCTCCAGCTCCGAAGGTTTGCAGAGCAAAAATGATGATACACAACGCCATGATCAGTAGCGTGAATACGCCTGCTTTGGCTTTGATGAGGCTGAGTAAGTTGGGAGAGGCGTAATGAAATTGAGGGCGTTTTTGATCAGCGATTTCCCACGAAGCCGCTTGATATTTTTCATGGTTAAGGGTTTTGCTAAAAATGTCTTGTAGTTCAGCTTGAGCGCTCTCGATATCTTGATCATGCAACACCCATAAGCAGAACTGACCACTGGCATCCGGCATCATTTGAATCTCGATTTTATGAGCGGCCATATAATCGATAAAAGCTTGTGCTGCTCGCGGATTGTTCAAGGTGGTCAGTAATTGCATTAATCATTAACTCGCTTCGATGGGAAGATTGGCGCGTTGCCAGGCGTCAAAACCGCCATCCACACTATACACCTCTTCAAAACCTTGGTTAACCAGATATTGGGCCGCCCCTTGGCTGCTGATCCCGTGGTAACACATCACTAAAACCGGATGATCAAATTCAACTTGTTCCATGAACTGAGTCATAGATTGATTAGTGAGATGAAAAGCGCTTTTAGCATGTGCAAGTTGGAAAGATTGTGGATCACGAATGTCGACTAAACGAGCTTGTTTTTTCTCTATCAAGCTTTGTGCGGCATTAACATCAATGTGTGAAAATTGGTCCATTAGTTGGCTCTCATTTGGCATGCGGGTTAATGATAAGTGTAACCTATTCAATCAGGAACAAGTACGGGACAAGAGTAAGGTTATCTACTTGTGATTAAAATGACATCACCTGTGAGTAATCCTGTGAATTGCGTTGATAAAGTGGTTTTCTGAGTTTCGATCCACAACATGTAGCGATGATCCTGATTTTGTTGTGGGTAATTTCAAAAGTATCCCCAATCCATTCCTGTGAAGAAAGCCTTGAAATAGGCGGTTTGATGACAATGAGTGAAGAAATTTATCACAGAGTTATCCACAGCTGGTTTGCGCAACGCGATCGAGGTTTCGATCCTCGCAGGGATCGTGAAGTCATCATGCCGCCGTGTGGGGAGGAGAGTGAGAAAAAGGAAGTCAGATAAAAACCAACAAAATGGTCGGTGTGAGTAATGCTCGCATTTTTTGGTTATTTATTTAATCTAAACAATAAGTTGGCATTGTTGGTGGTGATGGTGTTTATCTCATCGGTACTGAGTGAGTGTAGCTGAGCTATTTTCTCGCCAACTAATTGGGTAAACATCGGTTCATTACGTTTCCCTCGGTGGGGAGCTGGCGCTAAATAAGGGCAGTCAGTTTCTAAGATAACGTAATTGAGATCGAGATGTGGGATTACCAAGTCCATTCCGCTATTTTTAAACGTGCTGACACCACCTAGCCCAAGATGAAAACCTAAATCATTAATGGCTCGTGCTTCTTCGATACTGCCGCCGAAGCAATGAAAAACACCACGCAAGTTGCCATCCTGAGCCTGTGTCAATAAAGCCAATGTTTCATTTAATGAATCGCGAGTGTGGATCACGACAGGTAAATTGAATTCTTTTGCCCAGTGGAGTTGAGTTAAAAAAGCCATCTCTTGTTCTGCTTTAAAGGTTTTATCCCAATACAGATCGATGCCGATTTCTCCGACAGCAATAAAGGAATGACGAGAAAACCAGTCATAAATGGTGGTTAAAGTTTGTTGAACGTTGGCATCAACATAACAAGGATGTAAGCCCATCATCGAATGACACTGGTCCGGGTAGGCTTTTTCTGTTGCCAACATCGGTTCGATGGAGTTGAGATCAATATTGGGTATCAGGATTTTTTCAATACCCGCTTGTTTAGCTCGTTCCATCACTGCATCACGGTCGTGGTCAAATTCACTCGCATAAACGTGGGCATGGGTATCAATCATGAAATGTTCTCTCATTATGGGGGGCAATGCTGAGTATACGTGAGTGTGAGCATTCGGTCATTTTTGGCTTTTTCCTCTATTGACGCTAGCATGCCGAGCCGAGAGTGATATGATTTTGCCCAACACTTCCCCCAGAACCTGATCTTTCAGACTCTGACAATATAAGAAGGAGAGTAGAGTGTCGGTATCCATTCAAGGCCAATTCCCAGGACGTCGTTTACGTCGCCTGCGCAAACATGATTTCAGCCGTCGACTTGTGGCCGAAAACCAATTATCGGTGAGCGATCTGATTTACCCGATGTTTATCCTGATGGGTAAAGATCGCCGTGAAAAAGTGGATTCCATGCCCGGTGTTGAACGCTTGTCGATCGATTTAATGTTGGAAGAAGCACAATACCTCGCTAATCTTGGTGTGCCTGCGATTGCTCTCTTTCCAGTTGTTAACCAAGATGCCAAAAGTTTATGTGCAACAGAAGCCTACAATCCGGAAGGCTTGGTGCAGCGAGCAGTGCGCGCACTGAAAGAACATGTCCCGCAAATGGGGGTGATCACCGATGTGGCACTTGATCCATTTACCACCCATGGTCAAGACGGCATCATTGATGATCAAGGTTATGTTCTAAATGACGAAACCACCGAAGTGTTGATCAAGCAAGCTCTGTCTCATGCTGAAGCTGGAGCGGATGTCGTTGCACCTTCTGACATGATGGATGGTCGTATTGGCCGTATTCGTCAGGCATTGGAAGAGGCGGGATACATTCATACTCAAATCATGGCTTACTCAGCCAAGTATGCCTCGAATTACTATGGTCCATTCCGTGATGCTGTTGGCTCATCCGCCAACTTAAAAGGTGGCAACAAGAAAAACTACCAGATGGATCCCGCTAATTCTGATGAAGCCTTGCACGAAGTAGCAATGGACATCAATGAAGGTGCGGATATGGTGATGGTGAAGCCGGGTATGCCGTATTTGGATGTTGTGCGCCGTGTGAAAACGGAGTTGCAAGTACCGACGTTTGCTTATCAAGTTTCTGGTGAGTATGCGATGCACAAAGCGGCGATTATGAATGGTTGGTTGAAAGAGCGCGAAACGGTGTTGGAATCGTTACTCTGCTTCAAACGTGCAGGTGCAGATGGCATTTTAACTTATTTTGCCAAAGACGTAGCTCAGTGGTTGGCGGAAGACAGCGCAAAAGCCGCGCAATACTTACCTAAAAAGTAAAAATACACTGAACCCATAAAGCAAAGATCAAGGCTGACGTAAGTCAGCCTTTTTAATTGAGGAAAAATGATGTTAATTCGTGAAGGCTCCCTGAGTGAAGTTGTAAAAATTGTTGAAAAAATTCATGAGTTTACACAGAAGGAAACGGAACAGAGCTTACAAGCTCGACTGAACAATAAGACTGGGTTAGTGCTGGTAGCAGAAAATGATAGCGAGTTGCTAGGTTTTAAAATTGGTTACGAGCTCGATGATGAAACGTTCTACAGCTGGTTTGGCGGTGTGGCGCCAACGGCGCGAGGCTATGGCGTAGCACAGCGCTTACTTGACGTTCAAGAAACATGGGCGTTAGAGCAGGGATATCAACGTATCAAAGTGAAATCTCGCAATCAGTTCCCTGCTATGTTGCGTTTATTGATTAGAAATAACTATCTTATTGAAGAGTATGAGAAAAAAGAGCAAATCTTAGAAAGTCGAATCCACTTTGTAAAATCAATTAAAAAATAAATGAGATTTTTTCTCATTTGGCCATTGACTATTAAATGAGAACTATTATTATTAATCGTGTCTTAGGGAACAAACGACAGTTCATAAGGACGTGAAATGCCCCCTCGGTTGAAGAACCAATGTGTGGGATTGAACGCCTGAACTTGAGCAGGTTCTTTTTGACACGACATTGCTCACATTGCTTCCAGTGTAATTTTTAGCTTTTTGGTAAAGCGAATCAATCAATTGGCTTTCACCTTGTTTGCTAGGCGACATCCTCGGGTGTCGCTTTTTCTTTTTCTGCGCAAGTGATTTTAGTTATCCACTTCATCTCATTCAGAATCCCCAATCAGTGGACAAGTTGCGCTTTTCGCGACAATCGTCCACCGCATGGTCAGGAGCGTTTGCAGGGTGAGCAAAAGGGCAGCGAGTGTCTTTTCCACAATTGACGATCCGAAAAAGATCATTTCTTTTTCCACTGATCCATTTTTTTGTTTTTTAAAAACATATAGTTAGACTTTATTTTTGCATGGTTTTTATGATTTTTAGCAGTGGGCAAATAAATCTATAAACAGAGTTATCCACAGAATGGTGCAATCCACAAGTCAATAGAATATCCCCCGAGTGGAGCAAAACGGGGAACAACGTAGAATCCAAGCAGTAGTCATGGCATCCTAGGCTCATTAACTCACGTTTGGATAATCCTCTTATGGCTCGTATACCTGACAATCCGCTGATCTTGATCGACGGCTCCTCTTATCTCTATCGCGCGTTTCACGCTTACCCAGGCACCATGAGTAATGGTGAGATCCCGACCAACGCCATTTATGGTGTGGTGAATATGGTTCGCAGCATGATGCGTCAGTTTGCTTCCGATCGTATCGCGGTAATTTTTGATGCGAAGGGAAAAACCTTCCGTGATGAGATGTACGACCAATACAAGGCGAATCGTCCACCCATGCCGGATGATTTGCGCTGTCAGGTTGAGCCTTTACATCAAGTGATCCGAGCCATGGGTTTGCCGCTACTCGCGATTGAAGGGGTTGAGGCGGATGACGTGATTGGAACATTGGCGCGCCAAGCCTCACAAGCGGGTATGCCGGTATTGATCAGTACCGGTGATAAGGACATGGCACAGTTGGTGGATGACAATGTGACCCTGATTAATACCATGACCAACGTGGTGCTGGATCGCGAAGGCGTGATTGAAAAATTTGGCATTCCACCTGAGTTGATCATTGACTACCTTGCGTTGATGGGGGACAAGGTGGATAACATTCCTGGCGTACCAGGCGTGGGTGAGAAAACCGCGACAGCACTCCTGCAAGGTATTGGTGGCTTAAATGACTTATATGCGAACTTGGATAAAATCGCGGCTTTAGGTTTCCGTGGCTCAAAAACCATGGCGCAGAAGTTGGAAGAGAACCGCGACAATGCCACTCTGTCTTACCAGCTTGCGACGATTAAATGCGATGTGGAATTGGCAGAGTCTCCGCAAACTCTGCTGAAGCAAACTCCCGATCGTGATGCCTTGATGGCGCTGTATGGGAAATTAGCCTTCAAAGCATGGCTGACAGAATTACTTGATGGCGGCACTGGGGTCGTAGCGGCGGATGAGCAAGCGAAAGCCTCTTCAATGACCTCGTCCAATTCAGCAAGCAATGCGGTAAGTCATGCCGCAGTCATTCCGGCAAGCCCAGCGGCACAGATCGATCGCAGCCAGTATCAAACCATTCTTAACGAGCAAGATTTCAATCTGTGGTTGGAAAAATTTCAGCAAGCGGATCTGTTCGCCTTTGATACCGAAACCGATAGCTTGGATTATATGGTTGCAAACTTGGTTGGAGTATCGTTTGCGGTAGCGGAAGGTGAAGCGGCGTATATTCCAGTGGCGCACGATTATTTGGATGCACCACAGCAGCTGGATCGCGCTTGGGTGATTGCCCAACTTAAACCTCTGCTTGAAGATGAAAACAAAGCTAAAGTCGGTCAGAATCTTAAATATGATGCGAGCGTGATCGCGCGCTATGGTGTTGACTTGCGTGGCATTCGTCATGACACCATGTTGCAATCTTACGTATACAACAGCGTAGGCGGCAAACATGATATGGATAGCTTAGCGCTGCGTTTCCTACAGCACAGCTGTATTTCCTTTGAGCAGATCGCGGGTAAAGGTAAAAATCAGCTCACGTTCAACCAAATCGATCTGCAAGAAGCCGCTCAGTACGCCGCGGAAGATGCAGATGTTACTCTGCGTTTGCATCAGCGCATCAGCCCGCTGATTGAGCAAGATAGCAAACTTGAACAAGTCTATCGTGAAATTGAAATGCCGCTCGTGCCTGTGTTGTCTCGTATTGAACGCACAGGTGTCATGATTGACGACATGCTGCTCAGTGCTCAATCACAGGAAATTGCGTTGCGTCTCGATGAGTTGGAAAAAAAGGCGTATGAACTGGCTGGTCAGCCATTTAACCTCAGTTCACCGAAGCAACTGCAAACCATTTTGTTTGAACAAATGAAGCTGCCGGTCTTGCAAAAAACGCCATCCGGTACCCCTTCAACCAATGAAGAAGTGTTACAAGAACTCGCCTTGGATTACCCACTGCCGAAAGTGCTGATTGAGTACCGTGGTCTGGCGAAACTCAAGTCGACCTACACTGATAAGCTGCCCAAAATGATCAATCCAAGCACTGGGCGTGTACATACTTCTTATCATCAAGCTGTCACAGCCACGGGGCGCCTTTCATCGACCGATCCTAACTTACAGAACATTCCAGTGCGTAATGAAGAAGGTCGCCGCATTCGCCAAGCGTTTGTTGCTCCGCATGGTTGGAAAATCATGGCCGTAGACTACTCACAAATTGAGCTGCGCATTATGGCGCATTTGTCGGGTGATCAGGCGTTATTGGATGCCTTCCGTAATGGGGAAGATATCCATGCGGCGACAGCGGCAGAAATTATTGGTGTGCCGATTGAGCAAGTCAGTAGTGAGCAACGCCGTCGTGCTAAAGCGGTCAACTTTGGTTTGATTTACGGCATGAGTGCGTTTGGCCTGGCAAAACAACTCGGCATTCCGCGTGGTGAAGCACAAGAGTACATGGATAAATACTTCGAACGTTATCCAGGTGTCATGCAGTACATGGAAGACACGCGCAGTCGCGCGGCGGAACAGGGGTACGTGGAAACCATTTTTGGGCGTCGCTTACATCTGCCTGAAATTACTTCGCGTAATGGAATGCGCCGTAAAGCGGCGGAGCGAGCCGCAATCAACGCGCCAATGCAAGGTACAGCAGCAGACATCATCAAAAAAGCGATGCTGCTGGTCGATGAGTGGATTCAGCGAGAGGGCGATGGTCGTGTCAAATTGCTGATGCAAGTACACGATGAACTAGTCTTTGAAGTTGAAGAGTCATCTTTATCCGAAATTGAAATTAAAGTACAAGAATTGATGGAGTCTGCCGCAGAGCTTGCTGTTCCATTAGTCGCGGATGCAGGACATGGTGATAACTGGGATCAAGCCCATTAGTTGATTTTCTTATCGATAATCGAGTGTTTTATGAGCCAGCGCACGTTCGCTGGCTTTTTTTATGGCTGAAAAAAGTTTACCTAGCTCAGATGTTTATGTTGTTTAATGAAAGTTTAATGAAAAAAAACTACAAAAAAATATTTTCAATTCTGACCAATTGTTGTACATTAAACGACGTAGGGTACAGAGGTAAGATGTTCTATCTTTCAGACCTTTTGTTTCACGTTATTGGATTAGGCTGATTCAGCCGCCCCAGTCACCATTTGACTGGGGCGTTTTTTATTGGGCGCTATTTAAGTTTTCTATCCGCTTTGATGAGTGTCTTCTTTTCGTTTTTGGGTCGTGTTTCGTACAAATCTTGTTGGCGAAAATAATCAAAAACACACCATTCTGTAATTAAACTTCATTCACACTTTTATTATTTCTGGAAGGAAACTAAGTGTGTTCGCCACTGTTTATATTCAACCATAATTCACGTGAGCCATTGCAGCGCATGGGATCGCTCGGTAAAGAGTATGATTTTAGGTGGGTTGAGTGCTGACTTGAAATTTGCGTGGCTTTGCGGAATGCTTGGCGACATAACAATAACAACCGATTTCTCTCCCGTTGCCCCACCAGGATGGTGGGGATTTTGTTTGTGGTTCCCTTCGCTTTTTAAGCGGTCTTCATTGTGCGAATAAAAAACCCCGCCAAGGCGAGGTTTTATCGTCGTTTGAGGTTGCCGATTATTCGCTGGCAGACTCTTCAGAGGACTCTCCATCGGCTTGTTCATTCAGAGCCGCCAACATTGGAGCATACCACTCATCTAATTTGGCGCGCAGTGTATCCACTCCGATACCACTTAGTGAAGAAAACGCATCAACGGCCACATCGCCACCAAAGGTTTTTGCCTCTTCACGAACTTTTAACACTTGTGCTTTGCGAGCACCACTCTTTAACTTATCCGCTTTAGTCAGCATCACTTGTACTGGAATGCCGCACTCCACGGCCCAAATGATCAACTGCTGATCAAGATCTTTCATCGGGTGGCGGATATCCATCAATACCACCAAGCCTTTTAAGCTTTGGCGTTTTTGCAAGTATTCACCGAGTGCTCTTTGCCACTTAAGTTTCATCTCCAGCGGTACTTGAGCAAAGCCATATCCCGGTAAATCGACGATATGGCAACCCTCTGCTACTTTAAAAAGGTTAATCAACTGAGTACGACCCGGAGTCTTACTGGTTTTTGCCAGGTTTTTCTGGTTGGTCAGGCGATTAAGGGAACTTGACTTACCAGCGTTAGAGCGTCCTGCGAACGCAATTTCGATACCTTCATCTTCAGGAAGATGGCGAATATCAGGCGCACTGGTAATGAAATGCGTGTTCTGGTAATGAATTTTTACGCTCACTGTGTTAACTCCATCTCGACTTTGTGTAGTCGATTGATTACTTTTTTGTGAAATTGTGTAAAATAACCGTGCTCGGCATAAGGTCGCCTATTGTACCATGAGTGGTACCCCAGAGTGGTACTGGAAGCTTGATAATTATAAATGGAATGTCATGAAGAAATTAGCGCTAATCTTGAGTGTTTTAGCCAGCTGCTCTGTATGGGCCCAAGGTAGTATCGAAGCTGGTAAAGCCAAATCTCTAACCTGTGCTGCCTGCCACGGTGCAGACGGTAACAGCCAATTAACTATTTACCCTAAACTGGCAGGGCAACATGAGAAGTACCTTGAAAAGCAACTCAAGGAACTGAAACTGGGTGCGGCTAGCGGTGGAAAACAAGGTCGTTACGATCCGGTAATGAGTGCTATGGCAATGCCACTGAGCGATGAAGATATTGCTGATTTGGCGGCGTATTTCTCCTCACTACCGACGGCTGCGAATACCACTCCTGAAGATGTCGTGGCGCAAGGTAAGGTTCTGTATACCGCCGGTGATGCTTCGCGTGGTTTGACGGCTTGTGTGGCGTGTCATGGACCGCGTGGTGACGGTACGGAGTTGTCCGGCTTCCCGAAAATTTCTGGCCAGCATGCTGACTATGTTAAAGCACAGCTAGAGAAATTCCGTTCAGGAACTCGTGCTAACGATATGAACGAGATGATGCGTGATGTGGCGCATAAGCTGACGGATACGGATATTGATATCCTATCGAAATACGTAGGTGGCTTGCACTAATTCGGCAATACGAGCAAAAAATAACCAAACAGCCCTAGTGACCTTACTAGGGCTGTTGCTTTTCTGGCGCTGAGAATCTTATCTCTCCCCCTTACTCCTATGGGGATTTTGCGTTTTTTGTTTAGGGTTGATGAGAAAATCGCCTTTTACACTCCACTCTAAGGGGAGTTTCTGGTATGTTGCGCATCCCGTTGGAGGAGGTCAGCATGCATTCGTGCCCGTTATGTCACAGTGAAAACAGCCAAGCGTATTTTGTAGATAAGCATCGTCGCTATTTTCAATGTCAGCAGTGTGCGCTGGTGTATGTCGATCCTGAGCAACGCTTAAGTGCGGAGCGAGAAAAAGGCTTCTATGACTTGCATCAGAACATTCCTAGTGATGAAGGCTATCGACGCTTTTTATCACGAGTCTGTTCGCCTATGCTTGAGAGACTGCCTCCCCAATCTCAAGGGTTAGATTTTGGCTGTGGGCCTGGTCCCACCTTATCGCTGATGTTAGAAGAAGCCGGACACGCCGTGGCGTTGTACGACATTTTCTATCATCCGGATAGTGAGGTGTTAAACCGCCAATACGATTTTATGACTGCGACTGAGGTGATTGAGCATCTGCACGATCCTCACCGAGTGTGGCAGCAATGGTTAAATTTAGTTAAGCCAGGCGGCTGGATTGGTCTGATGACAAAAATGGTACAAAGACTTGGACGCTATTTGCTGGTTGGCACTACAAAAATGATCTCACTCACGTGATTCTTTTTCAGTCGTGCCACATTTCAGTATCTGGCGGAGCGGGATAAGCTCGAACTTGAATTTATTGGTAATGATGTAATTTTACTGAGGAAACCCCAGTAATGAGTCGCTCAAAGAAATCGAGAAAACCGGGTACCAACAGTAACGACCAACTGGTCGTGGTACGTACACGCAGCGAATCCGAAGTGGAGAGCCGTCTGCGTAAAAAACTGAAAAAGCGCAAAGGTTTAAAGTCAGGTAGCCGTCATTCAGAAAGCACTGAAAGCCAAGTGCGCCAAGGGACGCAGAAACGTGACCCACGTTTGGGCAGTAAAAAGCCTATTCCGTTGGTTGTTGAAGCACCGAAAAAACTCAACAAGCAAGAGCGTAAACTGGCGGCAGAGCAAGAGCTGGCGATGCTGGAAAAAGATGCACAACTGAATGTGTTGCTCGACCGACTCGACAACGGTGAGAAGCTAGGCATTGGCTTGCAGAAATACGTTGATGAGAAGCTGGATCGTATCGAAGTGCTGATGGATCAACTGGGTCTACTGGACGATGAGCCAGTGGAAGAGCCAGCACCACAAGCTAAACCAAGTAAAAAACGCAAAACGGAAGAGGATTTACTCTCCGAGTTTGAACAACTGGATGTGGATAAGTACCAAGATTAAGGAGCGATGATGAACGGGATGCTACTCGCCAGCGTGGGTGGTGCCATTATCGTGGCGCTCGCCAGTTACGCGGCTTATTTGCTGTGGCAAGTGAAAAAACAGCAAACGCTGCAGTTGCAACATCAACAGCTAGCGATTGAAAAGCGTAATGCGAACATCTTTGATAGCGTAAATATTCTTTGCATGGCGGGGATTCAAGGGCAGTGTGATCTGTCGGAGATCAGTATCCGTGTTTACTGCATTATGGATTATGTGCAAGGTGAGCAGCGCATCAATTTTGAACAAGAGTATCCTGCAATCTCTGAGCTTTATCATTTGGTGAAAGACATGGCGCGCGGTGATGCACGCCAAGCATTACCCAAACAAGAGCGAATGAAGCAGAATCTGGAACGCACCAAAGCTGAAAGCCGTCTGCAAGAGGCAATCATTGATGAACTCACTGCTCTCAAGCAGCGTATCCAGCCGCTGAATAACCAAATCGCGATTCAAATGGTGTGAAACTAACTCGAAAGGGTGAGTGATCGCGCTAGCAGAATCGAATATTTTGTTGCCAAATCCTGTTCTGCTGCCCGACGTCGGTCAATGTCGTGTGGCAGAATAGCCCGTCAAGAATTGAGCAAAACGGAAAGATTCACTATGTCGTCGTATGTCGTACCCAGCCAACAGATCGTTTGGGATCAGGCCATTTTGGATAAGTACAACTACTCCGGTCCGCGTTACACTTCATACCCGACTGCGGTTGAGTTTCATGAAGCCTTCACCATCGCTGACTTTGATATGGCTTGTACTCAGTACCCAGAGCGCCCGCTGTCGCTTTATATCCATATTCCGTTTTGCCACAAGCTTTGCTACTACTGTGGTTGTAATAAGGTCATTACTCGTCACTCGCACAAAGCGGATGAATACCTTGATGTGCTTGAGCATGAAATTCGCCAACGCGCCTCTCTGCTGACAGGAAGAGATGTGACTCAGCTGCACTTTGGCGGTGGCACACCGACTTTCCTGACCAATGCACAGATTAGCCGCTTGATGACGCTGCTACGCAGCGAATTTCATTTTACGGATGACGCTGAAATCAGCATTGAAATCGATCCGCGTGAAATTCAGTTAGAGGTGCTTGATCACCTGCGCCAAGAAGGCTTTAACCGAGTCAGCATCGGGGTGCAGGATTTTAATAAAGAAGTACAGAAGCTGGTGAACCGCGAACAAGATGAGCAGTTTATTTTTGCTCTGGTAGAGCGTGCCAAACAGCTTGGTTTCCGCTCGACCAACCTCGATCTGATTTACGGCTTGCCTAAACAAACCGCAGAAACCTTTGCCCAGACGTTGCAGCAAGTGCTCACGATGAAGCCGGGGCGCTTGTCGGTGTTTAACTACGCGCATATGCCGCAACTGTTCGCGGCGCAGCGCAAGATTAAAGATGCGGATTTACCTGCCGCCGAAGAGAAACTGGCGATTTTACAGCAGACGATCACTACGCTAACGGGCGCGGGTTATCAGTTCATCGGTATGGATCACTTTGCCTTGCCGGATGATGAGTTGGCTGTTGCTCAACGTAACGGTATTTTGCATCGTAACTTCCAAGGCTACACCACCCAAGGTGAGTGTGACTTAGTTGGCTTTGGGGTTTCCGCGATTTCTATGGTGGGCGATGCGTATGCGCAAAACCAGAAAGAGCTGAAAAAATACTATGCGCAAGTCAATGAGATGCGTCATGCACTGTGGAAAGGTGTGGCGCTCGATAAAGATGATTTACTGCGCCGTGAAGTGATTAAGCAGCTGATTTGTAACTTCAAGCTTGATAAAACAGCGATTGAGCGCGAGTTCAATCTGCGTTTCAATCACTACTTCCGTCAGGATTTAGCTCTGCTACAAACCTTTATTGACGACGAGTTGGTGACGGTGGATGAAAAAATGATTGAAGTGACTCTGCGTGGTCGTTTGTTAATTCGCAACATCTGTATGTGTTTTGATAAATACCTGCGTGAGCGGGCGCGTCAGCAGCAGTTCTCGCGAGTCATTTAAGACTGCATTCAAACAACAAGGCCACCGCATGCGGTGGCCTTGTTGTTTGTGCTCTGACTTAAATTCAGGATGACTGAGCGGAAGGTGACTCCAGCAAAGAGAGCGCCTTACGAGAAACATCGTGTGCGGCACGCGTGAAATTCTGCTTTTCTAATGCATCGGCTAGATAAGCATAGTCGGAGACACAGGAACGTAGAGACAGCGCTTTTTCGAGATGTTTCTGCGCATCAGCCCAATGTTTCTCACGCAGATACAGTTGACCCAAAGCGCTATGTGCTTCCGCATTATTGCTATCGCGGCGCAGGGCATCTTCCAGCACAGCGATCAGGGGATGGCGATCAGAGATATTGAGCTCTGGCAGCAGGGCATACAGCTCAGCAGTCGGCTGTTTTTTCAAGCTCTCTTTGATCACTGAGAACGCCTCATAATCGGCTTTACGTTCAATGAGCTGATTGATGAAACACATCAACAATTCAGGCTCAGCTTTTAACTTGCGTGACATCTGCGCCCAATGCTGCACCAAACCTTCACTGCCTTTTTGGCTGGCAATGCTTTGTAACATGCCACGCTGAGCGGTAAGTTCAAGCTGCTGCGCTTCTTCATTGCTTAAGCGTTTGGCTTTTACCAGTTTCGGGAGTAGGTCTAACAGCGGCTGCCATTCGCCTAGGGCTTGGTAGCACTGGTTAAGCAGGCTGAGCACGACAGTGTTGTGTGGATGGCTGTTTTGCAGTTGCGTTAAGGTGGTCAAGGCAGCGGTATTATCGCCATCGCTGAGTTGTTGTTTCGCGCGTGTTAGCTCTACTGCTAATGTGGCGTTGTCCTGCTGCGCCGCCAGTGCTAAATAGTGATCGCGCTTCGCTCGATCACCCATGCCATTCGCAGCTTCCGATGCGACGAGATAACAGAGCAGCGGCATATCGTGATGGTTTGCCCAGCGAGTGACTTTTTTCTCGGCTTGTTTCCAATCACCTTCAAGCAGTTTGATGATTCCTTCATTGGTGTAGCGGCGCGAGCGGCGTAGCTTACGCACGCTGAACCAGTTCCATGTATGAAAACTGGTATAGAGAATTTTTTTCACCAAAAATTCAAGGGCAAACAGCGCGGCTAACGCAGCGATGATAAAAATCACCAGCGTGGTGACACTCATTTCGATAGTGCGATTGGCAATTGAGATCAGCACATAACCTTGCTGGCCAGCGTATTGAGTGCCGACAAACAGGCCAAGACCGAGCACGACAAATAGGAAAATCAGTCGAATCATTGCTGCGCCTCCGTAGTGATAGGAGAAACACTGCGGCGCAAGCGTTCGGTGATCACATCGGCTAACTGCTGCTGAGTTTGCAGTTTCACGGGATAGTTAACCTGTACCTGTTGTTTTGCGAGCAAAGCTAACTCAGCATTAAACGCTTGCACAGCTTTGTCTCCACGATTAAAGAAAGAGGCTGACCACTGTTCAGCGGTATTGAGTGAGGTGACGTACAGCGTTTGTTGTTCGGTGTACACCCCTTTGATTGCCGTTTCTAACTTGGCTTGCAGGTTCTCTTTTAAATAAAAATGCTGAGTTGGGGAGAGCAGAGGGATCACATTGCCATCACGAGAACGGAAAGTAATGAAGTTATCGGCAAAGGCTTTGAGTGAGCTTTTCAGGTTGGTTTGCCAATCATTGATGTTTTCCGATACGGCTGGAGTCTCCTGTGGTTGATCGGCGGGCAGGATCGCATTAGCCAGCGGTAAGCTGTCGACTTGTTGCTGCAAACTGATCAGACGCAGCACTAAACCATCACGATCAATCAGTGGAATGTTTTTCAGTGCTGTGATGTCGTTGGCTATTGCCTTACGCAGTGGTGTTAGGCTTGGGTCATTGAGTGCAGCAATGCGCTGGTCGGCACTTTCCATCAATTGGGTTGCGGTTTCCGCATCATGCTCAAGAAACAGCTTACGACCCGCCAGTTTTACCAAATAATCGGCTTCCGCGAGGAGCCAATCATTCGGGCGGCGACCTTTAATATCCGCCACCGCGAGCTGCAAGCTCTCAATGCTTTTTTGCTGTTGTTCCAGCACGGTTTCTGCACGGTGAGTAATTTCAGTGGCTTGTGAGGTGGCTTGCGATACGGTTTGTTCTAGCTGCACATTGAGTGCATCACGGGTTTGTTTTAATTCGGCACGTATCGCTTGCAGCTCATTATTCAATTGGGCTTTCTGTTGTTGGTGTACATAAGCAAAGCCTGCACCGAGAGCTAAAACCAGTAGCAAGGCGACACTGGCCAGTTTTTTACCCTGATTATTGGGCGTTTGAGCCGGAGTTTGTGGTTGCGGCTGCGGGTTAGCGACTTTCTCGGCTACGGGATCTGATTGAATGGAAGCGTCGGCTTTTGATTCATGCTCGGTCGATGAAGTCTCGATAGGCGAGGGCACACTGGCTGTGGTTTCAGGTTCTTGTTGCGGTTTATTGTTGTTGGTCATTGCTCAGAGTTCCTGTTGGTTAGGGCATTAATGCCACCATTAGATCGCGATTGGCGGCACTTGGCGTCGTCACAATGCGATGAAATCCTAGGTTATGGGCGTGTTCAGTAATGCGCTGGCTAGGCACTAGTAAGGTTAACTGCTGTGCCCACGGCAGATAGCCGTCATTTAACTGGCTAACAAAAAAAGCCAACTGTTCGCTACTGGTGATCACCAGTGAACTGACTCCAGCGTGTTGCCATTGAGGAACACACTCTGCGGCAGAAAAAGGCAACTCACTTCGACAATACGCTTCTTGATAGCGCACCGTTGCACCTCTTTCCACTAAGGTGGAATAAATCAGTTCGCGGCCACCATTGCCCCGTAATATCAATATCCTCTTACCTGCGACATGGCGTAATGCCTCTAATGCGAGCAGGTGTTCACTATCACTTATTTCTGGATAGTCTACTGATTGTTGGCAGGCTTTGCTGAAAACATGCGCGGTTTTTTGACCAACGGCAAGGTAAACCGCATGATTTGGCCAACAAATTCGTCGATGTTGCAGAAATTGGTCACTGAAGGTCACCGCATGTTGGCTGACCGCAATGATGATATCAAATGAGGATAAATCCTCTGCCAACTCAGGAAGTTGAGGGCTAGCGGAGATAGAGATCAGAGGATGATGCAGGGCAGTGATGCCCTGCTGAAGAAGAAGTTGGCACAGTTCAATGCCTTGCTCATTGGGACGAGTGACCAGTACTGTCATAGCACCCTCAATCAGTTACAGATGGGATGAACCATCTTGCGACTTATTATTCATGCTCGCCTTTATTCGTGTTCACAATAGAGACGGTCTAGAATCTCTTTTGCGCCTTGCTCAAGTAGCTGTTCTGCCAGGGTAATGCCGAGCTGTTCTGCTTCAGAACGTGGGCCACGAATTTCACCACGAACGATTTGTGAGCCATCGGGTTCGCCGACTAGAGCGCGCAGCCAAATATGGTCACCTTCAAGTAATGCATAGCTACCAATCGGCACCTGACAGCCACCTTGTAGAGTCAGGTTCATCGCGCGCTCACAGCGCACGCGATCCGCGGTGTCGGTATGGTTGAGTGGCGCAAGCAGCTCACGCACTCGTTGGTCATCTAAACGACACTCAATGCCGACCGCACCTTGACCAACCGCGGGCAGCGACTGTTCAGGTTCAATGAAGTTACGAATGCGGCTCTCAAGTCCCAGTCGTTTTAGACCGGCGGCAGCTAAGATAATCGCGTCGTATTCACCCGCATCGAGCTTACTCAAGCGGGTTCCCACGTTGCCGCGCAGCTCTTTGATGACCAAATCTGGGCGTGCTGATTTGAGTTGGCATTGACGACGCAAGCTACAGGTACCCACAACTGCGCCTGAAGGCAGATCATCAATCTTGGCGTAGGTATTGGAAACAAAGGCATCGCGTGGATCTTCACGCTCGCAGATGGTGACTAAGCCAAGACCTTCAGGAAAATCAACTGGCACATCTTTCATCGAATGTACGGCTAAATCCGCACGGCCTTCGAGCATGGCGACTTCCAGTTCTTTGACAAACAGACCTTTGCCACCCACTTTGGCGAGTGGGGTATCCAAAATCACATCACCACGCGTCACCATAGTGACCAACTCCACTTGCAGTCCGGGATGGGCGGCCATTAAGGCGTCTTTAACATAGTTGGCTTGCCATAAAGCCAGTGGACTCTGGCGGGTTGCAATGCGAATCGGCGTCTCGGTCATTATGATGTTCCTATCCATCTGTCTAAAATCGTCTAATCCTATCACTTGGGGATAAAAATACTTACAACTAGTTCTGTTACGGATGGTTTCGTATCGAAGAATGCAGCATTAGGATGGAATAGTGTGATTGGCTTCGCATTTATTCATTTGTCTATGATTACAAAGTACAATTTAGCAACAACACTGTAATCATTTAGGTGATCGTTTGCGGAGAAGTGCCAACTTGGTGTGATGTGCTTCCAAGAGCGCTTTACCAAATGGTTAAGAAGTGTTAAATTGATCACGTTTTGTTGGCATGGTCGCGTAAAACATAATCAAAAAGCGGCTTGTATCTGTTATTCAGGGAAGCAACCTTGCAGGCTTATACTCAGACCTTAATCCATCGACTTGATAAGCTAAACCGGCAACGTATTGAACGTGCGCTGGCTCTTATGGATTTGCAAAGCCAACGTGTTTTTCATTTAATTCCCGCGTTATTCCAATTTAATCATCCCCTGATCCCCGGTTATTTTTCTGCAGATACCCCTTTTGGTATTCATCTCTTTGTCGCTAATGAAATCCAGCAGCAGTTTATCGATGATGCCCAATTGACGCTCGGCGCATCGTTAACTCAATCGGTGAATCCTGAGATTTTGGGTCTGTATACGATGGGGAGTACCTCATCGATCGGTCAAAGCACCTCAAGTGATCTGGATATTTGGGTCTGTGTCTCTGCTCACATGAGTTGTGAAGCGCGCGAGAACCTCTCCAGTAAATGTCTACTCATTACCGATTGGGCGAAAAGTCAGGGTGTCGAAGCCAATTTCTTCATCATGAATGAAGAGCGTTTCCGCCATAACCATTCCGAAGCGTTAACCGGTGAAAACTGTGGTTCATCACAGCATTTATTGTTGTTGGATGAGTTTTATCGCTCTGCGGTGCGCCTAGCGGGTAAGCGACTGCTGTGGCAAATCGTGCCGCCAGAAATGGAAGAGTGCTACGACGAATATGTTCACGAGCTCTGTTCAAATGGCTATTTGAACTGCAACGAATGGATCGATTTTGGTAAGCTGAACCGCATTCCTGCTGAAGAATATTTCGGTGCGAACTTGTGGCAGCTGTATAAAAGTATCGACTCGCCTTATAAGTCGGTATTGAAGGCGATCCTGCTTGAAGCCTATTCGTGGGAGTACCCGCACACTCAACTGTTGAGCATTGATAGCAAACGACGTTTCTTTGCCGATGAGCCAGACCTGTATGGGATGGACTCTTACTATCAAATGCTAGAAAAAGTGACCCGCTATTTAGTGCGGATTGGTGACACTACGCGCCTTGATTTAGTGCGTCGCTGTTTCTACCTCAAAACCCATGAGAAGCTATCGCGAGATCCTGGGATCGGTTCGATGCCATGGCGTCGCGAGGCTTTGCGTGAACTCACCAGCGAGTGGCAGTGGGACGCAGATTTGATTGCAGAGCTCGATAACCGTCGCCACTGGAAAGTGGAGCAGGTGAAAGTGGTACACCATGCCCTGCTTGATGCGTTGATGCTCAGTTATCGTAACCTGATCCAGTTTGCACGCCGCAATGACATTACTTCGGCGATCAGCCCGCAAGATATCTCAATTCTGGCGCGTAAACTCTATGCCGCGTTTGAGGTGTTGCCGGGTAAAGTCACACTGCTCAACCCGCAAATTTCGCCTGATTTGCATGAGCCCGATTTAAGTTTTATTGAGGTCTGTGCCGGACGCACCAATAAGCCCGGTTGGTATCTCTATAAACAGCCATTACAGGCGCAGCGCTTGATTGGTCAGCCGTATCTTGAACACAACGAATACCTGAGTAAGTTGGTGGCATGGGCGTTTTTTAATGGCCTGATCACTGAATCCACGCGCTTGCACGCCGTGGTGCGTGAAGCTCAGTTGGATATCGACAAGTTCTATCAGATGGTGAGCGATCTGCGTAACACCTTTCTCTTTGCGTTAAACGTCGTCCAACCATGCAAGCATTGGCTAATCCTTGTGAAATTAGCCAGCTCGCCATGTTCATCAATTTTGAGCATGATCCGACGAGTGAGCTGAGTGGTAAAGCACTGAAAGTCGATCTAAAAAACATCGATATTTTCAGCTTCGGTGCGGAGCAAAAATGCTTAGTTGGCAGTGTCGATTTGGTGTATCGCAACTCGTGGCAAGAAGTGCGTACCCTACATTTTGAAGGCCAGACGGCGATGCTCGATGCCTTGAAAACGGTTCTGGGAAAAATGCACCAAGATGCGTTGCCGCCAGAATCGGTCGATGTGTTCTGCTATAGCAAAAACTTGCGTGGTGTGATGCGTAACTTGGTTTACCAACTGTTGGCCGAGTGCATCGATTTGCGTCTCAAGCCGATGGAACAAGAGAAGCGTCGCCGTTTCAAAGCACTGCGTATGGCCGACCAAATGTATGGATTGTTCTTCGAACGTCGTGGTGTTTCAGTTCAAAAATTGGAAAACTCGGTCGATTTTTATCGCAGTATTTCGAGCAATAAACTCAAAGGTTCCCCTTTGTTGATGCTCGATCGCGATGAAGATTATCCTTTACCTGCAGTGGTGGATAGTTTTGCCAGCGAAGGCTTGGTGCAGTTTTTCTTTGAAGATACGGAGAAAGGCTTCAACATCTATGTGTTGGACGAAGCCAACCGCGTTGAGGTGTATCACCAGTTCAATGGCGAAAAAGATGAGATGATTGCCAGCGTCAACAGCTTCTATACATCGATGTTGGATGACAGCAGTAAGCTGGCGGCGAAAAGCATCAACTTCAACTTGCCGCAGTATTACCAAATTATTCACCCAGAAGAGGGTGAAACGTATGTGGTGCCGTATCGTAACGACAGCGCCGTGTATTCCAAGCCTTCGCAAGTGGTCAATGCCTAAGCCTGTGAAGTCTCTGATTTTCTGAATAATTCCTCATAAAAAAGAGCACCCATGTGCTCTTTTTTATTGCATGACAAGTGCGCCAACTTAAGCCCAATCAATTGGCTCATCGGCGTGTTTATCACACTCTTGTTTTAGCAAAGTGAGCAACTCAAGCCCGGTTTTGGAGCATATCCACTCGCCATCAATCCACTTGAAATGGTAGCCGCCGGATTTCGAGGCTAACCAAATTTCACGCATGGGTTCTTGGCGGTTAATGATGATTTGGCTGCGGTCATCAAACTCTAAGGTCATCACATTGCCTGAGGTTTCGTAGTCGATATCGGCACCTGCCTCATCAATCGCCGCTTCTATACGCTCTAGTTGGCTGTCGACGAGTTGATGAAATTCAGTTTCGTTCATCCTATCTATCCTATTGCTTTTCCTAATCGTGGTGCGATTATAGGAGGCATTGATTCAATAAGCACGATATAGCAAAAATGAAAAAGAAAATTCACTGCACTGTTTTTGTTGTCCATGCTCGCACTGGCGGGATGTGGGCAAACTGGGCCACTTTATATGCCTGATGACGCAAAACAAAGCGAGCAAAGTCAGTAAATCACGCGACTAAGAAAAAAGGGGAAAGCATTTTGGATTACTTCAATTATCAGGATGATGGCCAGTTATGGGCCGAGCAAGTTCCACTTGCCGATTTGGCAAACCAGTACGGTACACCACTTTATATTTATTCAAGAGCCACGCTTGAGCGCCATTGGCATGCGTTTGATAAGTCAGTCGGGGATTACCCGCACCTGATTTGTTATGCCGTGAAAGCCAACTCTAACCTTGGTGTATTGAATACTTTAGCTCGCTTAGGTTCTGGGTTTGATATCGTTTCGGTCGGTGAATTGGAACGTGTACTGGCGGCGGGCGGTGATCCGAGCAAAGTGGTGTTTTCTGGCGTTGGTAAAACCGAAGCTGAGATGAAACGTGCGCTGCAATTGAAGATCAAATGCTTTAATGTGGAGTCAGAACCTGAACTGCATCGTTTGAATAAAGTCGCGGCAGAATTGGGTGTCAAAGCGCCGATTTCACTGCGCATCAACCCAGATGTGGATGCCAAAACGCACCCTTACATTTCCACTGGTTTGCGTGATAACAAATTCGGCATCACGTTTGATCGCGCTGCAGAAGTGTATCGCCTCGCGCACAGCTTGCCGAATCTTGATGTGCATGGCATTGACTGCCATATCGGCTCGCAACTCACCGCGCTGGCTCCGTTTATTGATGCAACTGACCGTTTGTTGGCGTTGATTGATTCGCTCAAAGCGCAAGGTATTCATATTCGTCATTTGGACGTTGGTGGTGGCTTAGGCGTAGTTTATCGTGACGAACTTCCCCCACAGCCTTCTGAATACGCCAAAGCCTTGCTGGATCGCCTTGAGCGCCATCGTGATTTGGAACTGATTTTTGAACCGGGACGCGCGATTGCGGCTAACGCAGGTGTGCTGGTGACGAAAGTTGAGTTTCTCAAACATACGGAACACAAAAACTTCGCAATCATTGATGCGGCGATGAATGATTTGATTCGTCCGGCGCTGTACCAAGCGTGGCAAGACATCATTCCACTGCGTCCACGCCAAGGTGAGGCACAAACTTATGATTTGGTGGGGCCAGTGTGTGAAACCAGTGACTTCTTAGGCAAAGATCGCGACTTAGTGCTAGAAGAAGGGGATTTGCTGGCGGTGCGCTCTTCTGGTGCGTATGGTTTTACCATGTCTTCAAATTACAATACTCGTCCCCGTGTTGCTGAAGTGATGGTTGATGGCAATAAAACCTACTTGGTGCGTCAACGAGAAGAACTCAGCAGTCTGTGGGCGTTGGAATCGGTTTTACCAGAGTAAAGTTATCTTCTATGCATTTCCATTTTTCTAAAATGCACGGCTTGGGTAACGACTTTATGGTCGTTGACTGCGTTACCCAAAACGTCTTCTTCTCTCCGGAATTGATCCGTCGTCTGGCGGATCGTCATACCGGAGTGGGCTTTGACCAACTGTTAGTGGTTGAAGCACCTTATGATCCAGAATCGGATTTCCATTACCGAATTTTCAATGCCGATGGCAGCGAAGTGGAGCAGTGTGGCAATGGTGCGCGCTGTTTCGCCCGCTTTGTGCGCATGAAAGGGTTAACCAACAAATACACCATCAACGTCAGCACCAAAAAAGGCAAGATGGTGCTCAACGTGGAAGAGGAAGATCTGATCACCGTGAATATGGGTGTGCCGGAGTTCGAACCGAGCAAGATCCCATTTCGCGCCAAACAGAGCGAAAAAACCTATATTCTGCGTGTCGGTGAACACACCCTGTTTTGCGGCGCGGTGAGCATGGGTAACCCGCATGTGGTGACTGTGGTGGAAGATATTCGCACGGCAGCGGTAGAAACCTTAGGACCGCTTCTGGAATCTCACGAACGTTTCCCTGAGCGCGTCAACGCCGGTTTTATGCAGGTAGTGAGCCGTGAAGAGATCAATCTGCGCGTGTATGAACGCGGTGCGGGTGAAACTCAAGCCTGTGGTAGTGGTGCTTGTGGCGCGGTCGCGGTTGGGATTTTACAAGGGTTGCTGGATGAGCAGGTGCGTGTGCATCTACCCGGTGGTGAACTGGAAATCAGCTGGCAAGGCCCGGGTAAACCACTCTATATGACTGGCCCTGCAACCCATATCTACGATGGCCAAATCTCTTGCTAATTGAGGTTCAATTTTGTCTCAGGTAACGGCAGATGCTCTGACCGCCCAAGTGGTGGCAGAGTATCTTTATGAACACCCCGATTTTTTCCAGCATCATGCCTATTTGGTTGAGCGACTGGCTTTGCCAACCCAAACGGGAGCCGTATCGCTTGCTCATGTGCAGTTAGCACGCCAGCGTCAGCGTATTGAAGATCTCGAAGAGGAGATTACGGCCTTGATGTCGCTTGCCGCGAATAATGATCGCACCTTCCATGAATTTATGGATCTGCAAGAGCAAATTCTGAAATGTTCGTCGCTACAAGCGGTGTTACACGCGATTGAAACCAAAGCGCGTGAGTTGAATTTGCGTGCTTACGTGCGCCTTATGCAACGGCATGATGAGAAATATGGTTTAGCTACAGAGGATTGGCAGCGTTTTGCGACCAATCATTTTAATGGTAAGCCCGCTTATTTAGGCCGTTTACGGCAAGCAGATCGTCAGCGTTTGCTCGGCGATAGACCTGCGCCAGAAATGGGCTCATACGTTGTGCTGCCGTTATCTCGTCAGATCCCGTTGGGTATTTTGGCTTTTGCCAGTGAAGATGGCGGCCACTTTCAACCGAGCATGGATACCTTGTTTTTGCGTCACTTGGCGTTAGTCTTAACACATCTGATCGAGACGTTACCTTGGGCATCACACGATGAAGAACGAAGAACTCATCCCGCTTCCTAATGGGTTAGCCCAACCGCTAGAACGTTTTTACACGTTATCTGCACACTGAAAAAGGGTTGAGTCTCTATACACAGCGTAATTACAAACAGCAGTTAGAAACCATGGCGCGTTATTTAGCGCAGATGGGATTGGCTAACTGGTCACAACTTGATGCTGGTTGGGTACGGCAATTGGTGGTGCTAGGTAAGCGAAAAGGCATGAAAGCCAGTAGCATTGCGACTCGGTTATCGTCGCTGCGCAGTTTTCTCGACTTTCTGATTTTGCGTGGCGAGTTGCAGGCCAATCCCGCAAAAGGCGTTTCCGCTCCTCGCAAGCAGCGTCCGCTGCCGAAAAATCTTGATGTGGATGAAATGGCGCAACTGCTGGAAGTGACCGATGATGATCCGCTCTCGATTCGCGACCGTGCGATCATGGAACTGATGTATGGCTCCGGCTTACGTTTGGCGGAATTGGTATCGATCGATGTGAAAGATATCAATCTGCGTGATGGGGAAATCCGCGTGATCGGTAAAGGTAACAAAGAGCGCAAAGTGTGGTTCGCTGGGCAAGCACAAGAATGGGTGGGGAAGTGGCTCAAGTTGCGTAGCCAGTTGGCGGATAGTGGTGAACCTGCTCTGTTTGTTTCGAAGTTAGGGACGCGGATTTCTCACCGTAGTGTGCAAAAACGCATGGCAGAATGGGGACAAAAGCAAGCGGTAGCGAGCCACATTAGCCCGCATAAACTGCGTCACTCTTTCGCTACGCACATGTTGGAGTCGAGTAATAATCTGCGCGCGGTGCAGGAGTTGCTCGGTCATGAAAATATTGCGACCACGCAAATCTATACTCACCTCGATTTCCAGCATCTGGCTCAGGTGTACGATCAGGCGCATCCTCGCGCTCGTAAAAAGAACAAGGATTAACCATGCTGTTTTATCGCTCACTGGCTCCGATTCAGGCGATTACGTTTGATTTGGACGATACGCTTTACGATAACCATCCGGTCATCGCACAAGTGGAAGTCAAAGCCACTGAGTGGTTATTGACCCATCACCCATTGGCAGCCACACGATCTATGGAGTGGTGGCAAGCACTCAAGCGCGAAGTGGCGCAGGCTTTCCCTGACCAGTGTCATGATGTGAGTGAGTGGCGTTATTTGCAGGTGAAGCTGGGCTTGATGCAATTGGGGTATGCCCAACCTCAGGCAGAACAAGCTGCGCGTGAGACTCTGACCGAAGTGATGTATTGGCGCAATCAAGTGAATGTGCCAGCAGAAACCCACCGCGTGTTGGCTGAATTGGCGGCTAAGGTGCCGCTGATGGCAATCACCAACGGCAATGTGCAGGTGGAGAAAATCGGTTTAAGTGGTTATTTCCAATCGGTACTGCGCGCAGGTCCAGATGGACGAGCCAAACCTTATCCAGAACTCTTTGCGAAAGCAGCACAGCAGCTTGATCTTGAGCCCCGTTCAATCCTGCATGTGGGTGACCATTTACAAACCGATGTGCTAGGGGCGCGGCAAAATGGTTTTCAAGCCTGTTGGTTTAACGATCAAGGGCAGAGTATTCGTCGGCTAGCTAAAGCGAGCGTACTGCCAGATGTAGAGATTCATCGCTTATCTCAGTTGTTGCCCATAGTTAACTGAGTGCATATTTTCGAGTCACAAAAATTACATTGCTTAAATATTGAGTATGGTCTGCGGTAAGGTTTGCGTTGCATAATGCTTAAACATTTCACTGACTTATCAGCTCTTTATGTTTACGGCATCTCGTCTCATCTCTGATTTAGCATCCGCACGGGCGGTGCTTGAGACTCTGGATCTTCCTTATGGACAGTCGGTTCTTGTCCAAATCTTTTCGCCACTGAGTGCTGAGCAAGTTTTGGTGCTCGCCGAATGTGTTCGTGCTCAATATCCACAGGCTTGTTTGCTCGGTTGCAGTACCGAAGAGGTGATCTTTCAAGGCGAGATCCATTATCACACCACTTTGCTGCAGGTAACGGTTTTTGAACAGACGTATCTTAGTCGAGCGGTGGTCACTTATAGCGACGACTGTATTGCGGATGGTCAGCATCTGGCTCGCCGCTTGGAACTGAATGAATCTTCCAAAGCGGTGGTCTGTTTCTCTGAGCAAATGGATACCTTACAAGCCCCACGATTTACGTTACACACGGAGCATGGCACGGCAGTGCCGGTTGCTGGTGGTGCGGCGAAACAAACCGCTACTGGGCGTTGGGTACTGCTGGATGACGCTTGCTACCAGCAGGCGAGCGTCGCGGTCGCGTTGCATGGTGAGGGCTTGTTCGTGGACATCGGTGGATACACCGAGTGGCAACCTGTTGGGCGAACTTATCGCGTGACTGCAGTGGAGGGAAACCGAGTCCTGAGTCTTGATGATGAGCCGATTGAAGTGGTGTATGAGCGCAATCTTGGGGCGCAACTTGATCTCTGCCACGAGTGGCTGAACAGCTTCCCCTTAATGAAGGGCGAATGTCGACAGCAAGATATCTTTCTACCTCTTAGCATAGATGCGCAAGGTGGGTTGCATTTTGATCGGCCGCTGGCGGTGCAAGATGAAGTGCGCTTTTGTTTTGACCATCCGTCACTCACGCTGGAAAAGGTTTACCTTAAAGCGCAACAACTGCAAGCTAAACAATGCCAACAGGTATGGGTGTTTAACTGCGCGCTACGCCTAAATTTCATGAACGAGAATCATGAGTTGAAACCATTTCAGGCAGTGGCTCCTACCGATGGTTGTTACTGTTGGGGGGAATTGCTGCATGTGCAGGGGCGAGCAGCAGGTGATGCACCATAGCATGACGTTTCTGGCATTGCGCGAGGGGGAATTGCGCGACCTTGAACTGGCACCGCTACCGAATTATCCGGTAGGGGTGACCTCTCCATTGTTCAATTTAACTCCGTCACGCTTTTCACGACCTCGACATCATGACCGATAACTTGGCGCAGCAGATCCGAGCACAAACCTCATTGCTTACCGCCAGTTACCGTCGCGATCGTCGTACAGGCTTACCTAATCGGGTTGTGTTGCGTGAGCGCCTACAGCAGTTTGCCGAGCATGAACATCTTATTGCGATTAAAGTCACCAACTTCAATCAGATTAATGAAAAGTATGGCTACCCGGTTGGCGATAAGTTGCTGCGCGATTTAAGCGATCAATTTCAATCGTATCTCGACCAACAACTGGCTAGTCGCAGTGTGTTGTACGCAATCGGTGTTGGGGAGTGGGCGACTGTCTTTTGTTCTCAAGTTGACGAGCAAATCATTCACAGCCATTTTTCTCAGTTTGTTGAGCAGCTGGAACACGTTAACTTCGAACCGTGGGGGCTGCCGAACGTCGATTATCTGTCAATTTCCTTATGTGCTGGCTTAGTGAGTCAGAATGATTTTGCTGAACACACGCCGGATGATTTGTTACTGCGAGCCATCGAAGCGCGGCGCAACGCCTTCAAGAACAATCGTCATTTCTGTAATGCTTCTCGGCTCAAATCACAAGAAACCGTGCGTCAGGATCGTCTGAACTGGTTATCGCGCGTGAGCCGAGCGGTTCTGCGTGATGATGTGGTGGTGTATGCGCAACCGATTTGCGAGGCGCGCAGCCACGTGGTGGCTTCGTATGAATGTTTGGTGCGGATTGAAGATGAAGGTGAAATTATTCTTCCCGGCCACTTTCTGCCCATCATCACCGATACGCACCTGTATACCCGCTTAAGCCGCCAGATGATTAGCCATACCTTTACGATGATGCGCCATCGTCCGGAAGCCTTTTCCATCAATCTTTCTCCGCAGGATTTGATGAGTGAGCGTACCTTACAGCACTTGGAGGCTGCGATAAAATCGATGGCTGACCCTTCTCGCGTGGGCTTGGAAGTGCTGGAAAGTGAACAGATCAAAGACTACGGGCGTATGATCGAAGTGTGTAATCACTTTCGTTCACTCGGTGCGACCATCATCGTCGATGACTTTGGCAGTGGCTATTCTAATATTGATGAGATTGTAAAGCTGGAGCCGCAAGTGATTAAGCTTGATGGCAGCTTGATCCGCAACATTGATCAGGACATCAAGCAGCGCCGGATTGCTGAACAACTGGTGAAGTTGTGTCAGGTACTGAATGCGAAAACTGTGGCGGAGTTTGTGCATAACCAGACGGTTTGTCGCATCAGTGAAGATATGGGAGTGGATTACTTACAAGGTTACTTCCTTGGCCGCCCCTCACGGGTTAGGTTAGGCCAAGTGTGGTTTAGCGTTCCATCCAACGATGGCCGCTTTTGTCGGCTTGAAACGCGTTCATGGAATAGTGGTAAAACTGTTCTAATGCGTCAGCTTGAGGGTCGGCGTGAAATTGGCGCAGCAATACGAGCCCCACTTCGAGCGTACACAAATGACCAGCTTGCTGATTGCGTCTTAGCCGATAAGCTGAAAGTGTTTGGGTTGATAGATGCACTCGCGGTAGGTCGGCAAGCCAAGGGCTTTTGCGCTCCATCTTTCTGGCTTCCTGCCAAGTGGCATCCAACACGATAAAGTGCGCACTCTCATCGCAAGTTAGGGTAGACAGTGCGTGCTCTAACTCTACGCTCTCTTCACTGGGATAAATCAAAAATGAGCGGGTATTAGGTTGCCTGATACGAGCCTGTAACTCTGGGTTGGCGGCGACTCGACTCCACGTGTAAGCATGACATTCGGTGAGTGATTGAGTAAGCCAGCGTCCGGTATTGGTCTCACGCTGCCACTCATTATCGTGAGTGAGCAGCGAGAGTTGAAAGGGCGCGCAAAGTTTTGGTATCGCTGCGCACACACATTGGAACTTAAGACCACAGTTTGGGCAGGTGGTACTCACAGTTTGACACCGGATTGTTGGGGAGATAACCCATCAGAAAACAGTACCACTTGGCTCATTTGTTCGATTGATGCTTCTGGGGCAATGCTCGGATTGGTCGGATAGCTGATGCCGTTATACTGCAAGCTGTGCAAGGCCGGTTTCGCTCCGCCACCACTGACGGTGAGCAGTAAATCTTGCCAGCCGTGGTGAGTTTGTTTGCCTAGCCGAATCGGATTTTGCACGAGAGTGATGCGGCTATTGAAGCGCCATTGCTGATTTTGCTGCTCAAAAATCAATAAAGTACAGCCACCGGTACCACACCAATCCAGTTGGACGAATAGTTCTGGCTGCTCATCGCCATTGAGATCGTATTTCAACCAGCGATATTGAGTATGGTCTGGCGCAGTTTGGTGTAGGGTAAAGTAGCGGCGAATCGCTTGATCGACCTCTTCTTCATAATCGGCACGTCCAGCGACTTGTTGTGCGTGGATTGCCGCTTGTCCTACGGCTGCGGGGGCGCCACTCTCACTGAGTTCAACCATAGAGCGAAAGAGCACCAAGCCGCCGTCTGCGATGTGATAAACCGACTGGCCGACCTTCTCTTGTTCGGCAGTGATCTGGTAGCCATCACGGGTAAAAATGCGCTCTGAAATCAAATACTGTTGTTGGTGGCGTGTCATGACCACTTGGATCTGATTGGGATTCAACTGTTGCCAGTAACCTTGCTCAATCACCGCCGGTTCACCATTGGCGTACTCATAGCGAGTTTGTGCTGTGTGGTCATTCTCCAGCGTGAGGCTAACACTAAACCCGGTTTGCTCGGTGGAGCTGGCAAAATAAACACCGCTCCATTCTAAGGTTGGGTCAATATTGGCGAGTGTTGCACAGCCCTGATATTGGCCCCCTTTGAGTGAGAGTTTGGCCTGCCACTGGTAAAGATTATCGCTCATGCCATCTTGGCATTGACCCTGTTCAAGGCGTAGTTCTCCCTCTTCAAACTGGTAGCGGCGTTGATCGGGGCTCAGTTGAGTGCGGGTAATCGAATAGTGCTGTTTCTCGCCACCCATAGGTTGGAATTGCAATCCACCGTCTACAAAACGCATTGACCAAAATGGCTCATTGCCAAACGCTCGGGTGGCGGTGACGGGCTGCTCACAGCCACGACTTTCATTGCTTAATTGATTGATGCTTTGCACCTGAATGCGCGCGACATAGTCGCCATTAAACCCGGTTTGGCTAGGAGGCAGCAGAGTACCGACGATTTCTCCGTACAGCGGTTGATAAGGGCTACGGCTGAGTGCAAGGGCATCGCGTAGCTGCTCAGGAGAGAGGTTGAGCCAATATTGTTGATGGCTGCCACAAGGCGTGAAGCGCTGGACTTCATGGCCGACGACTACTTCACCCCGCAGCATAAAACTTTGTGGCTGAATAGTTTCGGGCTTATCGAGTGTCGCAGGGATAATCGGAGCTGGCTCTGGTTCATTACTGGGTAAGGAAAGGTGACTACAGGCTTGCAGCAGCATAGTGAGTGAAATAGCGCAGAGGGGTAAAGCTCTCATGGATCATTTCCTTTGGCTCGATATCAATGAGTGGCAGAAAGGTTCAGTGGCCGAAATTATGGCATAAAGCGTCAGACAAGCTAAACCACCATCGGGTTCAATTGACAGAGTGCGGACACAAGTATGGGGTGGTTGCGAAGTGTTTCGCACTTTTCCCAACACTCAGGGGGATATAAAAAGTAAAGGCAGCCATAGCTGCCTTTTGGGGGGACGAATGAGCCCTAAGATCTACACCAGTTTAAAACAGATGCTGATGTAGGTAATGCGCCACCGCATCATCGGCGTTACTGCCGATCACTTCATTATTAGGAAGGGCGTTAAAGACTTTTGGGTGGGCGGTACCCATCACCAAGCCTTTACCTGCCATTGAAAGCATCTCAACATCGTTCATGCCATCACCAAAAGCAATGCAGTTTTCCAAGCCCAGCTGTAGTGACTCGGCCACGGCTTGCAGTGCATCCCCTTTTGATACGCCAGCACACATCACCTCCAAGCACCAAGGAGTAGAGAATGCAACGTTGATCTTATCGCCAAAACGTTGATTGAGCAGGGTTTCGTATTGAACCAGATGTTCATGGTCTTGATTTTCTTGGGTAAAGAAAATCTTAGCGATACCGTCGGTTGGTGCGTTATTGATATCAAAAACTCGGTAGGTAAACCCCGAGTCTTCGTGGAAGTCGCGCAGAATGTCATCTTCTTTATTCAGCATCCACTCATCATCACGGTACAGATGAACGAACAGCTGTGGATCTTCTTTCACAACATCGATGATCGCTTGTACCAGCTCTTGCGGTACGTTTTTGCTGTACATCAACTGATCATTTTGGTCATGCACACGTGCGCCGTTTGCGGTGATCATATACGCGGGAATGCCCGCAATTTCACGAATTCCCGCCACATCAACATGGTGACGACCAGTGGCGAAAATAAAGGTAAACCCTTGGTCATGAAGCTGTTTCAGGGTCTGTTTAGAAAATTCGCTCAACTGATGGTTAGGGGCGAGTAAGGTACCGTCGAGATCCGACGCCACGATTTTATAAAGCTGTTTTTGTACTGAAGTGGTCATAAAACTCTCATGTTTCACTGTAGGCAGGATGACCCGTCACCCTAAGGCCTATTAGTGTAGTGGAATTAAATGCGGAAAAAGAGGGTAAACCTCTCTCACCGCTTTTCCTCAATTTTTCTGATTCACCGAGTGTGTGGTGAAAAAGCGTAAAATATGTGCCAATGCCTGATTTCGGTAAGCATCTTGCTCAAAAAGAAGTTCATGCCGCGCGCCCGAGATAACCTGTAAAGCGGCACTCTTTTGGGTTCGGATGAGTTTTTTAAACAACCGGTTTTGAGCGTGGTTACACACAATCGCCTCTTCACCGGCTTGCAAAATCAACATTGGGATTTTGATTTGGCGGGTTAACTGTAAGCATTGCTTGGTCGCGAGCAGACTTTGCCAAACCCAGCGATGGCTCGGGCCACCAATTTGTAATTCAGGATGCGCTTCATACAGTTCACGAAATACGTGATAACGTCGCTCGCTGTGTGTGAGCAAGTTAAGAGGAAATGGTTTTGGATGATAAGGACCATAACCCGGGGCATAGCTAGGTTTAGTTGAGAACGCGGCCATCAGTTGAGTGATCAACACCGCAAGCGGCCGCAAATACCAAGGCATCGCTACGCCAAACATCGGAGCAGTGAGTGCTACAGCATGAAAAGGGTGATGAGGGGTCGTTTGAACATAGCGGGTTGCCACCGCACCGCCCATGGAATGCGCTAATAAAAAACGGTGTGAGTAACGTTCTAGGTGAAAGTGCTCGACTAAGCCGGCTAAGTCGGCGACATAATCTTGAAATTCGTGCACGTAACCGATTTGTCGATCCTCAGCGAGGCGTTCCGACAACCCTTGCCCGCGGTGATCATAGGTATACACATCAAAACCTTGGCGAAACAGGTCATAGCACAACTCTTGGTATTTCCAGGCCGACTCAATGCGCCCATTCACCACCACTACCGCTTTTTGGTGAGTTGGATGTTGCAGACTACACCAATAAATGTGCTTTTTATCAAAACTGCGATAAGTTCCTTCGTGGCGAGTGTGCCACACTTGAGCTATCTCAAAGTTGAGAGCTTGCTCCAAACTCGACTCTTGCGTATAAGGGGTAAGGTTTTTTTCAAGGTTCATAAGTTGGCGATGTGGTTGTGCGCGGTTGCGTTTAGCCTCTGTTGGCTAGCATAAGTCAGGAATGAGGAATTGCAATGGATATCCAAGTTTGGCTTGCCTATTTGCTTACTGCGGTTGTGTTTAGTCTGGCGCCCGGTTCTGGTACGGTCAACTCAATCAGTAACGGTTTAAGTTATGGTACTCGTCATTCATTAGGGGCCATCATTGGTCTGCAGATAGGCCTAGCTTGCCACATTGTATTAGTTGGGATCGGTATTGGTGCTTTGGTCGCTCAATCGGCATTGGCTTTTACCATCATTAAATGGGTGGGCGCGGCGTATTTATTGTGGCTAGGGATTCAAAAGTGGCGCGATCGAACGCCATTGGCAGCGGTGACACCGCAAGCGGAATTATCACAATTGGCACTGTTGCGTAAAGCCGTGCTGATCAATTTGACCAATCCCAAATCCATCGTTTTTCTCGTGGCACTATTCCCTCAATTTATTGATCCACAAGGGAATCATTTGTCACAGTTCTTGGTTCTCGGCCTGACAACCGTTACCATTGATGCGATTGTGATGTTCGGCTATACCGCATTAGCGGCGCAACTAGGCCGTTATATCCGTTCACCAAACGTGATGAGTCGAATGAATAAACTGTTTGGTTCGATGTTTATGGGCTGCGGAATGCTACTGGCTACCGCCAAAGCTTAAGTCTCGTAGCCTTTGAGGAATCCATGCACACTACTTATGTCGCACGCCAGCCAATACTCAACGCCAAGCGGCACACGCTAGGCTATGAGTTACTATTTCGCGATGGAGAAAGAAACGCGTTTCCTGAGTACATGGATGCGGATCGGGCGACATACCGCTTGATTGTGGAAAACTTTTTATCAATGGGCACCAATCCGCGTATTGCTCGTTCACGTTGTTTTATTAACTTTCCTCATAAAAGCCTGATTCGGCGTTTGCCCTTAACGCTGCCACGTGAGCAGATTGTGGTGGAAATTCTGGAAACGTGTCAGCCAACGGATGATCTCTTCGAGGCAGTACAAGAGCTAAGCCAACGCGGCTACTTATTGGCATTAGATGATTTTGTTTACTCCCCTGCGTGGGAGCGTTTTCTGCCTTATGTGCAGATCGTCAAAATCGATATCATGGCGATGGGGCTCGATAAAGCGTGTGAATTTGTGCGTGGTCGGTTAGCTCAAGGGAGCCGCCGGCGCTTTTTAGCTGAGCGCGTAGAAACAGAAGATGAATTTCATCAAGCTCGTCATGCAGGGTTTACTTTCTTCCAAGGCTATTTTTTCAGTAAGCCAGAAATCATCAAGCAGCGCTACATCAGCCCCGAACATGTGATTGCGATGCAACTGTTTCGTGAAGTTTGTCAGCCTGAGGTCGATTATGTGCGGGTTGAGCGGCTGGTGGCGCAAGATATTGCTCTGTCCTACAAGCTACTGCGCTTTGTGAACACGATGTCGGATCGGCTCTCGGTGTCGATTTCATCCTTTCGGCAAGCATTGGTTTATCTGGGGCAAGACAAGCTACGCATTTTTGTTTCTTTGGCGGTCGCCTCTTACATTTCATCGAAAAAGCCTAAAGAACTGTACAACTTATCACTGCAAAGAGCGCAATTTTGTCAGCTGATGTCGACCCACCCACATTTTAAAGCTCACCGTGATCAGGCGTTTTTGATTGGCATGTTTTCGGTTTTGGACGCCTTGTTGGATACGTCTATCGAACAATTAGTGGAACAGCTTCCTTTGGCTGATGAAGTGAAACAAGCGTTGCGGGATCGTGACGGCCCGCTAGGCATGCTACTCGATCTTGAGGAGTGTTTTGAAAAAGCGGATTGGCAAGGGGTTGAAGAACGTTGTGATTTACTTGGTTTTGATCTAGAAGATGTTCGCCAAGAATTGATTGAAGCCCAGCGTTGGAGCCAGGACATCAATCGGTTTATTTAATGATTGGCCGGCCAGCCCGACTCTGAGGGTGTAGGTAATAAAGGCTGACCGACCCAAATTCATTAAACCTTCCTGCACCTTATGCTTTGCTTGTTTATCGCTCCGAGTCTTTATTTCAGCCAAGCGTTAAGCATCCAAACCAGTTTCTCTTGTTCGCGGATGTAATCGCTCATCAGCGCGGAAGTTCCTTCATCGCCAGCATTTCCAGCCAATTCTAGAATCTCGCGTTGTTGATGAAGCAGAATACTAAATCCCTCTAACAGTCCTTGCATACTGCTGCGACCATCGATGGAGTCGGTATGTTCTTTGATTTGTGCTGTTTTGAGATAACCGCTAAAACTGTGCATGGGTTTGGCGCTGAGTGTCAGAATACGCTCTGCCAATTCATCAATTTTCAGTTGTAGGTCGGTGTAGATTTCTTCAAATTTGGCGTGCAATTCAAAAAACTCTTTACCTTGAATATTCCAGTGGTAACCACGAGTGTTCATGTAAAACACTTGGTAGTTTGCTAATAAGTGGTTGAGCGCATTCGCCAGTTTTTCGCTCTGTGTGGTATCAAGACCAATTAAATTCGTATTCATAGTACACCTCTCAGTTATGTGTTTTACCTTTCGGCTTGAGGAAAGAATAAGCGCTTCGAGAGGTGAAGAAAATTTGTTTTTCTTGATTTATTCAATAGCCACAGACTATCAAGGGAGAATGCAGTGTGACCTTTGACAAGAGATTGACTCATCATTCACTCACTACACTCAAGAGTCTTTATAGTGCAATGAAAAAGTAGGAACTGAATGTGCCGCAACGAGTCTTTTTCTTCGATTTATTAAGAGCGATCGCTGCTGTTGCTGTGATTGCTATCCATGTATTGGCCCCTTATCGAGATAGATTAGGCGAGATCCCTTTCGTGGAGTGGCTCATCGCGGTGACGGTGAATGGGGCAAGTCGTTGGGCGGTACCCGTATTTATTATGATCTCTGGAGCGCTCATGTTGAGCGATCGTAGACCGTTTGAGCTGCGTTATTACCTAGAGCGTCGACTAGGCAAAGTGCTTATCCCTTTTGTGGTTTGGTCACTGTTTTACGCTGTTTTATCCGGTTGGAGTTCGACAGGGTTTGATAGTGCCATCACATGGCAAACCGTGCTCTCCAGTCCCCAGCATAGAAACCTACTACCACCTAGGTCTTTTTTTATTACTTTATTCCTACTTTATTTCGTGATCCCATTTCTTCAGTGGGGCGTGCAACGCTGGGATAGTTCAGCGCTTTACGCTTTCGTGGCGGTGTGGTTGCTAACCACGATGCTTTATTTGTTAAAGCTAGATGGACCTTGGAGTCATGATTTGTGGTTATTCTCCGGTTATTTACCGCTTGGGTATCTGCTTTATCAAAAATGCTCATTAAAGCGTTGGAGTGTGTTGGTTATCGCCTTAATGGGGCTAGTCTCACTTTATATCACGGTACAGGCTGTGGTGACGCTTAGCTTGGTCGAGAACGAGTACAGCGTTGGGCGTTGGTTTTCATATAAGACAATAAACGTGGTATTGATGGCGAGCATGGTATTTATTTTGGCACGTGCCTTTGCTTCTAAGTTGCCGCTGAGTTGGCAGCAAGGCGTTAGCTTTGTTAGTCGACACAGCTTAGGCATTTATCTATTACATCCCATTTTTCTGTGGCCCATGAAAGCTTATGGCTGGTGGCAAGGCCATCCCGCATGGGTGATCCCACTTTGGGTATTGCTCAGTGGTGTGGGATCGTTGTGGGTGAGTTGGTGGGTTTCGCGCAGCCCGAAAACACGCTGGTTGCTGCCTTAACGTTTTAGCGCGAAATGCAAAAATTGCGTGCCACGATAAGTAAGAGTGCCTTTATCGCCCGGATTTAAGGCATGAAAATAATGCACACCGACCTGAAACTCTCGTTTAGGCCCAATGTGGCCTTTTTGTACATAGATCCAAAACTCTTGATCGTCTTGACCGGGAAGCGGATTAGGAATGTCGATAACCTGTTTATCAAGAATCGTCACCTCGGCCGTTTTTTCCGGTGCATTTTCTCCATGAATGTGGCGACGGTAAAAGTGGCTGAAAAGCCAAAGTGCAGCAATAATCAATAAAGCTAAACAGATCAACAGAGTGTAGGGCATGTCCGCCTCCTATAGAAACTGGCTGTCATTTTAGCGAATGGCGTATTTTTCCAAGCAGTTTGTGACTAGAAAGAGAACTCCGGCAGCCGTCAGATGGAAATTTTCGGCGGATCTCACATTTTATCGCTCATCAAATGGCTAACAATTGGATAATGCAAGGCTGGCTGTTAGAAAGGAAGCAATTAACGAATAAAGTGCAGGAGGGCGCAAATGTCAGAAATTGAACAAGTTGTTCTACGTACACGCAAGCTCGAAACTTTATTGCGTGAACAATATCATGCCGAAGGAAAGGGACTGCACCAACTCGTGACGAGCTGCGAAGAGCGTTTACCACATGATGTGATTAAAAAGCTTCGTTATGTGGCGACAATCCGCAATAAGATTGTTCATGAAGACGATTACCGCTTAGAAGATCGCAAAGCATTCCTCGCGGTATGCCAAGAGTGTGAAGATGAGCTGACACCAAGAAGTGGAAAATTTGTTTGGCGATTTGGCTTTTTATGCTGATGACCTTGATGACTCTAGGCGCTATGCTGTTCTATTACTGGCATTGGGAAGAGCTGTCGCAGCATTTTCAATAAATAGAAAGACAGATAATAAAAAAGGACGCTTTGCGTCCTTTTTTATTTATAAACAGTGACTTAGTACATCATGGGCAGTGTCATTAGGCCAATGATTACTGCGATCATAACGAGTCCTTGTTTCTGAGATGAAGAAATCATAACACTGCTCCTGTATTGGTTTCTGATTCTATGAAAAAAGAATAGAACATTTATCAGGCTTGATCAATAGATCTCAGGCTAAACTTTAAAAAAACACAGTTCTTTTGGCTTAATATTGGTATTTGTCGAGAGAAAAGGCATGGTTTTGAGGTGTTTTAATCATAATCACTGTGAGTGCTTATTGTTCTTTTGTTTTTTATCTTATTGTTTTTATAGTGTTTTAATATTTTAACCTGTTGGTTTATCTTTGTTCTGCTTGCTCTTATGGCGCATTATGTCTACTTGGTGCTTGGGTTTTTGCAAATTGCCACTTTGTGAGAAAATATTTTTAACTATTGATATCTGTTCTCATCTTTAATCTGGTCTGATGAGGTTGTTTTTGTTTTTATTTATTAAATTAGGCTGTTAATTCAAATTTTGTTCTAACGTCTTGTTTTATTGGTTTGTTTTGTTTTATACATTTGTTTTTCTTGGTTTTTTTAAATTTTTAAATTAATTTTTAGTGTGGTGTATTTGCTTTTTTGCTTGTTTTTTTGTTTTGTTTATTTGGTTTTTTATTCATTTTGTTTTATGTGCTCTGTTTGTTCTGGTTTGTTTCATTTGGTGTTCTGTGGAGATATTGGGATTTTCGATAATGGTGAAGCGAATGATTCGCTAGCAAGATCCAATTTTTTACTTCGGTAACTGGACATCAAAAGTAAGATCCCTACACTGGCGGCAGTTTGAGTTAAGGGGATGTGCATGTTGAGCTGGATTTCTGTCGTGTTGTCGGGGTTTATCAGCATTTCTGCTTATGGACATCAGAAAGTGAAACAAGCGGTGTTCTTCCGAGTCCTCAGTCTGCTTTTATTGGTGCTGATCATTTGGACGCAGCACGTTAGTGCTACGTCAGAGCTTATTTGGATCTCTTTGGGACTGATGGTTTCCATGTTAGCGCATGGGACTCGTTTGAATGTTCGCTATCATCGAGCCAGTTTTGTCCTGTTTTTGGTTGCCCAACTGTTCTTTAGTAAAGCGTTTTGGGTTCAATTATCAGGCGCTATGGTGTGGTGGTTGCCAGCCTTGTTAGTTGCAGCGAGCATTGTGGCGTTTTTCTTGTTGTTGCCTCAAATCGATACCTTAATTTTTCCTGTCACTATTATGGGATTGATGTTGGTTCAAATGACGTGGGCAGCGGGTGAGCTGTGGCTACAAGAGGCAAGCTTGGCATCTGGTGCTGGTTTTTTTGGGTGTCTGCTGTATATCCTTTCGGCCACCTTATTGGCGATTCATGATTATCGCCGGCCACTGCCTTTGGGGCATGCGCTTATCTCTAGCTCTTATCTTGCGGCGCAAGCTCTTATCTCTGCTTCAATCATTCTCTAGCGCTGAGATTAAAAAAACCGCCTTACGGCGGTTTTTTTACATCATATACTTACGGCGAATGTCGAGTAGGGCAAAAATACCGAAGATGAGTATTGACCATTTTTCCCAACGTTTCAGCGGCACTTTATCGCCAAAGGCACCCACGAAAATCAGCATTTGCAAGCCATGCATGAAGAGCAAGAATGCAGTCATGATGTAGAGTGCAATCGCCGCATTGCCCGGAAATGGGGTAATGATGTTGACCAGCAGAACCAGCCACACAAAACCGATAGCGGTTTTGGCTAACCAGAGTAGTGCTTTCATTGTTCTTCCCTTATAAACAGCCGATAACAGACTTGTCCGGCACTCTTTTCACGGTGCAGATGCCAGTGAGGAGGCAACTCCGTCAGTGGCAGCTCTTTTTCGCACTCAATATAAATCATTGCTTGTGGCGTGAGCCAACCGTTTTGCTCAAGTAACTGAGTGGTTTCCTGTAACAAACCTTGTCGGAATGGGGGATCGATAAACACCACGTCATAAGGTTTGCCTGATTGTCGCAGAAAGGCGAGTGCATCCATGTGAATAAGCTCAATATTTTCCGCTTTCAAGCTCTGTACATTGGTTTTCAACTGGTTAAATGCGAGAGGATTCAATTCCAGCATTGTCACTTGACTGGCTTGGCGTGATGCGCACTCAAAGCCTAAACCACCCGAACCGGCAAAAAGATCAAGACAGCGAGCCTTTGGCACTTCCTGAGCGAGCCAGTTGAAGAGCGTTTCTTTCACTCTATCGGTGGTTGGGCGTAGCCCTTCCGCATCATGTACGGGCAGTTTTCGGCCACGCCACAGGCCGCTGATGATCCGAACTTGCCCTGTAGGGGCCTTTTTTTGTGATGGGTTTGGCTGGCGACGTCTTTGCATAGATTTTTTGACCGCTAATTAAGTGTTACTATAACTCGCTTGTCTGCCATTGGCTGGACAACCCGAGTTAACATAAAAAATTGGGCAAAGTGTACCAAGCGAAGCAAAAAGTTTTCACTGCTTTGTTCATTTTTCTTTTCTGGCCCGCGATAATGGCCAAGAAAAGTACTGTATTCAAATAAAGCGATTCAGGATAGCTCCAGATGACGGAAAAAAAGAAGCGTGGCTTGTTGTCATGGCTTGGATTTGGTGATGAAGAAAAAAGCCAAACCACTGCAACGGATACTCAAACGCAGGATGAACCTCAAAGCCAACCCGATGTTGAACCTATCGAGATTCAGGCTGAAACTGCGTTAACAGAAACAGAAACAGAAACAGAAACAGAAACAGAAACAGAAACAGAAACAGAAGAAATTACGGCGGTTGAGCCTGCACGCATTGTGGAACAAGAGAAACCGACCGAAAGTTTCTTCGCTCGCTTAAAGCGCAGTTTGAGTCGCACCAAAGCCAATATTGGTGCAGGCTTCTTTGGCCTGTTTAAAGGCAAAAAGATTGATGATGATCTGTTCGAAGAGCTCGAAGAGCAGCTGCTGATTGCGGATGTGGGGATGGATACCACCACCAAAATCATCACCAACTTGACCGCGAAAGCCTCTCGTCAACAACTACGTGATGGTGAAGCACTGTATGGCCTGCTGAAAGAAGAGATGGCCGAGATTCTCTCTCAGGTCGAGCAACCATTGGTGATCGATACTGAGAAAAAACCTTACGTGATCTTGATGGTGGGCGTGAATGGTGTGGGTAAAACCACCACGATTGGCAAACTTGCCAAACAGTTCCAAGCACAAGGCAAGAAAGTGATGCTGGCTGCGGGCGATACCTTCCGGGCTGCCGCGGTTGAGCAGTTACAAGTGTGGGGAGAGCGTAACCAAGTTCCGGTGATTGCTCAGCATACTGGCGCAGACAGCGCTTCGGTTATTTATGATGCGATTGAAGCGGCGAAAGCGCGCGGCATTGACGTGGTGATTGCGGATACCGCAGGCCGTTTGCAAAACAAAAGTAACCTGATGGAAGAGCTGCGCAAGATTGTACGCGTGATGAAGAAGATTGACGACAGCGCACCACACGAAATCATGTTGACGCTGGATGCTGGCACTGGGCAAAACGCGATCAGTCAGGCCAAATTGTTTAGTGATGTGGCTCCTATCACGGGGATCACCTTAACGAAGCTCGATGGCACCGCCAAAGGCGGCGTGATTTTTGCGATAGCCGATCAATTCCAGATCCCAATCCGTTATATCGGTGTCGGCGAGAAAATTGACGACTTACGTCCATTTGCAACACAAGAGTTTATCGACGCGCTGTTTAGCCGCGAAGAATAAACCAATCTGAGTTGGCATAGTGTGCCAGCCTTGTCAGGGGGAGACGGCGTGATCAGATTTCAGCAAGTCAGTAAAGCGTATCGAGGTGGGCGACAAGCACTGCAGAAAGTGGATTTCCACTTGCGGCGTGGTGAAATGGCCTTCCTCGGCGGTCATTCTGGAGCAGGGAAAAGTACCTTGCTCAAGCTGATTTGTGCCATTGAACGGCCAACCGACGGCAAAATTAGCTTCAATGGGCATGACATTACCCGAATCCCAAACAAGGATATTCCGTTTTTACGCCGCAATATTGGGATTGTGTTCCAAGACCATCGCCTTTTGATGGATCGCAGCATCTATGACAATGTCGCGTTGCCTATGCGCATTGAATCAATTTCGGAAAATGATATTAAGCGCCGTGTTTCGGCGGCGCTCGATAAAACCGGCTTACTCGATAAAGCCCGCTGTTTGCCAAGCCAGCTGTCTGGTGGTGAGCAGCAGCGAGTTGGGATTGCCCGAGCGGTCGTTAACCGCCCGACATTATTATTGGCCGATGAACCAACCGGTAACTTGGATCCTGAGCTTTCTAACCGAGTGCTGCGTCTGTTTGAAGAATTCAATCGCGCTGGGGTCACAATACTGCTGGCGACGCACGATATTCATCTGGTGAATTCGCGTCCGCAATATCGTCATCTGGAACTCAATCAGGGTTTTTTAAGTGAGGTAGCGGATTATGGCCGTTAAGCCGGGCAATAAGAAAGTCAGCAAAACCACCAAAAGCAAACCGCGTGATGTCAAACGTGCCAAAACCGACAGCTTTCTGGCGATTCATCTAAAGCAGGCCAAAGCCTCTTTTGCTGCCTTATGGCGTCGTCCATTGGGTAACATTTTGACTTTGGCGGTAATTTCTATGGCATTGGCGCTGCCTGCGAGTTTGTATCTGTTGAGTAAGAATATCGCTTCGGTTGCCGAACGAGTCGCAGGGCCTTCTCAGCTGAGTGTTTACTTACAAACGGATATTGCAGAGCCCCGCGTGATTGTGCTGAAAGATGATCTGGAACGGCGTGATGAAATTGCCAAGGTGAAATACATCTCGCCTCAGCAAGGTCTGGATGATTTAAGTCAGTATGCAGGTTTTGAGCAAGCGATCAGCCTACTCGATAACGCCATCTTACCGGCGGTGTTAGTGGTGACGCCTAAAGTCGAGAGCCGAGAGCAGATCAAAGCACTGGCAGAAACGCTGCAAGCAGAACAAGGTGTGACCGATGTACGCATGGATGAAGATTGGTTTGCCCGCTTAGATGCGATTCGCCACTTGGCGACTATCGTGGTGATAAGCTTATCCAGCCTAATGCTGATGTCGGTCTTTCTGATTGTTGGCAATACGCTACGTTTTAATGTGCAAGCCAACAAAGAAGAGATCCAAACCATGAAACTCATCGGCGCCACCGATGCGTATATTCTGCGTCCTTATCTCTATTCTGGGATGTGGTTTGGTTTACTCGGTGCCGTGGCGGCATGGCTACTAACGGCATTGATGACGATTTTACTCAATGGGGCAGTGGAAGCGCTCGCTCAATTGTATGATAGCCGTTTCCGTTTGATCGGCCTTGGCTGGGATGAATCACTACTGCTGTTGATGCTCGGCGTATTTCTAGGGTGTGTGGCGGCAAACGTGTCGGCGAAACGACATCTGAAAGAAATTGAACCTGTTTAAGTGATAATGGTCATAAATGGGCGGCTGATTCAAAGTTGAGGCAGTGCTTGACTTGAGTTGCCCTTTTGTTTATGCATAATGACCAGTCAAACTTGAAACCTGTTCATTTTAGGTTCAAGCTTGTTGCGGTAAAACAGCGTATCCAGATCAGAGAATGATGAGGAATTGAATGACTAACCAAGCGTATCCAATGGCTCTTGTTTCCCAAGACAGCTTAGATAGCTACATCCGCTCAGTAAACGGTTACCCGATGCTGACTGCTGATGAAGAGCGTGAGCTGGCAGAGCGATTACATTACAAAGAGGATATCGAGGCTGCGAAAGGTCTGATTTTGTCGCACCTTCGATTTGTTGTTCACGTTGCTCGTGGTTATTCCGGTTATGGCCTGCCAATGGCGGATTTGGTGCAAGAAGGCAATATTGGTCTGATGAAAGCGGTTAAACGCTTTAACCCTGAGATGGGAGTAAGACTGGTGTCGTTTGCGGTGCATTGGATTAAAGCCGAAATCCATGAATACGTTTTGCGTAACTGGCGTATTGTGAAAATCGCGACGACCAAAGCACAGCGCAAACTGTTCTTTAATCTGCGTAAATCAAAAAAACGCCTTGGCTGGTTTAATAACGGCGAAGTTGAAACGGTGGCGCGCGAATTGGGTGTTGAACCTTCTGAAGTGCGTGAAATGGAATCTCGTCTGGCGGCGCAGGATGCTGCATTTGAGATGTCCGCCGAGGATGATGAAAACGGCATGGCCTACACTGCGCCGGTGCTGTATCTCGAAGATAAGCATTCTGATTTAGCCGATAACCTAGAAGCCGAAAACTGGGAGGCACATACCACGCAGCGCCTCAGTATGGCTCTGGCGAGTCTTGATGAGCGTAGCCAGCACATTGTGCGTGCTCGTTGGCTGGATGATGACAACAAAACCACACTGCAAGATTTAGCAGAAATGTATGGTGTTTCTGCTGAGCGTATTCGTCAGCTTGAGAAAAACGCAATGCGTAAGCTGAAAGAAGCGGTGGGTGAGTTCTGATTTCACATTGTGTAACGGCTTGATAAGAAAAGGTCTGGTTAATACCAGACCTTTTTTGTCTTTATCCAGTCTCTTCCTACTCTAAGCGGTCACTCCAAGCAGGAAAGGGATAAACGCGAGTCTATTAAAACAGTCGGTTTAGGCCATTTAAGGCTGCGACACGGAAGGCTTCGGCCATCGTCGGGTAGTTAAAGGTGGTGTTCACGAAATACTCAATAGTATTGGCTTCACCTTTTTGTTCCATGATTGCTTGGCCGATATGGATAATTTCCGCTGCTCGTTCACCAAAGCAGTGAATGCCTAAGATCTCTTTGGTTTCTCGATGGAACAGGATTTTTAAGCTGCCGATATCTTTGCCTGCAATTTGCGCGCGCGCCAAATGTTTAAAGGAAGCTCGTCCCACTTCATAAGGGACTTTAGCGGCAGTAAGCTCTTGCTCGGTACGACCAACAGAACTGATCTCAGGGATGGTGTAGATGCCAGTTGGGATGTCTTCCGTTAGTAAGTTAGCTGCTTGACCATGAATAATGGCCTGCGCGACAAAACGCCCTTGATCATAAGCGGCGCTAGCAAGGCTAGGGTAACCAATCACATCACCTACTGCATAAATGTGTTCCACTTGAGTCTGATAGTTGGTGTTCACAACTAACTGACCGCGTGAATCGGCTTGTAAGCCAACCGACTCTAAATTGAGCTTATCAGTATTACCGGTGCGCCCGTTGGCGTACAACAAGCAATCGGCACGCATTTTTTTACCCGATTTCAGATGGATGATCACGCCATCACTGGTGCCCTCAACTTTCTCATAGGTTTCATCATTACGGATCACCACGCCGCTGTTCCAAAAGTGGTAAGACAGGGCATCGGAGACTTCGTTATCCAGAAACGACAACAAGCGATCACGGGTGTTGATTAAATCCGTCTTCACATCCAAGCCACGAAAGATTGAGGCGTATTCGCAACCGATAACCCCAGCGCCGTAAATAATGATATGACGAGGGTCGTGCTCAAGACTTAAAATCGAATCGCTGTCATAAATGCGCGAATGACCAAAATCGACATCTTTCGGGTGATAAGGGCGTGAACCGGTGGCAATCACAAACTTATCGGCACTGTAAGTGTCGATGCTGCCATCGGCTTTTTTGACTGCTACGGTGTGAGCATCAATAAAGTGCGCGGCACCAAAAATCAGTGTGCATTGATTACGGTCGTAAAAGCCTTGGCGCAGGCGCGTTTGTTTATCAATCACGCTTTTGGCGTGACTTAAAATGGTCGAAAACGTAGCGTGAATGCTGGAGTTGTTTTTGCAAAACAGCGGGTTGCTATTGAACTCAATAATGCGGCTTACCGCGTGACGTAGGGCTTTCGATGGGATGGTGCCCCAGTGAGTACAACCTCCGCCGACACTGCTCTCTTTTTCTATGATAGCGACATTTTTCCCCCCTTTGGTGAGCCCCATCGCAGCACCTTCACCGCCAGGGCCACTGCCGATCACGATGACGTCAAAGTGGTTTTTCTGTCCCATAGTTGATCCTTGTTATATTTGCTTAACATTGCTGTTGCGAGATTTTAACGCATTCCCGGTTCTGGCAACACGATGCAAGGCGTAGAGAGTGGGGAGGATCACGCCTTCGTTGTAAAAGCCTTGTTCCTCATTACTTTATTTCAATCGCTTTTCATTACATTGAGTTAGCGATAATTCGCAGATCCATCCCGTTGGAGTTTACGAAAATGGTGGCTGTCTCATAGCGGTGTACTTTGTTGCTTAGACAAGCCTGCCAATCAGGTTATAGTATGAACCAAATTATTCGACTTAGCTGAGAACTGACTGGGTATGAAATCGTTGGGAATCCGAGCACAACAAAAAGAAAAGACGCGACGCTCTCTAATTGATGCCGCTTTTAGCCAACTGAGCGCCGATCGGAGCTTCTCTAACTTGAGTTTACGTGAAGTGGCGCGCGAAGCTGGTATTGCGCCAACCTCATTTTATCGCCACTTTAAAGATATGGATGAACTCGGTTTAACCATGGTCGATGAAGGGGGCTTGCTGCTGCGGCAATTAATGCGTCAAGCTCGCCAGCGCATCGTCAAGGAAGGCAGCGTGATCCGCACCTCTATTGAAACGTTTATGGAATTTATTGAGAGTAGCCCCAACGTATTTCGCCTACTGTTGCGTGAACGTTCTGGTACTTCCTGTGAGTTTCGCGCGGCTGTCGTGCGTGAAATCCAACATTTTGCCGCTGAGCTCACCGAATATCTGGTTACGACCGGTATGACGCGTGAAGAGGCGATGACTCAAGCAGAAGCTTCCGTCACCTTGGTCTTTAGTTCAGGCGCAGAAGCGCTCGATTTAGATCGCCGTGAACGCGATGAACTAGCCGAGCGCCTGATCATGCAGCTGCGTATGTTAGCGAAAGGGGCGCATTGGTATCGTAAAGAGCGTGAACGCAATCGCTTGAAGAGTACATTAGAATAGATCCATGTCGAAAAAGGAAAGGAAGATGCCGATGGAAAAAGAGATTCAATCAATGGGAGCGGAGCGTAAAACCTTAATTTTGGCATTGATCGCTGGTCTGTGTAGTGATGCTTTGCTTTCATGGCTCACCATGAGCTCGGTGCCTTTTTCTCTGTTCGCGTTGATTGCTTTAGTGCTGTCGGTGCAAATGCTTTATCAAGAATATTTAACGCATCCAGTGGCAGAAGAAGTGCCATTAGTTGGTCTGGCTTGTTTTTTCGTTCGGGGCTTTTGGTCGATTCGGCTTTTATCAAAGCACAGTACCCGCAAGAGGGCTCCAACTTCTTATCGATTGTGATTGTGCTACTGCTGATCTTTTGGATTGGCCGCAAGCTCGGTTACATTGGCAGGCAGCCATAAACAAAAAAACGAGCCGGATGGCTCGTTTTTTTATGCACTTACTTTTTACGCTCCAACATCACACCTGCTTCCATGTGGTGGGTGTAAGGAAATTGGTCGAAGAGAGCAAAGCGCACCACTTGATGGGTTTCCCCTAGGACTTGTAAGTTCTCTTGCAGCGTTTCTGGGTTACAAGAGATGTACAGAATGCGCTCATAACCTTGCACCATTTTACAGGTGTCAATATCCATGCCTGAGCGTGGTGGGTCGACAAAAATAGTGTTGCAACGGTAGCTTTGTAAATCCACTCCCGCATCCTTCAAACGATTGAATTCGCGTTTGCCTTCCATCGCCTGAGTAAACTCTTCTGCCGACATACGGATGATTTGTACGTTGTCGATCTGGTTGGCGGCAATATTAAATTGCGCGGCTTCTACAGAAGGTTTTGCAAGTTCAGTCGCCAGCACACGCTCAAAGTTTTGTGCTAACGCGAGTGAGAAGTTGCCGTTACCGCAGTACAGTTCAAGCAAATCACCGTTGCTCTCTTGAGTGCAATCGACCGCCCATTCCAACATTTTTTCGGCGACCTTTGCGTTAGGTTGGGTAAAGCTATTTTCGACTTGTTTATAAATGTATGGCTGACCGTTGACCTGTAATTTCTCGACCACGTAATCACGATCCAACACCACTTTCATTTTGCGAGCACGGCCGATTAAGTTCAGGTTGAACCCTTCATCGTTTAGGCGCTGTTTGAGTGCTTGCGCCGCGGTGGTCCATTCTTCGCTGAGCTGACGATGGTACAACAGTGAAACCAAAATCTCACCACTGAGGGTTGAGAGGAAATCGACCTGAAATAGCTTGTGGCGCAGAATAGGGCTGCCTTTCATGGCATCCATCAGCAGAGGCATCAAATCATTAATCAGGCGGCTCGCCGCCGGAAATTGGTCCACTCGGTACTTTTCGCGCGTCTCTTGATTAAACATGATGTAGTACATGTCATCGCCTTCATGCCAAATCCGAAATTCAGCACGCATGCGATAATTCGCCACCGGCGACTCAAACACTTCCAGCTCAGGCATCGAGTAATCAACAAACATCGCTTTTAAACGGGCGATTTTGTCTGCCAATTGAGCTTGGTAGAGTTCAGGGTTTACATCAAGAGTCGCCATTGGGGTACCTTTTTATGGGCTATTACAGAAAGAGCGCAGATTTTATTCAATCTCGGCCGCTTGTCCAGTTTTGCCCAAATATTGATTGGGATATTCAGTGTAAAGCCTAGCGGATCGGAATCTGTACTGGACAATTTTTCATTCACTCAATACTATCTGCGCCAAGCTGGTGCTATTTAGATGCCTGGATGGCTAAAAATGGCTGAAAAGGGAATCCGGTGTAAATCCGGAACTGACGCGCAGCGGTAAGAGAGAACGAACGCTCAAACGACACTGCTTTTCGAGTGGGAAGTCGAGCCAGTAGGCCAACAGTGCTCTCAAGTCCGAAGACCTGCCAGCAACTGAGTCATGCAGTGGTATTGCACTCAGTAGGATTCACGCGATTTAGGACAACATAATGCAAAAATCAGCACTGGCGATCGCTCTAGTATCGCCGCTTACCCCTATCTCTTATTTACACGCGAACGAAGCACAATCACAAGAAACGCTAGTTGTGACGGCGAATCGTTTTGAGCAAAAACAAGCTTCTGTTCTATCCGCGACCACGGTGATTAGTCGTCAGGAAATCGAACAGTACCAAGCTAATTCGCTCACTGAAGTGCTGCGTCGCGTTCCTGGTGTCGAAGTTGCCCAAAATGGTGGTCGTGGTCATAACGCGTCAGTGTTTATGCGCGGCACTAATAGCGGCCATGTGCTAGTGCTAGTCGACGGTGTACGTATTGACTCTGCTGCTGGTGGTGTGGCAATCAACCGTTTCCCTCTTGGGTTAGTTGAACGCCTTGAGGTTGTTCGTGGTCCGGGTGCTGCCGTGTATGGTTCTGATGCGGTTGGTGGGGTGATCAATATTATTACCCGCTCTCATCGTGGTAATAATCTTAAGCAAGTGACGGTTGGCATTGGTAGCAACCAGACCCGTAAAGGCGATGTGGTTGCTAAGGAGGATGTGAATGAGCAAGGTCATCTGCAACTGGCGACTGGTTTTGAGAAAACCGACGGTTACGATATCAAAAGCACACAGACGGGTGTCGATTACGGTTATGAAAGCCAGAATCTGATGGGTGGTTACGAGCATCGCTTTAATGACAACTGGCTGGGTTATGTGTCGGCGAGCTGGTTTGATAGTGATGTCGAATACAACTCGTCCGGTGCGCTTTACCACGGTTTCTCCGACAACCAGAGTTTTACTGGCCAGTTGAATTATGAAGGAAGTAAGTTAAAGAGTCTGCTTTCTCTTAACTATCAAAAAACTGATAAGCGAGATTATAGCCAGAGTGAAGGGAAAGATAATGCCAGCACACTAGCCAACATCGATCTGACCCAGATTCAGTGGGCTAACATGTATCAACTAAATGAGTACGTTGAGTTAGGTGGTGGTGTTGACGGGCGTCGTGAATCACTGGGTGATGATGCGTTAAGTTATGGCTATGCACATGCACTTGCAGGAGAGAGCCGAGATACCAAAGGAGCATTCGGTTCGGGTCGAATTAGCGTGAATAACTGGGTTATCGAAGCGAATGTGCGTTATGACAAGCATGATAAGTATGATGACTACACAACGTGGTCGTTAGCAACGGGTTATCAAATCAACTCGAATTACCGACTCAGAGCGAACTACGGAACGGCATTCAAAGCGCCGACGTACACCAACTTGTCAACATCGCCAGACCTTCAGCCGGAAAAGTCGAAGAATATCGAAGTGGGTGTCGATGCAACATATTCTCTGGCCCGAGTTAGTTTGTCGGCATACGACAACAAAGTTGATAACTTGATCATCTGGTATTCCGATCCGAACGGTAATATTTGTGATGTGGTGAGTTACGGTGGCTGTTCATTGAATACGGACGCGCGCATTAAAGGTGTGGAATTGGAAGTGAACTTTGACACTGGCCCGATCAACCATACGTTAGTTGCAGAGTACAAAGATCACAAAGATGATAACGGCATTCAACTGGCTCGCCGTGCGAAAGAAAACTATAAGTGGATCACTTCGGCACAACTCGGTGACTTCGATATGAGCACTACCTACACCTTCACCGGTAAACGTCTGGATCTGCCAAAAACAGGGGCGACCGATGAGGATTACATTCCAGCCACCAATTTATGGGATGTATCATTGGGCTACTGGGTCAGTGACGCTTTTGTTGTGCGTACCCGAGTTGAAAACCTGTTCAACGAGCAATACGAGACAGCCCAAGGTTACCGTTCTCCAGAAAGAACGTACTACCTGAACGCGAGTTACCAGTTCTAACCTTAAACCGCCTTCGGGCGGTTTTGTTTTTGGGATAACACAGTGAATAAAATGAAGGTCATCATCAGTTGGTCATCAGGTAAAGATTCCACTCTCACCTTAGAGCGATTACGTGAAAGAGCGGATGTTGAAGTCGTTGGCCTCGTTACCACTTACGTAGGTAATGAAGTACCTTTTCAAGCAACACCCATTGAAGTACTTGAGTTACAAGCTCAGCTCGTTGGTCTTCCTCTAATTAAAATAGAATTACCAACCGTCTTTCCATCTAATCCGATTTATCAAAGCCGAGTCGTAGAAGGGCTACAGAACTCCGGCGTGAGATTTGATGCAATCGCTTTTGGTGACCTGTTTTGTAATGGCATCGCTGAGTATCGCAAAAGTTATATAGAGCCTGCGGGTTGGAAGTGCCTTTTCCCTCTGATGGGGGAGAATTCAATGCAACTGGCACAAGAAATTATCAGGCGAGGCATTCAAACATTAGTCGTGACGACGGATGGCGAGAAGTTGAGCGCGGATTATTGTGGGCAATGGTATACCGCTGCTTTTATACAAACACTGCCAGCAAACATAGACCCATGTGGGGAGGATGGAGAATTCCACACGTTAGTGACTCAAGCTCCCTGTATGTCTGGGCGCTTAGAATTAGTCCTAGAAGGAAAAAAACAAACTGAGCGCTTCTGTCACCAAAGGTATCGTGCTTGGATTGCCTAATTTGGTAGAGAGAGTATGATTTCTCGGTTTTTCCTAGCTAGGTTGTTACATCCGTGTCACCTCAATCTTTTCCTCGCGTACTGATTTTTGATTCCGGAGTGGGTGGTCTTTCCGTGTATCGGGAAATCGAAGCTCGCTTGCCGCAGTCTTAACTACATTTATCTATTCGATAATGCAGCGTATCCCTACGGTGAATTGGCTCAAGAAACCTTGATTGCGCGAGTCGATGCTTTAGTCACACGAATGGTCGAAGAAGAGCAGATTGATCTCGTGGTCATTGCTTGTAATACCGCGAGCACCATAGTGCTTCCTGTACTCCGTGCCAAACTTTACGATACCGGTAGTCGGGGTTGTGCCAGCGATCAAACCAGCGTCACTCATTGCTAGCAAGGCTATTGGGCTTATTGCTACGCCTGCCACGGTGAAACGACAATACACGCAAGAACTGATCCGTAATTTCTCCGCCAACAAAAACGTTGAGCTATTAGGTTCTACTCGGTTAGTGAATATGGCGGAAGAGAAATTGCGTGGTAAACCTCTCGATCTTGATGAGCTAGAAAGCATACTGCACCCACTCAAACATACCATTGATGTTGCCGTGCTAGGCTGCACTCACTTCCCTCTAATCAAAGAAGAAATTCAGCAAGTGCTCGGAGAGCAAGTCCAACTGATTGATTCGGGTGTCGCGATTGCGCGAAGAGTTCAAGAGCTGTTAGGAATAGACAAAGGAAAGAGTTCAAATCGAAAACATCAGATTTATGCTAGCGCACCCCCATGGGAGGAAAGTGCGCTGAATATCAAGCTTGAACAGTTGGGATTTAATCCTGTTCAGCCATTTCCTCATCCGATTTAGGATCATTAGCAATACGAACTTTCAACGTTCGCTGCATATATTCCTTTTCATTGAGAGCATCAATCGCACTTTGAGCTTGGTTTGCTGCGATAACTACAAATCCAAACCCCCGCCGTTTACCCGTTCGTTTATCCTTCATAAGGCGTACCGCAAAGACCTCGCCATACTCCGCGAACAACTCCTTGACATGGGATTCATTCGCTTTGTAGGGCAAATTGCCAACATACAAAGTTTTCGTTGTAGAAGGAGTCTCTCCATCTTGGCTTGAAGTGGTGGATTGAGTAGAAAGTTTGCAAATTAAAGTCGTTGCAACCACACCAATTAAAAAAGCAATAGAAGAGGGTAGAGTCAATTGCGATAAAATCCCGGCACCAATAACCGCAAGCAGGGCAATCCATAATATAGATTTGTCAGATTTCATATTGAATTACTACGCATCAGAGAAAAAAGAAGAGTCACTGTCTATCGATGAATTAACAAAATAGACACAGGAATCTTACGTATATGCTTGATATTTTTCCAATCGAATGGTGTGACCCCCCTCAATATGTTGAAATTTTATTCGAAAAACAGCCTATTGTTGGCTTTTTGAGCGAACGATTTTTTTTGCCAAAAAAAAGCTTGTCATAAAAACTCAACCTCCCCTATAATGCGCCCTCACTGACACGGCGTGAGGTTCAAATCACAAAGTGGAAAGAAAATGAGAAGAAAAAGTTTGAAAAAACATTTGACACTCAAATGAATAAGCGTAATATACGCAGCCCTAGCGAACGAAGCTGAAAGGCGATTTCGATAGGTAAAGCTCTTTAACAATATAAACCAATC
>NZ_JJMN01000050.1 GCF_000696385.1 Vibrio metoecus | reverse complement strand
CTCTTTAGACATGAGTTGTCCCTCTAGGTACGGATTTAGGTGGCTTTTGAGATGACCACGCAACCAAAAAATATCGGTAGTAAAGTATATATCAAAAGGAAAATGTTGCTTAGAGTGATCAGAGCTGGTGCTGATAGGCAGAATCGAACTGCCGACCTCATCCTTACCAAGGATGCGCTCTACCATCTGAGCTATATCAGCACTCTAAAATGAGTGGAGCGGGCAGGCGGGAATCGAACCCGCATCATCAGCTTGGAAGGCTGAGGTAATAGCCATTATACGATGCCCGCACACGTAACTCTGAGAGCTTATTTCCTTAAGAATATGGTGGGAGGGGGACGGATTCGAACCATCGAAGGCGGACGCCGGCAGTATTTACAGTCTGCCTTCCCTTTGGCCACTCGGGAACCCCTCCAAATTTTTAGACCATTTTCACTGCTAGTGGAGAAAATGGTGCCGACTACCGGAATCGAACTGGTGACCTACTGATTACAAGTCAGTTGCTCTACCTACTGAGCTAAGTCGGCATAAGTGGTGCGCATTCTAGTGAATGATCTGGGGGGTTGCAACCCTTATATCGAAAAAAATGTCACTTTTCAGAGCATTTTGTTTAATCGATGTTTTTTCAGTCAAATTGCCGCGCAATCGCTAATTCTCACATCATTCTATTTTGCTTTATCTTTAGCTTATTGTATTTTCGCTTTCCTTATTATTAACCGCATGATTGAACCGATGATGAGTCCCTACCTAACCTTTGATCGCCAACACTGGGCTGAATTGCGTAATTCGGTACCCATGACGCTCTCTGAAAGCGATCTTAAAGAGTTACAAGGGATCAATGATCATTTGACCATGACCGAAGCCGTGGAAATTTATCTTCCTCTTGCTCGCCTACTCAATCTGTATGTGGCTGCTCGTCAGAGTCGTAATGGTGTATTACATCAGTTTTTAGGGAATACCGAATCGGCTCCACCGTTTGTCATTGGCATTGCAGGCAGCGTTGCTGTCGGTAAAAGTACAACGGCTCGCTTACTGAAAGCCCTCTTGTCTCGTTGGGAGAACCATCCGAAGGTAGAACTGATCACTACCGATGGTTTTCTGTATCCCAATAAAGTGCTCATGGAGCGCGGGATCATGCATAAGAAAGGCTTTCCTGAATCTTATGATATTCGCCGATTGGTTGAATTTGTTTCGGAAGTCAAAGCGGGACAGCCGAACGTGATCGCTCCCGTGTACTCGCATCTGACTTACGATATTACTGATGAGCAGAAAGTAGTCGATCGCCCAGATGTGCTGATCATCGAAGGTTTGAATGTGCTGCAAAGTGGTATGGACTACCCTCACGATCCGCATCGCGTGTTTATTTCTGATTTCCTCGATTTTTCGATTTACGTCGATGCCGACAGTGAACAGATCGAGAAATGGTATGTCGAACGGTTTATGAAATTTCGCCAAGGTGCGTTTAAAAAGCCGGGGTCATACTTCAGTCACTATACGGCTCTCACTGAAGCGCAAGCAGAACAAAAAGCGCGTTCGATTTGGGAAACCATCAATGGTAAAAATCTGGTTGAAAACATCCTTCCAACTAAAGGACGCGCACACCTGATCCTACGTAAAGGGCTTAATCATAGTGTGGAAGAAGTGCTCCTACGTAAATAAGCATTACAGGCTACTCGATTGTGATAAAAAAGAGGCTTTCGCCTCTTTTTGTTTTAGTCATTTTTACGCAGTGATATTTCACCACCAATAAAGCTTTTTAGGCCGTCAGCAGTTTCTAATAACACGCCACCATGTTCATCGATTCCACGTTCAATCCCTCGAACTTCATTGGCTCCCATCAACAGTTTAACGGGTCGACCAATAAAGTTATCCCAACGATTCCAACGCTCGACAAAATTCTGCATTCCCGAGACTTCATATTGGCGTAGGGTGCGATCTAAAGCAGTAATGAGATTGGTGGCTAACGCATTACGATCAATTCGACTTTGACCCGTCACTTCCGCAAGACTTACCCATGGTTGATCAATATTGCCTTCGTTATCACGCATTGCAAGGTTGATCCCCATCCCGATCACTAAATGTGCCGCAGCCCCCGCTTGACCTGACATTTCCACTAAGATGCCAGCCAGCTTTTTGTCTTGATAATAGAGATCATTCGGCCATTTAAGCTTAACGCCATTCACTCCAATGGCTTCCAACGCCTCGACAATGGCCACCCCAATCACCAAACTCAGCCCCATCGCCGCTGCCATACCAGCATCTAAACGCCAATACATGGAGAGGTAAAGATTGGCACCAAAAGGAGATACCCAATGTCGGCCACGTCGACCACGTCCACTGGCTTGATATTCGGCTAAACAAACGGTCCCAGATGACAGTGTATCTACGTGATCAAGCAGATATTGGTTGGTAGAGCCAATAATCGGGTGCAACTCAACTGGGTTTGTGACTTGCGATTGAATAACCGATTGATCAAGCAACATCATAGGTTGTGCCAGTTGGTAACCTTTACCTTGCACCCGAAACACATCCACGCCCCACTCACGAATGCCTTGAATGTGTTTACTGATCGCTGCGCGCGAGATCCCTAATTGAGAACCCAGGACTTCACCAGAGTGAAATTCTCCGTCTGACAGTTGTTTAAGTATGGTTAATTTGGCGCTGTGCTCTTTCATCGTTGTTCACTCATCCATTCGCTTAGATTGGTTTCCTCACTTTCCCCCATAAAACGCACTTCATGTTCCAGCTCAATACCATAAGATTCAAACACTTGCTGTTTAACGTAGGCTGCCAGTTGTAAAATATCTTGCGCACAAGCCGCGCCGGTATTCACAATCACCAAAGCTTGTTTCGGGTGCACTTTCGCCCCACCGATTTGATGGCCTTTTAATCCCGCGCGATCAATTAACCATCCCGCAGCGATTTTCACACCATATTCCGCTGGATAAGCGACAATATCGGGGTGCAATGTGTGTAGGCGAGCAAATTCAAGCTCACTGATCACTGGATTTTTGAAGAAGCTCCCCGCATTCCCCATAACATTAGGGTCGGGCAGCTTCTCCATTCGTGTTGCACAAACACGCTGATACACATCATGTGCCGTACAAGTCGAAGGAAGATCTTTTAACGGGCCGTAATGAATACTCGGCACCCAAGCCTTGGCTAATTTCAGTCCAACTGCAATCACCACCGCTTTCTCGTAGAGCTGATGTTTAAAGATCGAATCACGATAACCGAACTGACACTCTTCCACCGTCAAACGTTTCACTTCGCCCGTTTCCAGACATAAGTAATCCACGTAATGGCAGACATCCTTAAACTCAATGCCATACGCACCAATATTTTGGATAGGAGCCGAACCTGCACAGCCGGGGATGAGGGCTAGATTTTCAAGCCCACCGATACCTTGCTCAACGCACCAAGCCACAAGTGAAGGCCAATCTTCCCCTCCCGATACATGGAGCCAGTGGTAGGCATCATCTTGTTGATGCTCGATTCCATATAGTCGATTGAGTATCACGACGCCTGAATACGGGCAGGTAAACAACATATTACTGCCTTTACCAATAATTAACTTAGGTACGTTTGCCCATTGCACTGAACCGTAGAGGTTTTTTAGATCATCAATCGACTCTGCCACAACCAATTGCGCAGCAGATTGTTCAATACCAAAGGTGTGATAGGGTTTGAGGCTGGCCCCGAGTTGAATTTGCATGGTCGTCTTAGGATAACTTAAACTGGCCATATTCTACCTTAGATAAACCGTAAGCACGAAAGACCAATGTTAGAGTTTCAGCAATTTGATCCTATCAAACTCCCGCTTATCAAACGATTTTATAAAACACATTACCCAGGGACGAAACCCAAAAGCGATGAGTCGATCGTTGTCGCATTGGAAAACACAGAAATCGTCGCCGTAGTGCGTTTTCGTAGGATTGGCACATACCGCTTACTCACTGGAATGGCGGTGAAAGCGAACCTCCGACAAACTGGCATTGGCAAACAACTGCTTCACTATTGCCGCAAAGAACAGCTCAACCATGACACATACTGCTTTGCCTATACACATCTTGAGCATTTCTACCAACAAGGAGATTTTGTTCGCATTGAGCCCCTTGCTCTTCCTCCTGAACTGAATATTCTCTACGAGCGTTACTCAAGAACAGGCAAGGATCTCATTCCGATGCAATATCAATCGAAGTAATGTCAAGAATGGTCGCCATTTCTAGCCTTTTCTTAACCAGTTTTGGTAATATCCACTGCTCGCAATTTTGCACACAACAAGGTAATGCATCCCAATGATTGCTCGAAGAAACCCTATCGAACAACTACCAGCGATTGCGCAAGATCCTGACAAGTTCGGCGTATTGCTCTCTGCTGCGGAATTTCGAACTCATTTGGTGGAATCGATTCGTCAGGCGCGCAAACGTATCTACCTCGTTGCACTCTATTTAGAAAATGACGACGCTGGGCGTGAAATCCTCAGCGAGCTTTACGCAGCCAAGCAACGTAATCCGGGGCTCGACATTCATATCTGCGTTGATTGGCATCGCGCCCAACGCGGCTTAATTGGCGCTGCGGAATCCGAAGGCAATGCGGCGATGTATCGAGACTTCGCTCAACAGCATGAACACTGTATTCCTGTGTACGGCATTCCAGTACGAGGAAGGGAAGTTTTCGGAGTATTACATCTTAAAGGCTTCATCATAGACGATCAGGTTATTTACAGCGGCGCTAGTCTCAATAATGTCTATCTCCAATACCATGATCGCTATCGCTTCGATCGCTACCATACTCTGGAAAACCCAGCACTTGCGGACAGTATGGTTAAATTTATCCAGCAAGAAATGCTGGCACATCCTGCCGTCAACAACCTAGCTTGTGGCAGTAAGCCAACCACCAAAGAGATCAAATCCGATATTCGCCAATTCCGAGCCGCACTTGCTCAGGCCAATTATCAGTTCACCAAACAGAAAATTGCCGATAATCAGGTTGGCGTTGTACCCTTGGTCGGCCTCGGTCGTCGCAGAAACCGGCTCAATCAAACCATAGTACAACTACTTGCGTCGGCAAAAGATGAAGTGTTTATCTGCACGCCTTACTTTAACTTTCCACCTAGCATTGCTAAAGAAGTGAAAAAAGCGCTGAGACGTGGAGTACAAGTCCATATCGTGATTGGCGATAAAACCGCGAATGATTTTTATATTGCACCAGAAGAGCCATTCAAAACCATCGGTGGCTTGCCTTATTTATATGAACTCAATTTGCGCCGCTTCGCTAAAGCTAATGAAGCGCATATCGCGAGCCGTAAATTGTCAATTCATTTATGGAAACACGAGAATCATAGCTTCCATCTGAAAGGCATCTGGGTTGATAAACGCTATATGCTCATCACAGGTAACAACCTCAATCCACGCGCTTGGAAGCTCGACCTAGAAAATGCCATTTTGATCCGTGATGATTACCATCACTTGACCGAGAAATTCGATTCAGAAATTAATAACATACTGCAACATACCCAACTCATCTGCACTTATAAGCAAATAGAGAAACCGGAGCAGTACCCAGAACGAGTTCAACGTCTAGTCCGTCGGATCATGCGTTTAAAAGCGGATCGCGTTCTCAAACAAATCTTGTAAGCCTAGACTCTAGAAACCGAGTACTATCTCCTTGAGCCGATGCCCAGTGCCTCGGCTTTTTCTTATTGCTCTACGACCAATTCGCATGAGACCCTGCACTCATATTCACTTCTCACTCTGCAACCCAACCGCAGAGAGTTAAACACAGTTCGCACGCAACCACGAATAGTAAAA
>NZ_JJMN01000049.1 GCF_000696385.1 Vibrio metoecus | reverse complement strand
CGCAAATTCACCGTACCACTACAACAGCGGCAACGGCGGAGCTGGTGCCATTGATGCTGGAAGATGGTTTAAAGCTGCAGTTAGGCATGTCTCCCAAGCAGAGTGAGCGCGTACTGACCGAGGTGCGCCGTTTGCTGCGGGTGCAAGATTACCAAAAGTGGTTTGCTGTGCAGCCTAAGCGTGCTGATTCGCTCTGGGTGCGCTTTCAGCCTGCGGGGCATATTTTGGGCTCGGCGTATGTGGAAATTCGGCGTCCGAATGGTGAGGTGGTGGTGTTTTCAGGGGATTTGGGGCCAAGCCATACGCCTTTGTTGCCTGATCCGCAGTCGCCAGAGCGGGCAGATTATCTATTTATTGAAACCACTTATGGTGATAAGCAGCACGAGGATGTGCAGAGCCGAGGGCAGCGGCTGCGCGCGATGATTGAGCGCTCACTGACTGACGGCGGTGCGATTTTGATCCCGGCGTTCAGTGTCGGGCGTACCCAAGAGCTGCTCTTTGATATTGAGCAGCTCATCTTTTCTCAGCAAATCGATGCTAACTTGCCGATTATTCTCGATTCGCCGATGGCGCAGCGGGTGACGCGTTCTTATCGTCGCTTTAAGCAGTTATGGGGACGAGAAGCCAAAGCGCGGCTGCAAATGCATCGGCATCCGTTGGCGTTTGAGCAGTGTATTACGGTGGAAGATCACCGAACCCATGAGCGCTTGGTTAACCGTTTAGCCTCAACCGGAGAGGCGGCGATTGTGGTGGCGGCTTCGGGGATGTGTCAGGGCGGCCGCATTATGGATTATTTAAAAGCGCTGCTGCCGGATAAGCGAACCGACCTGATTTTGGCCGGCTTTCAAGCAGAAGGTACACTTGGGCGCAGTATTCAAAGTGGTCAGCCTTCGGTCTGGATTGAGGGGACTGAAGTGGAAGTCAACGCGCATATTCATACGATGTCCGGTTATTCCGCCCACGCCGATAAAGCCGATTTGCTGCGCTTTATTACCGGCATTCCTGAAAAGCCCAAGCAAGTGCACCTGATCCACGGTGAATCCTCAGCCAAGCAAGCGTTCGCGGCTGAACTTACTCAACTCGGATATTCGGTGCTTTGAGTGGGAAGTTTGGTTGGATGTGAATACCCCCTCCCAGCCTCCCCCTAGAAGGGGGAGGGGTAAGATCGATGCGCGCGAAGGGAGGGGAGCAAGGCGGTTGCCTTTAACCATGTTTCACTTGATACTCTAGCCCATATTGATGTGAATAATTTGTACGAGTGGTTCGGTGTGCCAGGTTTAATGAAGGATGAGACATGACGGTAAATCCTGAACGTTGGAAGCAGCGACTGCAAAATTTATCTAAGGCACAATCTCGTCTGCAAAAAGCTTGTGAGCAGGAGAGTTACAACGATCTTGAGTTGGCAGGTTTGGTTCAGACGTTTGAGTTTTCCTTTAAGCTGATGTGGAAAACCCTAAAAGATTTACTCGAATTTGAAGGTTTTGATGCCGCTTCGCCACGCAGCGTATTGCGAACCGCTCTAGAAGCGCAGCATATTTCCTCATTGCAGTGTGAAGTGTTACTCGAAGCGTTAATGAAGCGTAACCTATTGGCTCATACTTATGATGAAAATAATGTGCTGCAAGCGCAGCAACTGATTGTGCAGAACTTTGCGCCAGTTATTGCACAAGTGACTCAATATCTTGAGGAAAAAAGTGCTCAGTAGTTCTATTTCTCTGACAAAGATCGGGTTAAAACCTCATCATTATGCGTTGATTCGTGAGGCCGTGTTGCAAGATTCGCGAGTCGAGCGCGCATGGATTTTTGGCTCACGAGCGTTGGGTACGTTTAAAGATAGTTCAGATATTGATATTGCTTTAGAGGGAGAGGCATTAACTCTGGATGATATGGCTCGAATGTTAGAGCGCCTTGAATACTCAACGTTACCGTTTAGGGTGGATTTGCAGCTTAAACACAAGATCATGTCTCCTGAACTACTGGCTCATATTGACCAGCATGGGCTGCAGATTAAGTGAGTGCGTACTTAATTTCCCTCACCTTTTAGGGGAGGGTTAGGGTGGGGTATTTAGCGCTTGCGGATGCTTATGTTGTGCATTTTCTGTTTGGCTTGGTGTGAAATCCCCCCTCCCGGCCTCCCCCTAGAAGGGGGAGGTGCAAGAGCAACTGCTCTCGAATGGAGGGTCGGTGTTTAGCCTTTCAGAGCCCGAAAGTCATTGCCGGTAGGGGCTTGCGATACACGCAGGTCAAATTCAGGCAGTACCGCGTAGATATGATCAAAAATATCCGACTGAATACGCTCATACTCCACCCACACAGTGGTGCTGGTAAAGCAGTACACCTCTAGCGAAATACCATCGTGAGTGGGCGCTAACTGACGCACCATCAGCGTCATATCTTGGTGAATATTGGGGTGAGTGCGCAGATAGCGCTCTAAATAGGCGCGGAAACTGCCGATGTTGGTCAGGCGACGGCCATTGATACGGCAGGCCAAATCCCAATGTTTTTGTTGGTTGTAGCTGCTGATCTCTTGTTCTTTTTCCGCCAAGTAAGGCTCAAGCAGTTGCGCTTTTTTCAGTGCTTGTTTCTCTTCTTCCGTCAAAAAATGCACGCTGGTGGCATCAATCAAAATGCTGCGCTTGATGCGGCGACCACCGGACTCTTGCATACCTTTCCAGTTTTTAAATGAATCTGAGATCAGTGCGTAGCTAGGAATGGTGGTGATGGTTTTGTCCCAGTTCTGCACTTTAACGGTGGTTAGGCTGATGTCTAGTACGGCGCCATCTGCACCATATTTGGGCATTTCCAACCAGTCACCGACCGAGAGCATTTTGTTGGCAGAAAGCTGCACCCCAGCAACTAAGCCGAGGATCGGGTCTTTAAACACCAACATAAATACGGCGGTCATCGCACCTAAACCACTGAGCAAGATGACGGGGGATTTACCGATCAAAATCGAGGTGAAAAACAGCGCCGCGATAATAAATACAATGATTTTGATGCTCTGTAAAATACCGCGAGTAGGCAGGTTTTTCCCTACTTGAGTTCTGCTGAGCAATACTTCCAACACATTCAAAATAGAGTACGAGGCCAGCATGCTGAACACTACAATCCATAAGGCGGTGACGGTATGCAGTACGTCATAAGTGAATGTTCCGGGGCTAAGCCATAGCTGGGTTTGCACCGCAATCACGACGCCTTGGATCAGTAGAGCAACGCGACTAAACAGGTGCTCTTTAAACAACGCATTGCGCCAAACGCTCTGTTCATGGCGAGTGTGGCGCTTGAGCCACAGTAAAACGCCACGATGCAACACCAAGTGAATAGCAATAGAAATAGCGGCAATCAGGCCAAGCGCTTCAGAAAGCTGAATCACACGCTCAATTTCAATATCAAACTGCTGTAACCATAGGGTTAATGTTTCAAGCATGGCGTACTCCTTAATCAATCTGCGCGCCATACTACCTCAAACCCTAGCGGCTTGCTATGTAAGCACTTGCTTCACTTGTTGGCGTAGGTGGGGGACGACTTCTTGCTCAAACCACGGATGCTTTTGTAACCATAAGGTGTTGCGCGGAGAGGGATGCGGCAGCGGTAACATCGAAGGCGCCCAGCGCTGCCATTGCTGTACGGTTTCGGTCAAGGTGGCGGGTTTGTCCGGCAGATAATAATGCTGTGCATATTGTCCAATCAAGAGAGTGAGTTGCCGATTGGGGAGTTGCTCCAACACTTTGGCATGCCACAGTGGCGCACACTCTTTACGCGGCGGTAAATCTCCGCTGCGCCCTTTGCCCGGATAGCAAAGCCCCATCGGCATAATGGCGATGTTTTCTTGGCAATAAAACGCTTCGCGATCTAACCCCAACCACTGACGCAGCCTTTCGCCGCTGGCATCATTCCACGGAATCGAGGTGTTGTGCACTTTCGTCCCCGGAGCTTGACCAATAATTACAATTTTCGCCGCCGGATGGGCGCGGATCACCGGATTCGCACCCAACGGTAAATGTGGTTCGCACACTGTGCACTGGCGAATTTCCGTCAGCAGTGATTCAAGCATCAGTAGCCTTTTTCAAAATCAATCTGGTTACGCAGTGGCAAGTTATCGCACCAACGTTGGTAGTTATCGGCGAAGATATCGACCACTTGCTCTGGAAAGCTGACCGCCGCGATGTGTGGCGTGATGGTGATCGCCGGATTGCTCCAGAATGGGTGATCTTTGCGCGAGTGGCTCTTTGATAAAACACATCCAAAAACGCGTGGCGAATGTGTCCTGCCGCAATTAAATCCGGTAGATCCTGCTCCACTAATGTTTTGCCACGCCCCACGTTAAACAGCAGCGTTTGGTGGCAGTGGCTGAGATTCTCTCGGTTGAGCAGTGCTTCGGTCGTGGGCGTATTGGGTAGTGTATTCACCAGTAAGTCGGCGCGCATTAAAGCAGCTGGCAGCTCACTGATGTGATAAGTGACATCAAAATGCCCTTCTTTGGCCGGAATACCGGTGCGATTGACGCCTACTACTCGCAACCCAAACTGTTTGGCTACACAGGCCAAATGGCTGCCAATCGAGCCTGTACCCAAAATCACTAGGGTTTGATTGGCTAGAGAAGAGTAGGGGTGCGCTTGCCAACGCCGTTCGACTTGTTGCGTTTGGTAAAGATTGAAATCGCGTTGGTACTGAATAGCGTAACCCATCACATATTCAGCAATCAGATGGCCGAAGATGCCTTTGACGTTGGTTAGCAGATAGTTTTTGCGCAGCTTGGGTGCCATTAAGGTATCGACACCCGCATAGGCGGAATGTAGCCATTGCAAGCGCGGAAACTCATCCAAACAGCGCGCCGCCATCGGTGGTGCGGCCAATAAAATCGTGGCTTGCGTGCGATCGTCGGTGACGCTAAGGCCAGCGAGCTGACGCTCTAAGATCAGCTCGCGGTAGTGTTCATCATGTTCAGTCAGAATATACAGCTGGTGGAAATTGTTCATAGGCGCGTCTTTTTTCCCTTATGGTTATCCAGTACACTTCCGCTGTCTTTTTCCGCAACGATTTGAAGTGACTATGTTACAAAACCCTCTACAGCTTCGTCTTGAGAAGTTTGAACCTTGGCAACAGATTACCTTTATGGCCTGTTTGTGTGAACGTATGTATCCGAATTACGCTATGTTCTGTGAGCACACGCAGTTTGCTGAGGCGCGTATCTACCGTGACATTCTCGACAGCGTGTGGGAATTGATGACGGTAAAAAATGCCAAAGTGAACTTTGAGCATCAGCTAGAAAAGTTGGAAGAGTTGATCCCAACTTCCGATGCGTTTGATCTGTACGCCGTGTATCCGGCGATTGATGCCTGTGAAGGCTTAGCAACCCTGCTGCACGGTTTGTTGGATCGTGATGATTTAGCGGAGTCTATGATCAAAGTGAGCCAAATTTCGGTACAAACCGTGGCGCAACTGGAAGAAGCACAAACGGGTGAAGCGATCACCAATGACAACCAAAAAGAGAATGAAGCGGTGTGCGCGGAGTGGGATGTGCAGTGGGCAATTTTCCGTCCGCTGCGTGAAGCGGTTGAGCGTGATATTGATCTCATCAAAGACCTACGCAAAGAGCTGCGCGAAGAGGGGGTCAGCAATATCGGAGTGGAGTTGTAATTCCCCCTTCATTGCCAAGAGAAACGGGAGCTTAAGCTCCCGTTTTTTATTCCTCTTCGTCGCGGCTTTCGATCATGCGATGTTTACGCTTCCAATGTTCCCAGCGTTCAGCGGCCAGTTGTTGCATATCGGTGGTGCGGTCGGCTTCATCGATAATCTCTTCGCCGAGCAGATGCTCGAAGATATCTTCCAAGGTCAGCAAACCCTGCACTGAGCCGTATTCATCGACGACTACCGAGAGCTGCAAGCGCTTTTGCATCATCTGATCAAAGGCTTTAGGCAGGCTCAAGGTATTGAGCAGAACATGGATCGGGCGCATCACCTCGCCAAGCGTGGCAGTGCCTTGACCATTTTGCTTGTGTTTGAACAGCTCAAGACGGTGCACAAAACCGACAATATTGTCTTTCTCTTCGCTGTAAATCAGCGGGCGCGAGAACGGTGTGTCACGGTGTTGTTCAAGAAACTCATCAATCGTTAGATCGGCGGCAACGCGAAACAGAACCGGACGCGGCGTCATTACCTGCGTTACTGGCACGCTTTGAATGGCCAACAAGTTGTTGAGCATTTTCGATTCGCCCTCGGCAAATTCGCCATTCTCGTTAGCCAACATCGCCATCGCAGAAATCTCTTCACGCAGCTTTGGGGCTTCAACTTTGCGCGCCAAACGTTTCGTGATTTGTTCGGAGAACCAGACGAACGGCGTCAGCGCCCACACCATCCAACGCAGCACTAAGGCTGAATTCGGTGCCAGCTCGCGCCAGTAGGTTGCCCCTATCGTTTTTGGGACGATTTCAGACAGCACCAAAATACCCAACGTAAGCACGGCAGAAAATAGGCCGAGCCATTGGCTACCAAACACGACTGCAGCTTGGGCACCGGCAGTCGCGGCACCAATCGTGTGGGCTATGGTGTTTAGGGTTAGGATCGAGGCGAGTGGACGGTCGATATCCGCTTTTAACTCCGCCAAACGAGTGGCCGCAGGGTGGCCTTGTTGACGCAGTTGGGCAAGATAGCTCGGGGTAATACTCAGGAGTACCGCTTCTAATACTGAACAGATAAACGATACGCCAATCGCGACAGAAATATATATCGCAAGCAGAAACATAAAATTCCTTGGTTTTTAGAGTGCACGTTCGAGCTCTTTTCTTCTCACTAACGTTGAGCGGATGCTGAACATTGCGGTGAGAATATGAAGAAAAATCGCTTCGCCTGAAGGAGTCGAAAGTGCTTTTTTCAGTCACTAAATCGATTGAAATGACAGGCTTCCCAGTCGATTAGCTCTCTTTTAATAAGGCCTCAGGCAGTCAATTACAAGCGAACCTGCGGCTTGATTAGTAACAAATTGTGAGTTGTTACTCAGATTACGGTTAAAAGTGCGTCATAAAAGCGAAAGTTGTCGCGACAAACCTTTGCCAGGATCGGGCATTTATGTTTTAGAGTGAGCTCGATTCGATAACCTATTGAGAAGGGAAACCTAAATGAACAAGACCCAATTGATCGACTTTATCGCAGAGAAAGCGGACCTGACTAAAGCGCAAGCGAAAGCGGCTCTTGAAGCGACTCTGGGTGCGGTTGAAGGTGCTCTGAAAGACGGCGACCAAGTACAACTGATTGGTTTTGGTACATTCAAAGTTAATCATCGTTCTGCTCGTACTGGCCGTAACCCAAAAACCGGTGAAGAGATCAAAATTGCGGCAGCTAACGTTCCTGCATTCGTAGCAGGTAAAGCGCTGAAAGACGCGATCAAGTAATTGCTTTATACTACGCCGAGACTAAACATCTCGGCGTTTTTGTTTATGAAGCATCAGTTTCCTATTCTTCTTTTGATGTCTGGCCTGTTGGCTGGGTGTTCTTCTACTCCAAATCCTAATCTTGAGCAGATCAATCAATTTACCGGTGGTAAAACGATTGGTGATGCGACCAGCTTTTATTGGTATACCGAGCGCTTTCTAAAGCCGAGCTCAGCCTCCGATTACGTGACTTCTGGTGATTACGGCAGCTACCAAACCAGTTATCACTGGGAAGAGGGGCAAGTACGTGAAATTCGCCGTGAGGGTGAACATCTGGATGGCAATAAATTGCTACCGTTCCGAGTTCATATTCGTTTTAGTAAAGAGGGCGAAGCTGTCTACCAGCAGTATCGACTGGGTGGAAAGGTGTTGCCGATGAGCGAAGAGCAGATCGCTCACTATGTATTGCAAGCGAAAGCGGTGGCGGAAGCCACGAAAGAGCAAGATAAGCAGGGCTTAGAGCTTATTCAAGGCTATTGGAATGGTAAAGTGTTTGAAACCTGTGCTGGGGTTGAGTATCAGCGTGTGGAGTTTAATCAAACCTTACCGAGCTTTGTGTTTAATCGTCTTGCTTCTATTGAAAGCTATGTGGCGTTTTTGGGCAAAATCCGCAACGGTAAAGTGCATATTGATGAGCTGCTATTGCTCGATGATGCGGATCACGACTGTGTGCAACAACCTGAGTTGATTGATTAAATCGGTTAACCAATGCCATGAAATAAAAAAGCGCGAAGTTCGCGCTTTTTTAATGCGTAGACGATGAAGTTTGCCTTACTTGGCTTGCTCACGGGCAATTGCGCGATAACCGATATCGCGGCGGCAGAACATGCCATTCCAACGGATTTGATCGGCGAGCTGGTAAGCGCGTTGCTGCGCTTCTAACACCGTATTACCCAGCGCCGTTGCACATAGCACGCGACCGCCATTCGTCACCACTTGGTCGCCTTGGGTTTCGGTGCCCGCATGGAACACTTTTTGTCCCGCGATTTCTTGAGTCGGTAGACCTGAAATCACCTCACCTTTGGCGTAATCGCCTGGGTAGCCGCCAGCGGCCAGTACCACACCGATCGAGGCGCGCGGATCCCACTTCGATTCCACTTGATCCAGCTTGCCCGCAATCGCTGCTTGGCAAAGTTCAACCAGATCCGATTGCAGACGCATCATGATCGGTTGAGTTTCTGGGTCGCCAAAGCGGCAGTTGTACTCAATCACTTTCGGTGCGCCAGTGCTATCAATCATCAAGCCGGCGTAGAGGAAGCCAGTGTAGGTGTTGCCTTCGGCTGCCATGCCGCGCACGGTTGGGTAAATCACTTCACGCATCACGCGATCATGGACGTCCTGTGTCACCACTGGCGCTGGTGAGTAAGCTCCCATACCGCCGGTGTTCGGGCCAGTGTCGGCATCGCCCACGCGTTTGTGATCTTGGCTGGTGGCCATTGGCAGTACGTTTTCACCATCAACCATCACGATAAAGCTCGCTTCCTCTCCATCAAGGAATTCTTCAACCACCACGCGGCTGCCTGCTGAACCAAACGCATTACCAGCTAGCATGTCTTGAATTGCGTCTTCGGCCTCTTGCAGAGTCATGGCAACAATCACGCCTTTGCCAGCCGCTAAACCGTCCGCTTTCACTACAATCGGCGCACCCTTTTCACGTACATACGCCAGTGCTGGCTCAATTTCAGTGAAGTTGGCGTAAGCTGCGGTTGGAATGTTATGGCGCGCGAGGAAATCTTTAGTGAAGGCTTTGGATCCTTCCAGTTGCGCTGCGCCTTGGGTTGGGCCAAAAATCGGCAGACCCGCAGCACGAAATGCATCCACCACACCAATCACCAATGGTGCTTCTGGGCCAACGATGGTCAGCTCAATCGCTTTATCTTGGGCAAAGGCAACCAGTGCTGGAATGTCGGTGATGCTGATGTTGACGTTTTGCACCTTGTGCTCAAGGGCGGTGCCCGCATTACCGGGAGCCACGTAAATGGTGTCAACTTGTGGGTTTTGTGCCACTTTCCACGCCAGTGCGTGTTCGCGACCGCCAGAGCCGATGATGAGAACTTGCATTGTGAAATCCTTACTTAAACAAGATGGGGCGCGTTGCACCCCATACCAATCATGCCAATTAATGACGGAAGTGACGCATGCCAGTGAAGATCATCGCCATACCGTGTTCGTTGGCCGCATCAATCACTTCTTGGTCGCGCATTGAGCCACCTGGTTGGATCACGCAAGTGATGCCTGCTTCTGCCGCAGCATCAATCCCATCACGGAATGGGAAGAAAGCATCCGAGGCCATGACGCTGCCTGCCACTTCCAAGCCTTCATCGGCGGCTTTGATACCGGCGATTTTCGCGGAATAAACCCGGCTCATTTGACCCGCGCCGATACCGATGGTCATGTCGCCTTTGGCGTACACAATCGCGTTGGATTTCACGTATTTCGCCACTTTCCAGCAGAACAGAGCATCTTTCAGCTCGGCGTCGCTGGGTTGACGAGTGGAAACCACTTGTAGGTCATCTTGTGCCACCATGCCTTGGTCACGGTCTTGCACCAATAAGCCACCATTCACGCGCTTCAAATCAAATCCTGTGGTTTGGCCTTGCCATTCACCACACTCCAGCAAACGTACGTTTTGTTTGGCTGCGACGACATCGATCGCGGCTTGCGAGACTTTCGGCGCGATGATGACTTCTACAAACTGACGCTCGATGATCGCTTTGGCCGTTTCGCCATCCAGCTCGCGGTTAAAGGCAATGATGCCGCCAAACGCAGACGTTGGGTCAGTTTGGTAGGCGCGGTTGTAGGCTTGCAGCAGATCGTCGCCCAGCGCTACACCACATGGGTTCGCGTGTTTGACAATCACACAGGCAGGCTCACTGAACTCTTTAACGCACTCCAGTGCGGCATCGGTATCCGCAATGTTGTTGTAAGAAAGGGCTTTACCCTGAATTTGGTGCGCGGTTGCCACTGAGGCTTCTTGTGGGTTGGCTTCAACATAGAAAGCGGCTGCTTGGTGGCTGTTTTCGCCGTAACGCATATCTTGCTTTTTGATGAACTGCGCATTGAACGTGCGAGGGAATTTGCTCTCTTCATCCCCTTCTTTGTTATCACCATAAGAAGGTACGAGCGTGCCGAAGTAGTTGGCAATCATGCCATCGTACGCGGCGGTATGTTCAAAAGCGGCAATCGCCAGATCAAAACGCGTTGGTTAAAAGTCAGGGAGTTTTTGGTGAGCATCCATTTCGCGGATCACACGGTCGTAATCGTGCGCATTCACCACAATGGTCACATCTTTATGGTTTTTCGCTGCAGAACGCACCATAGTCGGCCCGCCGATATCGATGTTTTCCACCGCATCAGCCAGCGTGCAATTTGGATTTGCCACCGTTTGTGCGAAAGGATAGAGGTTCACCACCACCATATCGATCGGCTGGATGCCGTGGGTATTCATCACCGCGTCATCTTGGCCGCGACGGCCTAAAATACCGCCATGCACTTTCGGATGCAGGGTTTTGACGCGCCCGTCCATCATCTCTGGGAAGCCGGTGTAATCGGAGACTTCCGTTACCGCAAGGCCTTGCTCGGCGAGCAGGCGTGCAGTGCCACCGGTTGAGAGCAGCTCAACGCCACGTTCCGCGAGCGCTTTAGCGAACTCAACAATGCCGGTTTTATCTGATACGCTGAGAAGCGCACGGTGAATAGGACGAGCGTTGTTCATGCTTCCATTTTCCTTTAAAAGATATTTGCCGAAAGTGATCTGTTGCGCTGTCGTGGTTTGAAGAGTTCTTCAAATCCTAGGTGAGCGAAAGGTAACAGAACAGTTTGGGGAAACACCTTATCCGCCGGAATTTGGATGGCGCGTATTCTAACCAATTTATTACAAAAGATCTCGCGCAATCGTTTGGCATGGGAAAAATAATCGCTAAAAAACGGTTTTTCAAGCACAAATTTTAACGAAAGCTTAAATATCCCTAAATTACTTGGAGTGACTGGTAGCCAACACCGCTGCCGCTTCAAGTAGGAAGGGAGGAGGAGGAGTGATGTTTCAGATTGGAGAGTTAGCCAAACGCTGTGGCGTTTCCACCGATACACTGCGTTTCTATGAAAAAAATGAACTGATTGCTCCGGCAACGCGTACGCAGTCAGGCTATCGACTGTACGATGAAAAGAGTCAGCAGCAGGTTTCTTTTATTTTAAAAGCCAAGGAGTTAGGGCTGAGTTTGGATGAGATAAAAGAGTTGTTGGAAATTCGTTTGGAAGCGACCGAGCACAGCTGCGCCGAGGTGAAAGCGATCACTAGCGCTAAGCTGGCGGTGATCGATCAAAAAATTGAAGAGTTAACCCGTATTCGCAGTGCACTGAAAAAAATCAATGATGCTTGCTGTGGTCATGTGGAAGATAACGCCAGCCACTGCTCGATTTTAGCCGCGTTAGAGTAGTGAAGTGGGCTCCACGTTATATTCTGATTAGTAAGGATAATTTGGATTTTATTGCTGGTCATATGCTGGATTGGTGGTTAAACAACCTAAGTTTGCATTTTTTAGCCTTATCAATAGTAGGTGAAATAGGGTAGTGCACTTATAATTTCGCTCTTCATCGGTGCGTACTGCCATCGCGTATTGTGCTGCTTACCGATGCTATCTTCCTGATACAAAGAGCTATTCTATGATTGGAATCTGTTTTCAAATCAATGACTGGGTTCTGTGCATTGATGAGAATAAGCTGTATCGCCAAGATAGGGAGGTCTCGGCCGAGCCGCGTCTTATTAACTTGCTGCATTTTCTTGCGGAGCATGCCGGAGAGGTATTCGGCCGCGAGGAACTCATTCAACATGTCTGGGACGGGGCGATTGTCACCGACCAAGTGGTCACTCAATCCATTTTTGAGTTGCGTAAGCTATTGCGCGACGGACGCGAAGAAAACCTCAGTTATGTGGTGACGGTTCCCAAGCGTGGCTATAAGTTAGTCGCGAATGTGCAGCGCCTTGATGGCAATCCTTACCTCTCTCGTCAAGAAGAGTCGGCGGCCAGTGATGTCGGTTTGACGGACGATATCGACGAAGTGGAAGAAGCCGTTCCCGAGATCGTGTTTCCTGCTGGGCCGTTAACGCGTGCCGTATGCCAAAGTCAGCAGCCGAAAAAATCAGCTAAGCCGAATGTGAGCCGTTGGCGCTTAAACTTGCTCAATGCGATCTGGATTGGTCTAGTGATTGTAGCGATGGGCTTTTTTACCGTGCAACAGTCGCAAGTGCGCATCACCCAAGTGGTGGATACCCACCTGATTGAATTTAAATTCCAAGACAGTTTTCATGCACAGGCGCTTACGCATGACCTTGCCGATGGTATCGCGCAAAAGCTGATGGCCGATCTGACCCAAGTGAGTGATTATCGAGTGATTCTCGGCAAAACGGCTTATAGCTCAGGCATTTTGCCCGGTAAGTCGATCATGGTGCGAGTCAATGATAAGGACGGGCATGAGTTTTTAGATCTTGAGCTTAAAAACAACTCTTCCGATGCGGTGCTGTTTAGTCGGCAATATCCGCTCGATAGCCAACATCTGGCCTCTGTGCTGAAAAGTGCGGAATGGGATGTCATGCAAGCGCTGAAAATCCCGAATGCAGAGCAGCAAGCGCAGCGTTTGTTGGTGGATTTTCCGCGTCAACCAGCGGCATTGGGGCTGTATGTGCGCGCCAATCATTATCTGAATGTGGCCGATCGTCAGCAGTTTCAAAAAGGCATTTATTTATTGGAACAAGTGCTGAAGTTGGAGCCGGACAACCATTATGTTCAAGCCGAATTACTGATTGCCTACCATGTGCAGCAAGCTCTGAACCCTGATCAGGCGCTCAATCAAGATCGAATCTTGGTCTTGAGTGAAACCTTACAACAGGTGAGCTATGCCCCAGAGGCAGTGGTTCAGCCACGCATTTATGAGGCTTTAGCACTGCAAGCAACGGTCGAAAACCAAGTGGAAGCGGCCACGCACTATTTGGCGCAAGCGCAGGGTCTACGGGAGTCGGTGCTCTCGTATGTGCTGCAAGGCAAGCACGCTGAACTCAAAGGCGATCTGGATGGGGCAAGCAATGCCTACAGTGAAGCGTTTTATATGGACACGTCGCTGGAAACTTATCTGCTGTGCGAAAACTTGGTGTTCCACTCCAACCTAAAATCCATTGATTACGCCATGTACCGCTCGGTGCATCCTTCGGTGGTTCGTTTACTGTAACGCTCGTCTACAGTCAATCTCATCTCTCTATAGCGTTCTTGCGCCTTCTTTCTCCTAACTGGCTTTATCACGGTTTAGAGGGGAGGGCGCGCCGCTTGATCTCTCGGTATCCTTCCTACTGAAAAGTTCCGCCAATCACATCGAATGATGTGTATGTACTGACTATCGTTGAGCTGTAATGGCGATCCGTTTGAACCTATTCCTCAAGCCAAATTCAGTGAGCGCCATTGGCATTCTCTGCCGATGGATGTCGCCAAATCGAACGTCTTACCGGTTGAGTTGCAAACCTCACGGCAATACTTACGGTTTTTGGCGATAAACCTCCCTCCTGATACCTCCGCAGAGCAGTATTTAGCCTGATGTTTTCACCTTGATATTTTTAGTTGTCTCTCATGATATTTTTAGGTTTTTTATTAATGATATGAAAATAAAGAGGTTTATAGGTGGTGTTTATCAGGTTGATATCAAGAAACTCATGCTTGGCTCATCATTTTATTGATAAGCGGAAGTTTTATTTTTTTCGTTTTTTTGGGCGTAGTCTGCACCTCGAAATTTAGCGAGGTAGCGCAGGTGATTGCACTCATGACATCTCGCTAACCCATTCAGTTTGAGTTTTGTAACTTAAGTAGAATCGATTTGGAGATGTTATGTCATCAAATGCAAAAAAAATCGGCCTGATCGCCTGTACGGGTGTGGTGGCTGGCAACATGATGGGCAGTGGCATTGCACTGCTTCCTTCTACGCTAGCAAGCGTAGGTTCAATTTCCATTTATAGCTGGCTGATCTGCATTGTTGGCGCACTCAGTTTGGCGTTTGTGTTTGCTCGTTTGGCAACCAAAAACCCGCAAGAGGGTGGCCCGATTGCTTATGCAGGGGAAGTGTCACCGGTGTTTGGTTTCCAAACGGGCGTGCTTTACTACCACGCTAACTGGATTGGTAATTTGGCGATTGCGATTACCGGTGTCTCTTACCTTTCGGTGTTCTTCCCGGTGCTGAATAACCCGATCCCCGCTGGTTTAGCGACCATTGCTTCGGTTTGGCTATTTACCTTAGTCAACTTACTTGGTGGTAGCTGGGTAAGCCGCTTATGTACCATTGGTTTGGTGCTGATTTTGATCCCTGTAGTCGGTACGGCTCTGTTTGGTTGGACGCACTTTGACAGCGCGCTCTACAGCCAAAACTGGAACGTGTCTGCCGGTAGCGATGGTCATGCGGTGATCACCGCAGTGCTGATTTGTCTGTGGTCTTTCGTGGGTGTCGAATCGGCGGCAGTTTCTTCCGGTATGGTCGAAAACCCAAAACGCACGGTACCACTGGCAACCATGTTAGGTACTGGTCTTGCGGGTCTTATCTACATTCTTTCTACCCAAATGATCAGCGGTATGTTCCCTGCTTCTGAAGTGGCGGCATCGGGTGCACCTTTTGCACTGGCGACCACTGCACTGTTTGGTAGCTGGACTGCGCCATTCGTTTCTGCCTTTACTGCACTAGCGTGTTTCACTTCACTTGGCTCTTGGATGATGCTGGTGGGCGAAGCCGGTAAACGTGCAGCAACCGATGGCAACTTCCCGAAAGTGTTCGGTGAAACCGATCGCAACGGTGTGCCGAAAAAAGGTCTGCTGATTGCTTCAAGCATGATGACGCTGCTGATGCTGGTACTGATGTTCTTCAGCTCAGAAACGGCGCACGCTTCGGATCTGTTTAACCAACTGACCACCGATGCGGTACTGCTGACCATGCTGCCTTATTTCTACTCCAGCATTAACCTGATCCGCTTCGAAGGCATGACCACTCGCAATACGTTTGTGATGCTGTTCTCCGGTATTGCCAGCCTGTTCTGTATGGTGGCGCTGGCCGGTGCAGAGGGTTCAACCCTGACTGCAACCTTCATCATGTCGCTGATTATTTTGATGTTCTACAGCAAAAAAGCGGGTCTGGATAAATACCTCGAGACTCATCCACAACCAGCTTCGGCTCAGTTCTGATTGACCTTGCTGGCGTCTGCCACGCCAGCTTTCTGAATTCACTATGGCGCTCGTCTTACTCACTGTGCAGTGCACAGAGAGCGCCTTTTTTCGCCTTGGAGATGTCCAAATGAATATTTTCGCTATCTTGAACCACATGGGTGTGTTCTTTAAAGAAGAGCCTGTTCGCCAACTGCATGCAGCATTAGAAAAAGCCGGTTACGACGTGGTTTATCCGGTGGATGACAAAGATCTGATCAAGATGATTGAGATGAACCCACGCATTTGCGGCGTGCTGTTCGACTGGGATAAATACTCGCTAGAGCTGTGTGAGCGCATCAGTAAAGTCAATGAAAAACTGCCAGTGCACGCCTTTGCCAATGAGCAATCGACGTTAGATATTTCGCTAACCGACCTGCGCCTCAACGTGCATTTCTTCGAATACGCTCTGGGCATGGCCGACGATATCGCCATCAAGATCAATCAAGCGACTCAAGAGTACAAAGACGCGATCATGCCTCCGTTTACTAAGGCGCTGTTCAAATATGTAGAAGAGGGTAAATACACCTTCTGTACTCCGGGTCATATGGGCGGTACCGCGTTCCAAAAAAGCCCAGTCGGCAGTATTTTCTACGATTTCTACGGCCCAAATACCTTCAAAGCGGACGTATCGATTTCGATGCCGGAACTCGGCTCACTGCTCGATCACTCCGGCCCACACAAAGAAGCGGAAGAGTACATCGCGCGCACGTTCAATGCCGATGCCTCTTACATCGTGACCAACGGCACATCGACCTCAAACAAGATCGTCGGTATGTTCTCCGCGCCTGCGGGCAGCACAGTGCTGGTGGATCGTAACTGCCATAAATCATTGACTCACTTAATGATGATGACGGACGTGACCCCAATTTACTTCCGTCCAACCCGTAACGCTTACGGCATTCTCGGTGGTATTCCACAGAGCGAATTCAGCCGTGAAGTGATTGCAGAGAAAGTGGCAAACACTCCGGGTGCGAGCGCGCCAAGCTACGCGGTGATCACCAACTCGACTTACGATGGCCTGCTGTACAACACCCAGTTCATCAAAGAGTCGCTGGATTGCAAACACATCCACTTCGACAGTGCATGGGTGCCTTACACTAACTTCAACCGTATTTATGAAGGCAAGTGCGGCATGAGTGGCGAAGCGATGCCGGGTAAAGTGTTCTACGAAACCCAGTCAACCCACAAACTGCTGGCGGCGTTCTCGCAAGCCTCGATGATTCATGTCAAAGGTGAGTTTGACCGCGAGTCGTTCAACGAAGCCTTTATGATGCACACCTCAACCTCACCGCAGTATGGCATTGTGGCTTCGACGGAAACTGCTGCGGCGATGATGCGTGGTAATACCGGCCGTAAGCTGATGCAGGACTCTATCGATCGCGCGATTCGCTTCCGTAAAGAGATCAAACGTCTGAAAGGCGAGAGTGAAGGCTGGTTCTTCGATGTTTGGCAACCAGAGAACATTGAGACCACAGAGTGTCTGGAAACTCGATCCAAACCAAGATTGGCACGGCTTACAAGAATCTTGATGACAACCACATGTACCTTGATCCCATCAAAATCACTCTGCTCACTCCGGGAATGAGCAAAGATGGCGAATTGGAGCAGAGCGGTATTCCGGCATCGCTGGTCTCTAAATACCTTGATGAACACGGCATCGTGGTTGAGAAAACCGGCCCTTACAACCTGCTGTTCCTGTTCTCTATCGGTATTGATAAGTCAAAAGCAATGCAGTTGCTGCGCGGCTTGACGGAGTTCAAACGCGGTTACGATCTGAACCTGACCATTCGTACCATGCTGCCTTCACTGTACCGTGAAGACCCAGCTTTCTACGAAGGCATGCGTATTCAAGAGTTGGCGCAAGGTATCCACGACTTAACCCGTAAATACCAACTGCCAGAGCTGATGTACAAAGCGTTCGATGTGCTGCCAGAGATGAAAGTCACGCCACACGTGGCATGGCAACAAGAGCTGCGCGGTCAAACCGAAGAGATCCTGCTTAACGAGATGGTGGGTCGCGTGAGCGCCAATATGATCCTGCCTTATCCTCCAGGCGTGCCATTGGTGCTGCCAGGTGAAATGGTGACAGACAGCTCTCGCCCTGTGTTGGATTTCTTGGAAATGCTGTGTGAAATCGGCGCGCATTACCCAGGTTTTGAGACGGACATTCACGGTTTGTATCGCCAAAAAGATGGCTCTTACACCGTGAAAGTGCTGAAAGACTAAGCCAGCTTGAATCACCCTATAAAGACAGCGTAATTCCCCAATGGACGCTGATACACAGAGAGTAGCCTCACGGCTCTCTCTTTTTTGATTAGACGAAAACCCCCAGCTAGGCTGGGGGTT
>NZ_JJMN01000048.1 GCF_000696385.1 Vibrio metoecus | reverse complement strand
TTTTTATTGTCATCAAGACTTAACTACATGGTGACACTGACGGATAAGTCACCAACACGATTAAGGACATAACGAACTCGAACGATGGTATCTTCTGCATTTGTGTATTGCTGACGAGATATCACCCCTTTCTTAATCCAGACCGAAAGCATGGCATCCACACCATCTTCGCTCAAAGAAAAACGCCGAGCTAACTCTTGCTGGGTGATGCTACCTTTCGCTTCAATCGCAGCTTTGAGATCCGTTAATATCACGCGACAGGAACCTCGATCATTCGCTGCTTACGCCCAGTTTTCTTCAACATCCAGTAGGTGGCAAGAGCAATCAGAGTGATGGTCGTAACCCAAGCTAAACTTGACACCGGATGTTCAGAAACATGCGTTAGTTGGTAGTACATTACGGCTGAACAGTAAGCAAGACCCATCGTCCACACCGCGATAAAGCGAGCATAAGCCACCCCAAATTCACGCACATAAGCCCCCATCGCAGCAACACAAGGGGTATAAAGCAGAATAAAAATCAGGTAAGCAAACGCGACATGCCCATTCACAAAATAAGAGTGCAAGTTGCCAAAGATCGACGCATCAACTTCTTGCTCTTGCGCGACCGCATTCGTATCGGTCAGATCACCAACTTCAATCCCCAGTGGATCACTAAAACTGAGTCCGGCTAAGTTTTCCGGAATGGTCATTACGGCTTCTTGAAGACTCGCAAGCAAATCATATTCAGGCGTATCTTCAGCATCGACTGACGTGGAGTAAAGACTATTCAAGGATCCCACAACCGCTTCTTTAGCAAAAATACCCGTAATAATACCTACGGTTGCTGGCCAGTTTTGTTGAGAAATCCCCATTGGCGCAAAGACCGGAGTGACAAACTGTGCAGCCTTAGAAAGCACTGATTTGTCGCTATTTTCATTACCAAATGAACCATCAGTACCCACTGAGTTCAAAAAGCTCAAGATCGTAACCACAATCACAATTGTTTTTCCTGCCCCCATCACAAAGCGCTTTAGCTTCTGCCACGTTTTGAGCACCACGTTTTGCAAAGTCGGAATTTCATAATCTGGCATTTCCATGATTAAGCTTTCACTTACACCAGGGTACAAGGTTTTTTTCAGAATCAAGCCTGTGAAGACGGCTGCCACAATACCTAATAAATAGAGCGCGAACACAACGTTCTGACCACTCTGTGGAAAAAATGCCGCGGCAAACAAGGCATAAACAGGCAAGCGAGCACCACATGACATAAAGGGAGCCAAAATTGATGCTGCAAGCTTACGCTCACGCTCTTGATCTAATGTCCGGGTGGCCATAATAGAAGGGACGTTACAACCAAAGCCAAGCACGAGCGGCACAAACGCTTTGCCCGGCAAACCGATTCTCTGCATCACTTTATCTAGTACAAACGCTGCACGCGACATGTAACCAGAACTCTCTAACACCGCTAAAAAAAGGTATAGACAAGCAATCACAGGAATAAAGGTGGCAACCGTTTGGATACCTCCACCAACCCCATTAGCAATCAAAGTCACTAACCAAACTGGCAAATGGTCATCAAGCAAATAATGCCCGCCATCCACCAGAAGCGCACCGACGCTTATGTCGAAGAAATCAATAAAGGCACTGCCAATATTGATCGAAAACATAAACATCACGTACATCACCGCAAAGAAGAAAGGAATTCCTACCCATTTATTGAGAATGATACGATCCGCTTTCTGTGTGAATTTATGGCTCAACTTGCCTTCTGAACGTCGCACATGAGTGCACAAATCATGCAGATAGGTGTAACGCACATTCGCAACCAGCAAATCGATGTCCATAGTAGCTGAGTTCTGAACCTCACGAACTTTCTGGCGATCACTTTCTTTTAGGCTGTTGATCACTAACAAATCATTTTCGAGCGCTCGGATTGCTAGCGCTCGTGATGTCACCGTTTGGTCGACAAAGGTGGATTCTAGCTGGGAAATGAGTTGTTCAAAGTCATCGCCATAATTCAAATCAAATTGTTTCAGCGCGATACCTTGTACCACAATCTTATGTAGTTTTTCCTGAAAACGGCGTACTTGCTCTTTGTTGTTAGCGGAAAGTGCAATCACAGGACAGCCGAGAAACAGTTCCAATTGCTTAAGATTAAGATGAACGCGCTCTCGTTTCAGCGCATCCATTTTATTAAGCACGACGATCATAGGACGACGCAATTCGCGTAGTTGAAGCGTCATATAAAGACTACGTTCAAGACAAGTGGCGTCAACCACATTAATGATGACATCGGCGGGGTGTGTAAGTACCGCACGTGAAGCGATCGATTCATCAATACTGTTGTCATCATTACCGCTGTCTAAAGCATAAATGCCGGGCAAATCCGTTAGCAAGAACTCATCACCAGCATGAGTAAAACGTCCCGTCTTTTTCTCAACGGTCACCCCAGCCCAGTTACCTACTTGCTGTTTCGCTCCCGTCAGTCCGTTAAAAAGCGTTGTTTTACCGCTGTTAGGGTTACCAACGGTGAGAACTTGATACTTCATGACGCTTTCTCCACCTCAATACTGGCCGCGATATTTTCACGCAAAGCAATCGACACACCTCGAACCTCAACTTGAAGAGGATCGCCCATAGGCGCTCGTCGGACTAAAACCACCTCCGTGTTGGGTAGGACTCCCATGACCATGAGTTTCTTTCTAACGGTTTCAGAAAGACCTTCTAATGCGAGAATAACACCACGCTCGCCCGCTTTCAGCTGTGACAATTTCATGTTCGTTACTTTTTAATAAAAGAAAGTGTTAATAAGAAATATTACCATTAATGATAAGCCACATTATCATAAAGGACATAACGTTTTTTTGCGTGAAAACAAAGTTTGCTCAGTCATACCTAACGTCACTTTCGTCAAAAGAATTCCCGTCAAAAACGTCAAAGGTGATGTAAGAAAAATCTTCACATGCAACCAAAACACATAAGAAATCCGACAAAATAAAAATAAACCATAAAAATCAATAAGATAATTAATACCAATAAACGTTGTCGTTTTTCTATGTAACGTTGTCGTTAATTTTATAAGTAAAATAAGTCGGTGAGATTATAGTGAAAGCGTTGAAAGGACATCCCTCCTAGAGACAAGAATTCCAGAGGTGATATGACTATGTTGTATCACTCCGGCAGCAAGCGAAGGTGTCGTTGACACCCGTGGTATAGTCCCCCCGGCTATACCACGATATTTTTTTCTAGGCTTTATCTTCTCAAGACCACACTCATCTTTACATCACGACAATAAAACAACGCCTTGAATTCGTAGTCATTAAGATTCTTGATCTTCAATAAATTGACTCGGAGATAAACCAAAGTGATGTTTAAAACGTTGGCTAAAGTAGGAAGGGTCATTAAATCCACAGTCAAAGGCCACTTGAGCAATTTTTGCCCCACTCAATAAACTCTGGCAGGCTTTCTCCAAACGCAACTCATTCAATGATTCTTTAAATGTTTTTCCCGTTGCGGCTTTGAAGCGACGCTGCAAACTACGCTCGGAAACATAGAGGGATTGTGCTGCCGTTGATGTCGTAAAGTTTGGATCACTGTAATTTTGCTCAATAAGCTTTTCCAGCTTACTCAACCACTCTTTTTCCACATCATCAATGGCTGACTTCTGTTCGATTTCAACCACTTCTTGCTTGAGCGATTCGATCTCTGGAATCGAGGCGAGTGGCCACGCGAGCTCAATCACATTGCGCTCTTTCAGAACTAATACTCGCAGCTCCCCTCCACTTCGACTAATGAGTTCCTGTAATGGATAGGTGCCAAAACCTGTTAATGTCACCAACATTGATCCAAGATTTTGAATCGGTGAACCAAAATCAGAAAAAATGAGAACGGCTTGTTCATCTCTCGCTTCTAGTTGGATCTGTAATTCTTGATATTTATAAAGTCGTTTAATCGCATCCGTCAAAATCGCGTTAAACAGTACATCAAGATTAAATTGGCGGACTTCGATAAAGCGAGTTTCACCGTGGTAAATAAGCTTGATTGCCGCTTTACTGTACTCTTCCTGCCAACTCTTTAAGGCTGACTCGATCAGTAAGTGTAAATCATGAAACTTACTCTCCTCTGCATCACCACGATGCATAAAGTGCAACTGTGCCAATTCTTGCTTCACTTTATTCAGGGGAGCGTCAAACTCATTCCAACCTCGAACTTTGGCATACGAAGATAGGTGCCGTAATGATGGGTCTACGCTCTCTAAAACCTTTCCTAATAAATTGTGGTGAAGTTGCAGTTGCTTTCGCAATTGATGGTTATTGCTCAATACTATTTTACTTTGATGGCGCAACTGACTCGTTTTCAGATCAACTTGCGCCTTTAACTTTCGGTTAGCGCCAACAATCATGCGGGTTCGCCACCAAAACGCCACAGCAAGTAGCCCGAATAAAGCCACAACATAACCAACAATCGCCACTGAAGTCATGTACCAAGGCTCCATCACTTCAAAATCAAACAAGGCTTCCGTTCGATAGCGCTGAATAGGGTTTGCACTACGCACTTTTAGGCGATATTTGCCGGGTAATAACTTATCAAAACTCAACAGCGCCCAATCAAATCGTTGCCACTGTTGATCATCATTTAATTTGTATTCTAACGATTGGCTGCGCGCAGAAGGCAGAGCCCCAAACTGGAAACTGATCGCATCGCCATAATGAATCTTCAGAGGATGGGGGGTACGATACCCCAACAACTTAGGCCTATGGTTAACGCTCACTTGGCTAAACATAACCTGAATATTAGGTAAATTTGATACTGCCAATTCTTCCGTGTTGACTTTCACTATTCCCAATTGTGAACCAATAACCAGAGATGAACTTTCTTTTTCTTCACCGACTGCGCAAGAGGCGGGAAGAAATTCATGACTGATTAAACCATAAGGGGCGTCTAAAGTTTTTATTCAATTGACCTTGGTCGCTATAGTGGCTTATTCCCTGCGATGAAATAAGCCACATACCTTGCTTGGATTCAGCAATACACAGAGGTTGAATATTCTCTTCAATTAATTCTACTGGTACCGCTTCCGGTTGATCTTGACGCCACAAAAAAACACCATAAGCGCCAATAATCCAGACATCACCCAAGGCATTTTGCGCCACTTGCACAATTTCACCATAACGATGACTGGAGAAATCGAAACGAATCTGTTTTCCAAATAAAGAGTAAGCACCATGCTCAGTGCCAATAACAATGCCTTGCTCTACAGCGGCAAGAAGGGTGATTCGAGATGGTGAAAATTGTTTAACCATCCATTCCGAACCATAATCCACAAAGCTTTGCTGAATGATTGAATATGACCAAATCTGGTGATTACTTGAACCCCATAAGTTACCGCTGCCGTCAATAGTGAGGTGTTCAACTGGTGTTTGTAGCAATGCTAGCGGTAGATGAGGAGTGTCAATACTACGACGAGAAAGATTATAACGAGCCAATCCTTTGTCTGTTGCTATCCATATATTCTCACCGTTGATGGCAAAGTCGTTGACCTTACCGGGATAGATGAGGTGTTTACGTAAATCATCAGCGACATTGAAGTTATACAACCCTTGCTGTGTGATGGCCAAATAATCACCATCCGAGTTTAATGCCTTGATTTTACTGATCTGTGCCTTACTACCGTCGTTCGATAATGCTTGAGTAGGGTAACGCGTAAACTGCTGCCCAAATAAAGAATAATAGAACACACCTTTATCGGTTGCGATCCACATTCCCCCCTGAAAATCATTCACCATCGCATAGATTTTTTTACCCAGTAGAGCGTACTCATTATTACTATTACTTTCTAATTGAACTATTTTTCCCGTAATAAAGGAGTAAACATAAAGACCCTCTTCAGTGCCAACCCAATACTCTTTTTCTGTTTCCGCCATGGATAGGACATGCGATGAGCCAATTCGATCAGGTAGTGAGCGCTTGTTTTCAATATCAATAATTAACGCTCCGCGCTTAGAGCCAACCAATAATTCTCGGCGTTTATGAGAGAAATAAAGCTTCTGAACAAAATGTTTTCCGGATTTTTTTACTATGAGAAAAGCCTTGTTCGTCAGACAAATAAACACCAACATTCGTCGCTAACGCCCACTTTGAAACCAAGAACTGTGCATCATTTATGACAACCGTACTAGCACTATTCAATTGATATAACTCATGCAGTGAAAGCGTCGATACTCGCCCACTTCGAATTTCATAGCTGTAGAAATTGTCATTATCTGTCATCCAGATCATACCGTTCGATGAGCCAATCTGATTGATTTGGGTTCCTGGCGTGAGGCTTAACATCAACTCCTTGTGCCCCGCAGGATAGGTTCGAAACAATTCATGTTGTTCAAATGTCCAAAAAGCACTATTTGCGTAAACAATGTGACTCGACGTTTGCGGAAGTACAGAACCACGACGGGGCAGGATATTTTGCCCATCAAAATACATGACTTTTCCATGCACATCATGCATCCAGATCCCGCCATCCGTACCAAGATAGTAGGTTTTGAGCAAACAATGTACCTTTCCCCTGCTCTTGGATTGGACAAAGGAATAAAAAACTGACATTGACTTATCTAAAGCCAACACCAATGAAAGGAAAAATAAGATTCAGCAAGAAGCTGTATAACAATGTGCGATACACGAGTTCCCCTGTCAGCGACAATTTAGAATTCGTGCTTAATAAATCGAAGAGTGAATAGCAGCACAAATTCTCATGCATTCTAACGAATCACTCAACTCTATGCAGTTTGAAAGGCTTAGAAAGCGCGACTTTTTTAAAGTGCGATCAAAAAAAATGCGGCTAAAGCCGCATTTAAATCATAGCGTTGTTCATAGTTTGCTCAAGACTGAGACAAACAACCGTAGTAGCTATCAGCCAGCTGATTGAGAAAAACAAAATAACTGCCTGCATTCAACTCTATTGAGCTTCCCAATGGGTCCAGTACACCAATCTTCGCCGGAGTACCTCTTACCACAGTATCAATAATTGCCGGCTCAAATTGTGGCTCAGCAAAAACACACTTCGCTAACTGTGAATTAAGCGTCTGCTTAATGGCAATAAGTGTTTTGGCGCCAGGCTTACGTTCAGGGCTAACAGTGAAATGCCCAAGATTATTGAGTGCGAAATGCTGCTCGAAATAACCATAAGCATCATGGAATACATAGTAAGGAACGGTGGTGACGGGTTTTAGTTTTTCGCCAATAGCATTGTCGTGCTCCGCTAGGCTTGTTAAGAAGCGAACCAAATTTGCTTGATACAGTTGTTGGTTAACCTCATCAAGTGCAATTAACCGCGCCGTGATAACACGAGCGACTTGCCCTGCTTGCTCAATTCCCAACCAAAAATGAGGATCGTGGCTTCCATGATGATGACCATCATGGTCATGTTCCCCTTCTTCATTGTACTCGCGAAGGACTAAATTTGGGGCTTGGCTTAATGTTAAAGCAGATTGACGGTCAACTAATAACTTACTCATAAAGGGTTCAAGATCTTGACCATACCAAATAACCAAATCCGCTTGTTGAATCCGCTTTACATCTGAAGGGCGGAGCGCATAATCGTGCGGCGAAGCCCCCGAGGGTAACAGTACATCGGGAGTACCTGAGCCTAACATTAATTCATAAGTGATCATCTGTATCGGCTTGATGCTCGTCAGCACCTCAATGGCACTGACTATTTGAGAAAACAGTGAAAGAGCACTCAGTAAAACAAATCTCGGTAGCATGATCGCCGCTCTCCAGTTAGTGGCTTTTATTTTGCCAAGATGTTACTTTATAACATAACCATTTTGCAAATGAGTTCTATTCATGGCTACTCTGATTGAATTGCAGGATAATTTGCGTCGATTTTGAACAACGACGCGTGCTTGACAATATCCGTTTAAATCTCACCAAAGGCAATATTACAACGCTTATTGGCCCAAACGGTGCGGGTAAATCAACGTTGGTAAAAGTCATCTTAGGATTACAAACCATCAGTTCAGGTAAAATTATCCGCCAAGCGGGTGTACGCATCGGTTATGTTCCGCAAAAACTCAAACTTAACGATACTTTGCCACTAACTGTGAATCGATTTTTAAAACTCGCTGGGCGCTTTAGTCCTCAAGAGTTGTCTGAAGCACTACGCCTTGTCGGGGGGGAACATCTACAAACTAACGACATGCATAAGCTATCTGGCGGCGAAACTCAACGAGTGTTGCTAGCGAGAGCATTATTACAAAGGCCTGATCTACTTGTGTTAGATGAGCCCGCGCAAGGGGTAGATGTCCAAGGGCAAATCGACTTGTATGACCTCATTCATACTCTACGCAACCGCTTTGGCTGCGCCGTGTTGATGGTTTCTCACGATTTACATTTGGTGATGGCAAAAACCGATGACGTCATCTGTTTACAGCACCATGTATGCTGCTCTGGTTCACCCGAGAACATTGCCAAACACCCGAGCTATTTAGCAATGTTTGGTCACCGTAGCCGAGAAACCCTCGCTTTTTATCAACACCACCACGAGCATCACCACCACGATTTATCCGGCTTACCGGTTAAAGGCAAAGCAAGTGCTTGCTCACACCACTCACATGGTCATCACAAACATGATTGAATTTCTTTTGCCGTCTCTGCTCGCCGGTCTTGGTATTGCCATTATCGCCGGTCCTTTAGGCTCCTTTGTGGTCTGGCGCAAAATGGCCTATTTCGGAGATACGCTTGCCCACGCCTCCTTACTTGGTCTAGCGCTGGGTTTTTTACTCGACATCAATTTGTACCTCGCCTTGTTAGTTTGCTGTTTAGGTATGGCAGCAATTTTAGTCGCAATGCAAAAGCAAAAACTCATCGCGACCGATACCCTACTCGGTATCATGGCGCACAGTGCGTTATCGCTCGGTATGATTGCGGTGAGTTTTCTCGATAATGTCCGCATCGATTTGATGAGCTATCTGTTTGGTGACTTACTTGCAATTAGCCCGTCGGACCTCACCTTTATCTGGTTAGGTGTGGCGACGGTGAGCCTGATTGTTTATCTGCTTTGGCAACCACTGTTGAGTACCAGTGTTAACGAAGAGTTGGCTTTTGTGGAAGGAACCAATACTGACCTGATGCGGCTAATTTTGATGCTACTGATTGGTCTAGTGATCGCCGTGGGTATGAAATTTGTTGGTGCTTTGATCATGGGGTCGCTGTTAATCATCCCCGCGGCCACCGCTCGTCGCCTTTCACGCACTCCAGAAGCCATGGCGTTTTGGGCAATTGGACTAGGTGTATTAAGTGTGATCGGTGGTTTAGCACTGTCTTGGCACTTTGACACACCCGCTGGTCCGTCGGTGGTGGTTTCTGCTGCGGTATTGTTTGTACTCACCCAGTTTAAACGAGTCGCTTAGCACTGTTTCACATTGGCTGTTCGCAAAAAGAAACCCCGAAGCTGTGTTCGGGGTTTTTTATCATCTGAGTAAGTAATCGCGGTAGATTACCAGCCAGTCACTTCACGCAGTGCTTTACCAATATCGGCAAGACTTTTTACTGTCTTCACGCCCGCAGACTCAAGCGCTGCGAATTTCTCTTCAGCAGTACCTTTACCGCCAGAGATGATCGCACCAGCATGACCCATACGTTTGCCCGGAGGAGCCGTTACACCTGCAATATAAGAAACCACAGGTTTTGTGACGTTAGCTTTGATAAAGGCAGCCGCTTCTTCTTCCGCTGTCCCACCGATTTCACCGATCATCACAATCGCTTCTGTCGCGGGATCTTCTTGGAACATCTTCAGGATGTCGATGAAGTTTGACCCCGGAATTGGGTCGCCACCGATGCCCACACAGGTTGACTGGCCGAAACCTTCGTCAGTAGTCTGTTTCACGGCTTCGTACGTCAAAGTACCAGAACGAGAAACGATACCCACTTTACCTTTCTTGTGAATGTGTCCTGGCATGATGCCAATCTTACATTCGTCAGGTGTGATCACACCTGGGCAGTTAGGACCGATCATACGAACGCCAGTCTGTTCCAGCTTCACTTTGACATCAATCATGTCAGTGGTTGGAATACCTTCGGTGATCGTCACGATCAGCTTGATGCCCGCGTCGATCGCTTCCAGAATCGCATCTTTACAGAATGGTGCTGGTACGTAGATAACTGTGGCAGTTGCGCCAGTCACTTCAACGGCTTCACGAACCGTATTAAATACAGGCAAACCTAGATGAGTTGTACCGCCTTTACCTGGCGATACACCGCCAACCATTTGTGTGCCATAAGCAATCGCCTGTTCAGAGTGGAAAGTACCCTGACCACCGGTGAAACCCTGACAAATGACTTTAGTGTCTTTATTGATAAGAATCGACATTATTTGCCCTCCGCCGCGGCAACTACTTTTTGAGCTGCGTCTGTCAGAGATACAGCTGCAATAATATCTAGACCTGATTCTGCCAGCACTTTACGTCCTAGTTCTGCGTTTGTACCTTCAAGACGCACAACCACAGGAACGCTTACACCAACTTCCTTAACCGCACCGATAATGCCTTCTGCAATCATGTCGCAGCGCACAATGCCACCAAAGATGTTCACCAGTACGGCTTTTACATTGGTATCAGACAAGATGATTTTGAAGGCTTCTGCAACGCGTTCTTTGGTCGCGCCACCACCTACATCAAGGAAGTTTGCAGGTTTTCCGCCGTGCAAGTTAACAATGTCCATGGTTCCCATTGCCAGGCCGGCACCGTTAACCATGCAACCTACGTTGCCATCTAGCGCCACGTAGTTCAGTTCCCATTTCGCTGCGTGTGCTTCGCGCGCATCTTCTTGAGAAGCATCATGCATTTCACGCAGTTTTGGTTGGCGGTACATCGCATTCGAGTCGATGTTGATTTTACCGTCTAGACACAGCAAATTGCCTTCAGCAGTAATCACCAGCGGGTTGATTTCCAGCAGCGCGAGGTCGTATTGAGCAAACATTTCACCCAAGCCCATGAAAATTTTCACGAACTGTTTGATTTGGTCACCTTGCAGGCCCAGCTTAAACGCCAACTCACGGCCTTGGTAGGCTTGAGGGCCAACCAGTGGATCGATCGCTGCTTTGTGGATCAGTTCTGGCGTTTCTTCTGCGACTTTCTCAATTTCCACACCACCTTCAGTCGATGCCATGAAAACGATACGGCGAGTAGAACGGTCAACAACCGCACCCAGATAGAGTTCATTTGCGATGTTTGATGCTTCTTCAACCAGAATTTTTGAAACAGGTTGGCCATTCGCATCGGTTTGATAAGTTACTAGGTTTTTACCTAGCCACTTTTGTGCAAAGGCTTTTACGCCATCTTTAGTATCGTGCAGTTCAACGCCACCTGCTTTACCACGTCCACCTGCGTGAACTTGACATTTTACGACTTTCTTCGCTGTGCTGATGCGTCCTGCTGCTTCAAACGCTTCTTGTGGCGTATCACAAGCATAACCTTCCGGTACAGGCAAACCGAATTCTGCAAACAGCTGTTTAGCTTGATATTCATGCAAATTCATTGTGTTGTTCCATTTGTTTATTGTTCTTCCATAGAGCTCAGCTCATCTGAACTTTACGTTTGTAGGGTCACTCTTGAGCGAGTAGCCAATCTTTGGCCAAAGCCAGGTCGGACGTTGAGCGTGTCCGACCCTTGTCAATCAATCACTCAGAAATCTGAGTCATCAATTGTTTAAACATCGAGCAGTAGACGTGCTGGATCTTCTAGCAATTCTTTTACAGTCACTAGGAAACCAACAGACTCACGACCATCGATTGAACGGTGGTCATAAGACAGCGCCAGATACATCATCGGCAGGATTTCAATCTTACCGTCCACCACCATCGCGCGGTCTTGGATCTTATGCATACCCAGAATCGCCGCTTGTGGCGGGTTAATGATAGGCGTTGACATCAGTGAACCAAACACACCACCGTTGGTAATAGTGAAGTTACCGCCAGTCAGCTCGTCTACGGTCAATTTACCGTCACGACCTTTTTCTGCCAGCTCTTTGATGCCTTTTTCAATTTGCGCCAAGCTCAAGGTATCGCAGTTTTTCAGCACTGGAGTTACTAAACCACGTGGGGTTGATACCGCAATACTCACATCAAAGTAGTTGTGGTAAACCAGATCATCGCCATCGATAGACGCGTTCACTTCTGGGTAACGCTTCAGCGCTTCAGTGACGGCTTTCACGTAGAACGACATAAAGCCCAGACGGATGCCATGACGTTTTTCGAACACATCTTGGTACTGCTTACGCATATCCATGATCGGTTTCATGTTCACTTCGTTAAACGTCGTGAGCATTGCTGTACTGTTTTTCGCTTCCAACAGACGCTCAGCAATACGCTTACGTAGACGAGTCATCGGTACGCGTTTTTCTGTACGACCAACCACTGGAGCGATAGCTGCAACAGGTGCTTCTGCTTTCGCGGCAGGCTTGGCTTTGTTCGCCGCCAAATGAGCTTCGATATCTTCACGAGTGATACGACCACCCACGCCAGAACCTTTGACTTGGCTTGCTTCCAAGTTGTGTTCTGCAAGCAGGCGACGAACCGCAGGGCTCAGGGCATCATTGCTTTCTTCAGTTAGTGATGCTTTATGGCGTTTATCTGGTGATGGCTCAGTAGCATCCGGTGTATCTTGTGTTGGTTCACCCGCCACAGCACCTGGCTTCAAACGCGCCAGAAGTTGTTTAGAAAGTACGGTCGCACCTTCTTGTTCCAGAATCGTTTCTAGTACGCCCGCTTCTGGCGCTGGAACTTCCAGCACCACTTTGTCGGTTTCGATTTCAACAATCACTTCATCACGAGCTATCACATCGCCCGGTTTTTTGTGCCACGTGGCAACAGTGGCATCCGCAACTGATTCAGGCAAATCTGGAACCAGAATTTCAATGGTCATAATGGTATCTTCCTTATACTTCTAGTTCTTAGCTAGGGTCAGAGCGTCTTCAATCAACGCTTTTTGTTGTTTCATGTGCACCGACATATAGCCGACCGCTGGCGATGCCGAAGCTGGACGGCCTGCGTATTTCAGATCTGCACCCGCTGGAATCGCAGCACGGAAATTATGCTGGCTGCTGTACCAAGCACCTTGGTTTTGTGGCTCTTCCTGACACCAAACGTAATCCACCACATTGGTGTAATTCGCAATAGCCGCTTGTACCTCTTCCAGAGGGAATGGGTACAGCTGTTCAATACGAACAATCGCTACATCTTTCTGCTCATTCGCTCGGCGTTGCTCAAGGAGGTCGTAGTAAACCTTACCGGAACAGAATACAACACGCTTCACTTGTGCAGCTTCTAATGCATCAATTTCAGCAATCGCAGCTTGGAAAGTACCGTGAGCCAGATCTTCCATACTCGATACACACAACGGATGACGCAGTAGAGACTTAGGCGACATTACCACCAGTGGACGACGCATTGGACGAACCACTTGGCGACGAATCATGTGATAGACCTGAGCCGGCGTAGAAGGAACCACTACTTGCATATTTTGCTCGGCGCATAGCTGCAAATAGCGTTCTAAACGTGCAGAAGAGTGTTCAGGGCCTTGGCCTTCATAACCATGTGGCAACAGCATAGTTAAGCCACACAGGCGACCCCATTTCTGTTCACCAGAGGAAATAAATTGGTCAATTACCACTTGTGCACCGTTAGCGAAATCACCAAACTGCGCTTCCCATAAGGTCAAACCGCCTGGTTCTGCGGTTGCATAACCGTATTCGAATGCCAATACCGCTTCTTCGGACAATACCGAGTCAAACACTTCAAATGGACCTTGCCCTGCATGAATTTGCGCGAGCGGGATGTAAGTGCTGGCATCGTTTTGGTTATGTAGAACCGCATGACGGTGGAAGAAAGTACCACGACCAGAATCCTGACCCGAGATACGAATACGTTTGCCATCATCAACTAGAGTGGCGTAAGCCAACGTTTCCGCCATCCCCCAGTCCAGCATCTTCTCACCTGAAATCATAGAGAGGCGATCTTGATAGTATTTTTTCCACACGGCTATGTAGAACATGGCTTTCTGGATATTGGCAAATGCGACGACCGAGGTCTTGCAAACGCTCCATAACATATTCGTTATTCCACGCAATATTCCAATCGTGGCCAAGGTATGGAGACCAGTCAACCGAGTGCATCGCCATAGGACGCCACTCTTTGACCACCACCTCACCGTGATCCAATGCATCGCGATATTCGTTAACGAGTTGAGTGGCAGTTTCTAAATCACACTCACCACGCTCGGTCAACACATCGGCATACAGCTTACGAGGTGTTGGGTGTTTTTTGATTTTTTGGTACATCAGCGGCTGAGTTGCATTTGGCTCATCCGCTTCGTTATGACCATGACGGCGATAACACACCAGATCGATGACCACATCTCGTTTGAATTCATTACGATAATCCAGAGCTAAACGTGTAACAAACGCCACCGCTTCAGGATCGTCTGAGTTAACGTGGAAAATCGGAGCCTGCACCATTTTGGCGATGTCAGTACAGTACATGGTTGAACGTGTATCGCGTGGGTTTGAAGTGGTAAAGCCCACTTGGTTATTCACCACAATACGTACTGTTCCACCGACGCAGAAACCACGAGCTTGAGACATGTTGAAGGTTTCAGCAACCACACCTTGTCCCGCAATCGCCGAGTCGCCGTGCACTGTGATAGGCAGAACTTTACTGCCATCTTCATCACCAAGACGATCTTGACGTGCACGCACTGAACCCATCACTACTGGGTTAACAATCTCAAGGTGCGAAGGGTTAAAGGCCAACGCTAAGTGAACATCGCCACCCGGTGTCGCAAAGTCTGCTGAGAAACCTTGGTGATATTTAACGTCACCAGTTCCCCAACCTTCACCGTGCTTTCCAGCAAACTCGTCAAACAGATCTTGAGGCTTTTTACCCAGAACGTTAACTAGCATATTTAAGCGACCACGGTGAGCCATACCGATCACGACTTCACGCATACCGCTAGCACCTGCATGGCGGATCAGTTCTTTGGTCATAGGAACTAAAGCATCACCACCTTCGAGAGAGAAACGCTTGGCGCCAGGGAACTTCGCACCAAGGTAGCGCTCAAGGCCTTCTGCTGCAGTTAACTCTTCAAGGAAAGTGCGCTTTTCATCTTTTGTGAAAATCGGATTGCCAATAACTGGCTCAAGGCGCTGCTGAATCCAGCGTTTTTGTTCAGTGTCAGTGATGTGCATATATTCAGCACCGACAGAACCGCAGTAGATTTTTTGCAGAGATTGATAGATGTCTTTCAACTTCATCGTGTCTTTGCCGATCGCAAAAGAGCCCACGTTGAAGGTTTCTTCCATATCTTCTGGGGTCAAGTTATGGAAAGCAGGATTCAGTTCCACCACTTCAGGGCGGTTCCATAAACCGAGAGGATCAAGCTTGGCAGCCTCATGACCGCGGAAACGGTATGCGTTAATTAGCTGCAGTACTTTAACTTGTTTTGCATCGACTTCAGGATCACTAACTTGGACATTGTAATGCTTTGTCTCTTGGGCGAGTCGTCGGAAGTAGTCACGGACGCGTGAGTGTGGTTGTTCAACCACATTCGTTGGGTGCGTAGGCAACCCATCAAAAACACGTTTCCACTCCTCACTTACCAGATCGGGATCACTTAGATACAGTTCGTAGAGGTCTTCTACGTAAGTTGCATTGGCGCCAGCCAAGTGTGAAGACTCGAGCCATGCCTTCATCACGCCGTTGTGCTATTTTTTTCCCTTAACCAGTAGTTTTCACGTTTGCTTCGGTCTTATCGCCGAGCTATAAAACGCAGGCCCGAAGGCCTGCAATTTTCAATCTAAACTGAACGATTGATCAGCATGGACTTAATGTGTCCAATCGCTTTCGTCGGGTTCAATCCTTTCGGACAAACACTGACACAGTTCATGATACTGTGGCAACGAAAAACGCTAAATGCATCATCAAGATTCGATAAGCGTTCATCTGTCGCCGTATCACGACTATCAATCAACCAACGATAAGCCGCCAATAAACCTGCCGGTCCGATAAACTTATCCGGATTCCACCAGAATGAAGGACAAGAGGTGGTACAGCAAGCGCACATAATACACTCGTACAGACCATCTAAATGCGCCCGTTCTTCTGGGGATTGCAAGTTCTCTCTTGATGGAGGAAGTGCATCATCAGCAATCAAGAAAGGCTTAACTTTCGCGTAGTTATCGTAAAACTGAGTCATGTCGACAATCAAGTCACGAATAACAGGTAATCCAGGTAGAGGGCGGATCACAATTTTGTCGCCTTTGAGTGCAGACAGTGGAGTGATACAAGCCAGACCATTTTTACCATTCATGTTCAGACCATCCGAACCACAAACCCCTTCACGGCATGAGCGACGAAAAGCAATACTTGGATCTTGTTCTTTAAGCAGAATCAGCGCATCCAACAGCATCATGTCAGACCCTTCTTCTACCTCAAGAATGTAGTCTTTCATGTATGGCTTAGCATCAACATCCGGATTGTAGCGATATAAAGAGAAGTTGAGTTTCATTTTGAGTACCTCCCTTAATATGAACGCACTTTAGGCGGGAACGGATCACGGTAAACTGGTGTCATGTTCACATCACGTTTACTCATTTGTTCTGTTTCCGGATTGTAGATTGAGTGGCATAACCAGTTTTCATCATCACGATCTGGATAATCGAAGCGAGCATGTGCACCACGGCTTTCCGTACGATAGTTTGCGGCCACAGCTGTAGAAAACGCGGTTTCCATCAGGTTATCCAGCTCTAAACATTCGATACGCTGAGTATTGAATTCTGACGATTTATCCGCGAGGTGAGCCTCTTTCAGGCGTTCGCGAATCACTTTCAACTCTTCAAGACCTTCGGCCATCGCTTTACCTTCACGGAATACCGAGAAGTTATTTTGCATGCAGCGTTGCAGATCTTTACGGATAACCACAGGGTCTTCGCCACCTTTGCTGTTCTCCCAGCGCATGGTACGAGCCAAAGAGGCTTCGATATCCGATGCGGTTGCTGGGCGAGCCTCTGCTTGAGCACGCAGAGTTTCACCAAGATGCAGACCTGTCGCACGGCCAAATACCACGAGATCAAGCAGTGAGTTACCACCTAAACGGTTAGCACCATGTACCGATACAGAGGCAATTTCGCCACAAGCGAACAGGCCTTGTACTTCCACATCTTTACCACTGCGGTCTTGCTTAATCGCTTGACCCGAAACTTGTGTCGGCACACCGCCCATCATGTAATGACAGGTTGGGATAACAGGGATTGGCTCTTTCACTGGATCCACGTGAGCAAAGGTACGTGATAGTTCACAGATACCCGGTAGACGTGATTCCAATACATCACGACCTAAGTGATCCAATTTCAGTTTGATGTGTGGACCCCAAGGACCGTCACAACCACGGCCTTCACGGATCTCGATCATCATTGAACGAGCAACCACGTCACGACCTGCCAAGTCTTTGGCATTCGGTGCGTAGCGTTCCATGAAACGTTCGCCGTCTTTATTCAGTAGATAGCCGCCTTCACCACGGCAACCTTCCGTAACCAGTACACCGGCACCTGCAATGCCTGTTGGGTGGAATTGCCACATTTCCATATCTTGCATTGGTACGCCAGCACGCAATGCCATGCCAACACCATCACCAGTATTGATGTGTGCGTTAGTCGTTGAGGCGTAAATACGGCCCGCACCACCCGTAGCAAGTACGGTCGCTTTGGCTTTGAAATAGCAAATTTCGCCGGTTTCCATACAGATAGCGGTACAACCAAGTACAGCACCATCTTGGTTTTTCACCAAATCCAACGCATACCATTCCGAGAAAATGGTGGTCTTATGCTTCACGTTTTGTTGGTAAAGCGTGTGCAATAGGGCATGACCAGTACGGTCAGCAGCAGCAGCAGTACGCGCCGCTTGTTCACCACCAAACTCTTTTGACTGACCGCCAAAAGGACGCTGGTAAATTGTACCATCCTCGAAACGAGAAAACGGCAGACCCATTTTCTCAAGTTCAATCACTGATTCAGGGCCGTTTTTACACATGTATTCGATAGCATTTTGGTCACCGATATAGTCGGAACCCTTTACCGTATCGTACATGTGCCACTGCCAATCATCTTTATGTGAGTTACCCAATGCCACAGTAATACCACCTTGAGCTGATACTGTGTGTGAACGAGTTGGGAACACTTTTGAAAGCAGAGCACAAGTTAAACCTTGCTCAGAAATCTGTAGTGCAGCACGCATACCTGCACCACCCGCGCCGATTACAACGGCGTCAAAGGAACGAACTGGAATAGTCACTTAGGCACCCCACAATACAAATAGGCCAGAGAAGAAGTATCCAAACAAAACTGCGATGACCACCAACTGTAGCCCCGCACGCAATTTGGAACACTTAATGTAATCCGTCAGTACTTGCCATAGACCAATCCAGCCATGGATTAATACTGATACTAATGCCAACATTGTGAAGACTTTGGTGAACGTGCTACCAAAGAATTGAGTCCACGCAACATACGAAATGTCCGTGAACGCGCAAAAACTTACGATATAGATGGTGTAGAGCACCATGATGATCGCAGAGGCACGAATCAACAGAAAATCGTGCACACCGTTACGACCAAACGAAGAAACATGTTTTACCATACCAGAACCCCCGCCAGCAGAGACAATACGACAGTAGCAGCAAAAACCACCTTGGCGCTCGCGGCACCGGATTCCAACTCTTCAAAATGCCCAAGATCCATCAATAAATGACGAATGCCACCAGCAATGTGGTAGGCCAGAGCAGTTAGGATTCCCCACAGCACGAACTTCACTAGAAAGCTGTCAACAATGTTGCTCGCTTCCATGAATCCGACAGGTGAGGAGAGAGAGAGGGATAGCAACCAAAGCAAAATCCCAACCGCAACAAACGTAATCACCCCCGACACACGGTGGAGGATGGATGCGATTGCTGAGATCGGAAAGTGGATGGTCTGCAAATCTAAATTAACAGGTCTTGACTTTCTTTCTTTCACGGGCTTGCTCACTCAGCTCCATTGAGCATTTATAGTTATGGATGAATTCTGGTCGATAATGCGCATAAATTAACATTTATTCAACATTTCAGCCGCCAATTTGGCGAGTTAATTGTAGTTTAAATGTTAAGCTCAAGTCTAAAATCTCTGAGTCAAATTTCTTTCTAGCCTTGAATTTATAAGGTCTCTCACAGAATTTTCTGTGTCACTATACGGACTGCAACATTCTAATACAATTGCTGTAACAATTTTTGCTACACAGAACAGATTTTTAACTTTGTATGTATAAAAAATCAAAGTGAGTGCACACATCAGAGGAGAATCATTGACTTTAATTAAGATCGGACGTACAAGAATCACACACAAAACATCCTGGACGGATTAAATAATAAACAAAGGAGATGGTTATGGCGGATAAGAAAGCGACCCTTCACATTGAAGGTAAAGCGCCGATCGAATTGCCAATTATGGACGGATCCCTCGGTCCACAAGTAATTGACGTTCGTACTTTAGGCTCAAACGGTTACTTTACTTTTGACCCGGGTTTTCTTGCCACTGCATCCTGTGAATCTCAAATTACTTATATCGATGGCGCTAAGGGCATTTTGTTGCACCGCGGCTACCCTATCGATCAGTTAGCCAATAACGCTGATTACTTGGAAGTTTGTTACATCCTTCTTTACGGTGAAGCCCCTAATCGTAAGCAATATGAAGAATTCAAGAAAATCGTTACTCGTCACACCATGGTACACGAACAGATAGCGAGCTTTTTCCACGGTTTCCGCCGTGATGCTCACCCTATGGCTGTTATGTGTGGTGTGGTTGGTGCGTTAGCCGCTTTCTATCACGATTCACTCGATATCAATAATGACACACACCGAGAGATTGCGGCTTATCGTCTGCTTTCAAAAATGCCAACTCTGGCGGCAATGTGTTACAAATACTCGGTTGGTCAACCGTTTATCTACCCACGTAACGATTTAAGCTATGCGGAAAACTTCCTGCACATGATGTTTGCCACACCTTGTGAAGAATATGAAGTGAATCCTATCGTAGCTCGTGCTATGGATAAGATTTTCACGCTGCATGCTGACCATGAGCAAAATGCTTCCACCTCGACTGTGCGTTTGGCTGGTTCATCCGGTGCAAACCCATTTGCTTGTATTGCTGCTGGTATCGCTTCTCTCTGGGGGCCTGCGCATGGTGGAGCAAACGAGGCTTGTTTGCGTATGCTTGAAGAGATCGGCTCTGTTGACAAGATCCCCGAGTACGTAAGACGAGCGAAAGACAAAGATGATCCATTCCGTCTGATGGGCTTTGGTCACCGCGTTTACAAAAACTACGATCCACGCGCAACGGTAATGCGTGAAGCCTGTCATGAAGTGCTTAAAGAATTGTGCATTCAAGATCCGCTGCTCGATGTCGCCATGGAGCTTGAGCGTATTGCTCTGTCTGATGAGTACTTCATCGAGAAGAAACTCTATCCAAACGTCGATTTCTACTCAGGCATCATTTTGAAAGCGATCGGTATTCCAATCTCAATGTTTACCGTGATCTTTGCGATGTCTCGTACCATCGGTTGGATTGCACACTGGAATGAAATGCACAGCGATCCAGACAACCGTATCGGTCGTCCACGTCAGCTGTACACAGGTCAAAAACTACGTGATTTCACTCCACTGCATGAACGCAGCTAGTGCATGATTTAGAAAAAACAAAAGAGCGAGGAAATCTCGCTCTTTTTTATTGCTCTAAACTGGATTATCAATATCAATAAAGGTCACATCAAAACCGTGATTTTCCGCGAGCCATTCCCCTAACGCTTTAATCCCATAGCGCTCTGTAGCATGGTGACCTGCGGCAAAATAATGTATTTGCTGTTCTCGTGCCGAATACGTCGTACGCTCCGAGATTTCTCCAGAAATAAAGGCATCTAAACCTCGACTCGCGGCCAACTCAATGTAGTCTTGTCCACCACCGGTGCACCAGCCAACGGTTTTGATCGGTTTCTCTGCTTGATCTGGAGCGATATGCAGAGGCGGGCGATTCAGCACTTGCCCAATCCGATTTGCCAATTCTTGCCCCGTTAATGGCTGAGAAAAACGCCCAAACATTGCCACCGATTGTGAATGTCCTTCCAAACCGCCTTCAACGATAATCCCGAGTCGCTGCGCGAGCTGCGCATTATTGCCCAGTTGTGGATGAATATCCAAAGGCAGATGGTAAGCATACAGATTAAGATCATTTTGGATTAGAGCTCGAATACGGCGACCTTTCATACCACGAATCGCCTCAGGCTCACTTTTCCAAAAATAGCCGTGGTGAACCAGAAGCGCATCAGCTTTCAACTCAATCGCAGCTTCAATTAAAGCCATGCTAGCGGTCACACCGGTGACAATTCGTTTTACTTTCGTTTTACCTTCGACTTGTAAACCGTTGGGACAATAATCTTTAATTAACTGTGGGGACAATGTCTCATTTAGCAAAGCTTCTAGCTGTAAATTGTTCATCTTGTAATCCATTGAGCAACAGAGATGGCGTGGTTATAACAATTTCAGGCTAGAATGTCGAAATATGTAAAAAGAGTGGTGATGATAAGATGGAGTTAAAACACTTAATGGATTGGGTGACCCACACCCCTGCCCTGTTTCAAACCAAAGCGCCTTTAGTTGGTAGACCCCCGTTTAGCAAAACGGTACGAGAACATTGGTCTGATTATCAAGGAAATCCGCGTTTAGGCTTTCTTTATCAGCATCTCTGTGGTCAATTATTCACCGCCACTCCATTTTATACTGCCGTTTCGGAAGAGATTCAGTTAGTTAATGAGGGGAAAACCTTAGGTTCAATAGATTTTTTAGCCAAAAACCGTAAAACAGAACACTACGAGCATTGGGAAGTGGCCATCAAATTCTATCTGCTTCATCAAGGGTTATGGTACGGACCTAATCCTGAAGATCGTTTGGATATCAAGCTCGATCATATGCTTAACCAACAGCTTCCTCTGTCTCAAAACCCTCTATTTCTAGAAAAACATCCATTATGGGCAGGGGCATCACAACACTTACTGATGCAAGGTCGTCTGTATACAAATCCTTTCTCTGATGAGCCAATTCCAACGGATTGCCTTGGTTACACGCTCAATGCAAGCCAAATCCAAGGTTATTGGTGTTTCCAGCGTGAGCAACATTTAATTGATGAACCGTTGTATCTGCTTGAGAAAGCCGATTGGTTGACGGGACGTCAACCAAGCTCAACACCTTATACAGGGCAAACAGAAGGGTTTGTGCATTGCCAAGCGGAATCCGGTAAATTTTGGTTTATCGTACCTGACCAGTGGCCAACGATTTAAGCGCTATAAAAGTAAAGGGGCGATGTCTCATCGCCCCTTATTCGCTTCATCACAATTGATTATAAACCCGCATCTTTAAACACTTGGTTCACAATCTGCTGAGCTTCTGACTCAATCTGTTTCAAGTGTTCGGTGCCTTTGAAGCTCTCACAATAAATCTTGTAGATATCTTCAGTACCAGAAGGGCGTGCCGCAAACCAACCATAATCCGTAGTCACTTTTAGGCCACCAATCGCAGCGCCATTACCCGGCGCATGAGTCAGACGAGCCGTAATAGGATCTCCCGCTAAAGTTTGTGCCGACACCATTTCTGGAGACAGCTTCTTCAGCACATTCTTCTGTGGGCCATTCGCTACAGCTTGAATACGGCTATAGTGAGAGTCTCCATGTTTTGCCGCCAGCTCATCATAATACTGCTGCGGGTTCTTACCCGTTACTGCAGTAATTTCAGCTGCTAGCAAACATAGAATGATACCGTCTTTGTCGGTGGACCAAGGTGTCCCATCTTGACGCAAGAAAGAGGCACCTGCGCTCTCTTCTCCGCCAAAACCAAAACGACCAGAGTACAAACCATCGACAAACCATTTGAAACCAACCGGTACTTCACACAATTCACGACCCAGATCGGCGACCACTTTATCAATCATGGCGCTGGAAACGAGCGTTTTACCCACCGCAACATTCTCTGCCCAACCTTGACGATGACGGTACAGGTAATCAATGCACACCGCTAGGAAGTGGTTAGGATTCATCAAACCTTTTGGCGTAACAATGCCGTGACGATCGTAATCTGGATCGTTACCGAAAGCTAAGTCGTACTCATCTTTCAGCGCCAGCAAACCTGCCATTGCATAAGGTGAAGAACAATCCATGCGGATCACGCCATCTTTATCTAATGACATGAACTGGAAGCTTGGATCAATGGCTTCACTGACCAGCGTTAAATCGAGTTGGTAAGCTTTGCCAATTTGACGCCAGTAATCAATGCCACTACCACCCAGAGGATCCACTCCAATTTTGAGCTTGGCCTTTTGGATCGCCGCCATATCAACCACATTGACCAAATCATCAACGTAAGGCTTAACCAAATCGACTTGCTTGAGTAAAGAAGATTGTTTTGCCAAAGCAATCGGCATGCGTTTTACACCAACAAGCTGCTGACTGATGTAAGCATTAGCACGATCTTCAATCGCTTGGGTTAGCTCACCTTCTGCAGGACCACCGTGTGGTGGATTGTATTTGATACCACCGTCTTGTGGTGGGTTGTGCGAAGGCGTAATTACAATACCGTCTGCTTTATCTGCATGCTTCAGGTTGTACGTTAAAATGGCGTGTGAAATGCCCGGGGTTGGAGTGTAACCGTTATTTTCTTGAACAATCACTTCGATGCCATTGGCAATCAACACTTCTAGAACGCTGCTAAATGCAGGTTCAGACAGCGCATGAGTATCTTTACCAATGAAGATCGGACCAGTCACACCATGCTCATGGCGCACATCCGCTACCGCTTGCGCAATCGCAAGAATATGATGTTCATTAAAGGTGGTTTTATCGGCCGTACCTCGGTGTCCCGATGTACCAAACTCAACTTTATGTGCCATATTTCCAGCTTCAGGCTGGAGTAGGTAGTAATTTGCAACTAGCGCAGGGATATTATGGAGATCCTCTTGTCGCGCCTTTTGTCCAGCTCGAGGGTGCATAGCCATAGTGACATCCTTTCTTTAAATTTCACATAAAATAAAACCTCATAATATCGGTGTAGCACTACGCATTATGAGGCTTGAATCAGAATTTTTGGCTGTAATCAGCAAAAATCAAATGGAATGGGTAACTTTCTCAATAATGTCGCTTGGGAAGCCCATGCGCACCATCACCTGTTCAACCATCTGTTGCTTGCGGCTAGTGTTGTTGTTGGTGATCACCCAAAACGGCGTATTTGGGATCGCCTTAGGTTTGGTTGTTTGCCCGCTGGCAAGCAACGTCTGTTCGTTATCAGCAAAGTAAACGCGCTTGCGACCTTTGACCATAGTCGCTTCAGAAAAGCTCGCAGAGTCGATGCGATGAAGAGTAGACAGAATCAGCATGAAGCGATCGATCGCATTTTTTAGCCCGGCAAATTCATCGGAAATCAGCAGTGAACGCATCACTTTAACACCATCAATTTTGGTATCGAAAGCGGCATCTTTGCTTACAACTATCCCTTTCGGCTCAGCAGCAGGCGCAGCAGTGGCTAATTCACCATCTACATTGAGAAGACGACGCAAAATATCGGAGGCACTTTCACCAATATGCAAAGTCTGACTCGCAATGTAACGGTATAGATCCTCTATCAACCTCAATTGTTTTCATTTCGCTTTTCTACAATCTCTATGTTTAAACTTTCGGGGATTATAGCGAGATCTTGACTGAGACTCTACGTTAAACCAATCACTAATAAGATAAAATGTCAGCACTTCTTAACTACAAACTTGAAGGCAGCGGTGAGACCGTTGTTTTGATCCATGGCTTATTTGGTAGCTTGGATAATCTTGGCTTGCTTGCGCGCGATCTGAAAAACGATCACCAAGTACTGAGCTTGGATCTGCGTAACCACGGGCTCTCTTTCCACAGTGATGAGCACAATTACGCGTTGATGGCACAAGACGTAAACCAGTTACTTGAGCATCTTAACCTCAATTCTGTCATTGTGATTGGCCACTCGATGGGCGGTAAAGTGGCAATGAAATTAGCCGATATCGCGGCACCGAAAATTCGCCAATTGGTGGTTTTAGACATGTCGCCCGTCGCTTATACCCAACGTCGCCATGATAATGTGTTTGCCGGACTCGATGCCGTGTTAGCGCAAAAACCAACCTCACGCAGCGAAGTGATGTCAATCCTTGCTCAACATATTGAAATGGAAGGTGTACGCCAGTTTCTCGGCAAATCTTTAATGTCAGATCAAAACGTGATGACATGGCGTTTTAACGTTGCGGCCTTGAAAACACATTATGCGGAGATTCTGGGTTGGGACATTATCGCCAAATGCCGAATACCAACCCTATTTATCAAAGGTGCAGATTCCGATTATCTGACTACTCAACATCAGCCTATGGTTCAGTCCCAATTTAGCCAAGCTAAAGCTCATGTGATTGCCAACACAGGTCACTGGTTACATGCAGAGAAACCAGCTGAAGTGCTGAGGGTTATACGCAAATTTATTGATGCCCCCATTTCAGGCTAACAAGTGTGAATTGAGAAACATTCGACGCATTAACTTTGTCGGATAACAGTGGTATAGTGCGCGCAAGCAATTTGGCATAAAGGAATATCATGCTTTACGACTATATGAACATGCTGGAGTCGGTGGGACTCGATCTATTGTTTGCCTCGATCTTTTTCCTGATCGGTATGGCAATTAAAGATGTGTTGAAACAAGGCAATGTTCCGGCTTTCGGGCGTCGTATTGTGTGGTTAGTTCTCTTTTTGGGGTGCGCAGGCTTTGTCGCCAAAGGCATAATTCAATTGACTTGGGAAGGCAGTGGGCTAGGTTAAGCTCAACGAGGCTTCGCAACTCTATAACAATCTAAAGGTAATGACTCTATGGCAAGTGTAGGTATCTTCTTTGGCAGCGACACCGGCAACACCGAAGCAATTGCAAAGATGATTCAAAAACAACTCGGTAAAAAACTCGTTCACGTACAAGATATTGCCAAAAGCAGCAAAGAAGACATCAATAACTTCGATCTGCTGTTGTTGGGCATCCCAACTTGGTATTACGGTGAAGCACAGTGTGACTGGGACGACTTTTTCCCTGAGCTGGAAGCCATTGATTTCTCAACTAAGCTTGTGGCTATTTTTGGTTGTGGTGACCAAGAAGATTACGCAGAGTACTTCTGCGATGCGATGGGTACTGTTCGTGACATCGTTCAAGCCAAAGGCGCGACGATTGTCGGCAACTGGCCAACAGAAGGCTACGAGTTCGAAGCATCTAAAGCACTGGTTGATGAAAACCACTTTGTCGGTCTGTGTATCGATGAAGATCGCCAACCAGAACTGACCGAACAACGCGTAACCAAATGGGTTAACCAAGTTTATGAAGAGATGTGTCTTGCTGAACTTGAAGACTAATTTGCAGAGTTAAACTAAAAATCCCCTGACCTACAGGGGATTTTTTTATGTGTGAATT
>NZ_JJMN01000047.1 GCF_000696385.1 Vibrio metoecus | reverse complement strand
ATCTAATTTGGAGCGACACACGAGGTTCGAACTCGTGACCTCAACCTTGGCAAGGTTGCGCTCTACCAACTGAGCTAGTGTCGCATCAACAACGTTTTCCGTCGTTTAGGGCTGCGAATTATAAGAGCATTTTCTTGCGATGCAAGAGCTTCTCGTGAAAAAAACTCTTTTTTTTTCGCCTGCCGAAAAAGCACGCAAGATGTCGAACAATTGTGCTCTTTAAGCGCTTACCAACGCCATTTTAAATCTTGAATACAGACTTACGATAGAACTGGAGCTCAGCGATCGACTCTCGAATATCGTCTAAGGCAAGATGGCTACCTGTTTTGCTGAACTCTTTTAACACTTCAGGTTGCCAACGACGAGTCAGCTCTTTAATGGTGCTGACATCGATATAGCGATAATGGAAATAGGCTTCCAAGCGCGGCATATGTTGATAAAGGAAACGTCGATCTTGGCCAATGCTGTTACCACAAATTGGCGATTTCCCTTCCGGAACCCATTGTTTTAAAAATGCTAGGGTTTGATCGATCGCTTGTTCTTCGCTGACTTGGCTGGCTCGCACTCGTGTAACCAAACCGCTGCCCGTGTGCGTAGTGGTGCACCACTCATCCATTTTGGCGAGTTCTGATTCTGGTTGATGAATCGCGATCACAGGCCCTTCGGCTAGAATGTTTAACTCACTGTCGGTAACAATGGTCGCCATTTCAATGATTTTGTGCGTTTCAGGATCGAGTCCCGTCATCTCTAAATCAATCCAAATCAGATTCTGGTCGCTAAAAGACATAGTAGTGCGCCTATAGGGGTTTATTCACAAAAGAGGTACTATACCCAAATTCAGATCGACAGGATACGTATCAAATTGAGATTTGGTACGCCATTTAATATCCAGCAGAGAGTAAGTAGAACACTGTGGCAAAAAAGAAAAAGCTCACACACGGTCAAGTTCGCCGAGTTAGACACAACCAAAATAAGAAACTCAAGCAAGAAGAAGCCATCGTTTGGGATGAAACCTTATTGGGCAATGCTCAACAAGGGTTGGTGATCACTCGCTTTGGCCAACATGCCGATATTGAAGACCCAGCGACAGGCGAAATTCATCGCTGTAACCTGCGCCGTGGTATAGAAAGCCTCGTGTCTGGCGATAAAGTGCTGTGGCGTCCCGGCGCAGAAACGCTTGCGGGCATTTCTGGTGTCGTTGAGGCAGTCGAAACACGCAGCTCCATCTTGGTACGCCCTGACTATTACGATGGCCTCAAGCCCGTTGCGGCAAACGTGGATCAAATGGTGATCGTATCATCCGTATTGCCAGAGCTCTCTCTGAATATTATTGATCGCTACTTGATCGCCTCTGAAACCTTGGGCATTGCTCCACTCATCGTGCTGAACAAAATTGATTTGCTTAGCCCCGAGCTGCGTGAGCAATACACCACATGGTTAAATGATTACCGCGCGATTGGCTATGACGTGCTGTACGTCAGTAAGAAAACCGGTGAAGGGATTGCAGATCTTGAAGTGAAACTGCGCGATCGCACTAACGTGTTTGTCGGTCAATCGGGGGTTGGCAAATCTAGCTTAGTCAATGCACTACTTCCTGAGCTGGAAGAAGATGTGGAAGAAGGCGCGATTTCTGAAACGTCTGGTTTAGGCCAACACACCACCACCGCCGCTCGACTCTATCACATTCCAAGTGGCGGTAATTTGATTGACTCTCCCGGAGTGCGTGAGTTTGGTTTATGGCATTTAGAAACCGATGATGTCACCAAAGCTTATGTCGAGTTTCGCCCTTATTTAGGTGGCTGCAAATTCCGTGATTGCAAACATGGGGATGACCCCGGTTGCTTGCTGCGTGCCGCAGTAGAAAAAGGCGAAATCAGCGCTCTGCGTTTCGACAATTACCATCGTATTGTGCTGAGCATGACGGAAAACAAAGCCAATCGACAATATTCGCGCAGCAAAAAAGCCGATCTGTAAGAGCAAATTGTTAGCAAGTTTAGAGCATCTACTGACAGAAGGCGCGATTTTCAGTAACATCTCGCGCCCATCACTAATGTATTGGAATGTAAACCATGGATAAGATTAAAGTTGGACTGCAATATTGGATTCCACAACATGGCCTGACCCGCTTGGTTGGCAAGTTGGCGTCTGCGCGGGCAGGCAGCCTAACCACGGCCATCATCCGCTGGTTCATCAAGCAATATAACGTCAATATGGACGAGGCACTGCACTCTGAACCGGCCCACTTCAAGACGTTTAATGAATTTTTTGTGCGTGAGCTAAAAGCTGGCGTGCGCCCTATCGCGGAAGGCGAAAAGGTGATCACTCATCCTGCCGATGCGTGCGTGAGCCAGTTTGGTGCTATCGAAGACGGCAAACTGATCCAAGCGAAAGGCCACACGTTTTCAGCCCAAGAACTGCTCGGTGGTGATGCCAAACTTGCGGAAGAGTTCCGTGATGGGGATTTTGCTACTTTGTATCTCTCTCCACGTGATTACCACCGCGTACATATGCCTTGTGATGGCACGTTACGCCAAATGATCTACGTACCGGGCGATCTATTCTCTGTGAACCCTCTGACCGCGGAAAATGTACCGAACCTGTTTGCTCGCAATGAGCGTGTGGTGTGTATTTTCGATACTGAATTTGGCCCAATGGCACAAGTGCTAGTGGGTGCCACGATTGTCGGCAGTATTGAACTGGTTTGGGCGGGTACCGTGACTCCGCCACGTGGTAACACCGTGTATCGTTGGGACTACCCAGCTAACGGCAACCAAGCTGTGGTTCTCAAAAAAGGCGAAGAGATGGGTCGCTTTAAACTGGGCTCCACCGTGATCAACCTGTTTGCCAAACAAGCCATTCGCTTTGATGGCAGCATGGCGCTGAGTGCACCAACTCGTATGGGTGAGCCTTACGCACACCAAGCTTAATATACGATTTGGAGTTGCAGCCAACACCGCTGCGGGTTCAAGTAGGAAGACTCAACATCCTAGCTTCGGCTGGGATGTTGTCTTTTGAAGCTCGCCACACATCTGTACTGTCATCCACTGTAAAAGATAAAAATTTAACCGCCCTCTAAGACCCCTATTTTTCAATCGCTTACTCTAGGCTTTCAATCCAGCGAAGAGGAAGTGCCAATGCCAACACTGGAACGAGGTCTGCTCGTCAAACTCCTGATCTGTTTCTTACTGCCATTAGGCGTACTGATGATGCCGATTGATGCGATCCCCATTCAAGATCTCACCTTGGTTCAACACCGTTTACTCGCTATTTTTCTTCTTGCCGCACTACTGTGGGTGTTGGAACCTGTTCCTGTGTTTGCCACGTCGATCCTGATCATAGCCCTTGAGCTCATCATGATCTCCGATAAAGGCTTGCATGGTTTCCGAGTGCCAGACCCGCATCATCCGCTCGGCGAGCTCCTTAAATACACCGATATTTTCAGTGCCTTTTCCTCTCCCATTATCATTTTGTTTATGGGCGGTTTTGCTTTAGCCATCGCCGCATCTAAATATGAATTGGATAACAACCTAGCACGCGTGTTGCTCAAACCTTTTGGCCACCAGCCTAAATACATCATGCTCGGTTTAATGTTGATTACCTCGGTTTTCTCAATGTTTATGTCCAATACAGCGACCACCGTGATGATGTTGGCGCTGCTGGGTCCTATTGTCGCCTCAGCCCCCAAAGGGGATTTAGGCATCAAAGCTCTGGTGCTGTGCATTCCGATTGCAGCCAACACAGGGGGCATCGCAACCCCGATCGGCACGCCACCTAATGCCATTGCATTGCAGTATTTAACTGGAGCAAACAGCATTGATTTTCTGTCATGGATGATGATGGGATTGCCGTTTGTACTGGTACAGCTGACGATTGCTTGGTTCTTACTGCAAAACGTCCTTTTCCCCTCCTCACAAGCCACAATGACCTTGAAACTCAAAGGCGAATTTCAACGCGGCTGGCGTGCCATGCTGGTCTACATCACGTTTGCTTTAACTATTGTGCTGTGGATGACCACCACATGGCATGGTATGAACACTTATGTAGTGGCGATTATTCCACTGGCCGTGTTCACCCTCACTGGCATCATGGGCAAAGAAGAGCTGAAACAGATCAACTGGGATGTGCTTTGGTTAGTTGCCGGTGGGATCGCGATTGGCATCGGCCTTGAACAGACGGGACTCGCCCAAGCGTTAGCACACGCCATCGACTATCAATCTCTCTCACCGATGCTGATTGTGATTGCTCTTTCGTTGGTGTGCTGGCTAATGGCCAACTTTATGTCTAACACGGCGACTGCCAACTTGATCATGCCGATTGCCGCTGCGATTGGTACTTCGATGAGTAGCCTTGAGCAAGTCGGCGGCTTACAAGCGCTGTTAGTCGTGGTGGCTTTTTCCGCGTCACTGGGGATGATTTTGCCCGTTTCGACACCGCCCAACTCGCTCGCTTACTCAACGGGACTTATCGAAAGCAAAGATATGGCCAAAACGGGCTTAGTCATCGGAGTGATTGGGCTTGGCATCGTCTATCTGATGGTGTTCCTACTCGGATAAACTCCCTCTTCCCCCTCTCCTTCACACCTTGTCGTCACTTTTGATACGGCAAGGTGTGAACCCTCTAATCGCACAGAAATTGGTTTTGTTTTCCTGATTGCTTAATGGCATATTGAGTGCCCTCATCACTCCCAACCGCAAGGATGACGCAATGGGTTACGAATGGCTGGCACTTGCCGCAGCCTGTCTTTGGGCTATCGCCAGTTTACTTTCTATTACTCCCGCGAAACACCTCGGCTCTTTTGCTTATAGCCGCTGGCGTATGGGGTGTACCTCCGTCATCTTAACCAGCATTGCCCTCTTCAGCGGAGGTTGGTTAACCGTACACAGCAGTGCGATTCCAGCCATGATGTTGTCGGGGTTTATTGGAATTTTCATCGGTGATACCGCGCTTTTTGCTTGCCTGAATCGCATGGGGCCAAGACAGTCCGGCTTACTCTTCTCCTGTCATGCGGTGTTTTCTGCCGTGCTCGGTTATTTCCTGTTTAGTGAAAGCATGACTAAGCAAGAACTATTGGGCTCAACCTTAGTGTTCAGCGGCGTGTTGATGGCAATTTTCTTTGGTCGCCGCGGGCAAGCGGGGCCTAGTTTGGATAGCATCAATGGCAGTGTGTGGGTTGGAATTGGACTCGGCTTAACCGCCGCTTTATGCCAAGCCCTAGGTGGCATTATTGCTAAACCCGTGATGCAAACGGAGATCGATCCGGTTGCTGCCTCTGCGATGCGGATGATCACCGCCTTTGCGGCGCACTCTTTACTGCGTTTAACCGGCGCGCGCATTGCTCGTCCTACACAAACCATCACGCTCAATATCTTTTTGGTCACCGCGCTCAACGGCTTTATTGCCATGGCGGTTGGTATGACGCTGATCCTCTACGCTCTGCGTGAGGGGAATGTCGGTATGGTCGCGCTACTTTCTTCCACTACGCCGATCATGCTGCTGCCACTGCTTTGGATCTACACCAAACAGTGCCCAAACCGCTATGCTTGGTTAGGGGCTATCGTTGCGGTTACTGGTACCAGCTTATTGGTGTCTTAAAACCGATTTTGATCAATAGGCTACATTTACTTGCATTGATAGAGAGAATCATTGATCTTAACCGGATGCAAAGCGTCTAGATTGTAGTAAAATTACGCTAATTTTACGTTTCAGTTATTTTGATTTTGACGAGGTTAGAACTATGTCAGCTAAGAAGCCAATGGCTCTGGTGATCCTAGATGGTTGGGGTTACCGCGAAGACAACGCAAATAACGCGATCAACAATGCGCGTACACCTGTGATGGATAGCCTAATGGCGAACAACCCTCACACTCTGATTTCGGCTTCTGGTATGGACGTAGGTCTACCTGATGGTCAAATGGGTAACTCAGAAGTGGGTCACACCAACATCGGTGCTGGCCGCATTGTTTATCAAGACCTGACTCGCATCACCAAAGCGATCATGGATGGTGAATTCCAACAAAACGAAGTGCTGGTGGCTGCCATTGATAAAGCGGTTGCTGCAGGCAAAGCGGTACACCTAATGGGTCTGATGTCTCCAGGTGGCGTACACTCACACGAAGACCACATCTACGCAGCTGTAGAAATGGCTGCTGCACGTGGCGCAGATAAAATCTACCTACACTGCTTCCTTGACGGTCGTGACACACCACCACGCAGCGCAGAAGCGTCACTGAAACGCTTCCAAGATCTGTTTGCCAAACTGGGCAAAGGTCGTATCGCTTCTATCGTGGGTCGTTACTACGCGATGGATCGTGACAACAACTGGGATCGCGTTGAAAAAGCCTATGACCTACTGACTCTGGCACAAGGCGAGTTTACTTGTGACTCTGCCGTTGAAGCACTGCAAGCGGCTTACGCTCGTGAAGAAAACGATGAGTTCGTGAAAGCGACCGAAATCCGCGCAGCGGGTCAAGAGTCTGCCGCGATGCAAGATGGCGATGCACTGCTGTTCATGAACTACCGTGCTGACCGCGCGCGTCAAATCACCCGTACTTTCGTACCTGATTTCGCAGGCTTTAGCCGTAAAGCATTCCCAGCGCTTGATTTTGTGATGTTGACTCAATACGCCGCAGACATCCCACTGAAGTGTGCGTTTGGCCCAGCGTCACTGGAAAACACCTACGGTGAGTGGCTATCAAAAGCCGGCAAAACTCAGCTACGCATCTCTGAAACTGAGAAATACGCGCACGTCACTTTCTTCTTCAACGGCGGCGTTGAAAATGAATTCCCTGGCGAAGAGCGTCAGCTGGTTGCTTCACCAAAAGTCGCCACCTACGACCTACAACCAGAAATGAGCTCTAAAGAGCTGACCGACAAGCTGGTAGCAGCGATCAAATCAGGTAAATACGATGCGATCATCTGTAACTATCCAAACGGTGACATGGTTGGTCACACTGGCGTTTACGATGCTGCAGTGAAAGCATGTGAAGCCGTCGACGAATGTATCGGCCGTGTGGTTGAAGCCATCAAAGAAGTGGATGGTCAACTGCTGATCACGGCAGACCACGGTAACGCGGAAATGATGATCGACCCTGAAACGGGTGGTGTACATACTGCGCACACTAGCCTGCCAGTACCGCTCATTTATGTTGGTAACAAAGCGATCAGCCTGAAAGACAACGGTAAACTGTCTGATCTGGCACCAACCATGTTGGCGCTGTCTGATCTGGAAATTCCTGCAGACATGTCAGGCCAAGTGCTATTTAGCTAAGGCTAGCTTAGTGATAAAAGCCCTGAATCTTCAGGGCTTTTTTATACCTTTTTCCCATCAAGTGCGATGAGAATTGCAAACTTTTGACATCGCAGGCTCGCCACCTGCCAAGCTTTGGGTATACTGAATCACCCTTTTTAATCCACTAACTCCAGATCAAACTCAATGACACCTACTGCGCCGCATGCGATTTTCAGTGACTTTCGAGGTAAAAACCTGACCAATCGTTTGTTGACTTGCCTGCTATTTATGGTTGCACCTCACCTTGGAGCGGCAACTCAGCAGGAACTGACTGGAGTAAAAAGTGAAATCTCTCGCCAACAACAATCCTTAGCGGATCAACAAAAATCGCTCGATCAGCTACAGCAATCTCTTAAGCAACAAGAGCTTGGCATCAACAGCATCGAAAATACAGATCACCAAAACCAAAAAACGATACTTGAGAATGCCAATCGCAACATTGCTCAGCTCAACAGCAATATTCAAGCACTCGAAAATCAGAAACAGCAGCAAGCCGAAAAACTCGAACGCTTACTACAAACCTATTACCTAACGCAACGGTCGCTGACAAATGGCCAGTTTTTCCACCGCAGCGCTGATGAAGATCGCATCAGTCAGTACTATCAACACTTGGCAAAAAGCCGTGCACAAGCCATCGAAGCGTTAGAAAAAACGCGTTCTGATCTGCATGCCAACCAGCAGCAAAGACAAGCTGAGCGCGAACAAATTGAGAAATTACTGGCAGAGCAGACCCAACAGCGAGACAAGCTCGCCAAAACGCAAACTGAGCGTAAGCAGACCGTAAAGAAAATCGAGAGCAGCATTTCTGGCGACAAAGTGTATCTTGCTGAATTGCAGCGCAACGAAACTCGCCTCAAAGCTGAAATCGCCAAAGCCGCCAAACGAAATGCGGTACTGATGAATGGCATTGCGAGTCAACGCGGTAAACTACCGTGGCCGCTGAAAGGTCGCGTATTACACAACTTCGGTGAACGCCAAACTGGGCAGATTGATTGGAAAGGTTTAGTGATAGACGCCAACTATGGTCAAGAGGTCAAAGCGGTTTATCCGGGCACGATAGTTTTTGCCGAGTACCTGCGTGGTTATGGCTTGGTTGTGCTCCTCGACCACGGCAAAGGTGATATGACACTATATGGCTTCAACCAGACCCTGCTCAAGAAAGAGGGTGATAAAGTTATCGCGGGTGAAACGATCGCCCTTGCCGGTGATACCGGAGGCCAATCACGCCCTGCCCTCTATTTTGAGATTCGCCGCAATAGCCGAGCGGAAAACCCTTCTCAATGGTTACAACGCTAACGAACGTAGAATCGTTCCACCACTTGGATAACGTCATCCAATAGTGCTTGGGGTAAATGGTTGATGCCACCAGCCGATTCTCGGCCACCACCGGAAGGAAACTGAGCACACAGGCTTCCTGCTCCTCGTTTATCACTTAACGGTGCACGCAAAGAAAGCGTGTAGTGCTGAGTATCCGCATACGTCACGATCAAATGCGCACGCTGAATATCCTGATGAGCAAGATGATTGGCGAATGCGCCACTGACTCGCTGCGCCGCGGCACAATCGGGTAAGATAACCACGGTTAAACTTGAGCTCTGATAATAAACCGGTTGCTCAAGGGCAAAAGCAAAATCTTGCTGATAGGCGCTGCGTAGCTGGTAGAAAGGCGAGTTGAGATCAGCCAGCACTGCCCATGGCGTGCCATAAGCCAATAAAGTTTGATAAAGCGCATCGGGCGCAAAATGCAGTTCAGACACCTCACGTCCGTAGCCGTTGTAGTTTATCAGCGTTCCTAATTCACAAAGCTCTGCGGTTTGCGCAGCATCGAATCCCGCTCCCTCAGCCAGAGTGTGTGCCACACGGTGTAAGTTATCGCCAAACGCAGCCGCAATCGCCCAGTCACGAAAACGTCCCGCGAGTAGACGATCAATAATCAGCGCGGTACAAACATTCGCATCGGTATCAATATGCGCTTGCAGTGCAGAATGGGCAGGAATATCGCCGGGCTGATGATGGTCGGCATAAAAAACACTGGCTCCCGCTTGTAGCGTACGCTGCAAGCCAAGCTGATTTTTAGCCATGGAGATATCCAATACCACCAGCTGATCACCTGCCGTCACCTCAAGCCGATTCAGTAAGGCAATATCACGCTTAACCCCAGTGACTAACTGAGTCGACTTTGGGTGCGCTAAGCGCCATTGCACAAGAGAAAGGATGCCATCGGCATCCCCATTAAACACATCGTAATCCACGAATGGCTTCCTTTCGGCTTGGGAATGGTAAGAAAATTAGCAAGTAATCCACCGCATGCCCAAGACAGATTGGTTATAACTCATGCTCAGGCGTGCATGGCTTTTACACCCTCTTCAAGCAGTTGAAGCTGTTCACGCCCGGCTTTCGTCGCACAAGGTTTAACGACGGAGATCATCTGCAACATGCCTTGATGAATCACCTCTTCAGTGATCTGTGTTTTGTGTGACATCGCCGATTGATAACCAAGCCAGCTAGATGCAATCAAATGCAGCGTGCGAACTAATTTCGGCATCTCATCTTCATTCAAATCCAACAGCTGTAAACTCACAAAATTACGTACGATATGAATCAGATTGGTCTGTAGCCGTTCTTGCACCTGAATATAGTCATCGTGTAACTCTTCATCGCGCTGCAAAATTTCCGGCAAATTGGCATAGAAAAAACGGTATTTCCACATCAGCGTGAAAATCGAATCCAAATAGTGCTTGAGTAGAGAGAGGCTTTCATACTGCCCTTGCAGTGGCGTAAAGCGCTCAATCAACTCTGCCGAGTAAAGGGCGAATATATCGCGCACAATCTCCTGCTTATTGCGAAAGTGGTAATACAAATTACCTGGGCTGATCTCAATGTGAGCAGCGATGTGGTTGGTCGTGATATTGCGCTCACCTTGCTGATTAAACAGCTCAAGCGCAGCATGCACGATGCGATCCTTGGTTTTCATCATGATTCGCTTCATCTATCTGTTTCGATTACCGAAGTATAAAACAGTTGGGCTCAAGATGTGAAAAGCGTCTGACCTGCAGACGCTTAACGGATTATTTTTGATGGTAAGGTTTAGAAAGCTCATGCACCGCTTCAACAAATACACCCGCATTTTCAGGCGGCACATCAAGATGAATACCGTGACCTAAATTAAACACATGCCCTGTATCACCCTGACCAAAACCAGCCAGAATACTCGCCACTTCTTCACGAATTCGTGGGGCTGGAGCATACAAAATGGAAGGATCCATATTGCCTTGCAGTGCTACTTTATCTCCCACGCGAGCTTTGGCATCGGCGATATTGATCGTCCAATCCAAACCTACAGCATCACAGCCAGTCGCGGCGATCTGCTCCAACCACATACCGCCGTTTTTAGTAAACAGCGTGACTGGTACACGGCGACCTTCATTTTCACGAATCAAGCCATCCACAATCTTGTGCATGTATTGCAAAGAGAACAGCTGGTAATCACGCGGTGTTAACACGCCACCCCAAGTATCAAACACCATCACCGCTTGAGCGCCCGCTTTAATCTGAGCATTCAGGTAGCTGATCACGCTATCGGCTAATTTATCTAACAGCGCATGCAATACGGTAGGATCGCTGTACATCATCTTTTTGATCTTGGTGAAGGCTTTTGAACTGCCCCCTTCAACCATATACGTGGCGAGAGTCCATGGGCTACCAGAGAAACCAATCAACGGCACTTCACCTTGCAGATCTTTGCGAATTTGACGCACCGCGTTCATGACATACTGCAATTCACCCTCTGGATCGGGAATGCCAATTTTATCGACATCCGCTTTGCAGGTAATAGGGCGATCAAACACTGGACCTTCACCCGCTGCAAAACGTAGCCCAAGCCCCATCGCATCAGGGATAGTCAAAATATCTGAGAACAGAATTGCCGCATCGAGCGGAAAACGGCGCAGCGGCTGGAGTGTGACTTCAGAAGCCAATTCAGCATTCTTGCACAGCGCCATAAAATCACCCGCTTGAGCGCGAGTGGCACGGTATTCAGGAAGATAACGACCCGCTTGGCGCATCATCCATACAGGGGTGTAATCGACTGGCTGCTTGAGCAGAGCACGCAGATAACGATCATTTTTTAATTCAGTCATGGTGATTTCCACTTATTCGGCTGCTTTACTTTGCGCGTATTCTAACACCGTTTGTCCCACAAAAGCGGTTGGCTTTGCAAGCGGGATCAAGTTATTAACTCATAAATCAATGCTTAAATTGCGTCCAAACCTTAACGGTGTTAAAAATTTGTTCGCTAGCGAAAACTATAATCATAAACTGGGTCTTCGACTCAGCATCTCATAACGACATCTTACTTACCCCCTCCTTAACCGGAGGGTTTTTTTTGCCATTTTCTAGTGATGATCTTGGGCAATATTGACCAATGTCTGCTCAATCAACGCGCGAGCGATGGTGCCTTGTGGCGCAACGGGCGGAAGATTATCCATACCAAACCAGTTGGCATCACTCAATTCACTGTAATCAGGCTTAAGCTCACCGCCTCGATAATCAGCGAGAAACGCCATCATCATACTCGATGGAAAAGCCCAAGGTTGGCTGCCAAAGTAGCGAATATTGGTCACTTCAATTCCGGTTTCTTCTCGTACCTCACGAGCCACACACTGCTCAAGCGTTTCTCCAACCTCAACGAACCCAGCAATCACGGTATACATGCCGCTACGATGGCGTGGGTGCTGCGCTAATAAAATCTGCTTCTCTTTGCGAACAGCGACGATAATACAGGGGAAAATACGCGGATAATGCAACGTTCGGCAATCGTGGCATTGCATTGCCAGTTGCTGATGATTGAGGTAGTTGCGCCCCCCACACTGTGGACAAAAACGTATGGTTTGGCTCATATGTCCGTATTGCACCGCTTTGCTCGCCGATAAAAATAGAGTTTCATCAATACCCAACAATTCGCGTAGCGAGCTGAGCGAGCGATCTTGCTCAATATCCGCGGCATTCAGCCAGTAGACAGGGGAGTTTTGGTAATGATCCACTAAGATCGCCTTATCTTGCGGCAGATCCCACTGCTGTGCACTACCAAAAAGGAATTTGCCCATCCACCAACCACAGGTCACTGCCTGAAACAACACACCAATAAGCGTTCTTGCCGTCACTCTTTTCCACTCTGCTTCTCCTGATTGCTTGCAGTCGGATCATTTTACTGGCAATCTAAATTCACACCACAATTTGTCAGCACAACAATTATTGACTATAACTTTTTGTGAGGGCAGTAGTTATATCTTATTGATATTACTAAGAAGGCAAAGGAACGATCGTCAGTGACGATCCGATCATGAGGACATGGTCATGCTAAAAAGATTCAAAAACACTCAAGACCAATGGGGCGGTTCGAACGAGATCATTGATCACTGGTTGGAGAAACGACAACATGTGATCGTTGAGTATTGTAAGCTTGCAGCTCTACAGCCTTGTGCTAATAAGACTGCCGTATCAGAACTCCCTTCTCCACAGGCTTTGCTGTACTTTTGCCAAGAACTGGTGGACTACATTTCTGAAGGTCATTTCAAGATCTATGACATGGTCATGAATCAATGGCAAGCTACTGGCTTTAAAGCCACTGATGAGATTAATCAGGTATACGCCAAAATCGTCGCCACGACTGAGCCACTACTGAACTTTAACGATCAGTACGCCACCATCAGTGAATATGATGAGTTGATCGATTTAGATCGCGATTTATCCGAAGTGGGTGAAGTGCTTGAAGCTCGTTTCTCTCTCGAAGATCATTTAATCCAGTTGATCGCCGATAGCCTTGCTGTACCTCCAGGCGCTTAATCACTCTGTACATCCTTGAATGAGCTTGCTCATCTTGAATTTCAAAAGAAAAGTACC
>NZ_JJMN01000046.1 GCF_000696385.1 Vibrio metoecus | reverse complement strand
CTGAGCCTTGTGGCAGATCGTTTTCATGTACGTACAAGCCCTGCACATTGGTGAAGTAAGGCTTGTCATCATTGATTTTGACGGGCAACACTATGCTGTCGCTGTCACCATCAAAATCGGTGGCAATCACTTTGAAATTGAGCGTTAAATCGTTGCTATTGAGCGCATGGTCAACCGGCGCTGCCAGCGTAAAGCTGTAGGTGCCATCGGTATTCGAGGGTCAAGGTAAAGACAGTGACTGAGCCCGCCATCGCGGTGTAAGTCAGGTTGCCATGACCATCATCGACAGGCGCTGACAGCGTCACCGCCACGCCATTTGAAGTCAGCCCTTGTACAGGATTGACACTGCTATCGAGCGTGAAGCTCGCTACGCGATCCGAGCCCTGCACTAATTCAAACTGACCACTCGCGGTGAGTGGTTCTTTCGTCACATCAGAACCTTGCGGCAGATCGTTTTCATGAACGTTCAAACTGGTAACATTGGTGAAATAGGGTTTGTCGTCCTTCACTGTCACTGGCAAGGTTATGCTTGCTGTATCACCATCAAAATCAGTTGCGACTACGGTGAAATTGACCAACAACTCATCGCTGTTGAGCGCGTGATCGAGTGAGCCTTGTAAGGTAAAGCGGTAGCTCCCATCTTGGTTAAGCAACAGAGTAAATACAGCCTCGCCACCAGCCGTCGCGGTATAAGTGTAATTACCGTTAGCATCGAGCGATTCGCTCAATGTCACTGCAACACCACCTGACGTAATACCGGCTACGGCGTCCGTTAGGCTGTCTAAACGATAAGACACCACACCATCTGAGCCTTGAGTGGTAGTAAAATTGCCATCGGCAACCAAACTTGCGCCACCACCAATCGAGCCTGTATCTAGTGTTTTCTCAGCCACGGTGAGGGGCTCAACACCCGTAATTACAGGCTTATCGTCTTGGATTTCGATGTTCAAACTGCCTGGCGCTGAACTGTCATTATCGTAATCAATCGCGACAATCGGCAAGCTGATAGTTAATGCATCACTGCCCACAGCATGATCCAGTGTGCCTTGCAATACAAACTGGTAACTGCCGTCAGCATTGAGCGTCAGTTGGAAAATATCACGGCCGCCCGCGGTGGCTTGATACACTCGATTACCATCGATAAATGTGGGCTCACCTAAGATCACCGCTTCACCTTGTGAGGTCAATCCTGCAATAGGGTTAGCGCTATTCGGGTCAATTTGATAAGACGCAACCTGATCGGAGCCTAGCTGGGTATCAAACTGCCCAGACACGGTCAGTGAATCCGCGCCATCCGATCCCGCGGGTAGATCATTTTCATTCAGGCTGAGGGTGGGTTCATCGACCATCACCGGCGCGCTACCATCATTGATGGCCACAACCACATCAATCGGAGCTTGGATCACGTTGCCGTTACTGTCGGTTCCCGTTAGTTGAAGTGCAATTGAAATTTGATCACCACTGATCGAAACCAAACCACCACCCACCGAAGGTAGATGGTCAATCGGTTGACTCAGCGTTGTCGTGACGGTCAAGTTCAAGTCTCGACCGACAGATTCTGCGCTGATCGCAATACTTAATACCGTGCTACCGTTTTGCTCACCAATAATGCTATTGGTCGCGGCATCATAACGGAAAACCACAGGTTGGCCGGAAGAGGTAATGTCTTGGTTCAGTTCGGCAAGCAGCGAGGTTAAAAAGGCCGCTTCAGGCACAAAGGAGGCGGGCAGTAGCGCAAGGCTACCAGCCGTAATTAACGTAGTGACCGTCGACGTTTGCGGATAAGTGCCAAGTGACAAAGAGCCTTCGGTGACTTGCGAACTCAGGCTTTCACCACCTGCGGCAAAGCGCAGTGGGTTAACGAAAGTTTGAGTTGTCGAAAAGGTTTGATTAAAACCGTGAGTATCAAATGCCGTGCTGGCAAGCACTTCGGGGTAATTATAGGCAATGGTCACCGCACCTTCGTTAGCAGAACCGGTCGCATTACCACCAGCGGCTGCCGCTTCTAATGCGGTTGTCGGGTCAACACCATCTAAAATCGCTTGTTGAATCGCGGCGATGGCTTGTTCATCAAAATTCGCTGTATCAAGCTGCGCTAAGATCTACGTTGATTTCACCTTGAACGGGTGCGGCTTGAACCTCAGGCTGACCATCTAAAGAGACAGGTAAACAAGCCACACAGTTCGCATCCACTTGCACGGTGCCTTGTTGGGTCTGCAACGCCACTTCTGAGTGGTTGACTGTAATAAGAATGTCACCCGGTTGCAGTACATCCCCTGTATTCACCGTTCGCGCTTGGCCTTGTGCATTAACGGCAACGACATACCCAACCACGTTGGTTACGGTTACTGGTTGAGTGACGACTTGAGATTCCATACTGCCCCCATTTCTTCTCGCGATAAGTGGTGATTGCCCTTTGCTATTTAAAATCAGCTAGGCCTACGCGCTTTTCTCACTCCACATCGTGTGCTGATGTTCATAACGAGGAGCGCGCCGCTGCCTATCCATGATTTCAAGTAGTTTGGGGATAGATCTATTTTTTCAGTGGAAGTAATTATAATTTTGTAACTAAACTTCCAGATTAAGTTATACGCGATGCATAACTAAATAACTACTCATACAAAAACTATATATCCATCGTCTCAATTGTGAAATGGCTCGAAATCCACAATATCGTTCAAAGTGGATGTTTGTGAATTCGACTTAAGGATACTGCGCTGGAAGGAGATGAAAGCGGAGTGCTAACCTGCTTTAAACAGATGTTGCAGTGCGCGGCTCACGGGAAGTTGCACTCGATCGATGTGCACCCACATTTTCCCGTTTAAATCACGGGTGACTTTGTCGATTTTTCCGACATTGACCAATAAGGAGCGGTGAATTTGCCAAAACTGGTTGGGATCTAATTGAGATAGCAGCTCTTTCAAGGAAGTGCGTAACAAATACTCTTGCACAACAACGCCATCCGTTTTGTACAGAGAGAGGTATTTATCCTCCGCTTTTCACATACAAAACATCACTGACCGCGAGCAAATGTATCTCCTCGCCTTTTGCTGGCTTTCAGCCACACTTGATACTCAGGTTTGGTATGGCGCGTCAGTTGCTCAAATTGCTGGAATAGCTGCATTAAATCAGGAGTGGGCGACGTTTGACGTGACAATCGCTGTTGCAACTTTTCACAGCACTCCGCCAAACGTGAAACAGAAAACGGTTTGAGTAGATAATCGATCGCATTGGCTTCAAAAGCACTGACTGCGTACTCGTCGTAAGCGGTAATGAACACCACCAGAGGTACTTTGGGTAATGAAAGCAAACGACGCGCCACTTCCATTCCATCCAGCTTGGGCATGCGAATATCCAGAAAAGCCACATCCGGTTGATGCTGTGTTATTGCATGCAATGCCATTTCGCCATTTTCCGCGCTCACCACTATGTCTAGCGTAGGCCATAGATCCGCTAACATTTTGTTCAGGTGATGACGCAATAAAGGTTCGTCATCCGCAATCACCGCGGTATAAGTTGAGTTCATCGTCCGTCTGCTCTTTTGTAATATCATTCGCCATACGTGGCGCGTTGTAACGCTTGCAAATGGTGTAGTCGCACCCGAATCGTCGCGGTCACGCCTCCTGCGCAATTTTGCGCTACGGTCAGCAATCCTTCATGACCAAATAAGCCAGATAAGCGCTGACGAACATTCTCCAATGCAATGCCATTTCCTTTAGGGGTGTGACTCAGTCCCATACCGTTATCTTCAACGGTTAATTCAAACCAATCACCCGCAACGTTAATACGGATATGGATCGTTCCACCTTCGGCTTTCGGCTCTATGCCATGAGATACCGCATTCTCCACCAGCGGTTGAATGAGCATTGGCGGCATGCCCAACTTGCCCCATTCCGCCAGTTCAGGCAGCGTATATTCTAGCCGATCACCCAACCGAATTTTTTGAATACCTAAGTAAGCATCAATCAACTGGATTTCTTCACGCAAATCGCCAGTATTGGTGCGCCGCAAGCGCATTGCGCCACGCATCAATTCCGTCAGTTTTTCGAGCATGAGTTGGGCTTTGTAAGGTTCAACAGAAATCAGCGCATTAATGTTGGCTAAGGTGTTGAACAGAAAATGCGGTTCAATCTGGCTTTGTAGCTGCTTAAGCTGGCTGAGAAGTAAGGCCTTTTCCTGCTCAGATTGACGCCGTCTTGCGGCTTCCAATGCACCGAGTGCCAATAACTTTTGCTCATGAGAGTAAAAGTATAAAAAGCACACGGCAGAAAAAATAAAGCCGAGCACCATGATCGGCTTATACGCGGAAAAATCATCGAAGCCGGGGTACTCATGCAACCAAAAATACGCGCCTAAAGTGCCCAACACCACCGAGCAGCTTAATGACAACACATTGACGAGGCGTTTTGATAATTCCGGCCAATGCCGTTCTATGCATTGTGCCGATACAAAGGCGCTGTAGCCGTAACCTAAACTGATTGCAAGATGTTCGGAAAAGTCCCCTTCCCACAGGGTCATCGTGGTCAAAGCTATCACAATGCAAAATAGTGTGGTAAAGCCCAAACTTTTTACATCGTAGATTGAAATATCAAAGCGTTCCATCATCTAGAATTTCCCTTTTAGATTGAACAGAATCCTAGCGTTATCCGGCAGATTTGCATACGCCGAGTCCGGTTCCCCACTAAAAAAACGTGCTGCAAGTTCCAGTTCCAAGGAGGCTGAACCACTATCGTACGCCAGCCAATTGAGCCACGGAGTCATGATCAAACCGCCATCTTCGACCGACCACAGCAAGTCTAAGCTCGGCGTTAAATTATCGATACCAAGCGGCCGCCCCGTGGCGCCATCCCATGTCCAATGCAACATGACGTTATGCGCGACCATATTGGCGGCTTGATAACCTTGCGCGTATGACGCAGCGGCTTGAGTAAGCCCTGCTGTGTGCATTTGTTCCGCCGTGTTGAGTGCCTGTTGCCATTCTTGCTCACTCCAACTGCGCCCATCGTACCAGTATTCGGCAATCACATTGTGTCCCGCCGCATTTGCCCAGTTTAAGCCAAACAAAAACTGCGCAGCATGCTGCTTTTTAACCAATTCGAGCGGGTGCTCAGTTTGTGGTTGGTACTGCCAATATTCTCGTTGATAAAGCCAAGAAGTGTGTACGCTCCAAGCAAGATTGAGCACAGAGACCCAAGATCCCCCCACCAAGCCACGCCGCACATTGTCGTAATACACAATGCCTTGAATTTCACTGTCTCCCATTAAACGGTAGTGGCGCACTCCGATGCCCTGCTGTTGATTATGCTCAACCCATTGCGATTGACTCGAACGTTGCCAAGAGCTGTCGGTGGCAATCAATGTCCACTCCCCTAGCCCTTGGTAAGACGAGAGAGCCAGCACTCCAGCACCTTCTTCTACCTGAATGCCTAATGGGTTACGGCGATACGGCAAAAACAGATCCAACGGCCGATAGCCATAACCGACGCCCCAATCGAGGCGAATTTTTCCCGCGGTAATATCCAGCGTTTGTCCTGCTACCTCTCTTTCTCCTTGCCAGAACAGTTCACTGAGGGTGAAGGTGGTATCACGGGACTGATCACCGGTGTCATAGAATGAGGTTGCGGTGAGAGCGAGGCTCGCCGTCCATCCTTGCCAACGTGATTGCAAATCAAGCAACGCATCCATCTGTTCATACGTTTCCGAATGTTGCCCAGTGGCAGAAGTGAGCAAGGAAGCATCGTTAGGACGAATGTGAGAAGCGCTTACCGTCCAATCCCAGTCAAAGCTGGGCTCTGCCTGAGCCAAAACCGGAAAAATGCTCCCGAACATGAGGATGCTCAACCCTTGGGTCATTCTGTTCATTTCTGCTCCAATGACGGGTTTTGGATCAGATAAGCGGGGTTGTAATACTTGTCTTCCAACCGTAATGGCTGCACCGCTTGATATTGAATGACGGTGCGCTTCTGCGCTTGAATTTTATCCTGCAAGACCATTTCGATGACGCGTTCACCTTGCACCGTAAACCACGCAACTTTAGCCAGCTTACCTGAATGCAAATAGAGATCGGCTTTGACCGGTGAAGCATCCGCTTTATTTAACCACAAGGTGATCGCCTGATAACTCGCGCCTGCAGTTTTCGCCTTGAGCGACAAGCGGTAAGCCTCAACACTTCTTTGATCCTCAAGCAACAAGCGCTCTTCGCCTTCTAGAGTCGGCTGATAATCATCACTCCAAGTCAAGGTTGAAATATCCCCTACCGAGGCTTCTCCCAGCAGCTTCTGCATTGGAGTAATGCGGATCGGGCGGCGGCTTTTCGGCATCAGAAGCCAGTAGTTATCGCCAAGCATCAGCATTTTCTGTCCCGCTTCTGTCGCCGATTGAAACAGCACTAGCGACTCGCGATTCTCACGGACATACACATCATATTGATTGGTTTTCTCTAAATGATCGTCGTGATAAAGCTTCACCACAGAGGTCACTTTGGCAGCCGATTCTTTGAGTCGATATTCGTCAGCTTTTTGCACCATGCTGACCACATCCAACTCGGTTGCGGCAACGCTACACGCCCAGCTCAGCCCCAACCACAACGTTACTCTCCATTTACACATACGCTAATGCCTCCGTAATTGGCTTGCTTACGCCTTTGCGGGCAGAGAACCACGCCGCGAGTACACAAATCATCACCGTTCCGATCGTACAAAGCCCAACCAGAGTGAACGAGAAATAGAGATCCAGCGGATAACCTTCGGTTCTGCCCGGAGGCGGTGGCATTTGGATATCCGCTACACGTACTGCCACGATGGTCATTCCATTAAGCAAGGCTCCTAAGAGTGAGCCGCACAGCGCGAGCAAGGTCGCTTCACGCATAAACCCAGCCACAATGTCATTCGGGTATGCGCCCAGTGCTGCCAGAGTGCCGATTTCCCGAGTCCTTTCGCTGACTGACATGGTTAAGGTATTAAACAGTGCCACAAACACCACCAACGCCATCACGGTTCCCATCACACCAAATAGTCGATCGTATAAATCTTTCACTCGGGAGTAGAAAAACGCGAGCTGCTGCCATGGCGTGACTTGGAGATCCTGCGCGAAAGGTGGTTTGCTCAACTGTGTTCCCACCCACGCTTGCACCGCTTCAGTTTGCTCTGTGGTGAATAGATACACAGATAACGTGCTGACTTTGCTTGAGTTAAGTAGCTCTTTGCGCGGAAGCCAAGTTGCAGATAAAGCTGACGCTTGTCCAGTTCTGGTACGCCCGTTGAGTACAGCCCACGCACTTGAAAATCCAGCGCGTTCAGTGCACCATCTGCAGTCGTCGCCAGTAACGTCACCCAATCACCGACGCCCACACTTAAGTTGCGCGCCAGATCAACCCCAAGCATCACTTGCGGTTGAGTTGGGTCAAAGCGCGGTGAACTAGGATCTTGCAAGGTTTGCCCTGCTCGCACATCCAGAAACGGCCCTTTCATATCAAACTCTTTATAATCCACCCCAAGCCCAACAAAAATCGTGGATTTCACGCCATTCGACACGAGTCCCGTGAGTTCAATTCGGGGCTGAATGCCACGAATTGCAGGGTTCGCCAGTAAGGCTTGGCGGATGCGGTCACTGTCTGCGAGCCCATTGGCGAGCGTGGTTTCTTCCTCTTGTTCAAAATAACCAGACTGGCTAATGGTTAAATGCCCAACGTCACGCGCGGTCGATTCACGTAACGAATCGTATGTGTAAAGCCCATAACCCCCTGCGGAGGTTAACGCTAGTACCGCAATGGCGATGATCGAGATAGAAAGTAAGCTACGGCGGCGATTGCGTTGTAGATTCAGCGCCGCTAAACGCCACGCTTGAGAGATCAACTTGCCCATTGCATGACCTCCACAGAAATTTGTCCGTCAACCAAATTGAGTGTGCGATCGCACTGCGCCGCCATACGACCATCGTGAGTGGCCACCACAAAAGTAGTGCCTAACTCATGGCCAAGGCTTTTCATCAGCCCGATCACCAACGTGGCGGTTTGGCTATCCAAACTCGCGGTGGGTTCATCTGCCACCACCAATCTCGGGCCATGGACTAAAGCCCGCGCAATCGCCACGCGTTGCTGCTGTCCCCCCGAAAGATGATCTGGGCGCTGCTGCATGACGTCTTCGAGCCCCACCTTAAGCAACATTTCTCGCGCTAATTGTTTCTGGTCATTGCGACTGAAACCATTGAGCATCAAAGGGTAGGCCACGTTCTCTAGTGCGGTCATCACTGGCACTAAGTTGAATTTTTGAAAGACAAAACCAAACTGGGTTCGGCGCAATAATGCCGCACACTTACCGTGCCGTGGATAGGCCTTACCCTCCAACATCACTTCACCTTGGTAGCAAGGGTCAAGCAAGCCTAGGATATTCAGTAAGGTACTTTTTCCAGAGCCTGAGGGGCCACACAGCGCCAACATTTCACCTTGCTGCACGACACCACTCACCCCGCGCAGAGCCGATACGCGTTGCGAACCCAACGTGTATTGTTTCTCAATGGATTTGAAATTGAAGCATATGCCCTCCTACCCTTGGCTCAATAAGGTTTGAGCTTGTTGGGTGTCGGGATGTTGAGCATCCGCTTGCTGCATGGTTTCTAGCCACTGTTTGGCTTGCGCCTGATCTTTTGCACGCAAGGCTGCGACGATGGCTAAACGATAGATCCACGCGGTAGCAGCAAATGGTTGCGCTTGAAATTGCGGATCCGCCAACAAATTCAGGTAGAGATCATATCCGCGCTCAAAATGGTTAAACATGTCGGGCATAGCGGTATAAGTAGCCGCCGCGACTGCCACAGCCAGCATGGCTACGGGTAAACCGTTACGCCGAAGCACTGAATTTGCGGTGTCATCACTTAATAAAGAAAGCCCCTTTTCAATGGTGGAAAGCCCTTCTTCGCTATAACGCATTTTCTTCCACGGTAAAAACGCATCACGCCCCATCAACGTTCGAGTGCTGCCTAAATACACCAAGCTCAGCGGTGTTGCCCCTTCTTGCTCCACCAATTTTTCTAAATCGGCATATAGGGGTTCAAACGTAGTGTTTTCATCACCTTGTGCTGCTTGGTTATAACGTTCGATCATCGCGTCGCTTGGCTGCGCCATGACTTGCCAAGAACCGAAGCTGAGCAGTAATGCAACGGCATAAAATGAGAAGTTAGACAGAGGATAGATTTTCATGTGAACGGTCCTTTTCAGTAACATAATCGGTCCAAACTGCTCACCGTGTGTCGTACAACAGCGCCGCAGCAATGAGGAATGGAATCAGCTTACTGAACATGAACCGCGCTTATCGGGGTTTGCGACCAATGGTGTTTATTGGGCGTGAATGGACAATAGCGGGAGCGAATGGGGAGTAAGGGGTGAAGACTTGAGAAAAAACTGCGCCAGTACAAAGACTGGCGCAAGAGCGTACATCCCCAAACAACGTGGAGTTACAGATAGGAAGGGTATAGGGCGATAAAACCGTTACGGTACACCATGACCTTTCGATGCGACCCACACTCGGTACCACTGCTCACGAGTCAACTGTAAGGAGAGTGCCGCAATCGCACTTTCAACGCGTTCAATCTTGCCCGAACCAATGATTGGCAATGGCTGGCTAGGTAAGCTGCGAACCCAAGCATAAATCACTTGTTCAATCGATTCTGCACCCAACTCCGCGCGGATCTCTTCTAAAACCCTACGCACACGTTGCGCCTGTTCGGTTTGGCCGGAGAAAATCGCACCGCCCCCCAAACATGACCACGCCATAGGGCGAATACGTAAGCGTTGTAATTGATCCAACGTGCCATCGTGCGCCACATCAAAATTGAGAGGGTTGATTTCGACTTGATTGGTCACTAACAGCTTGCCTAAGCGGGATTGCAACAAATCGAACTGTGCAGGGCTGAAGTTGGAAACACCAAAGTGTTTCACTTTACCGACTTTGTGCAGTTCAGAAAACGACTTCCGCAACTTCATCAGCATTCATCAGCACATCTGGACGGTGGATCAGCAGCACATCGATGTCATTCACACCCAAGCGCTCTAGCGAATTGTTCACCGACTGATAGATGTGCGCGGCACTGGTATCATAGTGGTTAATTTTGCGCTCCGGAAAATTCGGATTGCACAGTTTAATATCACATTTAGTGACGATCTGGATCTGCTCGCGCAGTGAGGGCTCAAGGGCTAACGCTTCACCAAACAGAGCCTCACACTGATAGCCACCATAAATATCGGCGTGATCGACGGTGCTGATCCCTAGCTCAATATGCTGCTTCAAAAAGGTTAAGCGCTGTTGAGGCATCATATTCCACTCTGCCAGCCGCCAGTAACCTTGAACCAATTCAGAGAGTTCAGGCCCTTGTTGCGCCATCGTAACTTTCTGTACGGTTGCTTGTTGTTGCATGGTCTTTCTCCTGTTTTTCACTAAGCGACATCCTAAGCAGGAGCACAGCGCGGTGCAAAACCTATCAATACCTAACGGTGAAGTTGTGACTTAGATTGGATTTTTTAGCCGTGATGCCGACATCCGATGTCACTCTACGCCCGTCAGTAACAAGTTGTGATGCAGTGCAAGTTAACAAGGCGTAGAGCTGAGAATGATGTTGAGTGACACTGCGTGATTTATCCTTTATCGGTTCAAAAATACGGCGCCATCACGCGATAGGTAAGACCGAAGCAATAACAATAAGGATAGACAATGAAACTTAACCCTTTGACCTTGTCCCTACTATCAATGTTGGCGCTGCCAGCCCTTGCCGCATCCAATTTAACCGCAAATTTAACAGTAGCCACCACCACCAACAGCCGTGATTTTCCGTTGCAAGCCGATGAGCCGCTGGTGATCCCACTAACCAAAGGGGATTACACCCTAACAATCAGCGGGATTGGTGGTGATTGCCCACCGGCATCCACGCAAGAGATCAAGTTCAATACGCCGCTGCCTCTAAATTGCAATACCCCGACTCAACTGCCTTTGCGCATACGCTTTACTGGCGACTACGCATTCCAGTGGCAAGCGCAAAACAACACACTCACTTTTGTGCGCCAAACAACGAAAGCAACCAAAACCGAATTTCGCCGCCCGATCCCAAACGTCAGTTGTGAAGTGTACCAAGGCGGTGATGTCACTTTAGATTTGGCTGACAGCTTTGCCGATGGCACTCAACTAAAGGAGGTCTTCACCGGACAAGTTGTCACAGTAGAGCAAGGCAAAGTACGTCTGACCCCTTCCACAAACAGTGGCGGTTTAGTGCTGCTTGAACCCAAACAAGCCCAAGCTCAACCCTTTACTTATCGCAATGCCAATATCTATTTCGTGATGGTCGATCGCTTTTACAACGCCGATCCTAGCAATGATGGCAGTTACGGTCGGCAAAAAGACGGACAAGAGGAAATCGGCACGTTTCATGGCGGCGATCTGAAAGGGGTTATCGCCAAACTCGATTACATAAAAAGCTTAGGCACGGACGCAATTTGGCTCTCCCCGATTGTGGAACAAGTGCACGGATTTGTCGGTGGCGGCGAAAAAGGCTCCTTCCCGTTTTATGCGTATCACGGTTATTGGACGCGCGATTTCACCAAGATTGATGCCAATTTCGGAAGAGATGAGGATTTACAAACGCTCGTGCGCGAAGCACATCGCCGTGGCATCAAAATTTTGATGGATGCCGTGATTAACCACGCCGGTTACGCCACATTGGCCGACCTGCAGCAAGATGCGATCCAAGTCGTCAACGCGCCCATGCTGCCCGAACATTGGAGTGATTGGAAACCCAACGCAGACCAAAACTGGCACAGTTTTCATCAAGCGATTGATTACCAAAGTAACAACTGGAAGCAATGGTGGGGAGGAGATTGGGTTCGTGCTGGGCTTCCGGGGTACCCAGCACCGGGCAGCAGCGACATCACCATGAACTTGGCTGGCTTGCCCGATTTTCGTACCGAGTCTACTCAAGCCGTCACGCCACCACAGTGGTTACTCAACAATCCCGGCACACGAGTGGTCAGTAAACCCAATTACACTGTCGCTGATTTATTTAATTGAATGGCAAAGCGATTGGGTGCGCCGCTTTGGGATCGACGGTTTTCGCATCGATACCGTAAAGCATGTAGAAGGTGAAGTGTGGCAACGCTTAAAGCAGCACGCTAGCCAAAACCTAACCGCATGGCGAAAAGAACATCAGCAGAGCGGTGAACCATTTTGGATGATGGGAGAAGTGTGGGGACACAGTGCCTATCGCAGCCCCTATTTTGATGATGGCTTCGATGCGCTCATTAACTTTGATATCCAAAAACGCATGGATAATGGTGCGGCGTGTTTAAGCCAGATGGCCATGGTCTACCGAGACTACGCACAGACTCTCGCCAAATATCCTGATTTCAATCCGGTCAGTTACATGTCCTCCCACGATACAGAACTGTTCTTCGGTCGCTTTAAATCCTTCGAGATGCAGCGCAATGCCGCCAATGCCCTGCTGCTGACTCCGGGGGCTGTCCAAGTCTATTACGGGGATGAAATCGCTCGCGAAGCGGGACCTTACGCCGATGATTTCCACCAAGGTACACGCTCCGACATGCCTTGGGAATGGAATACCGCGCGCCAAGATCTACTCAAACACTGGCAAACGCTCGGACAATTTCGTCAACGCCATCCTGCAATTGGCGCCGGAATCCATCGTGAGATCCCTCAATCCAACGCTTACCTGTTCACTCGACAGTTTGGTGGCGATAAAGTCATCGTCGCGTTTATCGGTCGCTAACCCATCAACCAGAGGCATAGTGATGATGCCTCTGGTTAAAACCTTCTATCAAACCTAGGCTTAGATTAGAAAAGTGTGCAATATCACCCTTTCGTTGTAACTTACTGTAAACTCAACAAACTTATACTGGTACAACCAGAAAACACATTTAATTCATTGATTCACTTGAATTAAATCTCTATCTTTCGCCCCATCTTGAAAATAAATCCGCCATTACCTTTGACATCACATTAACACAAAATTAAACATCAAACTATGCTTGATCTTTCTCGCACCCAAAGCGCTTTGTACTGCTCAGTCCAAACGCACATTGAAGTGGGTAAGTGACTTGCAGGATCGTCAATGGAATAACGACAATAACTAAGACCTCAGGAGGTCGAGAATGTTGAACAAATCTTCACTTGCTGCATGTATGGGCGTGCTCTTAGCGGGACACGCCAGCGCAGCAGGCTTCCAAGTAGCCGAACACTCTGCATCAGGCTTAGGCCGCGCTTTTTCCGGTGAAGCAGCCGTCGCCGATAACGCCAGTGTGCTGGCACGCAACCCAGCGGCCATGATGCTGTTCGATACGGCACAATTCTCTGGCGCACTCTCTATCGTCGATCCCGAAGTCAACGTGGATGACCTATCAAACCATCAATCGATGAAAGATGTCGCGCCGATGCAAATTGTCCCTGCGGCTTATTACATCAGTCCCATTAATGACCAATGGGCATGGGGCTTTGCCATGTTTACCACTTACGGCGTGGCAACAGACTATCCCAATGAGATTTATGCGGGCGATTTAGCGGGAGATACCTCTTTAATTTCCATCAACCTTAACCCCAATATTGCCTATCGCGTTAACCAAGAATTCAGTCTAGGTTTTGGTTTGGATCTGGTCGCCGCAAAAGCAGAGCTCACGCGCCATAAAGGTGGGCTAGCCCCATTCCTTGGTGGAAGCCCTAGCGACAATTTGATTGGCATGACCGGTGAAACCGTGGGTTTCGGTTGGAATATTGGTGCACTTTACGAATTGGATGACCAAAACCGCATCGGTTTTGGCTACCGTTCACGCGTTAAACTTAATTTTGATGATGGTGAGTTTTCCAGTTATGACTCCGGCATCGCCACCAGCGCTGTGGTGCCGGGACAGCTGAAAATTGAACTTCCTGCCATTTGGGAATTGTCTGGTTTTCATCAGTTGAATAACCAATGGGCGGTGCATTACAGCTACCAACAAACCGATTGGAGCAGTTTTAAAGAGCTAACAGCCACCTCAGGCCAATGTAAAGATGGAATTTGTTTCCAGAAAATAGAGAAATACGAAGACAACGGCCGCTGGTCAGTCGGTACAACTTACACCCTCAATGCGACTTGGACATTACGTGCCGGTTTCGCCTTTGATGAGCAAGCCGGTAAGGCAACGTTGAGTATTCCCGACAGTGACCGCTTTTGGTATTCAGCGGGGGTGACTTATAGCGTGACTCCGCAACTGACTATGGATGCCGGTTTTTGCCCTCGTACAAAGCCGTAAAGGTTCGTTCATCGAAACCAACCAAGTTGGGGAAAACCTCAAATTTGATTCTGAGGCGGTCGCCTACATCAGCGCTCTGCAATTTAACTATCGTTTTAACTGATTTCCGGAGCCGAACATGAAACAGATAATTAAGATTTCTCTTCTTTGCTCAGCACTCTGGTTAGTCGGCTGTGGCGATGAAACAACCAGCTCTGGTGACAGCACCACGGTTGAGTATGAATCCTATATTCAGCAAGCATTGCAACGTGATACCACTATCAAATTTGCGTTAAGTGGCAGTAATGCTAACGTGCCTCTCCCCTCTTTTGCTTTGATGAATGCCAGTGACGGCACATTAGAAATTCCGCCAGGAAGCAATACTTCTGGCTCTAACCCATTGGTCGCGATGGGGCAAGTGGATGGTTGGCCAATCACCATGCCGCTATTCCTTGATTTTAAAGGCGCAGGATTAGCCGATGGCGTGATCTCTTCCGGCATCTATTTGTATGAGTTAACTGATTCAATGACCGGATCGCCGACCATCAAAACCTTACTGACCAATGGGGTGGATTACACCGCTATCTCCAGTGCCGCTTCCGATAAAATTCTCATCGTACCGACCAAAGCACTGAATGCCTCCTCGGAGTATATTCTGGCGGTCACCTCCGCGGTCACCGACGCTAACGGCGACCCTGTGGGCACCTCGTCTAGCTACGCGGCTCTAAAATCCAAGAAAAAAATTTACGCCGAAGGAGACATTGCAACACTGCAAAAAGTCACTCAAGGTGTAGAGAAAATCTTCCAACTCAGTGGGGTAGATGATACTCAAATCGTTTACTCAACTTGGTTTTCCACTCAATCCGTCAGTAATACGCTGTTTGCCACACGCGGCGCAACCGCATCGGCGTTTGCCAGTGGTAGTAACCAATTAGAGGCAGTGTGGAAACAAACTGGCATTGGGCTCGATACGGCTTACACAATGCAATTAGGCACACCCGTTGACTTAGCTGCCGCTCTGACAGCGGATGACAATTTCAGTACCTATATTGGCGCAGATAAAAAAGCAGCCATTATAGGTACATACACGGATAACACTGTTGATGTAACCAAAGGCACAGTACGTCTGCCTTACTACCTCGAAACCGGCAGTAAATGGAATACCCAACCGTTTGAATCTGCAATGCCAAGCTTAGCCAAAATCAAAGCCGCACTCGCAGACAGCAATGAGCAATTTGCGATCGGCAGCCAACTGCTTGCCGCAGGGATTGATACCAGCAAGCTCGCCACTGATGCAAGTGAACAGCTCAAGCTGATTGGCCTAACATTGACGAAATCAGATGGCACACCGCTGGATCCCGACCGCTATATCACGCGTTACTCCCCTGTGCCGAAAGTGAAATCAGTGCAAGATGTGCCGTTTTTGCTGTTTACGCCTCATGGCAGTACCCCAACGGATATTGTTATCTATCAACACGGTGTGACATCGGCGAAAGAAAATGCTTATGCATTTGCTAAAAATCTCACCGCAGCAGGGCTTGCCGTGATTGCGATTGATTTACCGCTGCACGGTGAACGCAGTTTAGACAGCACACGCTCGGCCAATAGTGATCCCCTTGCTTACATCAACCTCACCTACTTGGCTGTCGCGCGGGATAACTTGCGCCAAAGCATCCTCGATGTATTGGGACTACGTGCTGCGTTAACCGTTTCACAGCCGCTGTTCACAGGCACGCCACTCTCTAGTATCAATGTGGGTACTGGGTCTACTAAAGTACGTATGCTTGGTCACTCCTTGGGTGGCATCGTTGGCACCTCCGCAGTGGCCGAAAGCAATAAAACGTTAGGCTCTGCTTCAGCCAATGCGCTCTACAGTTTTTCTGCGGCGGCGATTCAAAACTCAGGCGGGCAAATTTCTAACCTGTTATTGGGCTCGGATTTCTTTGGTCCGCAGATCAAACACAATGTGGCATTAAGTGCTAGCACGGAATACAAAGGGGTTGCTGATGCTCAATGTGCCAGCCTAGACGATTCTGCTTGCTATACCTTGTTTACCAACTTAGCCACTCAAGAGCAGTTGGCTCAGGTCACCTCGGGCTTCCAACTGTTCTCGTATGCCGCACAAACTCTGCTAGACACTATTGACCCATATTCAGTGGTCAGTACCAAACTGAGCAGTGGCGCACTCACAACCGCCCTTTACTTCTCAGAAGTGGATGGCGATAGCGTGGTACCTAATAGCGTCAGTAACCCTGGTGGCCAATTGGTGTATCTCAGCCCACAATTTGCAGGTACTGAACCACTCGCGACTTTGCTGAGCTTAAACTCTGTCAATGCAGCACAGACAACACCTTACGCCACAAACAGTTTTGTTCAGTTTAGCAGCACGGCGAAACACTCGACCTTTGTTGCCCCCCAAGATTCAGGCCTAGCTGATCGTTTTCACCATGTTGAGATGCAAACTGAAACCGCTGATTTCCTTTTTGATGACAGTTTAGGTGCCATTGCCAATACCGCTGTCTTGAAATAAAACAACTGGGTTACCCTCCATGAACAAGCGCACTCTAAGAGTGCGCTTTATTTTTGAGCAGAAATGAACTTAATCGAGTCGTAATGTGACACCCGAATAGTTACTATAACCACGCAGCATCACATGATACGTTGTCCCCACTACTGCGGAAATGGTGCATTGCTCTGCATTGCCTGAACGGTACGGACGGCAATCCCAAGACGATGTGGTGGGTTTACTACCCGCTTTAACATACAGATCCGCATCACCTGTTCCACCGCTGATGGACACAACGACACTACCTGAATTCGCCACGGTAAAGCTGTAAAAATCTTCACCGCCGCGTGAACCGTTCAACCCAGAAATCGGCTTACCTTTTTCAAGCACTTTACCGACCGGTGGAGGGGTTGTACCACATGAGGCATTTACACCAACCGTATTAAACGCCGCCACCACGTCCGCGGTGTTGTAGTTTAAATCCTGCGCGGCTTTCACTACCCCACAACCACCTTGATCGAAAGTGCTATTTGGCGTCCAGTACAATTGGTTAGCAACCGCGAACACTTCAAAGCCTTTGCGTACACTCCAGCCTGATTTATTCGCCAAAAGGTAAAACGCTCGGTTAAAGACCCCACTCGATAAGTGAACATCAAGCCCACTGTAATATTGTGAGGCATGATCAATCGAACGACCATCACGAGAAGGTTGATCGAAATAGCGTAAGCCGCCGGATGATTTGAAAATATCAGCACCGACTACCCAATCAACACTGCCACGCATAAAATATTCCGCAGCCTCACCCGCAATATCCGAATAGGCCTCATTAATCCCGCCAGACATATCTTGGTACACAAGGCCTGAATTTTGTTCGGTAAAACCGTGGCTCACTTCATGGGCGCTAACGTTGATATCTACTAATGGGTAAAAACGGGTGTAACCGTCCCCAAAGGTCATCGCACTGCCATCCCAAAATGCGTTTTCGTAATTATTGCCATAATGTACGCGCATGGTTAACTGGAAAGTGAGCGGTGATGTGTTCAACCATTCTCTATACATATCAAACACTACTTGACCAAAATAGTGTGCATCGTTGAGGGGGGAATAGGCTCCATTCACACTTTTCACACTGTTGTAATTGGTGCTATCAGTACAACCGTAACTGAATGCAGTTGTGCCTGTTGTTCCTCCGTTGAGGTTGACCGTCTTCACTGCGCTGTTATTCATGGTGCAAGTTGTACCGGTTTTATCAATCGTGAATCCGGATAAACCATTGCTGCCATATTCATAACGACCTGTTTTTTGATTACCCCCAGGCCCTGAACCCATTGCCTGAACATGATTGATCCCATCCCATTGCTCTAGCACTTCTCCCGTTGCGGCACTCATAAAGTAGAAGGGGCGCGCAGGTGTTTGTGAGGCCACAAAAAAATCAACCAGATAAACTAACTGGGCTTGTTGGTTATCGTCCAAGCGCACCATAAGTTGCGCCTTAGCATTTTCAACCGGCAATGGCTCACTCTTCTCTACGCCGCTTGACTGACTAAAATGCTCCACCGCTAAGCGAATCGCTTGCTGGGTATCAATGTCAGGAGTTACGGTGGAGAGATCAGCATCCAACTGCTGTGCCATTTGCCCATATACTTGGGAAATATCTTTACCAGACTGTGTGGCAACAATCGCTGTACCGTACACAGGCACCCCATTGTAGAGTTGCTGGTAACGTACTTTCACCTTGCCATTCGGTAAATGAACGGTATTGACCGCTTTAAAACCATCGACGGTAGATACCATGCTGTACTGCTGTTGAACTAAAGCTTGTTGGACAAAAGAGGCGTCATCAATCGTCACCATTTGTGCCGCATACAGAGGAAAACCGGTGGTAGCACCAGCCAGAACTAGCCAATTTAAAGGACGTTGTATCTGTTTCATTTCTCAATCCTAGAGATGTTGGGTTATTAAGCGTTGAACAGCTCCCATCAACGCCGATTGCACGCGAAATTTCGCGTCCAATCACAGTGGTACAGCTTGATGAAAAACACCAAATCGAAGTTAAATAAATGTTAAAACACAGTGTGGAATTTACGTGTCACAAACTACTCATTAAGCCAATATGCATTGGGTGAACAGAAGAAGAAAGACAAATTAAATCATTGAGATAGGTTTCTATTGATAGGTTTGCGTCTTTAAAATTAGACACCTATTTATCAATAGAATGACAGGATTGACGAACGTTTAGCACTCTGAATGAATATCACATGAGGTGCACAAAAAAATAAAGCCGCACAATTGCAGCTTTATTTGAGGATCTCGGTCTAGAATGTATAACCACCGGCGATCATAAATACCCAAGGGTTAATTTTTACATCCGTCGATTGTGCCGCGCCACCAAACTTGTAACTGGCAGTCGTTTCAATATTGGCATACCAGACAGAGGCGTTAAGGAACCAACTCTCGTTAAGTTTGTAGTCAAACCCCGCATTCGCAGCCAGTCCCCATGAATCATCCAATTTCAGATCCGTCAGCGTGGCATTGTTGCCCGTGCTATTAAAACCTTCATCAAAGAAGGTGGTGTAGTTCAAACCGGCACCAACATAAGGACGGAAAGTCGAACCTGATTCGCCAAAGTAGTATTGAACCATGAACGTTGGCGGCAGATGTTTGGTTTCAGCAATATCACCGAGACCCAAGAGGTCCGTTGAAATTTTGTGTGAGAATGGCGTTGCGGCTAACACTTCAAAACTGATGTTATCCGTAAACATATAACCAAGAGTTAAACCCAGTTGAGTGTTGCTGTTAACGGCAAGTTCACTTTGGCTGCCTAAGATTTTGTCACTGCTGTCATTAGGCACTACCGAAGCGACACCGACACGGACAATAACATCACCTTCTTGATGTGCCATAACGTGAGTAGACATAAGGGCTGCAAGCACGGATAAACCGCAAAGTGTTTTTTTCATTACGTTTTCCTTTTTGTGTAGGGCTATTGTTATCTTTCTGTTGCGCGCACAGTAGCACACAAAAACCACACAAACTTGATGGAAATCAATTTGCATCATTTAGGTACATCAATAATGCACTTTTGCAACTTGCATCACTTTTTGCAAACATTCATAACACTCATCTAATGCGGTCTTGGCGTGCCATCATGGCATCAAATATGCAATAAATTCCATGTTCCCCAAACGGAGGATAACAACATGGATAATCTTTATAAGATCGAGTCATACAGTGATGAAGCCGTGAATACGATTGCCGATTTTATTCGCTCTAAAGGCGGCCGTTGTTGCATTGCCGGTTATGCGGTGATCACAAACCACCCGTTTCGTGAACGTGAAGCGTGGCGATTACTCCCCTTGGTTGGTAAAGTCACCGATAGTTTAAGTGATTGGGATATCTCTCAATTTGAAGAATTAAGTGCACCATTGGCTCATTAAATCGCCAACCCATCATCACACTCATGATGGATAAGACATGGTTCCTCATTAAGTCGCACTTAAATCATTAAACTTTATCATTAAGTGCGACTTGCGTCAGATGGACACCTTTTCTAACGCGCGTATTTCACATAAGCTCAGCGCTCAAAATCGTATACTGCGATCAGGGAATTTCCAGTATTTGAGCACAAATATATTTTCAATTTGCTTCCTATTTGTCTGCAACTAGGCCTCTTATACTTATCAGCAACCCTGTTACATACCGAACCTTTGACTTAACCAACCACTCAGTGAAATCAACATGAAGATGCTCTCTCTCCTTGGTAGTGTTTTTTTGGTATGCAGCAGTTTAATGCTTGCTACACCAACGCATTCCGCCGATTCGGCCACTGCCACCTCAAAAGCCACGGTGAAGAAAACCGTAAAGAAGCAAGAACTCGCCGCACACAGCGCACTCGTGATTGATCTTAAAACCAATGAAGTGATCTATTCGAGTAACCCAGATGCGGTTAAACCGATCGCCTCTGTCACGAAATTGATGACAGCAATGGTCACGTTAGACGCTAAACTGCCCATGGATACCAAACTCCCCATCACCATCAAAGAAGCCAAAGAAATGAAAGGGGTTCACTCCCGAGTGCGTATCGGCAGTGAAATCAGCCGTAAAGAGATGTTATTACTGGCTTTAATGTCATCAGAAAACCGAGCGGCAGCCAGCCTTGCCCATCATTATCCCGGTGGTTATAAAGCCTTCATCAAAGCCATGAATGCTAAAGCTAAAGCCTTAGGAATGAAAAATACTCGTTTTGTGGAACCCACAGGTCTATCTGAACAAAATGTTTCTAGCGCTCGTGACCTTGTTCTATTACTTAAAGCCAGTAAAAAATATCCTATGTTGGGTCAGTTAAGCTCTACAGACAAGAAAACCGTCACCTTTGCCAAACCGCGATACACGCTCGATTTTCGCAACACTAACCGATTGGTGCACAACGACAATTGGAAAATTGACCTAACCAAAACAGGGTTTACCAATGCCGCAGGACATTGTCTTGTGATGCGCACACAGATGGGTAAACGCCAAGTCGCTTTTTGTTGTGCTTAGATACCAAGGGCAAACTTTCCCCTGTCGGTGATGCCACCCGTTTGAGAACTTGGTTAGAAACCGGCAAAGTCACCCCGATCCCGGCCGATGCGAAACAATACAAAAAGCAACGCAGCCAAGAGCAAATTGCCAAAATCAGTGATTACAAAAGTTAGCAGCCAAACCCACCCCTGAGCCAAATTGCCATGTTGCCTCTTATACATCTAATGGGTGGGTTTATTGTGGGGCTGAGTTACGCAACAAAGCCCCAGTGTCTTTCGAATCAAGTATTCAACTCAGTTGACGAGATTTGCGTGATACTTCAGATGTTCAATAAACATCTTAATTTTCTTAGCTAAGTGCTTTCTAGAGGAATAAAAAGCATATAGAACAAGATCAGCGGGTTGATATTCCATTTCAACCACTTCCAAAGTCCCTGCCTCTATCTCAGACTGGCAAAATTCGGTAGGAAGTATCGCAAAGCCTAAACCAGATGTAGCCCCTGTTTTGGCAAGATGCCCACTGTTCACTTTAAAAGCCGATTGTACTTTTTGAATAATCAGCTCACCTTTAGCGTTTTTAAATATCCATGGCGCTCCATTTATTGCGGTAAAACTATTAATACATGGAACATGTTTTAAATCGCTCATCTGAAAGGGTCTTGGAAAGCGCTGTAGTATTTGGGGCGATGCCACAACAGCACTTGGCCACCGTTTAATCTCTTGAGCAACCCAACTGTTATCTTCGAGCTTACCCCGATGAAAACTTAAAACGATGTCAAAACCATCAAGCAGATCCTCTTTCGGGCTGATGCTCGTATCACAACATAATGAAATAGAGGGGTGCCGGAGACAAAAAGAAACCACAGCTTGAGCTAAAGCCGGTGAGTCAGGCATTAACACGTTAAGCTGGCCTATTACTTGGTTTGCATGAAGAGTCACCTCCTCAAGAGCATCATTCAGCTTTTCCAACAATGGTTGTGTACGCCAATAAAGATGGTCACCCGCATCAGTCGCTGCAATGCGGCGTGTCGTTCGATCAAATAGCCGTATATCCAGCCGCTCTTCCAAAAGGGCAACATGACGGCTGACATTGGATGTGGGTAAACCTAAAAATTCCGCCGCTCGTTTAAAGCTGTTGTTCTCATAGACACAATGAAAACTTTTTAACCACTGCTGTTCAATCTTATCAAGCATACATTCAGTCCCATTTAATGGGATTATTAAACCAAGAATTGCCACTTTATTACCCAAGTCAGGCTAATACAATACTCTTTCTTAACGGTATTTGAGTAAGGTTTCCCCATGAGTTGGCTAGAAAAGCTATTGGATAAGAAAAACATCATTAATGTACGTAAAGCATCAATTCCTGAAGGTGTATGGACTAAATGCCCCTCATGCGAGCAGATCTTATTCCGAATAGCACTCCAGGATAATCTCTCAGTATGCCCCAAATGCGATCACCATCTGCGGATGGGTGCTCGCCAACGATTAGACAGCTTTTTGGATAAAGGAGAGCGAATCGAAATAGCAAGCGAATGTGAACCAAGAGATTTGCTCAATTTTAAGGACTTAAAACGCTATAAAGAACGCCTTACTCAAGCACAGAAAAGCACTGGTGAAAAAGATGCACTGGTTGTGATTAAGGGAAAAGTGATGGGCTTACCTGTTGTCGCTTGCGCATTCGAATTCTCTTTTATGGCCGGTTCAATGGGGTCCGTGGTAGGCGCGCGTTTTGTTCGGGCTGTTGACGCTGCTATTGATGCAAATTGTGGATTGGTGTGCTTTTCTGTCTTGGTGGGGGGTGCTCGAATGCAAGAATCACTCATTGCATTGATGCAGATGGCTAAAACCAGTGCCGCATTGAATCAGTTATCAATGGCTAAATTGCCCTACATCTCAGTGTTAACCGATCAAACTTATGGGGGAGTATCTGCAAGTGTCGCCATGTTGGGTGACATTAACATTGGCGAACCGAAAGCAAGGATCGGGTTTGCCGGGCGCCGAGTTATAGAACAAACCGTTCGAGAGAAACTACCAGAAGACTTTCAGCAAAGTGAATTCCTCTTAGAGCATGGCGCTCTAGATATGATTGTGGATAGACGTGATATGCGTAAACGAATTGGGGGACTGATCGCTAAAATAACCAATACCACCACTCCATTGGATATAGAGCGTATGAGTTTTCATTCTTCCAACGGTTAAAACATTACGGCAAATGTGCGCTCAGCCGAATATGGACGGCACTGTGTAAGAAAGGAGGCGTCCGTTACCGTAATCAGTATCAACTGCGACATACCTACGCCAGTTGGATGATCACTCATGCCAATGTCAACGTAAGTTACTTAGCACAACAAATGGGCCACGCAGATATCACCATGGTCGCAAGGGTCTACGGTAAATGGCTGGTTGAATCGAACAAGAAAGAGTCTGAACGCGTTTGGCAGGAGCTAGAAAAAGTAAGAAATCAATAACCGCCGATTAGGCGGTTTTTTGATCCTACCGAACGGAATCCCCATAACTCCTACAATCAACTAGGTCGACATGACAACAAACTTTTGCCCCTTTCTTTGTTAGCACATAGTGTTTTTTCGCTTCTAAATTCTTAGTTCGCAGTAAATTTACTAATTCGTCTCCATAATGCTCTCAGAATAAATTACGTCAGTGAAATTCTCAGGTAGTTTTATGGATTATTCGACGCTTTCGATCAATTTATCATTGACCACATCGCTACAGCTCTTAACTCCCTCTATTTCGCAGCTATCAGCAATACTTAGAGTGTTAACAACCTGCCGCATATAAACGTCGCGTTCTTCGTACGCTGAACTTTTTACGAGATGATTTAAATTGGTTTTCCAAAGGTGCAACGTATAAGCATCGTGTTTTTCTTGCATGCTTGGCTCGACTTCAAATGTTATACGATTCCGATTTGGAACGTCTTCCCACTGTTCCCCACTCACGGTAGGTCTTATTTCAGGCATGAATGCCGGCTGTAAAATATTTTCCAACTTCATTAAGCCCTTATGGATGCTTCTTAGATGCAAGTTTTCTCCAAAGTCATCTTGTCGATAAGCCATAAGAACTAAGCAATTTTTCCCATAGTTTGGCCAACAATAAATTTGATTTAAGTCACCATCTGCAAGAGTTAGATGTTCAAGGAACTTATATCGTATGATCAGTTTTTTATACAGTATGTATGGATCTGACTCACCCAATGGGCAATAGCAATTTACAGCAAGCCAATATAGAACATGGTCTGGTAGCATTGAGCGAACGATATTTGAATAGAACTTCTCTTCGTTTTTTCACACTTGATCTGAATATCGACTGATTTAACGAATCTTCAGAGCTATGCTCTACTGCAATAAACTTCAATACCTGATAAAGCAATCGGAAATATCTACAATAGAGAGCATTGCTATGTAGTTCTTCAAACTCTTCTTTAAGTGACCGATTGCCTTTTGTGATGTCTTCGGTACTAAGCATATCGAGTGCCGAGTTATGCTGCTCAAGCAACGAGTAAAATGTGCTATCAAATCGCTCTCGCTTTGCTGTCGCTTGTGCTTCTTCGAGTTGCAATTTGAGTGTATCTGCCTGCGTTTTCTGAGCTAATGTCGAATCTGAAAGCTCTTTCCGAGTTAATGCCAACTCTTCCAATGAAAGTGCATGTGATTTGTTTTGTTGATGCAGCGTGTAAAGAAGAGCAAGGTATGACATCAGCGCCACAATTGGCGCACCGACATTATTGAAAAAAGCAGCAACTTCATTCCATGGGCCATTATCAATGGTCTGTGATTGGTCGGAAAATGTCGTGTATCCAAAAACTGCTATACAAAACAAAATAGTGACACCTATGAACGCCAGCAACAGGTGGATCAAAGAGGAACTCTTCATCGGAAAACTTGAAACTTTATTGACCGACATATAATGATCAGGGAAGCTCTTTTTTAGATCATCGATTGCGAGTTCTAGTTCATCCCTAGTTGCTCTTGTTATGGTGCGACTATACTCTTCTTTAACTGTAGAAAATGCGTCAAAACTAACCTTGGCTTCATAACCCGCTTGGCATGGTTCAATTATGATGTTACAGCTTCTGCTTATGCCCATTAGCTTTCTTTGCTCTTTATATTCAAATGGTTAAGAAACGAATCATAAACTATCGAATGATTTATGCAAACAAGCCATTATCATCAAAAATCATAAGTGTTTTGGTTTATTAAGAATTCTCATAGTTTTGACGTAAAGGCTTAGTTGACCAACCTCTGACTGGATACACGCGTCAGTTAAACTAGCTTTCTCAACTTTGTTTGCCCAAGCTCCGCTTATCTGTAGTTTGCGATTTCGGTCTCCAACTCTAACTCGAAATTGTCCAAAAACGATTTTGAGCAAAAAAAACGCCAACCATTAGCCTTTTGAAGAAAAGACACCTCAACTTTGATTCGAAATCTTGGGGCTAAACTAGCGACTAGCAGTGGAATTTTTGAAAGTGTTTGGGGCTAAATTGGGGCTTTTTGAAAGGTTGAATACGGTTTTATTTTCCACTTTACTGTTTATAAAAACAGTGTTAGTCAAAAACAAAGCGCCCCTTTCGGAGCGCTCTGTGGAGAGATTTTCGGTTACTGCCAATCGAGGATAACTTTGCCGGAAGCCCCGCTGCGCATGATGTCGAAGCCTTTTTGGAAGTCATCCACTTTGAAGTGGTGAGTGATGATTGGGCTGATATCAAGACCCGATTGGATCAGGCTCGCCATCTTATACCAAGTTTCAAACATCTCGCGGCCGTAGATGCCTTTGATCACCAGACCTTTGAAGATCACTTGGTTCCAATCAATCGCCATCGATGACGGTGGAATACCTAACAGAGCGATGCGGCCACCGTGGTTCATGGTTTTGAGCATAGCGCTAAACGCACTTGGTACGCCAGACATCTCTAGGCCCACATCAAAACCTTCGGTCATGCCGAGTTCTTTCATCACCTCTTCTAGGTTTTGCTCAGCGACGTTTACTGCGCGAGTCACACCCATTTTACGGGCCAAATCGAGGCGGTATTCGTTCACATCGGTGATCACCACATGGCGCGCACCTACGTGTTTTGCAACCGCAGCGGCCATAATGCCGATGGGGCCAGCACCGGTGATCAGCACATCTTCACCCACTAAGTCGAAAGAAAGCGCAGTGTGTACAGCGTTGCCAAACGGGTCGAAAATAGACGCCAAATCATCGGAAATCCCTTCAGGAATTTTGAATGCGTTAAACGCTGGGATCACCAAGTATTCAGAGAAACAACCGGTGCGGTTTACGCCCACACCAATGGTGTTGCGGCATAGGTGCGTGCGGCCGCCACGGCAGTTACGGCAGTGACCACAAGTGATGTGGCCTTCACCAGAAACGCGATCACCCAGTTGGAAACCACGCACTTCTTGGCCAATCCCTACCACTTCACCCACATATTCATGACCGACTACCATAGGCACTGGAATGGTTTTTTGTGACCACTCATCCCAGTTATAAATGTGTACGTCAGTACCACAAATGGCGGTTTTCTTAATTTTGATCAGCAGGTCGTTGTGGCCAAGCTCCGGCATGTCCACTTCGTTCATCCAGATGCCCTGCTCTGGTTTCAGTTTTGAAAGTGCTTTGATTTTCATAATTAAATGAGTCCCATATCACGACCGACTTCAATGAAGGCGTCGATGGCTTTGTCCAGTTGTTCACGGCTGTGTGCGGCTGACATTTGCGTACGAATGCGCGCTTGTCCCTTTGGTACAACCGGGAATGAGAAACCAATAACGTAAATGCCTTTGGCCAGTGCGCGTTCTGCAAATTCTGCAGCTACTTTGGCATCGCCTAGCATGATTGGAATGATGGCGTGATCAGCGCCGCCCATGGTGAAACCCGCCGCTTCCATACGAGTACGGAAGTGCGCTGCGTTTTCCCATAGGCGCTCACGCAGATCGCCACTCTCTTGCAGTAAATCCAACACGCGCAGAGATGCCGCAACAATCGAAGGTGCAACCGAGTTAGAAAACAGATATGGACGTGAACGTTGACGCAGCCAATCAATCACTTCTTTCTTACCAGAGGTATAACCGCCGGATGCGCCGCCCATGGCTTTGCCCAGCGTACCGGTGATGATGTCGATGCGGTCAATCACATCGTGGTATTCATGTGTACCGCGACCATTCGCGCCCATGAAGCCGACCGCGTGAGAATCATCCACCATCACTAAGGCGTTGTATTTATCCGCCAAGTCACAGATGGCAGGCAAGTTAGCGACGACGCCGTCCATTGAGAACACGCCATCAGTGACGATCAGTTTGTGGCGAGCACCAGCCGCATCTGCCGCGAGAAGTTGTTCTTCCAACTCAGCCATGTTGTTGTTTGAGTAACGGAAACGCATCGCTTTACACAGGCGCACACCATCAATGATTGAAGCGTGGTTTAGCGCATCAGAAATGATCGCATCTTCTTTATCAAGCAGGGTTTCAAACAGACCTGCGTTAGCATCAAAGCATGAGGTGTAAAGAATGGTGTCTTCTTTACCTAAGAATTGAGAGAGCTTCTGTTCCAGCTGTTTATGGATATCTTGCGTACCACAGATGAAACGCACCGAAGCCATACCAAAGCCGTGGCTGTCCATCCCCTGTTTCGCCGCTTCAATCAGCGCAGGGTGATTGGCTAAGCCAAGGTAGTTGTTGGCACAGAAGTTCAGAACTTCTTCACCCGTAGAAATCTCGACCGCCGCTTGTTGCTGCGAGGTGATCACACGTTCGGATTTATAAAGCCCCTCAGCTTTCACTTCCTCAAGCTGAGTACGGAGTTGCTGATAAAAAGCAGAAGACATTGCGTGTTCCTTCTTGTTTTTGTTTTGTGGGTAACAGGGTCTATACCTAAGACACTTAGCGACAATGCTTCAAGTCGCAAGGGTATATTTACACTGTAAAAACCTTTCCCTTAGTGTAATCCAAGGTCACGCAAGCGATTATCTGCGGTAACGGAAAAGCATTCGTGAATCTCAGGCACAGATACACTTTTCTAACCAATCCTATTGAGGATTCGTTGTGTCATGCATCTCGTGTTGAATCGCGAACGCTTGATTTATGAGCATGAAACTTCAAAGATGGCTTATTAACAATCCAGTCAAAGGACAGACGATGAAAGACGAAACTCTTGCTATCCATTTTGGTTATACCACCGACCCGACCACCAAATCGGTGGCAACTCCGATTTACCAAACGGTCGCTTACGAATTTGATAACGCACAACACGGCGCAGACCTATTCAACTTGGCGGTGCCGGGCAACATTTATACGCGGATCATGAACCCGACCAACGATGTGTTGGAAAAGCGCATGGCCGCACTCGAAGGCGGAATTGGCGCGTTGGTAGTGAGTGCGGGCAGCGCCGCTATCAACTACGCGATTCTGACGTTGGCGCAAGCGGGCGATAACATTGTTTCCACACCGCAACTGTATGGCGGCACCTACACCCTATTTGCGCATATGTTGCCAAGCCAAGGGATTGAAGTGCGCTTCGCCAAGGATGATCGGCCAGAGAGTTTGATTGAGCTTATCGATGACAAGACCAAAGCGGTATACTGCGAAAGCATTGGCAACCCAGCAGGCAACATTATTGATTTACAACGCCTCGCGGATTTAGCTCACGCCAAAGGTGTGCCCGTGATGGTCGATAACACGGTCGCCAGCCCTGCATTGTGCAAACCCATTCACTTTGGTGCGGACATCGTCGTCCACTCGCTGACCAAATATTGTGGCGGACACGGCACCACGTTGGGCGGCGTGATTGTCGATTCAGGTAAGTTCCCGTGGGCGCAACACAAAGACCGCTTCCCCGTATTTAATCAACCAGAACCGTCTTATCACGGCGTGGTGTACACCGAAGCCTTTGGCGATGCTGCCTTTATTGGCCGCGCGCGTACGGTGCCGCTGCGCAATACTGGCTCTGCCCTCTCACCCATGAACGCTTTCATGATCCTACAAGGTTTGGAAACTCTGCCACTGCGTATGGAACGCCACACCGAAAACGCGCTGAAAGTCGCGCAGTACCTCAAGCAGCATCCGAAAGTCAGTTGGGTCAGCTATGCCGGATTGGAAGACTCGCCGTATTACGCGCTGGCGCAAAAATACATGGGCGGTAAACCTTCGGCGATTTTGTCCTTTGGTTTGAAAGACGGTTATGAAGCAGGCGTGCGTTTTTACGATGCGCTGCAAATCTTCAAACGCTTGGTCAATATCGGGGATGCAAAATCACTCGCTTGCCACCCTGCGTCCACTACTCACCGCCAAATGAGTGAAGAAGAGCAATTCAAAGCGGGCGTGAAACCGGAGATGATCCGCCTTTCTGTCGGCATTGAACACATCGATGACATTCTGGCTGACTTAGAACAAGCATTGAACGCTTAAGCGATGCGTACCTTGTCCCGTCTACATCTAGATCTAGGCGGGATACTGTTCTTGCCCGACAGCCCCTCACTTTAGTTTCACCAAATTGCATTTACCCGATGATTCTGCGACAGTGACGCCACTGGTTGCCCGACTCATCGACACTTATGTTACTTCCAAAATTGATTGCCCTACTGCCCGACCTCGCCACTTTTATTGTAGTGGTCAATGAAGGCAGTTTTACCGCTGCGGCCAGCAAACTTGGCGTAACACCTTCTGCGCTCAGTAAACTGATTACTCGCCTTGAGCAAGCCTTGTCAGTCAAACTATTTGAACGCACGACGCGCAAACTCATCATCACCCAAGCAGGCCAAAAGGTGTATGACCAAAGCTTATTGATGGTCAATGCGGCGCAGCAAGCGATCGAAATCTCCAGTTCGGAACATGCCGAACCCGCTGGCGCACTGACTGTTGCTGCGCCAGAGGCGTTTTTAAATTCCGTATTGCAGCCGTTTGTGGTGCCATTTCTCGCCCAATATCCGCACATTCAGCTCAAGCTGCGCGCCGCCGATGGTGACATTGATCTGTTCAAACACAATATTGATGTCGCCTTTCGCTTGACGGATAAGCCAGATGAAAACTTAGTGCTGCGTGAGCTGTGCAAAACCAATTTAGTGCTGTGTGCCAGCCCTGAATATTTGGTGCAGCGTGGCACGCCGATTCACCCCACCGATTTAGCCGAGCATGATTGCCTCTACCTCGCGGAAACCGATAAAGATCATATCTGGACTTTTGCCAAAGGCCGAGAAACACACACAGTAGCGGTGAGTGGCCGTTATGCGGTGAACCAATCACAACTGCGTTTAACTGGGGTGAAAAATCATCTTGGTATCGGCATTTTCCATGATTTTGTGGTGCAAGATGCGCTGGCTGCGGGCAAGGTGGAGCAAGTGCTGCAAGAGTGGAATATTAAGAGTAATTATCACGGCGCGATTGCTATGCAGTACGCGCAAACCAAATACATGCCTGCTCGCTTGCGAGTGTTTATTGATTTTGTGCTCGAACACCTCAGTCCCAAGCTCAATGGTTAGGAGTCCATATGCTAAAACGCATTCATCATGCTGCGATCATCTGCGCGGATTACCCACGCTCAAAAGCGTTTTATACAGAAATTTTAGGCTTGCGCGTATTGGCCGAAAACTACCGCGCAGCACGAGATTCTTACAAGCTAGATTTAGCTCTGCCTGATGGCTCGCAAATTGAGTTGTTCTCTTTTCCTAACGCACCTGAGCGGCCAAGCTTTCCTGAAGCGCAAGGGCTGCGCCATTTGGCGTTTGTGGTGGATGATGTGGCTGAAATAAAAGCTCAGTTAGAGCAACAAGGCGTGAGTGTGGAGCCGATCCGCATTGATGAATACACAGGCAAAGCCTACACCTTTTTTGCCGATCCGGATGGGTTGCCACTTGAGTTGTATCAGGCTTAAACAAGATTGCCTCGTACTCATGTGAACTAAAAAGGCCAGATAAAATCTGGCCTCTATTTACTTTCCTACTTTTGCGCTTAACTGAAAGCGATTTTCAACTTAGTGATACGGCTCACCAGTAACCCATCAAGCAGCAGAGCCAACACAATCGTCGCTCCCGCCAGTGGGAATGCTACGCCAATCACCAGTAACGTGACTAAGCCCGATTTCCAGATCCCATCTTGTTCAAAACGTGGCGGAACACCTAGCCGAGCTTGACCAGTTGGGCGGCGCAGCCACCACATCACCACACCGGTGACAGAGATAAGAATGAAAGCGAGACAAAACAGTACGTTGGCTATTTTGTTCCATACACTCAGATCGCCTTGATGCAGCGAAATCCCCGCCGCCATCGCTTTGGCAAATGGCGAATAATCTTGCCAAGTAACCTCGGTGAGTAACACACCAGAATATTGGTCAAAATGCGCGGTGCGATCATCTCGCGGATCGACAATATCGCCTGCCATGGTATTAGCAGAAACGGTATACACACCCGTTTCTCCGCGCGGAAAAGCAACGCGGTATTGCGTAAAACCGAGCGCCTTGGCCTGAGCGAACACTTGATCGATACCGAATTGAGGATTAACCGCAACCATTTCATGCTCACCCCCATGATGATGCGATTGCGGTACTGGCGTTTGCTCTAAGTTCCAAGGCATCTCTTTTTCTGAGCCGTGGTTTAAGTCCGCATGCGTCAGTACTGATTGTGGCTTTTCTCCCCAAGTGTAGTAAGTCGGGAACGTATTCCATGCCTGCACCAATTTTCCGCCCCAAATACCCGCCCAAGAAAGACCGGAAATCAGGAAAAACAGCAAAACTAAGGACAGCATGCCACCTAAATTGGCGTGTAGATCACGCCAGAACAATCGCGCCCCACTGCCCACTCGGATTTTGAGAAACCCCGCTTTACGCGCATTATCCAGCGGCAACCATAAATAGATACCACTCACCAGTAAAATCATCCCCAAGCTCGCCGCGACTTCAATCAAATAGTCGCCCCAATCGCCAATCAATAAGGTACCGTGAATGCTGTTCGCCCATTCATACCAGCTTTCGCTACGATCAATAGTGCCCACAACCACAGCGCTATACGGATTAACCGTGACAAATTGGGTTGAACCATCGCTAAACAGTACAGAAAAACGGTTGGCTAAATCCGGCTGAAGCGCGGGAATAAACTGGGTAACTTGCGCTTCTGGATACGCCTTTTGTACTGCCGCAAGCTGCTGAGAAACAGGCATGACCTGCGCTTGTGGTGTAACGTTTAATACCTCGGCGTAGCGAGCTTGTTCAATTTCATCATCAAACAACATGATTAAGCCCGTCAGCGCCAACATCAACATAAAAGGCACCACAAACAGCCCTGCATAAAAATGCCAACGCCAAGTGAGAAAATAGAGGGTTTTACGACGTGCAGCCGCCGTCGGTTGAGGTGTAGTAACGGTACTCAACGTATTTCTTCCTTTTTTAAACGCTAAATTATCCCTTCGGTCGAGAAACCAAATGGGATATGAGCGTGTGACTTTACTAAATAGATTTATTGTTATTGGGGAGTGAATTCAGTTAAGCCAAAGGCGGAGCACGCGGGACAGCACTTTCAAAACGGACACTTAGAGCCAAAAAAGTGTAACCATCTACTTGCGCCGTCGTTTGTCGAATTGGAAGTCGTGTGGTTGGAAGTTCGGTGTGATGAAAGTTGGAGAAATGGGCAAACGGACACGGTTTACTGTGCTGAGTTTGTGGTTTGCCATCTTCAATTTTTAACCAGTTCAAAACCCATTGATGGTACAGAGTGTTGCCCAAACACCCGCCGCATTACCGTGCGCATTCAGCACAGGCATGAGCGAAACCAGCAGCCAGCTAAGCAGGCTGAGTTTCAGCATCAAACGGTGAAAAGCACGTTGCGGGTTCATAACAACACTCTTTAATGGATTGCTCACTACTATAACCGTTAGTGATAACCACAACAGTGTGTTACACCCAAGTTTTAACAAAAACTGAGGATTACTTACATCTCAAACATTATTCTTCCCTTCCAGTTTTACGTGAAACCGCAAACCGGAAGGGAGAGAAGATTAGCCAAACAGACGTTTCCAGATACTGGGATTACGCTTGCCATGGTATTCAACACGCAGATCATCAACGGTTTTTAGGCTCGCTTTCGCGGCTTCAAGCTCACCGGCTTGTAAATGCGCTTCGACTTGCCCCAGTGTCACATCGAGTTTGTGGAAACCTTCTTGATAAGTCGCTTCCTTTTCTGCGGGGTATGATCTCTGTTTCGCTTGCTCAACTAAGCTTTCCAGTGTGGTCACAGGAACTTGCATTGCTTCGACGGTTTGGGCTTCTGCGGCTTGTTTAAACGCCAGTTTCATGTCTTGCATGATCGATTTAAGATCTTGCCCTGCAGCAAAAACCGGAGTGGCGAGCAATGCCGCCGTTAGAATCAGTGTTCTTTTCATTTTTCTACTCACTTTTGAAGGGAGTGGAATTGTACGCCATTCTGCCGACAAAAGTGAGCTTGGTTTTGTTGCAAAATTAAAGTACACCGACAAACTCTTCAATCGGCTGGCGACCACGTAACTCAAGAAAATCGAGGAACTGACGCGCGGTATGAGTGATAACGCGTTGCGGGTTAATGCCCACTTCATCAATCAATTGACTGGCTAGCGATAAACCGCCGATATCCAGACAAAAATGGGCATCACTGCCAGTCGTGATGTAGGCATCGAGCGATTTCGCGACACGAGCAATCTCGTAACAACGATCAATACTGCCCACTCGACTATGCCCTTTTAAAGTGCTGTTGTTGATTTCAATCGCCACATTATGCGCTTTGGCACAGGCAATCACCTGTTCAAAGTCGAAATCAAAATGCGGGTTACCCAGATGCCCTAGCGCATCCACTCGACCGCCTTTGATGGTTTCGATCAGGGCTTGGGTGTGCGCTGCTTTATCGGCGGGATGAAATACTGGTTCGTGGAAACTGCCAATCACCCAATCTAAGTTCTGGTCAACGCTTGGGTGCAAATCAATATCACCTTGCGGATTGAGGATGTTGGCCTCCACACCACGAATCACCCCCACCCCTTCGAGAAAACGGGGCAAAATGCGCTGGTTAGAGAAAAACCAATAATGCGGCGCTCCGGGCATAGATTCGGCATGGTCAGTGGTACAAAACAGCGTCAAACCATTTTGTTTGGCCGCACGCGCGTTTTCAATCAGCGTGCTGTAAGCATGGCCACTGGCGTAAGTGTGAGTGTGAGTATCTACGGCTAATTTCATTTCAACAGTCCTTCCAAACGCATTGTCGGCCAGTGTAGCAGCCTCCCCCCAGGGTTGCTATGTTGAATCGTTCCTATCATGGCCTTGCAACACGACCATTACGCGCTACAAATTCTTGTTCTGTACTCAACCGTCACAAGAGTAAACGCATTAAATAGACTGATTTTTTTGCAACCTAGCGAGGATAGACAATACTTAACTGTGTTATTTGGCTTAGGTAACATTATGAAAAAGCGTCGCTATTCTCTTTCCATTCACATCAGCAGCTTATTTTTTATTCTGATCTTGTTTATCGGCAGTGTGTTGATTGCCATCAGTTACCACAGTTCTCAGCAGCTTTTAGCCGGTAGTGCGAAAACTTTGGCGCATGAAAATAGCCAAAAACTCGAAACCGTGTTCACACAAAATGTGGCACCAATTTTGACCACTCTCGATTTTCTCGCCACCAGTACTTTTATTGAAAACACCACCCCTCCCCTGCATGAGCAGCGCTGGCTAACATCGATCGTTCGCGCCTTTCAACAATCTGCGAATCTTAACGCGCTCTATTTTGCTAATGAAACTGGGCAGTTTTTTATGTTTCGACCGCTGCTCAGTCGGGCGGATCGCGTCACCTTCGCGGCACCAGATGATGCGGTATTGTGGATGAACTACAGCAATACTTCTGGCACAAATGATATCTATTTTCTCAATCAAGACATGAAGTTGGTGGGTCAATACAAAGAAGTCGCCCATTTTTTTGATCCAAGAGTACGCCCTTGGTATTTGAATGCGGAGAATGATGGCATTGTCCGACTCACCGAACCCTATCTGTTTTTTACCCTACTAAACTTATGGCTTAACGCTGTCTCGTCGCTCGTTTAATGGTAAACAGGTCGTAGGTGCCGATTTAACCCTCAAAGCTCTTTCAAACGAACTGGGCAAACTTGGATTTTCCGACCACTCACAATTGGTCTTGCTAGATCAACAGTTACGCCCATTGGCTGAGCATAATTCTGGGCTCAATTTACGCAACAAGCCGGAGCAAATTAAACAATCATTGCTCAATGGCGACACGCCCTTCGCGTCGGTCATGAATCGTATCAGTAGCCAACCCCAATACGACACACCCCATAGCCAAGGTAAAGATTGGGTGACCACACTCACCCCAGTCAAACTCAATCAGCAACTCAATCTTTTTTTAGCGCAAGCCACCCCAAAAGAGGAGTTGTTGGCAGATTTAATCACTTTACGAAATCGACAAATCACCAGCGCCATTGTACTGCTGCTGCTTTGCTTCCCGGTGGTGATTTGGGTAGCAAAACGTCTCTCTAGCCCGATGCATAATCTTATTCAACTCACCGATAACATCGCGCGTTTCAACTTCAAAAAGACACGCTACCCGCAAACGTTAATTACTGAGGTGGGCAACTTAAGCCAATCCATCCAATTGATGGAACATGCGTTGCACGATTTGCTTCGTTTACTGCGCGAAACCACCAACAACCAAGATTTCTCTCAATTAGCTAAAACCATTGCTCACCAGAGTTATGTCATCACGAAAGCAGAAACGATTCTTCTGTATGTCCTTGATCAGGAAGGGCATGATTTTTCTGTCGCGGCCAACCATGCGATTATTCCATTTAAGATCGATATCAATCAGTTGCTCAATAGTAGCCCATGGCTTTTAGCCGAATTGCGTAAAGGGGAAACCATTCACCTCAATCGACAAGACAATATTCTGCGCGCTTATCTCGACCAGCTTTACAACTCTGATTTGTACTTTTTTCCGCTGCTCAACCGCGATCGCCAGTTAGTGGGTATTGTCTGTTTAGGTTATGAACGAGCGGTAGAAGAAGCTCAAATTGACAAGCACGCCTTTTTGCGTGAGCTACTCAGTTTTGCCGAAATAGCCAAAGACAACATTGATAAGATTCAACAGCAAAAAGAGATGCTGAAAGCGTTTGTTGAGTTGATAGCATCTGCGATTGATACCAAATCCCCCTATACTGGAGGCCATTGCCAACGCGTTCCGGAATTGACTCGCTTGTTAGCCGAAGCCGCTGCCAAAGATAAACGCTATTTCCCAGAATTTACGATGAATGCCGAGCAGTGGGAGGAGTTAACACTCGCGGCTTGGCTACACGATTGCGGTAAAGTCACCACACCAGAATTTGTGGTCGACAAAGCCACCAAACTGGAAACGATTTATGATCGAATTCACGAAGTTCGTATGCGTTTTGAGCTTCTGAAAATGCAAGCCGAACGCGACTACTGGCACACTTGCGCTCAAGGGGGAGACCGGATTCAAGCAGAGCAAGCATTGAAAGCTCAACATCAACAATTGGATGCAGAATTTGCTTTTGTTGCTCAATGCAATTTAGGCAGTGAAGGGATGAGTGATGCCGATATAGAACGACTTGAGCAGATTGCTCAGCGGCAATGGAAGCGGACATTAGACGATCAAATTGGTATCTCTTGGATTGAGAAATGTCGCGCAGCCCCCTCTTCCTCCTTGCCGGTATGGGAACCCTTACTGGCCGATAAACTCGTACATCAATTCGAGTGGCCGCAAGGCAAAACCCCGCAAGAGATGTGGCAGGAAGAATTTTGTCTCAAACCGCCCGCACTCCAATACAACCGAGGAGAGCTGCATAACCTGAAAGTCAAACGCGGTACACTCACCGCAGAAGATCGCTTTATGATTAATGATCATATTGTGCAAACCTATTTTGATGCTGCAACGCCCTCCCCTATACCAAAACATTTACAAGGCGTACCGGAAATTGCAGGCGGTCATCATGAACGCATGGATGGCCAAGGCTACCCCCGAGGCTTGGATGCCTCTCAGCTTTCTATTCCAGCTAGAGTTATGGCGATTGCCGATGTGTTTGAAGCCCTGACCTCCAGCGATCGTCCCTACAAAAAAGCCAAAAGCTTGCAAGAGTGCATTACCATCATGACCGATATGGCCACCAGTGGACACATCGACCCCAAACTCTACCTACTCTTTCTACAACAGAACATTCATCTTGTTTACGCCGAGCGTTTTCTCAACCCAGAGCAGTACCAAAATGGCGTGATAGAAACTCAAGAGCATATCCGAAAAGTACAAACCTATTTACGTGAGGTTTATTAGCCCAAAAGTCCTCTTCTTGTGACCAACGAATTTTAATGAGTTTTTCATTAAAAAACGGAGAGTTAAGTTTTTATCGTGTCACAATTCAATCGATTGCGTTATCAATAGTTGATGTATGTCAAAGAGTCGTAGACAATACGCCCCCGAGCTGGGGATGAGTTTCGCCGATATGCAGTTCCTCCCCGTCGATTGATTTTTCCTATTAAACCTATAGGCAAGATCGGTTTTTGATTTGTGTATTGCGCTGCTAGGGTTGGCGCATGCTAACAATACCCAAAGATTTTCCAGTGAATATGGATAATGTTTCACCGCAAAATCAAGGGAGTACCTCGTTTCTAAAGGAAAGATGATGGTAATACCTGAAAACAGCAGCATCGTAATTTTCGGTGCTTCGGGAGATTTGACGTACCGTAAGCTTATTCCTGCGTTGTATCACCTCTATGCCAGTCAACAGCTGCCAAAATCGTTTGCGATTTTGGGTGTGAGCCGTACTGAGTACAGTGATGAATCCTACCGCGAGAAGCTAAAGCGCTCTCTGCAAGAGCTGGAAAAAACCGAACCAGCCGCTCTCGAAGCCTTTATGCAGCATGTGCATTATCAAGCGCTGAACACCGCCGAAGTGGCTGATTATCAGCACTTAGCGAATCGCCTTGATACACTGGCTAACGACTATCAGTTTGAGCAGCGTAATACGTTGTTCTATCTCGCGACGCCGCCAAGCCTGTATGGCGTGATCCCAACTTGCCTTGCGGCACATGGCCTTAACGATGAGAGCCAAGGCTGGAAGCGTCTGATCATCGAAAAACCTTTTGGTTACGATCTGCAATCTGCACAAGAGCTGGATGTAGAAATCCACCGCCACTTCAAAGAGCATCAGATCTACCGTATCGACCACTACCTTGGTAAAGAAACCGTGCAAAACCTGCTGGTGTTCCGCTTTGCCAACGGCATGTTTGAGCCATTGTGGAATCGTAACTTTATTGATTACGTGGAAATCACAGGCGCAGAATTCCTAGGTGTGGAAGAGCGCGGCGGTTATTACGATGGCTCTGGCGCGGTGCGCGATATGTTCCAAAACCACCTGCTGCAAGTGCTGGCGATGGTCGGTATGGAGCCGCCTGCGGCGATCAACGCCGATTCCATTCGTAACGAAGTGAACAAGGTACTGCAAAGCCTACAACCGCTTTCTGAATCTGATCTGCGCAACAATCTGGTGCTCGGCCAATACACCGAATCGGAAGTGCGTGGGCAGTTTTTACCCAGCTACCGTAATGAGCCGGGCGTGGCAGCGGATTCACGCACCGAAACTTACGTTGCGCTGAAAATGTTCATCAATAACTGGCGTTGGAATGGTGTGCCATTCTATGTGCGCAGCGGTAAACGTTTACCAACGCGTGTCACCGAAGTGGTCATTCACTTCAAACGCACGCCGCATCCTGTCTTTGGGCAAAATGCGCCAGAGAACAAGCTGATCATCCGTATTCAGCCTGATGAAGGCATTCTGATGAGCTTCGGTTTGAAAGAGCCGGGCGCAGGTTTCAAAGCCAAAGAAGTGTCGATGAATTTCCACTACGCCTCACTGGAGCAGATCAAAATGCTGACCGCTTATGAGCGTTTGCTGCTGGATGCACTCAATGGTGACGCGACGCTGTTTGCCCGTACTGATGCGGTAGAAGCTTGTTGGAAGTTTGTGCAGCCGATCCTCGATTTCAAACAAGATCCGCAATCGCTGTATGGCTACGCCTGTGGCACTTGGGGCCCGAAAGAGTCGGATGACTTGCTGCGCCGTGACGGCCGTGAGTGGCGCTTCCCTTGTAAAAACCTCACTAACACGGATTACTGCGAATTATGATCAACCATAAAATTTTCCCAACTGCGGATGCCGTGGTGAAAAGCCTTGCCGACGATATGTTGGCGTACAGCCAGCAAGGTCAGCCAGTACATATTTCCCTATCTGGCGGCAGCACGCCAAAAATGCTGTTTAAGCTTTTGGCAAGCCAGCCTTACGCGAACGACATTCAGTGGCAAAACCTGCATTTCTGGTGGGGTGATGAGCGCTGTGTGGCACCGGATGACGCTGAAAGCAATTACGGTGAAGCCAATGCGTTGCTGTTTAGCAAAATCAACATGCCTGCGCAAAACATTCACCGTATTCTGGGTGAGAACGAGCCGCAAGCTGAAGCGGAACGTTTCGCTCAAGCGATGGCACATGTGATCCCAACCGCAAACGGCACGCCAGTGTTTGATTGGATCCTACTGGGTGTGGGTGCTGATGGTCATACCGCATCCCTGTTCCCAGGGCAAACTGACTATGCAGACGCGAATCTTTCGGTGGTCGCTAGCCATCCAGAATCCGGACAGCGACGCGTTTCAAAAACCGCGAAAGTGCTGCAAGCCGCAAAACGCATCAGTTATCTCGTTCTTGGCGCAGGTAAAGCCGAGATCGTAGAACAAATTCACACCACTCCAGCCGAGCAACTGCCTTATCCGGCAGCCAAAATTCACTCCACTTCCGGAGTGACCGAGTGGTACTTAGATTCAGACGCCGCAGCAAAGATTGCGTGAAGGAGAGCAATAAATGAAAGGTGATATCGGTGTAATCGGCCTTGCAGTCATGGGCCAAAACCTGATCCTCAACATGAACGACCACGGCTTCAAAGTGGTGGCACACAACCGTACCGCGGCTAAAGTGGACGAGTTCCTAGAAGGCCCAGCCAAAGGCACTAACATTGTTGGCGCTTATACGCTGCAAGAGCTGGTTGATAAACTGGCGACACCACGTAAAGTGATGCTGATGGTTCGTGCAGGTCAAGTGGTTGATGACTTCATCGAGCAACTGGTTCCACTGCTCGACAAAGGCGACATCATCATTGATGGTGGTAACACGAACTTCCCTGATACTAACCGCCGTGTCAAAGCGCTGCGTGAAAAAGGCATTCACTTCATCGGTACGGGTGTTTCTGGTGGTGAAGAAGGCGCACGTTTCGGACCTTCGATCATGCCGGGTGGCGCGCCTGAAGCATGGGAAGCGGTAAAACCGATTTTCCAAGGCATTTCGGCAAAAACTGACGCTGGTGAGCCTTGCTGTGACTGGGTTGGCAACGATGGTGCCGGTCACTTCGTGAAAATGGTTCACAACGGTATCGAATACGGTGACATGCAGCTGATCACTGAAGCTTACCAGTTCATGAAAGATGGTCTGGGAATGTCGGCAGATGAAATGCAAGCCGTGTTTGCTGACTGGAACAAAACTGAACTAGACAGCTACTTGGTTGAGATCACCGCTGACATCCTTGGCTACAAAGATGAAGATGGTGAAGCACTGGTTGAGAAGATCCTCGATACTGCTGGCCAAAAAGGCACAGGTAAATGGACGGGCATCAACGCACTGGACATGGGTATCCCACTGACTCTGATCACGGAATCTGTGTTCTCTCGCTGCCTGTCTGCGCTGAAGGATCAACGTGTTGAAGCAGAAAAACTGTTTGGCAAAACTGAAACGCAAGTGGAAGGTGACAAACAAGTTTGGGTTGATGCACTGCGTCAAGCTCTGCTAGCTTCAAAAATCATCTCTTACGCACAAGGCTTTATGCTGATGCGTGAAGCATCAAACGAGAATGGTTGGAACCTGAACTACGGTAACGTGGCTCTGATGTGGCGCGGTGGCTGTATCATCCGTTCTGCGTTCCTCGGCAACATCCGTGATGCGTTTGAAAAGAACCCCGAACTGGCGTTCTTAGGCTCTGATGCGTACTTCAAAGGTATTCTGGACAACTGTCTGGCTGCATGGCGTAAAGTGGCAGCAAAATCGCTGGAAGTGGGCATTCCAATGCCATGTACGACTTCAGCACTGACCTTCCTTGATGGTTACACCACGGCTCGCCTGCCAGCGAACCTGCTGCAAGCGCAGCGTGATTACTTTGGTGCGCACACTTATGAGCGTATCGATCGTCCGCGTGGTGAGTTCTTCCACACTAACTGGACAGGTACTGGCGGTAATACTGCGTCTACCACTTACGACGTGTGATCGCACCTAGTAGGAAAGCGTCATACTGATAAGGATGAAATTAGGGCTAGCTACTTCTTTCGTATCAGCCTATAATTTCGCCGTTCAGGGAGGATGTCGGTTTTGCCGACATCCTCTATTTTTTTCTGCACATTTCGCTTTTAAGAGAATCGATGATGACAATCAACAAGTACTATGTTTTGGTTCCACAGGCTTTGGAACAGTCAACACATAAGGACAGTGACGTTGCATCTGACATGGAAGCTCAGCGCCAACAAATGGTGAAAGAAGCACAAGAACAAGGCGGTTTGTAATTCAAGCCACCAGAAAAAAAGCACCTTAGGGTGCTTTTTATATCTCTATTTTCCGCAATAGACCCAAAGAGTGTGTGGTAACTAGGCTGCACATGAATTCATTCCATGCTCATAAATAGACGAGGTGATTGGAGTGAACGAACCTCGTCAACACCGCGGCAATTTCAATTAAGGATGAGATAGAAAGTAAACTAATCCTCAAGCCTTCCCATCAATTAGTTCAATCAATGAAACAATCCTGTTGCCAAGTCGCTATATATCCAACCCCATGCTTTGCTTAAACTCACCGCAACAAAACAAACGTCCCAACAACGGAGTCTTACATGAACACATTGACTAAACTACTTGCTGCTAGCATGACCTTATCAGCTCAAGCCATGGCTGCGACCCCACTGACTTTAGATGTCTACAACGCCGATGGTAACAGTTTCCATGTAAATGCAACCGTGGTGTATGGTGAAACCGAAGCGATGGTGGTGGATACTGGCTTTACCAAAGCAGATGCGCTGCGCATCGGCGCAAAAGTGCTGGATTCAGGTAAAACCTTAAAAACCATTTTCATTTCGCAAGCGGATCCAGACTACTACTTTGGTGCAGAAGTGTTAAAGCAGATGTTCCCGCAAGCAGAAGTGATTGCAACCCCAGGTGTGAAAGCGAAAATCGAACAGAAACTGCAAGGTAAGCTGGATTTCTGGGCACCGAAAATGGGTGCCAACGCGCCAGTGAAACCAGTTCTGCCAACCGCATACCAAGGTAAAACACTGGAAATTGATGGCCAAACTATCGAAATTCGTGGTACCGAAGGTGAACTGAAACATCGTCCTTATTTGTGGATCCCTGCCAATGCAGCGATCTTGGGGAATGTGGCTGTGTACGGTAACGTTCATCTATGGATGGCCGATGCACAAACAGACAGTGAGCGCAAAGCTTGGGCTGAACAACTCGATGAGATGGCAGCGCTTAAGCCCAAAGTGGTCATCCCAGGGCATATGACACCGGGAACCGCCATGGACAGCAGTGCGATTACGTTTTCACAACAATATCTAGCTGATTTTGCTAAAGCGAAAGCCTCTAGTAAAAATAGTGCACAGCTGATTGAAAAAATGAGCAAAATCTATCCGGATGCAGGCCTGCCTATGGCGCTTGAAATTGGTGCGAAAGTTCATACTGGTGAAATGAAATGGTAAGGGTTCACTACATTTTTGACCCTATGTGTGGGTGGTGCTTCGGCGCCACCTCACTGATGGAACAACTGGCACAACAATCCCATCTTGAACTGGTACTACACCCCGGTGGCATGATGGATAAAGCACAGATCAGTCCTGATTTTCGTGCGCATATTTTGCAAGCCGACCAACGCATTCAGCGTGAAACAGGCGCAGAGTTTGGCGAGGCGTATTTAGAGCGTGTACGCAGTGGTCAACCTTTGGTGCTTGACTCTTACTTAACCGCTCAAGCCATCATGGCGACTCGGCTAGCGGGTAAGCAGGATTTTGATATGCTCAAAGCAATCCAGCGCGCCCACTACCAACAAGGGTTAGATGTCACACAAGCAGAAGTATTGCAGCAGTTAGCACAAGCACTGGAGATCGCACCTGAAGCATGGCAAAACGCTATGTTACAAGCGGCCACACAAGTGCAACACGAAGTTGCTCAAACTCAGAGCTTAATGCAGCAGCTTGGCTTAGGTGGTTTTCCTTCACTCGCGATTGAAAAAAATAACGAGTGGTACACCTTAAGTCCAAGCCATTACTACGGCCGCCCACAAGAGTGGCAACAGTGGCTAAAAACGCTGTAAGACCAACATAAAAAAACAGCCAACAACGTGATTGAATCAGATTGAATCAATAGGTTGCTGGCTGTTTATCTATCCGTCCAACGCGATGCTTACTAGCAACTCATTCGCGTCCGAATAGGCAAGTAATGTTATTTAAAACGAGAAACGGATACCCGCTTGGTAACTGGTTTGTGAGGTATCTTGGAACTGGTTGTAGCCAACATTCAATTCAACCGCCAATACGGGACCAAACATGATCTGGTTACTCAGTTGGTAGTCACTCATCATCTCGCCAGCTAAGCGCGTAAAGCGTGCTCTGGGTACAACTTTATAAACTGGCAATACTTGCAAGTTCATCCCCACTTCACCACTGGCGCCACCTTCATTGAATTCACGCACAAACTGATCTGTTTCACGCGAAAGTTCAACTTTGTTGTAACCCACTGCCCCATAAATTGAGTGATTACCAAAATATTGGTAAACACCAATACCGCCAAAGCTGTTCTCAATTTCCAGTTCACTGGAATACATGCCACTTAATTCTGCTTTGAAAAATACCGGAATACGGGAAGTGGAAAAACTGGCATTAAAATAAACCCCGTAAAGCTGTTGAGTGTCCATATTGGAATAAGGAGCACCGATGTACTGGGTTAAATCATCACTATCAATATCAGCAAACTGCATACCACCGGCGATGTAGGTGTAATGACTGTATGAAGGTGCAGCATTCGCGGCCAAAGGCAGGAATAAAGCCAGTGCAGCCAACAACGACGTCCTTTTCATTTGGTTATCCTATAGTTTTGTTTATGACTCGAAATTTAACCGCTTGATTTGCGCTTTTCAACCGGAGGATTCACACCTTTACTTAATTTGTTGCCAAAAGATCCAAACCGATTTCTTTCCAGTCTTGTAGTTCCTGTCGGAAATGCTGCTCCTGCTTAGGTGAACTAATGCACAAAATATCCACCAAATACCGTTGAGCCAATTCACGGTTGTAGGCAAGCTTAGCTTTTAATATCGGGCTGTAATACGATTCTGAGTTCAACAGTAGTTGATCAAGGTGAGCCTGAAATTGTTCAGGTTGCTGACGTTTATCAAACAACGCTCGAATTTGTTCACGAAACGTCATCTGCACCACTACCCAATCACTGATCGTGGATTGAATATTAAGACTCCACGCCTTTACTACCTCTTTTTGCTCTGAAGTAAGCGGCCCCAACCATTCTTCCAAGTCCTCAGTAACTTTCTCTTGGTAAAATTCACGTAATTCTGAGTCATTCATATCACGGTATTTTTTCGCAAATTTTTCGTGTCTCTTTAAAACCGACTCCATGAACTGGTCAACTTGTTTTTCACTGAGCGTAACGGCGACTTGCGCTACGTTGGTAAGCACTTTTTTCACCAACTGTTCATAGTACACACGAGCCCGCTCTTGGTGTTGAGCTATTTGCGCAACCGTCACCTCACGTAGCGGTAGGACCAATAATTCATCAACTTGCTTCACGTAGCTCGGTAGCGCTTCGGCTTTATGCCACTCAACAAGACTTGGCATCACCTCTTCTATCATCGTCTTTTGTTGTTCATTAAGATCCACAAAATCTTCGATGTAGTGAATCGCGAACCAATCGAGGTGGTGATAAACAAACTTAGTACCACACCCAACTAACAGAGTGCAAAGTAGGAGTAGGCGAAGCCATTTTGACATAGGAGAGTCCTTTCTAAATCACTATTTTCGTTATAAGTAACCACCTAAACAGGTGTTCAACATGGGATCAAGAAACTCAGAAAAGAATGGCTTAAGCCAGAAAAGAAAAAAACGACGTTTGTCTGCCTGCGAATTTATTGGGAGATCACCCACAATCTGGCGACATTTTCCGCCAAATCGACCAAGTTAACATCAGACTCAATGAGCGCCTCTTCTAGCGACATCGCTCTTGGCACCGCCGCAAAGATGGCATCAATACCACATTCATAAGCCGCTTGATAGTTATCCCCTGTACACCCACATAGCGCAATAACGGGAACACCAAACCGTTTCGCCACTTTGGCAACCCCAATGGGAGTCTTTCCCTGCACCGTTTGACTATCGATTCGCCCTTCTCCCGTGATCACTACATCGGCATCACAGACTTGATGGGCAAATTGTACGGTTTCCAAAACAATCTCAATCCCCGGACGTAACGTCGCATGCGTATAAGCAAGCAGCGCTGCGCCCATGCCACCGGCCGCGCCGGCACCTGCGCTATTTAACACCGCTTTACCCGTAACTTGTTCCGAGAGCAAGCCAAACCGTTGTAATGCATCATCCAATAATTGAACATCCTCTGGGCTGGCTCCTTTCTGCGGGCCAAACACCGCTGAAGCGCCTTTGGGGCCACACAAAGGGTTATTTACATCACAAGCCACTAGCAAATCACAGTGCTGCAAACGAGGATCGAAATGGCTCAAGTCAACGTTGGACAATTCCCGTAAACCTCCGCCAGTCAGTTGAATCGGCGCCCCCTCAGCATTGGTAAATTGCGCACCAAGTGCAGTCAGCATTCCAACCCCACCATCATTGGTAGCACTACCGCCTAATCCAATAATCAGTTTAGTGATGCCTTGATCCAACGCGTGAACCATCAGTTCGCCTGTGCCAAAACTGGTGGTTAGTTTAGGATCGCGCTGCGTGATGGGTACATGATGCAAACCACTTGCCGCCGCCATTTCGATCACCGCAGTCTGGTTATCTCCCAATATCCCGTAGAAAGCGTCCACTCGCTTACCTTGTGGCCCCATCACGTTGACATCCACGATGCGTCCTTGTGTGGCATCCACCAGTGATTGCACGGTTCCTTCACCACCATCCGCAACGGGAATTGCAACAAACTTGGCGTCATTCCACACGCGTGCAAGACCCGCCTGAATCGCATCACACACCTGTTTTGCGGTTAGGCTTTCTTTAAAGGAATCTGGGGCGATCACCACTTTCATATCACGCGCTCCTTATCGTTGATGGCTGTTTAAGCGTAGAACATAAATGGTTGCTATCGCCGATATACCTTAAAGCGAAGGTGCCATCATCAAGCACTGCCAGTGAATAGCGGCATCGGTTAAAAAAGCGAACCGACCCAACTCGGCGGCTGAAATCCTCGCGCTCGGCTAGCCATCCGATGACTAATAACCACGGTTTGTTGCCCACTTATAAGCCGTTTGACGTGTATTGATCATTCCTTACGCTGATTTTTGTGATGGTCACAAAAAAAATGCCTTCGTATACGAAGGCATTTCTAGCTTACAGGGCTGATTTAAGTGCGGATATGCGCTATCGCGCTATTGAGATCATCAACGTTATGTTGCAAATCCACCACCACTGGGCCGAGTTGTTTGATGGCAAGATTCATTTCACCTGACAATGTTTTGATCGTACTGAGGTTACTTGAAATCTCATCACTGACCGCCAACTGCTCTTCCGTTGCCGCTGCAATTGAGGTATTCAGTTTGTGGATCTCTTTTGCGGAGCCTTGAATCGCGACGAGAGAATCATTGGCGACGCCCATGTTTCCTCGGGTTGATTGCATTTTATCCGCACTGACACGAATGGTTTTGGTCGACATTTCTGCTTTTTCTTGCAGCATTGAAATCATGGTTTCGATTTCACCTGTCGACTCTTGTGTCCGTTGCGCCAAAGAACGTACTTCATCAGCCACCACCGCAAAACCTCGGCCTTGCTCACCCGCACGTGCCGCTTCAATCGCCGCGTTGAGTGCCAGTAGGTTAGTTTGTTCAGCTATCGCTTTAATCACATCCAACACATTGCCCACGTTATTCGATTCGGTCGCCAATTGTTGAATGATTTCGGATGTTTTCTGGAATTCGCCATCTAGGTCCGCAAATTCTCGAATGGTTTTCTCAAACACTTGTTTGCTGTTGTTCGCTTCTTTCTCGGCGCTGCCTGCGTATTCTTCCGCCATATTGGTACTTTGTGAAACACTGGAGAGAGCTGAAGTCATCTCTTCCATTGCCGTTGCCGCCATCTCCAACTCTTGATCTTGTTGGCTCGACATCTTCATATTTTGATCCGTGATACTACGAATGGTATCTGATATTGAGGAGATGGTGTGATTCACTTGGTTAATCTTATCAATGGTGGTGCCGTAACTCGCCAACACTTTGTTGATCGTACGCCCAATCACACCAAGCTCATCATCACTTTTATCTTCAACACGCAGAGTGAGATCTGAGTTGTCGTCTGCTTTTTGTAGAACCAGTGCCATGCGATCAACGGGGGCAACAATCTTACGATTGACGATGGCGTAACCCACAATTGCAATAATCGCGACAAGGATCAAAGAGATGTTACCAATGAGTACCGAATTTTTTACCTGTTCCGCCGCTTGGTTAAATTGCTGCGAGGTTCGATTTTCAAGTTCTTCAAAAAAACGGTCAATCGGTGCCATGATCTTGGCTTTTTCACGGTGGTATTCATCACTGTGCAGTAATTGAATCGCCATATTTTTATCGGGTTCACCTTTCACCGTGTAATTGCCACTGGCATCTGGAAACAGGCCTTTTACCGCATTCATGGCTTTGACTTCCATATTCACCAAAGCATCCGAGTTATTTTGCGCTTCTTTAAGCAATGCAAACTCTTTATCGGTGAAACCAAGATCTTTCATCATTTGTTGCAGAGCGATCGTATTACCATCTGGCTTGGGTTTCTGGCCATATTGCAGCACCAAATCCCAATAAATCGTGTGATAGTTTTCCGGGCGAGGCTTTTTCCCGTTACGAATGTCGAGAATATCCATATACATTTTTTCGTATTTGTCATCGCCAGTGACTACGTATGTACGCCCAAGACGAGTCAAATCATCTGAGCTTTGACGCAACTCATCAGCCGCTTGGTAGGATTGATAACGAATTTGCGCGAGTCGATCCGCATCTTTCTCAAGGCTATCAAGTTGAAACACGGTCACCATACTCACCGCAATGCCAATGCCTATGGCGGCGAAAACAAGTTTCATGGTCGTATTAATCTTCATGGAAGTTCCTTCTAGGAAAAAAGTACCTTTTCGGTCATTTATAATGACCTTTTTGTTGTTACTTTCAGCTTAGAAGATGTACAGCAAACTTGTAGACGAATTACGCTTTTTTTCTATGGATATTGAGCAAGCCAATCCTGAGCGCTAATCAGACAGCAGTTTTGAGGTGAAAGAGGATTGAAAATGACAATTTTATGCGCAGATGGTCACATTATTTCTATTCAAAAAGCGGGGAACGATTTTAGCGCAGCGTCATTTGACGGATTGGCAGCCGAAGTTAAGCGGCTGATTTTTCAACCGCTCAATCATGATTTATCTTTAGAATTACGCCACAAATACGCCTTAGGTTAAACCGGCAGATTTACACCCCATTTTGAAGTTTAAGCGTTAGAGATTTTACGATGGCCTTCTTGTAGATGGATGAAATCAACCAGATCATCACCTGAAACTTGGTAAGCTTGACCGAAACCTTTCACGAACAAGCCTTGTTCCGGCTGTAAGCGGAAAAGAATGAAATCTTGTAGCTGACTTAACCCATCAATGATCTCACCGAAACGATCGCCCATCTGCGCAACCACTTGGCACCATAATTCGCTATCACGAGCAACAATGCTTGCAACGGCATCGAAAGTGAGGCGTTTACGCGCGAAAAGCTGCTTCGCTTCCGATTCATCTTCAATCATCATGATAGAAACTTGTGGATTGACCTCAAGATTACGCGCATGACGAGCAATTTGTGAAATCAGCACAAAATACCCTTCTTGGTTTTGCACAAAAGGGGCATAACTGACATTCGGGCGACCTTGTGCATCCACAGTGGCCAGTTGCAGCGTTTTACGCTCTTGACGAAACTCTTTAATTTCTGGCTCTAGGCGTCCTTGAAGACGCTCTTGTTTAACTTGCTGATCCATTTACTTTCTCCTCAACGATATTTTTATTCGAGTTATTCTCAAAACAGTTTGAAAGCCGCGCCTAACCTATAGCCATTTACTCATGGGCAATTCGGCGCATCTTGGCAGCCTCAAACTCGCTTCACCAACGGCGCCATCAAATAAAGTGGGCAATAATTATTGTTGATGTTGCTGCTGCATGGCTTTAAAGCGCGCCACTTGCTCAGGAAGCAGTTCACGCTTTTCATCTCGCCCTAAATAAATCTTGAACGCATTTTCGCCTTGTGCAGTGAAAAAACCAAAGTAATGGCTTTCTCGCCCCATAAACGGTTTGCTAACTAAAGCAACATAGCTAATGTTTTCTAGTTTAAGGTGACCATGCAGCTCCCCTTCTCGGCCCATTAAATTGTAGTAACCTCGGGCCAACTTCCCTTTTGGAAAGGGGGCTTTCACTTCAAAAATACAACCTGCAACCGTCATAATAGTCGTGACTGGCCCCCAAGCCGGCAGGCTTTCTAAAATCGTTTGTGCTTGAGCTCCGTCAACCACCGCCACCATCTCTTGGGGTAATGCGTTGATGATGTCAAACTCCGTGACTGCCAGTAGTTCTGCCATCGCAGCAGGTAATAAAGTTGGTTGTTGCTCAAGCAATTGAGCCACTTTTATTTGTAGTGATTCCATTATTTTTCCAGTCTAGTTATGCGATACGCTGCTGTTGATTTTGGTACGAGTGAATGAGAACGTGAATGCAAGCTTGTGCCAAACTCACTGACCAAAAACGGCCAGCCATAGTAAGAGTTAAATATTCTTGATCGAGTTCCACTAAGCCTAACGCCTGCCAACGAACAAAGAGCGGTTTTAGCCAGTCAAACGTGGGGCGCTGATTGCAGGACGGCAAGCGAGATTTGGCCACCACACCAGAATCAAAACCCGATTTTAAGGCAGCAAAGACTGACTCATAGTCGTGTTGGCGAGCCATCATAGCGACGACAGATTGGCCATTTTGCATTGCCTCAAGATAAGTAGAAAGTTGGCGATGTTGCATTAAAGAGTAACCACCGAGGTTCCCCCCCGCTCCGCAACCTATCGGTAAAACTTCGGCGTACGTTTTTGCCAAACTGTTGTATAGGCTCCGCTCACGGTTATCACGCGTCCAATGATTGACGCTCAAAGGGCGCAAATGATGCTTGGCCATAAACTCCGCCCCGATTTGATACAAGGTGGCTTTATCGGGTGTGGTGGCTGGCGGTGGTAATTTACCTTTTTCAACCAGATTGAGCATCGGCGCGCTACCGCCAACGACAAGCTGATACAAATCAATACCTTGTGCACCAGTTTGCATGAAATCTTGCAAGTCTTGTTCAAACACTTGTGCCGTTTGGTATGGCAGCCCATACAGCAGATCAATGACGATAGGCGCTTGCTGTGTCGCGGCTAAAGAGGCAATTCGTTCCATCACCACTTCACGATCGTCCAAGCGTTTGGCTCGACGGCGAACCTGAGTATTAAAACTCTGTACTCCAAACGAGAAGCGATTGAAGCCCCCTTCGAGGGCTTGCTCAAACATTTCATCACTGAAGCGATGAATGCGGCCTTCTAGGGTAATTTCACAATCGGTCGATAGCGGGAATGAATCACGAATCGCCTTACCTAGCGTACGAATTTGCTGTGGAGACAGCTCCGTAGGTGTTCCTCCGCCAATATAAACTGCATGAAAAACGCCTGTTTGCGTCCATGGCAACGCCGCTTTTTGCTTAATCTCGACCAATAGCGCTGCAAAATACGCATCAACCAACTGACGGCTGGCCGCATTTTGAAAAAAATTACAGAAAGTACAGCGTACTCGACAAAAAGGCACATGGATGTATAGGCAACGAGCATGTTGGCGCAGAATGGTCGATTGCGTAATTTGTTGCCAAACCTGCGCTTGTTCATGTGCAGCAACGGGGCTCGCACTGCCCCCCGCGTGAGCAGAATGCTTATTTTTGAAAGCAAAACGCAGCGGATCTGACGTATCTGCCCCCACAATCGATTCATCAAAACTATCTAACATCAACATACTATTTCTCTCGCTAACACCCATGTGATAAGGGTTGCGCTTCATTCCATCTCATAGATGGCAAAATCATAAAATGATGCTAATGATAATGCAATTGATAATTGATATTATTTAAATATGGGATGATAATAGTGACTCAATGAGCTAGGCGATGCGAGCACGCTCGTCTCTTCGCTCTCACGACAGTATGAATTTGCCATTCGGTACGCAAATGGCACCGTTGATCAGTAAGGAAGGAAGACGTGAATCTGAAGAGGTATGTTATTGCAGGGGGGCTTTCTATCGCTTTTCATGCTGTATTGCTTATCACGTACGGATGAAGCTCAAGTGTTTGCTATGCCTGCTGGAAATCCAAATCCATCGGTTTCGATTAATCTGGTCGCGATGCCCAAACCTTCTGCCCCTGCCGAGCCGGTCACCAGCCAATCAGTGCCACCTGAAGAGCAGGTAAAACCGGCGCCAGCCAAACCGAAAATCGAAAAGACCAAACCCACGCCTAAACCCAAAGTGGTGAAAAAGCCCGTTCCTGCAGCGCAAGCAAAACAAGCTCCAGTGAGCAAAACCAATACCGAAAAGCTCGACACATCCGTGAATGAGCCCAAAAGCGAGCCAACGCAGGCGAAACCGACCACCGCGAGCCAAGGGGTCAGCAGTCAGCCGATTTTGGTCGACAAACCCGCTTTTGTGACCACGCCAGTACAACCTCGTTACCCTCGAATTGCACAAAAGAGGGGGATCGAAGGTACGGTGATGTATGAAATTTGGCTTGATGAGCAAGGTAATCAGATCAAACAACAACTGCTCACCTCATCAGGCACCGCAATTTTGGATCAATCCGCTCTCGAAGCGATTAAACAATGGAAGTTTTCTCCACGCGTTCTCGATGGTGTGCCTGTTGCACATCGTGTTCATATCCCTGTTCGTTTCAAATTGGAAGGCTAATGGAATCGTTACAACAACTCCAACAACAACTCGGCCTAATGGCGTGGCCACTTTTCATTTGTTCAGCATTAACCGTGATGCTACTGGCTGAGCGCCTTTTCCAAGTGCTACTTAGTTTAACCGTAGGTGAAGGTGCAATTCGCCAAGCGCTGGACGCCGTTTCACCCAGCAACCCCACACAACTTGCAGAATTGACCGAACATTTCGCGGGTAAACGTCCTGTACTTTATCGTGGCGTCGCCATGCTTCTGGCTCATCACCAGTTTGAAAAATCCCTGCGTGAAGATGCCGCAGGCATCTGGCTACAAGAACAGCGCCATCAGTTTAATTCTGGTCTACGGTTATTGACGCTGATCGGCGTGATCAGCCCTTTGCTCGGCTTGTTGGGTACCGTTCTTGGCTTGATTGACATGTTTAAAGGCGTTGCCGCCACGACAGGCAGCATTACCCCGAATGTTTTGGCAGATGGCTTAGGCATTGCAATGTACACCACCGCAGCCGGTTTGATGATAGCCGTACCAGCCGTGGCGGGGGCTCAATTGCTCAATCTGTGGGCAGATCGCACTATGGCCAAACTGGAATACTCATTGAATTACGTCAACCTTTGGCTAGAAGGCATGACTCTCCATGCTAATGCTTCAATATCCGTGGTCTATCCCCAAACTTTAACGGTGGAAAGCAATGATTAAATCTTCCACCAAACCTGCTGATTTCGGGCTAACGCCTGATCTCACCCCGTTGCTCGACATCATTTTCATCGTGATGGTGTTTTTGTTGCTGACGGCTTCCGTACGTTTGGAATCTTTGGACGTCGCCCTGCCTACGACGGATTCTCCAGTGGTAAGCGATGTGAATAAAGAGTCTATTACTATCAATATTTTAGCAACAGAGCCTTATTGGGCGATCGATGGAAAAACCTACCTTGATTGGCACAATTTCTCATTGGCGCTGCTTGAAACCGTACAAAGCAATCAACGACCTATAGTGATTGCTGCCGATCAACGTGCAGAAGTTCAACAGTTGGTCAAACTGCTGAGCTTTTTACAAGAACATGGCATTCCAGCAACTCAGTTGCTGACGGATACTCCTCACTCTTAATGGAAACAAGATGAAACTTACTCAATCCTTCGTTGTGTTGCTGGCCTGCTGTACATCGGGTATCAGCGTGGCTCAAGAAAGAATCGTCAGTGCTGGCAGCGCCGTCACTGAGCTGATGCTCGCCCTAGGAGCAGAAAAACAGTTGGTCGCCGTAGATGTGACTAGCGAAGTTCCAGATTCACTTAGCCTGCCAACGATCGGTTATCACCGTCGTCTAGCGGCGGAAGGTTTACTGGCTTTAAACCCAACTCAATTGATCGGTTCTGATAGAGATGGGGCCAGAAACGGCATTGCAACAACTGCGTAGTGCTGGCATCCAAGTGAATATCATTAATAGTGAGGCCACAGCGCAAGGTTTATTGAACCGTATTGATCACATTGCTCAGCTCACGAAAACCGATGATGTCACGACACAGCATTTAAAAGAAACCGTGCAGCAACAGATCACCGCCTTGCAAGCTAAACAGCCTACCACTGCGAAAAAGGTTTTGTTTTTACTACTGCACGAAGGACGGGCAGCGAATGTAGCGGGCAGCAATACCGTACCAGACACGATCATTCGCTTGGCTGGCGCTCAAAATCCAGCAGAGATGATCGTTTCTTACAAACCGCTTTCAATGGAATCGATGATTGAAATGCAACCGGATATGGTCTTGGTCAGCGGCCGTAGCTTAGAAAAGCTGGGCGGAACAGAGGCCGTATTGAAAGCGGTTCCTATGTTGGCCGCCACGCCTGCCGGCAAGAACAAAAACATCGTAGCGATTGATGGCCATGCCCTCGTCGGGGGATTGGGATTAAAAAGTTTACAAGAAGCAAAACGTATTCAAGACCTGCTTTACCCTTGAGGCTCCCAGTGTTAAGACCATTCTCTATTGTCATCACCACAAGTTTTCTGCTATTGGCGGTGCTGTTTTCTGGGCTCTACTCCATTACCGTTGGCCCAATGAACATCACTATCACCGACAGTATTCAAAGCTTACTTTTTCGTTCCGATCAGCTCGCGGGCGCCGTTCATTTGGTGATTCACGATATTCGTTTACCGCGAACACTGCTGTGTTTACTGGTCGGCGCTATTCTGGCGCTCTGCGGCACTGCCATGCAGGGATTATTTCGTAACCCGTTAGCGGAACCTGGAATTATTGGTGTCTCTTCAGGTGCGTCACTCGGTGCCGCGCTCGCTATCGTTTTATTGAGCGAATTAACGTTCGAGTTCCCTTGGTTAAATGGTTTAGTATTACCTCTCGCCGCCTTTCTCGGAGGCGCAGTAACCACCGTATTAGTCTATCGTCTTGGCACCTCGAAATTTGGTACCTCAGTGACCATCATGCTACTTGCGGGGGTGGCAATCTCAGCTCTTGCCGGTGCAGGAATTGGCTATCTCAACTATTTAGCCAGTGATCAAATGCTACGTGATTTAACACTCTGGTCAATGGGGTCCATGGCCGGAGCGAGCACATCCAGCATTGTGCTCAGTGGCATCACGTTATTCATTTTGTTTGGTTATTTTCGTTGGCGAGCCATGGCACTCAACGCCCTACTCCTTGGTGAAGCAGAAGCGCGTCATCTGGGTGTGCCAGTACAAAAACTCAAGCGCGAGATGATTAGTCTTGTCGGCAATGGGGGTCGGGGTTGCGGTTAGTGCAGCAGGAATGATTGGCTTTGTAGGCTTAGTGGTACCGCATATTGGTCGAATGTTAGTTGGACCCGATCATCGCAACTTGATCCCTGTATCGACGCTGCTTGGCGCGCTGATGTTAACTCTCGCCGACATGGTCGCGCGCGTGGCGGTGGCTCCTGCCGAATTACCGATTGGTATTGTCACCGCACTGGTTGGGGCGCCTTTCTTTTTATATCTGTTATTTCAACAAAAAGGTCGCATTTTCTGATGCACACAATTGCAATTCAAGGCTCTGACCTTTGTGTGGCTTATGGTTCACGTTCGGTACTCGACCATGTCGATATCACTTTACGCCGTGGTGAAGTCGCGGCATTACTTGGCCCAAACGGAGCAGGGAAAAGCACCTTACTCAAGCTACTCTGTGGAGAAATGAGAGGTGCAGGTTCGCTGAATTATTTTGGTATTCCAGCTCAGGATTGGCCTGCGGAAAAGCTGGCGACCCATTTAGGCATCTTGCCTCAACAAAGCTCGCTGAGTTTTCCGTTCACCGCCCAAGAAGTCGTTGAACTTGGCGCGATACCTCTCAACTTACCTCGTAAGGAAGTAGAGAAAGTGGCGAGGCATTACATGCAAAAGACCGAGGTGTTGCATCTTGCCAGTAGTCTCTACCCGGCACTTTCTGGCGGTGAAAAACAACGTTTGCATTTGGCACGTGTGTTAACTCAACTTCACCAAGCCGGTGAACAACGTTATTTTGATGCTGGATGAACCAACCTCGGCACTCGATCTGGCACACCAGCACAATACACTCCAACTCGCTCGTCAGTTAGCCGATGAAGAAGCCTGTGCCGTGGTAGTCGTATTGCATGACCTGAATCTTGCAGCACAATATGCCGATCGTCTGATCTTGCTCCACCAAGGAAAGATTGTGTGTGATGCCGCACCTTGGCAAGCTCTCACATCAGAACGTATTGCACAAGTTTATGGCTATCACGCTCTCGTGGCAGCCCACCCCACCCGCGATTTCCCGATGGTTTATCCGGCCTAATCTCCGTTAAAGACTCTTTCGTTCAAATAGCCAACCAAGGTATTGAAACGCGAGACAAGCAGAATTTGATGACGTTTCGAGTAACGCATCAAGCTAAACTGAGCCGCTAAGCAGAACGCTTAGCGGTTTCATATTTATATGAGATAAGTCGGTGGGTTGGTGTGAACGGGTTCAGTTCACCATGCTAACCAGAGAACGACCAAGCAGCCATTCCACTTCTTTTTGACTCTCTTGACCAAACTTCTCTTCCGCCATTTTATACAGGCGGCTCACCCCTTTATGGGCGAAATCATGAGCACGTTCAGCGGTCACAATATGGTGAAATAAGAGGCGCAAAATCGCCACAAACTCTGATTTCTCCATAGCGGCTAACCAACTGGCACGAAATGCACCGATATCATGCTCGAAATCGAGGTATTCCATGAACATCTTAAAAATCCGCCCATCAAGAGCAGAAGCAAAATCGGTTTTCTTAGGGAAATGATGGCTGATCCCCGTTCGTGAAACTCCGGTTTGCTGACTGAGTGTGGTGTAAGACATCTTGTCATAACCCAGTCGAAGCAACTGGTCGACAACCGCATCCATAATCGTCTGAATCGTCACTTCAGTATCTTCTTTACTACGCTTAGGCATGGTCAGGCTCTTTTCTAACGTCAATTCTTTGTCTGTTTTTACAGCAAGGAAACTCAATAGTTATTTTTCAAATGATCGTGGCGAAGGCAAAGAGGGAGCGAGTCGATCACCGTTTGACTTGCCCTTTCAATACTAGTCACTCGATAAGTGAATTCACTCTTTTGCATAAGCCTTTTGTTAGTTTTTTTGAACAAGGTCACTTGTCCAAGTCGATCATCACACTAAATCATATTTTGGTTGGCAAATAATCCAACAAACTATTGAGCGTGACAATGAACTGGTCGAAATTCTGACAATTTTCCGACACTTGGAACTCCAAATTACCGGAGAAGATCACATAAGTCCGCCATTGAACGTACCAACAAAGTGTTTGTTGATGAAAAATATGGCCACATATTCCTCTCTAAATTTCTCACCATGCCACAGACCATTTTTGTGGCATAAGCAAGGAGAGAAGACTAAAATGGCCACATTATTAGTAAGAGGATTAGGGTATGAGTAACCAAACCTGTGTCGAAAATGAAGTATGTGAAGCTTGTGGTTGTGCAGGCGAAATCGGCTTTATCATTCGTGAAGGTGACGATGTCGCTGAAGTTTCTTTATTTGGTTCCGATAAAGCACATCTGGAAGGAAAACTGGCTGAGTACGTTGCCCTAGCAAAACAAGTGTGCGCCAACGTGGAATATGAAGTTGCACCAGCAGAGAGCGATGCCACTGAGTTACACGCGCGTTTTAAATTTGAAGTCAGTGCTGAAAAGCTGATTTTTGAACTGAAAACTCGTGCGTTAGCTCGCTAAGAGCACAGTACAATCCGAAGCGGGCTTTATGCCCGCTTTTGTTTACCCGCGCAAGAAATCGATCATATTCTAGATAAAGCGTATCCCCCTCTCAAAGATACTGTTTATACTTGCCAGACTCGTTATCTAGAATGAACCGTCATCAATGATATTCCGTATTATCACGCTCTCTTTTGCACTGATTGCTGGTTACTCACACGCGATTGCCCTTGACCTATACATGGTGCTCAATCATTTGGATAACTATGGCAACCTTGATTTACGTGGCAAACCTTACACTTCTCTGCCTGATAACTTTCATATCAAAGGCAATCTCAATATCGCCAAAACGGCCATGAAATCCCTGCCGAAAGGGATCATGATCGATGGCAGTCTTGATGCTTCAAACAGTTTGTTAGAAAAAATTCCTCGCGGAACCAAAATCAAAGGTTATGCCAATTTACTTGGTACTAAAATCCAATCTTGGCCTGCGGGAATAACCGTCGGGGGATACCTTAATTTGACCGATACTCCGCTAACGAGCTTACCACCACGGTTGACGGTGAAAGGGGATTTAAGTGTGATTCGTACTCCGCTGACTGAACTGCCAGATGGGGTGGTAATTGAAGGAAATTTGTATATTGGAGGTTCAAAAATTACTCAGTTCCCCAATACGATGACGGTCAACGGCAATATTTTCCTAGGTGGCAACCAAATCAGCAAATGGCCTACCCAACTCACACTGGGTGGCGCTGTCGCCCGTTAAGTGGTTGGGTATATTGCTCACAAAAAAGAGGAGCAAAGGCTCCTCTTTGTGTTCATCGTCAAACCATCATGCCTTTTCGGGCGCAATATGATTGCGGACAGGGTTTGCATACGCATCGAGCAAGTATTGATGCGCCCCCTCAGGCAGGTGTGCTAATTTTGCTTTTAGCACAGTGCGAACCTCATCACTGATGTCTTTATCACTCTGCCCCGCTGCTAAACGGTTGATTGGATACAACACGTAGTTTTGGTGGATCTGCCTGTCGATCTCTTGCGCTAACGCTTCTGGGGTTGTGAAAGGCTGTGCGATCACGTCACCAAACGCGACATGGATACGGCCTTTATCACCCACAATGCCTTGAATGATGCTTTCGATATCTTCGAATTCACCTTTTTCATAACGGCCTTGTGTCGCTTTCTCATACAATTCACAAGCTTTCGCGATGTCACAAGGATCGTTTTCATACGAGATCGATACAGGCACAATCTTCAAAGAGCGCATGTAATCCGCAAACTCAATTTTTTGACGACGTCCTTCCACGTGAAACATTTTCAAGATCGCAGGATCAGTCTGGTCGTTGCCGTCTTTGGCTCTCCCCTCTTTCTGTGCGATCCAGATAGAATGCCCAGTATCCAGTGAATGCTTAATGTAACCCGAGAGCGTGCCCAGTGCTTTCATCATTTCACGTGGACCTTTCGCCGAGCGTTTCACAATAAAGCTTTTATTCAAGCGCATCAGTTCTGTAGCACACGGTTTTTTCAGCAAGTTATCACCAATCGCAATCCGTACGGTGCGGTGGCCTGCCATATGTAAACCGTAGTTAACTAGAGCAGGATCCATTGCAATGTCACGGTGGTTACAAATAAATAGGTAAGCCTCATCTTTGCTCAGCTTTTCCAAACCACTGTAGCTCACCCCTTGAGTGGTCTGTTCCAGCGTTTGGTCTAGGTATTTTTTCACCTCAAGTTGAATGGCTTCGACGCTATCTAGCTTCGCCCATTTCCGTTTAAGGTACAGTTTCACTAGCGGTGCCATTAAGGTACGCAGCCAAGCGGAATGATGTTTGAAACGATGCTGTAAAATCGCCGAGATAAACTCTTGGTCATTGATTAGACGAGAGAGTGCAGCCGGAATCTCGTCATCATTGTAAGGACGAATATCAATATAAGGATCAGTTGTTGAGGTCATAGGTTTGTACATCAGATAAAAAGCTGGCCTATTCTACGCATACTTAGCCATGCTATCAGCAAGGATGTCTAAGGTCAGACCAGAGTTACGTCATCCCAATCACGGGAATTGGCTTTTGATGCGATAAGCGTTAATCTTAGCGCCCTTAAAATTCCCGAGGCATCTTATGAACTACGCTATTCAGTCTGAAACGCGCCATTATCCCTACCTTGAGGTAACGGCACGTAAACGTACGCTAAAATACAGCCTGATCCGCGTTGAGCAAGGTTTATTGCTCTGTCGACTCGGGAAACACGAGTATGCCGTGGAACGCGGGCAAACGCTTTGGATTCCTTTCGACTGCTTGTGTGGCCTCACATTTTTTCCTGATACTCAAATCACTCGCGTTGATTTTTCACTGCGCTTAAACACTCGCTTCCCGCACAATGCCGGATTGATCAAATGCTCCGAGCTTGCACTTGCGCTACTGCATCGCTTACAAAGTTGTGAACGCCACCACCCGGCATTTACTCATCTCACCCAATTACTCATGCTTGAGCTGACCACTGGTGACCCCAAACTGAAGATGTCGCCACTCACCCAAGCCATCGCGGAATGGCAACCGCAAGCGCATGCGACTGTCAGCAAAGAACAGCATGTGGTGTTACTGGTACGTGAAGCGCTCAAACGCTCTCAGTCTGGAGCACAAACTCACAGCATTATTGAACAGCTGTTTGCCAATAGCGCAGAACAATACCAGCAACTTTGCCAACTTATTCTAGGACGCGCGTTATAAGTGCGCGATTGCACAGAATATATTCCAATATAAATCAAACAATTATCACAAACACAACACAAAAGTGTGAGCTCCCACTGGCTGAAGTGCAGAAACATAACTATAAATTTATTAATAACAATAACCCATAGTTATGAAAGGAATCACGATGAAATTCAGCCATAAAATTGTTGCTGCGTCGTCTGTACTTCTGCTTGCTACTATTGCGCTACTTTCTGGAAGCCAATACATAACCGTTCGCGGAGAAATCATGAAGATGGTTTCAGAAAGCGTGGATGAGATTGTTGACGGGGTAAGTAAAACCACCGCCTCCGTCATCGAGGGGCGTAAAAAACTCGCCTCTTATTCGACGAGTATGATTGAAAGCGATCTGTCTCCTGATCGTATCAGCACCGTTATTAGTCAACCCATCATTAAGAACACCTTTTTGTTTGGCTGGTCTCGGATTTGAAAAAAGACGGTTCCAACATCAACAACGACCCAAGTTGGAACCCTGGCCCAACCTGGGATCCTCGTGTTCGTCCTTGGTACAAAGATGCGAAAGATGCAGGAAAACTGGTCATTACCGCCCCTTATGCCGATTCAGCTTCAGGTGAAATTCTGGTTTCCATCGCAACCCCAGTCAAAGATAACGGCACATTTGTCGGTGCGATTTTCTATGATGTGAGTTTGGCAGAATTGGCAGAGCTGGTGAATGAGGTTCATCTGTTTAATGCAGGGTACGTGTTTATCATTTCCGCCGATGGCACCACCATTGCCCACCCGAAAAAAGAGTTCAACGGCAAGCCAATGAGCGAGTTTTTGGGTGAAACCAAAATCAATACCGTACCACACCAAGTGATGATGAACGGCAAACCCTACACGGTCAGCTTCTCCGCGGTAGAAGGTGAGAATTGGTATGTGGGTGTCGTGATTGATGAAGAAATTGCCTACGCTTCCTTGGCGAAATTAAGAAACAGTGCCTTCATCTTTACCGGTATTGCTCTAGCCATCAGCGTCTTCATCTTACTGTTTGTGATCCGCATACTGATGCGCCCATTGGATGCACTCAATGATGCCATTCAAAATGTCGCTTCTGGCGAAGGGGATCTAACACAGCGTCTAAGCACGAATACCGATGAAGAGTTCGCCAAACTCGCTGTGGGTTTCAATACCTTTACTGGCAACTTACAGAAACAGTTGATTCAATCCAAAGCGATTGGTGCGGAGATTTTACGCGGCTCAGAGTCCACATCAACGACCTTACATCAATCGGCAGAAGCGATGCGTTCTCAGCTTCATGAGTTGGAACAACTTGCTACGGCAATGCATGAAATGGCCACTACTTCATCAGATGTCGCCAATAATGCGCAAGGCGCCGCCTCTGCGGCAAAAGAAGCCGATGAAGCCGCGGCATCGGGAACCGACGTGGTTACCAAAACCACCAAAGCGATCGATACCCTTTCGGCCACCATCGATGCTGCCGTGGACGATGTGAAAGTGCTCGAAAGCGCGACAGCCAATATTGAAACGGTGCTGAAAGTGATTAACGACATCGCGGATCAAACCAACTTACTGGCGCTCAACGCAGCGATTGAAGCGGCGCGAGCCGGTGAATCTGGCCGCGGCTTTGCGGTAGTCGCCGATGAAGTACGCACTCTGGCACAGCGTACGCAACAATCGACCACTGAGATTCGCAATATGATTGAGAAACTGCAATCTGGAGCCAATGCGGTTGCGGTTGCCATGAGCCACAGTAAAGATACGGCCGCCAGCGCAGTCAACCAAGCACAAGGCGCGAATGCCGCTCTGGAAAAAATCCGTTATGCTATTCAACAGATCAGCGATATGAATATTCAAATTGCTTCTGCGGCGGAAGAACAAAGCCTAGTGGCGGAAGAAATCAACAACAACACAGTGAAAATTAAAGATTTGTCGGATCAAGTCGCCACCTCGGCGGATGAAGCGAATATGTCAATGCAAATCCAAACCGAAAATATCCGCGAACAAGATGCGATTTTGAATAAATTCAAAGTGTAACCCTAGCCAATAAACAAAAACCTCCCAACGGGAGGTTTTTTTATGTGGTCGAACAAGAGCGGTTAAAACTCGACATCTACATCGGTATCTGGCATCGCGCAGCACGCTAAGGCCATTCCCATTGCGCGTTCATGATCCGCTAAAGCAGGGACGTTTGGCTGCTGAACAAGGCCAGATTTCACGGTCACTTTACACGCACCACAAATGCCCGCACGGCAGCTATTGGGTATTTTCACACCCGCATCTTCAGCATGCTCAAGCAAGGTTTTCTGATTATCCGCAGAGACTTGAATGCCATTGAAACTGAGTGTTACATCTTTCTTTTCTCGCGGTGCAACTTGTACCGCACCAAAGGCCTCTTGATGATAGGCCGATTCCGCTACCCCTTGTTTAAGCAGCAAATTCTTGGCTTTCTGCATAAAACCATCTGGACCACACACAAACACTTGGCGGGAAACAAGGTTGGGAATGCGTTTAATGTGCGAGAGAGATAAGCGACCTTGCTCCCCTTGCCACTGCGGCGAAGGTTGGGTTAACGCATAGAGGAGCGTCAGCCCAGCATGTTGTTTTGCCAACGCATCCAGTTCCGCTCGACAAGGAATGTCTTGCTCACTGCGGCATTGATGATAAAACACCACATCATCCACTTGGTTATGGTCAGCCAAATAACGCAGCATAGACAACATGGGCGTAACACCACTGCCCGCCGAAAGCAGCAGTAGTGGTTGTGGAGCTGTAGTATCCAGATGGAAATGCCCCGCCGGATGCTGCGCGGTCAAGGTCGTACCAATCTGCAAATGATCTTGTAACCAGTTAGAGACTCGACCACCGTCAATGCGTTTTACCGAAATCGCCAAACGTCCCGGACGCGATGGGCTCGAAGAAAGCGTGTAGTAACGCTGCACAGGCTCACCCTCAATCACCATTTCAATTGGCAGATGTTGCCCCGGCAAATACTGGGTAGCGATTTCTTGGGTAGGTTCTAGCCAGAAGGTCACAAAATCACGGGCGATCTCTTCGCGCTCAACACAAGTCAATGTGAAGTGGCTGACCCCTTGGTCTGGGTAAACTTCTTTCTCTTTATATTCCAACACTTCAATCGGATCGCCCGCTCGAATCATTCCTTCATTCTTGGCAACCAAGTTTTGCCCGAAGAACACACCACCGCGCTCATTGGCACGAAATTGAGAGAGAGTACGCAGCGGCTCTTTGGTTGGTCTAAATGCTCCTTTCTTCACTTCAACCGTGGTTAAAATGCAGCGTTCGCAAGGTTTGACGGCTTCAAACTCCACTTCGCCGATCCTGATACGCTTCCAACTGTCTTCAGCAAAGGGCTCTGTCCCAGAAACGACTAAATTGGTACGAAATTGGTCCATCGAATGAAACTCAGGGCTGCGGCGATTGAGTTCATCCAACGACGCTTGGCTTATCACCAACAACGGATAGCCATCGGCAAAGCTGACATTGTGTCCCACTTTTTCACGCACACGATTGGATTGCTCGCCGCTGTATAAGAGCTCAACACGAATTCCCAATACCGTACTAAACCAATCGTCTGCTTCATCGGTGGTGGTGTACGCGGTGAAATTATCCGCCCAAACTTGCGCGGGTACTGGTTGCAACTTGAAATCTGCATAACGGATGATAAGAGAGGGATGACCTTGTGCAGAAAACAGCACCCCATCATGACGCAGCGCGGTTTTGATCAGCACCATTTGCGGAAATTTACGCGCCGTCACCATGCTTCCGTCAGACAGTGCCAGCATAAAACGACGATCAAAGGTTAAGCCTTGCTTTTCTACCCAAGCGGACGATAGCGCCAGCCCGCCTAACGATTTGACCGGAAAGACATTGATTTGAGATAAGAGTCCAGACGACATGGTGCTTCCTTTGGTTGTTGTCATACCCAAATTTCTTGGATTTGCCGCTAAGCGGCCACAGAGCGCATCCCCGTGAGCATAGACAAACGCTATGATTGGGATGGAAAAATCTAGCCAAAACTGTTGCAGCTTCGAGTAAGACGGAGTTATTTGCGCAACATCATAGAACAAATTGTCACTTCAGACTAACACGTTGTTACAAATCAGGGTTCTGGCTTCTATTCAGATACCAAGGGCAAAACAGACCAAGACAAATAACACGTGAAATGGATTACACTTTCCACTATCATCCTGTCGCCTAAGCGGAAGCGTTTGCGCGACGCTTTAGGCTCCAATCATTTCATGCATTCATGGTGGGAGCACTCAATGACAACACTGACGATTACACGCCCAGACGACTGGCACGTTCACCTTCGCGATGGCGATGTACTGGCCGATACTGTACGCGACATCAGCCGTTATAACGGCCGCGCACTGATCATGCCTAACACGGTTCCCCCTGTAACCACCACTGAGATGGCCTTAGCCTATCGTGAGCGCATTATGGCCGCTCAGCCACAGCCGCACTTTGAACCTTTGATGGCACTTTACCTCACAGATAACACTTCACCTGAGGAAATTCGCAAAGCCAAAGCGTCCGGCAAAGTCGTTGCAGCCAAGCTTTACCCAGCCGGTGCGACCACCAACTCGGATTCTGGTGTCACGTCAGCGAAAAACATTTACCCTGTTCTGCAAGCGATGCAGGAAGTCGGCATGTTGCTTCTGGTACACGGTGAAGTGACCACGCACGAAGTCGACATTTTTGACCGTGAAAAGACCTTCCTAGACACCGTACTTGCACCGATCGTGAATGACTTCCCACAGTTGAAAATTGTGCTTGAGCACATCACCACCGCTGAGGCAGTGACCTTTGTTCAGCAAGCTGGTGCTAACGTTGCCGCCACCATTACTGCGCACCATTTACTGTTTAACCGCAACCACATGCTGGTTGGCGGCATTCGCCCACATTTCTACTGTTTGCCAATCCTAAAGCGTGCGACTCACCAACACGCGTTAGTGGCAGCGGCAACCTCTGGCAGCAAGAAATTCTTCCTAGGCACGGACTCTGCACCGCACGCCAAAGGCCGCAAAGAAGCCGCTTGTGGCTGCGCAGGCTCTTACACCGCCCATGCGGCTCTTGAGTTGTATGCCGAAGTGTTTGAAAAAGAAGGTAAGCTAGAAAATCTGGAAGCGTTCGCTAGCTTTAATGGCCCTGATTTCTACGGCCTACCTCGCAATCAAGAGACCGTCACGCTCACCAAGCAAGCCTGGCCAGTCGCGGAAAGCATGCCGTTTGGCAGCGATATCGTGGTGCCAATCCGCGCCGGTGAAAATATCGAGTGGACAGTGAAGTAAACTCAGTTCAGATGTACGAAAGGAGAGGTTCGCCTCTCCTTTTTCATTCTTTATTACGCGATTTTAGATCTGCCGATGCTGTTTCCGATAATCGCTCGGGGTCATCCCTGTTACTCGTGAGAATTCGCGGTTGAAATTCGATTTGGTCTGAAAACCCGAGTTCATAAAAATCTGAGTGATGGAATCTTCACTCTTGGTGAGCGCCTGCAACGCATGATCAATTCGGTATTCATTAATCAACTTGGAAATATTCTTCTGATGGATTTGGTTAACCGCCGCCGAAATCTGTTTCGCGGGAATGCCTAACTTGCGTGACAGCTTAGATAAGGTCAGCTCAGGATCTAAGTAGTGAGTTTTCTCCCTCATTTGCCGATCAAACAAGGCCACAATCTCTTGTGCTCGTGCTTCTGGCATCCCCTCATCGGTTAACGTTTCTTTCATTTCATGCGAGATCCTCAGTTCCGAATTAACTACTTCATCAGTGCTGGATGTACTCACCCCAACCACAATCACGGCGAAGGCCAAAACAGGGATCAGTACCACATGCCCGACAGTCAAAATGTACAGCGAAAAACGTCCTTGGTTGTAGATGAAATCGAGAGACATCGCGCTATCGATCAATGCAGAAAACAGCAGCATCCAACCGGCAATATTTTCAGCCCGTTTGACGTTTTCCCAATGGTTAAACGCGACATAGATGCGCAACGCATCTTGTGAGGAATAACGCACCAACGCAATCCCGTAAAACAGATAGATCGCGGTCAGAATTTCATACGAGAGGTAGCGACCAAAAATGGCTGAGCCAACAAGCTCACCAACACCAGAATTGGGCCAGATAAATGCTTATAACAACGCGAGAGGCCCTTTTCATGGGTACGAGTAAAGGTACACCACGCAGCAACAGGAATGAGGGAAGCTAAAATCGGTTGTGCCATGCGCAGTGCAGACCAACCGACCGTCCAACGTAACCCAACCACAGCCGTGGTTGCCGCACACAACACTACAAACAGACAAGCGCTTTTCGCCTGCTCAGCCAATCGCAAGTAGAGCATCACCGCCAATAACAGCAGCATCAGCGAAACCACGAAGGGCACTGGAATCATCAACATATCTTTCCCTGAAAAGTAAACGAGAGACCGCATTGAACGGTCTGATTACGCCACAGCTTAGACTAATACCCGTTCAAGTACGTCCTCAAACCCGTTTTAGGACGTTTTTCGCCACAGATTGCCCCACCATTTCCAGTGCCAATTCCCAACATGAGAAACGCACATGACACCTTTACTGACCGCCTATTTACAGGCGTGGAAACAATACTTTGATTTTTCAGGGCAAACAACCAGAGACGATTTTTGGTGGTTCATGCTCGCTCATCTACTGATCACATTGGTGGTGGTCAGTATTGAGATCGCCACAAACAACCCAAGCTGGTTAGATCTGTTTTACAGCCTCATCAGCTTTATCCCGATGCTCGCCATCTTAGTTCGGCGTTTGCATGATACCCAGCGCTCCGGATGGTGGACATGGGTATTTGTGATCCCCGTGATTGGCCCTTTCTGGCTAATTTACTTACTGGTTCAACCCTCTTCCTCCCACTTCACCGATAAGGCGCTTTTATCATGAGAACTCTATTAGTTTTACTGCTGATTTCAATGGCGAATCTTGCTTCGGCGGATCCTCTTAAGCTCAATGACCACTTACCCGAGCAAACCATTGGTCTATTGACCATCACGAAAATGACCCAAGGGCAGCTTCTTTGGTTAAAAGGGCGAGTGGGAGAAGGAAAATATCAAGCCAAAAATGCCCAAGGACAAGAATGTTCAATAGAAGTGCCAGTCGCGATTGGCAGCTTTTCACAAGCCGATATTGGTATTCACTCTACTCAAGGTTTGATGATTGCGATTACTAATCCGCGTTTAAGTGAAGCGATACTCGCAGGGCAGAAAATTCATAGCGATGATTGGGTATTTGGCACAAAAGAAGAGCGTAAAAAGGTGGATGGCTACATTGTGAGTGGCATTGCTGCCGATGAAGGCTTCATCCTCAATTCCCGTCGGCGTTGGATTTCTTGGCTTCTTGATGCAGAGCCACAGGTGATCTGCAGCGCTGAAGTGGCCAATCACAGCTAAGTCGCTCTTAATCCTATAAACATGCAATAAGGGGCAAACCGCCCCTTATTGTTTAATCCTTTATTCAGTACCTATTTTCTGACCAACAAGGTCAGCACTTCAGCGTGATTTGTATGCGGGAACATATCAAACCACTGCACGCGAATCATTTGGTAACTGGCGAGCTCAGCGATGTCTTTGACCATGGTCTGCGGGTTACAACTGGAATAAAGAATGTGTTTTGGCGCGAGCGCTTCCAACTGCGCGGTCAGCTCACTACCCAAGCCACGACGCGGAGGGTTGACCAACACTAACTCTGGTGCACTCATCTGGCTTTGTGAAAACTTGGCCGAATCGAGCGCTGCAAAGCTAAGATTATCAATCCCCATCATTTGCGCCGAACGTTGCGCACTGGCAATCGCTTCTGGTTCAATTTCAATGCCCGTCACAGCAGTGTTTGGCGCGGCGCAATGTAGCGCAAAGCCACCAACGCCACAAAACAGATCCCACATTTGCGTTGGCGCCATCTCGCGCACCCAAGCACGCGCGGTCGCGTATAGCTGCTCAGCCACTTGGGGATTAGTTTGGAAAAAGCTTTTCGGGCGGATCACCATAGGCACATCGTTGAACTGTTCAAGCAGGCTTTGCGTTTCGGTGAGGAAAATTTCCTCTTCACCTTCTAAACGCGCCATATGCACCGGCTGGATATTGACGGAAACGACTTCGATCGTCGGGAAAGCCGCAATCAATGTCGGCAAATTGCGTTCAATTCGCTCAAGCACCGCATGGCTGCGTGCCACAAAACGCAGCATAAATTGGCCGCTGTTTTCACTGCGGGTGAGCAGAATAAACTTCAGTTCACCTTTTTTCTTCAGCTTGTTATACGGCGGAATACCCGCGATACGGATCCAGTTTTCCAGATAAGCGAGCAACTCTTGCATCGGCTGCGGATAAAGCGGGCAAGTCACCAGCGACAAAGGCTGACCTTGCGCATCTTCAATGCCTAAAATCGGCGCGTGAGCCGCACCGAGCACCACCATTTTGGCTTTATTGCGAAACGCGGTGTACTAGCACTGGTGACAGGGGGTTAACCACTGCACATCCATGGCAGGCGCAATCAACTCACGCAACTGCTGATCTTTATTCTCAACTTGTTGGGAATACGGCTGCGCACACTGGTGGCAAGAGGTACACCGTTTTTGAATAAAGGACTCACACTGCATAATATCGACCGCCGAAAAACAAAAGCCGCTAGTTTATTTGCCTTCCCGAAAATAACAACGAGAATTTTACGGATACCCTACTTCATGTTGTCGCCAACACCGCTGTCGCTGCCGATAAGCAGGAGATTCGCCAAACGACTTGGGGCGACAGCTAGGCGAGAGAATTACCCGCGAAGTTTGTGCCACACTTCCATCACAGCCACTAAGAGGCTGCCAGCCGCCACCCCAATCACACCATTAATGAGGGTTGGCATCAGAGCGCCTACCGCAGGCCATGCTTCAACCGTATTGAGTATCGGCTCAAGGGCATGATGCACTGCGGGCACGTTATGCACCACGATCCCGCCGCCGACTAAAAACATCGCCGCGGTTCCGACTACAGTCAGCCCTTTCATCAACTTGGGCGCAAAACGCACTAACACACCACCCAAACTGGCTTTGAGTCCTTGGCCTTTGGATTGGCGTTGCAGATAGAAACCTAAATCATCCAACTTCACTATGCCTGCCACCAAACCATACACACCGATCGTCATGATGACAGCAATCAAGCTGACCACCAGAATTTGTGTGAGCATGGATTGCCCCTGTACGGTACCGAGAGCGATCACAATGATTTCTGCCGACAGAATAAAATCGGTGCGGATAGCGCCACCAATTTTACGCTTTTCGTACTCAGCCACACTTTCTGTCGCCAAGCTTTCTGTTTCTAAACCCTCAGTCATTATAGCGGCAGCGCGTTGTTCGGTATCCTGCTTGGGGACTGGATGCAGCCATTTTTCGAGGATCTTCTCTGCGCCTTCAAAACAGAGAAATAAACCACCGAGTAGCAGCAAAGGCATGATCAACCAAGGAGCAATTGAGCTGATGATGAGTGCTGCCGGAACCAAAACCAGCTTATTGCGAAACGAACCTTTGGCGACCGCCCACACCACTGGAATTTCACGTTCAGCTGCCACGCCAGAGACTTGCTGCGCATTGAGCGCTAAGTCATCCCCCAGCACACCCGCCGTCTTTTTTGCGGCCATTTTCGACATCACAGCCACATCATCCAGTACCGTCGCAATATCATCGAGTAGGGTCAATAAGCTTGCGCCTGCCATACATCATCTCTCTTATTCATGGTTGAAATCGTGACAAAATGTAACACCAATCACCCTAGCAAGGGAAATGCTGTGATGACTTCAACGAAACGATTAAAAAATGCCTTTGGTTGATCCTTATTCGAGAAAAGAGTAAATTCCCGCCCAGCAATAATTTAGGAACTTTTCTGCAATGCTTTACATCCTTTTCAAGAGTTTTGTTAGAAGGCTGAACTCCGCGCATTAACACGATGAAGTGTTGCTCGGAGCTTAATCTTTTAAATCTTCATCAGCGATAAGACTCACCTTTTGCTTTTAGCAAGAGGCGTAGCTTTGTAGCTGAAGGATTGCAGAAGACTGGCCGACGATGATGCTTCATCGTCGGCTTTTTCATTTCTGGCGTGCATAAACGTCAGACTTGAAGTTTCAACTTCTTGAAATGAGGGCCGGCCAATCAACCGCCCTCGTTTTTTATGGATGTAATGCAATGAGTTTACTGACAATCCAAAACCTCTCTCACCAAGTGGGTGACAAGGTTCTCTATCATAATGCCCACTTTACTTTGCACGCGGGCGAACACATCGGCTTGATTGGCCATAACGGGGTGGGAAAAAGTACCCTGTTCAAATTGCTGCAAGCGGAACTGCTGCCCGATCGCGGGCGGATTGAATGGCAACGCCATGTCCAGATTGGCTATCTGGATCAACACGCCCAAATGAATGAGCAACTCACGATTCGTGAACATCTGCAATTAACCTTCAAAGCCCTGTATGAACTTGAAACGGAGATGATGTCCATCTACACCGACCCTGAACAATGCGTTAATTCGCACGCTTTGCAGCGGGCGGCAGAGATCCAAACCAAGTTAGAAAGCCATGCTTTCTACACATTGGATACGCAGATTGAACATGTCGCGCAAGGTTTGGGAATTGTCCAATTGGGGTTAAACACGCAACTTAAGTACCTAAGTGGAGGCCAAAGGCACAAGGTGATTTTGGCGGCTTTGCTGTTGCAATCGCCCGATGTGTTGCTACTAGATGAACCCACCAACTATCTCGATACCGTACACATTGATTGGCTAGCGGACTATTTGAACGTATTTCAAGGGGCATTCATGGTGATCTCTCACGACCGTGCTTTTCTCAATCGTATTGCGACCACGACCTGCGATATTGATCATCAGCAGTTCTACAAATACAAAGGCAACATCGATAAAGCCCTAACGCAGAAAAGCCGCGATCAAGAGGCTTATACCAAACAATATCAGGCGCAGAGTAAGCAGATTGAAAAGCTGGAAAAGTTTATTGCCAAAAATGGTGCGGGCGTAAATGCCAGCATTGCCAATGGCCGCAAAAAACAGTTAGCGCGCATTGAACGCTTAGCGGCTCCTGACAAGCAAAAATCCGTGGCCTTTTCTTTTAAAAGTGCACCGTGTCGTGCCCAAGAAATGCTGCTGACTTCTGAACTGTACATTGGCTACTCACGCCCGTTGCTCCCAAGCCTCTCATTTGCAATTCGCAGAGGGGAAAAAATGGCGGTGCGTGGATTTAACGGTATTGGTAAATCCACGTTGCTGAAAACACTGATTGGGCAAATACCTCCGCTCAGTGGCGACATCGAGCAAGCCAATGGCTTAAAAATCGGCTACTTCGAGCAAGAGCTTAAATGGTCAGATCCTGATGCCACGCCAGTGCAATTGGTGAAATCGGTCGCTCATCAATCCGATGATAAAACGATCCGTCAGCATCTCGCGCAGTTTGGTTTATCCGGGAAAATGGTGCTTCAACCCATCAGCTCATTAAGCGGTGGGGAGCAAACCAAGGTCAAACTATGCCAATTAACTCTGCAACCCACTCATCTGTTGATTTTAGATGAACCCACTACACATCTGGATAACACAGTGAAAAGCGCCTTAAAACAGGCGTTAATCCGTTATTCAGGAACGCTGATTGTGGTCTCTCACGAAGAGGATTTCATACACGACTGGCTGGATAAAACCATTGATATTCAAGCACTAACTGCTTCCACAACAACGCAAGCCTAACGAGGGTAAAGAAATGTTTTTAAAGGTTATGTTATTTCTGATTGCCTTCTTAGTCGGGGCAGATGAACTGATGTTAGGTCCGATTCTGACACCGATTGGCCATGACTTAGGTGTCCCTCCTGAGCGAGTGACCTTATTCATCACAGCTTACAGTGTCGCGTTAGCGTTGATCGCCCCGCTATCGGGCGGGTGGTCGGATCGCTTTGGGCGCTTAGCCATTATGTTGCCTGCCTCGATCATTTTTGGTGCAACGTCGATTGCGACCGGATTGGTTGAAACTTTTGAATGGGGCATCATCACGCGGATCCTCACTGGATTAGCCAGTGCCGGATGTTACCCATTGCTTTCGCAATGGCGGCCGATCGCTCAAGTACAGACATGATGAAGTGCATTGCTTCCGTACAATCAGGGCTCACTTTGGGCATGATCTCTAGTCCTGCCCTTGGTGCCTTGTTTGCTGAGTGGCTCTCTTGGCGTGCGGCGTTCATTGCTTTAGGTTTGGCTTCTTGGGGCGTTGCGTTAGGGTTGCTCATCATTCGCGTTCAAGATGATGAAAAACCGAAAGTTGCCCATCACGATGAGGTAGAGCCAGCCAAACTCTGGAAGATCCCAGGGGGCTTTAGGCGGCTTATCCGCCATGTGTTTAGGGTTAGGTGGCGGAATTGGCTTATTCAACTTAATAGGACAACATCTGCACGACACACAAGGCATGCCGATTTGGTCAGTCGGCAGTCTCTATGCCGTACTGGGATTCATCAGCGTGTTGGGCAATGTATTGCTCCCTCGCCTTGCTCATCGTTTTGAAAGCGGAAGACAAATCATGCGACTAGCTTTGGTAGTTTGTCTGGTGAGCAGTGTCGGATTTTACCTTTATCCTGCGCAGCAGCTTACTTTACTGATGCTGCCGCTGTTTTTTTGGGCACTCGCCGGAGGTATAGGCTCACCCGCACTGCAAAGTTATCTCTCAGGTTTGTCGTCCCAACATCGTGGGCGACTACTTTCATGGGCAATGACTATGATGCACATCGGTGTGGCTGTGTGGTCTGCCACCGCCGGACTGGCTTACAGTATGGGTAATTGGGCAATGGCACTCCTCGCCATTTTACTGTTTGGTTCTGCGATTGTGGTATTGCGTCCGGTTCGGCGTTAAATCCTGTCGTTTATCTCCATCACTCTGCACAATGCCGCGGTTTACTCCGCGGCATTGTTTATTTCACAACATGTAGTTAATCAATAGGGCTAGTTGCTATCGATTTCTGTCATGGAAACCGCCGGAGCGTTTAACTGCTGAGTGTATTCCACGGGTAATTGATTAAGTGCTAATTTCAACGCAGAAAAACATTCCGGATCGATCGCTGTATGAAGATTCTCCTCCATGATGGCCAGTGCTTTTTCTGTCGGCATCGCTGCGCGGTAAGGCCGCTCCGCACTGAGCGCATCAAAAATATCCGCCGTCGTTATCACTCGGGTCATCACGCTAATTTCATCGCCTTTTATCCCTCGCGGATAGCCCGTACCATCGAGTTTTTCATGATGTGCTCCCGCCATCCGCGCTAGGGTTTTGAAAGGTGACAGCTTCTGCAAAATTTGTTCAGTGAATGCGGCATGAGCTTGCACCGCTTTCCATTCCACATCATTTAACTTACCTGGTTTATCTAAAATCGCGTTACTTACCCCTAACTTACCAATGTCGTGCAACAATGCTGCGCGTCGCAACCAAGCTCGATCGGAGTCAGAGATGGCCAGTTGCCGTGCGATTAAATCTGTGTAAACCGCGACTCGCTCACTATGCCCAGCCGTATACGGACTTTTGGCATCGACGATTTTCCCAAATGCCGTCACTATGCATTCCAAATATTCATCATCCAAAGGTAAATGCGCTTGAGCCGGAGGCAGGTTCATCACCCGCAAGCTGATATCTGGAGACTGAAGACCCGCCACAAAGCGTGGGTTATCTATCAACTGTTCGACAATCTCGACCAAGTGCGGATCAAACCACACTCCGCTACGTGCGATGATCTCCTGCACCGCTTCGTCCAAATCATGTTCAACTTGAAAAACATCAAACACTTGCGCCAATAAGGCAATGCGAGACAAAAAGTGGAAATAGATTTCCCTTTCAACTGTGCTGGTCGCCCTTGACCATTCCAATGCTCATCCAGTGAATGTATACCCTGACGCCCACCGCCTCGCTAAATCTCAGCTCTCTTGCCACATCCGCACCACGAGTACAACGGGTTTGAATCAGCTCTTGCGCATAGTCGTTGCCATTTTTCAAAATATCTATCGTGGTTAAAATGCGCTCCGTCCAGCTTTGCTCTGAGCCAGTGTTTTTCACAATAAAGTTGATCACACTGGAAAGGCTGGTCCCTACCGTTTTATAACGCCGTTTAAACGTCAGATCATCGGTGGCATACAGCTCACAAATCCGCGCGGCATTACTGCTACAACCGGCATCTTTCAGCAATAGAGTGAAAAATAGGTCATGAAGGTCAGATTCTGTCAGTTCTAATTGCATCCCGACATGCATACCAATCCAACAACACCGAATACAGTGTTCTGGTGGCTGTCCTTCTGTCATATCGAGAGCCGTAGTCAGCGAAATCATTAATTCAGAGAGGGGAAATGTATTCTTTGCAACACTCATTAGGTTCGTTCATTCAACATTTTCCATGTTGGGAGTGTAGACAAAACAACCTTGTTCTGCCACGTGCTTCATGGTGATTTACACTGTTCAATCTCGCTAAAAAATAAAATATTTTACGAGTTCATAAAATAATCCTAGTCATCTTGTTTTTTCCATGTATACTCATCTACAGCTCAAACAAATGAGCTATTAATGAAATTTAGTTCAAGTTTTACCTCAGTCTTTTTTCGATACCTTTCGTTCAACCTCTGTGATAGCTTCTCCTTTATAATCCATATAATAGCTTCTGTTTTAAGCCCTAATAAATCATTGTAAATATTATCTCTAGAGGTCTCTATGTCTAATAAAATGACTGGTTCTGTAAAATGGTTACAACGAAACTAAAGGTTTTGGTTTTCTTACTCAAGATAACGGTGGCAACGATGTGTTTGTTCACTTTAATTCTATCCAATCAGAAGGTTTTAAAACCTTGACTGAAGGTCAACGTGTTAGTTTCACGGTTGAACAAGGTAAGAAAGGCCCACAAGCGTCTAACGTAGTTACGCTGTAAGCCTACTTCTGCGTGGTGCCCATGTGTACCACGCTTTAACCACTCAGCAATACCTGACAACTCTTCCTCATTACTTCTTTTTAATTCATCACAACGAGTAAAATATGTCTCGAAGAACTTCTCGCCAGCGACACTGGTATCAACTATTACGAGAGAAATCTCATCAACAAGAAACTTTAACTCATGATAAAAATCGAATTCCATCTTCTGCAAAATAATCTCCGCTGGTCAGCTCATATTCATCAATTAAATAGTGACATTTTACAGCGTCATATTTTGCCAAGAATTAACTCCAATCATTATCCAATTTACTTTAATTTCTGTGAAATAAATCAGACAGGAAAAATACTCTCTGACATGGGAGCTGAAATCGGTGAATTTAGTATTCATTAATTAATTTTGTAAGTACCAAACAAAAAAATAATTCACTATTTCTGTTTGCTTATATTCATTCTGTTACTTTTCCTCATTTCATTGGCTATTCTGCAGCTTTAAAATTTTGTTGCTCAGGCGTTATCAAAGCCTTACTCTTTTGCAACTCGATCAAAGACTGAGAACTAGAATGTCATCTGTTTACCCTATCGGTGTGCCGGGTCAACCTTGGCAAGCCGCAGAACGCCAAGCATGGCTCGCACAACGCCATATCCAACGCGAATACCAACAAGAAGTCGTGCCAAAAATTTTGGCACTGCAAGATCGCTTTGAGATCAGCACTTACGGTGCTCTTTCTTTCGATCCCGCTCGCTACCCGTTGTATGTGGTAAAAAGTCGCAACTGGGATGCCACCAAACCAACAGTATTGATCACAGGAGGTGTACATGGTTACGAAACCAGTGGGGTACACGGCGCGCTGCAATTTTTAGCCACCGCAGCAAAGCCTTATTTAACCCACTTCAATCTGCTTGCAGCCCCTTGCGTGAGCCCTTGGGGTTACGAAACCATTAATCGCTGGAATCCAGATGCCATCGACCCTAACCGTTCTTTTATACAGAACAGTCCGGCACAAGAGGCCGCCTTATTGATGGCGATGGTTGCGGAGCACGAGCCTATTTTGCTGCATATAGATCTGCACGAAACGACCGATACAGATGAATCTGAGTTTCGTCCCGCCCTAGCGGCACGCGATGGTAAAAACTACCTTGCAGGAACCATTCCGGATGGTTTTTACACAGTCGGAGATACTGAAAACCCTCAGCTTGACTTTCAGCAAGCAGTGATTAATTCGGTACGCCGCGTGACGCATATCGCCCCTGCAGATGACAAAAACGAGATCATTGGCTCACCCGTGGTCGCAGATGGCGTCATCCTCTATCCAATGAGAGAACTGGGCTTGTGTGGCGGCATGACTGATTGTACTTACGGCACCACTACCGAGGTCTACCCAGATAGCCCCAAAGTGAGCGCACAAAACTGCAATGATGCACAGGTCGCGGCCATTGTTGGCGCGCTCGACTATGTGCTCGTCAATGAGCAGGCGGTGCTAGGCGAGTAATCGGCTTTTATATTGCTCCGGGGTCAGCCCGGAGTATTTTTTAAACATGGTAATAAATGGACTGGCTTGGTTATAGCCGAGTGTTAGTGCCACCTCTTTTACGGCATGGCCTTGGCGTAACAATTCCATCGAATAAAGATAACGCACCCGAAGCCGCCATTCAGTAAAGCTCATACCCAATTCTGCCTGACAATGGCGCGCTAGCGTTCGCTCCGTGGTATGAACCTTCTCTGCCCACTGCTGCAATGTCGTGTTATCGGTTGGATTTTCTTCCACTGAAGCCAAAATCGGCGCTAAATGCTTGTGATTCGTCGAAGGAAGAAAGTGGTGCTGAGTTTCGCGAGTCGCCAGTTGATCGAGCAACACTTGCACTAATCGCTTATCTTCACTGCTGTGCGCAACATTGATGTTGCGTTCTCTAAAATCATCAATGATTGCCGAAACAATCGACGTTACCTTAATTAAACTGGTTTTAGCAGGAAACGCCGAGGTCAAATTAGAGGCAATATTCAGCGAGCAATATTCGATGGGTTTACGATTGTAGCTTCGATGACGGATCCCCGCAGGAACCCAAATGGCTAGGTGAGGAGGCGCCAGAAAGCGCGTATCCTCCGCTTCCATTTCCAAAATCCCTCCCGATATCAGCTGCACTTGTCCCCAAGCATGGCTGTGCTCGCGAGTTTCCGTATTGGATAAAAAGGCTTCAAAATTCATAAACACCTCGGAAGGTGGGTGTTCAATGGATAATGAAGGATGGAGGTGACGAGTGCGTTTTTTCAATCTTGTCTTCCTATCGCTCGCAATGTCTTTTTAGAGATAGTTGTAATTATAAAGACCTGCCACACTATATCCAGAGAAACAAATTGCGACGAGGCTCACATGATTTATCTTTTGCCATTTTTAACAGTGCTGATTTGGGGTGGCAACTCCATTGTTAACAAACTCGCCGCAGCCACCATTGAGCCAAGCGCGATGAGTTTTTATCGCTGGTTATTAGCCATGGTGATTCTCACCCCTTTCTGCTTACCTAGCGCCATTCGCCAGTGGGCAGTGGTTAAGCACAACTTAAGCAAACTGGCATTTTTGGCTTTACTCGGAATGGTACTTAACCAGTCTCTCGGTTATTACGCGGGGCTGACCACGACTGCCACCAATATGTCACTGATCACCTCTTTTGTTCCCTTGATGAGTGTTTTCATTAGTTTACCGCTACTCAACAAACCTATTTCGGCGCTCAGTATTGTCGGTGGTGTACTTTCACTGTGTGGCCTTGCTTACATGTTAGGAGAAGGCAACCCACTGTTTTTCTTACATCAAAGTGTTACCGAAGGTGATACTTTGATGGTAATGGCGGCGTTAGTCTATGCCTTGTACTGCGTGCTCCTCAAACGCTGGAAAATGCCCTTTAGCAACTGGACTTTAATTTATTTACAAGGTGTTTGTGCCGTATTGATGCTCACACCACTCTGGTTAACCAGTGATCATCTACTCCCAACCGAGGGTTCACTCTCTTTAATTGCCTACGCAGGAATCGCCGCTTCACTACTGGCACCTTGGATGTGGGTTAAAGCGATTGACGCGATTGGTGCTGACTCCACCGCCATGTTTATGAACCTGCTACCCGTGTTCTCTGTTTCATTGGCCGCCACATTATTGGGTGAAACCGTACAACCTTATCATCTGCTTGGTGGGTTATTAGTGATCAGTGGTGTCGCACTTTCACAACTCAAAATTCAGCGCCGTAATGATGACGGCGTCGAAAAAGTGACACAAGTATAAAAGCGAACATTTTCACGCGCAAAACAGCGTTCAACACGCTATCTTTAAAGAATAAGAAACACGTCGCAAGACGTAATAAAAGTAAAGATTGGCTAGGTTCCCCGATCCTTAACCTCCAATGATTTGACTGAGGTTGGGAATGCAGAGGTGAGCCTATGATTGAACTTAATAGTATTGAAGAGCTTTTTGATAACCAGCAGTTCACCTTGCACGAGATTGTGCTCAATGAGCTGGGCGTGTATGTTTTTGTCAAAAATCGTCGTGGGGAATATCTCTACGCCAATCCCCTCACTTTAGAATTGTTCAATACCGATGAATCCTCTTTAATTGGTAAGACTGACCACGATTTTTTCTTTGATGACCAGCTCAGTGATATCTTAGCCGCCGATCAACATGTCTTTGAGACGCGCTCATCCGTCATTCATGAAGAACGTGCCACGGCTAAATCAAATGGGCTAGTACGGGTCTACCGAGCAGTAAAACACCCAATTTTGCACCGACTCACCGGTGAAGTTATCGGGTTAATTGGTGTCTCAACCGACATCACTGACATTGTTGAGCTACGTGAACAACTCTACCAGCTCGCCAATACCGACTCTTTAACTCAGCTGTGCAATCGACGTAAATTGTGGGCGGATTTTCGTTCAGCCTTCACTCGCGCAAAAAATTCAAAGCAACCCTTAAGCTGCATCTCTATCGATATCGATAACTTCAAACTGATCAATGACCAATTTGGTCACGATAAAGGCGATGAGGTGTTGTGTTTCCTCGCTAAACTCTTCAATGACGTCATTTCAGAGCACCATTTCTGTGGCCGCGTAGGCGGTGAGGAATTCATCATAGTGCTAGAGAATACGGACGTAGAAACAGCTTTCGCGTTAGCAGAGCAAATCCGCCAACGTTTCGCTGAGCACCCTTTCTTCGATCAACAAGAGCATATCTATCTGTGCGCGGGCGTATCTAGCCTACATCATGGAGATCATGATATTGCGGATATTTATCGACGATCTGACCAAGCTCTGTATAAAGCGAAACGCAGTGGGCGCAACCGTTGCTGTATCTATCGTCAATCCACAAACTAACTCACACACCTAGGAGGTATTTCTTTTCGTTTTTGTGAAAAAAGATTAAAAACGAAAAGAAAAAGTAAGAAAACGCAAACCAAGATTTGAAATCAGGCAATCACTCCGTACACTGAGGGCAGTTCAAATCATAAGGATATCCCGGTGAAAGCAGTTAAGCGCCATCAAGAAATCATTGAATTAGTTCAAGCCCAAGGGTTTGTCAGTACAGAAGAGCTGGTGGATCGATTTGATGTCAGCCCACAAACCATACGCCGCGATCTCAACGAACTTGCCGATGCCAATAAATTGCGCCGCAACCACGGTGGTGCAACGATTGCCACCAGTTCTGAAAACTCCTCATACCATACTCGTCAAGTTTCTTATCAAGATGAAAAAGAAAAAGTCGCAGCCGCTTTAGTGGAACATATTCCTGATGGTGCAACACTGTTTATTGATATCGGCACAACACCAGAAGCCATCGCTCGCGCTTTAATGGTTAATCATCATCAACTGCGTGTGGTGACCAACAACTTAAACGTCGCCACTATGCTAATGAGTAAGCCTGATTTCAGCATCATTTTGGCGGGGGGAGAAGTGCGTAATAAAGACGGCGGCGTAACAGGCGAAGCCACATTGGATTTTATTTCCCAATTTCGTTTGGATTTTGGCATTTTGGGGATCAGTGGCATCGATTATGACGGCTCTCTGCTTGATTTCGACTACCATGAAGTGCGAGTAAAACGTGCGATTATCGAAAATAGCCGTAGTGTGTTTCTTGCTGTTGACCACAGTAAATTTGGTCGTAACGCGATGGTGAAACTCGGTACACTCGCCGATGTCGATTTAATCATTACCGACCAAACGCCACCGAAAGAGATTGAAGCGTTCGCCAAAGAGCATGAAGTCACCATTCAAGTGGTGTAACTCGATAGAAGGTTGAGCATCGAGACGAAGGAAAGGCGCGAAAGCGCCTTTTTTCATACACAAAATGCACAAATTATTGTCTGTGTGTAAAAGATTTGTTGTTATTGGCCCTACACTTATTTGAGCAAAAGGCTCAAAACGAAAATGAAGGATAAGCCGATGAGCAGTGGCAAACGAGAGATCACATTACGTTTTCTGGCAGAACCAGGGGATGTCAATTTTGGGGGCAAAGTGCACGGTGGTGCGGTAATGAAATGGATTGACCTTGCTGCCTATGCTTGCGCCGCGGCTTGGAGTGGTAAATACTGCATCACAGCTTATGCGGGTGGTATACGCTTTGTCGCCCCCATTCATGTCGGCAACCTAGTCGAAGTGAATGCCAAGGTGATTTATACCGGAAAAACCTCCATGCACATCGCCATTGATGTACAAGCCAGCGACCCAAAATTCCTGAAAAATCATCTCACCACTCATTGCATCGTGATCATGGTAGCAGTGGATGAAGCAGGCAAACCGTCACTCGTGCCTGAGTGGGTTCCGCAAACCAAAGAAGATCAGGAATTACGAGCTTCGGCGATTCGCTTAATGAACATGCGCACTGAGATCGGTGAAGAAATGGAAGCGCACGTCAAATATCTGAAAAATTAAAGGCCTATCCTGCGCTTCAGCCTCTTGGCAGGAGCGCCTGTCATCGAACTGTCATCAAGCTTTGTTTAAATCCATGCCCATCTTTAGCTCATGGATTTCACGCTTTTGTTATGGCGATTACCCTAGATAAAATCACCCTCACCGAAACGACCCTCACCAACCCCAAAGCGGTCGAATATCAATGGGTAAGAACGCTGTATGTTCAAGGCTATCAACCAGAAGCGATTAATCACTACATTCAAGCTTGCTTTGGGGGAGATGCCACTTTCGCCGATCTTTTCCGACGAGTTGCTATGCATGAAGAGAGTTTGTATCTGCTGTTACAATACTTAAATTGTGCGCCTTCCAGCCGTGAGTTCTAATTTTTTTGCACTGGTTGGTGTCATTACAACTCAATATCCGATCTGACTCGCATCCTCTATTTGTTTCACTGTTGAGAAACAGGGTTGTGCTTATACTGGCAACCGTTTCGCAAAACTGGTTATCCTAATCCTTAGTCATAAAAAAACCCGAGCTAAGCTCAGGTTTTGGTTACAAAAACTGTTAGTCGTGAACTAGTAAGGAATAGAGCTAACAGCCAGCTATGCGTAACGCCAGAATTGAAGCTTCTTAACTTGTCGGCGGCCAAACCAATTAATGTTAAGAAGAGACAAAATGGGCGACTTTACGTCGCCCTTATCGTTATTATCCTTTCACACCGCCAGCGGTAAGTCCTCCGACAAGCCAACGCTGTGCAAGTAAAAATACGATCGTGATTGGAAGTGCTGAGAGCACCGCAGCGGCGGCAAAATCCCCCCACAGATAGTTCTGAGGATAAAGATACTGCTGCATACCAACCGCAAGCGTGTATGAGTTTACATCAGAAAGCAGCAAAGACGCCACCGGAACTTCACCCACCACACCAATAAATGACAGAATGAATACCACCGCAAGGATAGGCACAGATAACGGAAGCAGCACCAATCTGAACGCTTGCCATGGTGTAGCGCCATCCAACGCTGCGGCTTCTTCTAATGAACGGTCGATAGTTTCAAAGTAACCTTTAATAGTCCAAACGTGCAGCGCAATCCCGCCGAGGTAAGAGAAAATCAAACCGCCGTGCGTGTTTAAGCCCAAGAAGGGAATGTACTGCCCAAGCTTATCAAACAAGGCATACAACGCGACCAAGGCCAGAACTGCAGGGAACATTTGGAAAATCATCATCGCTTTTAAGATGGTTTCTTTGCCTTTAAAACGCATACGAGCAAAGGCGTAAGCCGAAGTAGTAGAAAGCGCCACAATCAATACCGATGTAATGCCCGCCACTTTTACCGAGTTCCACAGCCATGTCATGACAGGAAAAGGGGGCGGTGTCACTGTGCCATCAGCATTTTGTACTGCAATACCCAATGCTAGCTTCCAGTGCTCCAATGAAGGACGATCCGGAATCAAGCTGCCGGTTGCGAAGTTACCTTCGCGAAACGAGATCGCGACAATCATCAGTAGTGGGAAAATAATTAACGCTAGGAACACCCAGAGTGTCGCGTGGGTTGCCCACACGCGATACTTGAGAGATTTGCCTTGTACCATCGCCATATGAATGCTCCTTATTGTTGGCTCAGCTTAGTAAAACGCAGGTTGAGCAGCGCTAACGCGCCCACTAGCAAGAAGATCAGCGTCGCAATCGCACTCGCCAAACCAAAGTCTTGACCGCCACCACCTTCAAACGCGATGCGGTAGGTATAACTCACCAGAAGATCGGTATAACCCGCAGGCTCAGAAGTACCGATGCGGTTTGGCCCACCTTGAGTTAAAAGCTGAATCATTACAAAGTTGTTGAAGTTAAAAGCAAAGCTGGCAATCAATAACGGAGTCAGCGGTTTGATCATCATCGGCAAGGTGATTTTGGTAAAGTTGTTAATAAAATTCGCACCATCAATCGCCGATGCTTCGTACAAATCATCAGGAATCGCTTTCAGTAAGCCCATACACAAGATCATCATGTAAGGGAAGCCAAGCCAAGTGTTCACAATTAACACCATGGTTTTGGCCATTAACGGATCTGAAAACCAAGCAGGGCTTAAGCCAAACAAGCCATTGAGCACCATATTAATCTCACCGAAGCTCTGGTTGAACAGGCCACGGAAAATCAAGATCGAAATGAAAGCAGGCACCGCGTAAGGCAAGATCAGCAGCACACGATAAATCGCACGCCCTTTCAATGCTTCCCATTGCACCACGCTGGCTAATACAAGACCGATCATCAGGGTGCCAATCACCGTCAGTACCGAGAAAATCACCGTCCAGATGAAGATGTTGATAAACGGCTCTTTGATGCCATCATCTTTCCATACTCGTTCAAAGTTGTGTGTGCCAATTGACACCACAAATCCAGGTGAAACTCGCTCACCGACGAATTCGCCGCTCTCATTGATGGGTTGATAAAAACCAATCTCCATATTGGGGCGCAACGTCTGACCGGATTGGTTGTTGGTGAGTGTTTCACCATCATCCTGCAAGGTATAGAGGGGTTTCACCGCAGCAAATTTACGTAGGCCACTCATGCGAATGTCTTCACCATCAGGGAAATGCAGATCGATGCCGCTCAGTTGCGTGCGATACCCAACGATGGTCTTAATCGGCTCGATGTCCCCCTCAATGCCACCAATCGCTTCAAGGTTAAGATCTGCCGGAATATTGCTGCTGAGAGAGAAAGGAGGAGTAGCTAAACGCTCTTCACCATTTTCAATCACCAAACGGTAGCCTTGCTCGGTGTTATAAAGTTGGAAAGCATAACTCTCACCACTTTGGAAGGTTTGATCCATCAACACCGATTGTGTGCGCTCAAGAGTAAGCTGGTTTTTCGCGCTGTAGTTTGTGAAAGCTAGGCCAACGGTGTAGGCCAGTGGGAACAGAATAAACAGAATCATCCCCGCAATACCGGGATAAATATAACGATGTGCGTAAGTTTTACGACTACCGAAAACATACAGTGCCAAAGTGGTGAGGATCAGCGTCAGCAATGCAAACGCTACCTCCCCACGAGAATACATAAGAATGGTTGCGTAGCCATTCACGATACCTACCGCGCCAAGTACTGCCCATTTTAAAAACGCACGTTTGTCGGCTGGACGTACCGCAGTTGGATCGGACATAGCCTGTGTACCTTGAACTGACTGCATAAAGAACCTGCTAGCGTGTTGTTATCAAGAAATGCGGAGGGGGAAAATTTCCCCCTCCAAGGTGTGACGATGGGTTATTTCGTCATCTGTTTTTCAGCGTCTGCCAGTGCAGCATCGACGGTTTGACGGCCATCAACAATGTTAACAATCGTATTTTTCGCAGCCCCCCAGAATGCGCTCATTTGGGGGATGTTGGGCATGATTTCGCCATTCATCGCGTTATCCATGGTGGCCGCGATGCGTGCATCTGCATCCAATTCACGTTGGAAAGAGTTCAACGCGACCGCACCTAATGGCTTGTCGTTGTTTACCATACGCAGACCATCGTTGGTCAGCAGATAGTTTTCGATGAATTCCACCGCGAGATCTTTGTTTGGAGAAGCCGTACTAATACCCGCGGTGAGAACGCCAACGAAAGGTTTTGACGCTTGGCCGTTAAATTTAGGCAAAGTGGTCACACCGTAGTTAATGCCCGATTTCTCGATGTTGCCCCAAGACCACGGACCGTTGATGGTCATCGCGGTATTACCTTGGTTAAAGGCAGCTTCAGACACTGAGTAGTCCATATCTGGGGAGATCACGCCTTTATCCACTAGGCCTTTCACGAAGTTCATCGCTTCTTTTACGCCTTTGTTGTTGATGCCAGCATCTTTCACATCATAGCCATCAACACCGTATTTGAACGCGTAACCGCCATCAGCCGCCATCAAAGGCCATGTGAAATAAGGTTCTTTCAGGTTCCACATGATGGCTGATTTGCCTTGTTTTTTCAGTTTGGCATCCAGCTCAGCCACTTCTTCCCAATTTTTTGGTGGGTTTGGTACTAAATCTTTGTTGTAAATCAGCGATAGGGATTCCACTGCAATTGGGTAACCAATGATCTTGCCATTGTATTTCACTGCATCCCATGCGAAATCGACAATGCCTTCTTTAACCTTTGCAGAAGGTTTGACCTCAACCAGTAGACCCGCATCTGCGTAACCACCAAAACGGTCGTGAGCCCAGAACACAATATCAGGACCATCACCGGTTGCAGCAGTTTGTGGGAATTTATCTTGCAATCCATCAGGGTGAGCGACGGTCACTTTTACCCCCGTGTCGGCTTCGAACTTTTTACCGACCTCAGCCAGACCGTTATAGCCTTTATCACCATTGATCCAAATAGTGAGTTGTCCTTCTTCAATAGCAGCATGGGCACCAAACGAACCAAGAGCCACCAGAGTGCTCAGCGCGACTGTGCTTAGGGCATTTTTCATGTTCATATCCTTTTATTTTTGTGTTGTAGGGCTCACCAGGAGGTTTTGCCGTATTTCGCCATTTATCATCAGTAAAAATCGCAATTTACTCATCCTCCTGCCCCCTACGCCCTCGATATTATGGCGTATTTTCGTGATCTCTATCGGCTGATGTGAGCGAGCTAAATCACAAAAAGGGGGATTGATGTGATCCTACTCAACTTATCCACCCTCAATAATTTGAACTGGATCTAACTACGCCTTAAAGCCCCTCCTCCACCTCCTCCTCAACTACTCCCCCTACAAAAAAACCAATGAGGAGGATGTCCCTATTGTCTCTTTCACACAAACTAGCCTCATCCCAAAGAGGATGGTAAGAGCCTTTCCAGTTCACGGTTTGTGACTGGTTCCACCGCCAAGTGGGTTGTCGATATAAAGTCATGTTTGTGGTGAAAGCATTACGGGAGAGACATGATTTTGTGTAGGGGGAAACAACTTACTTTTCGCGGCAGTCGGGTGAATGGCTTCATAGCCGGAGCGTTCACCCTTTCTTTTCTTACCCAATAAGGCGGCGCTGCCCATGAAACCACATGATGTGGTTCACCTTATCCAATTCCTACTGTTATTGCGTGCACAATAATTCATATAATGAGCCGCGATAATGATTAAAAATCTTGATCGAGGACGAGCTAGATGGCGAGTGTCACGTTAAAAAATGTATGTAAAGCTTATGGCGATGTGCTGATTTCCAAGAACGTCGACCTAGAAATTCAAGAAGGCGAATTCGTGGTATTTGTCGGTCCTTCTGGTTGTGGCAAATCGACTCTGCTGCGCTGTATCGCAGGTTTGGAAGACATTACGTCTGGCGATCTGTACATCGGTGAGCAACGCATGAATGATGTGGAACCTTCCAAACGTGGAGTTGGCATGGTATTCCAATCCTACGCGCTTTACCCACATCTCAATTTGTACGACAACATGTCGTTTGGCCTCAAACTCTCAAAAGCGGATAAAAGCGAGGTTAAAAAACGGGTTGACCATGCAGCAGAAATTCTGCAACTGAGTCACCTGCTCGATCGACAACCCAAAGCACTTTCCGGTGGTCAACGCCAACGTGTTGCGATTGGTCGTACTCTGGTTTCACAGCCCAACGTATTCCTACTCGATGAGCCGCTGTCGAACCTCGATGCTGCTTTGCGCGTGCAAATGCGCTCAGAAATTACCAAACTGCAACGTAAACTGGGTTGCACCATGATTTACGTTACTCATGACCAAGTGGAAGCCATGACCATGGCCGACAAAATTGTGGTGCTGGATGCCGGTTTTGTCTCACAAGTTGGCAAACCACTGGAACTGTACCACTATCCACAGAACCGTTTTGTAGCCGGATTTATTGGTTCGCCTAAGATGAACTTCATGAGTGTGTTCATCGAAGCGGTTGAAAAGGAGCGCGTGCAAGTTCAGCTTTCCAACGGCACCACTTTCTGGATCCCTGTTGACGGTACCACCGTGACGCGTGGCGAACGCATGTCACTCGGCATTCGTCCTGAACATCTGGTTGAAGCAGACCATGGCGATGCCAAAATTGAAGGCAAAGTGATGATTGTTGAAAAACTGGGTAACGAAACGCAGGTATATATGAACCTGAAAGGCTCGGATTCTGACGTCATCTACCGCCAGCCCGATACGCTCGATGTCGAAACCGGCGATACGCTCACCATTGGTATTCCAGCGCATCGCTGCCACCTATTCCACAGTGATGGTCGTGCTTGCCGCCGCCTGCACAAAGAAAAAGGCGTTGAGCTTCCTGCATAACCACTTCACCTTTGCTTGCAACTTAAGCCCTCTCACCGTGAGAGGGCTTTTTTATTCTGTCTGCCTCAAGTTTGCCAAATTCGCTCAACCTTCTAATTTTGCAATAAATTGATGTTATACCTCTTGTGAATAAACCCTCTCTTCCTCTATGGTCTAAACGTCGAGAGCCTCAAACATCGTTAGGTAATTACATGAATAGTCAGTTAACGCTCAGAGCATTAGAACGAGGCGACTTACGCTTCATCCATAATCTCAATAACAACCGCAACATCATGTCGTATTGGTTTGAAGAGCCCTACGAGTCCTTTGATGAACTTGAAGAGCTCTACAACAAACACATTCACGACAACGCTGAACGGCGCTTTGTGGTCGAAGATGACAACAAAAACTTGATAGGCTTAGTCGAGCTGATTGAAATCAACTACATCCACCGCAGTGCTGAATTTCAAATCATCATTGCCCCCGAGCATCAAGGTAAAGGTTTTGCGCGTACATTGATTCATCGTGCGTTGGATTACTCATTCACCATTCTCAACCTACACAAGATCTATTTGCATGTTGCAGTCGAGAACCCTAAAGCCGTTCATCTGTATGAAGCATGTGGATTTGTGGAAGAAGGCCACTTAGTCGAAGAATTTTTCATCAATGGTCGTTACCAAGATGTTAAGAGGATGTATATACTGCAAAGTAAGTACTTAAATAAAAGCGAGTAAACACATGGTTAGCTGCAGTCAATACGATTACATTGAACTGGCCTGTTTGTTCCATTTGCCAGTCAAACTAACAATGAAAAGTGGTGAGGTGTATTACGGTGTAGCCTCTGACACGCAACGCAATAGCCAAAAGCAGGAATGCATTGAGCTACGAGGAGAAGAAGAAACATGGCTGCTCGAAACAGGGCAGTTAAGCTCCATGGAGGCGTTAAGTGAACAGCCCCATTTTTCAGTGATTCATTTTTGAGTAAGCAAACTTAACGCAAGGCAACACACGACCTTCGTTGCCTTGCGAATAAAGTTAACTAGCAATATCTAATTTATTGCCACTTACCCCATTGGTTCGAAACCAGCCCGCGATACTTACACGGTCGGCGTGAGCTTCAAGCACTTCATGAGGAAAACGTTCAGAAAGAAACACCACCAAACGCCCCGCAACGGGCGCTAACGTATCAATCCAGTTGTCCTGCAAATCGTAGATTTTTAGTTCACCGCCATCGGCGGGCGTCCACTGTTCATTGAGGTAAAATACCGTCGTCAGTTTGCGGTTTTCGTTGCCTCGAAACGAATCGAGATGCTTAAGATAGAAATCACCCGCCTCATATTTAGCGAAGTGTGCCTCGTACTCAAACAACCCCAAAAAGAAATGGCGATTCACTTCCCGCCGAATCTGCTCCATACGTTCTAAGTAATCTTGGATAGGTTGCCCCATCGAAACGTCTAACCACTGAATTTTGTCACTGCGAATCTCCGTTGCGCGTTGGGTTTCGTCGTTTCTGCCGATGCGCGCCCGTTTCCAATGCTCAGGGACACACTCTCGTAGAGCTTGCACTTCTTGTGGGTTCAAAAAATCCTCCCACACATACCAACCTCGGTCTGCAATTGCATCCATTAATCCATCTAACGCCATGATTCTCACTACATGAACAATAAGATGCGCGTTATATCTGGCTTAATCACTCTCAGCAATTCGAGTTATTAATCTCCAAGATCAATATTCCTGATGGAGAGACTCCAAACCTGATTGGGAACTTCTTTGCGGCCTCATAATCCAACAAGCATCTCATCGAATAAAGGAAAGAACATGATTGTTACAACTACGCCAAACGTTGAAGGTAAGCGTATTGTCCGTTACTGCGGAGTGATTGCGGGTGAAGCTATCCTCGGGGCCAACATTTTTAAAGACCTGTTTGCAGGGATCCGAGATATCGTGGGTGGCCGTTCAGGAACGTATGAGCGCGAATTAGAAAAAGCCCGTAGCCTAGCCCTAGAAGAGTTGCAACAGCAAGCCGCAGCATTAGGAGCCAATGCCGTGGTCGGTATTGATTTAGACTATGAAACTTTCGGTAAAACCAATGGCATGTTGATGGTATCCATCAGTGGCACGGCTGTCGTTGTTGAGTAGAGCGTAGACTCAGATAAAAACAAAGAAGGCCGTGCATAGCGGCCTTCTTGATAGTTTTTCTCAGCGTTGTAAATAGGAAAGGGCGAAACAGATTAAGAATTAACTTCCTCAATACCGATGTTGTTTTTCGCCCAAATCAGTGCCTGCAAACGGTTTTTGGCATTAATTTTCTTAAATACATTATGTAGATGCGTTTTTACTGTATTTTCACTTACAAAAAGCTTGTCCGCGATTTCAATATTTGACGCACCACTACCGAGCAGTTTAATGATTTGCTGCTCTCTTTTAGTCAATTTAGCATACATTTGCGAAGTAACGACCGAGTTACCTGCACGATAATGAAGGATATATTCTTGCGCTAACTTCCGTGTGAGCCACATTTCATCCTGCAAAATTTTACTCATACCTTTGATAAGCGTATCCATCTCATCATCAAGATAAAAGACACCCGCAAGATTATTCCATTTGAAAAGCTGTTTGTGTTCAATCTCCGAAGGACAATTAATAATCACCTCTTTCGCCTCTGGACAACTGATATGTTTAAACGAGCTGTAATCCGTCAAAACATCATCCGAAATTCTGGAATAATCAATCAACAACATCTGGATATTACGGCTTTCTGGTTTGTTTTCTTCCAGCCACAACTCAGAAAATGGTGTGATTTCCAGCACCACGGGAAGTTTGGACTCTAACGCTTCTTTCAATAATCTGGATTGCATACAAACATCAGAAAGCAATCTAACGTTTAGTTTGTTCCCATCTTTCATTTCACCCCTCCTAACACATCAAGCGAACATGATTAAAACTAACGTTAAGAAAAGGGAAGTCAATGTTCAGAAATTAAGACAACCGATGAACCGGTTTCAATCATAAAATTAATCTGTGCAATTCATGAGCTTAAGATGAAATCTCAATATTAAGAATATCAGACAGCAATACACACATCTTATTGATATATAAAATTAGTTTCCTAATGAATTGTTAAAAATATGTGCATCAAAATTCGTATTTATCTGTTTCTGTTCCGTTCTATAAGCACCGGATATGTTACAAGTCGCTTTCGAAAGAAGGTTTAATTAGCCTCAATAAGATGAAAGACATAGTCCTATGTCTTTACAATGACAATCTTGTTTCAAGTTAATTTGAGAGCATAATCTAGTTCTTTTTACTTATACCTCTCCTGAATTATGAGCCATTAATCTGTGACTGTGTTGTAGAAGCATTCGCCTAAATCAAGCATTCATTTATTATTCAAGTTATCCATTTTCAGATCTTCATCCATGCATCCTATTTTCAATAAATAGAATAGCTGACTCAGCGTTCACGAATTTTTAAACCTCTTGTTATATTACTGACTTTAATTTAAGCCTGTAATCGACGGGTATAATAACGGTAATATTGGGAATAAGTGATGAAATAATATTCAGACAATTTGACCAATCTCTCTGGGTGTATATTGAGAGATAAGCTGCCTTATAACCATTAATAGCCGCTTTCAAGACAAAGCATTGGTTTATTCCCGAAAGTATGAACCATCACGATCTGTACGACAAACCTGAAGCGATGACACAAACCGCGGATAGACGGATCGTTTTTTAATGGGATAACTTAATAACGCAGTTCATAATCCGGTCTACTTGGGTAGTCCGGATTTTCAATGTCGGAAAGGTCAAAACAATACACCGTTCGAGGAGCCCCAAACGTTGGGGATAGCACCATTTGATTTACGTGCGGTACAACACCTTCACGACATGCCAACCAAATTTGGTTTTGACTAACTGGGGCGTCAAAACTTCGCCTTGAAAACAGGCTTTATCAAACGCAGGAACCATCTGCCCCTGACGAAACTCACCCAAGTCTCCGCCTTTTTTACCAGAAGGACAAAGCGAGTATTTTTTGGCTAAAACGTGAAACTTAGCACCTTTTTTCAATTGAGCTAAAATATCGTCTGCTTGCTCTTTATGTTTTACCAGAATATGCAAAGCTGCCGCGGTACGTGCCATATTTTTCCCCTGTTTTATCGAGCCGCGTAGTGTACCCGAACAACAATAAATGTAAACGCATGGCTGAGATCAAAACAAATCTGCTGATTATCGGCTAAATTCAAGCCATTCCGTTGCTGATACGGTAATTTCGGTTAGTATAAGTAAGAGTTAGATCAGATAAAGAAAACATTATGGCTAAAGTCGTCAGTAAAGCGAACCAATCACAAGGAATGTTGATGTTCACACTCAGTGCCCAGCAGCAACTTTTCGCTATTGGCACACTAAAAGTCCGGGAAATTGTCACTTATAAACCAATGACTCAAATCCCTTACTCGCATCACCATGTCATCGGTACCGTCACGATACGTAATTTGACGGTTCCGGTAATCGATATGGCGGCTGCGATTGGTTTTCGTCCGATACAACCGAGTGAGTATCAAAAATGCTACCTGATTGTCACCGATTGCCTGCGCACTGTGGTGGCCTTTATGGTGCGTACGATTGAGAAAATAATCGAGTGCGATTGGCGCCACATCGAATCGTCACCGTCCACTGCAGGGCATGATGTTTTTGTTACTGGCATCACTCGCTATCAAGATAAGATTGTGCAGCTGCTCGACGTTGAATTACTGCTTTCTAAGATTTATCCGCAGTATGAATCGTCTAAAGTACCCATGCTGACAGATATTGAGCGAGAGCGCCTGAAACCCTTGCATATTTTATTGGTGGATGACTCCTCGATTGCGCGTAAGCAGCTCTCCGACGCTTTAGATAGCATCAATATTCCCTACCAAATTTGCAAAAATGGTAGTGATGCCATTGACCTGATGCGGGACATGGCTCAACAGCATCGCGCGATTGACATTCTCGTTAGCGATATTGAGATGCCAGGATTAGATGGCTATGAGTTAGCATTTGAAGTTCAAAATGACTCACAGCTCAATCATGCTTATTGTATTTTGCACACTTCTCTTTCCAGTGAAATCTGTGTTGACCGTGCCCATCAAGTTGGTGCCCATGAAGCACTGGAAAAATTCAACGCTACCGAGTTGATAGAAGCCATGCTGCGTGGTGCTAAAAAACTGGAAAGTCAGCGTTTAAAAGTACATTAAAGCCCTGCTTACCCAATAATTTTGGCAGCATCTCGTATACGTGAAACGACCTAGAGATCGCTGCCGATAGCATTAGAATGGCCATATATCTTGCCAAGATTTCTCATAATGCCGCAACCACACTCGTAGCTGATTTGATAAACTCTCTTGCTCCTCGGCAGAAAATCCCGACAGTAACTGTTCTTGCAAAGCCACGTATTCCAACAGTAATACTTCTACACGGCATACCCCTTTCTCGGTGAGAGTCACTTCAACGTTACGCCGGTCATAGATACTCATGCCCCTCGTCAGTAAGCCTTTTTGTTCCAAACGATTGAGGCGGTTGGTCATCGCACCTGAACTCAACAATAAACTGACTTGCAAATCTGAAGGGGTCAAACAATAAGGGGCTCCCGCTCTACGCAAAGTCATTAATACTTCAAACTCTCCAGCCGTTAACCCCGCTTGTTGATAAAAAACCTTCATCAACCGTTCAACACGCTTCGTAATTCGTAATAGCCGATCTATCACCGACATCGGTAAAGTATTTAATTCAGGGTTTTCACTCGCCCACTCTCTTTGCACTTTATCCACAACATCCATCGCCCTTTTCCCTGTCTTAATGTTCGATGCCATGCCGCTTTCAAGGCTTACCACCATTGGGCTACAGCGGCTAACGACACATCAATATCTTAAAAAACGTGACCTAACGTTCAGGCAAAACAATTTTGCAGCGTTTCTACCTTAAATCCGCTAATCTTAAGTTTATGAAGATATCTTGCATATTCGAATGAAGTGATGACGACTGAAGATTTCAAAAAATCCACTGCTAACTTAAAAAAAGCGGTTCCGTTGATGATGAAGCATCACGTAGCAGCCACACCCGCGAATTATGCATTGTGGTATACCTATGTTGATCAAGCAAATCCACAACTCAACACTGAGATGGACAGCATACTGAACAATTTTGGTCTTTGCCCCCCCGCCTCGGGTGAGCATTTATATCAGCAATACATTGCGACAAAAGCTGAGATAAATATCAATCAATTGCGTGCCAATGTTGAAGTTTTATTAGGCGAAATCAGTAGCTCAATGACAGACACTCTCAGCGACACTAGTTCATTTGCCGACATCATAGATAAAAGCTTCAAAGAGTTAGAACGAGTTGAGCAAGATAATCTTTCGATTGAAGAGGTGATGACGGTGATCCGTCAGCTGGTCAGCGAATCTAAAGATATTCGCCACTCAACCAATTTTTTGAACAATCAACTGAATGCGGCCACGCAAGAAATTTCGCTGCTGAAAGAGCAGCTCGCAAAAGTTCAAAAAGATGCTTTGTTTGACAGTTTATCTGGGCTCTACAATCGACGAGCCTTCGATGGCGATATGTTTACGTTGATCCATGCAGGTCACCCCGTCAGTTTGATCATGCTTGATATTGACCATTTTAAAATCCTCAACGATACCTACGGCCATTTGTTTGGTGACCAAATCATTCGTGCGATTGCTAAACGCCTACAAAGTCTGTGTCGTGATGGTGTGACCGCTTATCGCTATGGCGGAGAAGAGTTTGCACTGATTGCCCCCCGTAAATCGATGCGGATCGCACGACAATTTGCAGAGTCCGTGCGACGTTCAATTGAAAAACTGACGGTGAAAGATAGACGAAGTGGTCAGTCTGTCGGCAGCATCACCGCCTCTTTTGGGGTTGTAGAGAAAGTCGATGGCGATTCTTTAGAGTCCTTAGTCGAAAGAGCAGATGCACTACTGTATGACGCGAAGAACCTAGGACGTAACCGAGTGATGCCGATTTAACGGCCCCCATATAGAGTCTTTAACTGTTCAGAGAATACACGGCGTCATACCCATACAAAAAGCCAAGAGCACAACCTGCACTCTTGGCTTTTTGCGTTTTATGGGTTCAATTAATGAGCGAAACAATCACCCAAGAAATACTCATCACCATTGCGTGCGGTATATTCTTTTTCTTCAATTCGTGCCTGTGGGCGGCCTTGCTCATCACCTTTAATCAAACTAACCCAATGGCGAATAATCGTACTCGGTTGCATCTGTTCATCACTATGATTCAACACAGTACAGGTCTCTAATTGAATATCTGCAATTTCGCGCAATTCAATGCACCCTGTACCTCGTTGGCAACCTAATGTCAGCTCCACATGGCTTCCTTGCCCATCACGAAACACAATGTGACTCGGATTCTCTTTGCTACCATTAAACGCCACAAATTGCTTAGGGTATTTCAAACCACTATGTCGACCATCTTGGAAGTAAGCCAGCAAGTGATTGTAATCGATGACATATGCGGTCACATCTTGGTGCGTACCATTTTCTAGCGGAAAAAGTCTATCCAATAGCTGCTTAGCTTTGATTTGTTTCTCACGTTGCTGATTGGCAGCGACCGTTTCTACGGCGAACACAGCTTCAGCGATAAAGGGTTTGTTTTGGTGTTGGATTTCTGTTTTATCAAACGTCAGCATGTTCATCGTTGTTCCCTCGTCCAGAGCAAATTGATTTTTCTGCAAAGGCACTGGCGATCTTTTCGCCGGATTTGTGACTTCGCTTACTTGGTAGACTAGCGGATTTTTGACTACAATTTCACAACAAAAATTTTACAATGTGAATTTTACAAAATGAGTGTGTCTAAAAGTTTAGTCCGACAGTCCCATTTTCTGGGAACGAAAGTCAGAAATCTAAGGAAAAGAAACCACTTAACGATGGAGGATCTCTCTGCTCGTTGCATTCGAGTCAGCCCAGAATACGCCCCTTCTGTATCTTACCTTTCAATGATTGAGCGTGGAAAACGGGTACCGAGTGTAGAAATGCTGGAAGTGATCGCGGAAGTGTTTCAAAAAGATCCGATTTGGTTTCTCGATGATGAACCTGAACAAGTGGACATCACACCAGAAAAAGGCAATCGAGGCGGGATCAGCGGCATGGCTCTTGAGCCTAGCTTTCTGTTTTCTAATGACATCTTACAAATTGCCATCCCTGAGATGCTGTCGCAAACTGGGATCACTGGACGTCAATTTGCCCATCTCTTAATTCGGGCTCACCAAGAAAGCTTGCAGAATCACTTCCCAGATCTGGAGCGTGCCGCTGAAGAAGTGGGACTAAAAACGCCTTAATTTATCAGTCACCGGATTTGCTGGATATTGCTAAAAGTCTCGGATTGGACGTGCGCTGGGTCAAGCGCACTCCCCATGATGTCACCGATGAACTTGGCGTTAGCGCAAAGCAGTTAGTCACTTCCTTCTTTGAGCCCCCCGGCCGCTATTTATTTGTATGAAATACTGCGTGAATACCCAACACGGCTTAAATATGACCTTGCGGTGTACATTGGCCACAATGTGTTGCACAACAAAGATGGCTTAAAAAGTGTTCTATCGGTCGGACATACTCAAGGTTGGGATGAAATGGTCGAAACATCCCCATCCTCAGAGCTTAACTCGCAAGATATTCTGCAAGCATGGCGGGATTTTGAATCCAGTTTTTTTGCAGGAGCCCTACTCTGTCCTAAAGTGCCTTTTAGGCAGTTGCTGGATCGAAATGGTTATGAAATCAGCGTGCATCAAAAGGCTGGGGTATCACCTTCAGTCGCAATGCGACGAATGACCGTCGTTTCTCCTTATCCGCATTGGCATTATTTTGATGCTTATGGTGAGGGGAAACTCAAAGCTGTATATCGAGGTAATGGCATTCCACTCCCTTGGGGCAATATGCGTAAGGTGAACGACCCATGCCAACATTGGGCCGTATTTCGGCGTCTTTCACAGCCACAAGATGGCAGTTCAGCACAGATCTCCATCCTGACTGTCGGTGATGAACCACGGATTTATTGTTGTGAATCGATTAATGTGATCGATCCTGCGGGGAATAACCGAGTGCTGTGTGCTGGTATCGATCTTAACCCTGCAATCAATGCTCAAGGTGGTGATGCTCTTGCGATAGCTCAGGAGTTGAAAATGAGTTGTGTGCAAAAAGGAGGGACAACGGCTATACCAGCGCCGATCAAGCGTGATTTACGCACCATCGCCAAGATTCTCAATATCAACTGGGTTGAGCGTGGCATTGAGGGTGACGCCAGACTCATCTGCTCACGAGGAGCCGTATGCCCAAGAAAACCCAAATGTTATGGTGAATGCGACGGATAAAAAAAAGGCCAACCACAAGAAGTGTGATTGGCCGTCTATAAGTGTGAACAAGGGTGTTCACTAACAACGTCAGTTGGCTAGGTGACCCTCGGCTTAGAAGGGTCAATCTAATTAATGCAGGTTACGTGCCAACTTTTGATTCGACACTTCTGCATTAAAAACGCACAAATAATGGGCAGTTTCATTGCAGCAAAACTCATAGAAGACTGACAACATGCAAAATTTTCGCATTTTGCAAAAGTTAAGTTTCGCAAAATGCACTTTTAGAATTGATGTAGTGGATTTTGTCTACGCTTGGCGGCATACATGCGCTGATCGGCTAACTTAAACATCTCATTAGGATCTGCAAAGGCGCGATTATACAAGGCATAACCAATACTGACGCGAATGTTAATCAGCTGGCCTTCATACACGATTGGGGTTTCAGAAATATTCGTCAAAATCGTATCACACACTTTCAACACATCTTGCTCACGGTGAATTCGTGGTATTAAAACCAAAAACTCATCTCCTCCAATTCGGGCGACTAAATCGGAAACACGTAAACAGGATTTAATGCGTTCGGCACAAGCAACCAAAACCTTATCGCCAGCAATATGCCCATACGAATCATTGATGGTTTTAAAACGGTCAATATCAATATTCAATAAGGCAAAATTACCTTCGCTATCAGAACGTTTCGCATTTTCAAAATAGGTATCAATGGTACAAATAAAATACCGCCGATTGGGTAGATGGGTTAAAGGATCATGTAAAGAACGCTCTTCTGCCACATGATATAGCCGCACGATGACACCAAACCCAAGTAGTAAAAGCATGAGTATCGGATAGCCAATCAAGCGTACGATATGCTGTTCATACCAAGGTAAAAGATGTAATAGCCCTTGTGTCTCTGCTACAGCGATTTGCCAACTTCCATAAGGGAAATAAACCGTTTCTTTGGCAAAAGCAGCTTGGAAAACTTGTGGATCTCCCCAAAATACTTCCCCTTCACTGCCTAAACTATCTCGACCGCGGATCGAAAGCTGAAAATTCTCGCCAAAGCTTTGGAGCTTCGTTGAAGAGAGCAAGGACTCCCAGTCCATCACAACGCTAAGAACGCCCCAATAGCGACTATTCGTTGGTGGGTCATAGAATATCGGCTCTCGGATCACCAGTGCTTTCCCGCCTTGAACAAGGTCAACAGGTCCAGAGACAAAAGTTTGTTTTATTTCACGCGCTTTTTTTATCGTATGCCCATTGCAACGGCACGGTTCGGTAATCTAAACCAAGAACGGCATGAGATTGAGAAAGAGGATAACTAAAAACCACCACATCATTAGGTGCGATACCTAGCGCTCTTAAATGGTCGCTGCTTCTCATTACCGCCGCAGACAATTGTTCCCAATGGTAGAGTTTTAGCTCAGGATCTAACATTAAGAGCGGGGTTAAACTTTTTACCGCATAAATATCGGCAAGAACCTCGGCTTCCAACTGGAAACGCACTGCGGATAACTCTTCTTTAGCGTGCTGACGAAGATCATTTTGTAAAATAAGCCGTTGATTAAAGTTAAGCGATTCAACCACGCCAATTCCGAAGAAAAGTAATGACAAGAAAAAAACCGTGATATATCGATTATTGTGTGAGGTTAACCCCATCCCTCAACCCTCAGCTTTATTATTGATTTTTGTTTATAAGTTACTGAGTGAATCACGCGATTCATTCGCAAGCAAACCCAAACAACTTATGAGGATAACCAAAAGCCTTGTTCTACAGTAGAAGGGCAATTTGACATCTTAAATTTCACGATCAGCCTGTCTACTAAGATTAACTCAAATGTACAATAAAGAAACCCATTGATTACAGAATTGTAAATATAAACCATGATGAAAACGCTTATTTTAAATCGAGATTTTCCCTCTGGAGATATTACCCTGCTTGATGGGCAACTCGTGTGGTTTCCACAATTTCTGGCACTACCACAAGCAGACGAGGCTTTGACACAATTAAAACCAGAGTTGAACTGGCAGCAAAACAGTATCCGTTTGTTCGGTAAAACGCGTTCTTCAACCTCGACTTATCGCTTGGTATGGTGATGAGGATTACCGCTATTCAGGGCTGACTTTGTCTGCTCACCCTTTTCCTGAGCGACTCACGCAGTTAAAAATGCAGTGTGAAGAGGCGGCTCAAACAAGGTTTAATTCGGTGCTGGCAAATCTTTATCGTGATGGTCAAGATTCGATGGGGTGGCATCAAGATAATGAACCTGAATTAGGCACAAACCCGATAATCGCTTCCCTGTCGCTAGGGGAAAGTCGTCGATTCTTGCTGCGCCATAAACAGGATCCCGCCCTGAAAATCGAATGTGAATTAAGTCATGGCGATTTACTGATCATGGCTGGAACTACGCAACATTGTTGGCAACACGCAATCCCTAAAACTCGGCAAACCAAACACAGCTGAGGATCAATCTCACTTTTCGCAATATCCGCTTATGATCGGATTGCGTTTCTGACATAGCATTAACGGTAAACTCACACCACGGTTGTACATCTCCGTTAAAGTTCATAGGTTTAAAAAGTAGAACGATATCGACTGAGTACAGTCAAAAATGCACAAAAAAATGAATCGTTATGTGGTCAGCCCTTATTACCACTCTGGTACTAACCACAACCACGACTTACGCACAGACACAGGCGTTGCTAACACCTTATCAAGACGCAAATAGCACACGATCGCTTCCCGACCAACCTCACCGACAGGGAACCGAGCTAGGTTCTGTTGCTTCGCTGTCTTTTCAAGACACGGCAGATCTGATTCGCCATACGTATGAAGCACAACTGTTTACGTTACCCGGCTTCAAAGAGGGGCATTACGCTCTGCGCATGTACCGACAAACCCTCGACGACAAATATGCAGCCGCGATTGGCAGTGATTTAGCACGTGTAGCGAGCCGTTTAAATTACTTTGCCGAAGAAGTACATAGCCCAGAACAGATTCAGCGGTATGCACAAAAACGCATCAACAGTTATCAAAAAAGCCAAGATGAACGGACTCTACGCCGTTTCTCTGCCACCCAAACAATGCCGGAATACCTGTATTTAGGCATCGATTTATTAGGCTCTATGGCTCGCGCTAACGAGTATGGGCTCAAACACAAAGACGATGACAAATTACGCCAAGTCTTACGACGTTATGACTTTACCCCTTATGCAACCAACACTGGAATGATCGAAGCTTGGGCAGCTCAGTTAGCCAATCAAGTTTATTGGTTACGTCAATTAGGTGAGCAAGACGTGGTAGACCCGTTTATTCAAGCTTTTCGAAACACATATTCTGATCAGCGAGATAGCACGCTCGATGATCAGCAATACGGCAATAAGTTGTACGGTATGACGCACATTATTTTTGCAGATTCAGAATATTACCAACATCGCGTCAGTGAACAACAACATCAATGGATCTATGACTATTTCCGCGCTAACCTCGATACGATTTTACAGCGAGCTAAACCTGATATTGTGGCGGAAGTGGGTATTTCATTTTTGCTTGCTGGACTTGAAAACGATCCGGTGGTTCTGAAAACCCGCCAATTTATCCAAGCACAAGTGGATACAACAAAAAGGCATGATCCCCTCAACGGCTGGTGATTTTGATCTCTCCCTCGGCGAACACCGCAATGTGTTGGCGATCATGCTGCTCGATTGGCGCTCAGTGAATCCCGCCCCGATTATCAACCAACAACCACAGGTGTTTACCCAACTTCCTTACGGACTAGTGAAACGCTAAAACGTTACACCCCTATACCGTTTTTAACCTCGCTTTACGCTCCGTGAAGCGAGGAATTATCCCGTTAATCACCGTTGTCACAATAATCAACCCTAAACCCAGTTGCTGAGTGAGCCCATATTCCACATCAAAAAACAGCATTTGCCATAACGCACTAAACAGTAAGTTTGTAAAAATCAGTGGAGCAAGCTGGGAACCTGACTTGGCCAAACGATAGGCTTTGGCACGGAAAACCTGTGTATTCACGACCAATACCGAAGCCAAGATTAAAGCACCAAGAGTGAACATTCCCTCCTTATCAAAACCAATTCCGGTTATTGAAGCTAAATCCCCGCCCCAAGGAACCAGCAATAAGAGTGGGCTCAGTAATAAGGCAGCAACCAAAAATGTCCAAGCGTGGATCTCAATTGAACGCATATCACTTTTTGCTGCGCGGAACAAACTCAGTTGAGATCCCGCATTAAATAGTCCAGCCCCCAATCCTGTAAGCAACTCTGGACGCCAGATAATACTTCCCGTATTTCCGGCCAACATCATGACACCGACCAATATTACCCATACGCTCACTACCGTTCGCCAAGCCAATTTCCCACCCCAGAGTAGTTTTTCAAATATCGGGATGAACAACGGACCAGTACTGAATAGCACCACGCTTTCTACTAGCGAAAGGGCTTGTAATGAATAGATGAAGCAGAGTTGGCTACCCGCAATACAGACTGCGCGAATCATCAAAGAAAATAAACATGTTTTTCTGTGGCCAACGAAAATGAGTCAATTGCATCGCCATCAATAAGAACAAGGCGGGAATAATAAAGCGTAAAAAGCCTAGCACGGCAATCGGCATCATCTGTGCGAGGTATTTACTCAATAGTCCGGTCAACGACAAACTGAAAGTCGATAACAACATGAACCACACTGGAAATAAATAATTAGGCATACCACTCTCCTTACATTGTCTCTAGTGTAAGGAGATGACGACATAAAAAATAACGAGTAATATCAACCAAACATGTTAGTTAAACTTACAAGTTTGATAATGCGTAAACTCATCCCACTCAAATCCCTTTATTCCTTTGTTGCCGTGGCGGAAACAGGTAGCATGACGCTTGCAGCAGAAGCCTTAAGTGTCAGCCATTCAGCGATTAGCCAAGCGATAAAAGCCTTAGAGCAACAACTGGGGCAGGCTCTTTTTCATCGTGTCGGTCGTCAAGTTATACTTAACAGTACCGGTAAACGTTACTATCAAAAGGTCGCACCAGCCCTAGAACAAATCGTACAAGCGACGGAATCACTACTCAAACCGACATACAGCAATCGTATTACCCTTAATATGATTAACTCCTTAGCTCTGCATTGGTGGATTCCACGAGTGAGCAGCTTTCAAGCTTTCGCTCCAGAAGTCGATGTCCGCATTTCCACGTTAACCGGAACCTTCTCCTTAGAAGAGCAAGGGGTTGATGTCGCATTGATTCATGGTCAATTACGTGACTGGCAAGGTTACTATTGTGAAAAATTAGCTGAGGATGAATTGGTGATGGTGATAAACCAAAACGCATTCAAGGCCGAACTTACCGCAGAACACGCATTAACACAGTTTCCTGCTATTTTTGTGAATAACCCGCGGCGTCAGCAAGATTGGGACATTTGGTGTCAAGCCAACCATGTAACGCCCCCCACGCAGCAACGCAATCTTTCTTTTGCCGCCTCAGCGCAAGCCTTACAAGCCACATTGAGTGGGTTAGGCTTGTTTGTTACTCACCGATTATTTATCAAACAGGAAGTTGAAAGCGGCATTTTGAGAGAAATTGGGCAGCGCGTAATTCACCCTGACCAAGGTTATTACTTTGCCTGTCATGCCGATAAATTACGTTCTGAAGCCGTGCTGAAATTAAGAAATTGGTTGAGTAATGAATTTCAACAAGATAAAAAATCAGCCCAAAGTAGTAGTTGAATATTTATCTTTCTGGATCTAGATCATCTAACGCTAGGCATTTAATCCCATTTGCATATCAAAAAGATGAATAAAATCACACTATTTCGTTATTTCTGCCCTTCAAATAAGCTAATTTCATCTAAACTTTAGCTAACTTCACAAAATGGTTCGGATTTGGCATGGATAGCTTCGTTGGCAACCAATTAAAAGAGATGACGGAGATGCGCTTTGCTCGTAAGCAGCATATTGTTCTGATCAGCTCAGGCGTTGCTACCGCTATTTTTCTGGTTTTTGCTTTTTATTACTACCTTAATCACCAATCGTTATCTTGTGCCCTACTCTTATTAAGCGGTATTGCTTCCCTTTTGAATATGCTTTCGCTTAATCGCCACCGTCAACTCCATACACAAGCCGATTTAATTCTTTCTTTAATACTGCTCACTTATGCGGTTGCTCTTGTCAGCAATAATCAAGGAGAGTTATGGCATCTTTTATGGTTGTACCCTCTTATCACCACGTTAGTCATGATCAACCCATTTAGAATGGGGGTGGTTTATAGTGCGGCCATTTGTTTAGCAATGACGGTTTCCGTCCTGTTTCTCCATTATAAAACCGGCGAAAATCACATTGGACACAGCTATTTTTTAATCAGCCTGTACGCACTGACCATTATCTGCAATACCGCCTCTTTCTTTTTTTCTCGCGCGATCAACTATATTCACGCCTTGTATCAGGAAGGAATTGAAGAGCTAGCTTATCTTGACCCATTAACAGGGTTAGCGAATCGTTGGAGCTTTGAAAACTGGGCAACCGAGAAACTCAAAGAGGAAAATGGTACCAACAGCATTACTGCTTTGGTGTTTCTTGATATCGACAATTTCAAACGTATTAATGACAGTTATGGTCATGATGTGGGTGATGAAGTGTTGAAACATTTTGCCCACCGATTACGCAATAATGTGCGCAATAAAGACCGCACCACCAATCAGCACGATTATTCGATCGCTCGTTTTGCTGGTGATGAATTTGTCTTACTGCTTTATGGCGTGCGTAGCTTGCGCGACCTCGATAGTATTCTTGAACGTATTTGCTCTTTGTTTGTTGACCGTTACCCCGAAACCGAGATGCTCAATCAACTTACCGTGAGTATTGGGGTGGCGATCTACCCTAAAGATGCGATTACGCTTTCTGAGCTCACCCGTTGTGCAGATAAAGCCATGTATGCAGCAAAACATGGTGGTAAGAATCAATATCGATACTACCATGAGGCCGCCTATCCTCCGCCTATCGATACGACCTTAAACCTCACCCCTAATGATGCCCCGAATGTGACACCATTGAAAAAAGCCCATTAATTTGAGCCCATCATATACATAGTCCATAACCCTACGATGCCGAAGAGCGTTATCCATACTGCATATCGAACCGTGTTAGGCTTATCTGGTTTGGGTTTAACCACGGGTTTTAATGCCGTGCGTTTGGCGTGCTGAATGAAAGAAGGTTGTGATTCTTGCAACTCCTCTCGCTTGTGTTGCGCGTAATTTGCCGTCTGCGTAAAGCGTTGCAACTGCTCTTTGGTAAGATCTTGGCTAGGATCATAATTGGAATACTGATCCGTGTGTTTGGGTAAAATCGCCATCGCTTTTCCTCCCTCTTGAGTTGCGTCCATTACGATTAAGTTTACTGGCTTATTACACGTTGGCTTACGTCATCAAAGTCAATCATTCAAATTTCTCGAATATGAGCCTCAATTTCCCCTGCTGATCATCTTGCTCTCACTTCTCTACAATGACTCCCATCGGCACAATCTGCAATGGAGAAGCCTCATGCTTAAAGACCGCGAAATTCGCCAGACAGTTCCCGCACAGCCAACATCCGATGGGGATGGTGTGAAAATTCAACGCATCGCTGGATTTCAACGCTCAAACTTTTCACCTTTTTTGATGCTAGATGAGCTAAAAGCGGACAGCCGCGCTGATTACGTGGGTGGATTTCCACCACACCCACACCGTGGCATTGAAACGCTGACGTACATGTTGCAAGGCCACTTCCAACATCGCGATCACATGGGCAACATTAGTGAGCTGCGCTCCGGTGGTGCGCAATGGATGGCCGCAGGGCGCGGTGTCATCCATAGTGAAATGCCCATTATGCAAGAAGGGCAGTTACACGGTTTTCAAATTTGGATTAATCAACCTGCTCGTGACAAGATGTCACCGGCTAAATACCATGATTTTCAACCAGAGAGCATTGTTGAATATTCGCAGCCACAACAAGGCTTACTGCGTGTCATCGCAGGTTCTATCACTGTGGATGGAGAGGCTATCACAGGACCGTTAACGGATACGGGAGTTGCAACCAGTGTTGCCGATTGGAGAGCAGAAGAAGGGCAGCAGATTCGCTTCGATACTCCCAAGCACTTTAACGCGATGTTGTATGTATACCGTGGCAATATCACTATTGGTCAGCAATCTCTCAGCGCGGGAAACATGGCGATGCTTTCTGTTGGTGAACGTTTGACGATCGAGGCTCAACAACCTAGCGGATGTCTAATATTGATGGGTGAACCGATCAATGAACCTGTCGTGCATTACGGACCGTTTGTAATGAACAGTATGGCAGAAATTGAGCAAGCGATTCGCGATTACAACGCAGGCCATTTTGAAAACTACTAGCCAGTACTCAATTGAGTTGGTTGGAAAACACTGAAATCCGATTTCGGCATACGCCCTTTGTCTCTCTCAATGGGAATAAATGATCGGGCGTATGCCATATAGCTCCCTCGTTTGGAGAACCCATGTGAAATCCACTGCCAATTCCAACTCTAAAGAACAGCATGTTGCCTAAACAACAGGCGCTAACAATGGGACTTTAGCCCACTAAACTCCCCTAAGGTAGCACCTTGTTTGATCATGCTGCGTGCTTTTGAAATGGAAAGAGAGATCTTCGATGGTTTGCCACACCCTTTACGGTGTGGCTTTTTTTATTAGGCAGGTAAAAACTCACACAAATACGCCGTTGCAACTTCCACCTGCAGATCAAAAGAGGAGTTACCCGCAACATCAAATGCTTCACCCGCAGTGAACGTTGTCCAGTTCTCTTCACCGGCACGTTTAATGGTCAATGCCCCTTTCACGACGGTCATACGTTCTGGTGCACCGGTACCAAAAGTGTATTCACCCGCTGCCATAACACCAACGGTGCTTTCACCGTCTTGTTGGCTAAACCCCAGTGACTTTACTTTGCCATTCAAAATACACATTTTCCTTAATCATGTTTTCTTCCTGTCTCGTTGTATTCATTACTGCAGCGTATGAACTGCAAAATCCAAGCGAGAGTTGTAACTCATCGCCTGAGTTTGCACAAGAGTCACCGGTGGATGAACTAAGCTAAAATCAATAACAAAAGATCGAGAATCCCTTTCGGAGCTGCACAACGTTACTCACAATATCTAAGAGCCTCGTCAGTCAACACGAAGTATATTTGGACATAGGATCACGCTTTTACCGTATGGCTTTTGCGGTTACATGTGGCTTAGCACAAGCTAAGCGCTGGCATAAAATTACGACTTTTGGCGTATATTATGCTGCTTTATTCAATGATTTTTTATTATCCTATAACCATCAGGATCGTCAGTAAGGTGTGATTTTCGCTACCTATGACCTAAATAGACATCCATTGTCATCATGAATTTTTCGGCCAAGTGAGCACATGTCAAAAGAACTGGTATTTAAATCCGTATTCTGGTCATCACTCTCCATTTTAGGCGTTGCATTTGCCATGCTGCTGTATGTGAGCTACCAAGATTACGTTAATCCTAAACACGTTTTTGGATCTTGGATTGAGATTGGTGCACCAAGCTATCAAACCGAAGTGCTGCGTTTTAATGAGCAAGGCGTGTTTCGTAATGATCGGTTGATCAGCACGACTTTCGAATTTGATGGTGTCGCTATCACCATTCGAACCGGAAATGGAACGTTTGTTTATGAGCTAGCCGGAACATTCAACTCCCCGCAGCTCAAGCGCATCCAACCCACTAATCCCACTCAACGGTTTATTCGTGAAGGGTTTGAATACACCGTGAATGATCAAGGCAATAACGCAACGCAGATCAGACGATCTGCGTTGTCCGAACATTTCAACGAGAAATAATCACTTATCTAGCACCCTGTTGCTCTCGGCAAAACCTCTTTCGCACTATGCTCTTGTTCCCGTTGTGCCAACCAATACAGCCCTATCATTCCTAAACACAACACAAAACAAAATCCGTATAGCCATTGAGCATTCAAATATTCAATCATCATGCCTCCGGCCAGAGGAGCAATCGCAAAGCCTAATGAATACAGTGCGGCAGCCCCAAAATACGAGCCTCTTAAATGAGGTGGTGCTAGACGATCTATCTGTACATTCAGCGTTGGAAATGCGATCACTTCCCCCATGCTCAAAACAAAACACGCCAAATACCAACCTAAAGGCCACGCTTCAGGTGTAAACATAAACCCAATTTGAGCAACGCCCATCAATGCCATACCCAACTGGGTCCGTGTAAACAACGGTACATTTTCCAACAGTTTCAAGGTGGGGAATTGGAATAAGATGATGGTCATCGTGTTGACCAAAACTAACCCCGCCACCAGTTGTGCGGCATCCGCAATACCTGAACGAACAATAACTTGTGGTAAAGACGACTCCACCTGCCCATACACAAACATCATCAGGAAGTTCGCCAACATCATTTTGACGAACACGCTGTCTTTGCTGATCACACGCAAAGTGGCAGAAAAATTGGGCAGTAGTGATCGATCTGGTTTCTGAAAACGACCTTTACGTTCCAAAGTCGCCAGTAAAAACAAACCAAACAGAAAATAAGCCACACCAGTGACCATAAACAGCACTTGAGGGTGTGCCAAAGCAAGAGTAATACCGATTAATGGACCAATTGCCCCACCGAGATTAAGCAAGAAATAACGTACATTAAGCGCTAGTTCTCTGTCTTTTTCATTCGGCAGATTATCACCAATTACCGCTTTTCCTGGTGCTTCAATCATCGGTCGCATTAAGCCTGTTAATACAATCATGATGAAGAATTGCCAAATTTGGTCTGATAAGCCAATCCCGGTATAAGCAACCGTCGCGATTAAAGCACCACTGACCATAACCCATTTGCGACCAAACTTATCTGATAAGTAGCCTGAATATAGCCCAGTCAAAGAACCGACCAATGCCGATGTAGCTAGCATAGCGCCCACTTGTGTCGCGGTCGCGTGATAATCCTGATAGAGAAACACCACTAAGAAAGGCCAAGCCATAAAAAAGCTAGTGCGCGCAAAAAGAGTGCCGACTAACACTGTCCACACCGGAAAGTTAAAACGCCTTACTCTTTCCCACTGAAACAGACTTTCATTCTTTTCCATACCTTTTCCTTTCCTTGTCCACTGACATCACTTAGGCGACTTGTGTCACACTTTGCTTGTTATTTCATCAATATAAAGAGAAAAAATAGGGAAAGATAGCTTAATTTTCCAACACGTAGAGAATAGAGAAGAAAGCATCAGATAACAGAATTAACCCCATGATAAACAGGTAGTTATCTATCCTAATTACCTATAAAAAAAGCCACAGAATCATAATGCTTCTGTGGCTTTTTAAGCACTTAGCCAGTTTATATCACTTTCTTATACGTTTACGGCTAAATCTTAATGTTTATAGCTTGAAGAACGCCAATTGAGTTTTTTGTTTCTCAGCAAGGTGCGAGAGTTCATTACTTGCACTCGCACTTTGGCTGATGCCTGTTACGTTTTGATGTACCAGTGTAGACATGTTCGAAACGTTACGGTTGATATCTTGTGTAACGTGAGATTGTTGCTCAGCCGCGGTCGCAACTTGGGTCATTGCTATCGTTAATATCAGAAACCGATTCAGTAATACCAACCAGTGCATCATTCGCTTTCGCAGTCAGTGCTTTATTTTGTGCCAACATGTCCAAGCTCAATTGCATACTGTCATTTGCCGTATTCGATTGTGCTTGCAGCTCTTCAATAATGGCTTGAATTTCTTTGGTTGACTCCTGAGTACGTGCTGCCAACATACGGACTTCATCAGCCACCACAGCAAAGCCACGTCCAGATTCCCCCGCTCGCGCCGCTTCGATCGCCGCGTTCAGCGCCAATAGGTTGGTTTGATCAGAAACCCCACGGATCACTTCAATTACATTGCTGATTTGCTCAGATTGCTCTTTTAAGCGCAGGACGACTTGAGCTGCATCATTCAGAGCTAAAGCCATCTGTTCGCTGGCTTGGTTACTCTCAGTAAAAATCGTCAGACCTGATTTCGCTAGGGCATCTGCTTCACGCGCTGTTGCATCAGCAGAAGAGGCGTTGTCACTCACATTATCTGCGGTGCTTGCCAACTCGTTCACAGCAGAAGCAACTTGCTCAATCTCCATCAGCTCCATTTGAGCATTAGATTCAGCTTGAGTCATGACCGCAGCAAGTTCGGTAGAAGCAGACGCAACCTCTTCACTGATACGGGTAAGTTGCTCTACCGTAGTGTGAAGTTGTTTTACCGTGGTGTTCACATCTTTGCTCAGTTTAGCAATTTCGTTTTCGCCATCATCATCCGCTTTCACAGAAAGATCACCATGCGCTAGTTTACGCATCACCGATTGCAAGCTATTGATCGGAGCAACAATTTGCCCAGACAATAACCATGCAGCCACCACAGACAAACCTAATACGGAAAGCACAGTGATCATCGCATTACGCATCACTACCGCATTGCTCTTTGCACTCTGCTCCATCGATGTGGTCGCATAATGGTTTACTCTTTGAGACAACGCATTAATTGCATTGATCATACGGTTGCCCGTTTCACGGAAGTTTTGAATGAAAGCATTCGCTTCTTCTGCTGTAGCCATTCCTTGATCTAGGCGATTGAACAACGCCACCATTTTTTGTGATTCCGCTACATAGTTTTCAATGCACTGTTTCGCAACACGAACATCGCTACTAAATTGCGCATCTTGCTCCATCGCGCTTAGCGCTGAATTCACCTCTTTTAAGCCATCACGCAGTTCAGTGACGAAGTTATTACGGCGTTCAGCGTCATAGATCGCGTATACCGCACTAATTCGTAGTGGGTAAATGGTATCGTCTACTTGAGCAATAGTATCTTTATAACGCACTAACGCATGCGTGTTATCAGAAATGGCTTGTTGTTCGCGGACTAAGTTAGTTTGAGTTAGCCAAAGAGCAATAACTAAAACCACCATAGTAAATAAAACGGGTAATAAAACTTGTGTTCGAATCGACAAGTTTTTCAGTGAAAATGGCATGCATAACCTCTATCAGTATCATGAATGCATCCATGCACATGGGATTATCCCCAAGAAAAACGCCAATGATCTTAGATACCAAAAAAGAAAATGTCTAGTTTATATACTTTTATTTTTCATTAAGTTAATCATTAAAAATGTCAAAAAATCGACTTTACATATAAAAATTTGACTAAACCAGCAAAAAAATAAGAAATATTAAATATTATGAGTAAATATGAATAAGGCCGCACAGTGGCGGCCTTACTTTACAAGAAACTCAATTTACTTGCGCAAAGCATTCAGCTTGGCCTGCGCTAAACCAAAAACAGTATCGACAGGATAGCTGCCATCATCAGTCGCAATACCCGCAGGCTTACCCGTGAAAATCTCAATGGCTTCGGTAACATGATCGATCGCCCAGATATGGAATTCGCCTTTTTTCTTACCGGCTTTCACAATATCAGCACGCAGCATCAGGTTGTGGGTATTCGAACGCGGAATGATCACCCCTTGCGTATCCTTGCGTCCTTTAATGCTACACACATCGAAGAAGCCTTCGATCTTCTCATTTAAGCCGCCAATCGGTTGAGATTCGCCAAACTGGTTCATTGACCCTGTAATCGCAATATCTTGTCGATTCGGCTGTTTCGAAAACGCTGACACAATCGCGCAGAATTCAGCCATGCTCGCGCTGTCACCATCGACACCACCGTAAGATTGCTCAAACGTAATCGTAGTGGTCAACGGTACTCGCGCGGTACGACCAAAAACAGAGCTTAAGTAAGCAGACAAAATCATCACGCCTTTAGAGTGAATACTGCCACCCAAATCCACACTACGCTCGATGTCGATGATTTCACCGTCACCATATGAAGTGGTTGCGGTGATCCTATTTGGCATACCAAATGCGTGATCGCTGGTTGCTAGCACAGACAACGCATTGACCTGCCCTATCGCCATTCCCTCGGTTTGGATCAAGGTAGTACCATTGACAAAGGTTTCCATCATGCTTTGTTGCAAGCGGTTGACTCGCAACTCTTGGTTGCGCAATGCCTCTTCGACATGGCTTTGACGGATCAAGTTTGCATTGGCTTGCTTCGCAACGTAGTTAGATTCGCGTAACAAATTAGCAATATGCGCAGAATGCAAAGAAAGCTTGGTTTGATCACCCGTGGTGCGCGAACTGTGTTCGATAATGCGTGCAATCGCTTTACGGTCGCAGTGCAACATATTGGCATCATGCACGATGCTGGAAATAAAGCGCGCATAATGCAGCTCTGAGTCTGCATCTCGGGGCATTTCATCCGCAAAATCAGCGGTGACTCGGAACAGCTCACTGAACTCGGGATCATAGTGAGCAAGCAGTTCGTAAGTACGGTAATCACCAAACAGGATAATTTTCACATCCAACGGGATTGGCTCAGGATCGAGCGAAACCGTGCCGGTGAGTGTGACTTCTTTTTCCAACGACGTGAAACTGAGATGACGCGAACGCAATGCGCGCTTCAAACCATCCCACACGTACGGTTGTTCAAGCACTTTCACCGCATCCATCAACAACACACCGCCATTGGCTTTATGTAAGCTACCGGGGCGAATTAAAGAAAAATCGGTAAACACTGTGCCTTTGTAGGTCGCCGTTTCAATATACCCAAACAGTGAATGGTAGTTTGGGCTCTCTTCAACCACGATCGGGAATTCATCCGCGTTGCGGCTCACCAAAACATTCACTTTGTAGCGACGAGGCAATTTTTTATCTAACGAGGCACTGGCGAGCTCACCTTGATCGCCGCCTTCATCGAGGAAAATCTCGACATTTTCAACAATATCTTTTTGCAGCTCGGTCAAATAAGCCTTGATTTCTGGATGCTTGGAATAATCTAACTTTAGCTGCTTAATGAAGTGGGCAATCACATCCAAAGTCACTTCATCATTAAGTTTTTTAATTTTCTCGCTGTACGACTCTTCCCACTCGGTCAACTGGCGCACCATATTGCGCAAACTGACTTCCAACTCATCAATCGTGCTGCTGAACTGATCTTGTTCACGCTTAGATAAGGCATCAAACGTCTCTTCAGTGTGCATTTCTTCACCGTTGAGCGCGACAAATTGATATTCCCCTTGCGTGGTGATGGTTAAACTTACACCACGCTCTTTCGCGGTACGGGTAATGTTTTCCAGTTCACTTTCTTGCTTTTGTGCAAGCTGATTTTTTAGCTTTTCGGCACGACTGAAGTAGATTTCATTGTCGAATGCCAATGGAATGGCCGTGACCAACTTGGTCATCAGTTTTTCGATATCTTGGCGGAATTTTTGCCCAATTCCGCAGGGTAGTTTCAACACTTTGGGGACACGCACATCCTCAAAATTCGCTACATAGCACCAATCGTATAACTCATTACCGTCATGTTGATGGCGGCTCAGATAGCGCAAAATCATGGTTCGCTTACCTAGCCCATTACGGCCGATAGCGTAAATGTTGTATCCCTTCTCTTTAATCGACATCGCAAACTCGACCGCCTTTTGCGCCCGCTCTTGCCCTACGATTTCATCAATAGGTGCTAGCTCTTTGGTTGACTTGCACTCTAGCTTTTCCAGTTTCGCGACTTGGTAGAGCTGCTCAAAACTCAGATGCTGAATCGCCATGGCTCCACTCCTTCCTTCGAGGTTCTTTATTTCATATGTAGCCTAAGTGTAGAGATAAATCATTGTATTTTTAGTGAGTTATTCCCAATTCAAGACCAAGCGTACAAATAATAGCCAAAAACACCACTCTGCAAAATGACAATTATTTGCATTTGATAATTAATTGCATTTAAATGCTATTTTCTAGGCGGGGAATATCAATATGGATTTACAACAGTGTTGGAATGCTTTCTTACATGCACAGCAGCTGCTCAAACAAGGCCACTGGCCACAAGCACATCAATTGCTGGATGATGTGTTGCATTTTATGCCACATCACATTCAAAGTGCCGCTTACGATAGAAACGAAACCAAACCCTGTCAAATGGCTTACATGCTCACCGGTCTGCGTGATGCGGCAATTGCACAATCCGAGATCCTCAACAACATGGGACAATACCAACGCGCGTTTGATGTTCTCAATCAAGCTTATGCGTTACTGCAATTTCTTTCGATTGAAGAAGTGGAGTTAATGCAGCGTGTAAATCCCACGTTGTGCCAAATCAGCGATCATCTGCTCCTACACCTCAACGCCTTTTGTTATGCACAACGCAGTGCCGAATGGCAACTGGAATACCAACACGTTGAAAAAGCGCATTTCTACTTCAACCAGCTGCGCAGTTCACTGGCTCTGTTTGCTCTTTCTCCCGTCATGAATTGAACAGCAAAATACAATATGCCCCTCTTTTGCATGTACACAGCCTGAGGTTTGGTAAAAACAAGAAAATGCAGCAGCATTCATATCAAGTTCACGAATGTGGTCTATACTTATTTTATTGTGAATGAGGTTTAACTCGTATTCCGTTCATTTCACCATGGCATAGCTGCCTTTTCGGTTTGGCCGCCGACAACAAAAACTCGCTCAGGTTGAGCGAGTTTTTTATTGTTCACCCGCCGAAACAGGCAGCGTTACCACTTATTTTATACCGTAAGTCGCCAGTAATTTATCAAATGTACCGTTGGCTTTAATTTCCGCTAACCCTTTGTTGAAGGCCGCCACTAACTCTTCCGAACGTGGGTTCACTTTACCGGAAGTCACATGCAACGGGTTTTCAGAAATGGCTTGGTTGGTAAAAGCAAAATCGGCCAAGTTCATTCCCGACTCCGTGATGATCGATTTCGCGACTAGCTCATCTTCCACTGCCAGATCGATACGACCCGCTTGCAGTTTCTGTAGGTTTTGTTTTAAGTCTGTCGATTCAGGCCGGAAAAAAGAGGGATCATTCATAAACTCGTCGCCATAGCCATAACCACGAACAATCCCGACTTTCTTACCGTTCAAACTGGCAAGACCTGACAAATTCAAAACTGTCCACCCGTCTTTCTTAATAAACTTCACTTGGTTGGTCAGATAGTTATCAGAGTAATTGAGGTATGAGGTTCTTTCTTGGGTAAACCACGTCGCCGGTAAAATATCAATTTTCCCCTCTTTCACATCATTCAATGCTCGTGACCAAGGCATGATAGTGAACTCCACCGTGTAACCTTGTGTCGCAAATGCTGCGGTGACAATATCCACCGAAAGCCCGTTTTTTGCTGTGGATTATCCATCTCAAAAGGCGGCCATGGGTCTTGAGCGGCCGTGATCGTCTGCGCCCAAGTGGAAAAACTACACAACACTAAACTGATTAGAGTAACAATGGATTTCATCATAAACGCTCCTGTTATTGACTTAGGTTCTGAACTTCGCCATATGTTCAGCAATTAACGCACTGATCGCACTCACCCGCTTGGTTCCTTCTGCGTTTTGGGCAGCCCGTTCATACACACTATTTGCAGCTTCCGAAGCCTCCACGATGGCGTGACTGATTTCTTCGATCGCTGTTCTTTGTTCCTCCGCCGATAAATGGATCTGATCACTTCGCTCAGAAATCATTTCGACAGACGATTTAACATCCCGAATAGAAGCTTGTGAATGGCTCACTTTTTCGGCTGTTTTTTCGAGTAACCCTGTCATACGCGTCAACTCTTCTTCGACCGTATTCGTTGCGCGATTTAGGTTGGTAATGTTGGCTTTAATTTGTTCTGTAGATTGACTGGTTTTTACTGCTAGGTTTCTCACTTCATCAGCGACTACCGCAAAACCTCGCCCTTGTTCCCCAGCGCGTGCCGCTTCAATTGCAGCATTCAGAGCCAATAAATTGGTCTGTTCCGAAATGTCATTAATCACATTCAGAACCGTGGTGATTTTTTCACCTTCCACCAGCAGTTTATTCATCTCTTGGTTAACGCGGGTCATTTCACTACACATGTTGGAAATATCGGCAGTCGCGGAACCAATTTCTTTCACAACGGTATCGGTTAAATGGGTCGCAGTGAGGGCTTGCTGAGCGGTATCGTTCACCGTTTGGGCAACCGTCACTACCGAATGATTCAACTCTGTCGCAGCAGCAGCGATGGTTTCAAGTTGATGTTTTTGCTTGTTAATTTGAGCGACGTTCTCTTCTGCTTTTTCGCGACTTTGTTGAGCTTGTTGCCCCAGTTCGCCCGATGCTTGATTCATTTCAGACACTACGGTGCGCAGTGTTGCAGTGAACTGATTTATACCTTGTGTAACGGATTGAAATTCTTTGTATTTGGCAGGTGGCAATTGATGGGTTAGATCACCATCACCACTGGATAGCGCTTGAGTTTTGTCTCCTAACTCATTCAGGGGTTTCAATACCGCGAAATTCAAAATGACAAACAACATGCAGGGGATCAGAATCGCCAAGATCAGCACTTTGAATAGGTTAAACGAAATGGACTCCGTGAGTTGCTGTTGCATGAGCTCATCTGAATAATGGATATCAATTGAGCCGATCGGGTTTTTCTTACCATATTCGACAAATTCAAGCGGCCCACTCACCAAAGGAAGCGACGAGATCGAACTGTCATTTTCCACATTCACAATGATTGGCTGGCCGTTCTCATCTTTTTCCGAACCTGGCATCAAATAAAGAATCGGTTTACCCGCTGTATCACTAATTTTGATTGAAGAAATCTCTGGGGTTTTTAACTCCGCGCTAATAACGGATTTGACTGACTCTAAATCAAAATCCCATAAGGGTTTGGGTAAATTAACCTGTAAACGCGATAACGTGTTATTCACAGTCAAATTGAGATCGTCGGTAATATTATTCAGCGCCTTTTTGTATTCAAAGACGGTTAACCCCAGCAAAACTGCACAAACCGCCAAAACAATTTGTACTATTGCTACGAATTTTATACTTCTAAACATGTGACCTCCGTTGATACAGAAGGCTCAAGAGCAAAACACTCTTCACCAACAAAGCGGGAACTGAGAGGCCCCCTCTCGTTAAACCTTCCCATCTGACATTGCTAGCCACCCGCTACTTCGACATGTAGCTGTTCATGATCTGGTTGATATCAATTTTTTTCAGGCCTTCATTCACGATGGCTTGCCATTTCTGGCCTTGGGGATCATTGCGAAATGCGATGTGCAGATCTTTCTCCACCAACAACTGCTTGTTCATTTGCAGCTTGTCTTTATCTGCGGTAAGGCTGGGATCATTATTTTTGAGGTAATTAAATACGTTGCTATCAATCACTGCTAAAGGAACGCGGCCTTTAGCAATTTTTTGTAAATTCTGCACATCACTGTTCACCGCAGAAGAGAGCAATTGACCTTGTGCAATCATGTTATCGAGCTCAGGCGTGTTAACGTAATCACGTACTACACCAATCGTGTAAGGCTTAAGATCATCCAGCACCGACCATTGAACTGGGTTTGCCACATTTTCCGCAAAACCTAATGGACCGGTGCCGATAGAATCGGAGAAGAGTAAGCTGTTATCTTCAAAAAAATATTCTGGAAAATAACCCGAGTATTTAGAGTCCTCTTTCGCCAGATGCACCGCTCGTGACCAAGGATAAAACTCAACCACCAACTGATGTCCCATGGATTCAACGGCCGCCTTTACTACCGCAATCGAGGCACCTTTTTCAGCCAACCCATCACCTGAATAGGGCGGCCAATCTAGCGAAGTCAGTAGCAAGGTGTCAGCCTTAACAGAAAAAGCCGCCGATAATGACAAAAGTGGAATCCACAGCCATTTGCTTAGTCCATAACGCATTTGAGGTATCCTTCATTCGTTTACACGTTATTCAAAAGGATAGACTTAAGATTGAAAATATGCGCAATTTGTTACCACGCCTTTTTACGGGAAATGCCCAAGAAGTGATAATCCTCATAGGAAGTGGCCTTGATGAGTGAGTTTTTTATCTTTTAAAAATAATGTGATATCGCTAAATAACGGGCGCGGATATGTTCAATCAACAAACGCACTTTGTTGGGCGGTTGGCGAGTGAATGGATAAACTGCGTAGATACCAAGCTTTTTACCGACTTGTTCTGGAAACACGTCCACCAATTCGCCATTACGAAAATCGTGATACACCAAACAGCGCGGTACATAAGCAATGCCATGCCCACCAAGCGCGGCTTTACGCAGTGCGGTGGCATTATCGGTCGAAAAGGTACCGGACACTTTAACTATGTAGTTGCCTTTTGCCCCTTTAAATTCCCAATCGGTCGCCCCCGTGGTTTGATAGGCGTATTGCAAGCAGTTGTGTCTAGCTAAATCTTCTGGCTTGAGCGGTTTACCGTTGCGGGCAATGTAAGCAGGAGACGCGCACACTACCCACTGCGAGTCCAAAATATGCCGCGCAATCAAACTCGAATCTTCCAAATAACCGGTGCGGATCACCAAGTCATAGCCGCCTTCCACCAAATCCACAAAGCGATTATCCAGCGACATATCTACCGTCAGTCCCGGATGTAGGTTACAAAACTCGGCGACCGCATCAGCCAAAATCAAGTCACCCGAGATGGTCGGCACCGACATTTTGATGTGACCGCTGACGTTTTCACCAAATCCCACCACCGCATCCAGCGCTTCTTGAGTGGCTTGCTTCACATTTTTCGCACCGTGCAACAGCGCCTTGCCGGCCTCAGTCAAGGTCAATTTACGCGTTGTTCGATACAATAGCTGCACGCCGAGCTCTTCTTCCAATCGCGCCAATCTTTTGCTAACCACCGAATTTGTAAGGCCATTTTGCTCTGCAACCTTACTGAAACTCCCCAATTCAATCACTTGATAAAACAAAATTAAGTCATCGGCACGCATCTGATTTTGTTATTTTTGGAAATAATGAATTTCATTATTTCCCTATATCCACAAAAAATAAAGCAGTAAATTCACGCGAACCTAACAACCTGATCACAACTATAAAAAATCAACAACCGAACTCTTACTGGTTAGCCGTACCCTACATTCTGTGCGCGTTAGCTCATCCCGATTGATGGAGAGTTCAAGGACGAGGAAGTACTCCATGAATGAAACATTGCTCGCACTGGTGGCCTTTTCACCCATAGTGGTGGCCGCTATTTTACTGGTCGGCCTCAATTGGCCAGCCAAGAAAGCCATGCCTGTGGCTTTCGCCCTTACCGTTGCGATTGCCCTGATATTTTGGGATATGTCGGCTAACCGCGTGATCGCCTCCGTATTGCAAGGTTTGGGCATCACGGTCTCTGTGTTGTGGATTGTGTTTGGTGCGATTTTCCTGCTCAACACGCTCAAATACACAGGTGCGATTACCACGATTCGTAACGGCTTTACCAACATTTCACCGGATCGCCGCGTGCAGGCTATCATCATCGCTTGGTGTTTTGGCTCCTTTATTGAGGGCGCTTCAGGCTTCGGAACGCCTGCAGCGATTGCCGCCCCACTGCTGGTTGCGATTGGTTTCCCCGCCCTTGCGGCGGTGTTAATGGGCATGATGATCCAATCGACGCCCGTTTCATTTGGCGCAGTTGGTACGCCAATCATTGTTGGCGTCAACAAAGGTCTGGACACCCACAACATCACGGAAGCGCTAATTGCCAACGGTTCAAACTGGGATGTGTATCTGCAGCAAATCACCACCAGTGTGGCGCTGATCCATGCCTCAGTCGGCACACTGATGCCCATTTTGATGGCGATGATGTTGACGCGTTTCTTCGGTAAAAACCGCAGTTGGACGGAAGGTTTGGACATTCTGCCTTTCGCGATTTTTTCAGGCCTTGCCTTTACTGTTCCTTACGCGCTGACCGGCGTGTTCCTCGGCCCTGAGTTTCCCTCACTGATGGGTGGTCTCGTTGGCCTTGCAATTGTGGTAACAGCGGCGAAAAAAGGCTTCTTGGTACCTAAGACCCAATGGGATTTTCGCCCTGAAAACGAATGGCCTGCGGAATGGTTAGGCTCACTGAAAATGGATCTGGATGACGTCAAAGCCAAGCCGATGAGTCTTGCTCTCGCGTGGGCACCTTATGTGCTGCTCGCGGTGATTCTCGTCGCTAGCCGTGTGAGTGCGGATTTCAAAGCGTTGCTACTGGGTATCAAGGTTTCCTTTAGCAATATTTTAGGTGAAACCGGCATCAGCACTGCCATTGAGCCGCTTTATCTACCCGGTGGCATTTTGGTGTTTGTGGCCTTGATTGCGGTTCTCACTCAAGCTCGCAGCTTAGCACCGATGGGCAAAGCGTTTGGTGAATCGACCAAAACCTTGATTGGCGCAGGCTTTGTACTGGTGTTTACCATCCCGATGGTGCGGATTTTCATTAACTCTGGAGTTAACGGCGCAGATTTAGCCAGTATGCCGGTGACGACCGCTAACTTTGCAGCAGGTTTAGTGGGTGACGCTTTCCCAATGCTGAGTGCAACCGTTGGTGCACTGGGCGCTTTCATTGCCGGTTCCAACACAGTGTCCAATATGATGTTCAGCCAATTCCAATTTGAAGTGGCACAAACGCTGACCATCTCGAGCGTGGTGATCATCGCTCTGCAAGCCGTTGGTGCAGCCGCCGGTAACATGATTGCCATCCATAACGTGGTCGCGGCATCCGCGACGGTTGGCCTGCTCGGTCGTGAAGGTGCGACACTGCGCAAAACCGTTTTGCCAACCCTCTACTATCTTGTTTTGACCGGCATCATCGGCATGACCGTGATTTACGGCTTCAACATGACCGATGCTTTAATGAACCGCTAAACCTTTAATCAGCACCGAGAGCGAGCATCTCGCTCTCATCGCTCAAGCTCACCGTTGTACCTTGCGTATGGGCTTGAGCAAAAAAGAAACATTCACAGAATAGGCCCAGAATAGGATTGCATTATGATCATTTCCGCTTCGACCGATTACCGCGCTGCAGCCAAAGCCAAACTCCCGCCCTTTTTGTTCCACTATATCGATGGCGGCTCGTATGGAGAACACACGCTCAGACGCAACAGCGATGATCTGGCCGACATTGCCCTGCGCCAGCGCGTGCTGAATGATATGTCGGAGCTGAGTTTAGAAACCGAGCTGTTTGGCGAAAAAATGGCGCTGCCGATCGCCCTTTCTCCTGTGGGTTTAACCGGCATGTACGCCCGCCGTGGCGAAGTGCAAGCCGCGCAAGCGGCGGAAGCGAAAGGTATTCCTTTTACACTTTCTACCGTTTCAGTCTGCCCGATTGAAGAAGTGGCGCCTTCGATTCAGCGTCCTATCTGGTTCCAACTTTACGTTTTAAAAGATCGCGGCTTTATGAAAAACGTGTTGGAGCGTGCCAAAGCCGCTGGCGTGAAAAATCTCGTGTTCACCGTGGATATGCCAGTACCGGGCGCCCGTTACCGCGATATGCATTCTGGCATGAGCGGTCCTAACGCTGCGATGCGCCGTGTATTGCAAGCCATGGCACACCCGAGCTGGGCATGGGATGTGGGTTTGCTTGGTAAGCCGCATGATTTGGGCAACATCTCCAAATATCGTGGTTCACCGACCAAACTGGAAGACTACATCGGCTGGCTGGGCGCGAACTTTGATCCTTCCATTTCATGGAAAGACTTGGAGTGGATCCGTGATTTCTGGGACGGCCCAATGATCATCAAGGGCATTTTGGATACGGAAGATGCAAAAGATGCGGTGCGTTTTGGCGCAGACGGCATTGTGGTGTCTAACCACGGTGGCCGCCAGTTAGATGGCGTGCTTTCTACCGTGCAAGCGCTACCCGCGATTGCCGATGCGGTGAAAGGCGACCTGAAAATTCTGGTCGATTCAGGCATACGCACGGGTCTAGACGTGGTACGCATGTTGGCACTCGGCGCAGATTGCACCATGCTCGGCCGCTCGTTTATTTACGCTCTAGCAGCGCAAGGGCGCGCTGGGGTAGAAAACCTGCTCGAACTGTATGAAAAAGAGATGCGGGTTGCCATGACCTTGACTGGCGCAAAGAGCATTGCCGAACTGTCACGCGATTCATTAGTCAAAAGATAATAAAAGTATCCCCTAACCTTAAACGACTTGAAGTTGCAGCCCCCCCCTGCAACTTCAAGTAAAAAGTGAATTGAGGGAACACACGAGGAAGCACAATATGACCCCACCGATCGCCGATCTTCTCTATCAGCAGCTCGAACAGATTTTAGCGAGCCGAATTGATCCGCAGCGCATTATTACTCAAGAAGCAAAACGGCTCGCCTACGGTACCGATGCCAGCTTTTATCGGTTGATCCCCAAAATCGTGTTACGCCTCAAATCACTCGATGAAGTGATTTTTGCTATTCAGAGTTGCGGCCAACTGGGTATCCATTTTACTTTTCGCGCGGCAGGCACCAGCTTATCGGGTCAAGCGGTTTCCGATTCGGTACTCATCACCTTAACCGACGATTGGCGCGGACATGAAGTGCAAAACCAAGGCTTGAAAATTCGCCTGCAACCGGGCGTGATTGGCGCCGATGCCAACAAGTACCTTGCCCCGTTTCAGCGCAAAATCGGCCCCGATCCCGCCTCCATCAACACCTGTAAAATCGGGGGCATTGCCGCCAATAACGCCAGCGGCATGTGCTGCGGTACGGCGCAAAACTCGTATCGCACCGTTGATGGCATGCAAATTGTGTTTGCCGATGGTTATGTGCTCGATACACGCGATCCAGAGAGCGTGGCTCGTTTTAAACAAGAGCGAGCCGACTTGGTGGAAGGCATTCACGCGCTGTGCCAAGAGACCCTTGCCAATTCTGAACTCACCGAACGCATTCGCCACAAATACCGCCTAAAAAACACCACAGGTTATGCGCTGAACGCCTTGGTTGATTTCTCTGACCCAATCGAAGTGCTGACCCATTTGATGATTGGCTCAGAAGGCACACTCGGCTTTATCGCCGACATCACCTATCACACCGTGATTGAACACGCACACAAAGCCTCTGCGCTACTGGTGTTTGCCGATATTGAACAAGCCAGCCAAGCCGTGACCACGCTTTCCAAAACGCCTGTAGCGGCAGTAGAAATGATGGATGGACGCGCGCTACGCTCGGTGGCCGACAAAAAAGGCATGCCCGAATTTATCGCCAAGCTCGATTTAGAAGCTGCGGCGCTGCTGGTTGAATCCCACGCCAGTGACGCGCAAACCTTACACGCTCAGTGCGAGCAAGTGATGAGCGCGCTGCAAAGCTACCAAATTATTGAATCGGTTCCGTTTACTTCCGAGAGCAAAACCGTGGCGACCTTATGGGGTATTCGTAAAGGCATGTTCCCTGCGGTGGGGGCTGTACGCGAAGTGGGCACTACGGTCATCATTGAAGATGTGGCCTTTCCGGTGGAAAACCTCGCGGCGGGCGTGCGCGATCTGCAAGCTCTGTTTGACAAATACCACTACAGTGAAGCGATCATCTTTGGTCACGCCCTTGAAGGCAACCTGCACTTTGTGTTCACTCAAGGCTTTGATAAGCAAAGTGAAATCGAACGTTACGGCGCGTTTATGGACGATGTAGCCGAACTGGTCGCCGTAAAATACCAAGGTTCACTGAAAGCCGAACACGGCACAGGGCGCAATATGGCCCCTTACGTTGAGCTGGAATGGGGTAAAGAAGGCTACGCCTTGATGCAGAAAATCAAAGCACTCTTTGACCCCAAACGCCTGCTCAACCCCGGCGTTATCATCAACGAAGATAAGCATTCGCACATCAGTAACCTCAAACCCATGCCTGCGGCCGATAACTTGGTGGATCGCTGTATCGAATGTGGTTTCTGTGAGCCGGTCTGCCCATCACGCACCCTCACGTTATCACCACGCCAACGCATTGTGTTGTATCGCGAATTGCAACGCCGCCGCACAGCGGGTGAAAACGTGGCTTCTAGCGAGCTAGAGCAAGTGTTTGAGTACCAAGGGTTAGATACCTGCGCCGCGACTGGATTGTGCTCCGAACGTTGCCCCGTCGGCATCAATACCGGCGATCTGGTCAAAAAACTGCGCACCGCCAAATACCAAAAATTCACCCCGATTGCGCGTTGGACAGCAGAGCACTTTAGCGCGACCACCACGCTCGCTCGCACAGGATTAAAAGCTAACCAACTGGCGACCAAAGTGCTTGGAGAAAAATCGGTGGATTCCATGGTTAATGGGCTGCGCCGGATCAGCAAAGGCAAAACCCCTTTGTGGATGCCGGAAATACCGCAAGCAAACACTCACTCGCTGGAACTCGCTGTCGAAAATCTGCCGCGCAGTGACAAAAAAGTGGTTTACCTGCCCTCCTGCGCCAGCCGTAACATGGGGCAACAAGCGAGCGCGACCGATCAACGCCCACTGACGGAAGTCACCCTCTCCCTGCTCAATAAAGCCGGCTTTGAAGTGATCCTGCCTACAGAGCTCAGCAGCCAGTGCTGTGGTATGCCTTATGACAGCAAAGGGATGACTGAGATTGCGCAGAGCAAAGCCCAGCAGCTCGAACACGCTTTATGGCAAGCTAGCCAAGAAGGGCGTTATCCGATCTTGATGGACACTAGCCCATGCGCCAAACGCAGCATTGAGCAGTTCACCAAACCGATGGAAATTCTGGAGCCAACGGGGTTGGTAAGTCGTTACTTACTCGATCACCTCACACTCGCGCCGAAGCAAGAAACCATCATGCTGCATGTCACTTGCAGCTCGCGCCGCCTCGGCTTAGAAAACGATATGCTGAAACTGGCGAAAGCCTGCGCCAGTGAGGTGATAGTGCCTGAGCACATCCAGTGCTGTGGTTGGGCGGGAGACAAAGGTTTTACTACACCAGAGCTCAATGCCGCCGCTGTCCATTCGCTCAAAGAGCAAGTGCCAGCGCACTGCAGCCGTGGGTTTAGTAATAGCCGCACCTGTGAAATCGGCTTATCACACCACAGCGGCATTCCTTATCAATCCATCTTGTATCTGGTGGATGAAGTCGCCAGACCAAATCTTGACAGGTGACAAATTTCATTACACAGGCTTGGTGTAAGACGCTGTAATATGGCGTCTTATACCCTGTTAGAAATACGCATCACCCTTTCTCTACCAACGGATAACTCACTCTACCCTCATCCTCATCCCTCTTATTTTTTTCTATTAATTAATAGATTTCTTAATCTTAATCACTGAATTGACAATAAAGCATCCATCGGGTCAATTTCTCCATTGCGAACCCATTTAAGCCTGTATATATCTAATACGCTTGCTTCTTAGCCGTAACATGAGAATGCAATATAGCCATCGTAATTTGGCCAGCGATAGTTTGTATCAGGACGTACCAATGAAGAGCAGTCAATCCGTTACACCAAAAGAAGTCACTTATCCTTCCCATTTCAATCTTCTCTCAACCACAACCTTAGACAGCCACATTACTTACGCCAGTAAGGATTTTCAGGATGTTGCAGGCTATTCCTTACAAGAGCTGATGGATAAGCCACACAACGTGGTTCGACATCCAGACATGCCCAAAGCGGCTTTTAAAAATATGTGGGACCACCTAAGAGCTGGGCAATCTTGGATGGGCATCGTCAAAAATCGCTGTAAAAACGGCGACTACTACTGGGTGGATGCTTTTGTCTCACCCATCCACCAAAACGGCAAAGTAGTCGAATATCAATCTGTTCGGCTATGCCCTAGCCGTCAACATGTCGCAAATGCAGAGAGTCTTTATCACCAGATCCAACAAGGTAAAACACCATGGCAGCTCCGCATGCCACGCACACGCTTATGGCAACGAATGGCAATGGCTTTGCTGCTCGCGGCAGTTGTTAGTGGATTATTTGAATGGGGATTGCACATCTCAGGGATACCGGTGTTTCTACTTTTAGGCATAGTCAGTGGATATGGCTTAACTCGTCGCTTAGAAGCCATGGCACAAGAAGCTCGTAAGATTTTTGATAATCCATTGATGGAGCTGGTTTATAACCAAAAAATCGATGATCTCTCTGAGATAAAACTGGCCATGAAAATGCGTCAATCTGAACTGAATGCGGTGGTTGGTCGCATTCAAGATTCCAGTCTGCAGATCGGAACTGGTGCTCAAAAGTCATCCCAAAACTGCCAGAACACGGTACAAAATCTTGATGTTCAAACACGCGAAACAGAACAAGTGGCCGCCGCCATTCACGAGATGAGTATCAGCGCGACAGACATCGCCCAGAATGCTCAGAATGCTTTTGGACTCACTCAGTTGGCTCATAATGCAGCACAGCAAGGCATGAACGCGGTAAACCAAACGGTCACCGCGATATCGGCGATGGCCACTGAGTTAACGCAAGCATCACAGGTGATCGAAAAATTATCCTCACAAAGCGCTACGATAGGCCAAGTTTTATCGGTCATTCAAAATATCGCAGAACAAACCAACTTACTCGCCTTAAACGCGGCGATTGAGGCGGCTCGCGCTGGAGAACAAGGGCGTGGTTTTGCAGTAGTTGCAGAAGAGGTACGAAAACTCGCGCAACGCAGTACACAGTCCACCGATGAAATTCAGCAGATGATCAGCACAATTCAAACCAGCATTCATAATGCCGTACAAACCATAGAACAAGGAAATCAACGAACGGAACACTGCGTAGAAAGTGCACGCCTATCTGGCGAAAAATTAACAGCGTTGATCCAACAGGTATCTGATATTGCAGGACGCAATGAACAAATTGCAACAGCGGTAGAACAGATGGCAAGCGTGACTGAAGAGATGAACCGTAGCTTACAATCAATCAGTGATGTTTCTGTTTCAACGCTAGAGCTCGCTGAACATACCCAAACCGAGTGCCACACTTTAGTGAATAATTTAGCGTCACAAACCCGCCTAGTGGCTCAGTTCCGTCGTCTATAGTCCCCCGATGGATATCTCATACTTTGCCTCATTCTTTGTGAGGCAAAGTATCTCACTACCATTCAACGCCCATATGTTGGCCATCATGCATCATGACGGATCACCTGTATTTCTATTGTTGACTTTAACGTTTTGGCACTATTTTCTGGCTCCATTTTGCTTAGTCGTCAAACTCTACCTATATATTAGTGACAACCAAAAAACCTTTATGACGTACGTTATTTGGCGCAATAGAATTTATGTTTGGGAGACCTATTTATGCGTAACAACCAACCGGTAACGCAAAAAGAAGTGACTTATCCACCGCACTACAATTTGCTTTCCACCACTACGCTCAATAGCCATATCAAGTACGCCAGTAAAGAGTTTTGTGATGTTGCGGGTTACCGATTGGAAGAGCTTATCGGTCAGCCACATAATATGGTTCGTCACCCTGATATGCCGCCTGAAGCGTTTAAGGATATGTGGAACTATCTCAAAGCAGGCAAATCATGGATGGGCATGGTCAAAAACCGCTGTAAAAATGGGGATCATTACTGGGTTGATGCCTTTGCCTCACCGATCAAGGAAAATGGCCAAGTGGTTGAGTATCAATCGGTACGTTTGTGCCCAAGCCGGGAACATGTCGACAATGCGGAAAGGCTCTACCAACAAATACGGGCAGGCAAAACTGATTGGCGGTTAAAAATGCCCCGCACTCGATTATGGCAGCGTTTGGGTTTAGGGTTTATCGTTGCGACAGGGGTCAGTTTAGCGGCTGACTTCTTTTTAGCCGGTTCCGGACTGCCATTGATGCTTCTGTTAACGATTGCGATCGCTTATCTGTTCACCCGCCGCCTTGAAGCACTGGCACAACAAGCTCGTAAAGTCTTTGATAACCCATTTGATGGAACTGGTTTATAACAGCCGTGTCGATGATATTTCCGAAATTCAGCTGGCACTCAAAATGCGCCAATCAGAGATAAATGCGGTCGTTGGGCGCATTCAAGACTCCAGTAGCCAAATTGGTGAAGCCGCGAAGTTGTCTTCCCAAAACAGTGAACAAACTGCGGAAAACTTAGATGCTCAAACTCGCGAAACGGAGCAAGTTGCCACTGCGATTACAGAAATGAACCTCACAGCGAATGAAATTGCACGTAATGCTCAAGCGGCGTCCGATGCGACGGGTTATGCCCAAGAGGCCGCGCGCGAAGGAATGCAAGCTGTCGAGCAGACGGTAGAAGCGATGGGCACCATGGCCACGCAACTCAAAGCCGCGACCCAAGTGATTGAGCAACTCTCAGCACAAAGTGCCACCATAAGTCAGGTGATGGAAGTTATTCAGAGCATTGCTGAACAAACGAACCTATTGGCGTTAAATGCCGCTATAGAAGCCGCTAGAGCGGGTGACCAAGGGCGCGGATTTGCGGTTGTTGCCGATGAAGTGCGTCAATTGGCGCAGCGCAGTGCGGAATCCACCAAAGAAATTAAAAACATCATTAGTTCGGTACAAAATAGCACTCAAAATGCCGTGAACGCGATTGAACAAGGTAATCGACTCTCCCTTTCTTGCGTGGATAGTGCACATGTTTCAGGAGAGAAGTTGACCACCTTGCTCTCACAAGTTTCAGATATTGCTATGCGTAATGAACAAATCGCTACTGCGGTTGAAGAGATGGCGAAAGTGACTGAGGATATGAACCGCAGCGTACAATCGATCAGTGATGTCTCTACCTCAACACTTTCGTTGGCAGAAAACACTCAAACAGAGTGCCAACAACTGGTAAAAAATCTGGCGGCGCAAACTAGCCTTGTCGCTCAGTTCCGTCGGGTCTGACCGAGACGGGATGTGAGTCTCATCTATCAATAATTTGCCTCCTACCTCATCCCAATTATCGTTGGGATGAGGTTTTTTATTTAGCGGCAAACCGAATAATTAGTAACATTTTTGTGACAATTTATCGCATCACCTTGTGAAATATTTTTTCATCCCAACATAGGCTTTATTGCTTCAACAAGCGTGAGATTCTATGCAAACTTCCACAGCTTCTTTAGCTAAGTCTCTTTTTCAAATGACTTGGCCAATGTTATTTGGCGTACTGTCATTAATGAGTTTTCAATTGGTTGATAGTGCTTTTATCGGTCAGCTCGGTATTCTTCCCCTTGCGGCGCAAGGCTTTACCATGCCCATTCAAATGGTGATCATTGGCGTGCAAGTCGGGTTGGGAATTGCCACTACTGCCGTAATATCACGCACCTTGGGCGCAGGCCAAGAGCACTATGCCAAACAGCTAGGCGGTTTAGTCGTCGCGGTCGGCGGTGTTGGGGTAGCCGCGATTGCTGTCCTGTTGTATGTATTGCGCCACCCTTTACTCTCCTTACTCGGAGCCTCCGATGATGTTCTGCAAATCATCGATCATTACTGGATTTGGTGGTTGGCGAGCGCTTGGACAGGCGCGATGCTCTACTTCTTTTACAGCTTATGTCGTGCCAACGGCAACACACTGCTGCCCGGAACCATGATGATGGTGACCAGTGTGCTGAACTTGATTCTCGACCCATTGTTCATTTTTACGCTCGACCTAGGTATCAATGGTGCCGCAATCGCAACCATCTTAGCGTTTGGTACAGGCATCGCGATCGTAGCCCCCAAAGTGGCTCAACGCCAATGGATGAGCTTTGACTGGCATGATTTGGATATGAGCAAAAGTTTAGCTTCACTCGGCCACATTATGGGACCCGCCATGCTCAGCCAACTACTGCCCCCCGTTTCTTCGATGTTTGCCACTAAGTTATTGGCAGGTTTCGGTACCGCGGCCGTTGCAGCTTGGGCATTAGGCTCACGTTTTGAATTTTTTGCACTGGTGGCGGTGTTAGCGCTGACCATGTCGATCCCACCCATGATTGGACGCATGCTCGGCGCGAAAAATATCTCCGATATTCGACAATTAGTACGTATCGCGTGCCAGTTTGTGTTGGGATTCCAATTATTGATTGCGCTCGTCACTTACTTGCTTGCTAACCACTTATCTTCATTAATGACCAGTGAGAGCGAGGTCGCCGCCATTTTGCTCCAACATTTGACCATCGTCCCAATCAGTTTGGGCGCTCTCGGCATCTGTATGTTGATGGTGTCGGTCGCCAATGCGCTTGGCAAAGCCTATGTCGCGCTAACCATTTCAGCGCTTCGACTGTTTGCGTTTTATCTACCTTGCTTATGGGTTGGAGCCCAGCTTTATGACCTCAAAGGTTTATTCTTAGGATCTTTAGTAGGTAACATTATTGCGGGATGGGCGGCTTGGTTAACTTATCAAAAAGCACTGCGCCAATTAGAAAAAAAACCAGCCAACCTCGGCTAAGGTTTAACGCTGCATTTTTATCATGGGCAAAGCCGTTATTTTCGGTTTGCCATAAACAATAAGGGCTTCCATTGGAAGCCCTGTTCACTCTCATTGCTCAAATTAAGCTTGGCGACGCGTTTCAATCGCGGCGGCCAGCTGGCGCAATACGGTTTCCGTATCTTCCCAACCGATACAGGCATCCGTGATTGACTGACCGTAAGTCAAGTTACAACCTGGGGTCAGGTCCTGACGTCCTTCAACAAGGTGTGATTCAATCATTACTCCGAAGATTGCATGTTCACCTTGCGCAATCTGCGCCGCAACATCTTCCGCAACCACCATTTGGCGTTTGAACTGCTTAGAGCTGTTAGCATGGCTGAAATCGATCATTACTTTTTGTGGTAAGCCAGCCACTTCCAGCTCTTGCTTGATATTGCTCACGTGCGCCGCACTGTAGTTTGGCTCTTTGCCGCCACGCAAAATAATGTGGCAATCTGGGTTACCCGCCGTTTCGACAATCGCCGAATGACCAAACTTGGTGACCGATAAGAAGTGGTGCGAAGCCCCTGCAGAGCGAATCGCATCAGAGGCGATTTTAATGTTGCCATCGGTACCGTTTTTGAAACCGACAGGGCAAGACAACCCCGAAGCCAATTCACGATGCACTTGAGATTCCGTGGTGCGAGCACCGATCGCGCCCCAACTGATCAAATCTGCCACATATTGCGGCGTGATCATATCGAGAAACTCGCTGGCGGTCGGCATGCCGATATCGGTCAAATCAAGCAGCAGTTTGCGCCCCATACGCAGACCATCGTTAATTTCATAGGTGTCATTGAGGTACGGATCATTGATTAGCCCTTTCCAACCCACTGTGGTACGTGGTTTTTCAAAGTACACACGCATCACGATTTCTAGCTGACCACTGAGCTCATCACGCAACACTTTTAAACGTTGACCATATTCGATGGCCGCTTTCGGATCATGAATAGAACAAGGACCAATCACCACCAACAGGCGATCATCTTTATCTTGCAGCATATTATGAATCGCTTCACGCGCTTGAAATGTGGTCGATGCCGAGGTTTCTGTCGCTGGAAATTTTTCTAACACTGCGACCGGTGGCAGTAGTTCTTTTGATTCTTCTTAATTTTTTACATCATCGGTTTGCAACATCTTTACTTCTTCCTTTACTTTTTAGTTTACCTAGCCAAGTCAACGGCTCTAGCCTTGGTAATCACTGCACCTGTCGTTTCTTCGGGTAACTTATCGGCACTCGCAAAATATCGCAAGCACTATTTTTAAATAAAGGCAAGATTCCACTTTTCTTTACAGACAAAACAATCCGTAAAAAAATTAATTACACCATTCGCTCTCAAGATCGCAAACCCTATCTGTATTGATACAAACAACAAATGCTGCCGATGAGGATGAATCAATTAATGCAATGTGAGTTTTATGTTGCTAAGGTATGCCAAGAAGAACAACAAAGATAACAAGATGAAAGTGATAGAATTTCACCAAGTCAGCAAATGGTACGGTCAATTTCAAGCACTCAAATCCATTTCTCTGACCGTGAATAAAGGGGAAATTGTGGTGATTTGCGGGCCTTCAGGTTCCGGTAAATCAACCCTGATCCGCACAGTGAATGGCTTAGAAAATATCGATGATGGGGAAATTCAAGTGTTGCCCGATCTCGATGAGCGAACCCGACGCAGTGGCAAGATCGGCATGGTGTTTCAGCATTTCAACCTGTTTCCACACTTAACGGTATTGGAGAACCTCACTCTCGCCCCCATTCGCACTCTCAAGCTCTCGGCGCAAGAAGCCAAAGCGCGCGCTTATCATTTTCTACAGCGCGTAAAAATCACCGATCAGGCACACAAATACCCGATTCAACTCTCTGGCGGCCAGCAGCAACGAGTCGCGATTGCTCGCTCTCTCTGCATGCAGCCGGAGATTTTGCTGTTTGATGAACCCACTTCCGCGCTCGATCCTGAAACCATTAACGAGGTGCTCGAAGTGATGGTCGACCTCGCGCAAGATGGCATTACTATGATGTGCGTGACCCATGAAATGGGTTTTGCACGCAAAGTCGCGCACCGCGTAATATTTATGGATGAAGGGGAAATTCTCGAAGTTGGCTCACCTGAGCAGTTGTTCCAAAACCCAACGCATCCGCGTACCCAACAATTTCTCAATCAGATCTTGAGCCATTGATGATAAAACGCTTTCTTCGCCCACTGCTGTTCGCCACCCTGCAAATGATCTTGGTCTTTGCCGGATTGGTCTGGCTGCTTGATTCTGGCGCGCAAGCCATGGGCTATACATGGCAGTGGCACCGAGTGCCTGAGTATGTGCTGATTTTTGAAGATGGGCAGTGGTGGGCGGGTGATTTACTGCACGGCCTGTTGGTCACCTTGCAGTTGACAGGGATCAGTTTGATTTTCACCTTAGCACTGGGTTTAACCACCGCCTTACTGCGTCAATCACATTCATTGGTCGGGCGAGCTTTAGGCACCGGATACATCGCGGTAGTGCGTAACACGCCGCTTTTGGTACAAATATACCTCCTCTACTTTGTGTTTGGCCCAGTGATAGGGCTCGACCGATTTGCGACCGCAGTGCTTGCCCTTGCTCTGTTTCAAGGGGCCTATACCGCAGAGGTGTTTCGCGGCGGGTTAAACAGCATTCCGCAAGGCCAATATGAAGCGGCACACTCACTCGGCTTATCGCGTTTTTTTACCTTTTACGATGTGATCCTGCCGCAACTTCTACAACGTACATTACCTCCGTTGACCAATGAAATGGTGTCGCTGATTAAAAACTCGTCTATTGTCAGTGTGATGGCGATTTTTGATCTCACCACTCAGGGGCGCAATATCGTCTCGGAAACCGCGATGCCGTTTGAGATTTGGTTCAGCGTCGCGGCGATCTATCTGTTGTTAACCCTGACTCTGTCAGCATTATCAGCTTGGCTAGAACATAAATTGGGCGCGCAGTGGCGCTCACAGTAACGATGAAATAAAGAAGGAACTCCTATGCAATCATTCGGACAACGCTTAGGTCGATTCAGCGTTAAAACTTTACTTACTGGCTTGTTGGGGCTGGCTTTCACTTTGCCAGCAGTGGCGAACGACACCCCCAATCTTGATGCAATTAAAGAGCGCGGCACACTGCGCGTGGGTATGTCGACCTTTGTGCCTTGGGCAATGCGCGATAAGCAGGGTGAGCTGATTGGCTTTGAGATTGATGTCGCTAAACGCTTAGCCGCCGATTCAGGTTGGCAAGTGGAATTTGTGCCGACCGCATGGGATGGCAGTTATTACCCGACGCTACTGGCCAAAAAATTTGATGTAATCATCGGCGGAATGTCGGTCACGCCTGAGCGTTCCAAAAGTGTGCTGTTTACGGCGCCCTATTCGCACTCTGGTGTGCAACTGGCCGCTAGCAAAAAGCTCGCTGAAGGCTTCGCTAAGCTCGAAGACTTTAACAAGCGCAACGTAAAAATCGCGGCTCGCCGTGGTGCTTTCACCGTGCAAGTGGCGCGTGAAACCTTCCCGAAAGCCAGTGTGCTGCAATTTGATGACGATGCCCAAGCTTTCCAAGAAGTGATCAACGGCAACGCGCATGCGGTGATTGCTTCAAGCCCCAAACCCGAGCATGAAAGCATCAAACACAGTGATTCGCTGTTCCTTCCTTTCAGTGAACGTTTAAGTAAAGGCAATGAAGCGTTTGCAGTGCGTTTAGGGGAAGAAGACAAGAAAGCCTATTTTGATCAATGGATTGCAGATCGCACGGCCGATGGCTGGTTACAAGCGCGTTACGAATACTGGTTCTCCACTTTAGATTGGCAGGATCAGATCGCCTCAGGTCAGTAAATGAATAACTATGGCGCCAAAACCTCATCGGGCAACCGCTTTACTTTGTTCGATGGTGGATTACTGCTCGCAATCGCCAGCCTCATCGGCTGGCTTTATTATCGATCCGAGGTGGGTATTCACTACCACTGGCACTGGCATGAAGCATGGAGTTTGATTTTCACGCCGCGTGCGGATGGCAGTTTACCTTACTTCTTACAAGGCTTAGGTGCGACCTTGCGTTTAAGCTTGTGGGGCATGGTACTGGCTTTAGTGTTAGGGTCTCTGATCGGCATCGCGCGCAGCCGAAAGGCTTGGTTTGTGCGTTTGCCCGCTAACGCATTTGTGCAACTGGTACGCAATATTCCACCACTGGTGTTTGTGTTCATTTTCTATTTTTTCATCTCCAATCAACTCATCCCGCTACTGGGTTTGGATGAACTACTGCGCAACCATATTGAGGAAGTTCATCCATTGGTGACTGGGCTGTTTGGCCCTGCTCGCTTATGGGAGAATTTGTTATCCGGCGTGTTGTGTATCGGGCTGCTCTCTTCCGCTTACATTGCAGAAATCGTGCGGGCGGGACTCGCCAACATCCCGCAGGGACAGTGGGAAGCCGCAGATTCGCTTGGCTTACCAACGTGGGTCAAATACCGCTATGTGATTGCCCCACAGGTGCTGACCGCCATTACCCCAGCGCTAGCGGGGCAGACGATATCCCTCATCAAAGACACGTCGATCATCTCACTAATTTCGATTCAAGAACTGACCTTTGTCGGCAGCGAAATCGCCAACTCATCTGGGCTAATTTTTGAGATTTGGCTGATTGTCGGCGCCGCCTATCTGGTGCTTTGCTTATCCCTGTCTATGCTGTTTAAACAAGTAGAGAAACGCAGCTTACGCCATTTAAGCCGTTGAATGATGAAAGACGGTATCGAAGCAACGCCAGTTTAGCGATTGCTTCGATATTTTTGAGAATAAATATCAATTAGACTGAAACTTCAAAACCTCAATAGATAAAGGTGACCCCATGAATTCACAAGTCACACACTGGTTGGCCAGAGATCCGGATCCTAAAACTCGTCAAGAACTGCAACAGCTGATCGACACTCAGCAAGACGCGCAGATTGCCGAGCGCTTTCAATCACGCCTTGAATTTGGTACTGCGGGTTTGCGTGGCAAAGTCGGCTGTGGCCCGAACCGAATGAACCGTTTAGTGATCCAAGAAACGGCTGCGGGTCTGGGGCATTACTTGATTGCTCAATTACCCGATGCCAAAAACCGCGGCGTAGTGATTGGTTACGATGGCCGCCCAGATTCAAAGCAGTTCGCTCACGATACAGCAAGCGTGCTGACCTCGTTGGGCATCAAGACTTATTTGACCTACCAAGTCGCGGCGACTCCTATCGTGGCTTTCGGTGTACGCCATTTCAACGCGGCGGCTGCGGTTGTGGTAACCGCAAGCCACAACCCGCCGGAATACAACGGATTTAAAGTGTATTGGGAAAACGGCGCGCAAATTATCCCACCGCATGATGCAGGCATTGCGGCTTGTATTGACCAAGCGGCGCAGCAAGCGATCCCTTATCTCGCCCTTGAACAAGCTGAGCAACAAGGCCTGCTGCATTGGCTGCGTGATGAGTATTACCAAACTTACCGTAAAACCATTGGAGCAAGCCCACTGTTGCAGCATCACACTAAGCCGCAAGCGCTGAGCTTGGCTTACACCGCGATGCATGGTGTGGGTGCCAATATGGCAGAAACCTTACTCGCCGACGCCGGTTTTACTCACGTTAGCAGCGTGAAGGAACAGCGCGAGCCGGATGGCACTTTCCCAACCGTCAACTTCCCGAACCCAGAAGAAGCCGGCGCAATGGATATGGTGATGGCACTGGCCAAAAAAGTCGGCGCTCAGCTTGCTTGTGCTAATGATCCCGATGCGGATCGCTTTGCGGTTGCTGCGCGTAAAGCTGATGGTGACTATCAAATGCTGACCGGCGATCAAGTCGGCTCACTGTTTGGTCACTATCTGCTCTCGCAAACCGATGCTCATCGCCATTTGGTCGGCAACACTATCGTCTCTTCCAGCTTGATCAGCAAAATTGCCGCAGCTCATGGCGCGCGTTATTACCAAACCCTCACTGGTTTCAAATGGTTGACCAACGTGGCGATGCAAGAGCAAACCGAGCAGCATCAATTCCTGTTCGCTTATGAAGAAGCCTTGGGATACACCATTGGTAGCACAGTGTGGGATAAGGATGGCCTTTCTGCCCTGGTCGCGTTTGCTCAACTGGCGGCAGAGCTGAATGCACAAGGCAAAACGGTATGGGATCAGCTTGAAGCCTTGTATCGCCAGCATGGTCTGCATGTGAATGCGCAGCGCAGCATTGCGCTGGCTCCGAACTCGCCACCGGTGGGCGATAAATTGCGTACCACGCCACCAACGGACATTGCAGGGCGTAAAGTGCTCATCGTGGAAGATTTTAAACTGGCACGCCGCACCTTTGCCGATGGCAAAACCGAAGCGATTACCCTACCTACCAGTGATGTGCTGATCTACCATCTGGACGGTGGCGCTCGCGTGATTGTGCGCCCATCGGGTACTGAGCCTAAGCTCAAGTGCTACTACGAGGTGGTGACGCCGTTTACGGCTGACGAAGATTTTGCAAGCGCACAAGAACGTGCCGATGAGCAGATGTCACTGCTGATTGCGGAGCATCAAACGAGTTTATAACGCGCTTTGCACCCATCCGTTGTACAAAAACAAAGAGAGGCGACTGCCTCTCTTTTGTTGTCGACTTAGCGTTAAGTTAACCTTCAGCTGCCGCTTTGGCATCTTTAAAATCAACCACTTGATGCTCTGGTGAAGGGTGGGTGTTGCCCGTAAAACGGCCACCTTGTTCAATACTGAGATCGTCGCTGAACAAAGTACCATTAACACGACCTTTGTTGAGGATCTCAATTTTTCCGGCGTGTGCAGTCCCTTCAAATTGGCCATTAATGATCAGATGGTCAGCAAAGATTTCACCACGAACAATACCGCTTTCACTGATCACTAAGGTTTTATCCACATGCAGCTCGCCGTCGACGAGACCATCGACCTGAATGCTGCTTTCTACTTTCAACTCTCCGGTGATGTGGCTACCTTTTGCGATGAGAGTTGTAGCTGAGAGCTGACTCTTTGCTCGACTTTGTTTACTAAAGATTCCCATCGTATACCTCTTACTTTAGTGAATATGGTTTCAAAATCATTGACGCCCCAATCGACAAAAGGTCGTGGGTCGAGAGATCGACCAATAAAACGAATCTCGTAATGCAGATGTGGCCCTGACGACAACCCCGTGTTGCCGGAGTAGCCCAATAAATCGCCTTTTTGCACAAATTCGCCACTTTTCACGGCAAACTTCTGCATATGTGAATACGAACTGCTGAAGCCATACGCATGCAACAAGCGGATAAAATTCCCAGAGCCGACTTTGCTGGCACGAGTCACTTCGACCACACCATCCGCAGGGGCATAAATTGGGGTTCCGATATTGACCGCAAAATCCTGCCCACGATGTAATTTGGCCTGCTTGGTCACTGGGTGTACACGCTTACCATAGCCGGAAGAAATTCTCGCCCCCGGCACCGGTGAGCCACTAGGAATTTGCGCTAGCATCAACGTACGAACTGACGATGTGATCGCCGCAGCATCCAAGCGAGATTCTAACTCCGCACCACTTTCATCAACACCGAGCACTTTTTCTAAATCGCCTAAGCGATCGGAAACGATCTGAATTTTCTCTTCACGTACCGTCAAATCATTTTCCAGAGTCTCTTTGAGCTCACGCAGCGACGTCACTTCTTCTAAAAGCGACATGGATTGGTTTTCCAACTCTTGCTGCTTGAGCTTGGCAAAATCGACTTGGTTCTTCAGATAATAAATCACGCCCCCAACGGCTACGATACCAATTAAAGTGGTATAACCGAGCGTTTTGAGAACGAGGCGAAAAACTCTATCCAAATGAAAATGCTGGGTTCCGTGAATCGAGGAAACCGAGACAATCACTCTCTCTTTCATATTGATCTTTGTTCTTCATCTGGATCGTAAAGTGGGGCGGATGATAACAAGGAATCCTCCTTGCCTAAACCTTTTGCGCAGGGTGATTGAAGCCAACTCACAACCTTAGTGTGTATTTTGTGAATTAAGCCAAGCCATTTTTCAGACTCGCTAAATGCCGTTAGGCACAAAAAACGGGGATAGATTTCGTAGCTAAATTACAAATTGAACAATAATTGAAAAGAGATATAGGAAAGGAAGCATCAGAACCGAACAAAATGTGACAAAAATCACCTTGATACTTATTTTTCGTTTGAACGGAATTAACAATTGTGAACTGCATCAATATTTGTTGCGATGATAAAAAATCAAATTAGAGACATTGATCATTTAAAATTCATTGACAAATCAATTTGGTTAAATTTGTATTAAATTTACATGACGAAAAGTTGAAAGCGATCACTAAAAAATCGGCATTTACTCAACATATTCGCTACAAAGATCACAAAAAACCCGTTGGTGATTCCATTCGAAATTTGTGTGGTAGAGTGATTGTGTACTAAGCAATCAACGGTTTTTTGCCAAACCGTTACTACGATTAAATTCAAACGGAACATCCAACGGGGGACGCGATGATATCATCAGACGCCAAGGTCAAGATACAAAATTTTGGCCGTTTCTTATCAAACATGGTCATGCCGAATATCGGCGCTTTTATTGCGTGGGGTTTTATTACTGCGCTTTTCATTCCAACAGGTTGGGTACCCAATGAGACATTAGCCTCTTTGGTTGGCCCTATGATTACGTATTTACTGCCGCTTTTGATCGGTTATACCGGCGGTAAACTGGTCGGTGGTGAGCGCGGTGCGGTGGTGGGTGCCATCACCACGATGGGCGTGATTGTCGGTACTGATATTCCCATGTTCATGGGCGCGATGATCGTCGGCCCTATGGGCGGTTGGGCGATCAAAACTTTCGATAACAAAGTAGATGGCAAAGTACGTAGTGGCTTTGAAATGTTGGTGAACAACTTCTCAGCCGGCATCATCGGGATGCTCTGTGCCATCATCGCCTTCTTCCTGATCGGCCCATTTGTGAAAGTGTTGTCAGGCGCATTAGCGGCTGGGGTTAACTTCCTCGTAACCGCTCACCTGCTCCCTCTGACGTCCATCTTTGTTGAACCAGCCAAAATCCTGTTCCTCAACAACGCGATCAACCACGGTATTTTCTCACCACTGGGGATCCAACAAGCCAATGAAACAGGCCAATCTATTTTCTTCTTGATTGAAGCCAACCCAGGTCCAGGCCTTGGTATTTTGCTGGCGTACATGGTGTTTGGTAAAGGAACGGCTCGTCAAACTGCGGGCGGTGCAACCATCATCCATTTCTTCGGTGGTATTCACGAAATCTATTTCCCTTACATTCTGATGAATCCACGCCTGATTTTGGCAGCGATTGCGGGCGGTATGACAGGTGTGTTTACGCTCACCGTATTTAATGCAGGTCTGGTATCTCCAGCCTCTCCCGGCTCGATTTTCGCGGTTCTGCTGATGACTAACAAAGGCTCAATCTTAGGCGTGCTGTGCTCTATCTTTGCAGCAGCAGCGGTTTCTTTCGCCGTCGCAGCGCTACTGATGAAAGCACAAACCTCGACAGAGCAAGATGGCGATAAAGACGCGTTGGTGAAAGCCACCTCGAAAATGCAAGAGATGAAAGCGGGTTCAAAAGGTCAAGCGGCACCAGTTGCTACTCAAAGCAAAAAAATCGACATGGCGAATGTACAAAGCATCATCGTTGCTTGTGATGCGGGTATGGGTTCCAGTGCTATGGGTGCGAGCATGTTGCGCAAAAAAGTGCAGGAAGTCGGCTTGCCTGTCAAAGTGACCAATATGGCGATTAACTCACTGCCCGCGGATGTGGATATCGTGATTACCCATCAAGATTTGACAGACCGTGCACGCAAACATGCGCCAAATGCCGAGCATATTTCACTCAATAACTTCCTAGACAGTGCGCTATACAGCCAGCTCGTGACTCAGCTTATCGCCGCAAAGCGTCAGGCGGCCAATGATAGCCAGTTGATCAAGCCTTCGATCTTGGCCGCCAACGATGACAGTTTTGAAGTGCAGCCGCCGAGTGTTTTTCAACTGCAAAAAGAGAACATTCACCTTGGCCTAAACGCCCAAAATAAAGAAGAGGCCATTCGCTTCGCGGGTAACAAATTAGTTGAACTGGGTTACGTCCACCCAGAGTACGTTGATGCCATGTTCGAGCGTGAAAAGCTGGTTTCGACCTACCTTGGTGAATCTATCGCCGTACCTCACGGTACCGTGGATGCCAAAGATCGCGTGATCAAAACCGGTATCGTGATTTGCCAATACCCACAAGGCGTGGCCTTTAGCGATGACAGTAGCGATGTTGCCAAACTCGTGATTGGTATCGCGGCTAAAAATGATGAGCATATTCAAGTCATTACCACCATTACCAATGCCCTCGATGACCCTAGTGCGATCGACAAGCTCACCTCAACCCTTGATGTGAGTGATGTATTGAGCATTTTGGCGACCAGCCAAGCGGCATAACGTTTTTGCTCCTGAGGCAAAACGAGGTCAGCGACGCCCCCTATGTGGCTGACCTCACCTCAGGCAGTGAGAGAAACATTCAACATTGAGGTAGGTAAAGATGAAAAAGAATGCAGTTCATTTTGGTGCAGGCAACATTGGCCGCGGTTTTATTGGCAAACTTCTGGCGGATGCGGACATTGCCGTCACCTTCGCCGATGTCAACGAACCCCTTGTGGATCAACTGAGTCATCAACAAGAATACAAAGTCAAAGTGGTCGGTAGCGAATGCAAAATGGAAACCGTTAGCCACGTCACCGCCGTCAACAGTGCCAGTGAAGCCTTGATCGAGCGGATTATCAAAACCGATTTAGTCACCACAGCAGTGGGGCCAACGGTACTCGATATTATTGCCAAAACCATCGCCAAGGGTTTGAGCGCTCGCTTTGCCGCAGGCAATGCTCAACCACTCAACATCATCGCCTGTGAGAATATGGTGCGTGGTACCACTCACCTTAAGCAGCAGGTGTATCAATTCCTGACTGCCGAGGAGCAGCAACAAGCCGATGCTTTAGTGGGCTTTGTGGATTCCGCAGTCGATCGCATTGTGCCGCCGCTGCAAGCGGCCAACGATGACCCGCTAGAAGTGACCGTAGAAAGCTTCAGCGAATGGATTGTTGATGAGCAGCAGTTTAAAGGCGAGATCCCGCAGATTGAGGGAATGGAAAAAACGAACAATCTGATGGCGTTTGTCGAGCGCAAACTGTTTACCCTCAACACAGGTCACTGTATTACCGCTTACTTGGGTTGTTTGAAAGGTCACCGTACCATCCGTGAAGCGATTGAAGACCCGAGCATTCATGCACAGGTGAAACAAGCAATGCAGGAGAGCGGCGAAGTGCTGATCCGCCGCTATGGTTTTGATCGCGCGCTGCACAGCGCCTACATCGAGAAAATCCTAAGCCGCTTTGCCAATCCTTATCTGGTGGATGAAGTGGATCGCGTTGGGCGCCAACCGCTGAGAAAACTTGGCACAAATGATAGATTAATCAAGCCGTTACTCGGTACAATTGAGTACGGCTTACCAAACAGCATGTTATTGAAAGGGATTGCCGCAGCGCTGAAATATCGCAATAGCAGTGATCCCCAAGCCGTCGAATTACAACAAAGTATTGAAAAAGAAGGCGTTCGCTCTACACTTGCCCGCTATACAGGGTTGGCAGCAGACAGTATTGAAGCGCAACAAATTGAAGCTCTCTATCAACAAATGGATTGAACATTCAGCATGATGAAAGATCAACCGCTCGTCTAAGCATCCATTTGGCAGCTTAGCTTGCACAATAAGTCTTTCTTAATGCTTACTATGTCGAGAGCAGAAACTCGCTCTCGACTTAACTCAACAACAGATCAGTTTATGGCAGAAAAAATTAACGAATCCGACATTCTGGAGCGCTTGAATCAGACCCACACGGTACGAGGATTCTTCATTACAACGGTTGATGTGCTAACCGAAGCCATTGATGCACTGATGCAACGTATTTTCCGTAAAGACAATTTCGCGGTGAAATCCGTAGTCGAACCACTCTTGCACGATACAGGGCCGCTGGGTGATCTTACCGTTCGCCTGAAACTTTTATTTGGTTTAGGCGTGATCCCAGATGAGGTATTTCACGATATTGAACACCTGATCAAACTGCGCAATCAGCTCAACCATGATGCCACCGAGTACCAATTCACCGACCCGCAAATTCTTGCGCCCATCAAGGCACTCAATCTGGTCAAAAAAATGGGCATGTTGCACTTAAACGTGGTGGAGCCCGATGACGATATTGACCTCAGCTTTTACCACCTGCAGTTGCAGCGCCAACAACAAGTGATCAAATCTGGGCTCTCTCTGGCGATCATTCAAATATGTAATGCACTCAACAAAGACAGCCCATTTTAACGTTTAGGTGCACACAAATTTAGTGTGATCCCCACTCAACTCTCACATCCATTTTTCATCTTGTCTACGTATCGTGTTAGCCTGAGACCTATTTCGGATGACAGATGAGTGAAGCATGAAAGTCGCTATGATTGGTCTAGGGGATATCGCCCAAAAAGCCTACCTGCCCGTATTAGCCCAACTACCCGATGTTGAACTGATTTTATGTACTCGCAACCCGCACACTCTGCAAGCATTGGCTGCACGCTATCGAGTCAGTGCCGCATGCACTGACTATCGTGATGTGTTGCAGCATGGTGTCGAGGCGGTGATGATCCACGCCGCAACAGAGGTACACAGCACCTTGGCGGCCTTTTTCCTCGCTCAAGGCATTCCAACCTTTGTCGATAAACCGCTCGCGGCGAGCGCACAAGAATGTGAAACCTTGTATGAGCTTGCCGAAAAGCATCGCCAGCCACTTTATGTCGGATTTAACCGCCGCCATATCCCGCTTTATAACCACCATCTGCCCGAACTGCACCAACAGGAATGCGGTGCACTGCGTTCACTACGTTGGGAAAAACATCGCCATGCCCTGCCCGGCGATATTCGCACGTTTGTGTTTGATGATTTCATTCATCCTCTAGATAGCGTCAACCTTTCGCGTCAACGCAACTTAGACGATATTCATTTGACCCATCACATCAGCAGCGGGCAACTTGCACGCCTTGATATTCAATGGCAAGCGGGCGATACCTTACTGCACGCTTCGATGAACCGTCAGTTTGGTATCACTACCGAACAGGTGACCGCGAGCTATGACAATGTGGCTTATCAGTTTGATTCCTTTACCCAAGGCAAAATGTGGCGAGATAACCAAGAAAGTCGAGTGGCATTGAAAGATTGGACACCAATGCTCGCCAGTAAAGGCTTTGAAGCTATGGTGCAAGATTGGTTACAGGTTGCAGCGGCAGGCAAACTACCCACTCATAGTATTGAACGTAACTTAGCCAGCCACCAACTGGCTGAAGCCATTTGTCAGCACTTGAGTCAGTAACACAAAGGAAGTTCGCATGGTCGACAAACTTTCCACCTCCGCCTTGGCAAAAAAGCGCCAGCAAGATGCCAAACAGCTGTTTCAGGATTTGAAAACCGCGGGTTACATCCATCGTCATGATGAGCAGTGGATATTGACCGATCTCGGCACCAAATTTGGCGGAGAATATGCCCAACACCCTAAGTTTGGGCGTTTTATTGTCTGGCCGGAAAACTTGCTGATCGACTTACACGCCACCTCCGGCCAAACACTCACCGCCACGCAAGTCGGGGAATACTTCAAATTGAACCCGAAGAAAATGAATCAGTTATTCAGTGAATTAGGCTGGATAGCGCGCAGCGAAGCTGGGTGGCACGCCACCGAGAGCGGCCTACGTGCCGGAGCGCAGCAGCGTGAAGAGAAAAGCTCAGGCAATAGGTTTGTGGTTTGGCATGAAGCCATCCTGCGTAACCGCCACTTACGCCAGTCCGTGGTGGAATTTCTCGGCCAAGAAGCACAAGCTCACGCGACCGATAAATCATATTCCAGCTTTCGCCAGAAGTTTGCTGCCAAACACCGCACTTTGGATGGGCATTATGTGCGTTCCACGGGTGAACTGCTGATTGATAACTGGCTGTATCTGGCTGGCGTGGTACACGCTTACCAGCGCCCACTGCCGATTGAAGAAGAAGTGACCAGTGATTTTTATCTGCCAAGCGGCAAGGTCTATTTGCAATTTTGGGGAACAGATGAAGGTGACATTGCTCCGAGTGAGCAACAAAAAAACCCACGCACTTTATCAAGCACACGGGTTAGGGTTAATTGAGATCCAATCTCATGAGATCACGCAACTGGATGATATTTTACCCGCCAAATTGCGTGAGTTTGGCATTAAAGCGTATTAACGAGCGCGATAACGCGCACGCGCGGCCTCTTCAATTGGCACCACGGTTTTACCAATCGGCGCCAATGAAATCACCGCCAGTTTTAAATGTTGCAGGGCAAACGGAATGCCGATGATGGTGATAAAACAGGCCACCGCAGACAAAATATGCCCCACCGCCAGCCAAAAACCGGCCAAAATAAACCAAATGATATTGCCCAAAACGCCAAAACCGCTAGTACCAATGTCGGTTTGATCCGTTAATTCATCCCGGGAAATGGCTTCATAACCAAACGGCCAGAATGAGAAATTACCGATCACAAAACAAGCGCGTCCCCACGGAATGCCAATGATGCTAATAAACGCCAATACTCCCACTAGCCACCAAGCCAATCCCATCACTATACCGCCGCATAAAAACCAAATAATGTTGCCTAGTGTTCTTAACATTACGTTACCTCACGTTGTTGAAGGTGTTTCATGCGCCTAACGCTAATTCGGCGACCATGAACAGAAAATGAATGATCAGAAAAATCCATGCCACACCGCAGTCGCACCACTCACCAAACAGAGCGCCAACGCCGCAAAGCGAATTTTTTCTTTCGGCAATGAGTGAGTGGTTTTACGAGCTAACACATAGCCCAGCCATGCGGCGGGGATCAGCGGCACCGTCAGTAGCACATGGTGCCACGTTAAAAAGCCCGTCGGCCATTGCACCATCAAAGAGATGATCGAGCTAAATACAAAGAAGGCAGACAAATTACCGCGCAGTTGATTGGCTTCTTGATGCTGCAGCAGGAGCGCCATTGGAGGACCACCGATGCCACTGCTGGTACCAAATACGCCGGAGAAAAAGCCCGCAATCCCCATTCGAGTGGGGTTCGGCTCAATGCGCAGTGGCAGCAAACTTACCGCCACCGCAAACAGCACCAACAAGCCAAGCCACAGCGCCAACGCCTGCGTGGAAATCCACATCAGCAGCAAACCACCCACAATCGATCCCGGAATGCGCCCGATCAAAGCCATTTTTAAGCCGCCAATCGAAATACTCTCACGATGTTTCATTGCATTGAGCACCGAAATAAACAGCGCGACTAAGCAGATTGGTGATGGCACATAATCCGGCGAAATAAGAAACAGCAGCGGCGATGCAACGACCGCGAGCCCAAAGCCGATCGCGGTCTGCACAAAGGAGCCCATGAAAACCAATAGCATGGCAATCCATGCACTCGCGCCTAAATACTCCATTTCATTCCCTTGTACTGCGATGTGTTGAATGAAACAGACGGTATCAGTTCAGCAATATTTCGCAATAGAAACGTTTCGCCCAAACTCAGATCAACGGCTTACATTCCGTAACGGAACGTTTTGCCCAAATTGACCATGTTACGGTGCACTGGCGCAAGTGCTGTCGCGTAGACACTCAGTAATGTCATGGTGTATTCACTGCGCGCCTGCATCTGGGGATCCGTGAGCTGATGATCAGCGGTGATGAGCGGTTCACAATCGCGAAAAATCAGATGATCCGGTAAAAAACAGACGTGATTATTCTTGTTGCCCGTCATTCGCAGCTCACTGATCGGGTACACGCCATTGACACTGGCCGACACACTTACCAGCAACGCGGGTTTGTGTGCCAGTTCGTCATCCGTCGTCAGCAGTAAAAAGTTCTTCAATGCCGGAGTTGCCATTCCGTGCCATTCAGGAGTGATGAAAACAAATGCATCCGATTGTTTCAGCCCCTGCGCAACATTACGCCAAGGCTGCCATTGCTCACTGTTCTGCCAGACGCCTTCATTCCAAAACGGTAAATCCAATGCGTGTAAATCCAATATATCGATCTGATCAAATTGTGGTTCCGCGAGACTTTTTAAGTAGTTCGCCACATTTCAAACTTTTGTGACTGTGCTCTTTGGCTGCCAGAGACGATTGTAAGTTTCATATCAATTCCTTTTTAAACTGAAAGAGGTTGTTGTTGAATAAGCGGTTGAAGTGGAACGAGGGATAGCTAGCACGATCGAGAGAAAAATCGCGCTCGCACCTAAAAGCTGTCCCCAAGTTAGCGCTTGATCGAGAACCCAGTAGCCCAGTAAGCAGGCCGAGACACTACTTAAAAAGCCAAGAAAGGACACCGTGACCGTGGGCAATTGCTCAATCCCACGAAACCACAGAAAGTAAGCCAACATAGCGCCCACTACACTCAGATATCCGTAACCAAGGTAGTTAAGTGGGGTAATTTGCTCGGGAATACCTTCAATCCACAGCGTGGTGGGCAGCAAAAACATCCCACCAAACAATAATTGCCAGCCCGTAAAGCCGAGTGTAGACATGCCTTGGGGGCGACCCCATTTTTTAGTCAGAACCACGCCAGAGGCCATGCTGAGTGTTCCTAAACAGGCGACGAATAAACCTTGTATGCTCAAGGCTGCGGTTTGGTTAAGCACTAATAACCCGATCCCAATGACTCCGATGCCCCCTGCGATCCACTGTACAGGCGTGATACGAGTGCTCAGTAAAACCCAGCTCATTGTCATCACCAACATAGGTTGGAATGACATCACCAATGCTGCCATTCCTCCCGGTAATTCAGTGGCCGCAAAAAATAAGCAGTAAAAGAAGAAGCCAATATTGAAAAAACCCAATACTGGCAAACGCCACCACCAATTTCCGGTTGGTAAGGATCGAGCAAACAACACTAACAATATCCCTGCGGGTAAAGCTCGAACTAAAGAAGCCATCAGTGGTGAGTGTGGAGGTAGAACTTCGGTGGTTACGATATAAGTACTGCCCCATACGATAGGGGCGATGGCAGTAAGTAGTATCGTTTTGATTCCTGACGTTGTATTCATTATTTACCCTATTTAGCGAAGTTTTCCTTATGTGAAAGTATCTTTTATAAAAGATACTTTTTAGAAAATAATAGAGGAATAATTTTTGATCAAGTATCTTTTTGAAAAGATATTTTCAGGGGAGCGACAGCATGTCATCAGAAAACGCGGTGCCAAATGACAAAGTGGATGCCATTCTTGAACAATGGCGCAGTGTCAGGCCGGATATGGATTGCTCTGCGATGGGCATCGTTGGGCGGTTAGGCCGCGCCCATGGACTTTGGAAGCCTCAATTAGATCAAGTCTTCCAACTCTTTGATTTAAGTCCAGTAGAGTTTGATATTCTGGCGACAATCCGTCGTAACAATACCGAAATCACACCTACAGAGTTGTACCAAACGTTGATGTTCTCTTCCGGTCGTCGATCAGCACGCGCATTGAGCAGTTGGTGCAACGCGGCTTTGTACAGCGTATCGCGAGCGATCAAGACAGACGCAGCTGTAAGGTAACCTTAACCGAGCAAGGGCAAACCTTGATCGACCAGGCATTAAATGCTCATGTCGACAATATGAATCGCATGTTGGCAGTGCTTACAGAACAAGAACAAAGACAGCTAGAACAGCTTTTGAAAAAAATTCTGCTGGCAGAATAAAATACAAGCGGCCGCTTACAAAGGCGACCGCTTATCTTACATGGCATCCAAATGGTGGAGTGTCGAAACAAGCTACTCAGTAACCAGCGTAAAACCTTCGTCCAACCAGCCAGTCACACCGCCGATCATTTTCTTCACCGGTCGACCTAACTTGGCTAAACGAATCGCCGCTTTTTCTGTGCCATTGCAATGAGGCCCCGCGCAATACACCACAAACAGCGTATCCATAGGGTAATCGGCTAAGGTTTTTTCATTCAGGCGTGAGTGCGGCAGACTGATGGCGCACGGAACATGTCCTTCGGCATACAGTGCTTCACCACGGACATCGAGTAACACAAAATCTTGTCTTTCATTGGTGATCGCGTGGTGTACGTCCCAGCAATCGGTTTCAAACTGCAACAACGCTTCAAAATGCGCCAGAGCATCCGCACTGGACGCCGCAGGCACGCGAGATACGGCACTAGACATTCGACTTCTCCTTGTCGGTTTAATGAGCATGCAGTGTGCCACAAGGTGGATAAGCAAACCAAGCCGCAGCGAAGAAAAAGATCTTGGTTTTATTCGATGAACCTGGCTTATTTCATCGCTCAATTGTCACTCTTCATTCAACACCATTGGCATGGTGCACAAGGCGTTAAAAAATTCAAATAAGGTCATCAACTCACTGTTTTGCAATGAATCTGCTCTCATGCCCAATTGAAATTTTACGCTGCGCTTTTGCCCATGTTCGAGATCCACCAACACCAAACGTCCATCATTTAAGTAAGGCTGAACTAGGTGCTTCGGTAGCCAACCAAACCCAATACCATCAATAATGCTACTGAGTGCGGTACTAGGATGCGTCACGGTTAAACGTAAGTGGGAACCAATCCAACCGCTATCCACATCCTGATTGCCAGAATCCCGAATCACAATATGACGAAACGTTTTCAGCTCTGCTTGCGTGATGTTTTTTCGTTGCGCCAGCTCGAAATCACTGGCGCAAACACACAGCATGTCCACTTCAAACAAGGATTCAAGAATGATGCCTTTAGGCAACGCGCTCGCAATGGCAAGAGAAACACTGCCATCATTAAGCAGTTGTGAAGCACCGGACAATGCGGTTTCATAAACACGCAGTGAGATATGCGGATAAACCAAATGAAAGCGGTCGATCACTTCCAAAACAAAACGGGCAGGCAATAATACCATCCACCGCAATGCTGATTTCCCTGCGCGAGTTCGCCTTGAAATTTCATCGCCAGCTTTTCGATTTGCAATGCATTGTGGTGCAGTTCTTGTGCTTTAGGCAGAAGCTGTTTACCAAGCTCAGTGAGCACCGACTGGCGGCCTTCTATGATAAACAGCTCTTGGCCCAGCATGGTCGCCATTTTGTTGATACTGTGAGAAATGGCTGACTGGCTTTTGTGCAACTGCTCAGCAGCTTTGACTGTGCTGCCATGTTCCGCGACAGCGATAAACGCACGCCACATTTCCAGAGAGATCCTTGCTGACATTCTCGTATCCTTCTCATCCCAATTTCAGCGCGTGCGTAACCCACTAACCTCATCGCTACGCGCTTTATTAATGCCGTCAATGGCAGTGAATGGAAAAAGAGTATACCGAACAGAAAGTGGCAAGAAAGATATTTGATAACACTCTGTAAAAGAGCGGTGTCTCTGCACCGCCTGTGACATTTATCGTGCAAGTTTGGCAACAATTGACGCAACATGACGCCCCTGATAAATAGCGGTGGCTTGCTCTTTCTCAGAAGGCGCTCGGCTGCCATCTGGCCCGGCAATACACGCCGCCCCAAGCGGAGAACCGCCTTTCACTTCGCTGACATCCATGGTTTCCGGAATGCCATAAGGCAAACCAACGACCACCATGCCATGATGGAATAGAGTGGTGTGGAATGATTGGATCGTCGTTTCATTACCACCGCCAGTACCCGTCGAGGTAAATACACTGCCCACTTTACCAACCAGTTTCCCTGCCGCCCATAAACCACCAGTTTGATCGAGAAAATTACGCATCTGCGCAGCCATGTTGCCAAAACGGGTTGGCGTGCCAAAGATGATCGCATCATAATCGGCGAGTTCCTCAACTTTCGCCAACGGCGCAACTTGATCCAGCTTGATGCCCGCTTTTGTCGCAATCTCCTGCGGTACCAACTCAGGCACACGGCGAATGTCCACGCTCACCCCTTCTACGCTACGCGCACCTTGGGAAATGTAATCGGCCATGGTTTCGATGTGACCGTAGCTTGAATAATACAGAACCAATACTTTTGTCATGTTCGTATCCTTGAATGCTTGCTTGTTCGATTAACTGAGAAAAATCTGTGCTAACTCTTCGTTAGTCAGCGCTTTTGAAATCACTTGCTCACCATTGATAACAAGGGTTGGGATACTGCGAATGCTGTATTGGCGTGCCAATGCGAGATCCTGTTCCACGGAATCAAGCGTCTCTTGCCCATGAAACATCTGGCGAAACGCCACTTCATCTAAACCAATATTGACGGCGGCTTTGACGATCGTTTCCAAATCACCAATGTTGTCGTTCACCAGTAGGTGCAATCGTTGGATCTCGTCAAAGAAGTTCCAATGCGCTTCATTGCCTGCTAATCGCTCTGCGGCTTTCGCACCAACAGCGGCTAAATAACCGCTCGGATAGTTGAAAGGTTGAGCACGCATTCCTTCAATATTGAATAACGTCTTGTCATCCGCGGCCTGCTGACAAGCGATCCAGTGGTTGAGAATTTCACTTTTGGCCTGCGCTAATGAGCCGAAGCGCTCAATCATCTCTTCATCACTGCGTTGCAACACAAAACAGCGCTGCACAATCTGGATATTTTGCTGTTTGGCGAGCTTACGCAGACGTGGGCTGAGCACATAACACCAGCCACAGACCGCATCATGGAAGAATTCAATTTGACGAATAGGTTGTTTGTTCATAGTCGTATCCTCTGTGAATGTGCTTTCATCCTAAGGCGGTTTTTGCCTAACGACGAATGAACAAAGTGACTAATATCTACCTATTTTTTGCGAAGAAAAAATCGCCTCATCTCCTTACTCTTGCTTCACACCCAATGACTTAAGTGTGACAGCGAGGAGCAACAAAAATGAATGTGACAACCATGAAAGCGATCCGTATTCATCAATACGGAGGGCAACAAACCCTACTTACAGAGCAAGTGGCGATTCCCCAAATCGGTAAAAATGATGTGCTGATCGCGGTGAAATACAGCGGGATCAATCCTGTTGACTGGAAAGTGCGTGAAGGCTGGTTAGCGAGTGAAAACTTGCATCAACTACCGCTGATCCTAGGTTGGGATCTTTCTGGGGTAGTGGTTCAAATTGGGAAACAAGTTTCGCAGTTTCAAGTGGGAGACGAAGTGTTTGCTTTTGGTGACCTAACCAAAGATGGCGCTTATGCACAATACATCCGTGTTGATGCTTCTTTAGTGGCGAAAAAACCACGCACTCTAACCTTTGCTCAGGCTGCTGCGGTGCCCCTTACCTCATTAACGGCGTGGCAAGCCATAACTCAACTCGCCGAGATAAAACCTGAGCAATCAATTCTCATTCACGGAGCCAGTGGCGGTGTAGGAAGTTTTGCGGTACAGTTTGCTATGCATCTTGGTGCGCAAGTTACTGCAGTCGCATCAGCTGGTAACCATTCATATCTCAAATCACTCGGTGTTGAGCAGATCGTTGACTACCGTTCTCCAAACTATCTACAGGCGCTCGGTCAGTTCGATTATGTGTTTGATGTGGTGGATAACGATGCGCTTGGTATCTACGACACAGTGAAACCGTCAGGCAAATACATTTCAACGCTAAAAACACACCAGATCCCGGCTCACTACACTTTTGCCCATGAGCGCGTAATGGTGATGCCAAGTGGCGAGCAGTTATCACACATTTCCACACTGATTGATAACGGTGAGATCCGGCTGCCGAACATTCAAGAATTGCCTTTTGAGCAAGTGGCACAAGCGCACGCATTGTCTGAAACCGAACACGTGCAAGGAAAGATTGTCCTGGAAATTTAACCGTAGCGGGATGTGGTGATAACCAAGCACATCCACGCTTTCATATACATCTGCACCATTTGCCGTTGCACTTCAGCGGCAAATGGGTAGGAATAAGGAGTTGTTATGAAATATTTAGTTATGTTGGCTATGTGCGGGATTTTGTGGGGATCACAATACGAGTTCAATCATATTGCATTGGAATCAATCCCTGCTATTTGGATTGCCGCTCTGCGTTCAACCTTTGGTGCGGTGATTTTGATTATTGCGTGTTATTGGTTGAAACTGAAACGTCAACATGGGCACTGGCCGTTGCTGTTTTTAATCGCGACATTGGAAGCCACCTTACCGTTTCTCTTGGTGGCATGGGGGCAGCAAACAACCCCATCGAGCCATGCGGCCGTCATTACGGGTATGAATCCACTTCTCACCATTTTGCTTGCTCCGCTGTTTTTGAAAAGCACTCGTCTGGATGCTAAGTCACTGATTTGCGGTATTTTAGGGTTCGCAAGCTTACTGTATCTGTTCTATCCCCAGTTACAGGTGCAAGATGTGAGCAGTTTTTATGGTGCCGCGGCCATTTTTATTGCTGCACTCAGTTTCGCCCTGAGCCTAATTTTGGTTAAAAAGCTCGATCAACTAAACCCCATTGTGGTCGCTCGTGATGTGATTGTGCTGTCGGCGCTACAATTACTGCCCGTTGCATTGCTGAGCAGTGAGCTAACGTATAGCAACATTTCAATGCAATCCGGTCTGGCTAGCCTTTATTTGGGTATCTTCTGCGGCGGTGTAGTTTACATTCTCTTCATGCAACTCATTATGAGCAAAGGTCCTGCTTATGCCTCATTGAGTAACTATCTGGTGCCTACCGTGGGTGTGTTGCTGTCTGTTTTAGCACAAGGTGGTGCTGTGGATAATCGCACCCTGCTGAGTTTGGCGGGGATCTTGGGCGCGATTTTGTTGTTTCAATTCTGGCCGTTTCGCTACTCGAAACCCAATCGTGCCGTCCATGTAAAGTGAACGGCAGTTATCCCCAAGCAACTTGAAGTTGCAGGTAGGCGATAAGTGCGTTCACCCCCCACTGAGCATAGACACACTATGTGATTGGGGATGAACAAACGTAGCCAACACCGATGCAGCTTCAAGTAGGAAGGGGAAACGTTCTTTTTAGTACGCTACACCAATGCGCTGGCGAGGATGATCGGCGTATTCCAGCTCATCAATCAGCGCGACCGCATAATCTGCAACCGAAATACGGCTGTTACCTTCACTGTCGGTCAGCAGTTGATCGCCACCCACACGGTATTGGCCTTGTTTGTCGCCAGGGAAAATTTCGGCCGCTGGGCTGACGAAAGTCCAGTTCACATCGCTGTTGCTTGCGCGGAAGACTTCCAACGCTTCGCCTTGAGCTAGAGCTTCACCTTTGTACTCTTCTGGGAAACCCGGAACGGTGACTAATTTCACCCCCGGCGCCACTTCCAAAGAACCCGCACCACCAACCCACAATAAACGAGCAACGCCAGCTTGTGGCAGCTCATTGAGTAGACGCTGCGCGGTTTTCGCGACCATTTCATGGTTACCTGCGGCACGGCCGCCGATAGAGGCAATCACAGCATCCACGCCTTCGAGCACAGATTTGAGTGAGCTCTCTGGGTTTAGGATGTCCAGTTGCTGTACCGCTACGCCTTTGAGGGTGACTTTGGCAGGGTCACGAACGATCGCAACCACTTCATGTCCGCGTATTTTCGCTTCAGCAGCTAAATGACTACCAATCCAACCAGATGCACCTAGAATTGCGACTTTCATTTTTTACCTTCCTCTTGAATCTATTTAGATGAGTGTGTTCAACGAGGATAAGTATAGTTTGTCGTATCACGAGCGATAAATGCGCAAAAATGATGTACATTGTATCTAGTTAGTTTGCAAATGAGAGCACTTATGGATCGCCTAACAGCAATGCGCAGCTTTATCGAAGTCGCGAATACCGCCAGTTTTACCCAAGCGGCGGATAACCTAAACCTCAGCCGTTTACAGGTATCGCGGCATGTTCAAGAGATTGAGGATTGGCTTAAGCAACGCTTGTTGCATCGCACGACACGCCGAGTCAGCCTGACTGCAGCCGGTGAAGAGGCGCTACAACGCTGTGAGCAAATTCTGCATCAGACCATGGAGCTGGAAATGCGCGCACTGGAGCAATCGGGAGCATTACGCGGCAGCATTCGTATTTCGGCCCCGATAGGTCTCACGCAAAACATGCTGCTGGATGCGGTGATCGCCTTTACCGACCTGCATCCACAAGTTCATTTTGATGTGCTTGCCTCCGATCGTTTTTCACAATTGGTCGATGAACGTGTCGATATCGCGCTGCGCTTTACGCAGCAGCCCGATGAAAATTTGATTGCACGCCGCTTGCTTGAAGTCGGAATGGTGGTGTGTGCCACTCAGGAATATCTGGCACAACATGCGCCTATCGGACTGCCACAAGATTTGGCACACCATAACTGCTTAGTGCATATCAGTGGCAATAAATGGGATTTCGTAAAAAATAACGAGCAGTTTAGCGTTTTGGTCAATGGTAATATTCGCGCCAATGATATGGGTACCTTATGCCGCGCCGCATTAAATCATAAAGGAATCATTCGTCTCCCCTGTGATTTGGCCAATCCGCTGTTGCGAGCTGGACAACTGCAAGCGTTACTGCCGGACTATTATCTGCCAAGCAGTTCAATCTGGGCGGTGTATCTGTCACGCAGTTACCAAACACCTCTAGTCAGACAGTTTATTGATTTTCTCGCCGAGCGTTGGCAGGAAGATTTGCTGTGGCCATAAAAGCCAATCCCCGATTTTACAATCGGGGATGCTTTTCTAAAGACTAATAGCGGAACTGCCCAACCCGTTTTCTGAGGCTTTGCGCTTCCTGTGCAAGCTCACCAACAATTTCATCCACATGTCCCACTTGTTGAGAGACGCTCGATGACACATCGGAAATCGATGTGATGTTGGTATTGATCTCTTCAGTCACTTCTCGCTGTTCGTCGGTCGCGGTTGCAATTTGGATGTTCATATCATTGAGCTCATTGATCATCCCCACGATCTGTTTGAGCATATCCGTGTTGCTGTTACACGATGACACGCCGCGAGAAACATTCTGGTTCGCACTTTGAATCGAGCTCACCACAGCCTGTGTTTCACGCTGTAAGCGTTCTATTTTTTGACGAATCTCTTCCGTAGAGGTATGCGTTTTGGAGGCAAGATTACGCACTTCATCCGCCACCACCGCAAAACCACGGCCTTGTTCACCGGCTCGCGCAGCTTCAATTGCCGCGTTTAACGCCAATAGGTTGGTTTGTTCTGCTATCGCTTGAATCACATCCAATACCGATGCAATCGATTGGCTCTCATGGTTCAAACGACCAATGGCTTCAACCGCAGAGGCCATTTGCTGGTTGATCGAACTCATATCGCGTGACAACTCATCCCCCACCGCCACACCTGTTTGGCCTTTGTCGTTCGCTTCTTGCACAAATTCTGCGGCACGCAGAGCAAACTGCGAAACTTCAGCAATTGATGCACTCATTTCATTCACTGCCGTCACTACCGATTCCGTGCGCTCGTGCTGATCAGCCACCGCACTTCGGGCATGCGTCATGTTGTCTGAAATGACTTGCGTGTTCGAATTGAGCTTTTCCGTCGCCTGAGCAAATTGGCTGATCGTCTCTTGCAACTGTTCAAAAAGTCGATTGAACGCTTGCGCAAGTTGCCTAATTTCATCGCTGCCTTGCTCTTCTAACCTTCCAGTTAAATCATTATTTTGGCTGATATTTTGCACATCACGGATTGAACGTAAAATTGGACGAGAGATGTTTTTCCCTAAAACTAGAGCCGCGATCGCCGCCACTAGTGCAGACACAACAATGGCTAGCGCGGCTTTAATTGTCACATCATGGTTCAGCGCGACAATGTCAACCAGCGCCTCCTGAGCCTGCATTTCTGTAATCAATACCCAAGATTGACCCAACGCATGAATCGGGCTGAATGCAGTTAACATATCGATGCCCACCGAGTTGGTATGGTGCACCACACCACTTTCACCCCGAAGCCCTTTATCCACCCCTTCACTGCGGATCGGCATGACACCAATGGCTACCCCTTTGTTACGAATTTGGCTAATGGCATCTTTATTGAGCTTCATCGCGTTCAGAGTATTCATAAACGCTGAAGCATCTTCCAATAATTGACGGGGTTGGCTACGGATCAAACCATCACTACCGACTAAATAACTTTCACCAGTTCGACCTAATCCGTTTTCAACCCATTGATTATTAAAGGTCATGATGTGGTTAATTTCATCAACTGGCATTTGAAAAACCAGCACACCAATCCGTTGGCCATTATCGAAAATTGGGGTTGCGATAAAAGAGGCTGCCGCTTCATAAGAAGGGTAATAAGGTGCGAAGTCGTCTAGATAATATTGGTTGTCAGCGAGGGTTTCCGCTTTAACATAGGCACGCGCTAACCCAGAATCTCTGTAGGGGCCAGTTTTTAAATTGGTTGCATAATCAAGTTCTTTGAACACGCTATACACAACGTTACCAGCGTTATCGATCAAGAAAACATCATACAAGCCGAATTGCTCAAGGTATTTTTTGAAACTTGGGTGATATTTGCCATGTAAACCGTCATAACGAGTTCCTAAGGCATCACTCAGCCAAGCATCTTTCTCTCCAAGTGGGTTAGGATTTTCCGCAATATAGCGTGACTGTAGCGCTTTACTGATCGGTGATAACAGTTGCAAACGGCGATCAAATGCGGCATCGCGTCCATCATTCAGCTTTTGGTATTTTTGGCCGAACTGCGTTGCATAGTAGCTTTGCAGCTTGTCCAAAGATTGGCTTGGTACTTGCTCAACGGGATACTGTTGATACGCTTCACTCAACCCGTTCATGGCATCAACCGTTGACACCATATGAGCTAAGGTCATCAGTTGGCCGGCGATTTGTTGCAGATAGCGTTCAATTTCACTTTTTTTCGTTTGTCGAACAGAGACCAACTGCTCAGTAGCCCGATTATATAGGGCTTTTTCAGCAAGGTTCGATGCACTCCAGCCAATCCATTGGCCCGCAACGATCACGGCGACGGTGGCAATAAGAGTCATAGATAACACAATTCGGTTAGCAATTTTCATAAATGGTCCCTGAAGCTTTCTGCCTCTTTAAACGACGTAATAAATGCCAACCGATCATTGTTATTTTGATATGAAACTACACCAATCAGTGTAGAGGGCGGATCGCTGTTGCGCAAAGGATCCGACCATAAAAAAGCGATGCGGATAACGCATCGCTATAGCTATTTTCTAAACCTTTGATTGAACTTAGGGTTGTTGTTTGGTCGGTGCCAACGCAATCTCACGAATGCACACGTTTTGTGGCTGCTGATAAGCAAACAGTACCGCTCGCGCCACATCATCCGCTGCCAACACGCCGCCCATATCCACTTTCCAAGCGTCATAGCCGTCTTTAATTTCGCTTGATGTAGTGTGTGAAAGCAGTTCCGTTTCTACCGCTCCTGGAGCAATTGTGGTCACACGCACATTGCTAGCGGCCACTTCCTCACGCACGTTTTCAGAAATCGCATGTACCGCAAACTTAGTTCCACAGTAAGCAGCATGATTCGGGAAAGTTTTCTTACCCGCAATAGAACTGATGTTCACGATCGTACCGTGGTTGCGCTCTTTCATATCGGCCAACACGGCGTGCATACCATTGAGCAGACCTAACACATTCACATCAAACATGCGCTTCCATTCATTCGCTTCTTGAGTATCAATCTGCCCAAGCAGCATGACACCGGCATTGTTCACCAGCAGATCCGCAGGGCCATACAGCGCTTCGGCTTTCGCAATCGCAGCCACTAAGGTCGCGGCCTCCGTCACATCCACTTTTTCACACAGTGTGTTGGGCAGGTTCAGTGCTTCTAAACGCTCTACACGGCGTGCCACCAACAGCAATGGATGACCCGCTTCACTGAAACGGCGTGCGATAGCTTCACCAATACCAGAACTTGCACCTGTAATAACGACTAATGATTTCATGGGATTACCTTATTGATTCTTAGAAAAATTCTCCTGAACACAGGAGTTCGTTGCAATGCGTGCAGTCTAGGCGAAAGCAGATTGTTGATATATAGTCGACAGGTTCACAAACTGTTGCCACATGATGACAAATAAAAGGACTCTCAATGCAACTTAACCAACTCAATCTGGCCGACATTCGCGCCTTTGTACTGATTGCCAAACTCGGCAATTTCACTAAAGCCGCGGAAGAGCTGGAGGTTTCTCGCTCACATGTTTCACGCCAATTGAGCCAGTTAGAGAACAGCATGGGCGTCACCCTTGTCACGCGAACCACACGCAGCCTTTCGCTCACGGATGCAGGAGAGATCTTCTATCATCAATGCGAGCAAGCCCTGAGCAGTATTGAACAAGCCGTATTAGCGGCTGTGGATGATGTGCAAGAAGCGCGCGGTGAGCTACGCATCAACAGTGTGGGCGGGCATATTGGGGAAGAGTTAATTGCCGACATTTGCAGTGCTTTTATGCAGGAAAACCCCGATGTGCGAATTCACCTTGATTTCAGTAGTCATCGCGTTGATTTGATTGAAGAAGGATTTGACGTGGCATTTCGAATGGGCAAATTAGAAGATGCCAGCTTTGTGGCGCGTAAACTTACCGAAATCCGTATGAGCACGCTCGCGAGCCCCGTGTACTTTACGCAGTGTGGTCAACCTCAACATCCCAAGCAGCTCGCCGAGCATCGCTGCTTAACCGGTTCGGTAAAACGTTGGAGCTACCAACACCAAGAAACGAAGCAAACTCTCGATGTGCCTGTCGATGGAGATTTACAGTGTAAAAACGGCCGAGTGTTAGTTCGAGCGGCATTGGCGCATAACGGCATCATTCGCGTACCCACTTTCTACTGCCACCAAGAGATCGCCCGCGGTGAATTGGTCGAAGTGTTTCAGGATTGGCATATCCCAAGCGTTGAGTTTTCCCTTATCTACCATAAAGACAAATATCAACCGGTGCGCTTAAAGCGGTTTATTGAGTTCAGTAAGCGTTATTTTGAGCAGGGCGTCATCGAATAAATCGGCGAGTCACGGCTATCGCAAAACGGCAGCATAAAAGACTGGTCAAGTTCGGCGCGCTTAGCGACAATACCGCACTTTGAATGACAACGAATGAGAAATACCATGCGCAGTTTTATCCTTCGAGCTCGCTCCGCACCGACCGATAGCCAACGCCTACTGGACGAAATTGGTGGCAAATGCCATACCGAAATTTTGGCGCACTGCATGATGAACAGCCTGTTTACCGCGCAGTCGCATCGTGAAGATGTGGTGATTCATCTGGTATTGGAAAGCACGCGCGATTATTCACGCACCATCACCGTCGAAGCGAATGAAATCAGTGATGTGGGCGGGTTCCATGAAGCGGCGTTGATTGCCCTATTGGTGAAAGCGCTGGATGCCTCTGTTGGTATGGGCAAAGAACAAACCCGTGTGGTTCAGCCGGGATTGACCGTGCGCACTATCAGTTTTGAAGCCCTACTCGGTGAGTTGGCGGAGCATCATTCGCTGTACATGATGGATAAAAAAGGCGATTCCATTCGTGATATTAAGATTGGCCCGAACCCGTGTTTTATTTTGACCGATCATATCCCGATGCCGAAAAAGAGCGGTAACTCGATGAAGCGTCTCGGAGTAGAAAAAATCAGCCTTGGGCCAAAAATGCTGTTTGCTTCACAGTGTGTCACGCTGATCCATAACGAGATTGATCACCAAGAAGCGGGTTGGTAATTCCTGCCCTCATCAATCATTAACAGCCCTGATGAATCTGTTCGTCAGGGCTGTTTTTTCTTCGCTTAAGCCAGTTTCAGATCAAACTGAATGCGGTATTGCACCATATCTTCAATGGTCAACACGGGCATATTGTGCAGTTTGCCAAACTCGATGATTTCTGGCGTTTTTGCCATACTGCCATCTGGGTTGGTCAGTTCGCATAACACACCGGCTGGCTGCAAGCCCGCCATCTGCATCAAATCAACCGTACCTTCAGTATGACCACGACGCGCCAATACCCCGCCCGCACGAGCACGCAGTGGGAATACATGGCCGGGGCGTGCCAAATCTTCCGGCTTCGCTTGTAGGTTGGCGGCGGTTTTGATGGTGGTGACGCGATCTTGCGCCGAAACCCCCGTGGTCACACCGTGTTTGGCTTCAATCGATACCGTAAAAGCCGTTTGGTTCGCACTATTGTTGTTCACCACCATAGGCGGTAGGGCTAAGCGATCGGCTTGCGCTTCAGTCAGACACAAACAGACGATGCCGCTGCATTCACGGATCATCAGCGCCATTTGCGCTGTAGTAAGAGATTCTACTGCGTAGATAATATCGCCTTCGTTTTCGCGATCTTCATCATCGAGCAGCAGCACACCACGCCCTTCACGTAAGGCTTGCAGTGCGTTTTCTACACGAGTCATTGGGTCGCCGAATTCGGCAAGTAATGAGGACTGATTCATGGTAATACTCCAAAAAATGACCAGAATCAGGGCTTATGAGGGATCAAAATCCAAAACGAAAAGCACTGAAAACCGAAAGATGTAGCAACGCCGCACCTTGAGATTCAGTGTGTTTGTCATTCTCTCTCATCCGGACTGTAACCGTCGGCTCTGGCTTCTCACCAGATCTGCTGACCTCGACGAATCGAGCGCTCGTGGGCTCGCCTTGCGGCATACCACCGGTGGGGAATTTCGCCCCGCCCTGAGAATATTGTTGTGTTTCAGACGATTCTGAAACGCCGCCTAGTGTAGTCAGTTCAACAGGCGCTGAAAAGCGTTATGGATAAACTTGTTTTGAATATCACCGTTTTTGAGCAAGAAAAGTCGATAAAAAGAACATCAGAGAGAAAACAGCGCGGATAGAAAAACAGCGCAGACTCGCTGCGCTGTTGACCTGATAGCGTAAGCTTTAAACCCGATCAGGCGTGTTTCAATGGGGTATTTTGCTGTGAGCGAGAGATCGCACCGTACAGCACCCAACCGAAGAAGGTCGCAATCGAACCTAGCATTACCGCGGTTTCACCTGAACTGTACAACGCATAGAAGCTGTACATGGCACCAATAAAGGCCATCACGTTGGCGACTTTCGCTTGGCTGACAGGCACATTGAGCTGCTTTTGCATCACGCCTAGCGCGGCCATAGAGAGGATGTACGGAATAATATTGGTCACGACCGCCAAATTCACTAACGCCTCAAACTGCTTATTGAGTGATGGGCTGATAGTCATCAAACTCAACACCGTTTGAATCGAGACGATGGTCAACATACCTAGCACAGGGGCATCGGCTTTGGTCACTTTAGAGAACAATTTAGGGAAGAAACCTTCATCGGCCGAGGCTTTAAACACTTGCGCGATGGTAAATTGCCAGCCAAGCAGTGAGCCAGTACAAGACACGATCGCACACGCCATGACAATCGCGCCCATGGTTGGGTTAAACATCTGTGCGAAAGCCAGACCAAAGGGTGCGTTAGAGTTGGCCAGATCCGCGTTTGGCACAATCCCAGCAATCACGTTGGTTGAGATGATGTAAATCACCGCAGCCCCCAAGGTGCCGCCCATGACCGCAATCGGTACGTTTTTCTCTGGGTTTTCCACCGCATCAGCATTAGCACAAGCCGATTCCAAACCCAAGAACGCCCACAACGTCATCGCAATTGAGCCACCGAGTGCTTGGAAGAATGGCAAGCCATGTGGGTTCCATGCCGAGCGATACAAGTCAAAATCAAACCAGTACCAACCGATAATTGATACCCCAATCACCGGAATAATGATGCCCCAAACGGTAACACTGGAGACTTGGCCAGTAATGCGCGCACCACCAAAGTTGGCCACGGTGGCTACCCACAATACCAAAATAGTCGCGATACAGGTTTCAATCGGAGTGAGATGGAAGCCAAACAGCACATCAGCATAGCCGACAGCGGAAATGGCAATCGCCACGTTCGCGATCAACAAGGAAACCGCGTAGGTATAGTTGGCCATAAAGTTGCCACTGCGGCCAAACGCGTATTCGGCGTAACCACCCATACCGCCGGATTTTTTACTGAACATACCGCATTTTGCAAAGGCAAACGCCAAGGCAGTTGAACCTGCGGCAGTGACTAACCAAGATAAGATAGAAATGGTGCCGACTTGGGCAAGCTGAGTCGGGAGCATAATGATGCCCGATCCCATCATGTTAACGATAGTCAGAATGGTGAGTTGCACTACACCAATTTTGTTATTGGATTTACTCATGATATTCCCCTTCTATGGGTCTTTTCGTGTTGTCATCGGGGCAGAAACATCTGCCCCGATGCCCCGATTAACGTTTCAGTACATAGCCCATGGCTTGCACTCGTCCCTCGCCTGTCGGCTCCAGATACACCCCTTGCAATTCAGGCGCAAAACCCGGCAGCAAGTTGATCCCTTCTTCTAGAGCGAGGAAGTAACGCTGTACTGAACCGCCCCATATTTCTCCCGGAACCACACACAACACACCTGGAGGGTAAGGCAGTGCGCCTTCAGCGGCGATATGGCCTTCCACTTCACGCAGTGGGACTAGCTCAACCTGACCACGTACAAAGGCCAAGTTCGCTTCTTGTGGGTTCATTACCGCACGTGGGAAATAACGCGCGCGGAACATCTCTTTTTGCAGCTGTTTCACATCATGGCTGACATACAGATCGTGCATTTCCTGACACAACTGACGGATGGTGTAGCCTTTGTAGCGTTCGCGATTCGCGCGGTACACGTTAGGTAACACTTCGCTCAGTGGTGCATCTTCTTCAATCAAGCGTTCAAAACGGGCAATTTGTGCTACTAAATGCTGCATCTTCGCCATATCTTCGGCTGGGGTGAGCAGGAAGAGGATCGAGTTCAAATCGCACTTCTCTGGGATGATATTGTTCTCACGCAGGAAGTTGGCCAGTATGGTCGCTGGAATACCAAAGTGCTCGTATTCGCCAGTTTCTGGGTCAATCCCCGGTGTAGTCAGCAGGAACTTACAAGGGTCAACGAAATACTGACCATGTTCGTAACCTTCAAACGCATGCCATTTCTGACCCGGCTCAAATTCAAAGAAACGCAAATCATCGGCAATTTGCTCGGTGGGGTGAGATTGCCAAGGTTTACCTTCGATCATCGGTGGAATGAACGGCTTGATGTATTTACATTTTTTCATCAGAAGCTTACGGGCTTCGATACCGGTTTTCACCGCTTCACGCCATAGGTAGCGGCCACTGTCCCCTTCGTGCATCTTGGCGTTCACATCGAGCGCCGCAAACAGCGGGTAGAATGGGCTGGTTGAAGCATGCAGCATAAAGGCGTTGTTAAAGCGTTTATGGTTGCAGTAACGCTCTTGACCTTTGATGTGGTGATCTTTCTTGTGGATTTGCGAAGTTTGCGAGAAACCCGCCTGCTGTTTATGTACGGACTGAGTGACGATGATGCCCGGATCTTCAGGCTTCAGATCGAGAAGAAGTGGCGAGCAGTCTTTCATCATTGGAATGAACTGTTCATAGCCCACCCACGCTGAATCAAACAGGATGTAGTCACACAAATGACCGATGCGATCCACCACCTGACGCGCGTTGTAAATCGTGCCGTCGTAAGTACCGAGCTGAATGATGGCAAGACGGAATGGGCGTTTCGCTTCCGCGCGGCTTGGGTCGACATTACGTACCGCATCACGCAGGTAAGATTCGTTAAAGCAGTGCGCATCAATCCCACCGATAAAACCAAATGGGTTACGCGCCGTTTCTAAGTAAACCGGTGTCGCGCCTGCTTGAATTAACGCACCGTGGTGGTTGGATTTATGGTTGTTGCGGTCAAACAGCACCAGATCCCCCGGTGTCAGCAGCGCGTTACACACCACTTTGTTGGAGGCCGACGTGCCGTTGAGTACAAAGTAGGTTTTATCCGCGTTGTACACTTTCGCGGCGTAAGCCTGTGCATCATGCGGTGCGCCTTCATGGATCAGCAAGTCGCCCAAACGTACGTCCGCGTTACACATATCCGAGCGAAACAAGGTTTCACCAAAGAAATCAAAGAACTGACGACCAACCGGGTGCTTACGGAAGAACTGCCCGCCTTGATGGCCTGGGCAAGCAAAGGTCGAGTTACCCATGTCCACGTATTTTTTCAATGTGCCAAAGAAAGGTGGCAACAGGCTTTCTTGATAACGACGTACGGCAGTTTCGACTTGCTTACCGTAGAACTCGACTTTGGCATCACACAGCTCAAATACCCCGGTAATGTCTGCGCAAAAATCATCTGGAAATTGGTCTTCGCAGCACACAGCAACAAAGATCGGCAGTTTCAAACCGGTCGCATTCATTTTATCTATGATGCCGTTTTGTACGTCTTCGACGGAAACCACCGCCGCACCAATGTCACAGAAGTCGGTTTTCAGTACATCCACCACTTCACGTTGGGTCGTGAAGCAAGAGCGAACCGATAAACTCGTAGTCAATTTTTAATGAATTCATATTTAGCCTTTCTTATTTTTTTGAATAAACGAATCCCAAGCCAAATTATTTTTAGCGTGCAGGAAATCGCTCAGCAAAATAAATATTGCAGTCACAAAGGCTGAGATATAAATAATGGAGAGCCTCAGCCTAAGAACCTGTGAATATTCTTTTGCTTAATAATGATATTTTTTCTTGGGCATACCTGAAAATTCGCTCAGTTACGGTAAGAGCAGGCAAAACCAACATGATCTCACATCACGCCAAAGGGCGTGAAAAATCAATGAATATGCCTTAATACCTCAACATGAGGAAAGCAGGTATAGGACGAATCTTTAGCTGGCAAGCAGCCTAAAGCACTCGTTACAGATGAGATGTCGATTGGGTAAAGAAAGAGTAGTCAAAGTAGTCACGGTGAGACGGCATCATAATGTGCCGAGTCCTGCGAATGTGTGCCATGATTTTTGATTTCTTTTTCATATACAACTCCGTTACAAATAATCAAGAAACCAGTTTACGTCGTTTTGCTTAGAAAGCAGGCGCATTCTATACCCCAAGGAAAAATTAAAATTTGACCATCATCACACCTTAATAAGCATAGATATATATTTTAGATTTATTTACCAACAATAATAGGTATTGCCATATATATCTTAAGACTTGAGTAAATTTATAAGTAAATAATACAGTGAATAATTAAACAAACAGAACAACGCACTATTAAACAAGATTAATCCAACAAGATAAAATGCAACCTTAGCAACAAACGCCACATATTTAATTACATTCAATAACACTGCTATTTTTCAATTTGACGTGACATCCTGCTATACCCAAACGACTTGGAGTTGCAGGTAAGCGGCAAGTGAGTTCATCCCCATGCACATACACAGACTTATGATTGGGATCCATGAGCGTAACCAACACCGCTGCTGCTTCAAGTAGGAATGGGATAGCATCAAGCCAGATGCTGTCTGGCTTGATATAGTGATCGATAGTAGAAAGATTAGCGCCCCAAAAAACGAGTAAGGACGCGTAACATCGATTGACGATAAGTCAGCAGCCAACCACTGCGTGGCAACCACGCCGCTGAACGCAGCACCGTCTTACTGTGCGAAAAAGTCTTAAAGCCTTCGATTCCGTGGTAATGCCCCTGCCCTGATTCACCAATGCCGCCAAATGGCGCATCATCCGCTGCAACATGCATCAAGGTATCATTCACACACGCACCACCACTGTGGGTACGCTGCAAAATATGATTGGCCAGATGGCTCTCTTTGGTCATCACGTACAGCGCCAATGGCCGTGGGCCTTGATTGACTCGTTCAATCGCTTCTTCAATATTGCGATAACCGATCACCGGCAGAATGGGACCAAAGATCTCTTGTTGCATCACCAGCATGTCATCGCTGACTTCGGTTAACAGATGCGGCAGCATCTGCCTTGCTTCGAGTTCTACTGTTTTGCCCACCACAGTATTGAGTTTGGCGCCTTTTTGCTGTGCATCATCCAAACAGTGTTGTAATCGGTCAAACTGCGCTTGGTTAATGATTTGTGTCACATCCATACGACCATAACGGATAAAACGGACGACGGCAAAACGCTGCAAATAAAGCTCAACGAAGGTCGCGACTTTCGCTTGCGGCAGCATGACGTAATCCGGTGCAACACAGATTTGCCCGGCATTGGTGGTTTTGCCAAGCATAATACTATCCACGCTGCGCGCGAGATCCGCATCGTCAGCGATGATCACTGGAGATTTGCCCCCCAACTCTAACGTCACAGGTGTTAAATTTTTCGCGGCCGCTTGCGCCACTAACTTGCCTACGGCGGTTGACCCCGTAAACAGCAGATGATCAAATCGCAAGGCACTAAAAGCCGCGGCAACCTTCGCGTCACCTTGCACGCAAACCGCGATATCGCCCAACGCGGCAATCACACGCGCTAACACCTGATTGGTGGCAGGTGTGTGTTCACTCAATTTCACCATCACCTGATTCCCCGCAGCAACCGCGGTGATCAGTGGTGCAAGGCTAAGCAAGATAGGAAAATTCCAAGGCACCATTATCCCCATAACACCCAAGGGCTGAAATTGCACTTCAACACGCGAAGGCCACAGCATCAATCCTGCATGCCGCCGCTGCGGTTTCATCCATTTTTTCAGTTGCTTAGTCGTGTAGTTGAGATGATTCAGCGTTGGCAGTAAATCGCATAAGGCGCTATCGAACCGACTACGGAAACCATAATCTTGATTGACTGCGGCAATCAGGGCTTCATTTTCATGCAGTAAAGCCTGTTTGAGTTGAGTCAATCGCTGCAAACGATGCGTCAAACTGGGATATGAAGCATTCGCGTACTGGGTTTTCAGCCGTGCAAACTGCGTCTGCAAAGTCTGGATTTCAGGAGAAGTGTCAAGTGACTCAGCACGAGAAACGACAGAGAGTTGAACCATAAAAACTCCATGCAACTAAACTCGTGATGGAGCGTTTTGCTCACACCACATCATGTAGGGAGGGTATAAATCAGCTCAGGGTTGATACCAAAACTGGTTTTGTGTTCTTCAATCACAAACTCACTACGGGTTTGAATCACGCCGGGTAAAGAGCCCAACTTGCCCGACATAAACGCTTGATACGCTTTCATGTCTTTGACGCGCACTTTAATCATGGTGTCAAAATCACCAGAGAGCGAATAACACGCTTCGATTTCTGGGATATCCGCAACAGCATGAGTCAAAAACGTTCAAAAATCGAGAAGCTGCTTTGATCGAGCCGAATATGGATAAAGACCTGCACATCCAAGCCTAACTTTCCTGGATCGAGATCGGCGTGATAACCACGAATATAACCCTCTTTCTCTAACCGCTTAACCCTTTCAGAGCAGGGCGATGTGGTGAGATTCACCAATTTGGCGAGCTCAACGACCGGTAAGCGTCCTTTGGTGTGCAAGATCCGCAATATATCGCGGTCAACGCGGTCCAGACTCATACAGCAATATCCTTTGACTGTTTAGACTGAAATACAATACTGGTAACCACAAAACTGCAGAAATGGCATTCCGTAAGCCGTGACCTAACTCACGTAAAAAGGGCATCTTACGATGCCCTTTAGAAACCACGAGTGATCACCGAACTCAACAAGAAATAAAGCTAGAGCTTAAAGCGTGAAATCTCTTTATTCAGCTCCTGCGCCATCGTATGCAGTAATTTGGCCTGTTGCACTGAATCCTGAGCTTCTTGCGCTAATTGATCGCTCACTTCACGCACCGATTCAGTATTCATATTGATATCGGCTGTCACTAATGACTGTTCTTCCGCCGCCGAAGCAATTTGCGTTGCCATATCGCTGATCTGCTGAATCGCTTCACTGATCGCCTGTAAACTTTCGCCGGTTTGGTTAACATCAGCCACACTGGTTTCCACCAACTTATGGCTTTCGGTCATCACCGATACCGCGGTGCTAGTGACTTTCTGCAAGCCAGCAATCTTAGTCTGGATCTCCTCCGTCGAAGCGTGGGTGCGCTGCGACAGCACACGAACTTCATCTGCAACCACCGCAAAACCACGCCCTTGTTCACCGGCACGCGCCGCTTCAATCGCCGCATTCAGTGCAAGCAAGTTGGTCTGTTCGGCAATGCCACGGATGGTCGACAAAATCGTTGAGATTTCGTTGGCATGCACTTCCAGCTCACTGATGATACTCACCGCACCAGTTAACTCTTGGGCAAGCTGGTCAATCGACTGTTTACTTTGTTGCATTTGCGCAAAGCCATCTTCGCCCAATTGCACCGATTGAGTGGCGTTCTTCGCGGTATTTTCGGCATTGCTGGCGATTTCAGCTGTCGCCGACGCCATTTCCGTCACCGCTGTCGCGACCATAGTGATTTCATCTTGCTGGGTGCGAATGCGTTTGCTGGCTTGAGTCGCCGAGGCGGCCGCGTGGTCAGCCCCTTGAGTCAGCGCCACCGACACTTCACGCACATTTTTTACCATTTGATGCAAGCGATCGACGAACTTGTTGAACTTATCCGCCAGCAAACCGACTTCATCTTGGCTACGAACATCCAAACGACGAGTCAAATCGCCATCCCCTTCAGCAATATCTGCCAGGGCGTTGGCAATGTTACCTAGCTCATTGAGCTGACGAGCCACAAACCATGAGGTGAGCAGAGCCATGACCAACAAAATAATCACACCAATCCCGATCTGCACCGTAAGCATGTCGTTCAGTGGTTGTTCTAACACGGCTTTATCCATCACCATGACCAGAAGCCAGTCGGTATTGTCTACCTCTTGAGCCATCAGCACTTTGTCACGGTCGTCGATACTCAAGCTCAATGGGGTATGTTGTTTAGCAACACGGTTTAATTGAGAGATCGTCAGTTCAGGCGAAATCTCTTCCGTAGATTTTAAGATCAGATCTTGAGTTGGATGAGCCACAATGGTGCCTTTCTGGTTAACCAATATGGCGTACCCTTCTCCCGGTACCGCAATCGCCAATACGTCTTTGATGAGCTTATCTAAAGCCAGATTAGACGCAGCGACACCCATTAATTGACCTTGATAACGTACCGGTTCTGCCAACGTCACCACTAAAGTTTGCATGGTGACACTCACGTAAGGTTCGGTCGTGATCGGTTTACCCGCCGCTTTTGCTTCTTTGTACCAACCTCGGACACGTGGATCATAATCTGCGGTATTGAGTGACGGATCTTGACGGAACATTTCGCCCTGCTCATTACCGTAGTAACTCAATCCAAATTGAGCCTGATTTCTAGGGTTTGTCTTAAATGTGGCACTAATTCTAATTGCGGGTTACGTTCAATCTCTTCACGTAGCCCTTTAAGCGCGAGTTGCTTGCCCAAAAACCAGTCACCAATCCTTTTTGCATGGGCTTGCAAAGTATTGCGACTTTCACTTTCAATCGCTCGCCAACTGTCTTTTTTAAACGTCTGATAACCCGCAATAACCAAAGCCGCCGCGGTTACCGCAATCGCCACCACCACAGAGAAAACCATCTTTCTCTTTAGACTTAATCGCATCAACAATACTCCACACATATTAAATTGCATTAATATGTGAGCAAAGTATCGAAATTTCAGGTAATTACCTTGCTAAAGCTCGCACAATCGCAAGTCTACTGATAAGGGATCATTAAAATGTGAGATGCTGTCCAAAATGGTGCAACCGAAGATGGAAAGAAGTAAAGTAATCGTAGTCAGCCAGAAAAGCGTTCGAAAACGCACAGCTCACTACACACAATAAGCGTGCAGAGTGGAGTTTAATCAGGGCGGTATTCTTGCGAGCTTAAGAAGCTCTGACCCCAGCTAAGATATCGTGCTGTTTTACACGCTCATTCTGCTGGTTGCAGACTCGGCAGAAGTAGTGCTGCTCCATCTGATAATAATGCTGTCCTTGCATCAACCTAGTGAGAAATTGTTGGAAACCTTGCCAGCCTTCGGGTTGTGTCTGCACACGTTTCATCACTACTTTGTGTGCGGTTTGTTTACCACAACCACGACAATAAGCCTTTGGCATCACGGAGCACTCCTGTCGATTTATCACTATTGAGAATTGACGCATTCTGCAGCGATAAACTTTAGAAACATAATTTCTTGTGCAAATTTCGTGACCAGTATTAAAGAATTACTCAATAGGGCAGACGTTAAGCCAAAAGAAAGCCTCGCAATGCGAGGCTTCGTCCATTATAGAGCGCGCTATTCAAGCTCGATCAGATGCTTTTTGAACGTAACATGCTGTGCTTTCACTTTTTCATCTGGCTCACCAGTGAGCAGGCTGATCACAACAATCGATACGGTTGAAAGCATAATTCCTGGTACGATTTCATACACATCAAACCAACCACCCGAAAGCTGCTTCCACACCACGATGGTCACACCGCCGACAATAATACCCGCTAAGGCACCGTTACGGTTCATGCGTGACCAGTACAGGCTTAAGACCAGCGCAGGACCAAATGCCGCACCAAAGCCCGCCCAAGCGTAGGACACCAAACCCAGCACTGAGCTATCTGGGGTCATCGCTAAAAACAGTGCAATCAGCGAGATGATCACAACTGCGGCACGGCCAACGCGCACAATCTCTTCTGAGCTGGCATCGGTTTTGAACACTTGCTTGTAGAAGTCTTCCGCGAGCGCCGATGAAGACACTAGCAGCTGTGAATCGGCCGTACTCATGATTGCTGCCAAAATTGCGGCTAGCAAAATACCAGCGATGACTGGGTGGAACAGCGAGTTCACTAATAGCATGAAGATTTTTTCGCCATCATCCAGACCAATCGTGCCCGATTGCGTGACAAAAATCAGGCCGGTTAACCCCACCAGAATCGCACCCGCCATTGAAATGCCAGTCCATACCACAGCGATACGGCGCGCCGTAGTCAGATCTTTATTGGAACGTGAGGCTTTGAAACGCGCCAGAATGTGCGGCTGGCCAAAATAGCCCAAACCCCAAGCCACTAGCGAGATAATCGCAATCGCGGACAGAGGTTCACCTTTCGCATCATTCCACAGAGTCAGCAACTCAGGGTTAATCGCCGCCAAATCGTGATCAAGCTGAGTAAAGCCCCCTTCCATCGCAGCAATCGGCACAATCATCAGCGCCGCTGCCATCAGCAAGCCTTGCACCAAGTCAGTCCAAGATACCGCTAAGAAGCCACCAAACAAGGTGTACGACACCACACAAACCGTACCCACAATCACCGCGGTGGAGTAATCCAAGCCGAATACAGTTTCAAACAGTTTGCCGCCGGCAACCAAACCTGAACTGGTATAGAAAAGGAAGAACAGCAGAATGAAAAATGCAGAAATGGTTTGGATCAGTTTTGAGTTGTCGTTAAAACGGCGTGACAAAAACTCAGGTAAAGTCAGAGAATCCGTGGTGATACTGTAGGTACGCAGACGCTTAGCGTTCACTAACCAGTTAGCCCAAGTACCGACGAGCAAGCCGCCAGCCAACCAGAATGATTCAATACCGGCGGCATACGCGTAACCTGGCAGACCGAGCAGTAACCAGCCACTCATGTCGGATGCGCCAGCGGAAAGTGCTGCAGGCCATGGCCCTAATGAACGGCCACCCAGAAAGTAATCGGCTGAGTTTTTCGTTCGCTGATAAGCGTAAACCCCAATCGCCAACATCAAAATGAGGTAGACGATAAAGGTGGTTGTAATAGCGAAGCTATTTTCCATTGTGTTTTGTCCTCTTTTTCAAGATCGCCTTTCATGCCCCCCTCTTATCCAAAGGGGGCAAACGCAGAAAGGACTAATGAGTATCCACACCGAGCTCCAAGAGCGTCGCGTTTCCACCCACTGCTGTTATATTTATTGTGCGTGTGCGCTCGGTAATAAAGCGCAGTGATAAATGTGGATCATGTGCCACCGGCAAGGTAAGCAGATCCGTTTCAGAAACGAGACTGACAATCGCGCCTGTACGTTTCGCGAGCTGACGGTTGATCGTGGCCTCAACCGACGGGGTTCCGACATATCCAACGCATCTCACATCTGATTCGATCAGTTGGTGATACGCATCGAAAGAAGCAAACTGCAACAAATTTGCCGGAAGGGATGACTGCTGGTAAGCAGCCACTAACGCAGAACTCAACTCTTTATCGTCACTACAAAAAACGACACTGTTCCCCGCTACGAGTGCAGCAGTCAGTTGAGCCACTACGGCTTGTTTGGCTTGAATACCGTTATCCTCTTGGATGATCAGGGCAACACCACGCCCTGCGGTATAAAGCTCATTGGTTTCTCCGGTAGGCCCAATCAGTTGGTGCGTATGCGCCAACAAAGTCGATGCCTGTTGAAGGTGGTAGGAAATCACTTTTGCCACACCGGGCATGCTGTTTTCCAATAAAGATTTCAACGCGAGTAAACACTCACATTTCGAGTCAAAGTCGGTCAGATTCCAATTTTCCCAAGCAGAAAAGGCGTCTGAAAAACGGGTTACTTGATGCACCATGATACGTCTCCTTGCTGTGGGTTACTGGTATTGCACTTGAGTAAAGCGGTAAAGATAGTGAGGCCCGCCCGCTTTCGGCCCCGTTCCTGACAAGCCTTGTCCGCCAAACGGTTGTACACCCACCACAGCCCCGACTTGATCACGGTTGATGTAGCAGTTGCCCACCCGAGCATGCTTTTCAATCCAGCGATACGTGGTTTCGTTACGGCTATGAATGCCCATGGTTAAACCAAAACCAGTTTGGTTGATTTTGTCGACGATCTGCGCCAATTCGCGCGCTTTAAACCGCACTATGTGCAAGATCGGGCCAAACTGTTCTTCACTCAGCGCGGCAATGTCATCAATTTCAAAGGCGGTTGGCGCAACAAAGTCGCCATGTTGGCAAGCGTCATCCAAAGTAAGCTGAGCGATTTTCTTCTGGGTTTGGCTCATGTGTTCAATGTGCGCCAACAGTTTCTGTTTGGCTTTTTCATCAATCACTGGACCGACATCGGTTTGATGCAGATGTGGCACACCGACTTTCAGCTCTTGCATCGCGCCCTGAATCAAAGTGATCACGCGATCGGCAATATCCTGCTGTACAAACAGCACACGCAGTGCCGAACAGCGTTGGCCAGCAGAGGCAAAAGCGGAACGCAGCACATCACGCACCACTTGCTCTGGCAGCGCGGTACTGTCGACAATCATGGCGTTTTGACCGCCAGTTTCTGCAATAAATGGTACCGGAGCCGCTTCACGTTGCGCTAACGTTTGGTTAATGCGCTGCGCCGTGGCGGTCGAGCCAGTAAACGCCACACCCGCGATGGCCGGATGAGAAGTGAGTGCGCTGCCGATATCGGCACCGCGCCCCGGTAGAAGCTGGATAGTTCCGGCTGGGAAACCCGCTTCTTGCATCAGCTCAACCGCGCGATACGCGATCAAACTGGTTTGCTCAGCAGGTTTAGCAATCACGGTATTTCCGGCCACCAAGGCGGCACTGATTTGGCCAAGGAAAATCGCCAGCGGGAAGTTCCACGGGCTAATACACACAAACACACCACGACCTTGACGGCTGACACGACGTGTTGAGCCATCAAAGCTTTCAACACTGAACTCACCCAGCACATCGACTTGTTTGGCGTAATAACGACAGAAATCGACCGCTTCACGCACTTCATCAATACTGTCGTGAATGGTTTTGCCCGCTTCTTGGTGACACAAGGCCACCAACTCAGGCATATGCAGTTCAAGCAGATCTGCCAGCGCATCCAATTTACTCGCACGCTCACTGGCATCGAGCGCATTCCACGTTGGGAAGGCGTGTTGAGCAGAGTCGATCGCTGCGGAAACATGATCAAGATTAGCGTGAAACACCTGACCGACTTGAATACGACGATCGTAAGGCGCAGTGACGGGCTCTGCACTGTGATCAGCCTTGATCATGCTTTCGTAATAAGAGTGCCCGCCAATGATCGGTGCCGCTTGCCACGTCTTATCTAACCAAGCGTGGATCTGAGCTTCAAACGGCTTCGCTTCACTCTCAATATCAATGTTGATCCCCAATGAGTTTTTGCGCTCTGCAAAAATCTCCGTTGGCAGTGGGATCTTACGGTTATTTAAGGTTTCAAACGCAAGCAGCATATCGACTGGATGCTGAGTCAACGCACCCACAGGACAGCGCGAGTCCACCAAGCGATGTACGAACGAACTGTTTGCACCATTTTCCAATAATCGACGCACCAGATAGGGCAGCAGATCTTTATGGCTGCCCACGGGGGCATAAATCCGTACCGACTGCTGATAAGCGGCTTTCGCATGGTGATAAAGCGCATCCCCCATGCCATGCAAACGTTGGAACTCAAAATCTTTGTGTTGTGCCATCACTGCAATCGCTGTGACGGTTTGCGCGTTATGGCTTGCAAATTGTGGGAACAGATTGCCGCGTACCGATTCGCTCAGTAGGAAACGAGCACAAGCGAGATAAGAAACATCGGTCGCTTCTTTGCGCGTATAAACCGGATAGCCAGTAAAACCGCGTTGCTGCGACATCTTGATTTCGCTGTCCCAATACGCACCTTTGACTAAACGTACTGGAATTAAATCGCCCTGCTCTTTCGCCAATGCGGTCAGCCATACCAATACCGGTAACGCACGTTTGGAGTAGGCTTGAACCACCAAACCAAACTTGCCCCAACCACGCAGAGTGTCGCTGCGGTAGAGTTTTTCAAACAGATGCAGTGACAGCTCTAAACGATCCGCTTCTTCGGCATCAATCGTGATCGCTACATCCAGCTCTTTCGCGCGCTCAAGCAGTTGAATAAGTGTGCTGTACAGCTCGGTCATCACGCGATCGGCATTCGCCACTTGGTAGCGAGGATGCAAAGCCGAAAGTTTGATCGAGACCGACGGCGCAGGGCTGGTCTCCAGACCATATTTGTCGCGGCCTACCGCTTCAATCGCCATCAAGTAATCTTTGAAATATTTGTGTGCATCGGCGGAAGTCAGCGCCGCTTCACCCAACATGTCAAACGAGTAGGTATAACCCTTATCACGCATCGGGCGGCCATTTTTCTGCGCTTCTTCAATGGTGCGTCCAAGCACAAATTGATGGCCCATGATTTTCATCGCTTGATGCATGGCTTTGCGGATCACAGGTTCAGTCAACTTATTGACTAAACGATTCACCGCTTGCACTGGGCTTGCGGTATCACCATCAGCCAAGCCAATCACTTTACCGGTGAGCATCAAGCCCCAAGTTGAAGCATTCACGAATACCGAATCTGAATTTTTCAGGTGGGATTTCCAATCGGCAACACCCAAGCGGTCTTTAATAAACGCGTCTGCCGTTTCCGCATCGGGGATACGCATTAACGCTTCAGCCAAACACATCAGCAAAATACCTTCTTGGGTATCCAAGCTGTATTCCAAAAGCAGTGCATCAATCATCTGCACCGCTTTTTTATCGCTGCGGATCGCTTCAATTAAGCGCGTGGTTTTCTCCGCCATCGCCGCTTTTTCAGCGTCACTTGGGGTCGCGAGAGGCAATAATTGGGTCAGCCATTGGGATTCGTCCACCATATACAGTGGCGAGATCAGCGACCATAGTTTATCCAGCGGCTGCTCGATAAACGCTGCGTTCAACACATCGGTTGCTGTAAACATGTGGTTTCCTTCATCTCATACCTGACAGATTGAGTCAGGTTTCCTGCAATGGCTGGCAGTGTATTTTGAGCGTGAGAAGAAAACTTGTCAAAAAGTCCTAGTATTTTGTCAATAACTCTGAGTTTTAACAAAACAAAAACAAGATCACACCAATTCGAGCAAGTTTCATCGCCAATTATTTTGCAATTATTGCAACTCAACAACGATAAAAAGTGAGCCACCCGCCATCAATAAGCAAACAGATGTGTATTCATTATTGTTTTGCCATCAAGAGGAAATGTTATAGAGATTGAGAGCCTCGCGATCTTAGTGAACACGATGAGAGAGGATTGTTAGGATCCATAAAATTAGGACGTAGAAGAAAAACGTCGCTTATAGTGTGAGGGAGAAATGCCATGCAATCGAGAAAAGGTATGCGCGAAAGTGCTTTGATTGGAAAATCCCGTCAATTCGGCAATTTGCCCTAAATTGAGCCGACCTTGCTCAATCAGCTTTTTCGCCATATCGACGCGCTTATTCAACACATATTGATGTGGCGTGAGCCCCATCTGTTCTTTGAACAAAGCATGGAATTGACTTTCACTTAAGAATACGCTTCCCGCCAGCTGCGCAACGGAAATACGGTGCGCCAAGTGCTGCTCGATATAGCGATCCACCACTTCCATATCAAAACGGGATTCTTTATGCGCACTGGCAAGCGCGCTGATGTGGCGCTGCAAAAGCGCAACGACCGTATCGTTACAAGCTCGACCAAGCAGAAGGTCGTCAGGACTGGCTTGCATCTCTTGTACCAGCATTTGAATCAAACGTTGGATCTGACCATCGAGTTGAAAATAGACATCACCCACCGCAAGTTCATTCAGTTTACGCAGCAGTAGCGGATCATCATCACTCGGAATCGGCATATTGAGCACCAGAATATCCGACTGCCCTACGACGCCACCAAACGCATGATCAGAGCCCGATGTCACTACACACCCTTGCCCCGGGCCAACGATATTACCAATGCCACGCACTTCAAATTCCGCTTGACCTCTTAAACCAATCACAATTTGCGTGTAACTATGATCATGGCAAGCCATGTGCGAAGGCAACGTGATCAACTCTGCCGGCTTAGGCGACAAAACTTTGGCTATTTGGGAATGATTGGCTACATTAGGAACGTGCATCTGAGCCATTTCAACCTCACAAGGTGGTGTTTGCGCCGCCATGGTATACCAAATTGGTCCAAAACGAAATCACTCCCATTTAGCCACTCAGCATAACCAATTACACACATAGCAAGGCTGCAATTGGGGTAAATTCTCATCTCGGAACAATGATCAAGTGCACATAAATTACGGTCAATGTGTACTCAATTTAAAAAACGTTAAAGTAGATCGGAAAACTCAGCTTGCATATTTCTCGAATCTGCTCAAAATGAAAATGCTTAGATCTAAAGTTCAAAAAATCAGTCACCTAGTGCACAGATTTGTGATGATTTCTGGCTAAGCGGAATAAAATTTGCATTAATAATTCAGCTATCTACAAAGCTGTCAAAAGTTTGTCTTTCCCACTTTTTGTGGCTAAACGAAAATGTTTGCAGGGACCTATGATTAAACGTCGCATCCCAGCGCTATTGCTTGCGCTATCCCCTTTATGGGTATCTGCATCGGTATTCGCAGAGGAGGTCACTCAAGTTGACCCCGTCGTGACTATCGATGAGAAACTGAGTAACAAACAGAACGAAATCAACGCGATTCTCACCGACTACGAGGTGGAGAGCGGTAAACTGCAACAACTGAAAAATGAGCAGAGCCGATTAATACGTGAAGGCGATGAATTAGATGCCAAACGTAATCGAGCTAAGTCAGAGTTGGACAAACAGTATACCCGTCTTCTTGAAGATCCTGACACTGACCTAGTCACTTTCCAAAAACGACTACCAAGAGGCGTGGAATGCGACTGAAAGGTAACCAATACACAAAAGCTTGAAAATGAGCAAGCAGTGACTGAAATTGAAATGCGCTTGTCGCAGTTCAAACAGAAACAAGCCCGCTTAAACACTGAGCTGACCAATTTGGAAGAAGCCAAAATTGAAGCTCGGGTGAAACGTTTGGCCGCAGAGCTACGTGAAAGTGATGTGATGGAAACCAGCTTCAAAACGACCTGTTCAACGACAATGACGTTAGGTGAATGTGCCAATCAAGGGCAATATCTCACTAAACAAAAAGCCGTTAAAACGTTTCGTGAGAAGTTGATCAACGACTTAACCGAATCGGTTATTGCTAAGCAAAACCTAAAAGGGGTTGAACTTAACATTCACGTTCAAGAAAGTCAGATGATCCGTTCTGGTTTCGAAGGTAACAATGAATACTTCACGCAGATGCAAGCGCAACTGCAAGCGAAACCTGAAGCCGTCGCAGCGTGTAAACTGCTGAACGTAGAAACCCGCTACTGTTTAAAAGGTGAATCAGAACAAGCTGCAACCCAAAAAAACAGGACAAGCAAGTGGGCTAACGTGACAGTGCGTTCTGATCAATACAATGACTCAGTGACCATCAATGGTATCAACTATGGTAGTACACCGGTTGAATTAGTATTACCCGCAGGACGCCATCAAGTCACCGTCTCTAAAGAAGGCTATGAAACCTATAATCGTGTGATTACTGTGAATGGTAACGACACGGTATGGGTAAAACTGCGAGCAAATAAGGACAGTTAACGGCACAAAAATCCAACGATTTTTTGTCGGAATTCACAAACCTGTCGATAAAACGCCATTTTGTCACTAAGTTATTGAAAGATGACTTCTGACAAAATGGCGTTTTCGTTTAGAATGCTCATAACTTAGACTTAATTTCCTAACTTGAAGTAGACCACCATGCGACAAGGGATTCCCGCTCTATTATTAGCACTTTCACCTTGCTTAATGGCAGCACCAGTGCTAGCAGAAGAAGTAGCTTCTTCTGTTCTTGCCATTGATGATGCGCTGTTTGGCAAACATACCGAGCTGCAAAATGCTACGGATGCCACCAAGCTTCAGAAAGCGGCTGTCGATAATCAGCAGTCCGAGCTGAATCGTTTGACTCAGCAAGCCAAAGCGTTGGATGCCGCCCTCAAAACCGCCAAAACCAACCTTGAGCGCGACTATCAGAAAATGATTGATGAGCCGGATTTAGATATCCAGCCATCACAAAACGCCTATCAAGCCGCTTGGGCCGAAGTGAAACAGAACCAAGTTGTGCGTTTGGATGCTGAGCAGAAATTGCAAGAAATGCAGACGGTATTGGCACAATACCAAGTTCAGCAACAGACGATTGAACAGAGCATTGCCTTACTGCAACAAGATAAAATGCGCGCACGGGTGGACAGACTGCGTGAAGAGTTGCAACGCTCTGGAGAACAGCAAGTCAGCTTTACTAATGTGTGTAATGCAGATATGACTTTTGCACAATGCAGCAAACAAACCACCGATCTTGCATTGCAAAAAGCCGTCAGTCAGTTCCAACTTTGGCTTATCGATGAAAGCAGCGAGTCAAAAACCATCAAGCCTCAACTGAACAATGTGTCGCTGAACATCCATGTACTCAAGCACGCAGTGGCGGATTCAGGCTTCTATGACGGCATGCGTTTTCGCAGCATTGTGAATGCTCAGCTGGAAGCTCGTCCAGCAGAAAATGCACCTTGTAAATTACTGAACATTGACTCTCAATACTGTTTCGCCCCCGGTGAAGGCCAAATAGATCAACAGCAACAAGAAGTGGCATGGATTAACTTATCATTACGTTCTAACCAACATGGTGATCATGTTACGGTTGACAGCGTAAACTATGGCAGCACACCGGTGGAGGTAATGCTACCTGTGGGTAAGCATCTGATTAAGATTGAAAAAGAGGGTTTTCGCAGCTTCGAACAAGAAGTGAATATCACCTCAGATCAAACTTTGCGCGTCAATTTACATGAAAAGACGAATCCTCTACGTGCAGGGCAAAAGTTTGCCGACTCAGTGAAAGGCAAAGTGAATGCACCAGAAGTCATCACTCTTCTTCCAGGGCAATACCTGTTAGGCGAACACGCTTCAAAACAGTACAACCTTGATCATGCTTTCGCTCTCAGTGCCACTCCTGTGACCGTGAGTCAATTTGAAAACTTCGTCAATCATACCAATTATCAAACGGATGCTGAGCTGAAAAAGCTCTGCATTACGGTCAATGAATCAGAAGTCGCTCCAGTATCGGATAGCTACTGGCGTAACCCTGGCTTTAAACAGAGTAAAGATTCTCCTGTTGTTTGTGTCAGCCAAAACGATGCAAAAGCCTATGCCCGCTGGCTCTCTAAGCAGACTGGCTTTACTTACCGATTACCCACGGAAGATGAGTGGGAAATTGCCGCACGTGCAGGCAGCAAAGCCGATTATTGGTGGGGTAATAAATTTGGGGCTGGCAAAGCTAACACTGGCTGGGGTGGAACGTCTTGGTCAAACAAAAGCACATCGCCGGTGAAAGCATTTGCACCTAACTCGCTAGGCTTCTATGACATGGTTGGTAACGTATGGGAATGGACAGGCGACTCCCGTGGCTTAGCGAAAGGTGGTGCATGGAGTTTCTCGCCTGAAATGGCCAAAGCGCACAGTGAACTGTTTGTGGGTCCAACCACTGCGGCAAATTATGTCGGCTTCCGCCTGCTACGTGAGCTGAAATGATATTGAAATAAAATCATGAAACGAAAGGGGGGATTTCCCCCCTTTTTCATTTGTATCCTGTTCGGTAAAGTAGGTTTTAAGACATGAGTTGCATGACTGATGTCTGGTATCAATACGATACCTCTGTGTTTTCGGCAGACCCTCGCTGAATTCATGGAACCTCTTCTACACGTCGACAAGATATGTTTCTTGTATTTATGCCAGCCCGTCTTCAGGCTGGCTTTTTTTCGTCCAAACAGTCGTAAATCAAGCAAGATTAGCTTACAAGCCAGCATGCTCTTGGTATCATATCGCCGCTTTTCTAGCGGAGGATATGGTGTGCCTAACCATCTGACATCAGAGCAGATTTCTTTATTTAAACAACTGCCAGGATATTGGGGATGCAAAGATCTCAACTCCGTGTTCGTCTATGCCAATCAAGCTTATGGTCAGCTTATTGGAGTAAACACCGCCGAGGAGTGTATTGGACGCACCGATTTTGAAATGCCAAGTCCAACCACCGCCTGTGCCGCTGAATTTCAGCAACAAGATCGCTATGTGATTGAAACGGGCCATTCGGTGAAGGTGCTCGATATCCACCCCTATCCCGACGGTCACTGGCATGCGCACATTTTTACCAAAACCCCTTGGCGCGATCAGCATGGCAACATCCAAGGTACCATTTTCTTCGGTCAGGATTTAACGGACACCGCGATCCTCGAAGTCGGACATTGGGTATGCCGCGCCACAGGGCTTTCTACTTCCAGCACATTTAAATCAATGGCTGACCGTGCAGCATTGAAACTTACCGCTCGTGAATCCGAAGTATTGTTTTTACTTCTATATGGCAAAAAACCGCAGCATATCGCGCGTGTCATGGGAATTTCGATAAAAACAGTAGAAGGGTATGAAGCAAAACTGCGCAACAAATTTGGAGCGTTGAGCAAAGACCAGTTGATTGATTTGGCACTCGATCGGGGTTTTGGTTCGGTGATCCCCAAAACATTGCTCAAAAAACAGCTTTCGGTGGTACTCAGTGATCATGTGGGTTAACGGAGCCGAAAACAGGAAGTATTGAAGCAACCTCGTCACAGAGGTTACTTCAATCGCATCGTCACTGGCTGACAATCTTACGGTGCGAGTCGATCCACCGACCATGTTTCTCCCTCACGCGAGTAGAGAAAACGGTCGTGCAATCGGTGTTCTCCACCTTGCCAAAATTCAATGCTTTCCGGTTTAATACGGTAGCCACCCCAGAAACTTGGCACTGGAATTTCACCGTTCGCAAACTTCTGTTTTAGCTCAAGATATTTGCCTTCCAATACACCACGAGCCGAAATTCGGCTACTTTGATGGCTGGCAATCGCCGCGATTTGGCTCTCTTTCGGACGCGAAAGGAAATATTTCATGTTTTCCATCGCACTCAACTTCTCCGCAACGCCTGTGATATGCACTTGACGCTCCAACGGATGCCATGGGAAGTGAAGGCTGATTTTATTGTTATGCTCAATATGCTGCGCTTTACGGCTGCCCAAGTTGGTGTAAAACACAAAGCCCGCATTATCGACATTCTTCAGTAACACAATACGTTGAAAAGGCTGCCCATGTTCATCGACCGTGGCAACCGTCATCGCGGTAGGGTCGGATAAGTTGGCATCAATCGCTTGTTGTAACCACAGGTTAAATTGCTCGATAGGGTTGGCCTGTAAATCTTTTCGTCTTAGCCCACCATGAATGTATTCGCGGCGAATATCTGAAAGATCCATTTCTGCTCCTCACTTATTTTTGCCCGATTGTGCGCCTATCCCGCTGATAACTCAAGCGAGCAACCCACAAGCAAGCACGGCAAAATAAGATCACAAATTTTAAAAATTGAGTAATTTATTAAAATGCTGAATAGGCCTTTCGCCGCAGATAGCATATCCTTAACAATTATTGGCACACATAATAAAATCAACCAACTAAATATTCCTATACGACTTAGTGTTACCGTGAACACGGCGGTAATCTCTAAAGCTCTGGGATGGTGTGAAACAGGAATTACTCATGAGCAACCGCAGTTATAACAAGCTCACTGCCGAAGAATTGGATTACGTGGATGATAAAACCGCCGCTTTGCTACTCAATACCCCGCACAGCGCGCGAATCATTCTCTGGGTTATGGTGGCTTTTTTCATTCTTGCTGTCACTTGGGCTTCCTGGGCAGAAATCGATAAAGTCACCGTTGGCCAAGGCAAAGTAGGTTCCCTCTTCTCAAGTTCAGGTTATTCAAAACTTGGAAGGGGGATTGGTAAAACAAATTCTGGTGCGAGAAGGGGAACAAGTGCAGAAGGGTCAACAGTTAATTCTGATTGACGATACTCGGTTTCGCTCCGACTTTCGCGAGCGCGAACAGCAAGTGGCCAACTTAACCGCCAGTGTATTACAACTGTCTGCTTCGATTTCTAGCGTGATTATTGATGAAAGCTTCGAAGAGAAAAACTGGTCAAACAGTGTCCGACTTGATTACAGCAAACTTGCTTTTCCGCCCGTTTTAAGTGATTCACAACCAGAGTTGGTGGAACGTCAACGTAATCAATACCGACAAGATTTGGATAACCTGCGTAACCAACTGTCAGTACTCTCTCAGCAAATTAAGCAAAAACAACAAGATTTGGTTGAAGCAGAATCACGGGTGGTAAGCCTTCGTCAAGGTTATGACTTTGCAAAAAAAGAGTTGGAAATCACTGAACCACTCGCTAATGAAGGTGTGGTACCAAAGATTGAACTTCTCAAACTGCAGCGCCAAGTCAACGATACTCGTCGTGAACTCACCTCTACCGAATTAAAGATTCCGGTGCTCAAAGCCGCGGTACGAGAAGCCATGTTGAGCCGCATTAACGCTGCACAAAAGTTTCGTACCGAACAGCAAGACAAGCTAAACCAAGCGCAAGACAAACTCTCCGCGCTAACCGAATCGGCTGTCGGCTTGGAAGACAAAGTGAATCGCACCGTGGTGGTGTCACCGGTCACTGGTACAGTAAAAACGCTCTATGTGAATACGGTGGGCGGCGTTATTCAACCCGGTATGAACATCGTCGAGATCGTTCCCACCGAAGATACCTTGTTAGTCGAGGCACAAATAGCGCCACAAGACATCGCGTTCTTACGCCCTGAGTTACCGGCTATTGTGAAATTCACCGCTTACGACTTCACCCGATATGGTGGCCTTGAAGGTACTCTTGAACACATCAGTGCCGATACCACTCAAGATGAAGAAGGCAATAGCTTTTACCTTGTTCGAGTCCGCACCAAAGAAACCACCATTGGCCATGATAAAAACTTACCGATCATCCCTGGGATGACGGCCTCGGTGGATATTATTACGGGTAAAAGAACGGTTCTTGATTATCTGCTCAAACCGATTTTGAGTGCGCAAAATAATGCGCTGAGGGAATAGTCCGCCCTATGAAACGTTGGATTGTTCTCTCTCTGGCCATTTGTGTCTCCTCATTCTCGCTCGCGCTCAATACTAAAGAGCAGCAGTGGGTGGATGCGGTGAAAGCAACTTATGGCCCGCGAGCAGGCAAACGCGTAGAAACTTGGCGGCTAAAGATGGCACAGTTGGCATCGATGTCCGAGAAAGAGCAACTGCAAGAAGTGAATGCGTTCTTTAACCAACTCAACTTTGTGAACGATATTCACCTTTGGGGTGTCAACGATTACTGGGCGACGCCTTTGGAGTTTCTTGGAAGTAATGCAGGTGATTGTGAAGATTTCACAATTGCGAAGTATTTCTCGCTGTTAGAGCTGGGTGTATCAGATAAGAAACTCCGTCTCGTGTATGTTAAAGCGATTGAATTAAATCAATTTCATATGGTTCTGGCGTATTACTCAACCCCGAGTGCCGAACCGGTGATTTTGGATAACCTCAATCCACAAATTAAACCCGCTTCAACTCGCAAAGATTTACTGCCTATCTACAGCTTCAATGGTAAGAATTTGTGGCTCATGAAATCCAATAACGGACAACTGGCGGGTGACTCTTCGAGACTGAGTTTGTGGAATGATTTAAGAGCCAGAGAGCGCTCACTAAAATTGAATAAACCTCTAGTTAGCTATGATGAGTAGGCACTATGACGCTATACAAACAACTGGTCGCAGGGATGATCGCGGTGTTTATACTGTTGTTGGTTTCGGTTTTTACTATCGAATTCAACACCACCCGCAACAGTCTTGAGCAACAACAACGTTCTGAGGTCAATAACACCATCAACACGGTGGGGTTGGCGTTGGCTCCTTACTTGGAGAAGAAGGATAACGTTGCGGTAGAATCCGTGATCAATGCGCTGTTTGACGGCAGTAGCTATTCGGTCGTGCGATTGATTTTCCTCGATGATGGCACCGAAATCCTCCGCTCTTATCCAATTCAACCCAGTGATGTGCCGAAATGGTTTACCCAATTAAATCTTTTCGAACCAATCCATGACCGACGAGTGGTGACCAGTGGTTGGATGCAGCTCGCAGAGGTTGAAATCGTCAGTCACCCTGGGCCTGCCTACGCCCAACTGTGGGAAGCCCTGATCCGCCTCTGCACTGCCTTTGTTGCTATTTTGGTGATCGGTATGCTAGCCGTTGCGTTTATCTTGAAACGCTCACTCAAGCCACTACAACTGATCGTCAACAAAATGGAGCAAGTCGCGAACAACCAGTTTGGTGAGCCCTTACCACGCCCAAATACCCAAGACCTGATTTATGTGGTGGATGGCATCAATAAGATGTCTGAACAGGTTGAAAAAGCTTTTAAAGCTCAAGCCAAAGAAGCTCAACAACTGCGTGAACGTGCCTATCTTGACCCAGTTTCTCATCTAGGTAACCGAGCTTATTACATGAGCCAGTTGAGTGGCTGGCTTTCAGAAAGTGGTATTGGCGGAGTGGCCATTTTACAAGCTGAGTTCATTAAAGAACTCTATGAAGATAAGGGATATGAATCCGGTGACGGCATGGTTCGTGAGTTAGCGGACCGCCTGAAAAATTCGATTACCACCAAAGACATTTCGATTGCGCGTATTTCCACTTATGAGTTCGGTATCATCATGCCGAATATGGATGAAAGCGAACTAAAAATTGTTGCCGATAGCATTGTGACTTGTGTCGAAGACATTAACCCCGACCCGACAGGAATGGCGAAAGCCAATCTCTCGCTTTAGGGGGTAGTCAGCAATAAACGTCAAATCCTCGACAACCCAATTGCTCTCGTTGCTAGATAATGCCCTTGCCAAGGCTAAGTCAAATCCAGAACTGAATTATGGCTTTATCAGCAGCGATACCGACAAGGTGATTTTAGGTAAACAGCAGTGGAAAACCTTGGTGGAAGAAGCCATCCATAACGACTGGTTCAGTTTCCGCTTCCAAGCGGCGAACAGCAGTTGGGGACAAACGTTCCACCGTGAAGTGTTCTCTGCCTTTGAAAAAGACGGTGTTCGCTACACCGCTAACCAGTTCCTGTTCGCTTTAGAACAGCTCAACGCCAGCCACATTTTCGACCAATATGTGATTGAACAAGTCATCCATCGACTGGAAAAAGGCGAACAAACCGAGCCTCTCGCGATCAACATTGCTCAAGGCAGTATTTCTCAACCAAGCTTTATTCGTTGGATTAGTCAGACGTTAAGCAAGCATCTCTCCATCGCGAACTTACTGCATTTTGAAATCCCCGAAGGCTGTTTTGTGAATGAACCCCATTACACCGCGCTATTTTGTAATGCCGTACGCAACGCAGGCGCGGATTTTGGGGTCGATAACTATGGGCGTAACTTCCAATCTCTCGATTACATCAACGAGTTCCGTCCTAAGTATGTGAAGTTGGATTATCTGTTCACCCATAACTTGGATGACGAACGCCAAAAATTCACCCTGACGTCCATTTCGCGCACCGCGCATAACTTGGGGATCACGACAATTGCCTCTCGGGTTGAAACACAGACCCAGCTCGATTTTCTTTCAGAACATTTTATTGAAGTCTTCCAAGGCTTCATTGTAGATAAGTAACCAAGGCCAAAGGCATGCAAGATACATTACTCAATTCGCTGGTGTACGTAAGCCGCTATTACGGCTTAGCGAATTCTCCTGAAGCTCTGATCAACGGCCTACCTTTGGCTGACGGTAAGCTGACGCCCTTTCTTTTCCCTCGCTCTGCGGAAAGAGCAGGGCTTATCGCAAAAGAAAACCGCGCGCCTTTAGACAAAATCCCACATTTGGTTTTCCCAGTGGTATTGCTGCTCAAAGGTGGGGAAGCCTGCGTACTCAACAGCATTAACCAAGAAACTCAAGAAGCTGAAATTGTTACCGCCGAATCGGGTATGGTTCCGGTTGCCTATCCGATGGATGATTTAGAAGCCTTGTATATTGGCCGCTACTTCATGGTCAAAAAACAGTTTCGCTTTGATGAACGCTCACCAGAAGTGCTTAAATCGAGAGATGGCCACTGGTTTTGGAGCACGATTTTCAAATCGAAACACATCTATCGTGATGTGTTGATCGCGTCACTATTGATTAATTTATTTGCGATCGCCGCTCCGATGTTTTCCCGCATCGTATACGACAAAGTTGTGCCGAATTTGGCCTTTGAAACTCTATGGGTGTTATCTAGCGGCATCTTAGTGATCTTTTTATTCGACTTCGTATTCAAAATGCTACGCAACTACTTCATCGACGTAGCTGGGAAAAAATCGGACATTTTGATCTCCTCCAAGCTGTTTAGCAAAGTGATGGGCATTCGTATGGAGGCTCGGCCACCTTCAGTCGGGGCTTTTGCACGCCATTTGCAGGAGTTTGAATCGATTCGCGAGTTTTTTACCTCAGCGACCATTTCATCACTGATTGATTTGCCATTTGCACTGCTGTTTTTAGTGTTGATCTGGTTAATGGCAGGACACCTAGTTTGGGTTCCTATCATTGGTGTACTGGTGTTGGTGGTTTACTCAATATTAATTCAAGGCCCCTTACGCAAAGCCATTGAAGAGGGTTCCCGGCTCGCCTCACAAAAATACGCCAACTTAATTGAAAGCCTGTATGGGTTAGAAACCGTGAAGCTGTTTGGTGCGCAAGGTCAATTCCAGTACCGCTGGGAAGAAGCCGTCGCCCACATGGCTAACTGGAACATTAAAAGCCGCCGGATTACCGACAGCATTCAAAATACGGCAGGATTTGTTCAACAGGCAGCGAATATCGGCATGATCATCGTTGGGGTTTATCTCATCTCCAAGGGGGATTTGACTATGGGTGGATTGATTGCGGCAACCATGCTTAGCGGTCGAGCCATTGGCCCACTCGTGCAACTTTCTCTGCTTTCTACTCGTTATAATCAAGCCAAATCATCCATGACCATTATTGAGCAAGTGATGGCAATGCCGGATGAACAAGAGGAAGGCAAACGTTACATTCACCGCCCAATCATTCAAGGTAAAATTGAGCTAGATCGCGTGACCTTCCATTACCCCAACTCCCCAATGGCTTCCGTTCGCGATTTGAGCCTCACCATTAACCCCGGTGAAAAAGTCGCTATCATAGGCCGAATTGGTTCAGGGAAAACCACGCTTGAGCGCCTGATTATGGGGCTGTACAAGCCAACGGAAGGGCATGTACGCATCGACGATACCGACATATCTCAACTGCACCACATCGATATTCGCCGTAATATTGCTTGTGTACCACAAGACAGCGTGCTGTTTTACGGTTCAATTCGCGACAACATTACACTTGGCCGTCCATTGGCCGATGATCGTGAAGTGATGGATGCAGCCAACCGAGCAGGGGTGACGGCCTTTACTCAGCAAGATCCCGCCGGATTAGAACGCCAAGTGGGTGAAGGCGGTATGCTACTCTCTGGTGGACAGCGTCAATCCGTATCCATTGCACGAGCTTTACTTGGTCGCCCTCCGGTACTGCTGATGGATGAACCCACCAGCGCGATGGATAATCGCTCAGAGATGCATATTAAGCAGCAGCTCAGCCAACTAAAACCGAGCGAAACGCTGATTTTGATCACCCATAAAACCTCGATGCTGGATGTCGTCGATCGTGTCATTGTCATGGAAAAAGGCTGTGTGATTGCCGATGGGCCGAAACACGAAGTGCTCAACGATCTGCGTCAAGGGAATGTTCGCGCAGTGCAATAGTTGCCACGGTCAAAAAACCGCGCGATAGCCTGTATTGAGGCATCACACAAAAAGGGAACCTAGTTGGTTCCCTTTTGTTTTTCTGCGGCTTCCTTTCGATTTAAAGCCCGATATCGACCGCTTCTAGCAATGAAGAAAATTTAATCTCATGCTGATTGAACATAAAGGTGGAGGGACCATGAGCGCGTTTCGTCAAAACCCGCTCGTCACCAAACTGGATAGTGACATGCGTAAAGACCTTATTTTTAGCCTCTACCGTGTTTTCAGCTAATTGCTGCTCAAACTCTTCATTGAGCATATCCAAAGCGAGCTTAATCTTCTCCATTTGCGTTGTGGCTTCCACTTTGGCAGCGTCAATCTCTTGCGCCTCTTCATCACTACGTTCCGCTTTAGGGCGCTTTTTAAACTCGATTTCACGGCGGATCAGTTCCATAGTGGTATCTTGCGCCTGTTTATAGAGATCCTTATGTTTATTGATCCGCTCTTTGTAACTTTGGTAACGAGCAAACGCTTCAACGTGAGTGGCAGTATCCCCCTCTACCCCAAGGTTAAAACAAAGGATTTTTCCTCCAACTTTCGCACTTCCAGCACTAAGGGTACCTTGGGTAAGCTTGCTGTCTAACACCGTGAGATCATTCCCACAGCGAATAATATTACCCATACTGTGCACCGCAAGGTGAATCGAGTCTGCGGCTTGTAGCTCTGCATATTGTGCATAAGTCGCACGAATACTGGCTCCTGATTTCACCACACAGCTGTGTTCTTCATCATCCGTCACCGTATGTCCGATAATACCTTTGCCAACTTCAATATCGCCTTGTGCCTGTACGTTGGCAGATTCAATAAATCCCCCAACGGTAATTGAACCCGTCGCGCGAACAATCATCCCCGGTTCAATATCTCCTGCGATCACCACATTCCCTTTGAAACGAATGTGTCCGGTTGCCACACTCACATGATTCAAGCAAAGCGCGCTATCCACTTCGATGGTGTTCTTTTTGATGAGGGGCATGCCCGCTTGGCTAGCAAGTAATAAATTCGGGTCATTGGGAGAAATATGTGTACCTTTGCCTGCCACAAGTACCGATTCTTTACCGGGCTTGGGCGGAATAGGCTTACCCTGAACGGTATAGCCGATTTCGCCTTTCGTGGCGGGTAAACGACGCATCACGGGATCATTTTCTCCTACAGTGATGGTTTCACCCAAATTGCGCATATCGAGTTTGTTTTCACCGGCTTTCTTTTGTGGACGGAGTACCCGTTTCGATACATCCTCAACTAATGGGACAAACTGGGTATCACGTCCTTGAATGGGTTCTTTGCCACGCGCGACTGGCTGGGTAAACACTTCTCCTGGTTTCAATTGGCTACTCACCAACAGCACTTTTTTTAGCGCCAGTTTGTTGATACCTTTCAACACGCTCGCTTGCGCTAGAGCGTGTACCAGCTCATTGCCACGTAAGCCTCGCCCACCATACGCCCCTGTGACAACCATGCTCGCAAGCATTTCTTTCTCACCCAACACCACGGAAACGGTCGCATTACGCACTTCCGCAATCACGATGCCTTCAAACGCGGCGCGTTTGCCTTCTTTAACGCTATTGATAAAACGAGTGACAGCTTCATCCAATATGAACAGTTTACCCGCTCCAATTTGCGCCAACACCATAGGCAGCTCAGTCCGATTCAGCTCTTTGGCTGCGGTTTGTGCGCCTAATTTGGCAAGCACTTGCTGTCTATCTGGCGTGAATTCGAGTATCTCTTTCCACATAACGTTTTATCTTTTACGGTACAGAATCTCCATGAATTGAGTGTATAAGAAGAATCTCGATTGCTGAACTCTATAGCCTGTAAATTCAGGCTTATATCACTCTGTAAATAACCAGAAGGATGTATTTGAAAGCTAGACAGAAAGTGTTGTGGCGTAAAATCCCGCCACCAGATAGGCAAAAATCTACACGGTGTAAAAGCTTTTACACTGTAAACTACCGCAAGGAAAAGCGTCGGTTACAGCAAAAGATCTTTCTGCACAAAAGAATAAACCGCCGTGACTCGGCGACCTTGATTGGAGTATTCCAATGATTCGCACAGCTGCTTCGCCAATACTATTCCTCGGCCATACACTCTTTCTGTGCTCGTCACATTGATGCGGTTGCAATCGAATCCTTTACCGCTATGTTCTAAATCGATCTCTATCTGCTGTTTTTCTGGTTGATAGTTCACTTTCAGGATCACCCAGTGGTATTCGGGCAAGTTTTTTAAGCGCTTATCACGCAATTGGTAAAACTCAAAGAAACCATCCGGCGTATCTTTGAGTGAAGAATCCAGCTCCAATAACCCATGTTCAATCGCATTAGCGAACAGCTCGGAAAGCACGGAACACAGCAAATCAAGATGTTCTCCTCCACTAACAATTCCGGTTAAAAAGCGACGAACCTCATTCATCAGCGATACTTTGCGTAATACATCGGCTGGGAAATGCAGCTCCGTTTGTAATGGGATGCAGCTGAGCACAACTTTGGGCAACGCTTTGTCGCTTTGGTTGCTGTTGGTGATCGGGAAAGTCATGGTCAAAATAGAAAGGTCATCCCCCTTACCACGGTTGGAAAACTTTTTAACCGCATCGTACAACGTTGGGATTAACGCCTCAGAATAGGCTTGGGTCAGTACTTGCTCAAGGCGCTCTTCACCAAAATGCTCACCTTGTTCGTTCATGGCTTCAATAATGCCATCGGTATAGCACACTAACTTTTGGTTGGGTTCCAATTTGAAGTGTTGAACATCCGCTTCAAACTCATCTGAAGAGAGCACTCCCAATGGCATATGATTCGAAACCAAACGACTGACAATGGTACCCTGATGATCAAGCAAATAAGCTTCCGGCAGCCCTCCACCCCACCAAGAGATCTCGAAGCCATTGGCTCGAACTTCAAAAACACTGGCGGCTAACATCATTCCAATCGGTAAAAAACGCTCCAGAGAATGGTTTAACTCAATCACCATTTCCCCTAACGATAACCCTTTTTGTGCCGTGGAGAAAAACGTTCGGGTGGCAGGAATCGTCGAAATTGCGGCGGGTAAACCATGCCCTGTCGCATCCGCAATCATCACATACACACCACCATGCGGCCGATTCGCGACCACGATCAAATCGCCATTAAAAATAGGTCGAAGGGGTAGAGATATAATGAATACCGAAAATCTGCTCCACTTGATGACACATCTCTTCCATCAAGTTCGTAAAAATGGATTCTGAAATCGCGTAATCGTACTGCACTTGCTCACGAAAATGGCGTAATTCGTCACGCTGATCCATCACCTCATTATGCATTTTCACGATCCGGTAATGAGCCTGAACTTTCGCGATCAACACACTGCGTTCAACCGGTTTGAGTATGAAGTCATCCCCCAACGCTAAGCATTTTTCGAATGAATCTCGATCGTCCAATACCGTAAGAAAAATGATTGGGATATGGTGTTTCACAAACGCTTGACGAATCTCCTTCGCAGTCGCAAATCCATCTTTAATCGGCATCATCACATCAAGCAAAATGACATCGGGAAGCGTCTCCATATTACGCATCGCATCCACGGCTTGCTGCCCATTTTCGAAAGTATCAATGTGGGATGCTAAGTGCGCCAAAATAAAACGGCACAATTCGCGGTTGGTAGCATGATCATCAACAATCATTACTCTCACTGGCACTTCTCCCTACAACTTGGTTATTCGATATCGAATTTTTTATCGAAACGCGACAGCAGTAAGATCTTACGGACTTGCGGCAAGGTGTTGGTAATTCGAATTGCTCCATCCGCCTGCTCTAAATATTTCTGCATGTTGAGCAGCATGCCAAGCCCTGCACTATCGATGTAATCGACTTTCCGTAAGTCAATGGTAAATCGGTGGTCATAGCGCTTCGTATAACTCGCTCGAAACTCGTGCACAAGATTGAAGCAAAAAGCGCCCTCAATCGAAATAGTGATGTGTTTGTTGTGACTATCGATGTCGGTCTGCACACTCATCGCAATCTCTCCTAGAATAACTCTACTTCGCCTTCATCCATGCTGTGTTGATTCGCCGCCAACGCACCACGGTTACGTGAACGGTCTTGCAACGCTGCAATCTTATCTACCAGTTGCTGATTGCTACCTGAGCTACTGTGTAGTGTTTTAAGCAAACTGGTTGCTTCTTGTAGAAAGGTGATTGAGCCCAGCGCATAATCGCCTTGTTGAGAGACGATGTCCGTGAATTGTAAGGCACGCGTGCCTTCACGAACTTGTAGAGTTAACTGTTGCCCTAGCTGCTGAAGTTTGGTGACTTCTTGTTCAATTTCGGTATTAAGCTGCTGTACGCCTCGCAGCATATAATCCACTTTTTCTTTTGACTCAATGGCTTGTGTCATATCGAAAGACGCCATTTCGCCGACTGTTCGGTTGGCGAGTTCGACCGTATCTTGCGCAATCTTCATTTCGGTTTCGATCTGTGTATTCAGATTCGCAGCTTGAATGGAGAGGTTACGCACTTCTTGCGCCACCACGGCAAAACCGCGTCCCGCTTCTCCGGCTCTTGCTGCTTCTATAGCCGCATTCAGAGCCAGTAGGTTAGTCTGTTCTGAAAGGCCACGAACTTGCTGCAGAAGCTTGAAAACCACGTCTAGTTTCAATGACATATCGTGAATGCTGTGTACTGCCAAAATACTTTTTTCCGAAACATCCACCAGTATTTGCACAAACTGTTGAATAATCGCTTCCGTTTTGGGCAATACCTCCATTAAGTCAAATTCACTGCCTTGGTTAGCGAGTAAGTTATCGACCAACTGAGTGGAGACTGCGGATTGCTCTTCACTCACACTCTGTAAACCAAAGAAACTGTTGTTAATGGTTTCAGCTGAGGCTTTCACTATTTGGTTTTGCTTTTCCAAAGGGTCAGTGATGCGCTGAATATTCTCTTTTAGGATCTGCTCAATTTGACTTAATACCTGTTTATATTCAGTCGGTAACGTACTTTCAGCAGGGGGACCTGCATCTTTAAGCTGGGGCTGGTGGCTGAAATACGCAAACCAAGGCAATAGCGCCCCCAACGCGGCGAGTAAAACAAGCCACCAAGCCAACCCAAACTGGAAAACAACCAACAGTAAGAGTATTTGCCCAATCAGTATCAGTGTTATTTTGTGTTTTTGGGTAATCATCCTGAACCTCTCGACGTCCAACTTGGGGTTATTTCGGCTTTTTTTGTAATTGTTCTATGATCCATGCCGCCATCAACCCTAAGGGTTTCACTGCGTCGGCCGCACCTAATTCAATCGCCACTCGTGGCATACCCCACACCACACTCGATTGCTCATCCTGTGCCGCAGTGACTGCACCGTGCTGATGCATGGCTAGCATGCCTTTTGCTCCATCTTGCCCCATTCCAGTCAAAATAATGCCTAACGCTTTACTGCCCACCGTTTGGGCAATCGAATCAAACATGACATCAACCGAGGGTTTATGCCGATTGACAGCGGGCCGATCATCTAACTCGGCATACAATTTTCCGCTTCGTTTCACGACAACAATGTGCTTATCCCCCGGAGCCAAATAAGCGCACCCCATCTCCAGAGGGGTTGTTTGCTGCGTGACTTCTTGCACTTGAAGCGCACTGCTGTCATTGAGACGTTTAGCTAATGATGGGGTAAACAGTGCACTGATATGTTGTGTCATCACAACGGGGGGCAATCCTGCCGGCAAAGCTGATAGCACTTGCTTAACGGCTTCCGTGCCTCCCGTTGATGATCCAATCGCGATCAATTGATATTCGCTTGCCGCCCCTCCTTTCAGGCTTGGCGAAGGCGCTGTACTTTGTCCTCCCCCTACATTAGCTTGTGCAGCCATCTTAATTTTTTCATTAACCAAAGCTTTGTAGCTGAGCATTTCTGCTGGGTTATCGGACGAGGGTTTAGGGAAATAATCAACCGCGCCAAGTTCTAGTGCCGCCAACGTCGCCTCAGCACCATGCTGAGTGAGCGTTGAGATCATAACCACTGGCAATGGATGGAGGCGCATCAGGTTCTTTAGAAACTGTACGCCATTCATTTTCGGCATTTCCACATCCAAGGTAAGAACATCCGGCTTATACAACTTGATTAACTCCCGAGCCTGATAGGGATCTTCCGCACTCGCAATCACTTCCAGAGCCGGATCACTTTCGATAAGTTGTGTCAAAAGAGCTCGAAATACAGGAGAGTCATCCACAATCAATACTTTGATCTTTTTCATTGAAACAACTCCACATCATTGTAGGGGCTTTGTTTATCAATCTTGTGTTGGTAATGCTCTTCATCTTGTTTGATTGCGTGTGCGGCACTAAACCCGATCCGTTTGATCCATGCTTGACCGGTTTTCGGATCAAACAGCAGTTTCCTAGGTTGTGATCCCCCTAAGTCTTGCGCCACCACATGCAGCTTTTCCCGTTTAGCGTATTCAAGAACAAACTCGACGTTTTTTTCTCCAACCTGAGATTGATAACCCAGTAAATGCGCCCCCCCAAACAGCTTGAAATGCAATCTTTCTCGCTCAGCATTCATCGATAACAAACGGTTAATCAGGAGTTCCATGGCATAACAGCCGTAGCGTGACGCATCCGATAGCAACGCTTGAGGATGCCAATGTTGGCTCTCAAACTGGCTGTTAAAGGGCAACAAAAAATGGTTCATACCACCAATGCCTAACTCAGTATCCCAAGCACATACTGAAACACAGGAACCTAATCCCGTATGAATAATTTCCTGTTCGCCAGTCGCGTAGACTCCGCCCGGCATCACTTTGACCCAATACCGATGATCGCTAGGATGATTGAAACGATGGTAGTGACCATTGGCCTCTTCCCGTTCAATTCTGCGCTGTGTAGCGTTTTTACTGTCTAACATAAATGGTATGCCCAAGATGATGGAAAAGGGACACACAGCGCCCGATACTCTCCGAATGGCCTAGCATCAAAACACCACCCGGCTTAAGTTGTTCATGAAAACGTTCAATCAATTGTTCTTGGGTCGGGCGATCAAAATAGATCATCACATTCCGGCACATAATCAGATCCAATTTCTGCTTAAATGGCCAAGCCTGAATCAGATTTAAAGGACGAAAATCAACATGGTGTTGCAGCTCCTGCTTGATTTTCATGTTGCCTTGTTGCCCTCTCACCCCCCGAACAAAACTACGGTGCAGATAAGGCTCCGGAATCGAGGTTTGTGACTCAATGGGATAAATCCCTAAACGTGCTTTTTCTAATACGGCGGTATCCAGATCAGTTGCCCAAATTTTCAAATCTGGGCAAAAATCCATAACCCCCGCATTCTCAAGAACAGAAACCAATGTGTAAGGCTCTTCACCGGTTGAACACCCTGCGGACCAGATCCGCAGTTGATCGACGGGCTCTTTACGCCACTCTTCCACTAGAACTTTTTCAATAAACTCAAAGTGGTGAATCTCACGGAAAAACTCCGTTTTATTGGTAGTCAGCGTATTAATAAAGTGGATGCGCTCCTGATCATCACTTTCAATCAGTTCACGAAATTCTTTAAAACGACGCAGCCCTTTACGGCGCATCTGCCGACTCAAACGACCATATACCATGGCACGTTTGGAGTCGGGCAGATAAATACCCACCGTTTTATGCATAAACCATTGAATGAATTTGAAATCTTTATCAGTGAGTTCAAACTCTTGCTCATTGACCGCCAACATACGTCATCCTTGGATTAGAACTCTTCCCATTCATCACTTTCATCAGCTGCACGAGGTGGCATTTTATGTACCACTTTACTCGCAGGTGCTTTCTCTTTATGCATGCCAACAACGGCTTTACTTTTAGAGGGTGTAGCAGCCTGATGTGCCGTTTTACGCTCAAAAGTCGTGATGTTGTTTTCTGTTACAAAGAAATTCATGAGATTGAGCAGCTCTTTTCCTTCATCTTTGAGGGATTGGCTAGCGGCTGACGTTTCCTCCACTAGCGAAGCATTTTGTTGGGTCATTTCATCCATCGCGGCAATCGCACGATTGATTTCATCAATACCGGTCGATTGCTCCACACTGGAGGCAGCGATCTGCGCAATCAAATCTGAGACTCTCGCGACCGCTTCCACAATTTCTTTCAATGTGGCGCCGGACTCGTTGACCAAGCGTGAACCTTCATTCACTTTGTCCACACTGTCATTGATTAAACCTTTGATCTCTTTCGCCGCGCCCGCACTGCGTTGAGCCAGATTACGTACTTCACCTGCAACCACTGCAAAACCACGCCCCTGCTCTCCCGCCCGAGCCGCTTCTACTGCCGCATTCAACGCGAGTAAATTGGTTTGGAAGGCAATTTCATCAATCACACTAATAATGTCGGCAATTTTCTTACTCGCCGTATTAATGGCTCCCATCGCATTGATAGCCTCTCCGACCACTTCCCCGCCACGAGTTGCTTTTTTCGCCGCATCGGTCGCCAACACATTCGCATCTTTCGCGTTGTCTGCATTTTGGCGTACAGTCGCGGTGATTTCCTCCATACTAGCGGCGGTTTCTTCGAGGTTAGAGGCTTGCGCTTCCACTCGTTGACTCAGGTCGTTATTTCCGTCAGCAATTTCTGTTGATGCCGTAGCGACACGAGCAGAAGAGACCGTAATTTTGTCCACCATATTGCGTATGTTGACGATCGAAGCATTGACCGCACTGGCTAATCGACCGAACTCACCCTGATACTCATCCGACATATTGGTGTTTAAATCACCTTCTGCCACTCGGCTCATGACTGAAATACACTGCCCAAGAGGCTCAACTAAGGTCGTGAGCAGATTGTTGATGCCATCCCCCAACTCACGCATGAAGCCGGTATAGGCACTGGTATTCATCCGATCATGTAAGTCGCCTTTGATCGCTTTTTGGATTAGCGTTTCAACTTGGCGCTGACCATCGCGCTGCTCGGTAATATCTACCCACTGCAGCGCAGGGCCTATGTATTCCCCTTTGGCATCACGCATTGCAATACAAGTGAGGTTAAATTCTAACGAGCCGACTTTAATCATTGAGCTGAACGGTAGGCGATCGGGGTTGCTGATGATGGAACGCTGATGCGCTGGGTTTTTATGGAAAATATCAATATTTTTCCCCACCAACTCAGCCGCTTTAAAGCCCGGAAACGCTTTAGCCAGTTCAGGTTCACGATGGCTGAGAAGCTGTAACAGCGCAGGGTTAAGGTATTGGATGATGCCTTCTTTATCTGCCATCATCAGGTTCGTCGTCATCCCTTCCACAGCTGAAGCTAAGCGGCCAATTTGCTGCTCACGTTTTATCTCTTCCGTGACATCTCGCCATTCAAGAGTATTGCCGATGTAACCACCACGATCATCGATGATCGCCCCAACATTCAGCTCAATTTTCACCCCTTTAATGTTGATCACTGTGGTATAGGGCAAATTTTTAGGATCCGCGAGCATGCTACGTTGATGACGAGGGTTAATGTGGAAATGGTCGATACAATAACCTTGTAGGAAATCGGCTTCAGCTCGAAAATCAGGCCATACCGAGCGGAATAATGCTTCATGCTGTTTCAGCAATAAGAGCGTTTGATGATTGAAGTAAGTGATTCGAAAATCACGGTCAATCATCATCAATGCCGTTTGCGCTGCGTTAAGTGCAGACAATAATTGATAATTCGATAATCCGCCGTTTGTTTCTGGTTCTTCAAACTCGCTGATCACACTCTCTTTGGCTGGCTCGACAAACTGCGGCACAACCTGTTGCTTACGATTCCCAAAATGCCATGTGTTTTCCTTCATTTGCGTGCTTTCGGCAGTGGAGCTTAGGTTCAGCGCCTCAACATCGAACAGCGCATCAATATCAATTAGAACTAAATGTCGATTTTTTATTGCAGCAATCCCTTTGACATACTGATTGCCAATTACCGTTGAAATACTGGGGGCGCGCTTTATTTCTTGTTCGGATAACGCATACACTTCTGCTACCGCATCAACAATTAAGCCTAGCGGCTGCTGGCTAGCCGCGTTAATCACCACAACAACCGTGGTCGCGTTAATCTCAACCGGAACCAAACCCAAGCGGCGTTTGAGATCCACAATCGGAATGTATTCACCACGAATATCCAGCAAGCCGATCACAAAAGGGGGCGCATTGGGAATCACTCGAACAGGGCTCCAACCTCGCACTTCTCGCACTTCCAGTATCGGAATACCGTATTCTTCATCATCTAAAATGAAGCTCAGAAACTCTCGCTGCATCATGCCTGTCCCTCGCTGAGGATCCTGTCCATATCCAGCAATGCATTACCATCAAGCAGAGACATGACTTCATCCCCGACATTTAAAATTCCACTTAAAAAAGGCACTACGAGACTTTCCCCCACCGCGGGGTTTAACACGGCCTCTCCTTGCCCAATCACATCACTGACAGAGTCAACCACCACTCCCATCAAGCGCTTTTGATCTTGCTGATGTATGCTCAGAATCAACACGACTGTGGTCGGTAAATAATCGAACTGTGTTAGCCCAAAACGCAGACGTAAATCGATGATAGGAACGATCATGCCGCGCAAGTTAATCACGCCTTTAACAAAATGCGGGGCTCTTGGAATCGGTGTCGGTGCTTCCCAAACACGAATTTCTTCCACATGAGATAGCGCCACACCATAAAGCTCTGAACCCAAAATAAAGCTTAAGAAGTCAGCGCCCCCCGTTAACCCCATGTCCATAGAAAGAATGGGAACCGATGATGCCGAGAGTGAAGTATCAAGATGAGCTGAATTCATGCCGACTCCTTACGCCGCTTTGCCTTTATTCACAGGCGACGTTGTGCGCTTCATGAAATGCGCAATCAAACCTGGGATATCAAGAATTAAAGAGACGGAGCCATCACCTAGAATGGTGGCGCCAGAAATACCCGCCACTTTGGCATAGTTTGATTCGAGGCTTTTGATCACCACTTGTTGTTGATCCAATAAATCGTCCACCAACAGCCCCACTCGATGTCCTGCCGACTCGACAAAACAGAGTAGCCGTTTCTCTAAACCACCACTTCGCCCCATCGCAAGTTCATCCTGCAGACGCAGAATAGGAATGTTTTCTTCACGCAGCCGATACAGCTCAATACCACCCGCAGCATGTTTAACACTGGCAATATTGATTTGAATGGACTCAACGATGGTCAGCAGAGGAATGACATAAACTTGATCAGCCACTTTCACAAGCTGACCATCCAAGATGGCTAACGTTAATGGAAGGCTAATCGTAAAACGGCTGCCACACCCCAATTCTGACTCGACCTCAATCTGTCCGCCGAGCTCCTCGATATTGCGTTTCACCACATCCATCCCAACACCACGACCTGAGATGTCAGAGACTTGTTCTGCAGTCGAAAATCCGGGGGCAAAAATTAAATTGATGATCTGTTTATCAGTAAGGTCGCTACGTTGAGTGTGTGGCTCCAACACCCCTTTTTCTACCGCTTTGCGCCACAATTTGTCGCAATCAATTCCCGCCCCATCATCACGAATTTCGACGATAATCGAACCACCTTGATGAAAGGCTTGTAACGTAATCACGCCCGTTTCTGGTTTGCCTTTGGCAAGGCGTACATCCGGCATTTCAACGCCATGATCGATACCATTGCGTACCAAATGCACCAAGGGATCAACAATGCGTTCAAGCACCGTTTTATCTAGCTCCGTTTGTTCACCTTGGATTTGTAAATCGACTTTTTTCCCCAAACGACCACACAAATCTCGGACTAAACGGGGAAAACGGCTAAACGCAAAACTCATCGGTAACATACGAATATTGAGTACGTTTTCTTGCAGATCTTTACTGTTTTGCAGCAGCTGCGCTAAACCGGCTTTTAACTTATCCAACTTGTCCATTGAAAAGTCATTACCCAGTTCAGTGAGCATCGATTGTGTGATAACGAGTTCACCGACAAGGTTGATGAGATTATCGACTTTCTCAATATCAACCCGAATTGAAGAAACACTCGAGTCCATTTTGGCTGGTTTGTTGGCCGCCTCTTTTTTACTTGGCGCAGCTGGATTGGGCAAAGAATTCACTTCTGTTGATGCCGTTGGAAGCATCTGCGACGATTCATGAGCAGCCGAATCATTCAAGATGGTAGATTGAGCGTTTTCCTGCGCTGCTATTGGCATAGAAGGCAAAGAAAGGTTTTCGGTCTCGCCGCCCATTTCATCAGACTCAGCCTGATTTGTGGCAAAGCCCCGACAAAAGGAGTCATCTCTAAAGTCACACTCATCAGCAACCCAGTCAAACAGTTCACGAATTTCACTTTCTGAAGCATTACCGGTTAGATCAATGTTCCAACTTAAATAGCAAAGTTCTGGATCCATTTCGGCAAGTTCTGGCAGCATTTGCTGATGTACTTCAATTTGGTACTGAGAACCTAACTCACGGACCTCGCGCAAGATGCGCAACGGATCATTACCGCTATAAAACAAGGTTTGGTGAGGTATAAACCGAATACGCCACCCTTCTATTGCTGGCGTCATTTGCGGCGCCTCAGCAGCACAAGCTGAAACGCTTTCTGATGGTATAGCCACTTTAACTGTTGAGGTATCTGCGAGTAATGTTTGTAACTCCGCACTCACCTGCTCTTTCAACACATTATCAATATCCGTCTGCTGTTCACGGCTATCTAGCATGTTACGAATCACATCACAGCTTTTGAGTAGAGTATCAATACCTTGCGGTGTCAGCTGTTTTTTCTGCGTGCGGATCAAATCAAGATACGTTTCCACAGCATGAGTGAACTCACTGATCTCATGCAAATTGAACGTACCCGCGCCTCCTTTAATCGAATGAGCGGCGCGAAAAATGGTGTTCAGTACTTCAATGTCTACCTGAGAGGGATCTAAGTTGTAGCAACTCCCCCTCCAAAGTCTCAAGATTTTCACGACACTCGACATGAAAAATCTTGCGCAGTTGTTCCATATCTAAAGCCATAACCCACCCGCCAACTGAATAATTTTGATTATTTGAGAGCTCAGCTTTTATAAAACGCGCTGTAAAGTTTTTAGCAAGGTTTCTGGGTTAAAGGGTTTGACTAACCATCCGGTGGCACCCACCGCTTTACCTTCTTGTTTTTTTCTGGGCTAGTTTCGGTGGTTAACATCAAAATAGGAGTGAATTTATATTGGCTTTGTAACCGAACCGCTTTCACAAACTCAAAGCCGCCCATAACTGGCATATTGACGTCAGAAATAATCACGTCGAAACGTGACTTTTGCGCCTTGGCCAACGCATCACGCCCATCCGATGCCGTTTCAACTTCATACCCCGCATCTTGAAGGGTGTGGGAGACCATTTGTCGAATCGAAATTGAATCATCTACTGCCAAAACTCTTGCCATAGTGTTTCCCTCATTCACTCTTCATTTGCATCAGGTCTGCCATCCCTAACAGGGCTATTCCTTCTGCTAACACATCAGATAATTGGTCAAAGTAAATCTCAAGTTGGTTGTGTTGAGCCGTCATCCATAGTGATGCCAGTAACTGAATACCTGCTGCATCGACACGCACCACGGATGAACCATCCACCGCAATGGGTTCGTGTTGACTAATCCACGGCAAAAATTGCAGCTTACACTCCTGCACATGCGCGATATCTAGTGCTTCATTTAGTATCAACATGGAAAACCCAGACTTTAAGATGAATAGAATAATCAACCATTTTCTTACTGCTCGTATTTGAGTTTAGGAGGGATTAGCCAATTATCAACTGCATGTACAACCTCTATCACCAAAGTCGTAATCCCCACGACACGCATAAACACAACACTGTTGATGGCAACCAAAGCCAAGAAAATTGAGATAAAGTTATTCGACTACCAATATGGTTCCACGCAATCTCACTTTGTCCTTGATAAGAAAGATGAATCTGTAACAGCATGAAAGAGGCTTGGGCTATAAGGAGCCCTAAGTCAAAAGTTTTACACTGTAAATAATCGATAATTTAGAGAGAGAACGAATGTCATCCAGGCTGTGACCCTGATCATAATATGGAATGGTGAACCAATACCCTTAAGGCTTTATTAAGAAAACTTTGCTAGTTTCCTCATTCATTTAGATGAATTCTCACGTTATGGAACAATAGTGAAAAAATCCTTCTCTAATCGCATATGGATATGTTCCGTTAACCCATCGGCTCTCTCTTCTTGCGGGAGCTAGTGAAATGAGTTCTCTTTTGGAACACCCATTATCAATAGGTTCGGAATTTTGAGGTAAGCATGCGAACATTGAATTTAAAAACTTTCTCTTATAATCAACTAGTACTGATTCTAGCCGTCTATTTCGCCCTACCACTCAATTTGCCCGTTTACGAAAAGCTAGCGCAAATCTTCACTGAGTCAGCCCAAATACACTGGGGATTTGTCATTTCTATTCCACTCTTTTTTCTATTTGCTCTGAACTTCATTTTTCAGATCTTCAGTTGGCCTTATCTGTTTAAGCCATTTTTTGCATTGCTACTGATTATTTCATCGGTACTCAGTTTTGTAGGTTTTCAATATGGCACCATCGTCGATAGAGATATGTTGGTGAATGTGCTCGAAACCAACAGTAGTGAGGCAAGCTCCTATCTCACGGTTTACTCTGTCCTTTGGTTTGTCTTTTTAGGTGTATTACCTGCGCTTTGGTTACTGTTCACCCCTATTCGTAAAGAGACTGGCGTGTGGCGTTTTTTGGGTAAGAAAGGCCTATCAATGCTGGTTTCACTGCTGGCGGTAGCGTTGATCGCCGCACTTTATTATCAAAATTACTCTTCGGTGGGGCGTAATAACAGTTCTCTCAAAAAAATGATCATTCCGACTCATTTCATCTATAGCAGTGTGGGTTTAGTCAAACAGCGTTATTTCACAGAACCCATGGTCTATAAAATGATTGGGACTGACGCGCAACAAAAAACCATCGCAACAGATAGCCCAGATCAAAAGCCGACTTTAGTATTTTTTGTCCTAGGAGAAACGGCTCGAGTACAAAACTATCAATACTTCGGCTATCCACGTGATACCAATGCTTATACGCAACCATTCCAACCAATTTTCTTTAAAGATGTCGCCAGTTGTGGCACCGCAACCGCGATCTCCGTACCTTGCATGTTCTCTAACATGACACGTGATAACTTTGATCGTAACCGAGCTGATAACCAAGATAACGTATTGGATATTCTGCAACGTGCTGGGATCAGCTTGCTGTGGAAAGAAAAATAGATGGTGGCGATAAAGGTAGTGGCCAAAAATATCCCATTAAAAGAAACTCGCAAGAGATAAGCGAGAAGGTCTCTGTGATGGCGATACTTGTTACGATATCGCGATGTTAGAAAACTTGGATCAAGAGATTGCTGACCAAAATGGTAATCGCATGATCTTTATGCACATCATCGGTAGCCACGGCCCCACTTACTTTAAACGCTACCCAAAAGAGATGGCGGTTTACCAACCTGACTGCCCAAGAGCGGATATTGAAAACTGTAGTGTCGAACAGATCGTGAACACCTATGACAACACCATTCGTTACACTGATTACGTTCTGGCACAGCTAATGACGAAGTTAGAATCCTTACAAAAGGATTACAACACCGCTTTAATTTATATTTCTGACCATGGTGAGTCGTTGGGTGAAAATGGAATGTTCTTACATGGAATGCCTTACAACTTGGCTCCAGATTACCAAACTCAAGTCCCTTTGTTAGTTTGGATGTCGCAAGGATTTAGTCAGAGTAAAGGTATTGATGTGGACTGCTTACGTAGTAAAACCAATTTACCATACTCTCACGGCAACCTGTTCCACTCACTGCTTGGCGTAATGGATGTTTCAACGGAAGCTTATGAAACATCTCTAGATCTGTTTTTTCAGTGTAGAGCGAATGCTGCCCCTTCGAATTAATCAGAGCTTGTAATACCTCGCCTGATTTGGTTTTATCACCAAATCAGGCGTTTTTTTATTCAATATTTCGAAAACGAACCACAAAACTGTTGTACTTATTCGTGCGCGGTAAAAGCATCACCTCGCCACCATGTAATGTGGCAATATCTCGGCAAATGGACATACCTAATCCAGCCCCATCCCCTTTTTGGCTATTGGCACGGTAGAAGTTATCAAACATTTTCTCGCGAGTCAGATCATCGATTGGCGCTCCTGTATCCCGCACGCAAACTTCAATGTCTCCTTCTTGATGGCGGAGTATCACTTCAATGTGACTCGCACAACCAGAATAGCGAATTGCGTTATCGATGAGATTTTTAAATAAGATGCCAAGCAGTAGCTCATCTCCCCACGAGGCACGGGCTCTCACCGCTAAAACTCAATTGTTGTTCTTGCTTAAAAGCGATCGGGGCAAGATCAGCAATCACTTGTTTAATCACGCCCGCTAAATCAACCGGTTGTTTAGCTAAGATTTGGGTACTCTCAACTTTCGCCAACATCAGTAACTGTTGAATTAATCTATCCGTGCGTTCAATCCCTTTGAAAATACGCTCTAAATCGTGTTTCAACTGCTCTGGATTGGTGCTGCGTAAGGCATTTTCAGCATTTAATCTGAGCACGGTTAACGGCGTTTTTAACTCATGAGCGGCCATGCGGGTAAAACGCTTTTCACGTTCCCATGCATGTTCTAATTCGGAGAGGAGTTGATTAAGCGTTTCAACTAAAGGGAATAATTCGATAGTCGGTTCTTCAACATAGATACGATCTAATTTGTGTACACTACGAATCGCAATCGCCGACTTAAGAGACTGAATGGGTCGAAAACTTCGATCAATCAGTGTGACTAATAAGAGCATTAAACAAGGAAAAAGAATCAACTGAGGTAACGCTGTCGAAAGCGCAATTTCATTAACCATTTCCCGACGAATTCTTTGTCTTTCCGCCACCACGACATATTCTTTGCCCATCGTGCCATTCGGCTGAGCCAATTGAAAAACTCGCCAATGCTCACCATTGATCGAAATGTCCGAAAATCCAATGTTCTCAGTTCCGGAGCTAAATCCAGGTAGACGGTTATCTGAGCTAAACAACAGTTTGCCATCACGATAAAACTGGAACAGGAAATATTGCTCGTAGGGATGACCAAATAAGGTTGCCACATCCTCTTTCGCTTTAGATAAGCGTTGGATGTTTTCCATCCATGAATCGAAATGCTCTCGCTGGTCTTTCATTGCCATCTTTTGGCCTGAAACCGACGTCGCCATCAGTAACAGTTTGGCAGATTGCCCTAGCCGAGCATCATACACTTCTGTTACTTCATGTTTTGCATTGGAGTAACTGAAATAGAGCGAGACGAGTAAAAGGCCACCACTGAGCACGACTGATGTCAATGTCAGGCGGCGTTTAATTGAAAATAAGTGTTTATTTTTCAATCATGTACCCCACACCTCGCACGTTCCGGATCAGATTATCCGGCAATTTTTTACGCAGATTATGAATATGTACTTCAATTGCGTTATCACTGCTGCCTTCATCCCAGCCGTGCAGTGCTTGCTGCAATAGCTCTTTACTCATCACTCTTCCCGCTTGGGTCATCAAACTGGCAAGGATTTTGTACTCATTGCGCGTTAATTTCAGAGGTTGCTGAGCGTAGTAAATTTCTTGTTTGGAGAGCGAAAGGTCGAGATCGCCTACGGAGATGAGTTCCTCTGCACTCCCCGAGCTTCGCCGAATAATCAGCCGTAAGCGTGCGAGCAGCTCTTCAAGAGCAAATGGCTTACCGATGTACTCATCGGCCCCACCATCCAACCCTTTGACTCGATCACTGATGTCATCTCGTGCCGTGAGTATCATGACAGGCAGTGTGTAACCCGCTCGCCGAATTTGGCGCAATACTTCTAACCCATCCATATCCGGCAAGGTTAAATCTAAAATCAATGCGGTAAACTGCTCCGTTTTTAACGCCGTTACAACACCGCTGCCTCGCTCTAACCAGTCAACCGTATACCCTTGTCGGCTTAAAGCGACTTGCATCGATTCGCCAAGCAGCGTGTCATCTTCCACTAATAATAAACGCATAACGTTATTTGAGACTCTCCAATAAATGGGTGATTTCTTGTTGGCGCCCAGCATCAGCGACCTCTCTTTGCGGCCTTGCTGGTGCTTGTTGTGCTAACAACAAGTAGTGTTTCGCTTCTGCATCACGCCCTTGTTGCACTAAAAAAATCACCGTAAAAATAATTGGCATCAATGCCATTCGGATTCATATCAAGTGCCTGCTTTAATAATTGCTCCGCTTTTTTATCATCACCAAAGGCAACTGGCCAGCCTGGCACTTTATAGTATAACGTTCCAAGACTAGTAAATGCAGAGCCATCTAGCGTGTTAGGTGATTTGGCGATGACTTCTTCAAACAAACTTTTGGCCTCTTTCACTAACGAGAGTGCACCTAATCCCCCTCTAACGCCAGCCAATGAGGATTCATTGATCGCTAACCATACTTTGAGTTCTGGGTTATCTCCCGCCAACTTTAGTTCAAGCCGAGTGCGGGCAATCGTGCGTTCAAAACAACTTTCTTGCTCATCGCCAGACGGCGTTTGATATTGGCATTTTGCCCAGTCCGCCTGTACTTGTTCTAAAGGGGTAATCGCATACGCCGACGCCGTATAACCCACCAATATTGCGCTGATACTTATCCATTTAAACACAGTGTTCATGCCTTGATCTCCTTGAACTCTCACGCTTTAACGATTTAAAAATGACAATAGAATGTGTTGTTGTTTTTTAATGGCTCCCGAGACAAGACTCGGTAACAGCTGATTGAGACGAACAAACCATTTTTCAGGCCAACCCAACCACATCACACTTTGTTCGGTTTCAATCATCTTCGCCACTTGCTCGGCCACAAATTCAGGTTCATCACTGTGATGCCCCAATGCCTGATTCAGCTGTTTGACCGATTCACTGTTCAGAGCAGTATTGGTTGCTCTAGGTGCCAGATAGAGCACTTTGACGCCTGTACCATCTAATTCTCGGTTCATCGCTTCACTGAAGCGATGCAATCCCGCTTTCGCCGCGCAATAGGTCGAGTATCCGGGGTACCCTATCGCCCCAAAACTTGAGCCAATATTCACGATGAGTTCCGGTTTAGTGACCCAATGTAGTGCCATTTGGGTAATCTGGATGGGCGTCATTAAGTTTAAGGTCAATTCACGCTGTACCGACTCGATTGATCGCCGCGCGAGTAAACAAAATTGATTGGTTCCAGCATTGTTGATCACAACGCTGATCGCTTGATGCCGTCGGCCAAACTCCTCAGCGAGCGCTTGAAGTTGCGCCACGCCCTCTTCACTACTCAAATCAGCACTCAAAATGGTGTGCTTTTCTGCTGTGGGTAATGATTGGCGTAACATTTCGAGCTTTTTACTGTCACGTCCAACAAGAATCAACCATGCTCCACGTGCCGCCAAGGCATGAGCAATTTGCTCCCCAATTCCACCAGACGCTCCCGTCAACAACACATATTGGTGTTTAATGTCCATTGTAGGCTCCTAAGCCGCCTTCTGATTGGTGATCGGCACTAACTCGCGCAGCATCTGCCCATAAAGATAAAAGACTTGATTTGCTGAATGGATGATCGCTTGCTGATCTTCTTCTTTGGTGATTTTATCCATCAGAGATTCAAAGAAACGGATATGGTCTTGATCCAGTTCACTATGAGAAGTGAGATAACTCATCGCTTTATCTGGCAAATTAAGCTGCTGTTTAACCAAACGTGCGATGTTGCCGCCCACGCCAACACTCGTCCCTTCGAGCACCCAGACCATTCCAAATAAACCCAGTGGATTGGCACGATCAATCTGGTGATACAAATAAGCCACCATCAATTCGATTGGCGTACTCACACCGCCTTCCCCTTGATTATTACGTACCGCTTGCGCATCACCACCACAGGCTCGAATGTCATTTAGTATCCATTCTTGGTGACCTTTCTCTTCATCAATATAATCCGCAATGGCAATTCGCACCCATTCATAGCGGTCACTCAAGCGACTACCACACGCCATCAGCAGTGGTACCGTATGTTTCACGTGATGATAGGCTTGAGTCAAAAAGCGTAAGTACATATCCAACGTAATTTCACCCCGAGCACAGGCTTCAAAGATGGGAGCTTGTAACATATGTTGTTGCGCGGCTTGCGTTTCAATTTTTAAACGTTGAAAAAATGAAGTCATGATCATTCTCCTAGCAATAAAGAGGAAGAAAGGGGAAACGATAGGCGTTGCCAGCCAGAATCTGGAGCAATAACACCCATGCGGTATTGTCGTTGTGCCTGTTCAATCAAAGCACGCTTCGGTCGACCATTGGCGGTTAACCAGGTTTGCCAAACGTTCGGCTGACTCACTAAGAGTAGATGCTGAATCTGGGCATAGTCAGGCAAACTACAATTAAGTTTTCGAACCCGTTGTTCAAGTTCAGGTAACGGCCGATCAATGACGGCGGTGAGTCCGGCTTCATCATCACCGACCACGACGACTCGGCATTCTGGCATCCAAACTTGAGCATGTGATTCAATCCATTCTGGGGCGATATTGCGCCCAAAGGGAGTAATGATGAGATTTTTTTTGCGCCCGACAATACTCAGAAAACCCTCGGCATCAAGTGTCGCTAGATCGCCCGTAGCCAACCAGTCATCCGAAAATGGCTCTCCGATATACCCAAGTGCACGATTGCCACGAACCCACAATTCGCCATCATCAGCCAGTTTGATTTGCAGATGGTTTAGCGGCTTGCCACAGCTACCCGGTTGATCATGTTGTGGGGTGTTCATACTGACCACGGAAGCACATTCAGAAAGGCCATACCCTTCATAAGCAGGAATACCAAGCGCACGAGCGGAGTGAATCAATTCGGCAGCAACGCTTGCCCCACCTACCGCAACCCACTGTAACGGTTGAGCCAGAATAGGGGCTTGCTTGACCACATGGATTAACGCGATCAACAAGGCTGGCGTGAGTACCAAACTCGAAGGAGAATATTGACTGAGAGCCTGAGCAAAACAAACGGGGGAGAACTGGCTAGAGCCTGATAACCCCACTTGTTCACCAAACAATACTGTCGATGTCACCCCTAATAATAGCGGCACATAGATGCCTGTAATATTTTCGAGCAAGGTGGATAGCGGCAACATGACTAAGTGCAACTCAACTTGTGCGTTCATCTGCTCGGCGATAGCCACTGAAACCCGCTCTAAATTTTGCTCACTAAGACAGACGCCTTTAGGAGTGCCAGTCGAACCTGAAGTAAAAGTGATTTTCTGCGTATCTGGCAAAACACGACCTGATTTATCGGATTGATACTGCCAAGCGGAAAACCGACCTAACGGTGCGATGGGCTCGCCCAACTCCGGCCAATCGCCAACACAAAGATCCACTTCAGCCGCCTTAAGCAGATGTGCCACTTGTTCATGCGTAAAAAACGTGGGAACCGGAACCATCACAATATGTGACCACATAGCAGCCAGATCCATCACAACCCAATCCAAGCTATTTTCAGCACGTAGCGCAATACACTTTACTTGCCATTGCTGTAACTGCTGCGCGGTCTGCTTAACTTCGTCTAGCAACTGTGAATAATTTAAACTCGCTGGTTTTTGCTGCGCATCATGACCAACAAACGCCAGTTTTTGTGGTTGATGTAGAGCATGTTGCTGTAACGCGGTGATAATTCGATTCATCATTCAGACTCACGCTTGTTTTTGATTGAGGGATAATTGATTTAAACGCTCGCAACCTTGTGCCAAATTCCCAGCCAAAATCCGGGGGCTGTGTTGATAGTAAGTTCCCCAAACTTGGGACGCATTGGGAATACGAGTAGAAGAGGCTTTGGCAATCAAAGTCGGTTGTAAACCAAAGCGGCGCATTAACGCGTGCAGCGGATCTGTCGCGGTAAAAATGCACCACTCAAACCCCATCGCCACTAATTGCTGGGCGATCAACAGAAAATGGAAGGCCGATAAACCACGGCCAAATGAAGCAAGATGACCAAATTCAATTAATTTGCCGCGAGGAATTGAGCAGGCAAAACGTTGAGCCAGAATTTCATCAGCGGGCTGATCGAGATACTGCTCAAGAAAGAGAGACTCTTGTTCGGCAATCCGAAAACCACACACCGATTTCATTTCATTGTGATCAAGCAGAGCTAAATAGGCGGGCATATAAGCCGTGAGGTGAGCATCAAAAGCTTGTTGGTAACGCTCGCGTACCAATGCTGTCGCCTCATTCCAACGCGGGTGCATTGGGTTGATCACTTCTAATGTGAGATCCGATAGACAAGGTAAGTGTTTCATCAGCGTTTCCCTTTGCTTACTCTCTAAGCCAAAAGTAATCCACTTAACTTAAGAATCCCTTAGTCACTAATTAAGGAACGCAAAAATGAGGCACGCTGAATGCCCCTGATAGGAACCACCCAAACGAAGATATCGAGCAAGATAAAATGCTCAATCATAAGAGATCAAGAAAAGACAACACCAGAGCGGCTTCTCCATCCAATCGCCGAAACAGGCTAAATCTGTAACATCACACTGGTCAGATTAAGAAGAGGGTTATTTACAGTGTAAATTGCTCAGCAAAGCGGAAAGATCATCACGTAAGGCTTGTTCAACTTGTCGTTTACCCGTAAGTTGAAACTGCTCAGCGCACTCTCCCCAACTTTTCCGTTGTAACACTTTACTGATCAACAAAGGTGAAATGGTCAGGTTTAAGCTTGATATCTCCATTAACCAAGCAAATAACCAAACCGCAACACTCTCATAGTTAGAGCCGCCTTGCGCGTAACGCTCAATCAGTTCAACCCACTGCCGTGTTTTGTCGGTTGGTGCACACAGAGGTAACAACTGCTGAATAATTTCAGGTTCTAGTGCTTGCAACGAATCACTGAGTTCAAAAATCCAATGCGTAGTAAATTGTTGTTGAGCTTGCTCCAACCAACTCAACCCACGACTCCCCAGTAACATTAAAATGGAATAACAACCGCTGGCTTGATCGCGATGTGAGCCAAATTTCACCGGAATGAAGCCATTCATCAGCCAAAATGGCAGCAAATCTTCACTCACCCCAAAACTAGTCGCGTAATAGTCAGCCTCATAGTGCTCAATAAATTGCTGGAGTAATTGGCTACCAATCCCCTCACGCTGGCAAGCAGGATGAACGGCAATCCGCAAAATTCGCCAACAAGACTGACGCGCCGCTTCAGTAATCCCTAGTTGATTGGCGAGTGTCACAGGGGCTAAATGTCCCTTAGGGCGACGAGTACCACGTTGTATGGCATCAATCAATGCGTCATCTAGCCCCCCTTCACGCACCGCCCACACACACCCCACACAAACATCCCCTTGATAAGCGCCAAACAGCGTCATCGCATCATCATTCAGTAGAGAAAACAGATCATTGGGAGAAGTCTGGTAGTGTGCATTGACCAACAATGAGAACACTTGTGCCAAACGTTCAGGTTGATGGACGGCCATTCCTTGAGTCAAAGGAGAGAAACTTAATGCATGATGTGCTGATGGCGGCAATTCCGTTAACTCACTTTGCAGTAAAAACACTCGATTTTGCCACTGCTCCAGGGCATCTCCCGCCGCCCAGCGAATCGGTTGGTCAAGATGAAATGCGCGCATCTGCGGGCGCTGCTCTCGTAACCACTGCTGGAATTTGAGCGAAAAACCACGGCCACACCCTTCATAACCATGAATTGTCGATGAAAAAACTATTCGGTGATATTTCTCTACCAAGCGTTTTAATAGAGGTAATGGCAGTGCAGCCGCTTCATCAACCAGCAATAAATCGCACTCGGGTTGGCTGCGAAGCAACTCATCAGGAGCCATAAAATTTAGGCTTGAGTCTCCCCATTGTAGATGACCGCGCTTAACACTCGCATGCGAGAGTTTACGCAGAGCATGGACAAACAGCGGTTCGACAGACGCTAATGCTGGCGCGGTCACAATAATCTTCATTGTGCGTGACGGCATCAACTGCGCCGCAGCCATCCCAAGCGCACTGGTTTTGCCACGCCCACGATCCGCAGTAAGAACAAAGGGGCGTTTACGATGCCCCGTCGCGACTTTGATAATCCCCTCAATCGCCTGTGCCTGTTGTTCATACGTTGGCAAAGAGGAAATTTCAGCACAGTTTGGCAGAGCACATATACACTGTGGAGCAATCTGAATTAACTCACCTAATGCAGACTCCAACCAATTACGAGCAGCCCAATTCAGCGAACAAGGTTCGCCTACCACTAAAAGTAATCCGCCACCGACTAACGTACCAAGCGCTGCGTTAAAACTATTGGCATCCCATCCTTGGTTTAAATCACAAATCAGCCACTGGCACTCTTTTCCCAACCACTGTTGACCTTGGCGATAATCGACACAAGTCACACCATCCAACTCAGTATTGCCTAACATAAATATCGATTGATCGGTAAAGTGGCTAATCAATGAGTTGAGTAAAGAGGACTGCCATTGTGGATCACCACGTAACCAGCATCCAAAGCGAGTATGGTGCTGTTTAGCCAGTTGGTGAAGACGCACTAAGTCGGTGAGCGATTGAGTCATAACAAACGAATTTCCAAAGGTGATGCGCTATGTTAGCACATGCGGACAAATCGCTATAACGCCTTGAAACACATCACAAGCAACGCCGCTATTTGTTAATAGAAGGCTAAAATATTTTTTCTTAACGACAAATTATATTTGCTTTATCCGAACAAAGAATTCACTAATTATGCACTCGAATCCCGGCATTGGGCTGGGCTAAAAAGGAATCAAAATGCAATGAAAACTTTCATTAAAGGATTGGTACTTTCTGCAGTTGTTGCGTCATCTCAAGTCTATGCTGAACAACCTACACTTAACGTGTATGCATGGGGCGGTTATTTACCAGAGAAGTCGCTGAAAGCTTTTGAACAACAAGAAGGCGTAACTATTAACTATTCAACCTTTGAGAATAATGAGTCAATGTACACCAAGCTCAAACTTCTGAAAGGTACCGGTTATGATGTTGTGTTTGCGTCTGCTTATTTTATCGAAAAAATGGGCCGTGAAGGGCTGCTCGCAGAAATCGATCACAACCAAATTCCGAACATGAAAGATGCAATGCCAACGGTACTCGGTTTGGCACATGATCCTCAAAACAAATACTCGCTCCCCTACATTTGGGGTATTACCGGCCTTTACTACAACTCAGCGACACTGCCAAATGGTATCACCAAGTGGGCGGATCTGTGGGACAAGCAATATGAACAGCAAGTTATGCTGATCGACGATATTCGTGACGTTTTTGGCATGGCTCTGAAGCTCAATGGCTTTAGCATTAACACCAAAAATGAAGATGAAATCAAAAAAGCGTACGAATCGCTGGTAGCACTAAAAAATAACGTACTGCTGTATAACTCAGATGCTCCACATGTGCCTTACGTTTCAGGTGAAGCAACACTGGGTATGCAATGGAACGGTAACGCGTATCAAGGCCAAGTAGAAATGCCTGAGCTGAAATTCGTGATGCCTGAAGAAGGTGCGGTTTTGTGGATGGATAACTTTACTATTCCTTCTGGTAGCACAAATATCCCGTTGGCCCATAAGTTCATCAACTTCATGTACCAGCCAGAAAACCAAGCAGAAATTGTAAAAAGCCTAGGTTACGCTTCTGCCACCAAAGGTGGCCGTGCAATGTTGCCCGCAGAGCTACGCGATAATCCGACAATCTTCCCATCCGATGAAGATATGAAAAAAGGCGAGTTCATCAACGATGTTGGCTCAGAGACGTTGGCGATCTACGAGAAATACTGGCAGCGTCTAAGAAACCAATAAGACTGACAACCAAAACGTACAAAGCCCGCTAAAGCGGGCTTTGTTATTAGCGAGCACAACTAATTGAGCTTGCGCTGTACAAAATCAAGAATATCTTGCATCAATTCATCATCGATTTTCTTCAAATTCAGCACTAAGTTATTGCCTTTGCGCGCATAGCTTGCACGCCCTTTAATCCATTCAACTTTGGGCGTTTCAGTGCGTTTCGGCGGTAGTACATCTTGAATCCAACTTTCGATGGTCTCTGTCACATCTTTGGTAATTCGCGCTACACCTTGAGCTTGGGAAAGCTGCCAAACGAATCCTTGCTCCTGATGGCATTTTGCCAACAGTTGGTCACGCTGAGCCTCATTCAGCTCATTAAACTGCTTATGCAATTTCACAATTGTTGGGCGTCCTAATTCAACGACGCTTGGGTACGCTTGTAGAAGCTCCAGCGGTAGTGCAGCGGCTTTCAGTGCACCACTCACTAAGGCTTCACTGCACTGAAACATTTTGGCGAGCGCTTTTTGATCTTCTGCTTCCCCACTATCGAGCTTCGCTTGCATCTCTTTGCCTTTTTCATACAGCGAAAGAGGTTTATGCGCGTTCGCAACATCGGATAAGAACTTGGCATGCTCGGCATTAATATTTTCGGCCACATAAACCAGAAACTCTTTACCCGCCAAGATACAAGACATACGACGACGGCTACCATCGAGCACTTCAATCTTGCCCTCTGCGGTTTTACGGCCAACAGCAGGATATTGCTGCCCCCGTTCGCGTAAGGTTGTCAGTACATCAGAAAGCGCATGTTCGGTTAAAAAGGCCTGTTCACGAGCATTTTGAGCAAACACAACCGTCTTTTCTGCTACTTCATCAGCTGGGATGCGCATCAGCTCAAAAGTGACGATCTCTTCCCCCGCCACAGCCAGTTCAATCATCTGCGCCTGTGCTTTCGCCGCCGATTGAGCTTCAGCTGGCGTAGTCGCGCGGCGTTTATCCGCCTTCCCAAACAGTTTTGCGTTGAGTTCAGAAGTTTTAATTGCCATAAGTTACTTACCCCTGATTAAGTGAAGGCCAATGAGAATGAAGCACACGTTCCAGTTCGAGTGCACTTTTTTGAACGGCATCTTGAGCGGTGGCGAGCGTTTTTTTACCGCCTTCAAAGTCATTTACCGTGAGATCAAACACGGTACTGTACGTATCAGCACAAGTTTCAAAAGCTCGGCTACGTGGAATGGTGGCCATCATCACTTGATCGCCCAACAAATAGTTCATTTCAGTTAGTACTGAAACTTGCTTCTTGTTGTCATCCTCAAACATCGTCGGCATCAAACGGACAAACTCCAACCCTTTCCAATCTTCGGGGAACATCTCATAAACCGTTGGCAAATGTTGGAAGAAGTTCACGGTTGAAGCCCAGTCCAGTCGTTTCGCAGCACAGGGGATCAGTAATGCATTTGATGCGTACATCGCGTTCCACACCAGCGGATCAACGTGTGGCCCTGTATCAATCATAATGATGTCAAAATCACCCGAAATCTTATCAATAAGCTTTTCTTTCAATAAACGAACGATATCCAATGATTGATTTTGTGAGAGATACTGCCATGCCTCTGCGTTAAACATCGCATCTTCAGGGAAAGCTGAAATGGTTTTCAAATTCGGGTATTGCGTCGGTAACATCACGTTTTTACGCAGGAATTCAGCATCCACTTGAACATCATCTGGCACGTTGTCCAACATAATATCGACGGCAGAATAGATATTAGTATGTTCTGCTAAACTGATTTGTGGATTCAAAAATAAGCGCAGAGAACCTTGGGGATCCAAGTCAATCAAACAGATACGGTAGCGTTTATCCAAGTTGAGCGCCAAGCAAGCCGCCAAATGGACAGCCGTCATCGATTTGCCAGTCCCGCCCTTTTGGTTCTGCACATTGATAATCCAAGGCTTATTTTCATTGTTCTTTTTACGCTCATGAAACTTAGCTACACCCGCCGCATCCATAAGCATATGGGCTTCAGAAAGAGAGATAGAGTAGTGGTTGGCATTATTTTTCGTAAATTGATGCCCTGCTTCTTCCATTTTCGCAATCGCTTCATCGAGCTTGCGACGAGTCAGGCCAGAGCGCGTTTCCATCAACGCTTTTGACATCGGAGGGAAGTGCTCATCACGGCGCTCCTCTAATACAATCTCAATACGATCCGCCTGCACCTGTTGAGTCAGTTGTGCAAGTTGGTAGAGATTCTCTATCGTTTGTTCTCTTTTCATTGCCAATTTCCGTTATTAGGACTTAAACCCAATTGTACAGCATAAATTACACAAAACAACAAAAAGGTGAACGGTAAACTCTGTATTAAAATCACATATATTAGAGCTCTAACAGAAAATTGATATTAAATAGACAAACTAGCTCAACAAAATGAAGATTTACTAAGAAGATAATGCATCAAAAACCACAATAAATTTTAAATATTACAACGTCACTTATTTACAATGTAAAGCCAACAAAAATAAAGTAAGGTTCGGAACGATTGAACTTACCAACTAACTTACGGTTAATGCAATTTACACTTGGAGTATGAGATGAATTAAAGGAAAAACGCACATCACTCCCCACTGAGTCAATATCGAGATGGTGTCGAAACGATGATCAAGAAGGTTCACATGATCATGCTTCCGTAAGAAAAGAGATAAACTGGAAAGATGATCAAGTAGGTTAATCTCTACGAGATTGAAGAAAGATGATCCTATCAACATGATCTTTTTACGGATCGATGATCAAGAGTCTATTACTGGCGGAAGCATGTAAATTTAATCTTAATTTACGGATGATGTCAGACAGAGTAAGGCTTTGACCCACAATCGATGGAAAATACGAAGCACATAATAAGATAAGTTTCGGTGCAACAAACAGAACCCACACCATGATCATGCTTTCATAAGCAAATCACCAAACAATATAGGGCGTAGGAACTGAGATACACTGCTCATCGAACATCGAATCGGAAAGCGTTTATCCAATTTGGACAAAATTCAGCCTACTCTTGATCATCTTTCCGAGACGAAAATGATGACCTCAAGGCAGGAAAGATGGAAAATGCCTAAATTCCAAATTCGATCTGTGGATAAACTGTGTCGCTACCTTGATCATGCTTAGTCAATCACGTTGATCATTGATACGAGTGGCATTTGATCATGCTTTAGAAGAAAAATGATCATGCTTTCGATCTCACATTGATCATCGTTTCCTTAGGTCTATGATCATGCTTCTATCGGACTAAAAAAAATAGTCTTATTTTACAATCAATTAAACCCAAATAAGCGCCCAGATCATAAGATCACTCTAATCACTATTAATCATTTAAATCAGAAAGATCAGTTATTTAAAAACAATAAATTTTTCTTTATTTATGATCTCTTTTTCTTTATTCTCTTGGAACTATAGTGATATTACGGTAAGTGTGATACGGATCTAACCATGAGCTCAGAAGAAAAACTCTTGATCAAATTGCCAAGAACTCACAAAGATGGTCATCTTTTTGAGGTCTCTGAAGCTGCAATCGACTGGATTGAACAGTATCAACACTTTAAAGGGGTGACCAAAAGTATTGTTGAGCTGTTGAATCTTATCTCACTACGCGGTTTGCGCAGCAAAGATGGATTAGTTTCAACCACAGAGCTGATTGATGCTACGGATGGCCAACTCACTCGCGCTGCAATTCAGCAACGTCTGCGAGCAGCAGTTGCTATTGGGTTATTTAAACAAATTCCAGTGCGTTTTGAGGAAGGGCTAGCCGGTAAAACCATGTTGCATTGTTTTATCAATCCTAACCAATTGATCTCCGTGTTAGGATCAACCAGCTTGGTCACAGAGTCTGTTAAGCAAAGTGAAAAACAAAAACGTTCAAAAGCACTAGCCCAAACACAAGTAAATCAACGTTTGCTGCATGAGCATGGCTTAAATACTCCACCAGCAATGAAAGATGAGGCCGATCAGTTTGTGGTATCACCCACCAATTGGGCAGGGATCATTGATCAAGCGTTAGCGCCACCCAGAACCCGTAAAAGTTATCAAAAATCAATGGTCTCGATTTCCGGTACTCGCGCAGTGATCGAAACACGATCGTCTAAAAACATCATGACTGTCGATGATCTGATGACATTGTTTGCGCTGTTTACGTTAACCGTTCAGTACCATGATCACCATCAAGATGACTATCACTTCAACGCCAAGCAAGCTCCCAACAAGACGCCACTGTACATCACGGATATTCTTTCGCTACGTGGCAAAAAAGACAGTGGTCCGGCGCGTGACTCTATCCGTGATAGTATTGATCGCATTGAATTTACCGATTTTCAGTTACACGAACTGACAGGACGTTGGCTAAGTGAAAACATGCCAGAAGGTTTCAAAAGCGATCGTTTTCGCTTTTTAGCTCGCACCATTACAGCGTCTGAAGAGGCTCCTGTCGAGGGAAGTGATGGCGAAATTCGCATCAAACCGAACCTGTACATTTTGGTATGGGAGCCGTCATTTTTTGAAGAATTGCTCACACGAGATTATTTCTTCTTGTTCCCACCGGAGATCTTAAAACAGCATACGTTGGTGTTCCAACTCTACTCATATTTCCGTAGCCGTATGTCGCGTCGGCATTCAGATGTCATGATGCTCAGTGAATTGAACCAGAAACTCGCCAGAAATATTGAATGGCGGCGTTTCTCAATGGATCTGATCCGCGAGCTGCGCCGTCTTTCAGAAGGGAAGGGGAGTGAAGATCTGTTTGTTGTCAACTTGTGGGGGTACCATCTCACGGTGACCACAGTGAAAGAAAAAGGCAAAGTGGTGGATTACCAAGTAGACATCAAATGTGATGTAGAGGAAGTTCTGCGTTACTCGCGTGCCAAAACGACCAATGCCGGTAAACGTAACATGGCTCCAACCCTGCCTAACCCACTACGTAATGAACTGGTTTCTAAACAAAAATTGGCAGAGCTTTCGAGCATTATTGATGGTGAATTTGAGCCAATTCAACGTAAAGCACCGTCGCCACGAGGTCGGTTGGGGCGCCGTGTGAAACTGCGTAAACATCTGGTTGAGATCAATGCGGATGAAATTACGATCACTTTATCGCGTTATACCTCTCCAGAGGCGCTAGAACGCAGTATAACGGCTTTAGCGGCCATGACTGGACATGCCCCTTCATCAATCAAAGAAGAGTGTGTGGAGCTGATTGACAAGCTTGATTGGCTACGAGTTGAAAATGATGTGATTCAATATACCACTTTGAGCAAGCTCCTTGAGCTTTACAACAATCAGAATGAGAGCAAGCACCTTTCGATTGAAAAACTGATTGCAGGGCTAGCTGTACGCCGTAAAGTGTGCAAGATGGTTCAAGATGGACATGTTGATGAAACGGTATACCGAGCATTAGATGAAATGGCAGCCGGTGTTTGAGTGTGAAAGGGGCGTGGATTTACGTCACTTTTGTGACTTAAACCTGACAAGCCGTTGACATTTTGAGCGTAGGTGATGGATACACTGCTCCACGAATAGACAACCTTTTGTCCTATCTGATGAATTGTAGATTGGCTCATATGTTTTTAGCGAGTTTAACCACTCGCTATTTTTTTGTCTGCAATTTGCCTATTCGCAACAGAGATCCTTGTTATTGCTCGGGTGTGCGATACGTTACTCCTTGATCATCGTTCCATGCATGGAATGCCATGAATTTCACATGAGCTTCGAGCAGCTCATGAGACAGAGCTTCTCCATCTGTTTGTTGATTGAGATGCTCAAGGCTGAGCACCATCAATTGCTGCATCCTGCGCATACACCAAGATTTTAACGCCAAATCGCCCCCAGATTGAGCAACGCAAAACTGAAAGCGGCTGTATGCGAGATTGAGATACTGCAGAGCCTGAGATCCATTTGCTAGTGCGTTAAAACTCAAAATTTGACGTAGACATGCATCAAGCCAACAGGCGATGGCTTTACTTTGAGTGGCATCTAATGGCGAACCCCAAAGTTGGGGCGGGACATTAAATATCAATGGCTGTAACTCAGTCACAGGAGTGCTATTGCGATTCTGATACCAGTGATGAACGTCATTCAACCAATCTTGCAACTCATTCATATAGGCAGATCCGATGATCAAAGAAATGAAACGGAACACTCAGTGAATACCCGTTTCTCTACGTTCAAGTAGTGTGGTTGAGGATCGATCTCTTTGCCAAATACGCGTTGTAGGAAAAGGTGTCTTGATGGGACTTTTGCGAAATAGTCGGCTAATTTAACGAGGAACTTGGGGGTTGGCAAAAAGAATATCTATAGTTTTAATGATAAGGTTTGTGAAGTATTGCCACAGTCACAATACGGATTAAATCTACTTAACAAAGCATCGTCCCTTTGCTACAGATGAGTTGTTCCTAGCATGGTTTTTCGGAGGTATTTATGTCCATTAATTCAATTGACCATGATGATATGACGAGCATTACCAACAAGTGGGATTCAATTGAAGAAATTGAATCCCAGCGACCCACAAAAAACGTGAAGTCAGCGGAAGCAAGACGCCGTATCGAAACCTTACGTGAGATTCGTGAGAGCGGTCTGACGATAGAGGAAGCCAAAGAGCTTGGATTGCTACACTAGCGCTTGGCATCAAACAATCGATTAAGGGTGACTTGGGTCACCCTTACTTATTTTTATCGCTTTAGTTGATTTTGAGCACTCAAAGCAACATTTTGACTCTTAATTTTCTACATTCCTATGTTATATTTCGCTCCACGATTTTACTGACTGTGGGCTTACTAATGTCTTTCAACCTTGCATTACTGACTGCGGAAGAGAAAAACAAAGTAGAACTTGATAAACAAGCTTCTTATCTTGTTTGGCGACTTAAGCAGGTAAAATCAGGACCGGAAGAGATCACTAAGCAGATGACCAAGATTGCTTCTGAAAGCGAAAAACAGTGGTTTCAACAGTCGGTAGAGAAGTACAAAAGAGTGATGGGCGTTGCGTAGCGTCTATGCTCTGTAGGTGGCAAATTGCAAACAGCAAGCCTTCTGCTAAAATCCGTCGCAACAAATTGAATTAGAGAGAACATCCCAATGGGAAGAAGTTTTGAAGTGCGCAAAGCCTCTATGGCGAAAACTCAAGGCGCAAAAATTAAAGTTTACTCAAAATACGGTAAAGAGATTTACGTTTGTGCGAAAAACGGCGGTACTGACCCTGACATGAACTTATCGCTTCGTCATTTGATCACGAAAGCGAAAAAAGACCAAGTACCAGCACACGTTATTGAAAAAGCTCTGGATAAAGCCAGTGGCGGTGCGGGTGAAGATTACCAACCAGCACGTTACGAAGGTTTTGGCCCAGGCGGCGCAAGCGTGATCGTTGACTGTTTGAGTGACAACGGTAACCGTACTTACCAAGACGTTCGCCAATGCTTTGTTAAAACTGGAGCAAAAATTGGTACTCCTGGTGTGGTTGCACACATGTTTGATCACCAAGCTGTTTTCCAATTCCAAGGCGATGATGAAGAAGCGATTCTTGAAGCGCTGATGATGGCTGATGCGGAAGTGACAGACATTGAACTAGAAGATGGCGTGATCACTGTGTTTGCACCTAACACTGAGTTCTTCAAAGTCAAAACCGCTCTGAACGAAGCTTTCCCAGATCTGACGCTGGATGTGGAAGAGATCACTTTCGTTCCACAAAACCGCACGGTAGTCAGCGGCGAAGACGCAGAAAAATTCCAGAAGTTCCTAGATATGCTGGATGACTGCGACGACGTACAGCAGGTTTACCATAACGCGGATATCGAGTAATCGTTATCTTAAAAGCCGAGCGAAAGCTCGGCTTTTTCTTTTAAGGAAAAGAACAAAAACAATAAGGAGAAACAAAATGAAAGTCAGCTTCATTGGATTAGGCGTGATGGGCTATCCCATGGCGGGGCATTTGCAAAAGGCTGGTTTTGAGGTGACGGTGTTTAACCGTACTCAAGCGAAAGCCGTGGCGTGGGCGAAACAGTTTGGTGGGAAATACGCTGAAACAGTCGCTGAATGTGTTAAGGATGCGGATGTGGTGCTGACTTGTGTCGGCAATGATGATGACGTACGCAGCATGACCACGGCAGCCACAGGCGCTATACCTGCGATGAAAGCGGGTGCGGTATTGATTGACCACACTACGACTTCCGCATTGCTTGCAGAAGAGCTTTCAGCGGCTGCGCAACATGCGGGTTTACATTTTATGGATGCGCCAGTTTCTGGTGGGCAGGCCGGTGCCGAGAATGGTGTTTTAACCATTATGTGTGGTGGTGACGCCGCGCTTTTTGCCAAGATGCAGCCGATTTTTGCCGCTTACGGACGTTCTTCGGTTCTGATGGGGAAAGCAGGGCAAGGACAGCGCGCTAAGATGGTCAATCAGATCTGTATTGCCGGTGTACTGAATGGCCTGTCCGAAGGGCTTATGCTGGCAGAGCAAGCTGGATTGGATATTCCGAATCTGGTTTCGTGTTTGAAAAATGGTGCCGCAGGCTCTTGGCAGATGGAAAACCGTGCGCTCACCATGAGCCAAGAGAAGTTCGATTTTGGCTTTGCGATTGATTGGATGATCAAAGATTTAGGTTTCTGCCTTGATGAAGCGGCACACTTGGGGCTGACATTGCCAATGACAGAAAGTACCATTGCGGCTTATCAACGCCTTTCTGGGCAAGGTTTAGGCCGTATGGATACTTCGGTTCTGATTAAAGCAGTGAAAGAGTCGGGCAAAAAATAACGATGTTTACAAGACAAAGCGCCTCAGTTGAGGCGCTTTGGGTAATCGATGACGTTGAGTTTATCCGTTGTATGGCGGTGCAATTTACACTGTAAACAACTCACACCTTAAAGCGTGCTACCAACTCATACAGTTCATGAGCACGTCCATTCAAGGCCTGGCTACCTTGGCGATTTTGGTTTGCCAGAGATGCCGATTCGCTACTTTGATCAGAAATCACCACAATACGTTGTGAAATTTCTTGTCCTACGATGCTTTGTTCCTCGGTGGCGGTCGCAATTAAGGCGTTCATATCCATAATGGTTCCGATCGAGGTTTGGATTTTTTGCAGTGCTTCTGCGGCAGCGTTCGCTTCACGTACCGTGGAAATACTGCGTTGTTGGCTTGATTCCATGGCTTTGACTGCCGCGTCTGAACCAGATTTTAACTGCTGGATCATGGTATGAATTTCTTGCGTACTCTCTTGGGTTCGGCTGGCAAGTTTACGAACTTCGTCGGCGACAACGGCAAAACCACGGCCTTGTTCTCCTGCGCGAGCCGCCTCTATCGCGGCGTTGAGTGCAAGTAGGTTCGTCTGTTCCGCGATATCTTGAATCACTGCCAATGACGAGGTGATGTTATTCACATCGCCTTCCAGTTTACCAATGACGTTGCTCGCATCCGCGACTTCTTCGGCTAATGACTGAACGGAACGCGCCGCGGCATTCACGATTTTATGTACATCGGTTGCGTTGTCTTCCGCATCTCTAGCGGACTGAGCGGCGTTATTAGCGTTGTTGGAAATTTCTTGTGCAGTGGTGGTCATTTCAGTCATCGCCGTTGCCACTTGCTCGGTTTCTTCCCGTTGGTTGGAAGCCAAATGATCTACCTGTTCAGCACGTTGACTCATGGCGTTAGTCTCTTCAACAACTTGCTGCCCAACCTGATTGACTCGCTTAATGATATTTTGCAAGCTCTCAACAAAACGGTTGAAGTTTTGACTCAATTTCGAAAATTCGGGGACACTGAAACGCTCCATTCGCGCGGTGAGATCGGCATCTCCACTGGCAAAGGAGTTGATGGAGCGATCAAACAGTTCAAGCGGGTGCATGATGCTACGGTTGATCAAAATTGCCATCACACTGACCAGAACAACAATCACCAACGTAATACTGGCAATCGTGTAGAGGCCTTGTTGCAGCTGTTCTTCTGCCCGAGCTTCCATTGCAGCAATTTCGGCATCCACGTCATCGGTATAAAAGCCAGTACCGATGGTGAGATCCCACATCGGAATGTAGACCGAATAACTCAACTTGGGTAACGGCGTTTGCTCACCCGGTTTCGGAAAGTAGTAAGTGGTGAATTGATCGAGCTTGGCATTTTTAATCAAATCTCGGATCAGGTAGTTCCCCTGCGTATCTTGCATATTCATAAAGTTATCGCCCAACCCATTAGTGGATTTTCCCAGCAATAGACGAGTCCCTTTTGAATCGTAGCCAAAGATATAGCCGCTTTGCCCAAACTGAATTTCACGCAATACAGTGAGGGCTTCTTCTAGTGAGGCTTGGCGGGCTTTGAGTGGGGTGAGTGCGGTGTCCGCGATTTGCAAGTAGGATTTCAGCTCGGCTTGCTTCATTTCCATCATGGCTTCACGGGTATTGTGCATTTGCTCTTGGCTGAGTTGGCGAGTTTCGCTGAAGCTAAAGTACATCATACTTACCGCTATGGTGAGTAAAGGCACCAAGGAAAGGATGTATAGGCGTTGTCGAATAGTTAGGCTCATAGTAGTGACTCACAGAGTAGTGTCGATGGGAGCTTTCTTACTAAGCCTAGTTCAAAAGTAGAGCTTGTGTGGTCAACAATTGGAAGTTGTTTGGGTATTCGCCCATTTGCCGTGCTATACTCTGCGCCCTTTCTGTTCGATAGAGCGACAATCATGAACCTTAAATCCGATATTCAACAACTCAACAATCGCATCGATACTTGCCGTCGTAAGTTGGATGCCGCAAAAAGTCGCGCCGATTCAGAGATGGTCAGCAAGTTTACCGACGAATTAGAAACGCTCACCAAGCGTTTGAATAGTGTGAAAGGCAAGCAAGATTACGATCTGAATAAAATGCGTAAAACCATTGCTGATATGCCTTTCTCACGCGAAATCACGAAACTTGAGCAAGCGGATTTGGGTAAGCTGAAAAAGTCGGTAAAAGGCTTGGTACTCGTACACCCTACCACCAAAATTGGTAAAGCATTGCGTGTCGAAGTGATGACTGGGTTTGCACCTAAGCCATTCTAAATTCGGTAAAGAATTGAAATAAAAAGAGCCAGCAAACGCTGGCTCTTTTGCATTTGGGATAGGCAATGTTAATAGCCCATTAATTGCAATAACTGCTCGGCGGTTTGCACGGCTTCTTTACGATTGGCGATATTGAGCTTTTGATACAGATTCCGTATGTGGGTTTTAATCGTGGTTCCTGCCACATCCAATTCATGGGCAATTTGCTCATTGCTGAAACCAGAGTAGATAAGCCCAAGCACTTGCCATTCACGCTGCGTGAGCGGGCTGGTGCGCACCAGTTCTGGAATATTTGGATGATTGACCAGCTTTTCGACAAACTCTTCGTCAAAGTGGATGGAGCGGCTACGTTGAGTGGTCGAGATCTCTTTGAGCAGCAGATGGGCGCGATGGCGCTCCAAATCCCCTAGCTCACCTTTGTGCACCAGTTTTTCGAGCAAGTGGCCAATTTTGCCCCCATCGATCAGGAAGTTACCAATCATGCCCGTTTGGTTGGTTAGGCGCAGTGCTTGTTTTAACTTGTCGCTAGCTTGTTGGTCATCGCCTATTGTGATAGCCAGCAGTGCTTCCACAATCAAGTTACGGTTGGTATCAGTGACTAACTGATATTTCTGCGCTTGCTCCTGAATAAATTCTAGAGTTGCACGCGCCTCATTCAGTTCACCCAATTGGATTTGCGCGCGGGCAATATTGCGCCACTGCAGTTGAAGGAAGTGGTTACACGCTTTCTCGGGGCGAATGCTGGATTGCAGCCACTGGCGGATTTCGGTGCTGTTCTCCTTGGCTTGCCAATAGAGTAGTAGGGAGAGTGAAGCGTTCGCCGTCCAATCCACATGGTAAGTCGATTGCTTAAGCAGGTGCTGGATCTGCTCTATGAAGCGTCCGGCTTTATCCAATTCGCCGCGGCCGATGGTGATTCTGGCCAGCATCGAATAACAGTGCAGGTGTTTACTTTGCGAATGGTTTTCTAGCACACTCAGCCCCTTATAAGCGGCTTGTTCGGCTTCATCCAAGCGATTCCAACACCATAAAATTTGCGCGCGGATTCGCAGCAAAAACTCATGCAGGGGCACTTGATGCAGTTGCTGCTCTTCAATCAATTTAAACGCGTTATCCTGCACCTCGTAAGCCGCTTGTACATAGCCTTGCGCCAGTAAAATTTCGCTCTGTTGTAGTAATGCCCATAAGGCTTGGTGATACACCTGATATTGGCGCGCCAGTTTCTCGGTTTGTTGCATCATGGAGAGTGCACGGCTGAGATGCCCTAACACGTGATTGACTTCACCGACGACAGAGGTCGCCACTATGCGGCTACGATACGTGGTGTGGTCAAGTTGACTTAAGGCCAATTCGGCGAGTTCCAGCGCTTTTTCTGGCTCGTTTTGGTTAATCGCAACTTGCGCACGTAGCGCGTTAAATTCCCCTTGTTCTTTGGTGGAGAGCTCAACATTCAGTGCCTGCATCTCCTGCGCCGCTTTGGCAAGCAACGCACCCACATCGTTATAGCGATGCTGACTTTGTGCCAACCACGCTTGCAACATGCATAATTTAGGTTCGCGATACAGTTGAGCGGGAGTCAGCTGATTGATTGCCGCTTCCAACACTTCAAGCTCACCTTGGTTAAACATCTTCCATCCAAACTGGCTCAAAATGCTCGCCAGCAGCTCGCTATCTTGCGCCAAACGCGCATGACGCAGCGCTTGATGAGGCGTGGCCGCTTCCAACCATGCTTTGGCGGCAGCGCGTTGTAAATCTTGCTCTTGCTGTGGAATGCGGGCTTGGCGTTGATGCGCTAAAAATTCGGCAAACAGATTATGAAAGCGATACCAGTTGGTTTCCCCCTCCAGCGGCGAGATAAATAAGCCAAAGCGGTTGAGAGATTCAATCATCGCCAAGGCATCGTCACGCCCAGTTAAACTGCTCACCAAGGCATCGTCAAAATGGTCGAGTACCGAACACTGCATCAAGAAATAGCGAGTTTCATCATCAAGCAGATCAAACACTTCTTCGACCAGATAATCCCAAAGATGCGCATGATTAAAGTGCGAAACCGATTCAATGGTTTGAGCGAGTGTGCGGTGCTGATGCTGGGCTTGCAGGGCGATAAGCTGCATGGCCGAAGGCCAACCTTCCACATAATCGCGTAGGTGATGGGCGGTCAGCGCATCAATCCCATCGGAAACCCGTTGGTTGAAAAAGCGTGTTGTCTCTTCGGTATCGAAAGCCAAAAGCTCATTGCCGATCTCAATCATTAAATCACGCACGCGCAAGTTAGCCGTACCCAAAGGTGGCGTTGCACGACTGGTTACCACCAGCGTTAAGTTATCGGGCATGTGTTTTAAGAAAAAGCGCATCGCTTCGTGAATGGTTTCATCGCTGATCAGATGGTAATCATCCAGCACCACATAGCATTCGCCGTGGTAGTCGGCCATTTCGGCAAACACTTCACTAAACAGCGAGTGTAATGAGGAGAATTTGACGTTTTCTCCGCTAATTTTTTGCGCATTGGGGCAGGCATTGTGAGTGGCTTTATTGATGGCTTGCAGCAGATAGTTCATGAAGCGAAACGGATCGTTATCGCTGTCATCAATGCTGTACCAACCCAGATTCGGCTTATCGGCAAGCCACTGCGCGGCCATGGTGGTTTTGCCATAACCCGCTGGAGAGCGGAACAGCACGAGTTTGTAGCAAGTCGCGTGTTGCAATAATTCCAGAACACGGGGACGGACGATGGCGTTATGCAAACGTCCTGGGCGAGTCAGTTTCGAAGGGATCCACATCTTCTTTCTCTCGTCTATTCCAATCAGAGCTTCATGCTCTTTTAACTTGGAACACCAGTTCCAAGGGTAGGGTGGCAGTGAATACGCGAGGCATATCACGCTCAGATGGACGAATGTTACTTGAAGTCATTCTGCGCGTTTATTGATCCATACTGAGTTTTCTGTGTTCTTCACGTTTCGCTCACAACTACGCCCTATATTTGTGATTTTCGTCACTAATCAATCTGCGCCTGAGCAAGGATATTGTCTCAGCCTCTACGAAAATAAGTGAAAAATGGGTAACGGAAACGAAATTATTGTGATCTATTTAGCAGAGTGGACAAATGTTTAACCTCTTGTTTTCCGAACTTTCATAAAGCCTAGCTATGGTTAATCGGCGGGGGGTGTGATCAGAGTCACTGCTATCTGTTCATGAGCAGAGAATTGATGCGAGCCAGATCACTAACCACCAGACTCCTGCGTCTCTACGCCTTAGTTTCTCCTCCCAATTGATGAGAAAAGTAGGAGGATGTTTTGCCAAAGTCGTAAAGGCAGGATAGAGGTCAGATGGATTAGAACCCAAAAGTGAGAGTTCACAATGAAACCTACTCAACAGAAACAGTTTGACAAGAAGTCGTTCCAAGAAAACGTGAAGCGCCATTTAACCGCAACCTACGCTACGACAGTAGAGCATGCTTCGGCGCGTGCATGGTATTTGGCAATGGGACGAGCCCTTGCTGAATTTACCACCTTTGATTTGCTGCAAACCGAGCAGGATGAACGCATCCTCAATAGTAAAAGTTTGAACTACCTATCGCTGGAGTTTTTGATTGGCCGCTTAACCGGCAACAACTTGATCAGCATGGGTGTGTACGAAGCCGTTGCCCAAGCAATGGAAGAGTTGGGCCAAAACCTGACTGACCTACTGGAAGAAGAGCGCGACCCATCATTAGGTAACGGTGGTTTAGGGCGTCTTGCCGCTTGTTTTATGGATTCTTGTGCGGCGCAAGAATTCCCAACCGTAGGCTACGGTCTGCACTACGAATATGGTTTGTTTAAACAGTCTTTCGAAGAAGGCCGCCAAAAAGAAGCCCCTGATGCATGGTGTGGTGTTGAAGGCTACCCATGGGAAGTGGCGCGTCCTGAGCTGAAGCAAGAAATTGGCTTCTACGGCCACGTTGAAGTGGTCAATGAAAATGGCAAAGAGCGACGTCGCTGGGTGCCGGGCATGTTAGTGCAAGCGATGCCGTGGGATTTGCCGATCGTTGGCTACCAAAGTGATACGGTTTACCCGCTGCGTTTGTGGGAGTGTCGCGCAATCGCGCCTTTCTCGCTGGAAAGCTTCAACAACGGTAACTACTTTGAAGCGCAGCACGCGTTGATCGATGCTGGCAACATCACCAAAGTTTTGTATCCAAACGACAACCACGAAAAAGGCAAAACCCTGCGTTTGATGCAGCAGTATTTCCACAGTGCAGCATCGGTGCGCGATATTCTGCGTCGCCATGAGGCGGCAGGGCACGCGTTGGCGGATCTGCCGAAGTACGAAACGATTCAGCTTAACGATACCCACCCAACCATCGCGATCCCTGAGCTGATGCGCATTCTGATCGATGAAAAGCAGATGTCTTGGGAAGCGGCGTGGGCGATTCTGTTCACTACACTTTTTGCGTACACCAACCATACTCTGCTGCCAGAAGCATTGGAAACCTGGAGCGAATTGCTGATCCAACGCTTGCTGCCACGTCACATGGAGATCATTTACGAGATCAACCATCGCTTCTTGCAACAAGTGCGTGCCAAATGGCCGGGTGATGTGGCGAAACAGCAAAAGCTTTCGATCATCGAAGAAGGCTTCCACCGCATGGTGCGTATGGCCAACCTGTGTGTGGTCGGCTCTTATGCGGTGAACGGCGTAGCGGCGCTGCACTCAGAATTGGTGAAGCGCGACTTGTTCCCTGAGTTTGTTGAGCTCTATCCGGGCAAAATCCAAAACGTGACCAACGGTATCACGCCGCGTCGCTGGTTGAAGTTCTGTAACCCAGATTTGTCTGCGCTCATCTCCGAGAAAATTGGTCACGAGTGGCCTGCGAAACTGGATCAACTGACCAAAGTGGCGCAGTACGCGGAAGATGCCGCGTTCCAAAAACGCTTTATGGAAGTGAAAAAAGCCAACAAAGCGCGTTTGGCTGATTGGGTGAAAGATCACATGGGCATCGAGCTCGATACCAATGCGATCTTTGATGTGCAGATCAAACGTCTGCATGAGTACAAGCGTCAGCACCTCAATATGCTGCACATCTTGTCGCTCTACCATCGCTTAATCAACGACCCAAGTTTTGATATGCATCCACGTGTGGTGTTCTTCGCAGCGAAAGCAGCGCCGGGCTACCACTTGGCGAAAGAGATCATCTACGCCATCAACATGATCGCGCAAAAAGTGAATAACGATCCGCGGGTCGGCAACAAACTGAAAGTGGTGTTCATCCCTGATTATCGCGTCAGCATGGCCGAAATCATCATTCCGGCGGCGGATGTGTCTGAGCAGATCTCAACCGCAGGTAAAGAAGCATCCGGTACCGGCAACATGAAGATGGCGCTCAACGGTGCTCTGACCATAGGTACGATGGACGGTGCGAACGTGGAGATCCGCGAAGAAGTGGGCGATGACAACATCTACATCTTCGGTCTTGAAGTGGATGGCGTAGAAGCACTGAAAGCGCGTGGCTACAACCCATACGATTTCTACCATGCGGATCCGCTATTGAAAGCGTCACTGGATCTGTTGGTTGGCGAAGAGTTTACGCCGGGTGCTGCGGGCAAACTGCGCGCGACCTATGACAGCTTGCTCGATGGTGGCGACCCATATCTGGTGCTGGCAGATTTCGCCTCTTACGTGAAAGCGCATGAAGCGATCGACAAACAGTATCGTGACCAAGCGGGTTGGGCGAAGAAAGCCATCCTCAATACCGCGTTAGTGGGCAAATTCAGCTCCGACCGCAGTATCCGTGATTACGTGAATAACATTTGGAAACTGAGCGCGGTTCAGCGTTAAGCCCCTTTGGTGAGTCAGATCTTTCTGGCTCACCTTTTTCTACATACCCTACATAGAAGGGTAAAGCAGTCCCTTCGGAGAGAGCGATGAATCAAGACAATGCATTAAAACAAGTCGCTGAAATGGCAAAAATTGCCGATCGATACGTCAGCGCGTGGGGCAGTGAAGCTCAAGTAGAAGATGACACGATCCGTCATCTTTTGGCGTCTCTTGGCTATGACACCAGCAGCGATGATGCCCTGCTGCAATCGGCTGAGAAAAAACACAAGAAAGATGTGGTGGATCCGGTACTCGTGGTGCACCAAGGTGCGGCGATTGAAGTGCCGCTTTATCTCGGCGTCAGTGCGCGCGAAAGTGAATTTGATTGGCGCTTGCAGACCGAGCAAGGCGAGGTGCTGGAAGGTTATCTGCAATCACAAATTGTACGTGATGAGCGCGCTGAAGGCGGCCCATTAGTGTTTGCGTTGCCTAATGATCTACCGCTCGGTTATCACACCTTATTGATTGCCCGTAAGCGCCGCAAAGCACCTTACCAAATGACGTTGATTGTTACGCCACAAGCTTGCTACAAGCAACCCGCCTTGGCACAAGGCAAAAAGCTATGGGGACCGAGCATTCAACTTTATACCCTGCGCACTCAGCACAACTGGGGCATGGGTGACTTTGGCGATTTGAAACAGTTGGTGGCGGATATTGCTTCGCGCGGTGGCGATTTTGTCGGGTTAAACCCGATTCACGCACTATTCCCAGCCAACCCTGAGGGCGCAAGCCCGTACAGTCCATCGTCTCGCCGTTGGCTGAACATTCTGTACATTGATGTCAGCTCTGTGCCTGAGTTCGCACTTAGTGCCGAAGCGCAGCAAAAAGTGGGGAGTCCAGAGTTCCAGCTGCGCCTGCAAAAAGTGCGTGATGCCCATTGGGTGAACTACAGCGAAGTGGCTGAGCTGAAAATGAGCGTGTTACCGCTGTTGTTTGCTGAGTTCAAAAAGCGTCATCTGGATAAACATTCTGATCGTGCTCATGCTTTCTTGAATTTCGTGGAACAGGGCGGTGAGAGCTTACTGCATCAAGCGGCATTTGATGCGCTGCATGCCGAGTTGCATGCGGAAGATGCTTCAGTGTGGGGCTGGCCAGTTTTCCCTGAGAAATACCGCCGTTTCGACAGTGCTGCGGTACAAAAATTTATTGATGAGCAGAAAGATCAGGTTCATCTCTACATGTATTTGCAGTGGATCGCTGATGCGCAGATCCATGAAGCGCAATCATTAGCGGAAGAGAAAGGCATGGCCGTTGGCCTGTACCGCGATCTCGCGGTTGGCGTGGCCGATTCTGGCAGCGAAACGTGGGCCGATCAGGGCAACTTGCTGCAAGATGTCAGCATTGGTGCGCCGCCAGATGTACTGGGGCCTTTGGGGCAGAACTGGGGTTTACCACCACTCAACCCGCAAGTGTTACAAGCGACGGCGTATGACGCTTACATCAAACTGCTGCGTGCCAATATGAAGCACTGCGGCGCCTTGCGTATCGACCATGTGCTCGGCTTGCTGCGTTTATGGTGGATCCCGAAAGGTGAAAACGCCACCAAAGGCGCGTACATCTATTACCCTGTCAAAGATATGCTGGCGATTTTGGCGCTTGAATCTCATCGTCATCAGTGCAGCGTGATTGGTGAAGATTTGGGGACAGTGCCGGATGAAATCGTCGAGCTGCTGCGTGATGCGGGTGTACATTCGTACAAAGTCTTCTTCTTCGAAACCTCGAAGGAAGATGGCGGTTACGTTTCTCCGGTCGCATTACGCGGAGCAATCGATGGCGGCACTCTGTACCCACGATATGCCAACCCTACGCGGCTTCTGGCACTGTGATGATCTCAAAATGGGGCGTGAAATTGGCCTTTATCCGGATGAAGAGCAGCTGCAAGGCTTGTTTGATGATCGCCTGAAATCCAAACAAGGCATCCTCGATTCGGTGGCGTGGCACGGTTATTTGCCAGCCGGAGTGGGGCGTGATGCCACGCAGGTTCCTATGGATTCCTACCTGAGCGAAGCTCTGCAACTGCATGTGGCGGCAGGTTCCTCCGCGCTACTGAGCGTGCAATTGGAAGATTGGCTAGAGATGGATAAGCCGGTCAACATCCCGGGTACAGTGAACGAATACCCGAACTGGCGACGTAAATTATCCATGAATCTGGACGAGATTTTTGCGCGCGAAGAAGTGAACCGCATTGCGGCTCGACTGACCGAAGTGCGCAGCAAAGCCAGCCAATAAGGAACTCAGTGACCAATTTCTTAACTATGACCCAAAGAAGTTGAGGGTTGGTCACTCTTTCCTCCTTGAGAAGTCCGGTAAGATGGACACACGCTTTGCCCGCGGTTTGCGGGCTTTCTGCTATACCCAAACAACTTAAAGATACCGATTCAAAACGACATAAATCTTTAAGCCGGAAGGGAATGTTTCGCTAGTTAGGTTAGGAGTTAGGTTTGAAGATCACAAAAAAACCATCCAAGGTTCAACAAATTTATGATCAGTTGGCGCGTGCTGCGTTTGCTGATCCCTTTTCATTTTTAGGCCCTTACATTCCCGCAGAGCAAGGCGCATTGCGAGTCTGGATGCCGGGAGCCAATAAAGTGGAGTTGGTGGTTGAAGGGCAACCGCGCGTTACGTTAGAGCGTGAAGGTGATAGCGGCTTTATTTTGAAAGATGGCCGTAACCTGCGTTTTACCCGTTACCAATTGGCTGTTGATTGGGAAGGTACAGAGCAGTTACTGGATGACCCGTACCAATACCATACCATTTATGCTGAATACGATGATCTGCACACACCGAAGCAGATGTATCACCACATGGGTGCGCAATTTGTCACTTTAGAGCGCGATGGTGAAGCGGTCTCAGGCGTGCGCTTTTTGGTGTACGCTCCTCACGCCGCCGCGTGCAGTTTGATTGGCGCATTTAACCAGTGGGATGGCCGCCGCCACCCGATGCAACGCCTTGATTACGGCATTTGGGGGATTTTTATCCCCGGCTTACCGGAAGGCACCCAATATAAATTTGAGTTGAAAGGCCCACACGGAGAAGGCTTACCGCATAAAGCCGATCCTTGGGGATTTTATGCCGAGCAATACCCTTCTTTTGCTTCCGTCACATACGATCATCAAAGCTATCAGTGGCAAGACAGTGCATGGCAGCTGCGTCCCGTGACGGAAAAGCGTAAACAAGCGCTCTCTTTCTATGAACTGCATGTCGGCTCATGGAAGCGGGGTGAAAACGGCGAGTTCCTCAATTACCGTGAATTGGCCGATCAATTGGTGCCTTATCTGGCTGATATGGGCTATACCCATGTTGAGCTAATGCCCGTCGCGGAGCATCCGTTTTATGGCTCTTGGGGCTATCAACCGGTTGGTCTATTTGCACCGACTAGCCGTTACGGCTCGCCAGATGATTTCAAATATTTTGTCGATTTGTGTCACCAAGCTGGGATTGGGGTGGTACTCGATTGGGTACCTGCACATTTCCCATCAGATTCTCACGGTCTGGCCAATTTTGACGGTACGCCACTGTTCCATGATCCGGATCCGCGCCGCGGCTGGCATCAAGACTGGAACTCTTACATCTACGATCTTGGTCGTGAGCATGTACGCCGTTTCTTAGTTGCTAACGCACTGTATTGGTTTGAGATGTTCCATATCGATGGAATTCGCGTTGATGCAGTCGCGTCGATGCTCTATCTCGATTATTCGCGTAGCCATGATCAATGGATCCCGAATATTGACGGTGGACGCGAAAACTACGACGCCATCGCCACCTTTAAGTGGATGAACGAAGAGGTGTACAAATACTTCCCGAATGCGATGACGATTGCTGAAGAATCGACCGCGTTCCCCGGTGTTTCTGCACCGACCTTTATGGGCGGTTTAGGTTTTGGCTTTAAGTGGAACATGGGTTGGATGCACGATAGTTTGTCGTACATTAAAGAAGATCCGGTTCATCGCAAATACCACCACAATACCCTGACTTTCCCGCTGATTTACGCGTTTAGCGAAAACTATGTGCTCTCTTTGTCACACGATGAAGTGGTGTATGGTAAGCGCTCACTTATGTACAAAATGCCGGGCGATGAGTGGCAGCAAACGGCTAACTTACGCGCCTACTTGGGCTATATGTATGGTCAGCCGGGTAAAAAGCTCAACTTTATGGGCACCGAGTTAGGGCAAACCGCCGAATGGAATCACGATGGTCAGTTGCAGTGGTTTTTGACTCAGTTTGAACGCCATGCTGGGGTTCAGCGCCTAGTGCGTGATTTGAACCATTTGTACCAATCGCAAACTTCGCTGCATCAGCTTGATTGCGATCCGCGTGGTTTCGAATGGCGTTTACAAGATAATGCCGATCTCAGCGTGATCGCCCATGAGCGTATGGATGAAGCTGGCGCTCGTGTGTTAGTGATCACCAACTTCACGCCTGTTCCGCAGCAGGAATTTCGCTTAGGCGTTCCCAAAGAGGGACGTTACCGCTTGCTGCTCAATACCGACGCCAAGCAATACAATGGTAGCGATTACTCTGTGTTGCAGGAAGTCAGTAGCGAAGCCGTGGGTAGTGAAGGCTTAGATCAATCCCTGTTATTGCGTGTTCCTCCGCTCGCGACCCTGTTTTATCAGTGGATGGCGGAGTAAGTCACGCGACTTCTCGTTATCTCATCATAAAACAATCAACCCGCTGCGGCGGGTTGATTGTTTATCGCCGATGGTGGGATTTTTCAGAGAGATCGGTTTTCACTGCGCCGAAACTTTTTGCCCACCAAGCAAGATCTTGCTCAAGTACAGGCAGCTTTTTGCTTTATTGATGGAGGTGATTGAATAACACATTGATTTTTAATGGCAAGTAAGTTGGCATCGACCTTGCTCTTTCTATGGCGACGGTGCGCTTAGCGCGTTAACGCTTTCATTATTTAATGATTTTTTAGAAAGGAATAGCATGCCAACTCCATGTTATATCTCTATCGAAGGCCAAACTCAGGGTCTTATCACTGCAGGCGCATGTACTGCTGACTCTATCGGCGATTCATTCGTTGAAGGCCACGAAGATGAGATGCTGGTTCAGCAGTTTGACCACGTCGTAACCGTACCGACTGACCCACAATCTGGTCAGCCTTCAGGCCAACGTGTGCACAAGCCATTCAAATTCACTGTGGCGCTGAACAAAGCGGTTCCTCTGCTGTACAACGCGCTCTCTTCAGGTGAGAAGCTGAAAACCGTTGAGCTGAAATGGTACCGTACTTCTATCGAAGGCAAACAAGAAAACTTCTTCACCACTAAGCTGGAAAACGCGTCTATCGTCGATATCCACTGTGAAATGCCACACTGCCAAGACCCAGCAAAATCTGACTTTACTCAGAATGTGACTGTGTCTCTGTCTTACCGCAAAATCACTTGGGACCACGTTAACGCGGGCACCTCAGGCTCTGATGACTGGCGTAAGCCAATCGAAGCGTAATTTACGCTGCGAGTATGTCGCTCACCTTCGGGTGGGCGGCTGTGAACCTTAAACCCAGAGTATCGTTTGGCGCGGTATTGTGGGTTTAAGGTTTTGCCATTTTTAATGTAGGGGAAGGAAAGGCAGGATGGCGACATTAGCGTACAGCATTGAGGTGGAAGGGCTGGAAGATGAGACTCTGGTGGTCAGAGGCTTTCACGGGCAGGAATCACTGTCCAACAGCGTCTTTTTAGAGCAAGCCTGTTACGGATTTCGGTATGAAGTGCAACTGGCGAGTCGGGTATCGAAGCTGACCGCTGAGCAGATGGTCGATAAGCGTGCTGAGCTGAAGCTTTACCGCAACTCACAACTGGTGCAGCGCGTGCATGGCATTGTGCGTGCTTTCAGCCAAGGCGACATCGGGCATCACCATACTTTCTATGCACTCACCTTAGTGCCTGCTTTAGAGCGCTTATCCCTGCGCCACAACAGCCGCATTTTCCAAAAGCAGACCGTCCCTGAAATTCTCTCTATCTTGCTGCAAGAGATGGGCATCAACGATTACGCTTTTGCGCTCAAGCGTGATTGCGTGCAGCGTGAGTTTTGTGTGCAGTACCGCGAAAGCGACATCGACTTTCTGCACCGCCTTGCCGCCGAAGAAGGCTTGGTGTACAGCTTTGTCCATGAAGCGGGGAAACATACCCTCTATTTCTGTGACGCCAGTGACTGCCTAAGCAAACTTCCTGAGCCTATCCCATACAACGCCTTAGCGGGTGGTACGATGGATACGCCGTATATCCAAGGCCTAACCTATCGCACCCAAGCAGAAGTGAGCGAAGTTCAACTCAAAGACTACAGCTTCAAAAAGCCGGCGTACTCGTTTTTACAAACCGTGCAGGGTACTGAGCTGGATTATCAGCAAACCCGTTACCAACATTTTGATGCGCCGGGGCGCTACAAAGACGATGTGAACGGCGCCGCCTTTAGCCAAATCCGTTTAGACTATCTGCGCCGCCATGCCCACACCGCAACAGGGCAGAGTAACGAGCCGCTCTTGCGTGCCGGCTATAAGTTCGACCTGCAAGAGCACCTTGACCCCGCGATGAACCGCGATTGGGTGGTGGTGTCGATTAACCACCAAGGTGAGCAGCCGCAAGCGCTACAAGAAGAGGGCGGCAGTGGTGCCACTACCTACAGTAATCAGTTCAGCTTAATTCCGGGGCATCTCCACTGGCGCGCCGAGCCACAACCCAAACCGCAAGTCGATGGCCCAATGATCGCCACGGTCGTAGGCCCTGAAGACGAAGAAATCTTCTGTGATGAACACGGACGGGTGAAAATCCACTTTCCGTGGGACCGCTACTCGAACGGTAACGAGCAGAGCTCCTGTTGGGTACGGGTGTCACAAGGTTGGGCGGGCAGCCAATATGGTTTTATCGCCATTCCGCGCATCGGTCATGAAGTGATAGTTTCCTTCTTAAATGGCGACCCAGACCAACCGATTATCACCGGACGCACTTATCATGCGACCAACACGCCGCCATATACCTTGCCAGAGCACAAAACCAAAACCGTGCTGCGCACTGAGACGCACCAAGGGGAAGGGTTTAACGAGCTCAGTTTTGAAGACCAAGCGGGCAAAGAGCAAATCTACCTGCATGCGCAGAAAGACTTCGATGGTTTGATTGAAAACGACCACACCGCGGTCATTCGCCATGACCAACACCTGACCGTTGAAAATGACCAGTTCACCCAGATTAAGCACAATCAACACCTGACGGTGGAGGGGGAGAGTCGTACGCTCGTCAAACTCGACAGCAGTAGCGAAATCGGTGGTTCATTGCAGCAAAAAATCGGCAGCAAAGCGATTTATGATGCAGGTACTGAGGTTCACCTCAAAGCGGGCAATAAACTGGTCTTAGAGGCAGGCAACGAGCTCACCATCAAAGCCGGCGGCAGTTTTATTAAAGTCGATGCTGGCGGTGTGCACGTCGTCGGCTCTGCCATTAACCTTAACTCTGGCGGCAGCGCAGGCAGCGGTTCAGGCTATGGCGGTAAAATGGCCGAGTTGCCACAAGGGGTGGATAAAGCCAAAACGCCGCAAGAGATTGAGCTAGCCGCGGTAACTCCCACTCAGCAGTCCATGTCGCCTTTACTTAAGGCGCGACAAATTGAAGCACTCAAAGGTCCTGCACCTGTGTGTGAAGTGTGTGAAGAGGCCAAGGGAAATTAATGCGTTCAACAAATTCCCTTGTCGTGCATAACTGGGTGAGCTCGGTTCCAGAGATGGAAATGGATACACAAGAAAGGCTTTACCTTTTGGTTGATGGTGCTCAAATCAGCCATCTAGCACAAGCCTTGTATCGTCTATCGGGTGAATTGGTTTTGGAGCCTTTGTACCTTTTTCCGCCTTTTGAGCAGCTTAAAGAGGTGTCTCCTTATCTCATTTTGGCAACGGATGCAGTTAAAACCTGGTTCCTTGAGCAGAATCTAGGGTTAGCTGGGTTCTTTTTTGCTTCTTTAGACTCTATTGAAGAGATTGCTGAACAACTGCGTCGTTTGATCCAAGTGGAATCCCCTTATGGTTCAACGGTGTTTCTAAAAATGGCGAACAGTGAATGCGCGTATGTACTTTTGAGTACCCAATGCCAACCACTGTGGAAAGTGATCAATCGAGCTTGGTTGCCGACACGTCAAGGTTGGCAATATGTGCAACGACCAGAACTGACGGCGACTCAGGACACTCCTGTGCGATTCAAATTAACCGATGAGCAGTGGCAACGGCTTGGCAACATCACATGGCTTAATACCTTAGAAACGGTCGAGCGGCATGTGCAGCAGTGGTTTCCGGATTTAGCGCAGCAGTGGCAGTCTGACCCTGAACTATTTCATCGTCATGCTCAATGGGCTTACCAGCAGGGCTTTAGCAGTGAGCGAGATTTAATGCTGTTTTTTAATGTGTTGGGGTTTTTAGGCGTTGATGCTCTTGAAAAAGGGAAGTATCCCGAGATTGATCTTTTGTTGCATCAGGCTTCAAGTCGTACGCCTTCGCAACGCATTGAAGCTGCCGCAGAGCTGGCTTATCAACATTCACAATCATCACAGGAGGTACAAGGATGAGTAATCCCAATCAAGCTGCGAAAACAGGGCAGACCAATGATGCGCAAAATCCCGCCAGTGCATGTCCTTTTAAACAGCCGTTAATAGGGATAATTCCTGTTCGTTACGCCTTTGATGTTTATGATGATCAAGGTCAAGCATTACACCCTTTACCCAAAGCGGATCGACAGTGGAAAGGTCAATTCTCTATCAAGCAGCGCAGTTACACCTTAAGGCAACTGCGTGATGGCTGGCTCTATGTCTATGATGAAACAGCAAAAACACTGCACGAATATGAAGTGGTTGGCTGCAAGTTGACCAAAATTGATTGGTCTGATGATGAGGCAAGCAAACCCACTCACGAGCGCGGTTCGAAAGGTGAAAGCAAAAGCTGTTTACTCTATCCCGCCCAGCACACGCTCTCTATCGGTTATGCGCATCAACGATGGACGTGGCGAGTGTGTGAGCATATGCGCTCCAATACCAGCAGCCGTCATGCTGTGATGCGTAAAGTGAGCCTTAAACAGTTTGAGTCCAATGGTACTCACCCTCATGCGCATTTTGCTCAGTATCTTGAAGACTATGTGGCGGATATCGGGACGCCAGCTGAGCAGGATATTTTTAAAGCTACCTGTACTCCTTCCTTACCGGTAGAGAAAAGTGAAGAAGCGGTGAACGGTACGGAATTCAAATTCGTTACCGACAAAGCGGTGGTGAGCAGTAGTGGTTATTTGCAAGATTTGTCGGAGCAAAACTGCGGTTTATTTGTGGCGCTGAATGACCCTTTAGCGGATGTTTCAGATTTATTTGTTACTTTTACTACCCAAGTGGCAAAGCGAGCTAAAGCGGTTGGTGATGAAACGCAACAGCATAAAATGCAGATGGCAGAGCTGACACGCACATTAGGCCGAATTCGTCTTGAAGAAAAAGAAATTCCCGATTTTGTAAAACAAGATCCGATCCGTATTTTAGAGCTAGAAAGAGCCATAACTGAATATTGTGCTACGGCAAAATTGGCCGAAATCGAATCTTATGCTTTAGCCAGTGAAGGGCTTGCCCCATCGGGAAACTATGCCTTCATGCAGCAGCAAGCGGAGCAGAAACTGGCGGAATTGAAAACACTCTATCGCTTTGAACCCACCAGTGCTCAGATGCGCAAGTGGCGCAAAAAAGACAACAGCTTTATTGATGAAGTGCGTTGGGCGGATTTAGATTAACTTTTTGGTGGAGCATTACACTGAGCTCAAAGGATTGGATGAACAGATTAAACAACACTATGCGCAGTTTATGTCTGCCTTCAACCAGCTCGGCCTTGACCCGCTTCTGTTTGGTATGGATAACCAAGATGAGGTTCAGCAAGCGTATTTGTTAGCATTAACTAGCCAATTTTTAGTGGTGGTTACGCAAGTCAATCATGATGAAAAATCGCTTGAGATCCTAAAAAAAGATCTCAGTTTTGATTCACCGAAAAACCTCATGGCCCTCGCGTCAACTGGCTTTTCCCTGCAGGCAAATCAAGCCATCAACAACCATATCCAAGGGTTTAGCACCGCTTTTCTCTCTACAAGTAGTCCTAGTGATATGGTTGCGTTTTCGACTGCAATCGCTAACTGGGATACGTTCACGGGGGATGGACGTATTCAGGATAAAGCATGGTTTAAGAAATGGATTGAACCCGTTCAATCGAGTTTTAGTGCACTGCAAAAAGCGGTCGCCAATCAAGCCAAAGAGAGTTGGCAAGCGGTGATGGAGCTGCTGTTTCCTTATCAGAACCAGCCTAAAGGAGGGACGCCCAGTTTGCTGGCTAACCTTCGTTTACTGTTGGTGGAAAGCCTAGTTCGAGAAGAGGCGGTGTTGCAACATAATCCCAAATATGCGGCTGAGCTTAAGCAATTTGAGACTAAGCTGAATGCCATTTTGCAAGAGATGAATGATGCTCTGGAACTCAAACCCGGTAATGTGAGCCCGAAAAACCATCAAATTGCGACCGCGCAATCCGCACAACGTAAGTTAGGGCAATTACTCAGTAGTGAACTGCCGATGATGCTGACGCTCAAAAACCAAGCGGCGATGAACACTTTTCAGCAGTCGGTAAATGAGAAACTGAGCGCGCTATCGAAAAACGTCAAAACCAGTAGCGCATCGGTGAGTCAGAAACTGGGTGGATTAGGGGGCTTGCTGTTTGCGCTGAACCTATGGAATACCATGGCGGTTTTGGAGAATATCCGCTATAAGGTCGCACAATACCCCAGTTGGGATCCTTCGAAGAATCCGGCGTTGGGCGAAGCCATTTATGCCACTGGCTATACCATTGTGGCCGCCGGAGCTATTAGTGCTGGGCGCGCTTGGAAGACGATTGTTGATCAAGGGCTTTTGAAGGAATCTCTGAAAGTCGCATTAAAGGATACCGCGGGCATGACAATGCAAGATGCCCTCAAGACCTTTGCTAAATCGATCGCCTTAGTGGCTACCGTTGGCATGATTGCCAGCGGGTTAGAGGCATGGGAAAGCTGGGGCAAGTTTAAGGACAGCAGTAAAACCGATCTTGAACGCTTCGGTTATTTGTTAAAAGCTGGGGCAACGGGAGCGCAAACTTTGATCTTTGCTTTTCAGCTTGTGAGATTGTGTAAGAGCATGTTTATTGGTACATCAACAATCGCAGCCATCAATGCTGGTTGGATGCTCGCCAGTTTTGCTGTGATTGGTATTGTCTATTTGATCGGGGTGATTTTGACCAATGTGTTTAAACGCTCAGAGTTAGAAATCTGGTTATCAAAATCGATGTGGGGGAAAGAGAGTGCTCATTGGTCGGTGGGCCAAGAATTGACCGAGTTAGAGCGCCTTCTCCATCGTCCGAGTCTTCGATTGAGTCAAGTTACGCAACGTAAAGCAGCACAATGGATGGATTCAGGTTCTTTACAATGGCAGTTAGAACTCACGTTACCCGATTATCTTAAAGGGCAGACGATAGGCTTACAAATCACCCGTTTGCCAGCGCCGCCGGCATATTATCAACGGCAAAGGGAGGCGGTAACACCAATACTCATCAATGAACAACAGGGAAAATGGAGTATTGAAGATAATCAGCCAGTGTATCGCATTACACTGGGTGGCAGTGAGAAGGATACCGTTGGAGTTTGCGTTTCACTACCACAGCATTGGGTCAAGGAACAGAGTCTCAAATTTTTCGCCCGCGGAACTCGCGTCGGAGAATTGGATTTACAATCTGCAGAGGCGAATGATATTGCCACAAGAAATCTCGTTGTAGGAAAGGGTTAAATGTTAATTGATAAAGATGAGTTAGAGCGGTTAAAGGAACAATTACACAATAGTGAGGTTTTGTATCAGTGGGAGTGTACGACAGGTGATATGAATGAGAGTTATTTATCACGTTGGCTTACCGCGATCGGTGTTGGTTTTTTGCTTCCCTCACTATTTCTTGTGTTCGGGGATATTGCTTTTAACAGTACAGAGTTTTGGGGCTTTATCAGCTTTGGCGCTGCGGGCATGGCTGCGGTGAGATACCTTTTTATGCCCGACCACCGCTATTGCTATAGTTTAACGCAAGCGGGTGTGCATTATACCGACCAAGAAGTGATCCCGGATGACGGCCTACACTTTTGTACGCGGTTTTGCTTGGGTGGGGATTGCGGTCTGTTTGCTGGCCTTAGCCGTCGTTGGCCCGTTAGCGTTTGTCGGTGCGGGCGGTTTTGCCCTGCTGGCCTTTGGTTTGACCAATTTTCGTCCGACAGTGGATCATGAGAATGTTTACTTTGCTGACCAATTGATTGTTTTTGATCCAATCAAGGAGAAGATGGTGATTTTGAATACAGAATCGGTGAGAGACCCGAGATTTAGGAGATCGCTATTTTTTGGCTCATTTGATGAAAAGCAACGCTTTATTGAGCTGGTTAAAGGTCTTCACCACAATGTCGACTATTGTCTATTACAGCGAGTTAATGATCAATTTGAGCATCGTAAATATCAGCAAGAGCTGAAAGAAGAATAGCTCAGAACTACTTACGCTCGGCGCCGCATTGCGGCGCTTTTGTTTTTCTCTGATTTGCACTTACACTCATCACGTCAAGCCAATAAGGAATAAGGATAGATTATGGTCACAACAGGATATGCCGTCGTGCTGTGCGGCTGGTTGATTTATTTAGCCGTACAGGTGATTCGTCAGCGGCGTAAACATCAGGTGCTGTTTGCCGATGGTGGTGTGGATGCCTTAGTCCGGGCGCGCAGTGCGCAGAGTAATGCGACGGAATACATTCCCATTTTCCTAATCCTACTCGGTTTAGCTGAAATGAATGGAGTTAATGTGTGGTGGATTCACGTACTCGGCGTGGCCTTTATGGTCGGGCGGGTGTTACACGCTGATTCGATGTTTAAAGCCACCATTCCTAATCGTGTGCTCGGTATGCAGCTCACTTTTGGCTGCTTAGCAGTGCTGATGGTGTTAAACCTATGGGCATTGCCTTATAGCAAGTTCTTCTATCCCCTTCCTACTTGAAGCTGCAGCGGTGTTGGCTTCGCTCGTTCACCCCAATCACATAGTTTGTCTATGCTCATGGGGATGAACTCATTTGCCGCCTACCTGCAACGCCAAGTTGTTTGGGGATAAGTACTATTTCCGGTAAACAGTAAAGGGAGCCATGGCTCCCTTTGTGGTTTCACGTTTATTGCTATCGAAATAACAGGTACTTAAGTGGTGTACGTTCTAAGCCTTTTACGAGCAGATAAGTGGTGAGCAAAGTGCCAAATAGAACCAGTGTGTCTTTTTCTAATCCAGTAAACCCTAAAAATCTGGCAAGGTTCATCATCATGATCACCACTAACAAGTGACTAACGTAAAAGCCTAGGATGCTTTGTGATAGTGAAAATACCCAAGGCTTTCGGCCTAGATCGGGTTTGGCGAGTAGGAAAAGAAACAGCCCAATTGCCCACAAAGCGGTGCCAAACAGATAATCATTGGTGTTAAACACCTGCCCGTGTTGATGTAAGCCATAGGCTTCGACGAAGTGAAAAGCCATTCCCAGCATCGCTAATAACAGCGCAGAGCGCGCTTGCCACAGGATGTGCCTTTCACGAATCAGATAACCGACCACCACAAACAAAGTGCTGAAAAATGGGCCGTTACGAGTATAGATGGGCGCGCTCATGCCAGTGACGACGGCACTGCTTCCTGCAAATTCACCGTAGATGTATAACCCGATGGCAATCGGTAGCATCCAGTGTGTTTTTTGTTGGCGGATCAACATTGCCATGATGGTGACCGCAATCATGAGAGCTGGCAAAAACCAAAGATGTACTAGCCCGCCTTCAAGCAGTGAATTAAGAGGGTTTTGTAGCAAAAATCCCCAATAACCAGAACGTTCTGCAAGGTAGCCTTGATTAGCCACGATATCGAGATTAAATGGCATCAGTAGGCTAATCACACTCCAAATCACCCATATCCTCAGTAATGGAGAGCAATAATTACGCAAGGTTTGCATCGGGCTCAGGCTGAGTTTGGGTTGGATCAAATAACCTGAAATCAGGAAAAAGAGTGGGACTGCAAAACGAGTGGACTGGTTAAATAAGTAGGCAACCCATGGTTCTTCATTGGTGAGCCAATAGGTGGTAAACAGTTGGCAATGCAAAGCAATAATAACCAACATGGCGATGACGCGCCCCAGCTCTAAGCTGGCGATTTTTTTGTGGTTTAGCATAACGACACCCAGAAATTGGAAAGCGCCGACCTTACGCCATTCAAACAGGGATTCTTTTGATTTAAGTCGCTTTTTACCTATGCTCAGAATTTGAAATTTAAATTTGCGATCCAGTGCTCACCTGTGGTGATTAGATCAATCCAAAACTAGAAAGCAAGAAAATACCAAGCGTACAGGTAAAGAGTGAAAATACGGTGGTGAGGGCGATTATATTAGCGGCAAGAGCTGAATTCCCTCCCATCGCTCGTGCCATCACATAGCTAGCCGCTGCTGTGGGGGCGGAAGTCATTAAGAAAAGCAAACCAAGATCTAAACCTCTAAAACCGAATAACCAAGCTCCTCCTGTGATCAGTAAAGGCGAGAGAAGCAGCTTATAACCGGTCGCAAACCAAGCGGAGTTACGATCATCCTTCAACGAGTTGAGATTCAGCGAACCTCCTGTACAAAGCAGGGCTAATGGCAGGGTCATATTGGCAAAGTAGTGTCCAGCATCCGTCACAATTTTAGGAACAGGTACACTGGCGAGATAACATAGAAAACCAAGCACGATGGAGATGATCAACGGGTTTTTGGTCAGTGTTTTAAACATCAATTTTCCCGCTTGCCAACCATTACTTTCTCCGCGTTGTGTGAGAGCAATCACCGCCTGAATGTTGAATAAAACTGTGGTTGAGGCGACGTAGATAGCCGCCAGAGCAACACCCGCGTTGCCATAAGTGTTCGCGACATAAGCTAAACCAATAATGGCGGTGTTGGCTCGAAATCCGCCTTGCGTGATCACTCCCCAATCATGAGGCTTGTCGATCAGTTTTCGAGTACTAAATAGGGTGAAGAGAAAAAACAGCACATTGGCGATTAAGCTGTATATCACTAAGGAAGTGCTTGAGGAAAAATCGTGTTTTGAACTGACGATGCTCAAAAACAGCATTGCTGGGAGGGTTACCTGAAAAACAATCCGCGATGCGACTTCAATAAAATTCTCATTGATCAGGTTAATCCGTTTAAAAAACACGCCCAAACCGAGCATAAGGCAGATCGGGCCTGTGATGGTGGCGGAAAACTGTAGTTGAGCAATGATGTCTGTCATATCAATCCTTTGGATATACGCTCGCAAGCTTTGCATTCTTCCACAGATCGATATGAAGGCAAATTGGAATTTGCGGCAATTATCAGTCTGCGACTTTTGTTGTGTTTACATCCAAGTGGTGAATGAGTTTTAAACACTCGTATAACTCATCTGATTACTAAGCGTGCTCCTGATTAATCTCAAATTATTTCAATGTGTTAAAATTGTAATCACGCCTTTGATGTGGTTAACAATTTTGTAATGACAATTATCTTTTCTGTTTGAATTTGTGGGATCATGGCGTCGCCTGAAGGCCCTCATAAGGAAAATAATAATGAACAGAAACGATAGTGTCCCTTTGCCCACCAATACCCGAGAATGGTTTCTTCATCGTAACAGCCTGATTGTTTTGGCGGATGTTGCACTTTTTCTCGCGCTCTACCATTTTCTCCCCTTCGAACACAATGTGGTGTTGGGGATCAGTATGCTCGCCTTCATTGCGGTGCTTTGGTTAACTGAAGCGCTGCACGTGACGGTCACCGCGATTCTTGTCCCCGTGATGGTCGGTTTTTTTTCGGTATTTTCGAAACCCAAGCGGCGCTGAATAACTTCGCTAACTCGATCATTTTCCTATTTTTAGGTGGTTTTGCACTGGCAGCAGCCATGCACCATCAAGGACTGGATAAAGTGATTGCCGATAAAGTCCTCGCAATGGCGCAAAGGCAAAAATGAGTGTGGCGGTGTTTATGCTGTTTGGTGTGACCGCGCTGCTCTCGATGTGGATCAGCAATACCGCCACAGCCGCAATGATGTTACCTCTGGTGTTGGGGGTATTAAGTAAAGTCGATGCAGACAAACAACGCAGCACTTACGTGTTTGTTCTGTTGGGCGTTGCTTACAGCGCGAGCATTGGCGGTATCGCGACTCTGGTTGGTAGTCCTCCGAATGCGATTGCAGCGGCTGAGGTCGGACTCTCGTTTACTGACTGGATGAAGTTTGGTTTACCGACGGCGATGATGATGTTGCCAATGGCGATTGCAATCCTTTACTTCCTGTTAAAGCCAACGCTCAATGGCACGTTTGAATTAGATCATACTCCTGTTAATTGGGATAAAGGCAAAGTTGTTACCCTTGGCATCTTTGGCTTAACCGTATTTTTATGGATTTTCAGTAGCCCAATCAACGCTGCGCTGGGTGGTTTCAAAAGCTTTGATACGCTGGTGGCGTTAGGGGCGATTTTAATGCTCAGCTTTGCACGTGTGGTGCATTGGAAAGAGATCCAGAAAACCGCTGACTGGGGCGTCTTGCTACTGTTTGGTGGCGGCCTGTGTTTGAGTAACGTGCTGAAACAAACCGGAACCAGTGTATTTTTAGCCAACGCTCTGAGCGATATGGTTTCCCATATGGGGATCTTCGTGGTGATTCTAGTGGTGGCAACCTTTGTGGTGTTTTTAACTGAGTTTGCGAGTAACACCGCTAGTGCGGCTCTGCTGATCCCTGTTTTTGCCACTGTGGCGGAAGCGTTTGGCATGTCGCCAGTGCTGTTGTCGGTATTGATTGCGGTTGCGGCCTCTTGCGCCTTTATGCTGCCAGTGGCAACCCCGCCGAATGCTATTGTGTTTGCATCAGGTCATATCAAGCAGAGCGAGATGATGCGGGTTGGGCTTTATCTCAATATTGCGTGTATTGGACTGCTCACCGCGATTGCGATGCTATTTTGGCAGTAAGTCACTGTTTATAGAGCGATAAAAAACGAGGCCCTTGAGGCCTCGTTTAGTTTTGTATTCCGCTTTGCGTAGAGCAATCAGCAGAAAAAGAGCGTTTACTGTTGGTTAACAAAGGCTTTAAAGCGAGCTTTAGTCTCTCCATCCGCTTTGCTGTACCAAAAATGCAGCATCTCTTCTGCGGCTGCCATGGCGGTTGCATTGGAAATCTCTTGCTGGGCAATGGGTTGAACCGCGATCGAGCCCGTTAATGCCGCAACGCCGCCTTTTTTATTATATTCCGCGGCTTCAAATTCAAAATTACGTCCAATCTGCATACCATCTTTGATGAGGCGATCCTGACGCAGCTCAACTGCTTTACCCTGTTGGTCAACCAGCCGCCACTGCATGTTTTTGATCGCTTTAGTTGCCTGTGGAGCATCACGATACTTGGGCATATCAAAATTGAGCTCTTGGTTAGCCGCCTCAAAAGTGGCAATCACTACTTCGCTGTCAATGATGATGCGATCATTACCTTGGCTGAAATATGGCGCATAACGAAAGACGATTTGTTGCTCACCATCTTCTAGTTCAAGCTTTTTCGTGGCGTCAAAAAAGCCGCCGGAGAGTTTCGGGCTTTCTCCGTTTACCACCAGTAGATCAATCGTATCGGGAATATCCATAGTGACTTTGGCGCTTGCTGATGCGGCAAAGCAGAGGGCGAGCAAACAAGTGAGACGCTGCATAGGTTTCATTTATCAATCCTTTTTGTGTATTTCGTTCTGTGACGAGTGCGGCAAAGGGTGCGCTCTTCAGGAGTAAAAGGCAAGGTTTGACCTCCACAAAGCAAAGCAAATTCACTGAAACTTAACAGAAAAATCAATCAGAATACATTTCGTACAATATAAGGTAAATGTTCTGTAAACGTGCAGTCTGATAGCGTAAATCAATAATGAATGCCAATTTGTTTTGTCAAAATTCTGAATTCTTGACTCAAGATTGCTTAATTTCTGCAACTTCTCGCTGATTTCGGAAAATTAGCGACTTATGACTCGAAAAGTGATTAATTTTTTTTCGCAAATAAAAAAGTCTCTCAGATACTGACAACCGATGCCTTCATGCCATGTATAGGTGCGCTGGCAGTCATTGATAAAAGTGAAACATCTAAGGAAAGAGAGATATAACTTATGAATCGAATTACTCTGTGCGCCGCAAGTATTGCCTGTGCTCTTTCGGGCATGGCAATGGCAGCACCCTCGGCTCCTAGTGTTGACGTGTATGGGTCGAACAATCTGCAATTCTCGAAAATTGAACTCGCGATGGAAAGCACGGCGGGTTACAACCAGATGGTGAAATATCACGACCAAGCACCGATCACACTTAAATTCAATCAATGGAGCGGTGAAACGGGCAACACTTATAAGATTTATTTTGATGGTGCAGAAGTGGCTTCTGGTCCAATCAAAGGTAGCCAAACTACCGCTCAATTTACCTACCCTAAGGGCGGTGTATACCAATTGGTAGTTGAAGCGTGTGATGCGAATAGTTGTACTAAGAGTGCACCAACGGAAATCACGATCGCTGACACCGATGGTTCACACCTCAAGCCATTGAAAATGAACGTTGACCCTAACAACAAGTCTTACACTACGCCGCAGAATACCGTGGTTGGGACTTATTTTGTTGAGTGGAGTATTTATGATCGTAAGTTTACGGTGGATAACATCCCTGGTCAGAATCTGACTCATATTTTGTATGGCTTTATTCCGATCTGTGGTCCAAATGAATCTTTGAAATCGGTTGGTGGTAACAGTTTTAACGCTTTACAAACCGCGTGTCAGGGTGTTCCAGATTTTGAAGTGGTCATTCACGATCCATGGGCGGCTTATCAAAAGAGCTTCCCGCAAGCAGGTCATCAGTACAGTTCACCGATCAAAGGCAACTACGCCATGCTCATGGCGCTGAAGAAAACCTATCCCGATCTTAAAATTATCCCATCGATTGGTGGCTGGACACTTTCTGATCCTTTCTTTAGCTTTACCGATAAAGCGAAGCGCGATGTGTTTGTCGCTTCGGTGAAACGCTTCCTGAAAACTTGGAAATTCTACGATGGCGTTGACATTGACTGGGAATATCCAGGGGGCGGTGGTCAAGCATCTAACCTTGGCGATCCGGTGAAAGATGGCCCAGCGTACGTAGCCTTGATGGCAGAGCTGCGCGCTATGTTGGACGAGTTGGAAGCAGAAACCGGTCGTCAGTATGAATTGACCTCGGCTATCGGTGTTGGTCACGACAAGATTGAAGATGTGAACTACGGCCAAGCCGTTCAGTACATGGATTATATCTTCGCAATGACTTATGACTTCTACGGCGGCTGGAACAACGTATTGGGCCACCAAACCGCGCTGTACTGTGGATCCTTCATGCGTCCTGGTCAATGTGATGGTAAAGGCGTGGATGAAAACGGCGAACCGTACAAAGGCCCCGCGTATACGACCGACAATGGTATTCAACTGCTGTTAGCAACAAGGGGTTCCACCAAGCAAACTTGTCGTGGGCGCAGCAATGTATGGCCGTGGTTGGGAAGGCGTAACTCCTGCTTCTCTAAAAGATCCTAACGACCCAATGACGGGCGTTGGTAATGGCAAGTTGAAAGGCACGACGGCGCAAGGCGTATGGGAAGCGGGCGTCATTGATTACAAAGGCGTTAAGAACTTTATGCTTGGAGCCAATAAAACCGGCGTGAACGGTTTTGAATACGGCTACGATGAGCAAGCGGAAGCGCCTTGGGTGTGGAACCGTAGCACAGGTCAATTAGTTACGTTTGATGATGATCGTTCAGTGAAAGCAAAAGGGGCGTACGTACGCAACCTTGGCTTAGCCGGTCTGTTCTCATGGGAAATCGATGCGGATAACGGCGATATTCTGAATGCGATGCAAGAAAGCTTAGCGGGAAGTACGCCTCCACCCGTCAATAAGGCCCCTGTTGCCAATGCCGGTGCAGATGTCTCCGTGACTGGCCCTGCGCTAGTAACCTTAGATGGTAGTGCTTCAAAAGACAGTGATGGAACCATTGCAAGTTACTTGTGGGAGCAAACCGCAGGCACCGCAGTGACGTTAACAGCAGCAAATAGCGCGAAAGCAAGCTTTAACGCTGCGGAAGTGGCAACCAAGCAGACTTTCACTTTCAAACTGACAGTCACTGATAACAAGGGGGCTATAGCAACCGATACTGTGGTGGTTACCGTCAATCCGAAATCCACGACACCTGTCAACACCGCACCTGTCGCAGCCGTTTCTGCCCCTGCATCAGTAAAAGCAGGAACGACCGTGGTGATTGATGCTTCAGCGTCGAGCGATGCAGAACAAGATCCGCTGAGCTTTACTTGGGATCTACCGGTTGGTTTAAATGCAACGGTGCAAGGAGCAAAAGTGACCTTTGTGGCAGGAGAGTATACCCAAGACACCACACTGGACTTTACGGTGACAGTGAGTGATGGCAAAGCCACAAGTAAAGCCTCAGCCTCCGTATTGGTGGAGAAAAAGGCAGGAACAGGTGGTGATGTGTGTACCAACTTGTGGAATGCCGAAAGCATCTACACTGGCGGTCAGCAAGTGACTTGGGCAGGAAAAACGTGGGAAGCCAAATGGTGGACACGTGGTGAAGATCCAAGTAAGTCAGGCCAGTGGGGGGTATGGAAAGACCTCGGTGCTGCGAGTTGTTCGACTAACTGATTTGTTCGAAGGCAATAAAAGTCCATTCTCAATGGATAAGAGAGGCTCTGCATGTGCAGAGCCTCTTTTTTCTGGTTATTTCGGAAGGTTTTAAGCTTTGGGTGCGATATTTCAAACTGAGGATGTTCTTATCTCCCAGTGATAATTACCCCGGATGATCCACGGAGCGTTTCACGCCATGAACCGTAAATCATAGGGTTGTGAGCACCATGAATAGGTGGATTACGCTCGGCTCTTGCGCTTTTTATCGGTTAATTTGTTCAATTTCTCTTTCATTCTCACTAAATGGGAATGCAATCCTTTAATTCTTCTCTATTTCTCGATATACAAGAATCAAGATTTGAGGTGCCAACCATTAAAGGCTAAAAAGCACACATGAACGAAACAAAAATGTCAGCAAACCAAGTTAATGAAAAATCACTGCAATTGCTGATGCAAGTTGCAGTCAATCCAGAGCCTGTATCGGCGAAAGGACTTAGTGAACAGCTTCAAGTTCCGTTAAGCAGTCTGTATCGCCATTTAAAACTGTTGAAAGAGTGGAACTTGATTGAAGAGAGTCCACACGACAAAACCTTGATCATCGGTCCAGCTGCGTTGCTGCTGATGAGAAGCTATGAGACCAGTCAACATAACCTCGATGCGGTTGAAGCTGTGTTAAGTCGCTTACAGAAACAGACTGGAGAAATGGCCGCGTATATGGTGCCTGTCGGTTATCGAGCCCTATGCGTTAGCCAAAAAGAAAGTATGCAGGCGCTTCGATGCAGCTTCGTCCAGGGTCAAAGTCAACCCCTGCTTCGAGGTGCCTCATCTAAAGTGATGTTGGCGTATATGCCTGCCGCTCGCTGTGAGAAAATCCTACGCTATTTTGGTGAGGATCCGAGCTTAGATAAGTGGCAGAGCGAATTTGAAAAAATACGTCGTCATGGTTATGCCGTGAGCACGTCTGAAATTGATCCGGGGGTCTCTGGGATCAGTGCTCCGGTAATGAAAGGGAGTAAGTTGATTGGGGCAATTTCGGTGATGGCACCTGCTCATCGAGTCGAAAGCAACAAACAACGGATAATTTTACATGTACTGCAAGCCGCACGCGCGTTGCCACCAGAAAGGTAATTGATCATGCTTAGCTTATTCAAACGCTACCGTTTACATCGCACACCTAGCCATCCTACGTCTACGTTTGGTTTTATGACGGTGTGCCAACGTGTAAAGCCGATGTCACTGGTCGAGTTTGAATTTGCGCAGCAAAGCTTAGATGTGGCTTCCGATTGGTTGTACCAACAACAATCTGGTATGAAATATGCCGATGCAACCCATTATGTGCTTGAGGGAAAAAGCGATACGCACTACCAACAAGCACTTAGCCAATCAGTCGCAATGGGAATAATTCCGGTTGCTTTTGTTAACTGCCATGAAATGGTATTACATACCTTACCCGTGTTGGCACAAGACAATATGAATATCGGCATTGTTCATATCGGACATGGTTTCGAGTTAAAGCAAACCTTGGATTTACAAGTGGGGAGTGCATTTCATTTTGCGTTATCCCGCTTTGCACAAGCGAAACTGTTTTGTATCGGGATTGATACAGAACATGCCAATACACAAACCCGAGAGTATGCCGAAGATCTCGGGTGCGATTGGGTAAGCCATGAAGAGTGCGGTTTTTTAAATCGTACGCAACTTAAAAGCCAACTGAGTAGCTATATTGAGCACAGTGAACAATTAGTGATTAACATTGATTTAGCTTCTTTGGTTCCAGGTAATGGTTTGGAAGAGCACAAGGTTTTGGATAACCAAATGGTGTTGCGTGTACTGCGCCAAATGGCGCTGTCTGGTAAAGTGCGCTACATCCAAGTTGTGGGAGCGAAAGATAAGTTGATTTACTCAAAACAGACGAAAGAAATTGTCGATGAGTTGATGGACTTAGCACCTCATTTGGTGCATGCCGCGTAGTTTACAAACCTGTTATCCCATTCTATTGCTGAATTTGGCAGACGTGTTCATCGTCTGCCATTTGCGTTTTTATGCTTAATGAGAGAGCTGATTGAGGTTGCTACGAGTTTGGTTGGCGGATTTCATGAGTTCGTGACTCAGTTGGCTCATTGTCGCGCTGTCGCCTAATAGCTCACGCGCATGTTCATCCAGCAGGCTCAATTGTCCCAACAATTGTTCAACTAAACGATGCTGCAGCTGACTATCATGCACCGCATTTTGGTTAGTGCGGTTAGCTTGATTGACATCGATAATCGCTTTATCTACGAGACTTGAGCCACTTTCTATGGCTTGAACACAATTTTTTGATGCGACTAAACTTTCTTCCATATACACAATCAGGTTTTTGGAATAACCCGAGAGCTGAGTCAACAGAGCCTCAACTTGGTTGGTGGACGCAGAGGTTTTTTCTGCTAAGTGGCGCACTTCATCCGCAACGACGGCGAATCCTCGCCCATTATCTCCCGCCCTTGCTGCTTCTATCGCGGCATTGAGGGCGAGAAGGTTGGTTTGATCGGCAATGCTGCGGATCATTTGTAAAATGTCGGTCACTTTTTCAACTTGAGTATTTAACTCTGCGGCGGTTTTGGTGGTGATCTCTGCTTTTTCGACTAATTGCTGATTTTGTGTTTGTGCTTCACGTAATTGAACTTTACTGTCTTCACTACTGGTGACCGCCTGTTTTAAAGACTCGGATGCAGCAGAAATACTCTCGGTTACCGCTTGAATGCTGTTTTGGCTTTGATGCCCAATATCCACGGAACTGGTGATCTCCGCTTGCTGGTTGTGAATATTTCCCTCCAAGTTACGAATTTGCTGTTCTACTTTATGGCTAATGTCGGTGACTTCCACAATCCGATCTTTAATGGGAGCAAAGGTACTTTCTACTTTGGCAATGAAATTATCAATCGCGTTTGCCAATTGCCCCAATTCATTCTCTTTACGAAAGTTAATTCGCGAGCCAAGGTCGCAATTGCCACTGGCTAATGCATCACACAATACTCTCAGTTCATTTAATGGCATTAATAATGTTCGACGTAGTAACCAATACAATGCGGTGAGGGTAACAACAATAAAAATGAGGCTCAGCATAAAAGCTTGATTACGAAGCTGGTTAGCCACTTCTTGAACTTTATCGAATCCCCATTCAGTCATGAGGTAGCCGACTAAATCAGCATTTTTTCCCGCTTTTAAAGGGACGATAATGAATAAGCCGTTGCCATCGGCTGAGTTTTTTAACTGAGCACCTTCGGTGGGTAATTGAGAAAACCACTGAGCTAAACTTGAGGAGGTATCGTTGGTGTCTTTAGCGTTATAGAGCACTTCTCCTTTGCTATTAAAAGCGTACACATTCTTGAGCTGGACTGGGTTCGCATTGAGCTCAATCTCCACTCGTTCGGCAAGTGCATTGGTTTTATTAAAACGTACGGCAGTGGCAACATTATCCGCTAGAGAAAGAGCCGTTTTTTCAAAGGTTTCAGCGCTGATGGCGTTCATTTCCCGTACGCTTTTTGTCCATGTTAAATAAGTCAGAGACAGAAGAGCAAGAGAACTGAGAACAGACACGCTGAGCAAGAGAATCCGACTAATACTTAATTTCATAAGTTCAACCACCTAACCATGCTGTAAGGTTCAAGCCCACTTAAAGCTGCCAGAAATCTCAGCTTCAAGTGGGTAGGAGAGGGTTTGGGATCACAGTGCATCGACATTGATGCCGACGGTAATCGCCCCAATCGCTTCCCCTGAACTGGGATCGGTCACCGTATAGCTCACTTGAGCTTGGAACATTTGTGTTGATTCATCTTCCTCAATATCACTGATATCGAACGCCCCTGTACCTTTAGGGTACGTGTTTTGCCATTTCGCTTCGTCGCCTTGCCAGTAATCAGAAGTGACCTCACTTTGTGCGACATTGAGACCTTTGTTATCCATCACAAAAACTTCAGTGATTTTTCCATCACTCCCATTTTGAATGGTCAGCAGTTTTTGTGATGCAGGGGTGCCGAGAATGGACTGAATCATGGGTTGATCGGTTTGGCCGACTTCTGCACGCCACTGTTTGTCGAGCTGATCAATATCGCCCTGAGTGAGGTTGGCATTTTTCGCATTCTGCGCTTTGACTGCATCGATGATCATGGGATCGGCGGCGATCTGTTTGACCTCTGTTTGGACGTATTGCGTGAGCTGAGCTTGATAATCGTTAGCCAGAGTTGGGAGGCTGACGAGAACCAAAAGAGCCAGAGATTTGTACATAAAAACTCCTTTTTGCTTGAAACGGTACGCTCAAGTTGTTGGATCGGATATGGGATGAGTATCTATACAGCTGATTGATTAGCGGTGGGCTAATAAATGAAAAGTAGTACAACTTAACGTGGAGTGCTTAATTCAATAGTTAAATTATGATTAAACCTTTGGTTTTCTTTCTTGCTTTGTCATGTTTTAGCAACAGAAATTTCACCGAGCAGTCATCTTAGGTAGCTACTCTTGCGCAACATTTACTTAACCTGAATCATCAGGATATAAACATAAAGTCAAGGAGCCCCCAATGTGGAAGCGTGATGAGCAAGAATCCCAATTTAGTGAAATGATCGAAGCGCAACTGTCCCGACGTCATTTCTTGGCCGGAACTGCCGCGGTAAGTGCTGGTGCATTTCTCGCACTTAACCCAGTAGCGCAAGCCGTTGCCTCGCCAGCTAAATCCAAACTGCTCAATTTTTCTCCGATCCCAGTTTCAACAGAAGATACGGTTATTGTTCCTAAAGGCTACAAAGCAACACCGTTGATGTCTTGGGGCGACCCTATTTTTGCTAAGGCTCCTGAGTTCGACCAAAGTGGCAAACAGGACTCCAAAGCACAAGAGATGCAGTTTGGTGATAACACCGATGGTATGAGCTTTTTCCCGATCAATGAAGATCGTGGTGTACTTGCGATCAACAATGAATACACCAACTACGAATATTTATTTGATCATCAAGGTAAAGCGATGACGGCTGACGATGTGCGTAAAGCACAAGCGGCTGTCGGCGTCACTGTGGTAGAAGTGGTTCGTAAGAATGGTCAATGGATGGTTGATCGTCAAGGTGAACGAAACCGCCGAATCACTGCATATACGCCGATGTTAATGACCGGCCCCGCTGCTGGCCATGATTTGCTGAAAACGTCCGATGACCCAAGCGGCTTAAAAGTGCTTGGTACGTTTAACAACTGCGCGAACGGTCAAACGCCGTGGGGTACTTACCTGACTTGTGAAGAGAATTTTGATGATTTCTTTGGTGCAGATCAGGAAGGTAGCGTGGATGCGGATCAAAAACGTTATGGTATCGCAGCGGCACCCAGTGACTACCAATGGCATAAACACGATGCCCGCTTTGATGTAACCAAAAACCCTAAAGAACCAAACCGCTTTGGTTGGGTTGTGGAGATTGATCCGCACAATCCGAATTCAACGCCTCTGAAACGTACGGCCCTTGGTCGTTTTAAACATGAAAATGCGGCATTAGTTGTCAATAACGATGGTCATGTTGTTGTCTACCTCGGTGATGATGAACGTGGCGAGCATCTGTACAAGTTCGTTTCTAAAAATCGTTATCAAGCGGGTAATGATGAACAGAACCGTCAATTGCTCGAAGAAGGCACGCTGTATGTGGCTAAGTTCGAGATGAATGATAAAGAACTCAAAGGCAGCGGTCGCTGGGTGGAGCTCAGTTTTGGTAAAAACGGGCTGACGCCAGAGAACGGTTTTAAAGATCAAGCGGAAGTGCTGATTTTTGCACGTCGTGCCGCGACTCAAGTGGGCGCAACAACCATGGATCGTCCGGAGTGGGTAGCCGTTCATCCAGATAAAAAGCATGTGTTCTGCACGCTGACCAACAACAAAAACCGTGGACAAAGAAGGTCAACCTGTTGGTGGCCCTAACCCACGCGAGAAGAATAACTACGGGCAGATCGTTCGTTGGATGCCAGCACAAGGCGATCACACCAGTGATGTGTTTGCATGGGATCTCTACCTGATTGCCGGTAACCCAACCGTACATAAAGGTAACTTATATGCGGGAAGTGAGAATATTTCTGCAGACAACATGTTCAATAGTCCTGATGGTTTAGGTTTTGATGAAGCAGGTCGCTTATGGATCCTAACGGATGGAAACTATTCGAATGAAGGTGATTTTGCAGGGCAGGGTAATAACCAAATGCTGTGTGGTGACCCGATTACCGGAGAAGTGCAGCGTTTTCTGACGGGGCCAATTGCTTGCGAAATTACTGGTTTAACCTTCAGCCCAGACCACAAAACCATGTTTGTGGGTGTGCAGCATCCTGGTGAAGAGGCTGCGCCATCGCATTTCCCGTACGGTGGTAATAGCAAGCCTCGTTCTACCATTATGATGATCACTCGTGAAGATGGTGGGGTGATTGGCGCATAAGCGTTTTTAACCTCCAAGTTTCATCCCAAGAAGCGATTAACGCTTCTTGGGATTTTTTAGGCTGCCATCATCTGTGTGGCTATCTCTTTGCCATTACCGCGTACACCGTCAATGGTGGATTGGAAAGTCGCAGAGATGTTGAGCAAGCGTGAATCTGGGTGATCGGCTAGATAGACAGACTTATCTTTAGTTTGTGTAAGTTCATCCCAGTATCGATGGATATCACGAGCAAAGTGGATCGCTACGGCTAATTTCGGCGAGATTTCTGCTTCGCGTGGTTCATCAAAATGCTTTATTGCATCAACCATTTCTGATGGAAATTTCCACTCTTTTGCCAACATGGCTCCAATCCGAGGTGCGGAAATCCCTAAGATCTCTTCTTGAGCGGTCAGCGGATCAACCCCTTGGGCAATTTTTTGTTCGATCAATTTCGCTTCACTTGGCATTAACGTATGAATCATCAGCTCGCCAATATTATGCAGTACACCTGTGGTGAAGGTTTCTGCTTTGTCTAAGCCGACTTGCTCTGCAATTTTGCTGGCGATCAGCGCCGTTTCAAAAGTATTTATCCAGTAGTCATTCAAATTGAGCGTCTCAATTTTCGGAAAGGTACTCGAAAGGACGGAAGCCACAACCAAGGTACGAACCGAATCAATACCCACGCGGATAATGGCATCATTCACTGTCGCAATATGACCATTACCTCCAAAATAAGCCGAATTTGCCATGCGTAGTAAACGCGCGGTGAGGATCTGATCTAACGTGATTTTTTTACTGAGCTGATGAAAATCTACATTCGGTTGATTGGCCAAATCTAACAACTCTTGTAGAACTTTAGAGAGTCTTGGGAGTTCATTCAAACGTTTAAGCAAAGCATCTTTGACCATGTTCCTTCTCCTTATTGAGTGGCTAAATCAAAATATAGGCTATGGATTTTTACTAATACAACTCTCGAATGAGATAAAAGTGGAATCTGATTGTTAAATTTTTGTTAGCTGGAATTGTGAAAAAAATGAGAGGTCGGTGAGTATTTTTTGCCAGCAAATTGACAGGATATTGGCATTGCAGAATAAGGTTTTTTTACAATGCTCATCCTGTACTGGGATGGGAGTAGATGATGAAAGCGCGGATTATGAGTTGCAAACGTGCCCTAATGTTACTGTTGATGTTTGTCTTTCTATTGGTTCCTTTAACCATTTTGTCGTTGCAACTGGATTTTACTCAACCGGTGAATGATACGGTGGGCAAGATCATGACTTATCTAACACACTCGGCAGGTAAAGAAGGTTTTTTATTGTCGCTACTGTTTTTGTTAGTGTGGGTCGGATGGCGCTGCAAAATTCCTCGTGAGCAATGGTTAAATAAAGCCATTCAGTTAGTGTTATTGCTTGGTTTAGCAATGGTGATGAAAGTGGGGATGAAAGCAGTAACCCAAGAGCCAAGGCCATACACCGAGTTGATGACACAATCTCTACTTCTTCCGAATGCGGGACATTTTTATAAACTTTCAGAGCCCCGACAAGAAGCCCTGATGATTGCTATGGAATCTAAAGTCAGCCCGTGGCGAGTGCAGCATTGGCAGGGTGAAACCGATTACTCTTTCCCTTCCGGGCATACCGTGTTTGCGATGGTCTGCTTACTTTACTTTGGTAGCCTATTAGCCGAGAAGAGACATTACTTAAGTTTGGGTTTCCTGATCACTTGGGCAGCCAGTGTTGCGTATAGCCGCCTTTGGCTTGGAATGCATCACCCCGTTGATCTGTTGGGCGCGGCTTTACTGGTGGGCGTGTTGTATTTGATGGTACCCCAGACATACCCGTTACAACATACCCGTTGGCAGCCGTGGTTGCAGCGTATGCATTTGGTAATAAAAAAATGGGCATTACGCCCATTTTTTTATGTCATGCGAAAACATTATTTCATAGTGACTTCTGAATCATAACGGTTTGCTGAACTCGTCGCCTTTTGCTCTTGGGCTGCTTGGCAAACCGCTGCCGTGAAAAGAACGTCGGTTGAGCTGTTCAACGCCGTTTCTGCTGAATCTTGAATCACGCCGATGATGAAACCAACCGCAACGACCTGCATCGCGACATCGTTGGAAATACCAAACAGACCACACGCCAGCGGGATCAACAGCAGTGAGCCGCCAGCAACGCCAGATGCACCACATGCCGATACGGCAGCAACTACGCTCAGAAGCAACGCTGTCATCAGATCGACCTCAATGCCCATAGTATGAACCGCAGCGAGAGTCAGTACCGTGATGGTGATGGCTGCGCCAGCCATGTTGATGGTGGCACCCAGAGGGATTGAAACTGAGTACGTATCTTCATCGAGCTTCAGCTTTTCACACAACGCCATGTTCACTGGGATATTCGCGGCGCTAGAACGAGTGAAAAATGCGGTCACGCCACTTTCACGTAAGCACTGTAAAACCAGTGGGAAAGGGTTACGACGGATTTTGTAGTAAACGATCAGCGGGTTCACGACCAATGCGATAAAGACCATTGCCCCGAGCAGTACGGCGAGTAATTGAGCATAACCGGCCAGAGCACCAAAACCTGTGGTCGCGAACGTTGCGGCTACTAGGCCAAAAATACCAAATGGCGCGAGACGAATAATAAAGCGCACAATTTGTGAGATGCCATGGCTGAGGTCTTCAAATACCGCTTTGGTGGTTGCAGAGGCATGATGAAGCGCTAAACCTAAACCCACCCCCCAAGCCAAAATGCCGATGTAGTTAGCGCTCATCAGAGCATTCACTGGGTTATCGACTAATTTGAACAGCAGCGTGTTAAGAACTTCTGCAATACCTTGCGGTGGTGTGGCTCCTTCCGCACCGCTGACAAGCGCGAGTGTGGTTGGAAACAGGAAGCTAAGAATAACGGCGGTCAGTGCTGCTGAAAAGGTGCCGAATAGGTACAGCACAACGATCGGACGCATGTAAGTGTGTTGATTTTTCTTTTGGTTAGCGATAGACGACGCAACCAGAATAAACACCAACACTGGTGCAACGGCTTTCAATGCACCTACAAATAAATTACCTAGTAATCCCACTTTTTGGGCGTTTTCTGGTGAAAAAATAGCTAGGGCAGCACCTAACAGGATGCCAGCTAAGATTTGTAATACCAGATTTCCACGCGCAAAACGGGCGAAAAACGAGTTGTTTTGCATAGTTATCCCTGCGAATCATAAAAGATTTGAATTATTGTTACTTCAGTCATAAATCCTGAAGGTCTCCAATATTAACCGCACAAGATAATGTGTCTACCGATAATTGATAATCGGCGTGATAAGTTGTGGATTTTGAGAGGAAGTGATGAATTTGTTGCCAAGTGCTGAAAAAGCGTAGCTTGAGGACTGTGCATGCGACACAGATAAGTAAAAAACGTAATAAAAAGAGGGGAAAACAGAACGATGGATAAGTCTTGGAAAGAGGTGAGAGGGTAGTGGTGAGGGGAAGTTAGTTGAGTAAGCCCTGCGGTACAGTGCTTACTCATCAAGACGCTAGTGAGAGCTGTGCTCAGCCATACCGGACATCACTTTTTTCACCGGTGCCGTAATCATTTGCTTCTCCCCGTTTTTAAACGTGATTTCCACTTCGATGTTCTCGCCCTCTTGCAGTGGCTTTTTCAATTCAAGCAGCATGATGTGGAAACTGCCTGGTTTTAACACTAAGGTACCTTTGGCAGGGATAACAAATTCAGGCACTTGGCGCATTTTCATCACATCACCTTCTTTAATGACGTCATGCAGCTCCACTTTGGCAGCCACTTCGCTGCTGGCGGAAACAATGTAGCGCTCCACATCACTGTGGCTCATTACTTCACCAAAAAAGGCGCTATTGACTGCGGCAGGAGGAGTCGCACGCGCATAAGCTTGGTGAACCATGATGTCTGATTGAGCTAAGGCTGATGTGCTAAGCAGTAGGCTAGCAAGAAGCATGGTTTTCAGTTTCATCAAATTATCCTTTTGAATGTATGACTTTTTGTATCGCATCCACGATCGGTGCGGGGTCTTGGGTATGCGGCACTTTATTGATCAAGGTGCCGTCTGGCTGCAAGAAATAGAAATAAGAGCTGTGATCTAAGGTGTATTTCAGCTCTGAATTGGGTAATTCCGTTTTACGAAAAATGACACCGTATTTTTGGGCAAGCTGTTGCGTGGTCTCGATTGAGCCTGATGCACCTTCGATCATGGGATGAAAATAGTGGGCGTATTGAGCCGCGAGCTTGGCATCATCGCGTTCAGGATCAAGCGAAATAAACATCGGACGTAATTGTGATTTAGCGTTGTCATCGACTTGGTTTAAGGCCGCCGATAGCATGGCTAAAGAAGTTGGACAAACGTCTGGGCAACGCGTAAAACCAAAATAGACGATGCGGATTCTGGGATCTGCTGGATCAAAGAGCTGTACCGCTTGTTGGTTTTCACCCAATAATGCTAGCGGAGCAGTGCTTTCTGCCGCCAGTTTATGTTGGCTATCAAGATACGCTTTCACACCAAACCCGAGGGTGAAAGCCACCACTAAAATCAGTGACCAATTCTTACTCATCGTTCCATCCTAATTGCTGGGTAAACGGTTTGTTGACCATCGCTCAACTCGCCAATCCAAGTCATCGCGTCAGCGGTACAGACAGGCAAAATAATGTCTGCGACGTAGGTGCCTTCTTCGGTGGGGGATAGCGAAAATTTTGCGCTGCCCATGTTCATTTCAAGACCTTCTAAGGTCAAGATCAGGTTTTGTGCGTTGGTATTTGGCCAGCGCACAGTGAGTCGATTTGCCATCAGCGGATGAGCGTTATCTTGGGCAAGGCGCATAGTGACTCCCGCTTGCTGACAATCACTCGTCGAAAGTAAGCAGTAATCACTGAGGTTTCGTTGGGGTTGTTGCAACCAGGTGAGGAGGTCATTGGCAAAAAAACCTGCGCAGAGCGCAAGGAGGAGCGCAATCCCTTTGAGTATATTCTTCACATCATTAATCCCAAATTGAGTGAGTGAGGTGATGTTAGCATGAGCCGACTTATTTCAGGGTTTATCAACGGGGAAATGTGCAGCGGCTCTTATAAAAATCAAGGCGATATGATCGCCTTGATGTGATTCTGCTGAGGATGACAGAAAGTGCTATCGGATCAGAAAACTACTTTTCTGCGTATTTTTCTAGCCCCAATACCAGCGCAACCGCGGCAAGCATGAGCACAATTGCCAATACCCATTGTGACGGCTGTGATGTCAGCGCTTCAAACTCAAAAGGAGAGAGATTGCGTTGCAGCAACGGAACTTGTTCTCCGCTGGAATTCACACGCCAAGAGAGTGTTTCTTTCCAAGGCCAGATTTTCGGTAATGTGCCGAGCATCAGACCCGTCAGGAAAGTTAAGGTGATGTCTCGATGGCGTCGTAATAACCAAGAGAGTACATGTGAGAAACTGAGCAAGCCCATCACGCATCCACTTAAAAACAGCAGCAGAATATCGATCTGCAGTGTTTTTACCGCACCAAGTACTGGAGCATACATACCGATCAGCAGCAAAATAAAGCTGCCAGAAATACCGGGTAGGATCATGGCACAAATGGCAATTGCTCCGGAGAGCATGACATTGAGGTAAGTGGGCTCTAAGTGTAACGGCTTTAGCACAGTAATCCCGTAAGCCAATAGGGCTCCAGCAATCAGCCACAGTAGGCGCGAAAAGGTTTTTTGCTCAACCTGGCGCAGCATATGCCACACAGAAACCACAATCAGACCAAAGAAAAATGACCAGATTGGCACGGGATGGGCAACGAGCAGCCAAGAAATGAGTTTGGCCAAGGTAGCAATACTGGTGAAGATGCCCCCAAATAACGTGATCAAAAACCAGCCATTGATATGACGAAAGGCACCGGCTACGCCTTGTGCTTTTAGCACACCCACTAGGCTAGGGTTGATACGGCGAATGCTTTCAAGCAGAGTGTCATAAATGCCGGTAATGAAGGCGATGGTTCCGCCAGAAACGCCGGGAACAACATCGGCGGCGCCCATTGCTAGCCCTTTGAAGTAGGTGCTCAAGTAGTTCATTGTTTTTCCTGCCAATTGAATTAGGCGGATAGTATACCCGTTCTTTTTTCACTTGTAGTTAAGCGCTAAGCGGTTGATCGGTTTCTTCGTTGCAACTCCGGTAGATTCGGCGAGCGATAACATTACCTGATGCTCAACAATAAGGTTCATATTCATATTGCGGTTTCATTGCAAATTGCAAATTGCAAATTGCAACAAATCGGAGTTTGAGTCAGAATTTTCTGACAAAGCATCACAAAAATAAGGGTTTATTAAGTTGGCACAGTTCGTGCATTAGTTTATGTGACCCTTGTTAAGCCGGGGGTCACCTAGCCAACTGACGTTGTTAGTGAATAGAATTGTTCACACCATATATAAGCCAATCGCGGTTCTTGCGATTGGCTATTTTTTTGTCTTTTTGGGTATGATTGCCCGCTATTTTCACTAATTTTTTTGCTAGAAATTAGCATTAAATGGAAATTTGTCCGTTCAATATCATTGCTTTATATGGTCGTTTGGCCGTTTATTAGAGGATAACTATCGCACTGGAGTGATGTTGTGTTTTGGCGTCGCCAAAATGGTTTTTAGACGCCCGCTTATCAAGGAGAGATGAGCCTGAAAAATAAAGAGGTACTATGAATCAGATCATTTCAATTGGAGCATTAGAGTCTTTCCTGATTGCTATCAGCGTCCTGTTCTTAGGGCATTTTATTAATGCCCAATTGCCCATTCTAACGAAGTTCAATATTCCCGAACCGATTGTCGGTGGATTAGTGGTTGCTTGTGTGATCACGGGATTACACTTTCAGGGCATCGATATGGAATTTTCACTGCCACTGCAAAACGTTTTCATGCTGATGTTCTTCAGCACTGTGGGGCTCGCCGCGAACTACACCCAGCTTGTGAAAGGTGGGGCGAAAGTATTTCTATTTTTGGCGGTCGCTTCAGTGTTCATCATCATCCAAAATGGGGTGGGGGTTTCGCTGGCTGCTGGGCTGGGCTTGGATCCGTTATTGGGGTTAATCGCAGGCTCGATTACGTTATCTGGTGGGCATGGCACGGGTGCCGCATGGGCCAATACGTTTGCGGAAAACTATGGCTTAACGAACACTTTAGAAATCGCGATGGCATCAGCCACGTTCGGTTTAATTATTGGCGGTATCATTGGTAGCCCTGTTGCGCAGAAGCTGATCGATAAACACGGTATTGAATCTGAATACGGGCGCGGTACGCAAACGCACTCGCGTTTTCCTGAGTTAGTGACGTATAACGAATATGAAGAAGATAAAGTCACCGCGAAAAAGGTGATTGAAATTCTGTTTATCTTGCTCATATGCGTTACAGGGGCGAAGTACCTTGAGGCTTGGGTTAAGACATTTGAGATCCGCTGGTTGATGATCCCAGATTTTGTGTATGCCTTATTCATTGGGGTCTTTATCACTAATCTGCTGGAGGTGACTAAGTTACGCAAGGTGGATGCTGAAACGGTCGATATTTTGGGGACGGTTTCTTTATCGCTATTTTTGGCCATGGCTCTGATGAGCCTGAAATTGTGGAATATTTTTGATTTAGCACTGCCGTTTCTGGTGATCTTGGCTATTCAATCCGTGGTATTAGGGATTTTTTGCTACTTCGTTACGTTTAAAGTGATGGGAGCAAACTACGATGCCGCTGTGATCTCTGCGGGGCATTGCGGTTTTGGTTTAGGCGCAACCCCTACTGCCGTGATGAACATGGGCTCAGTGGTGAAACGCTTTGGCCCTTCACCACAAGCGTTTATGGTGGTACCGATTGTGGGGGCTTTTTTCATCGATATCGTGAATTTGATCATTCTCCAAGGGTACATTTCCTTTTTGGGATAATCTCTTGATTGATCGCGCGTTGTTTCATTAACAAAAACCCCCAGTCGTTATAGATCGACTGGGGGTTTTCTTATGGTCATCTCACCATCGCTATTCGCCGTGGTGCTTTCAAAGGGTTACGCTTTCTTGTCTGTATTGAGTGTTAATTTGGTGCCATTAAACTTCAATTGAGCGAGCAAGTTTTTAGCGTTAGTTTTGCCTTCTTCATTAAATTCCAACCCATAGCGCGCATGATGTAGCGAACGCTGTAAGTTACAAATTTTACCAGTCAAAGGTGGGAAACTTTGGGTCCCCCGTAAGTCAGAAAATATCTCAAGAGCCACAAGGTCGCCGACTTGGTAAGTTTTGCCTAAAGGTGGCGTAATGAAACGACAGCCACTACGGGATAAGTCACGCAGCTCACAATCACCACGGTGTTCATCAAACACGACCTTACCTGCCAAATTCAGCTCAAACCTTGGCTCTTTACGCAATTGCGATACTTGCATCGTATTCGGGATCGATAAAAAGGCGAGTGGAACGGGCTCTTGCAAGATGTGCATCAATTGACTACGGAAATGAATCAGTGCGCCTTCTCCTCTTGGTGAGATGGCGCGAATGTTCATCCAGAACCCTTCTTGAAAGAAGAATTGCAAATCGTCAGCAGAAATTTTGGGCATTTCAACGAGCAAAAATTTGTCGGTATGAGTCCCAATAAACGGGGTCCGGCAGACAAATTTTGTTCCCACTGGGGTGGTAATACTTAAAGTCAGTTCACTGCCGTGTTCGACCATCGCCAGCGCATCCGTGCTGTTTATCGTCGAAACGGTCTTGCTTCGTTGAGTCTGCAGTTGCCCATTATTATCATCAATTTTTTCAGCGGGCCGTGAATTCATTTAACCTCTCCGTGTTGCGATACGACTTATACATGTCGTTCAGTCCATTGAATTCTATGGTGAGATAAGTGTAGATTCAATTCAGAGAGTCTCCAACAAATTTGATCTATCTATCAGAAAAGGATTCAGTATGACCCATATTGTGCAACATGATGCTGCAAATAACTGCTATCGAGTGACACTGGAAGGCGACTATCAAGCCGTAGTGAAATATCAGCAACAAGATAACGTGCTGCATATTACTTCGACTAGAGTGCCTGACGAGTTACAAGGCAAAGGGTACGGAAAAGTGATGATGGAAAGTGTATTACCTGAAATTGAACGTGCAGGGTTCACGGTGGTACCGGTATGCAGTTATGTTGTGCACTACCTTGAACGCCATCCTGAGTGGCAACACTTACGTCATCGCGCGGTGTAAATCGCTCATTTCTCGCCAATATAGGTTATGAGGGTGGGGCAATCGTCTTTATCAGATGAAATGATTTAGACGTTCTTATCGAGTTAGGGTAACGTTTCATTTTAAAAAATGATGTATGCCAATCTACTGATAAGGAAAAACGATGCCCTTGCCCCGTTTCACTTTGCGTTCTGCGTTGCTGTTGGCTCTGTTTATGAATGCCCAAATGGTGGGCATTGCAAGTGCAAATCAGCAGCTAGAACCGTCTTATTCCCATCCCACGTGGTTAAGAGATATTGCGCTTTCACCGAATGGGCAGCAGATTGCGTTTACTTATGCTGGGCAAATCTGGTTGGTGCCGGCACAAGGAGGAGAGGCTATCGCCTTAACTGAAAGTGGCGTATACAGTGAGATGCCGGTGTGGTCTCCTGACAGCCAATCTTTGGCCTTTTCTGCGAACCGTTATGGTGAAGGCGATGTATTTATTCTTGCAGTGCAAGGCGGTGAAAGCCGTCGTTTGACTTATCATGGGGCTAAAGATACTCCCTACGCCTTTTCTGCCGATGGAACACAACTCTATTTTGCATCACGCCGATTGGGAGATGATAAAGCCGATGCCAATGTCAAACAGGGGAGTTTCACCGCTCAGCTTTATTCCATCCCCGTGACGGGCGGGCGTGAACGAATGGTTCTGCCGATTGCAGTGTGCGATCTCGCAGTCTCACCGACACAAAGAGATATTCTCTATACCAATCAACCCTCAGATGAACAGCCGTGGCGCAAAGGTGCAATATCAGATGCAACACGGGACATCTGGCGATGGTCGCCCCAAACCGGGCAACATGTTCAACTGACTTCCTTCCGAGGTGAAGACCGTAACCCAGTTTGGGGCGCCGATGGTTCATCGATGTACTATCTTTCGGAGCGGGGCGGCAGCTTTAACGTATGGCAACAGCGATTTTGATGGTTTCCGAGCCCGTCGCCATCACCGCACATGAGAAGCTCCCTGTAAGGTTTTTGAGTGCCAGTTTACAAGGCGACTTGGTATACGGTTTTGATGGTGAGATCTGGCGACTCCAAGCTGGAGCGAAACAACCTCAAAAAGTTGCCGTATCGATACGCCGTAGCGCAATGCCGGATGGTCGTCATTCGGTGAATTTTAACCATGAAACGACCGAAATGGTGGTATCACCCAGCTCTCCAGAGGTGGCGATTATCGCACGGGGAGATGTTTATGTGGTCTCCTTACTCTCAGGGTTAACCAAGCGGATCACTGATACCCCAGAGGCAGAACGCAACATTACATTTTCGAGCGATGGTTATCGATTGATTTATGCCTCAGAGCGCGGTGGGAGTTGGGATATTTACCAAAGCTACGTGAATGATGGCGGAAAAAGCTTCTCCACATCGCTCGATATTGTGGAAGAACCCGTGTTGACTGCGACAGAAGACCTGACACAGCCTCTTTACTCTCCTGATAGAAAGCGAATTGCCTACCGTGAAAATAGCAATACGCTCAAAGTGTATGATATTGAGCAAGATAAAACGTATACCCTGTTAGATGCACAAACGTTGTATTCCTATATCGATTCAGATCTTGATTACCAGTGGTCTCCTGACAGCCAATATCTCGTGACGCGAGATCGCGCGGCTTTTAATAGCGATGTGCAGCTATTGAAATTTGATGGCAGTGAAGCCCCTATCAACCTGAGTAATAGCGGATTTTCTGAGTCGGCTCCGCAATTTAGTGTGGATGGGCAATGGGTCTATTGGTTAACGGATGCCAAAGGATTACGTGATATTGATGACCTGCCTGTACAGTTTGATGTGTACGGTGTGGCGCTCAATCGCCAAGCCAAATTTAATTTTGGTAAGACCGCTGAGCAGCAATGGCTTGATGACGAACAGGCTGCCGATCATGAGCTCAATGATCGTGAATCAGTCCCCATCACTGCGACTATGGTTGAAAGCCAAGGGCTGAAATTACGCACCATGCGCATGACGCCGACATCACTGGATATCATTTTTAAACACTTAACCCGAGATAACCACCATTTGATCATTGCTCACCGTGTCGGCGATTCTGTACAAATTTCGCAGATTGATTTGGGCAGTGGTGAAATGATGACGCTGTTCAGTCGTTTTAGTGAAGATGCCATGTTGTTGGCGATGGCGGCGGATGACGAAAGCCTACTCATTATTGGTGAACACGGGATCGAAAATCTCAATGTGGTGACCCGAGAGACAGAGTTTGTACGTTATGAAGCGAATGCTTATTTTGATTTTCGTGCGGAAGTGGCTTACCTGTTCGAACATGCTTGGCGGTTAACACAAAGCAAATTTTATGACCCCCAAATGAATGGTGTGGATTGGGCTGGCTATGGTGAACAGTATCGTAAACATCTCCCAAGTATTCGAACTTACTCCGATTTTGCTGAGTTATTGAGTGAGATGGTTGGTGAGTTGAACGTTTCACATACAGGGGCTTCCTTTGCTGCCAGCAACCCAAGCTGGGAAGAGCCTGCTTCGCTTGGGCTTTATTATGATGATCGCTACCGGGGCAAAGGGATCCGAGTGAAAAGCGTATTACTGGGTAGCCCTGCCGATACCTATCAATCCCCCATCAAAGCGGGAGCGATTATTTACTCGGTTAACGGTAAAGAGATTTCTGATCAGCAAGACATACACCGTTTTCTCAATTTTACCCAAGGCAAGTTAACTCGGCTGAGCGTGCTGGCTCCCGGTGAGGAGAAAGCCCAAAACTTCACCCTAGTTCCGATTGGGCTTGATGAAGAAAGCGAATTACTCTACCAACAATGGGTTGAACAGCGACGCGCTTTAGTGGAAAAACTTTCCGGTGGACGTTTAGGTTATGTGCATCTGGCCGCGATGGATGCAGCCAGTTTTGAACGAATGCAGAACGATATGTTTGGACGAGAAAGAGATAAATTAGGCTTAGTGGTTGATGTACGCTTTAACGCAGGCGGTTGGCTACATGATCAAATTATGGAAATTCTTTCCGGAACTCGGCATTCATCACTTCAGACACGAGATGGGTATGTCGTTTCTTCATTCCCTGAGCGTCGTTGGGCAAAACCGAGCATTATGCTGGCGAATGCTGATAGCTACTCCGATGGCTCTATTGTGCCTTATTTCTACCAACGAGAGGGGCTAGGTAAACTCGTTGGCGAACGTGTTCCCGGTACGGGAACTGCTGTGATTTGGGAGCAGCAACAAGAGCCGGGTTTAATTTATGGAGTGCCACAGTTGGGCCTGAAAGATGATCAAGGGCGTTGGTTTGAAAACCAAGAGATCGTGCCAGATATTTTGGTGTATAACGACCCAGAATCGATTGTCGCGGGAGAAGACCGCCAGCTCTCCGCTGCAGTTGAAGCGTTACTCATCGAAATCGATTCGCAGTAAACGGAGTTTTGAAAGTGAAAAGCCGCTCAAATGAGCGGCTTTTTTGATATATCGGCTTACTCCAAACACACTTGGTTGCGACCATTTGCTTTCGCGCGGTATAGCGCTTTATCAGCCCGATAAAAAGTACGTTGCGTATTTTCACCCTCGCGATGTAGGGTGATACCGATACTGACCGTTAAGCCACGTTCACCTAAAACCTCTTGCCATGGGAAATCAAAAATGCGCTGACGATAGTTCTCGGCGTGCATTTGTGCCATTTCACTGGTCACGTTTTCTAAGATCACCAGAAATTCTTCGCCACCAAATCGCACACAGGGAAGCGCCGCGAAAATTTTAAAATAAGTCGCGAGCTCACTAGAGACATTCACAATCGCTTTGTCACCGACTAAGTGGCTGAGTTCATCATTGATTGATTTAAAGTGATCAATATCCACCACTAAGAAAGCAAACGACGTTTCGTGAAGGAGTAAATCTTTGAGCTTCACATCTAACCACCGACGGTTATGCAGTTTGGTTAGTGGATCGGTGAACACATCTTGTTGTAACTGCAATACGGTATTTTTCTGGTTTTCCGTGGTTTCTTTAAGCTCTCTATTCTCTAGCTCGGAGAGGATCAGCTTGAGTTGTAACTCAAAACGCGACAGGCGACGTAGTTGGATTGCACCTAATTCACTGATTGGGATCCGCTTCATTAAGTCGCTTTCAATACGAAACACTTTCTTTTCATACTGCAGGGCGGTTTTGAAGAGGCCTTCTAACTCACAAACGTCGCTGAAAGCTTCATAGAGGCACTTTTCCAAAAAGGGGGATTGGATGTTCTTTAACCGCTTTTCGGTGCTACTAAGCAGCAAAGTCGCAAGGTGCGCTTTACCGGCTTTAGATAAACAATGTGCGAGCTCAATACGCAGCATGCTTGAGAGCCAGTCTGATGGGGTGAGGGATGAAGAGTACTGCGCATTGGCTAACGTCATCATCGCTTTTTGCACTTTGCCTTGTTGTAGGTAAAGCCGAGCTTGATAGAGCATAATTTGCCCCGTCAGCTGTTTGTCACTCACCAGAATGCTGAGTTCTTCACACTCTTTGATCAGGTCATTCGCGGCAGTATAACGTCCAAGGCTGATGTAACAGGCTAACATATACAGCTTGTAGCGCAGACGCAGTGCGCGACTGGAGATCGCATGATCTATGCTGTCAATTTTCTGGTAGTAGCGTAATGCTCGGTTATGGTCACCATAGGCATCACATAAGTTGCCCATACCAAGAACGGCCAACACATAGTCATCAATCATGCCATGCTCAACGGCAATATTGGAGATCGCAACGTATTCGGAAAGTGCAGCGACATAATCGCCATGATCAAGCAAGCGCTCGCTTAGGCTGTGTTTAACCGAAAGGAGTAGCTCCAGATCCGCGGGTAGCTCTAAGAGTGACAGTGCCGCTCGCAGCTCTTCAATGCTGGTTTGCCATTGTTTCATTTCTCGGCGGTACTCAGCGCTGATGATATAACTTTGCGCGCGCTCTTGAGCGGTCGTCGCCACATGCTGTCTGACATGGTTCCAGAAGATGATCGCCTCTTCTCCAGCGACGGCGGCCGCGTCTAGCCCCGCTTCTTTAACCTTACTGAGCAGGGTTTCCATACGATGCTTCCTGTGCTTGGCTATCAATCAACTGTTCCAACGTAAACGGGAAAGACAGAATATCTTGGAGAGTGATTTTGGGGAGTGGGCCATCTAATCCTTTACGGTGCCACGGGTAAATCTCAATCATTTTGGCCATAACTTGGAATATTTCTAAGGCGGCTTCGCCCTTTTCTGCCAACAGCAAACCGAGGCGGTCACTGCTGAGCCGTGATAGTAAATCTTGCGGTGCGCACAGAGAGTGGATGACTTCGGTACACACATCAATGTATTTGGCGCTAGGGTGTTGGATCACCACAACAGCGTGGTTCGATTTTTTCAGCTCGGTTTTGAACAGCACCAACTGTTCCCACCAATAGGTTTCAGAGACCACATTGGAAAGATGTTTTTCAGGATCAAACTCGTGTTGGCCACGAATACGATTAATCAACTTACGTGCACGTTGTTCGAGTTGGCGCTTTGAGGAACGAGCTTTGTCCATCCCCACGCGCATGGTTTGTTCACGCAGCATCATAACGGTATAGCGGCGGTATTTTTTGAAGGCGATTAACGCGGCCTGCGCATCACCATTTTCTTCTGCCACGCGTGATTGCTGGTAGCAGATTTGCGATAAGAGTTCACCATTATCAAAAGACGTGGCAGCCTTTTCTGCGTTGCTTAAAAGCTCTGCGGCCACCGCAAAATTTTTGCGCAGTAGCTCTAGGCGTGCACGGCTGATGAATGAGTGAGCTTTCATCCAAGTGAGATTATTCGCCACAGCCAGCTCATGGGCTTTGCGGGTGGCTTCTTCGGCATCTTCTATTCGCTCTAGCCCAAGCAAAGCTAAACCACGGAAGTCCCATACTTCGGCTTGCCAAGTCACATTGCTGTTACTTTGTAGCACTTCTTCTGCCCCATCAAGCACAGTCAACATATCGACATATTGATTGAGATGGTAGAGATCCCATGCCCATAAAATGCGTGCTTTACCTTCAAGCCAACCAATGCGCGTATTGTTAGCCACTTTTACGGCTAGCTCATGAGTGGAGCAGGCGAGTTTATACTCTCCTGTGATACGCCAAATATTACCAAGGCCGATCAAGCACTCAATTTCGGTTTCTGGTTCATCCACCAATGCGGATTGTTCTAATGCGTTAATCCAAAACTGCTGTGCGGTGTAATACTTGGCTTGTCCCCAGTAATGTAAGGCATGAATATGCAGAATTTCAGGCAGAAAATGATCTGTATCGAGGTTACTCTGGTTCTGATTCGCTTCTTTGATGTATTTGAGGCCTGAGCGGTAGTCCATTTTGCACCAGAGGCAGCGGGACATGATGATCAGTGACTCAATAATGGCTGAGGTAAAGTGAATTTGCCGGGCACGAACTAAACACTGTTCTGCTTGGATGAATACCTTATCAGGCTCAGATTCAATACGGGATCTGAGCTGTTCGATTTCCATTTCAAGAAGATATTGGCTTTTGTCCAAAATACAGTCGTCCTTGGGCGATTTAATGCTCGTCATGACTTGCCCATTATAAGGACAAGGCGTCATTAAACACGAATTCATGTGAAAAAACGGACACTTTTATCAAGTCATTCGACAATAATTGGTGCTATCTCACACTCTGTTCTTCTAAGCAATTTAGGACAAAAGTTCCTTTAATGTTAGAGGGTGCTGCGATAAACCTAAGTTTTGTGCTGCCGTGAATCCGTGTTTATCTTGATAGCATAAATTATGCCATGCACGGAAAATATCCAATAAGGGTTGGATCCCTCCCGGACGTAGTTTGCGACGAGGTTCATTAACAAACGATTCAAACAGTAACTGGAACCGGTTTTGATAGTATTCGATTTGTCGAGTAGAAGCGTGCTGTAACCAGTGCTGTGGGTCAGGGTTGTTGCCCGCTAGGTAGCAGACCCCTTTAGCTTTACTACCAGAGTGGGCGATGGCCCAGCGATCTCGCCACCACCCCATATGCACGATATCGGTCTTGTCGAATGAGGTTGGTGCTTGCCAATCTTGGTCTTCTTCTACGTACATTAGGTCAACATTTTGACGTTGAATCCGCGATAGGCTGACGCTCAATGCTGCCGAACGTAGTAGAGGATCTTGCGGCATGAAAATCGAAACCCGTTTTTCAGGATCACACATATCCAACACATGTAAATAATGGGCATAAGAGGTGTAGGGGGGACGGATCACCGCGCCTTTCGATGGGTAGTGGAATTGAGCCATATTACCTAATGGGTCTTCCACATTGCCTCGTGCCAAAATCAGTTGATAGCGGTTATCGATACGTTCACGCAGTGCTGCGCTCTCTTTGTGAGTGAAAGCTTGTGCTTCAACCAAATACTCACGGGGTACAAAGCGAGCGGGGGTTTGGTAGGGATCGTGATCCACGCTGCCGGTTGGATCTTCATTGGCAGAGTAGTTGAGATGCTGGCACAGGATATAGCCCGTTTTGGCATCCCCAGTCGCTACCCAAAATACTCCGTTGCCGCTGTGTGCTTGTAACGGTTGATAGTGAGATGCGAATTGGTAAGTTTTGGCGTGATTGACCCAGCGGGCATCAATCATGGCGAGTTTACGCCGACAGCGGCTCGCGATATGGTCAAGGTGATCGTAAAACGTTTTCGGATTAATTGAGAGCTTACGGCAAATTTCGCGTACCGAATAACCTGTAAACAGTAACCCGAGCAGAGATTCTTGGAAGTTGAGTTTATGATTGGCGCCTGACCATTTATCCACAAACGTCGCGTGACAGGCTTTACAACGATAACGTTGGCGATCGCCGCTATAACCGAAGGCATGATACAACTGCTTATGAGTATGTACGGATAAACTGGCATTGACGCAAGCCGGATTATGGCAAGCGGGTAGCCCTTCGCTGTGCAGTTGACGCAAGCGGTGTAGTTCATTCACCACTTCGTGATTATTAAGTAAGGGGGGGAAAGCTCCACATTCACGACAAACCATCGCTGGCCGTTTCGGGTTTACGCGCTGCAAAACGTAATGCTTTGCCTCACTCAATCCAAAGTTGTCACACGCCAATGTTTTACAAAAGTTGAGTTGTAAACCTTCTGCGTCCGGTGGTAGTTGGTCGTTAGGCACGATCTCCCCCTCGGGGTATTTCTGACCGTCAGGAGTATTTCAGCCTGACGGTGATGACAAGATAAATTAGATGTTGATTGCGGTTTCAAGCGCCACTTTCATCATGTCGTTAAAAGACTTTTGACGATCTTCAGAGCTGAGTTTTTCACCACGTAGGATATGGTCAGACACCGTCAGAATAGTCAGCGCACGTGCGCCAAGATCAGCGGCAACACCGTAGATGCCCGCGGCTTCCATATCCACCCCTAAAATGCCCAGTTTTTTCATTTTTTCGAAGATTTCTGGCTCTGGTGTGTAGAACAGATCGGCTGAAAATACGTTCCCTACTTTTACAGGAACTTGTTGAGCTCGTGCTTGATTTACTGCGGTTTCTAGCAAGTGGTAATCGGCGATGGCGGCAAAATCATGGCCACTGAAGCGGATACGGTTTACTTTTGAATCGGTGGATGCGCCCATACCGATCACCACATCCATCAGTTTGACATCGTCACGCACGGCACCACAGCTACCGATACGGATGATGTTTTTCACACCATATTCAGCAATTAATTCATGTACATAGATGCTGCATGATGGAATACCCATGCCATGACCCATCACCGAAACTTTTTTGCCTTTGTAAGTGCCGGTAAAGCCAAACATACTGCGCACATCGCACACTTGCTTCACGTCTTCCAAGAAGGTTTCCGCAATGTATTTCGCACGCAGCGGATCGCCTGGCATCAGTACGGTTTCAGCAAAATCACCGGGTTGTGCGTTAATGTGTGGGGTTGCCATGGTTATTCTCCAATTCAATTCAGCCAATACATTGATTACGAATCCTGTTGGCTGAGGATTTATCTGTTGCGCCAATACTAGCCACTATGGGTGGGGCTCCTTGAGAGCATCGTCACAAATTACTCTCTTTGGCTCCGGATATCTCCAATTGATAACCAAATATGTTGAAAGTGATAAGGCAAGCGTTGAGCCAATCGTTTGGTTTTATGTACCTGTCTTTGGTGTACAAAAATAATATTTGTACAGCACAAAATCACGTGCTATAGATCTTGTACATAAATTTTTATTGTACAGATAAGTGTTGGAGACTCGTATGCCGACCACACCACTCAAAATTGGCATCAGTGCTTGTCTTCTCGGAGCCAAGGTTCGCTTCGATGGCGGGCATAAAATCAGCCATTTCGTCACGGATGAACTTTCACGCTACGCGGAGTTTGTGTCTGTCTGCCCTGAAATGGGAATGGGTCTACCGGTGCCACGTCCGACTCTGCGGCTGTTTTCAGAAAATGAACGTATTGCATTGGTGGAAACCAAAGATGTAACGCGTGACCATACCCAAGCGTTAGAAAGTTACTCGCAACAAAAAGTGGCAGAGCTTAGTAATGCGGAACTGTGTGGATATATCGTCTGCGCAAAATCACCCAGTTGCGGTATGGAACGAGTCAAAGTGTACAAGCACAATAGTGCCGAAAAAGAAGGGGTGGGGATTTATACCCGCATCTTAATGGAGAAAATGCCTTGGTTGCCGATTGAGGAAGATGGCCGCCTGCATGATCCGGTACTGCGTGAAAACTTTATTACACGGATTTACTGCCTACATGATTTTTATACCAGTATGGGTGAAACTCCGAGTGCAAGGAAAGTGGTTGAATTTCATTCACGCTACAAATTGAGTTTGATGGCGCATCATCCTGAATCCTACCGTGCTTTGGGAAAATGGGTGGCCAATGTGAAGCAGTACCCATTGGATCGGTTTATTGAGGAATATCGTTTAGGTTTAATGCAAGCACTCGCGCACCCCGCGAGCCGTAAAAATAACACCAATGTGTTGATGCATTTACAAGGATATTTCAAACGCTCACTCAACAAGCTGCAAAAAGCGGAGTTAGCACAAGTCATCGAAAGTTACCGCTTAGCTGAACTGCCTTTGCTCGCCCCCCTGACTTTATTGAAACATTATCTCGCGTTGTACCCCGATCCGTATCTGGATCAGCAACGCTACCTCAATCCTTATCCTTCGGAGTTGAAATTACGCTATGGCTTGTGATGAAAAACACTACGCAATACGTGAAGTGGCGGAAATAACGGGCGTAAAACCAGTGACGCTGCGAGCGTGGCAGCGTCGGTATAACTTGGTACAACCCGATCGTACCGAAAAAGGCCATCGTCTATTTACAGAACAAGACATCGAGATGATCCGCCAGATCCAAAGTTGGCTAGCAAAAGGGGTGGCGATTGGCAAAGTGGGTGCTCTATTACAAAGTGGTACGCCAGAGGCGGAATTTCTCCCACAGTCAGTAACGCAGTTGGAAGAGTGTGAGGTGCTATTGACCGCTTTGGCGGCGTTGCAACGCTCTAAAGCTGAGCAGGTTATTGCCACCGTGCTGAAAGAATATCCGCTAGAGGTGATGCAAAACCAATTTATACATCCAGTGTTAGAAGCGTTAGAACGGGTGAAAGGGCCGCTGCGCTCACTGCAAATGGGGTTATTCCGCACTCTTATGCTCACTAAATTGGCGTTTGTGCTGGATGCCGAAAATAAAGCGGCCAGTAAAGGCAAATGTTTGTGCCTGAGCTTGGACGACACCGGATCTCTTAACGCATGGCTGTGGGCGCTGACATGGGCGGAAAAGGGCTACCAAGTGACTTTGCTTGAAGCCGTTGACGATATTCGTGGCTTACAAGACCACGTTGGTTTAGCGCAGTTCCATACGTTAGCCCTGCATGCTCATCGCCCGTTACCCGCTATTCAGCAATCGGCATTGACGCATTTGCAGCAGCAGTTTGGTCAACAATGCGTGTTATCTGAAGTATTACAGCAGCTTCAACAGCAGTAAGGTATCCGTATGAAATTGGTTTGGTTTCGGCGCGATTTGCGTAGTTTTGATAACACAGCGCTGAGTGCCGCGATCGCGAGCGGCGAACCTGTCGCCGCAGTTTATATTGCAACGCCGGCACAGTGGCAACAACATCATGTGGCGCCGATTCAAGCCGATTTTATCTGGCGGCGGTTAGGCGAACTGCAACAAGAACTCGCCGCACTTAATGTGCCGCTGTTATACCAACAAGTGGCGGATTTTAAGGCCGCTGCAGAGGCGGTGAGTCAGTTGGCAAGCAAGCTGAATGCCACGCAAGTCTTTGCCAATCGTGACTATGAACTCGATGAGCAGCAACGCGATAGACATACAGAGCTGTTGTTGGATGAGCGAGGCATTTCGTGGGCTACGTTTGATGACAAATGCCTCCTTCCCCCCGGTTGCGTTCGTACCAAGCAAGGCGAACACTTCAAAGTGTTTACTCCGTTTAAACGCGCTTGGTTGAGTCTGTTCCAGCCGCCTATCATTGCCAAAAATCAGCCTGCGGAGCCATGGACGCTCTCAAGTGAATGGGCAAGTTGGGTTTGGAATTCAGCACAAACATTCGATTACCCAAGAGTCGATAGCCAATCATGGCCAGTCGATTTTGAAACCATACGTAATCAATTGCGCGATTTTTGCCGAGAGCAAGTGCAGAATTACCATCAGCTGCGTGATTTTCCAGCGCGCGAAGGGACGAGTGTGCTCTCTCCCTATCTGGCGATTGGTGCGTTATCGGCACGACAATGTGTGGCTCGTCTGTATCGAGAATCTTCGATGGGGGCGCTTAGCGAGGGGGCGCAAGTCTGGTTGAGCGAGCTGATTTGGCGTGAGTTCTATCAACACTTAGTGGCGATTGAACCCAACATTTCAAAAAGTCGTGATTTTCATGAATGGGGCTCGCGACTTGAATGGTGGAACGATAACGAAAAATTCCAACGTTGGTGTGAAGGAACCACCGGTTATCCGATTGTTGATGCCGCGATGCGCCAGCTTAATCAAACGGGATGGATGCATAATCGGTTGCGCATGATTGTGGCGAGTTTTCTCACTAAAGACTTGCATATCGATTGGCGCTGGGGCGAGCGTTATTTTATGAGTAAGCTTATAGACGGTGATTATGCGGCCAACAACGGTGGCTGGCAGTGGTGCGCTTCAACGGGTTGCGATGGACAACCGTATTTCCGAATTTTTAACCCAGTCAGCCAGGGGGAGAAATTTGACCCACAAGGTGAATTTATTCGGCACTGGGTACCTGAGTTACGCTCAATGTCGGCCGCGTATATCCACCAACCTTGGACTTATCCTGCGGTCAATAGCGTGTCATATCCTGCGCGACTAGTTGATCATAAACAGGAAAGAGAAGTAACCTTACGCTTGTATAAAACAGCGAAGGGATAATCAGCAGTATGTGGCAGAAAGTTTGGGCAATCGGTTGTGCGTGGGCCATCAGTTACGGTGTAAATGCTGCTGTGTTTGAATTGCCTGTTGAGGGCAGCAGTATTGTCGGCAATACGCAGTACCATGAAATTCAAAAAGGACAAACCCTGTCGGACATTGCAAAACAGTACGATATTGGTCTGCTAGCGTTGATGGCCGCCAATCGTGGGGTCGACCCTTTTTTGCCACAAGAAGGCTTCGTTCTTGCGATTCCTGCCCAAATTATCCTGCCTAAAGTTCCGTATGAAGGGATAGTGATTAATCTGGCTGAGCTGCGTCTTTACTACTTTCGTCCTGATGAAGGGAAAGTGCATATTTTCCCCGTTGGTATCGGTCGGATTGGGCGTGATACCCCTGTAATGCAAACGTCCATCAGCAGTAAGCGCAAAAATCCGACTTGGACACCGCCGGAATCGATCCGTCGCGAACATAAAGCCAAAGGGGATATTTTACCCGCCGTGGTACCGGCAGGACCGGATAATCCATTGGGGGATTATGCGATGCGATTGGCTTATGGATCGGGCGAGTATTTGATCCACGGCACCAACAAAGATTTTGGGATCGGTATGCGCGTGAGTTCAGGCTGTATTCGTATGGATCCGAAAGATATCGAATGGTTATTTCAGCAAGTGGAACGTGGTGAGAAAGTTCGTATTATTAACGAGCCGATCAAAGTCGCATTAGAGCCGGATCGCAGTGTGTTTATTGAAGTGCACGAACCTTTAACGCGCAGTGACGGTGTTAAACACGCCTTAGTGATGCCACAAGAACTGAACTGGTGGTTAGACGAAAATAAAGTCTCAGATGCTAAAGCGCGTGCCGCTATTTTGGCGCAAAATGGTGTGCCGGTCGAGATTGCTCCGCCCGTTTGGGAGTCCGCCGAGCAGTAATGGCTATTTAACCTCAGAGAAAAAAGAGCCAGCAATTGCTGGCTCTTCAATTCGGTCAATGACTCAGAAATTACTTGGTGTAAGACTGAGCAATGTTGTCGATACGTTCGTTTGCGCGAGCAGCTTCTTCTTGAGCAGCTTTAGCTGCTTCAGTTGCTTGATCCACTTTTGATGTCAGTGCAGCAACTTGCGAGTTCAGTTCGCTGACCTGATTGCTGATTTCGTTCATTTTTGCAGTGGTAGCTTCATCAGGACCAGAGGCGCAACCCGCTAGTAGAAGTACGGAAGACGCTGCTGCTGCGATTAACATCTTGTTCATAGAGAACTCCTTAACTTGGTAAAGTCGGTATCAGTTACGTCCTATACTTATGAGAAATTAAAATATGGACGCTTCAATTGTAGTCGCTATTTTGCGCAAAACTAGCCCTCAAAAGTTAAAAAAATCCAAGAATTTGACAACGAATCAACAAATTGTCGGGCATCTTATTTTTTAGATTATGAGTTGAGTTTTTGTATTCGATAGGCTTATTCATTTTGGGATTATTTTATCCCTCGACTATCTATGAATGGGTGAGTTGCGTTATCATACTGGGCTTTTTCGTGATCTACTTCGTACTTTTAAACAGAACCAAAGATGGAGAATACTTTGCAATTTAAAGATTTAGGCTTAGATAATCGCTTACTGAAAAATCTAGCGCATTACAATTTCAAACAAGCGACAGAGATTCAACAACAGGCGATTCCGTTAACGATTGCCGGGCGCGATTTGTTGGCTTCATCTAAGACAGGTTCGGGCAAAACGTTGGCCTTTGTGCTGCCGATGTTGCACAAATCTTTAAAAACCAAAGCATTTTCGGCAAAAGATCCTCGCGGCGTCATTTTGGTTCCAACTCGTGAACTGGCAAAACAAGTGTATGGTGAACTGCGTTCTATGCTTGCAGGCCTTAGCTATACGGCGACATTAATCACGGGTGGTGAGAACTTTAACGATCAGGTAAAGGCGTTAGCTCGTGGTCCTCGCTTTATTGTGGCTACGCCGGGACGTTTAGCCGATCACTTAGATCACCGTTCACTGTTTCTGGAAGGTTTAGAAACGCTGGTGTTGGATGAAGCCGACCGTATGCTGGACTTGGGTTTTGCCAAAGAGTTGCGCCGTATCCATAACGCCGCGAAACATCGTCGTCGTCAAACATTGATGTTCTCTGCAACTTTGGATCACGCCGATGTGAATGACATGGCGATGGAAATGCTCAATGAGCCAAAACGCATCGCGATTGGCATTGGTAGTGAAGAGCATAAAGACATTACTCAACACTTCTACCTGTGTGACCATTTGGACCATAAAGAAGCCTTGTTGGATCGCATTCTCGCAGATGCAGAGTACCGACAAGTGATCATCTTTACCGCAACGCGTGCTGATACCGATCGCCTGACAGAAAAACTTAATAAGAGTAACCTCAAAGCGGTTGCGTTGAGCGGTAACCTAAACCAAACACAGCGCAACACCATCATGAGCCAGTTTGAGCGCACCGTATTTAAGATTTTAGTGACCACCGATGTGGCTTCTCGTGGGCTTGATATTCCGTCGGTCACCCATGTGATCAACTTTGATATGCCAAAACATACGGAAGAATACGTTCACCGTATCGGCCGTACAGGTCGTGCGGGTAACAAAGGCGATGCAATGTCACTGGTTGGGCCTAAAGATTGGGATAGCTTCAAACGAGTAGAAGCTTTCTTACAACAAGAAATTCAGTTTGAAGTGCTGGAAGGGCTGCAAGGTAAGTTTAAAGGCCTAAAACCACGTCAAGTGATGCCTAAAGCTGCACCAAGTAAACGTGTCAACAAAGCGAAAGCTCCGACTAAAGCGAAAAAACCGGTTTCGCGTGATAAGAGTTTCTATCAAAACGTTGCAGTAGGTGATTCGGTATTTATTCCGAAAAAGAAAGTCGCACCGAAGCCTGAACTTGATCAGGAAAATGAGATCGAATAAGCGCTCAGGCTTGAGCTAAGCTTGAATAAAAACCGCCTTTCTGGCGGTTTTTTTATACCGAAAAAAACCTATCTATTGAGTTGGGGCTGACGAATAGACGTTTTATCCCAAACTAATGCAAATGATAATTGATCTTGTTTGTATTTATGCTAGAGTGGCGACCGATTTTTATTTCTTATAGTAATCACTATTTCGATGAAACTGCTCAATGTATTGGCACTGACGACATCTCTGTCGGTTTTTCATGCCTACGCAGACAATTCCTACCAATGGCTTCGTGATGACTCCCGTTCAGAGCCTCGTGTGAAACAGTACCTGAACGATCAAAATGTGAAAGCCGACCGCTGGTTTGAACCGCATAGCTCTGACATTCAGGCATTGGTCGGAGAATGGCAACAAACGGCGCAGCATAAAGCGCCATCACCGGCATTGATCCGATCGCATCAGCAGTACAACGATATCCAATGGAATGGCGATCGACAGCTGGTCAAAATCAATGCAGCGGATGATATAAAACCACTTCTTAATCTCTCGGTGCGTGCTGACGCCTTTGATTACTACCAATTAGCGGCGTGGATGCCGGATACCTCAGGAGAGTGGATTGCATTAGCGGAAGATACCCGTGGTGACGAGCAGTTTAGGATCACCCTAGTGCATGTAACCGATCGTACCGAGCGAGTTATTTCTGCAAATGCGAGCACTTACTTTGCTTGGGCTCCGGATGGTAAAAGCCTTTATTACTTATCCGATTTGAATGGCAACACTCAGTTGCAACGTTTTGAGTTAGCGAGTGGCCAATCCACTCAGCTTGATGAGTGGCGCTCGGCTGAGTGGCTGTTTTCGCTCTATTCTGCTAGTAATCCGCGTTATGTCGTGATACAGCAAAATAATGAAAACGCGACCCAACAACGTCTTTTGGATACGCAAACGGGTCGTTTGATGCCATGGTTGCGCAGTGCCGAAGAGGGTGTGGAGTATTACGTCGATGTGTTGGGTGACACGATTTACATCAACAGTAATCATCAAGGGACATTCCAGCTTTATCGCCAACCGTTACCGCAAGCGGAGCTGAATTGGCAACCGTTCATCACACACAAAGAAATAGGCTCACTGAGCAATTTTTATTTGTTTTGATGCAGGGATTGTGTTGGTGGAAGATCAATCCTTAGCACCGAAAATTTGGGTTCTCGATTACCAAGGCGAAGTGCGTACTCACTTTGAGTTACAAGCCTTGGGACAAGTGGCTTGGATTTCCCGTAATGGTGATGCACCTAGCAATCGCTTGCGAGTGCGTGCCATGTCGATGACCGAGCAAGCCAGCTGGCATGAATTGGATGTAGCACAGTTACAGTGGCAAACGTTAAGTCAAGATAGCTACGCGGGGTTTGACTCTGCTCAATATCAAACTCATACGGCTTGGGTTGCGCAAGGCGGCATTAAGGTCCCTGTCACGTTGGCGTATCGGCGAGACAAGTTGACACCAAGCAGCAGTGTGGTGCTGTATGGCTATGGTGCTTACGGCGTGACGATGAAGCCCTATTTTATGCCGCAAATTGTCAGCTTGCTTGATCGCGGCGATGATCTACGCGATTGCTCATGTGCGTGGCGGCGGCTATCTCGGTGAAGCGTGGCATCAAGCTGGCGCTGGACTGAATAAACAAAACGGCATTGATGATTTCCTCGCAGCGGCTCGATTTTTGACGCATTTTGATCAAGGCACCCGAGCCATTTATGCCATCGGTGGGAGTGCGGGCGGCACGTTAGTCGCGGCGGCGCTCAATCAGCAGCCTGATTTATTTGCCGCAGCCGTACTGCAAGTACCGTTTGTCGATGTGCTGGCCAGTATGAGTGATACCAGTCAAGCATTGACCGCCCAACAGTATCAGGAATGGGGTAACCCAACACTGCCGGAACAGCGTCAAGTCATGGCTGCTTATGATCCGGTGAGCAATCTGCGCGCCGCGGTTTATCCACCGACATTCGTCAATGTCGGTTGGTGGGATAACCGAGTGCCTTATTGGGAAGGGGCTCGATATCTCGCTCGTCTGAGTGACTTGTCACAAGGGGCGGGACCTTATCTTTTATCCACGGATTTTCAGGCGGGTCACGCCAGTGATCGGCGTCAAGCGCTCGAAAAACAGGCGCGTGAATATGCTTTCTTTCTCACCTTAGATAAAAACAGAAAAGCGGGGCAGTAATGAAGCTTTCTCCAGTATCAGCTGCGGTACTTAGTGTACTCGCGGCGGGGTTCGCTCATGCCGAATCTGAGCCAAGCCACTATGAAGAAGTGGTGGTAACAGCCAATCGAATTGAACAACCGTTGTCAGAAGTGGCAGGTTCAGTCGCGGTGCTTGAAGGGGAAACTCTTGAAAAGCAAGGCAAGACTGAGTTGTATGATGCACTGAACCAAGAGCCGGGCGTGAGCGTCACTGGCGGAGCGGGGCGTCCACAAAATATCACGATTCGTGGTATGACCGGCAACCGCATTGCGATTGTGCGCGATGGGGTACAAAGCGCTGATGGCTATGGCGCAGCCGATATTAACGACAAATATGGCCGCAATACCTTTAGCTTGAGTCAGGTCAAACAAGTGCAAGTTGTGAAAGGGGCAAGCTCAACGCTATACGGTTCTGGTGCGATTGGCGGTGTAGTGATTATCGAGAGCAAAACGCCGGAAGATTATCTGTATGACCGTGACTATTACGTCGATGCCGCGTTGACTTACAGCGGTATCAGCAATCGTTACCAAGGCAGCCATGCGTTGGCGATGCGTCGTGGCGATGGCGAAACCTTGTTGACGGTAGACTATTGGCAAGGTGAAGAAACGCGTAACTTTGAGCAGGATTTGTATCACCGTGAAGTGGAGGGTTACAACCTCGCGCTTACTCACCATTACTGGTTGAACGATACGCTGCGTTTGAAAACCCGCTTAGAATATTTTGATGATAACGCGCAACGCCGTGAAGGTTCCGCTTCGATCCAAAAAGACGATAAATGGGATTTAGTGACGTTTAATGAGTATCAACGTAGCCAGACGCGCCTGATAAGTGTTGGCGCAGATTATGATGCTTACTTGGCTTGGATGGATACGCTGGAAGGGAAACTTTACTGGCGCAGCACAAACAACATCACCCAAACGAACCGTTTAATGTCGAACGATCTTTCTGGCTCGGGCATCCTTTCCTATCGTCGTGAATTGCGAGATGAAGGTTTTGACGATGCCGCGTTAGGAGCCACGCTCAATGCGCAAAAAGAGTGGCAACAAGCAGAGAAGTTGCACCAGTTCACGTATGGAATGAGCGTTGATGGGCATGATTATCAACGTCCGAAAACCATGCGTGTGATTGAATCGTCGGGCGAGCAGCAGCAACCGGACGAACCTTTTGCACCCGCGCGCGAGTATCGTTTTGGCGTGTATGGGCAAGATCACCTCACGCTCGGTGATTGGGCACTGACGGCCGGTTTACGCTTTGATGCACAAAAGCTGACCCCAAAAAGTGCCGATCGCATTCAGGGCTACAAAGTGGTGACGATGGGCAGTAGCGAATGGTCGCCGAGTGCCTCCGTTGCTTATCAATGGCATCCAGAGTGGAACACGTACCTGAGCTATAACCACGGTTTTCGTGCGCCAAGTTACGATAAAGCCTATGGGGCAAGCGACCACAGTTTCGTTCCCCTGACGCCATTTATGATCAAACCCAACAATAAGTTGCGCGCCGAAACCAGTGACAGTTTCGAGTTGGGAAGCAAATACGACAATGGTCAGACTCAGCTCTATGTGGCGGTGTTTTATTCCCTCTTCGATAACTTTATCGATGTAAAACAAGTCGGCTATGACGACACCACGGGTTCAGTGATCCAGCAGTACCAAAATATCGCTGGAGTTAAAACCTACGGGGCTGAAATGTCGTTAGTTCATCGCTTAGATGAGCGTTGGAGCTTTGAAAACAAACTGGGATATGTCAACGGAAAAGATGGCCAAGGCCAATATGTTCGTACCTTGACACCCTTAGAAGGCAATGTGCAGATCAACTACCAACGTGAGCAGTGGGATGCATACAGCCGCCTGAACTGGGCGAGTGCCATGAACCGAGTCTCCACCTGCGTCACAGAGCAAGGTAGTGAAACGGAATGTGCGACTACTGCCGGTTGGGTGAGTTGGGACATGGGGTTCAACTACCAATGGAACGCTCAATGGAGTGCCAGCTTCAACGTGGTCAACCTACTTGATAAGGAGTACATCCGCTATCAAGACGTCGCGGGCGTGGTCGCAAAGTGACACGCGTTACTTCCACTGAGCCGGGACGTTATTTCACCCTGCACGCTAAATATGTGTTCTAGGAGTTAACGATGAAATCAATACTAACTCTAACGTTAGCCAGCCTGTTCGCACCGCTGACACTGGCGGCACAGTGGGATTATCCAGCCACAAGCGATAAGGTGCTTAACGATGCGGAGGCATTAGCTTTTGTGCAAAAGTATTACCCGCAAGTTGGGCAAGCCGCGCTGCGTTACCATAAAACCAGCTTGTTAGGCGCACACTACAACTTTGATTTGACCCAAAATGGTGAGCCACAAGGGCAAAAGACGATTGTGCTGTCCACCGACAAGTTGGGCAACGTCACACGAGTGTTTAAAAGCTTAAACGATACCGTGTTGGTTAACGGCGTGCCGAGTGTGGCCGCTGAATTGGTTGCCCCACAACGTTTAACCGCGCTTCAACCACCAGAATTAACGGCGGGGACTTTGGTTGAGGTTCAAGTCTCGATTGTCGACCCGGATCTGCGCACTATGGATGGTTTGGCGGCGCCTCTGACCCCTTGGTCAACGATAGACGACTACCCCAACCCCGCACAGTATGTTCGAACTCAAGTGTCATTGCTTCAATCGGGTGGTCGATATTATCTTGCTAACGAGCAAGTAAAGATGGTCGATGCGCAAGCGATCCAAGAGAAAGCTGCTGACAGTGCGGTTTACACCGACAGTGATGTGAGTTTGTTAGAGGCGAAAGGTGTGGTGAGCTGGGATTCGATTGCGTCACTACAAGCGACTCAGTTAGCCGATGAAGGCTTTGCTCACCTGATGGCGTTTGTGCATCTGGATCGCTCGTTGCAGTATTTGACGTCACTAGGTTATTCACTCTTTGAGAAAGCCGATGGCTCCGGTTTGCAACCTGTACTGTTTGATGCCGCGGCACTGTCAACCAATAACTCGTCTTATTATGTGGGACCGAATGCCATTTTATTCGGACAAGGAGGCTCTCCCGACGCGCTCGATGCAGACATCATCTGGCATGAGTTTGGTCACGCGATTCATTACCACATCGTGCCTGATTGGGCGTACGGACACACGGGGGCGTTAGGCGAAGGCTTTGGCGATTACTGGGCTGGCGCGTATAGCTACCGCAACCAATTTGAGCAGGGCAAAGCATTTGAAGTTGATACTCTTTTCAACTGGGACGGCTATTTCGGCGCGACCATTTCCACTCGTAGTCTGGCCAACTTAGCGGCGCGTTATTATTCAGCCGGTGATTATCGTGCTCATGAACATGAAGCGGGTTACTTGGGGGATGAACTGTGGTCAACGCCGCTGTTTCAAAGTTTGAAGCAATCGGTGGAGCAGTACGGTGTGAACGCATTTGATGAATTCAACACGGTGGTGTTGGAGTCGATGTTTGGTGTCGGGCGTGGGGTGCTGATGCACGATCTTGCGCAAAACATGCTGTATGTTGCCAACGCACTTTATCCAGACAAAGATTATCAGCTGATCTTACAGCGCAATCTTCAGCATCATGGTTTGCTTAAAGCACCGTTTAAGGTGGCTTTCGCTAAGCAATATCTTGATCCGCAGGCAAGCCAAAACATCTATGTGAAGTCGGCTGAACGTTCTGCCAGCACCCAAGCAACGGTGGTGATGGCGGGTCAAACCCACACGTTCAGCCAAGAAAATCTGGCGAGTGCGGTGTGGCGCTTGCCTGCACCAAGCCGTTATGAATGTGGTGTTGCGACCTCGGTGCAAGTCGATCTCCGTTACCAATATGCTCAGCATTTAAGCGCACAAACTTGGCAAGCAGAGTTACCGGTGGTGTTTGGTATTCCACAAATGGATCACACCTTCACTGCGATTGACTCAAAGTTGCGTGATGCGCAGTTGGGTGACGATGGCAAACTTGCTTCCGGCTTCAAAAGTTACAATTTCTTCGTAGATGGAGAAGCTCGCACGGTTGGCGACGATTTTGCACTGCGTTTAAAACTCAATCACAGCAATATGCAGGATCTTCGTATCACCTTGATTTCGCCTCAGGGTACTCGGGTGGAAATCCTCAATAATCAAACGACGCCTGTTGCGCAATTGGATGACTACTGGGTATTGGCTCACCAAAAGGCGCTACAAGTGTTGCGCGGTGAGCGGTTAGATGGCTATTGGCGTTTGGAAATCCTCGACAATGTGGCGGGCAACACCGGCACCTTGCAGCTGTGGGGAGTAGGACAAGTTAAACGCTATACCTGCGATAAAGCAACGCAAGAGCAGAACAAACCGTTAGAAGAGGAAGACATTGCCGCAGGCGGCACGTCCTTGAGCGGCGTATTGCTGCTGTTACTGAGTGTTTTTCACCGTCGTCGTTTGGCGAAAAAAGGCAATCAACAATGAAATTTCACAACACTTTGATGTATAGCGCGCTGCTGTTGGTGGGCTGTGGTGGTGGTGAGGAAACCACGGATGTGAGCTTACCGGAGTACGTGGTCTCTGGGGCTCTGGTCGCACAGCAAATCGCCCTGAACAGTAAAATTTGCTTAGACCATAATCAGAATTTTATGTGTGATGATGGTGAGTTAACGACACAAGCCGATAGCGATGGCCGCTTCACTTTGCGCAGCGTGGATAAATCTCTCTACTCGCTACCGATTTTGGCCGAGATCAGCGGGAGTGGCGCTCGCTCCACCCATCCAACCTCATCCCGCATGGTGTTAGCCGCTCCTGGGCTCAATCGTGCCGGAGAGCGAGTGATTAATGGCGTGAGTACGCTGTTCGCCGCATTAATGCTCGCCGGTTACACCGAGCATGACGCACTCACTTTGTTTGTTGGGCAATTAGAACAACGTGGCATTGTGGCCACGCGCGATTTGCGCTCCCTGCTGACTGACAATGCTTTGGCACAGCTCGAAGCCAATATGTTGGACATGTTGTCGCTGATCGAACCTGAGCTGCGCCCACAAGTGTTGGCTGCCTTGGCACAAACGTTTGGTGAAGAGGATCCGGGCATTGTGCACAACGCTTTGGATGACGCGCAATTAACGCAGTACGTTGCGCAGTTGGCGAAACGAGTGCCTCGCCAAGTGCCGTTAAACGACACAGGGTTGATCACCTTTTATGAAGAAGGGGGCGTAGTCGGTTATGTCCCCAACAGTGATTATCCGGAGCAGGATGCCGAATACGGTCGTGATGCCCAATTGGGCAAAGCTGGCTTTACGTTCAGTAAGCTAGACGCGGCAGGGAAACGGCTGAGTGAGAGTGCGAGTGAGTGGTCTTGTGTGCGTGATGAGGTGACCGGATTGGTATGGGAAGTGAAAAGTGCGGATCCGGCCTCGACCAACGACAAAGAACGGTTATTCGCCCTCGAAATTCCCGGTCGCTTTAGCCCTTATGCTGACGATTTGGCCGAAGCGACTTGCAGCAGTGTCGGTGATGCTTTGTGTACGACCGCACAATACATTGAACATTTGAATCAAACCGAGCGTTGTGGCATTCGCCAGTGGCGTTTACCCACGAATACCGAGCTATTCAATCTGTTTGATTTTGGTGATATGGGCGAAGACGCGCAGGCGCTGAGTGTGGCGTATTTCCCGCAGCAGAGCCAAAACCAAGATTACTCTGGGCATACGTGGACTTCGGCACTGAGTCATACCAATTACGCACTCTCTTTGAGTGAAGGTGTGAAGAACTATAAAATTATCAGTCATTTAGGCTTGAGCAAGGGAGAGTTAAGCATACTCGAGGTTTATAACCAAGATCAGGCAGCCGATGCGGGCTCCTCCTTGGTACTGCCTGTGCGTATGGTGGCGGATGTTGTGGAGGTAGAGGAATGAGAACGTTCTCAATCGTGACGATGTGGCTGACATTGAGCCTGCCCGTTATGGCGCAAGAGTGTGCCAGTGATATTCCGCGCAGTGCGCCCAATTTGCGCTATGTGTACAGCACTCAAGGCACCGTGAAAGATTTGTACACTGGGTTAACGTGGATGCGCTGCACCTTTGGCAAAGAGTGGAATGCCGCGCAAGGGCGCTGTACGGGGCAGGTGCAACCCTTGCGTTGGCAAGCGGCGCTGCAAGAAGTGCAAGCGATCAACCATCCCGATAGTCGTCACCGTTTGCATCAGTTTGCGGGGGTAAAACAGTGGCGTATGCCCAACATCAAAGAGCTTAACAGTTTGACCGAGCACGCCTGCTTTGCACCTGCGGCGAATGAAACGGCATTTGCCTCAGGCTTAGTGACCGAAGTTGGTAATTTATCGGGTTATCTGTGGAGTAACACCATGCGTATTGAGCGTGAACAAGCTTGGGTATGGGATGCGATCAATGGTGAACTTTACGCATACTCGATTCACGGTTATGAAATGGGGATGCTACTGGTATCGGATGACGAATAAACCCAAGTGGGCAACGGATACGCCGAAAAGTAAAAAGGTCTGGCTTAGCCAGACCTTTTTTATGTCATAAAGAGCACCGAGTCATTTACACGCGGAAATACTGGAGCTGCTGGTGTTGCTGCTCAGCGAGATCAGAAAGCTCATGACTTGCCGCAGCGGATTGGGTGATACCCGTAACATTTTGGCTAACCAGCTCATAGATGTTGCTTAGGTTACGGTTGATGTCTTTGGTTACTTGGCTTTGCTCTTCCGAGGCGGTCGCGACTTGAGCGTTGATCTGCCCCAATGCGGTGATCGCGTGATTGATCTCGGTCAGCGATGCACTGACTTTTGCCGCCAACGCTTGGTTTTGCTCAAGCAGGCTTAAGCTTGAGTGCATACTGCTGTTGGCAGTGTTGGACTGGTTTTGCAGCTCTTCAATAATGGTTTGGATCTCTTGCGTTGAGGTTTGGGTACGAGCAGCCAACATTCGCACTTCATCGGCGACCACGGCGAAGCCGCGTCCACTTTCTCCTGCGCGCGCCGCTTCAATCGCCGCATTCAAAGCGAGCAAGTTGGTTTGCTCTGAAATACTGCGGATCACTTCGGTCACGTTACCGATACGCTCCGACTGATCTTTGAGTTGATTGACCACTTGCGCAGCTTCGGTAAGTTGATCGGCCATTTTGGCTGTGGCGCGATTGCTCTCTTCAAACATGCGCAAACTTTGTGAGGCAAGCTGGTTAGCTTGTTGGGCTGCACCATCCGCACTGTGCGCATGGTCGGTGACACTTTGCGCGGTACTTTGCAGCTGATTGACGGCCGAAGCGACTTGCTCGACTTCTTGCTTTTCTTGATCGGAGTTAACACTGGCTTGCGTCATCACGGTTGCTAATTCAGTTGAAGCGGAAGCCACATCGGTACTGATGCGCTACTAGACTTTCTACCGTTTGGCGCAGTTGAGTCACGGTAGCATTCACATCGCGCGCCAGTAACGTGATCTCGTTATTACCCACTTCTTGGGCTTTAACCAGTAGGTTACCTTTTGCCACTTCACGTACCGTTTGTTGCAACTGACGAATCGGAGTGACGATGATGCCTGCCAGTAGCCAACTGCTTAGCGCAGCGACCAGTAAAATACCGATTAAGGCAAACGTGGATTGAGACATCACCGAATCGTGCTCGTGTTCACTTTCATCAATGGTATTCATAGCCACTTGATTTAAGCGATTGGATAGCACATCGATGGCTTTAATCATGTCATTGCCCACCTTGCGATACTCGGCGGTGGCTTGTTCATACTGGGTGGTAAACCGCTCGTCTTTCTCTTGGTCACCATGCTGAATGTTCAGTAACGGGATCATGGTTTGAATCGAGTAATCCACATAACGCTGCATGGCTTGTGTAAGCCCTGCGACTTCATTTTTCAGTTCGGGATTATCCGCAAGGCTGCGTAAGAGCGCCAAGTTTTCGGTTTGTTTTTCTTTAAGAACGTTAGGAAGGGCGGTGACTTCTGCGGGGCGAAACAGACTATAAATGGCGCTAATGCGCATCGCATAAGTGTTATCAATCAAGGTGGTGAGATTATCTTTATCGGTAATGAGTTGTTCTGTGGAGACGGTAACTTGGTGGAAGGCGGTTTTTAAGCTGGAGGTACTGAACGTAATACCAATGATCAGTAACAACAGAGTGAAAAATACCGGTACTACAACCTGCAGCTTGATGGACAAGCCACTGAGTAACTGGCGCATGGTGATCCTCTTCTAAAAATTGTTAAGAATAATTATCGTTATTTGAAATAAATGCCCATCGATAATAAGCATCGGTGGTGAGATTGCAATCGCTTGCAAACCTTAAACAACCATAAAAAGTTGACGATAATCACGCTTTTAATCTCTGCTTGTCGATAGAAGAAATATTTAATTTCCGTGGTTAATTTTTTGTTTCAAGCCTGATAAAAACTGGAGTGAAAACGCTATGTGTGTGGATTTTATGAACAATAAGTAGGAGGTGTCATAGAGGGTTCAATTAACTGAAACATAATTGTCATATTCGCAGCCTAAAGTGAGCCTCGTTCAAGTGAAACACAACGGCAACAAAGCCACTTATAGGAAATTTGTGATGAAAAAGACAGTAATCGGTGCTATCGCTCTTATGGGCGCACTTGCAGTAACTCCAGTTATGGCGAAAGAGACAATCTCAGCAGTGGGCTCAAGCAGTGTTACTCCGCTGATGGAAGTGTTTTCTGAAACTTACGCAAAAATGAATCCTGAAGTTTTCATTGAAGTACAAGGCCCAGGTTCTTCTGCGGGTATCAAAGCCGCAAAAAATGGTAGCGCGGACATCGGTATGTCATCGCGCAATCTGAAAGATTCTGAAAAAGAAACAACGCTAGTTGAAGAGAAAATTGCTCTAGACGGTATCGCGGTAGTTGTTCACCCAAGCAATGCAGTGAAAGGCTTAACCGCTGAGCAAGTTTCTGAAATCTACAAAGGCGAAATCACTAACTGGAAACAAGTCGGTGGTGAAGATAAGCCAATCGTTGCGATCACTCGTGACACTGCTTCGGGTACTCGTGGTGCTTTCGAAGACATCATGGAACTGAAAAAGAAAATTGCAGATAAAGAAGTATCAGCGATTTCTCAACGTGCTCAAGTGGCAAACGGCAATGGCGCATTGAAAACCATGGTGGCATCAAACCCATACTCTATCGGTTACATTTCACTCGGTACTGTAGATAGCTCTGTTCACGCATTGTCTGTTAACGGTGTTGAAGCGAGCGTAGATAACGTGAAAAACGGTACTTACAAAGTATCTCGTCCGTTCCTCGTGCTGTACAAACAAGACAAGCCATCTGCGGAAGCGAAAAAATTCCTAGAGTGGATGCTGTCTGCTGACGCACAGAAGATTGTCGCTGACAAAGGCTACATCGCAGTTAATTAATTTGTTCCACACTCTTTTCCCGACCCAATTTGGGTCGGGTACTTTGTTTACATCGACCTTAGTTCGATAGGTGATTTTATGACCATCGCAACAAATAGTGACAAGCTTATGGATAATACCTCTATGCGTAGTCTGCGTGAGCAACGACGTGTTGACTGGAAAGAACGTATCTTTCACGGTTTGTTTCTCACCAGTGCCGTGATCGGGATTGTTTCCCTTGGCATCATTGCTTACTTTATTGTTCGAGAAAGTATCCCTGCTTTCCAAGAAGCTGGCGTAACCGGCATTGTGCTTGGACAAGACTGGTTACCCCCAGCGCTGTACGGTGTCGCGACTATGATTGTCGCTTCTGTTGTTTCCACCTTTGGTGCCGTGATTGTGGGTGTTCCAGTTGGCGTACTCACTGCCGTTTTCATTGCGGAAGTGGCACCCAAACGTGTAGCCGATGTCATTCGTCCTGCGGTTGAGCTGCTTGCTGGCATCCCTTCTGTGGTGTACGGCTTCTTCGGTTTGGTGATCATCGTTCCGTTGATCCAAAACGTGTTTAACGTTCCTGCGGGTAACACGATTTTAGCTGGGATTATCGTACTGGGTGTGATGATTCTGCCTACGGTAATCACCGTGTCTGAAACCTCGATTCGTGCGGTACCGCGTGCTTACAAAGAAGGTTCGCTCGCACTGGGTGCTTCAAGCATCTACACCATCTTCAAACTGCTGGTTCCTGCAGCGCGTTCCGGGATCATGACGGGCGTTATCTTGGGTATCGGCCGCGCTTTGGGTGAAACCATGGCGATCATCATGGTGATGGGCAACGCACCTGCGATGCCAGAAGGCCTGCTTGATTCTGCTCGTACCCTGACTGCCAACATTGCGATTGAAATGTCTTACGCGAGTGGTGTGCATGCCAACGCGCTTTACGCAACCGGTGTGGTACTGCTGGTGTTTATCATGATGTTGAACGCAGCATTGTTGTATTTGAACCGTGAGAAGGCGAGGTAATGGCTATGGATCGCGTAAAACTCAAACAAGCGCGTGTATTGAAAGACAATATCCTGCGTGCTTTTATCTGGATTTCTGCGGCACTGACGGTGGGTTTCCTGTTCTGGATTATCTGGTACATCCTGTCGAACGGTTTGCAGCACGTTAACTGGAAATTTATTAGCGATAATTACACCCATACTGGTGATGAGCACGGTATTTTCCCGATGATCATTTCCACCATCTACATGGTCGTGGCATCCATTGCGGTGGCTGCGCCAATCGGCATTATGACGGCGATTTACTTAACGGAATATGCCAAAGTGGGCAGCCGTTTAGTCAAAATCATCCGTTTCTGTACTGAGTCACTGGCGGGGATTCCATCGATCATTTTCGGTCTGTTTGGTATGACCTTCTTCGTGGCGATTTTGGGCTTAGGCTTCTCGATTCTCTCCGGTGCATTGACCCTGAGTATTTTGATCCTGCCAGTCATTATCCGCACCACGGAAGAAGCGTTAATGTCGGTACCACAAACGTACCGTGAAGGTTCTTATGGTGTCGGAGCTTCAAAAATTTACACCATTCGTCGGTTGATTTTGCCAAGTGCAATGCCGGGGATTTTAACTTCTGTCATTCTGAGTATTGGTCGTGTTATCGGGGAATCTGCACCGGTATTTTTGACGGCAGGTATGGTGGCGCGTATTCCAGACTCTTTACTGGATTCTGGCCGTACCCTAACCGTTCACCTGTACAAACTGACCACAGAACTGTTCACCATTGAAGAATGGAATCAAGCGTATGGCACCGCCACGGTGCTGATTGTGGTGGTGCTGCTGATCAACATGGTCACCAAGCTCATCGCCAAACGATTCAATACTGCGACGTACTAAGTCATTGACAGAATTTAGAGATAACACAATGAAAACGACCAAATTCAATATCGAAAATCTTGACCTGTTCTACGGTGAGAACCAAGCCCTCAAATCGATCAATCTGCCGATCCCAACCCGCCAAGTGACGGCGCTGATTGGCCCATCAGGTTGTGGTAAATCCACCCTGCTACGTTGCCTGAACCGAATGAATGACCTGATCGAAGGGGTGACTATCACAGGTAAACTGACTATGGATGGCCAAGATGTGTATGGCAATATCGATGTGTCTGACCTACGCATCCGTGTCGGGATGGTATTCCAAAAGCCGAACCCATTCCCAATGAGTATTTATGAAAACGTGGCGTATGGTTTGCGCGCGCAAGGGATTAAAGACAAAAAGCATCTGGATGAAGTGGTTGAACGTTCACTGCGCGGTGCCGCATTGTGGGATGAAGTGAAAGATCGCCTCAAGTCTCACGCGTTTGGTTTATCGGGCGGCCAACAGCAGCGTCTGTGTATTGCGCGCACCATTGCGATGGAACCCGATGTGATTTTGATGGATGAACCGACTTCGGCACTTGACCCGATTGCGACCCACAAAATTGAAGAATTGATGGAAGATCTGAAGAAGAACTACACCATCGTGATCGTGACACACTCGATGCAGCAAGCGCGCCGTATTTCCGACCGCACCGCTTTCTTCTTGATGGGAGAGTTGGTGGAGCACGATGACACCCAAGTGATCTTCAGTAATCCACGTGACGACCGTACTCGCGGTTATGTTAACGGGGATTTCGGTTAAGCCTTATTTGATGGAATTATAACTATAAGCGATGGTAAATTTTGCCCCTCACGATGAGGGGCTTTTTTGTAGGAATTTCATTTCATACATGTTTTTATCGGCCTAAAAAGATCAGCTGACTGAGGTTGGTGGTATCGAGCGGGTAAGTGCTGACTCCGATACTCGTGTTGAGCTTGGCACGTAAAGAGCCATTTAACTCAAACTCTTGTTCAAAGCATTGTTTGATCATGCGCTGCATCATCATCTGTTCTGTTGAATTAATGCTGCTTAGGATCACGGCAAATTCATCGCCCCCCATCCGAAATACACGATAATCGAACGTAGGAATTGAATGACTTAAACGATACGCGACCTGTTTGAGCACCGCATCCCCCATCTGGTGGCCATAAGTATCATTAATCTGTTTAAAGCCATTGAGGTCGAGCAGAAACAGTGAGAACCCTCCGCTGCGGCGATGGCGTTCTAATTCGCTGAACATCGCAGTGCGGTTTTCTAATCCGGTTAATGGATCGGTTAGGGCTAAAATACGGTGGAATTCGGCCTCTTTGTGCAAAATAAAACTCACCAACCCCACACACCCAAACATCAATAGCATCAGCATAAATTGGATGCGGCTAAGGTAGTTAACCTGCTCTTTCTGCTCGGTGTACATCGGGCTTTGTACCCCAAAAGTACGGTTAATAAACTGGATGAAAATATCGAATTCTTGCTCGGCCGCTAACATAAAGGTTTGTAAGCTGTCGGGATCTTTTGCTGCCAACAGTAAAGGCTCAAGCTGTTTAAAACGCGCGAACGCCGCTTGGAAATATTCACGAGTGTGAGACATTCCGATAATACCATCCGCTTCTGGGCTACTGAGGATGAGATCAAAGCGACTCCATGTCAGCTCGTATTTCACCATGACTTGTTGGCGTGTGCTATTGGACTCCAGCAAGTAAGGAGACAACGCAAGCATCTCGGTAAACTCTTTGTTGAGCTGAAACAAAAACCAAATCGCTTGATTGGTTTGCGAAGAGTAGGACTTAGACAGATCGCGCGTAGTATTCAGTAAATACAAATTAGCCAGAATTAGGATCGCCGACATGACGATCAATAGCGTCTTAGCATGCAAAATCAGGGGATGCAGCGTTTTCTGGGTTTGTGTGTTCATGGCTTCTTATGAATCAGAATATGACTTATCTGCCAAACCATATGAGTATAGTAAATCGGATTGTTTAGCTTCGGATTTTTGTCTAGGTTGTACACCAACCAAAAGGGGCCTTTGTTGCGAATCTTCATTTCTGTTCCGTCTAGGTAGTAAGCCACAATCGGTTCATATTGCTCAATGTCGGCTATCGAGATATTTGCAGCATAGTCATTGAGCGCGATAAAGGTGACTGAGCTGACTTGATCTTGTTGCAAATAACTCAGAAGGTCACTCACTCTGAAACCAGTGAATTGATGCTCACCTTGTAGCCAGGGTAGTTGAGTTGAGAAAGAAACCTTGGGTAAATCTGTGCTTAACTGCTTGAGTGAAAAAACCTCAGGCGGGTCATTTGCCAGCTGTATCGATATGTCCGACGAATAAGCAAAAGAACTGCACAATAAGGTCAATATCAGCCACATCCATCTCATGATTCTTTATTCCGTGCTGTTTGACAGAGCTCCCAACGCTTCTCCATACAAGGCTTGGAGAGTGGGAGTGATGTTAGTCGCGTGCCATTTCACCTTGAGTTGCTGATGGGTGAGCAACGTTGAGCGTTGGAGTTATGACAACACGATGAGTTAACAACCATTATTTGGTTGAATTATAGGCGGAGTTGGATGATATGAAAATCACTGATATTAATAAAATTGATGATAAAAAGACTCAATGTTGAGACTTAAAATAAGAAAAGCGCCGCGTTAGCGGCGCTTCTTAATAAAGAGACGGGTTAGAACAGTAAATGTGCTACCGCAGTAATGACAGGTAAAGTGATAAGGGTACGCAAAATGAAGATAACAAACAGCTCGGCAATATTGACTGGGATGCGGCTACCCAGCAGCAGAGCACCCACTTCAGACATGTAGATAAGCTGAGTAACCGACATCGCCGCAATCACAAAGCGTGTCATCTCGTTATCGATGGATGCTGCTAAGATGGCTGGGATAAACATATCAGCAAAACCGACCACAATCGTTTTTGATGCCGCCACTGCTTCAGGTACGCCCAGCAGTTCTAAGAATGGAATGAAAGGCTGACCTAACAGAGAAAATACCGAAGTATACTCCGCAATTACGAGCGCAATCGTACCAAGCCCCATCACCACAGGCAGTACGCCAAACACCATATCGACAGCATTACGCACACCTTCACCAATCACCGTATTTTACTGAGCTGACTTTTGCTGCTTTTGCTAGCGCCAGTTCCATGCCCCAAGAAAAAGCGGTGTGACCTTCAGGGATCGCATCGGCATCTGGGTGTGGCTTAGTGCCATCGATGTAGGTATCTTTCTTCCATGACAGTGGGGGTAGGCGAGGGATAACGACCGCAGCCACAAAGCCCGCTAAACAGACCGCACCATAGAAAGGTAAGAACAGGTGCTCCAGCTCAACTTGAGCAATCACCACTAAGCTAAAGGTAATTGAAACCGCAGAGAAAGTGGTACCTACTACCGCTGCTTCACGCTGCGTATAAAACTTTTCTTCGTATTGCTTACTGGTGAGCAGGATCCCCACGCTACCATCACCAAGCCAAGATGCCATACAGTCAATTGCGCTGCGGCCAGGCAAGTTAAAAACAGGGCGCATCACTTTGCTCAGCAGACTACCAAACAGTTCTAACAAACCGAAATTGAGCAGCAACGGCAGTAGTAAGCCGGCAAAGATAAACACTGAAAAGAGCGTAGGGAGCAAACCTTGTAACACTAATCCGCCGGTGTTTTCTTCCCAGATCGCTTTCGGACCGATTTGAAAGAAGGTCATGATGACTGCTGCACCACCAATAATGCGCACGGTTAGCCAAAGCCAAGAAGGATTGAGCAAACTGTTTAGGAAAGGGCGGCTCATGATCCAGCTTGGTTGGAATAATTTTGTCACTAAAGAAGCGACAGACATAAACGCAATAATTACCGTGACGACGGTGACCAGAGAATCACCCAATAAAGCTTGGACTGACTTGGCTAATACGGCTACAGGAATAGTCAAGGCACCATCGTAACTGATGGGCGCCATAAACAGGAAAAGCCCGATCAAAGAAGGGATCAGGAACATCCACAGATTAGCAGAATGGCTCTTTACTGGCGGCTCTAGGGTTTGCGCGTTATCTTGCATGGGTTTATCTCTATCATTACTGCATTGACGACTGCGTCCTTCAGACGCGCGATTCGGTCTTTCTCACCCTTCCATAGCATAAAAATTCACTGATCATCCCGATTGATTCAGCGGGCGCAAGAATAGCTACTTTTCACACCATTCGCAATACTATTCAATTATTTTGGGTATGCATTCAAATTAATTTCCTGATGTTTCAAAGAATGGCGGAGTTTTGTATATTTATTGTTAAATGTATCATCGGTGAAATGGCGAGGATGAAGACGTTGAACCGCGAAGATATGCGAATCGAAAGCATAAAGATAAAAAACGCCCCCTGCATGCAGGGGGCGTTTAACCATTAATCGGTGCGTTAGCGTTTGACTCAGCCGTGCTGAGTTTCAACGGGAGCTGTTGCGTCAATTTCCGTTAACGCAGCGTGGAGTGCGCTTTCAAAAACGGGGTAAACATTGTTTTTTCCCACTAAATCGACGATACCCGCTTTAATCAACTTCTGCGAAACGCGTGGGTTCGCCCCTGAAATCAGCACTTTAATACCACGCTTGTGGAAGCTTTGAATGATCTCTTCCAGTGTTTGAATGCCCGTAATATCCATAAATGGCACCCATTTTAAACGTAGGATCAGAATGTGCGGCGTTTCCTGAATGCTACTCATCACTCGTTCGAAAGTCTCAGCAGCGGCAAAGAAGAAAGGTCCTTCTAATGCGTAAACCGCTAATTCACGAGGCAGCGCGCTTCTGCCTTGTTGGGCGAGTTCATAGCTCATATCTTGTGAACCGTTCGCTTTGACTTCGACACTTGAAGCCATACGTTTCACGAAATGCAGCATGGCGATGATCACCCCGATATTGACCGCTACCACGAGATCGGCGAAGACCGTCAAACCAAAAGTGAGCAAGAGAATCGCGACATCAGCACGTGGGGCACGTTTGGCTAGTTGTACGAAGTGAGGGGCTTCACTCATATTCCACGCCACGACAAACAGAATTGCACTGAGGGTGGCTAGAGGAATATTGACGGCAAGGGGCGCTAAAACCAGCAGAATGATCACTAATGTCAGTGCGTGCATAACCCCTGCAATAGGGCTGTTGCCACCGTTACGAATGTTGGTCGCTGTACGTGCAATCGCGCCTGTTGCCGCAATGCCACCGAATAACGGTGTAATAATGTTGGCGATGCCTTGGCCGACCAACTCTTGGTTAGAGTTGTGCTTCGTACCTGCCATACCATCGGCGACTACCGCAGAAAGTAAAGATTCGATTGCGCCCAGCATTGCAATGGCAAAAGCGGGACCAATCAACTGAATCATCTGACTTAGGCTTAAATCCGGTAAAGCAAACTCTGGTAAACCTTGAGGGATACCTCCAAACGCAGAGCCAATAGTTCTTACCCCTTCAAACCCAATCACATATTGCAGTGAGGTTACGACAACCAGCGCCAACAATGGCCCCGGAATTTTGGACAGCTTCGGAATTTTAGGTCCGAAAATAACCAAGGCCAGAGATAAGAGTGCCAGCAAGGTTGTCGTGAGGTGGAATTGTGGGAATGCGTGGAAAATCGCGATCAATTTCTGGTGGAAATGTTCACCTTTGATTTCAGGTAAACCGAAGAAATCGCGCCACTGACCGACCCAAATGATCACACCAATGCCTGAGGTAAAGCCCACGATAACCGGATCGGGAATATAACGGATGATGCTGCCTAAGCGAGCTAAGCCAAGAATAACCAGAATAAAGCCCGCCATAATGGTCGCAATCTGTAATCCGGTAATACCGTGCTCAGCGACAATGCCGGCAAGAATGACAATAAACGCGCCGGTTGGGCCAGCGATTTGTACGCGTGAACCACCAAACAGGGAAACAATGATCCCCGCGATGATAGCGGTATAAATTCCTTGTTCTGGTTTTACGCCGGAAGCAATAGCAAATGCCATCGCCAACGGCAGAGCAACCACCCCAAACTATCAAACCCCGCTGTAATATTGTTGACCCACTGTTTGGGTTGCAACTGACCGGCTTTATAGGATTCATAGATGGCAAACATAATTGATCACCTTAACAAAAATAGGGAAATGAAAACGCCGTGGATTCTACGCTCATTTTATAGGCTGTAAAGGGATACTTCCCGCAAGATAAAAGGGGGTAATGGCGAAGTGTTGAGAAAATTAATCTTTTAATTTCATGTGATTAACTTTCGTTAACCTCAGGTTTCCTTCTGGTTAATCTCGGTTGGCTGCGTTAATCGGGATTTCATGCGGAAAACCCCGGTTACCCTCGACGTAGAGATTATGCGTTTAATTGAATGACAGTTAGGTTGAGTATAGGGAATAAATTACCTATCATGCCTTGAGTTGGTTGTTTTTTGTTCGAAGATGGAGTTTGACATGATTAACAAGAAGTTCCTTAAAACAAAAGATGAAGTGGAAGTCACTTTTGAATGCGATGCACCGCAAGCGGCATCAGAAGTGGCGATTGTGGCGGATTTTTTAGGTTGGCAGCCAGAGCCAATGAAAAAAGTCGCTAAATCGAGCACCTTCAAATTTAAAACACGTTTGCCGAAAGATAGCGAATTTCAATTCCGTTATTTGCTTGATCAGCAACAATGGGTAAATGACCCCGATGCCGATCAGTACATCGCGAATGGTTTTGGGGAAGAGAACTGCTTGCTCACCACCTATCAGTGATTTCGGTAGCATTTTTGCGCGAAAGCTCAAAAAATCACAAAGAACTAAGTTGCTGCTGACACACTAAATCTTATATTTTTGAAAGGCACATACGTGCCTTTTTGCTTTAAATTGACGAAAGCGTAGGTGACAAGCCGCGCTGAAACCCTTACTCTTGGCCGAGTTCTGACTTTTTTCCACAGGTAAATTGGTGATACATAAATCTATTGTTTTGCGGTTTTCTGAGCTTTCAATGCGAAAGAAAGCGACACTGGTAGGTTTGCCGCTTTTGGCTGTGGCTGCGATCTCGTCTTCGCTCAACAGTCCAATACGGCAACAGCGTATTGAGTTATCTCTGCCTGATTCTCCGGTCGTGCAATTTTCGTCTGCTGAACATACAGACGTAGTGAAAGTGGGGTATCCGGATTATGAGTATGAAATCAAACCGGGCGATAATCTAAGTACGATTTTTAGCCAGCTTGGGTTTCCTTACACTGAACTGATGAAGATCATGGAGACGGATTTAAACTATCTGGCTCTTGATACGCTAAGACCTGGCAACGTGCTGCGTTTTTGGAAAGGCAGTGATAATACGTTATCTAAGATGGAGCTTGAGTTTAGCCTTGTCGATCGTGCGGTATACACCCGCCTTAGCGATGGCAGCTATGAGTTTGAAGAGCGAAAAATTCCCGGTACGTGGAAAGTTGAACCGCTGATCGGTGAAGTGGATGGTAGTTTTTCTCTCTCCGCAAATCGTGCGGGTCTCGGCACTGCAGACGTTGATCAAATCGTGACTCTGCTGAAAGATAAAATCAATTTTGGTCGTGACTTGCGTCGTGGTGACCGTTTTGAGGTCGTGCTGTCACGTCAGTTTGTCGGTGAAAAACTCACGGGTAACTCTGGAAATTCAGGCGATCAAGTATTTTTAATCGTGGTAAAGAGATCACGGCGTACTTGCACCAAGATGGTCAGTACTACGATAAGAATGGTGATAGCTTACAGCGCGCCTTCCAGCGTTATCCGGTCGATAGTAAATGGCGTATTTCGTCAAACTTCGATCCAAAACGTTTTCATCCGGTAACCAAACGGGTTGCACCACACAACGGTACCGACTTTGCGATGCCGATTGGTACCCCTGTGTACACTTCGGGTGATGGTGTGGTGGTGATGACTCGTAACCACCCGTATGCGGGTAACTATGTGGTGATTCAACATGGCAGCACCTACATGACTCGTTACCTACACTTGAGCAAAATTTTGGTCAAGAAAGGGCAAAAGGTGTCCCGTGGGCAGCGCATTGGTTTATCGGGTAATACAGGTCGTGTGACCGGTCCTCATTTGCATTATGAGTTAATCGTACGTGGTCGTGCGGTGAATGCGATGAAAGCGAATATTCCGATGGCGAGTTCGGTGCCGAAGAAAGAGATGGCACAGTTTATCGCGAAACGCAAAGAGCTCGATCAGATGCTCGCTCGTCAAGAAAGCATGCTTGCTGCGCAATAGCGTCAAGTTTTCACAACAAAGCCCCTTTCAGGGGCTTTGTTGTTTCTGCATATTAGTGATTCGGGTTGACTGGAGTTTGCGGGGTTGAAGGTAACTGTCGTTCGACCATGACACTGGGTAAATCGGGTTTGCTGAAGTAATAGCCTTGTATTTGCTCACAGCCCATTTGGTAGAGTTTATCTAAGGCTTGTTGGTTCTCTACCCCTTCAGCGACTAGATCGAGCTTGAGTTGGTTCGCGAGCTGAATGATTAGCCACACGATGCTTTCGGAAGTTTGGTTGGTGAGTAAGTTACGCACAAATGCGGCATCGATTTTGATGCAGTCAATCGGGTAGCTATGAATGTAATTCAAGCTTGAATAACCAGTGCCAAAGTCATCCAAGGCAATTCTAAAGCCTAGTTCACGCAATACTGTTAACACACTGCATACTTCGGCTGCTTTGGAAAGTAGGACAGTTTCAGTCAGTTCTATGGTGAATTCTGTGGGTTGGAAGCCATAGGTTTGGATCGATTTTAATAAGTGTTCAAGATAGCGATTGGAATTGGTCAGTTCATCGGCAGAGCAGTTGATGCTGAGGTGCACTTTTCGCTCTAGTCCATGCTCTAACTCCATTTTTGCGATGCAAGCGAGCTCCAAAATGCGTTCACCCAACTCGATGATTAGGCCAGATTGTTCTGCCGCCTCAATAAACTCAAGGGGAGTGACAAAACCCAGTGAGCTGCTTTTCCAACGCGTCAGAATTTCAAAATAGTCCCATGTCTGTTGGTTTCTTTTCACAATCGGTTGCACAACCACATACAACTCGGTTTGATGTATGGGTTTACTCAATTCGCTGCGCAGAGCATCGATAATTTGTGTGCGTCGGTAATACTGGTTGCTTAGCAACGTGTCATAAAATCGGATGTGCGTGTTGTGGTTACGTTTGCACTCTTCCAACGCTAGGCTGGCATTGAACAGGATTTGATCAGCGGTGAGCCTTTCTCCACTGTATTTGGCAATACCAATGCTGACGCTGACTTTAATTCGACGATCTTGATCAACATAGTCTTGTGAAAGCTTATTGAGGATGGTTTGGCAGATTTTCATCGGTTCATGATCGGTGGTGAGAAACGCGAACTCATCCGCGGCGATTCTAAACGCGTGGTGCTCCTCAGGTAAGGCTTGTTCTATCGCGTTGGCGACAAATTTGAGTACCGCGTCACCGAGAAAATGTCCGTATAAGTCGTTGATTGAACGGAACTCATCAATATCAAGAAACGCCAAAGTGAAATGGTGTTGTCCACGTTGGATCAAAGCATCGAGTTTCTCGGCCAAATCATTGCGGTTCATTAGTCCGGTTAAGTTGTCGTGAGAAATTTCATGGCGTAGTTGATTGACCAAACTTTGGGACCTCGCCGCCATCTGTTTGCATTCCAAATCATGGGCAATCATCTGTGCCAAGATCTGGTGAATTAAAACGAGGTTGGCAAAATCGTCGAGTGGACGAGTAAACGTCGAGATCAGAACGCCGTAGTTTTCACCACTCGAAAAATAAATCGGGATCCCCAAATAGGCTTCAATACTGTTTTCTACCAGATAGGTGTCCGATGGAAAGAGCTCCGCCACTTTGTTTGTGAAAATGCAGTAAGGTTGTTGCTGTAACCCTACCTGTTCACAAGGAGTACCTTGGAGCTCGTAATGCTGTTCTAGGCTGCTTGGTTCAATACTGGCACAGCACAAGTTGTGAGCTTTATAACGCATTTTATCCAACTCAATGACCATTGAGCTGTGGCTATTAAAGGTTTTATGTAGGAACTGGGTCACTTGCGAGAGCAACTCTGGGCCACAAAGCATGTTGAAATGATGTATGGCGTCCAGACTCAGTTTTTCTGCTACCAATGGACTGTTAGTCATACTCTGATCTCTCTAGCCGTTTCTGACAAAATGAATCTCATCACCGCGAGATACTCTTATATGCATGTAGTTACTATTGTTGAGATCGCGGTGATTTTCCAGCCGTTCGAAGCTGAGGATAGGGCGTTATTTGAGCTTGCTTTTTGAATTCAACCGTTTAGTCGAGCGAAAAAAAACAAAAAAATTCTGATTGCGAATTGAAATTCCCAATATTTAATTGATAGATAAGTTAACTAAGATGATTTGGCTTGGGCTAATTTTTGTTTTAAATGATCGAGGAACAGTTGAGTTCGAGTGTGCTGATACTCCAATTTAGGGTAATACGCGAACACAGTGGTTTGATCTATGGTGACATCGGGCAAAATGCGTACCAGCGTACCCTGTTTGAGTTCCTCTTTGATCATGATATGTCCCGTGACAATGATGCCCATTCCCGCTTTTCCTGCGTAGAATAAGGCTTCTGGGTTGGTGGTGGCAAAGTTACCTGTGAGCGTAATACGCTTACCTTGCGAGGTTTTTACTTCTCGAAAAGTATTTTCCCCCCAGCACAGAACATTATGCTCAGTTAACTCTTGTAAAGTTTGCGGTGTTCCTTGCTTAGCAAGATAGTGGGGAGAGGCATAAAAGCCCGCTTGATACTCAAACAATGGGGTTGCTTTAAAGCTGAGTGAATTGAGTTGATCAATTTCGCGGCTAATGAAGAGATCAAGATGCAGCTCTGGTAACTGTCCCGGAGTGGTGGTGATGAGCTGAATGCGGATATCGGGGTAGCGTTGCAAAAACTCATCAAGATATTGCATCAAGAACTTTGAACCGACGGCCAGTGTTGCGCCAATTCGAAGTAGCCCAGCAGGGGTCTGATTGACCGAGCGTGTTTCGTCTACCACCGATTGCCAGCTTTCTAACTGGGCTTTTGCCCGCTGATAGAAGAGTGCACCGGCTTCCGTTTGAGTGACGGAGCGTGTGGTACGCTTAAGCAGCTGTACACCAATGCGCTCTTCAAGCCAATGAATGCGTTTACTAACAGCTGAACTGGTGGTGTTGAGCTTGCGCGCCGCTCCATTGAAGCTGCCTTCCTCAACGACTTTGATGTAAGTTTTTGCGCTCTGTAACCAATCCATCTCATGACCTTATTCATTCTTTATTGGAACTAATTTATTTCCAATTTGCGAGATTATCAAATGAGAGTTGTCAATATAGACTCTCCGCCATGAACGCACAAACTTCCTCTCGTTTTCGCCGCACCCCAATGCTACTTGCGATGATGATCATCGCGACTGGCCAAGTGGGCGTGAGCATTTATTTACCCTCACTGCCTCTGATTAGCCGTGATTTACAGGTGGATCAAGCGAGTGCGCAGATGCTTGTCACGCTGTTTTTGCTGGGTTTTGGTGGCTCGCAGCTGTTTTATGGCGCCCTTTCTGATGCGGTAGGCCGACGTCCCACTTTCTTGCTCGGTCAAGGTATTTACCTTATTGGCACGATCGTGTGTGTGATGATGTCAGATCATTTTCAGGCGCTTGAGTTTGGTCGTTTACTGCAAGGGTTGGGGGCGGGAAGCGCTTCTGTGCTTGGGCGTAGCGTATTACGCGACAGCTATGATGGTTTCCATCTCACTAAAGCACTCTCCTATTTGTCGATTACTGCGTCGATCATGCCGATTATTGCGCCAGTGCTCGGGGGCTGGATGGCCTATCATTTGAGTTGGCAGTCCGTGTTTATGTTTGTGCTGATTTATATCGGGGCCATTTTTACGCTCGGCGTTATGATTTTGCCGGAAACGTTGCCTTACCCGAAGCGGCGTGTTCAGTGGCGTGGCATTGTGATGAATTATGCGAAACTACTGACTAATCACCAAGTCACCAGCAGTGCCAGTTATAACTGGCTGAGCTATTTAGCCAGTTTAGTGACATTGTCGATTCTTCCCTTCTTGTTGCAAAAACAGCTCGGAATGACGGCGGCGGATTATGGATCTACCTTAATCATACCTTCAGCAGGTTTACTGGTAGGAAGCCTGTTAGTGAATATGTTGACCTCCCGGTTTTCCTCGCGCCAGTTACTTGCCTGTTCAATTAGCTTGATGGTGTTTTCCGGGCTGTGGTTATTGCTTACTGAGTTTTCTGTTTTCAATCTCATTTGGGCATTTACTTGGCTGAGTATCGCGCAGGGGATCTCTTTTCCGCTGGCAACCACGCTTTTGTTATCACCTCATAAATCACAAGCGGGGGCCGTTTCTGCGCTGTCGGGTTCCATTCAAATGGCGATTGCGGGTTTATTGGGTGGTTTTTTGATTGAGCATTGGGTGACTAACCAACATGCAATGGGCGTGTTTTATATTCTGGTCGGTATCACGATGTTGAGTGTGTTGATCGCAACGAAAAAAGCCCACGTACCAGAGAGCGCAGTACAAACGCAGGCATGAGAGCGGGGGTGAAAACTCAGTTCAATCGGCCGTAGGGCAGGGAAATGCAGGTTCCACTGCCGCTTGCCGTGAGAAGTGTATATAATCGGCGCTTATTTTTACGGGAAAGCACTCTCTACGGGGATCATCATGCAACAGAGTCAATTTGAAGCCTTAATTAAACTTTTATGTGAGCAAACCACGTTACCGGCAGCATTAACGCTACTGAAAAATAGCGAAGATGAAGCGATTGCAGAAGCGGCACAGTCACTCTCTGGCCAGTTTGCTTTAGCAGAAGTGGAAGGTGAACAACGTATTTACCATGTGACGACTGAAGTGGATGAACAGGGCGAAGAGCAAGAATATGTTGAGCACATCATGAACGAAGGTGATGATGTGGTGAAATTTGTTGCTTGGTTTTTTGATGGCTTCTTCGATATCAAACAGAAAGATATCTACCAAGCGGCTGGAAAAACGTACAAACAACCCAAACGCAGTTAATGTGTAATTTAATTACGCAAAAATTGTGATCTCTATCTTGTTTTGTTGGTTTTTGCTGTTATATTGAGCGAAAATTGTCATTCAGCAACATAGAGGCGTGCGTTATGAATAATGAACTCGGTTCGGTTTACCTTGGGCAACTGATTGCTAAACAAGCGATGCATCAAGCTCAGGTTGGCAAAAGCAAAACGAAAAAGCGCTCTTTTCTACAAAGAATTCGTCAAAAGCTCAGCCAATAAGTCTGATCTCATCTAAGAAAACATCGGCCCACTCAATGAGTGGGCCGATGTTTTTATGCTTTAGAATCTCGACACTCAACGCAACCCGCTCGCCATCAGGTGGTGCGTTGGCGGAGTTATTGTGCAACGCGTGTGGTTTCAATCTCCACCACATTATCCGGTACGCGTTGTGGGTTCTCTTTCAGCCATTTTTCTAATGAGTCACAGCCCCCAATATACTGTCCATTCAACCAGATTTGTGGAACCGTGACGGGAGTTTTTTCACCGATGATCGCTTTCACTTCAGGGATCATGCGATACAGTGCGGCGCTCTCTTTAACCACATCGTGATAGCGATAGTCAATACCGGTATTATCCAGCAACTGCTTGGCTTTCACACAGTAAGGGCAGGTGGCTTTCCCAAAGACAATATTGCCTTGCAGTGTGTCCTGCTTTGTCCACTCTTTGATGATCGATTGTACTAGTACTCCTCGGTTGAGGGCTTCACCTTGGCTGATGACTTTACCAGCAACGACGACGATAGGGGCGTGCCATGCGCCGAGCTTTAAGGGTTCCCACCAATATGAAAGCCAATCTTTGATTTCCAGTTCAATGGGGACGCCGGCCAGTTCGTTGGCAAAGGTATCGGCTAAAATATCTTTCGTCAGCGTGCATTCGCCACAGGGAATGTTCACTTTAAATGGACCAAAACTGCCAGCCCAGCGATAGAGTGTGACTTTAATTGGCGTGGTCATCAGGTATTCCTCATACAAATCTTTTCATTAAAAGATAGGAAAGGTTCTAGACAATTTTTCTTTCGCGCCGTGATTTTTTTGTTTCCCATTGAGTAATAAATGCCACAGAAAGCACAATGATCGCCGCTCCAAGCCATAAGCGTCCTGGAGGAACCCAACCAAAGACTAGCCATCCGGCCAAGACGTTAAAAGGGAGTTTTGCATGATCAAACGGTTGTACAAAAGATGCATCAGCAACCGCGTAGGCTTTGGCAATCGCCCATTGAGCTAGCGCTGTCATGACCCCTGCGCCAATCAGTAATCCCCACAGCATTTGGCCACTTGGCATCTGCCAGTCGGGGAGCGCAAGGAGCAGATTGAAGGGGGTGATCAGCAGCAGCAGGTAAACCACCATGGTCGAAGGCGAATCATGAGCGGAAAGCTTTTTCACCATCAGCGAGTAACATGCCCAGAAGAAGGCTGCTCCCACCGGCAGTAGAGAGGCGAGATTAAAATCGTCTGCCCAAGGCTCCAAGATGATCATCGCACCGATGAATCCTGTGACAGTCGCGAGCCAACGTGCCATGCCGACTTTCTCACGTAGCCATAAGCCAGAGCCGATGGTGGCAAACAGGGGCGAAGTCATTAGCAATGCAATACCTTGCCAGATAGGAACTGGGTAAGCCAGCGCCCACAACCAGAGTTGAATACCGATTACTGCTAAAAACACGCGCAACAAATGTGCACCAAAGCGCTGAGTACGCAGTGACTGACGAATGCCAAGGGTTTTGATATAAGGCAGGATAACCACAATCGCAATCGCGTACTGCACTAAGGCTACGGTGGTAGAAGGTAGACCAAATTCGATACTGGCGTATTGGGCAATACTGTTCACGACAGCGAAAGATAAGCCGGCTGTCAGCATCCAAAGTGCACCTTGGAGTGGGTGGTGTTTTATACTCATGAATCAAAGAGGTAGTCAAAAAGTTGGCTGAATCATACGTGGTAATGTTGAGAAAACCAATCGCTACGGTTGCTGATGATGTTCGAAACTTTCAAACAAAAAAGGCCAAGCAAACGCTTGGCCAAATAAGGACAAATTCAGGAGTGATGGGTGAGATTAGAAATCGTAGCGTAAGCCAAGACGGATAGTGTCTTCGACTTTGTAGCCGGCGTCTTTGTCATCCAAACCATTCGCTTTGTAAGCGATGTAAGAACGGAAGTTTTTCGTGAAATCGTAACGGCCAGTGAGCTCGAAGAAATCCGATTTGTCTTTGGTGACATTTTTTGGTTTCTTCTTCTTTGGGGTTTGGTAAGCCGCAATCAGACGGAACTGCTTGGTAATTTTGTACTGTGCAGAGGCTTCGATACCCGTAAACTGAGTATCGGCTTTGTCATCTTTGTCGCCAGTGGTATAAGTGGCACCAAAGTAGAGATCACCCATGGTGTAACCTAAACCGGCAATAATTTGATCTGCTGAACCGTTATCCGTACCAAGGTCGTTAGCGGCATAGCCTAAGCCGAGATCCAAACCAAAAGGTGCTGAATAAATACCGGAAATACCAAAGCCGTCGGCATTTTTCTCATCATCCGCAATGTAGCTTGCTTTTAGCTTGAAGCTTTCGAAGTCATAACCGTAAGCAATGGTGTTGTTGATTTGTTCGTTACCTGCGCTGATGAATGCTTTTTGATCGCCAGTGAACGTGCCGATGTCTGACATATCAGAAATCTGTACACCCGCGGTGTTTTGACGGCCAAAAGAAAGGCTACCAAAATCGCCTTTCATACCAACGTACATATAGCGCTGTTTGAACGTGGTTTCTTGTTCTGTTGAAGCACCTGCAGACGATTTCACGCCTTGTTCTGCTTCCCAGAAACCGAAACCTTTCATGCCTGTGCCAATATCCGTTTCACCGGCCACATTCAGACGCACACGGCTCTTGTTGAGCATGGTGCCTTCAATCTCTTTGCCTTTGTCGTCACCATTGAAGTCACCACGGAATTCCAGGCGCCCGCCAACTTTGAGTGAGGTGCCTTCTGCATCATAAACGGTTGCGGCTAAAGTAGAACCTGATACCAGTGCGGAAACGATGGCGAGAGCAACTGCTGCCTTTTTCATTTTACTTACCCTATTTTAATGGATGGGCTTAACTGCCCGACGTTTGATGCCGCTAAGGTACTGATTAAAAATGAATAATGCGTTTCTATTTGGTGACGTTTTGATTGAGTTTTTATGGCTTAGGGATGACAAAGACAAGGCAAAAGCATGACAGAGCCCTAGATGCACAGCGAAGCCCGAAACTCCTGATGATCCTCCAAGTTTGATCTGGGGGTGAGTAAAGGGCTTCACCGTGGTGAGTGATGGGGAATCGAAATTACAGGGCTAAGCCATTGACGCTGACTTGCACATCAATGTTGCCTCGCACGGCATTGGAATAAGGGCAAACTTGGTGGGCGATAGTGACTAATTGCTTAGCTTGGTCCTCTTCTAATGCGATGTGTGCCGCTAGGGATACACTCAGTGCAAAGCCACCTTGACCATTTGGACCGATACCGACAGTGGCAGTCACAGGCGCTTCTTTTAACGCGACTTTGGCTTCACGAGCGACGTGCAAAATGGCGTTAGAAAAGCAGGCCGCATAACCGGCTGCAAACAGTTGCTCTGGGTTGGTTGCTGTGCCGCTTCCCCCCATCTCTTTTGGGTAGCTGAGATTGAGCTCAAGCAGTTTATCTTCGGTACTGACTAAGCCATTGCGTCCTGCAGAAGCGGTCGCGGAAGTTTGATAAATCGTACTCATGTTTTTATTCCTCAATTTAAGTTGCGTGCAATTTAATTGCTTGCAATCTTATGTCGAGTCTTTTGTTGTTTGCAAGTATATTGTGTGCAATTTATTTTTTGAGGCTAAACCATGACGACGTCCCCAAGCTGTCAACTTCCTGCTAGTGACCCACTATTGTTGGAAAATCAGATCTGTTTTCCCCTTTACAGTGCCGCGAATGCCGTGATCCGCGCTTATCGTCCACTGCTTGAACGGTTGGACATCACCTATTCGCAATATTTGGTGCTGTTGGTGCTGTGGCAACAAAACGGGATGAATGTGAAAGATCTCGGTGCTAAGTTGCGTTTGGACTCCGGCACGCTGACTCCGCTACTGAAACGGTTGGAAGCGAAAGGGATTGTGGAGCGGCGACGTGGCAGCAGTGATGAGCGAGTGCGCGAGCTGTTTTTGACTCAAGCCGGGTTTGATTTGCAGCAGCAAGCCCGTTTAGTACCAAACGAAATGCTGTGCAAATTTGATCTCAGCTTAGAGGAGCTGATTACGCTAAAAGCGTTGTGTGAGAAGATTCTGCACACTTTGCATGAGTAATTGGTGAGAGATGGGCTGCCGTGCGCATTTTCCACAATTGTGTGATTCATTTCTGCGTAGTTTCTCAGCGGTTAGTTTAGAATCGCGGCTTTGTGTCTGGTCAAGGAAGAGAGATGAGTCATATCCAATTTGCCAACCGAAACCTATCCGTCGGTAAAGTGCTGTGTATCGGGCGTAACTATGTTGAACATATTCAGGAACTGAAAAATACTATTCCTGAACAAATGGTGCTGTTTCATAAACCCTCGTCTGCAGTCACCAGTCATCTACGTGCTTTTCATCAAGAGCCTTTGCATTATGAAGCAGAGATCTGTTTCTTGATCGAAAAAGGGCAGTATGTGGGCGTGGGGATCGGGTTAGATTTGACCAAACGCCAAATGCAGAGTTATCTCAAATCCAAAGGCTTACCTTGGGAGCGTGCTAAAGCGTTTGATGGTGCAGCAGTCTTGAGCCGATTTGTGGCACTTGACGGGCTGGATGCCGCTGATCTTAATTTGGAACTGCTGATCAACTGCGTACGTGTGCAAAAAGGACATGTGAATCAGATGCTGCACTCGCCAGAGGCTGTGCTACAAGAGCTAAAAAGCTACCTGACTCTGGAAGATGGTGATGTGGTGATGACAGGCACCCCGCAAGGCGTAGGGGAAGTGCATGTCGGCGACCGCTTTGTCGGCCGCCTTAAATGTGGTGAACATACCTTGATTGAAGTGGAATGGTTGGCTGAGTAGCCAGCCATTCTTTTTTGTGTCGCGATCATCGGTAGGTCAAACGTTACGCAAAAACGACTAATTTCAGCAGCAGGAAAGATCCCATACTCACGACTGTGGTGAGTAAAACGTTTTTGCTCACCCAAGCCAATAATCCAGCAAGCAGTGCGGCGAGAAGATAGGGGTTATTCCATTCTAGCCACAAGTTTTTTTCAGGCATAAACACAATCGGAGCCCAAATCGCGGTCAACACAGCAGGCCCTGAGTAGCTGAGCAAGCGTTGCAAGGCTGGGCTGAGGCGTAGTGGCAGCTTAGGCTCAAGAAACAGATAACGGCTGAGAAACACCAGTGCCGTCATGGCGAATATCGAAAGCATGATCATGAGCGAGCTCCTAATAAACGTTCAGCACCATAGCCGGCGAACATGGCGCCAATACTGGCGAACATTAAGCTACCTTCAATGCCCGCTACCGTGAGCGTCACAGATAATACCAAGGCGGTGAGTACCGAAATCAGCACTGGCCAGCTTTTGATATTCGGGATCACAATCGCGATAAAAGTGGCAGCGACCGCGAATTCTAACCCCCACTGATTGAGATCGGGCAGATAGCGTCCCGCGACAATCCCAACCAAACTGGCCAAATTCCAAATCAGGTAAAAACTTAGCCCTGCACCTAATGCATACCAGCGATTAAACTGCTTGTCGGTTTGTGAACCGCAGATCGCGAACAATTCATCGGTGAGTAGAAAGCCCAAAGTAAGCCGCCAACGCAAGGGCAGTGGGCTAACTTTGCTGCGCATCGATACGCTGTACAGAAAATGGCGCGAAGTGATGAAGAAGGTCGCGAGCAGCAAGGTGATAAGACCGGCTCCAGTTTTAAACATACCAATGGCGACCAGTTGCGCTGCACCTGCATATAACACGGCGGAAAGGGCTTGGCTTTCGACTACCGAAAGACCGGCCTCAATGGCGAACGAACCGGCCAGTAAACCCCAAGGCAAAACTGCAATGCTTAACGGCAGCATGGCGACTGTACCTTGCCAAAAAAGTTGTGCGGGGGTGGGAGAATCATCAATCGTTAACACTTGGCTATTCATACTCTTTCCAACTCATAGAAGAAAACCATATACCTTTCCTAGCGGAAACTCCATGTTGTTTGGGTTCCGTTCGGGGTTATCAAAGCATAGGGATAAGCGGGTCATCTTGGATAATCTTGCGCGGCTTGCTTAAGGTTTGGCGTATTGTTTTGGCGTGATGCCGAGTGCTTTTTTAAAGTGACGATGCAGATGGCTTTGATCATGAAAGCCACACTCTTGCGCGGTGTCCGAGATACTCACGCCTTGCTTTAAAAGGTTTTTTGCAAGGCGTAAGCGCGCTTGGATCTGATAAGCGTGGGGCGGTAAACCAAATTGTTTTTGAAAGGTCCGCACCAGATGAAAAGGACTTAATCCCGCCAGTTGTGCCAGCTCTTCGAGTGAGACATCGGCTTGTGGAAAATCATCCAGAAACTCTTTAACCAGCAATAATGGCCGTAGTGCAGATAGCGGTTGATCAGCCTTTGGCGCTGTGCGGCCGTGGCGTGTCATCAGCTTGACTAAGCTTGCGTAAATCAGGGTTTCACGTAGCAAGCGGTTAGTAGATTTCTCAAGGGTTTCAAACACTAAGCGCAGTTGGCTCGCGAGTTCGGGGTCATACACCACCGCTTGTGGAAAATAAGGCGCGCCGGTATTGGCGCCGATCTCTTTTGCGACCGTGGCAAACTGCTCGGGCAGTGGGTACATGGCTTTGTACGCCCAACCACCTTCGACGGCAGAGTGTCCGGTGTGCACTTCATCGGCGTTGACCAAAATAATGCTGTCTTGCGGCGCAATATGAGTGCCGCCGGTGCGGTAGAAAGATTGTGCACCGCGCTCAATCACTCCCACGGTATACCCTTCATGGCTGTGGCGAGAAAAATTCTGCGTTTCGTATTGCGCATCGAGCAGCTCTAGGCCGCCAAATTCTTCGGCAATCTGAAATTTTGCTTGTTCTTTAATTTTGCCTGCTGAGTCGCTCATCACGCTTCCTTGTGCTTTTCCTTTGCGAGTCTACTGCAAAGTGCGAGAAAGTTTTTGTACAAAATTGCGCTTCTGTACTAATCAAAATCCGCATTATTTTATCTCTGGCTAGAAATGAGTTTATTTGGATTATCTTTCATATGGAAATGGCAGTATGTCTCCTATAAAATCCGCCGCTTTCCTGCTTTCACAAGATTTTCAACATGATTGATGTTTCAGTATTACCAGTTTATCTCACCGCGGTATTGGCGCTGTTGCTGATCCCAGGGCCAGATATGCTGCTGATTGCGAGCTCAAGTATGAGCTACGGACGCCGAGTGGGTTTGTTTGCCAGCTTGGGCAATGCGACATCAGGGATGATTCTAACCTTACTCGCGGCGCTCGGGGTTTCCGCACTGATTGCGATGAACCCATTGGCGCTCAATGTGTTGCATTTGTTGGGTGGGGCATACCTACTCAAAATGGCATGGGATTGTTTGCGCGCTGATGCAGCGCAAGCGCCCACCTTGGATGAGTCACAAGCGGTAGCAAAAACTTTTTACCAACGCGCTCTGGTAAGCAATTTGCTGAACCCAAAAGCCTTGGTGTTTTTTGTGCTGTTTTTGCCGCAGTTTGTTTCAACCAATATCGCGGCGAGCTCCGCCGAACAGATGTTCGCGCTGGGTATGGTGCTGAATGTGTGCGGCTTGCTGTTTAATCTGTTGTTGGTGGCTTTGATTGGCGTGTTTGGTCGCTCGCTGGTCGACAATCAGCGCTTTCGCACTTATCAGCACAAAGTGATGGGTGGGGTATTTTTGTTATTAGCGCTGTGGATGCTCAGCGATTTTGTGTGATATCGCCCAAAAAGTGAAAAAGCCACAGACTGCATCTGTGGCTTTTTTGTAAGAACGACCAAGACCGATGGATCAGCGAATCGCATCCAACAGTTTATCGGCGAGCTTTCTGAGTAAGCCTTTTTCCGGCCGAGTGTGGGCAAAGGATCGCAAGCCATAAATCCCCATCACCAAATATTCGGTGAGCAGCTGACAATCATGGTCAGCGGCAATTTCGCCACGTCGTTGCGCTTCTTGCAATTGTGTAAGCATGCCTTGCTTCCAAGTACCGACGGTCGCGCGGATCAGCGTTTCGACTTCTTCATCCTGACAAGAGAGTTCATTGAGCGCTTTTTGCAGCAAGCAATCTTTGATCTCATCACGTTCACACTCATCCACCACCATCGCCATGTACTGCTCTAATCCCGCTAGGATGGTGGGATGTGCAGCGAAAATCGCATTAAATTCCGAGACACGTTGCTTGGTGTATTGCTCAAGAGCGGCAATCAGCAAACCGCGCTTATTTTCAAATGCGCAGTAAATCGAGCCGGGGTGTAAACCGGTCACGCGTTTTAAATCTTGCATGCTGGTTTTGTTGAATCCTTTGGACATAAATTCATCCATCGCGGATCGCAACACCTGCTCACGGTCAAATTCAGCTACTCGCACAACACTCTCTCTTCATCGAACATGGCGCGATTCTAGCGCTAAACGAAGTCGATGACAAAATATCTTGAACGTTCATTCAAAAAAGTTCTTGAACGATTGTTCAAGAATGATCTAGCATAAGCGCAACGGACAACTACAGGACAACTCAAATGACCGATATTCTTTTTCAGCCATACGCGCTCAACGATGTGATTACCTTAAATAACCGAATTGCAATGGCGCCACTGACGCGTTGCATGGCCGATGATGATTTGGTGCCGACCGATGCCATGGTGGCGTATTACGCGCGCCGCGCTGATGCGGGATTGATCATTTCCGAAGCCACGATTATTCGCCCCGACGGGCAAGGCTACCCGAATACTCCGGGGCTGTTTACACAGGCACAAATTGCTGGTTGGAAGAAAGTGACAGAGGCGGTGCATGCCAATGGCGGTAAGATTTTCGCTCAGCTATGGCATACCGGACGCGTGGCGCACCCTGCCTTTTTTGCGGGCGAATATGTTTTAGCGCCTTCAGCTCTTGGTGTCGAAGGCAGCGTGCCACGTCGCCGTGAATTGCAGTACACAGTACCGAAAGCGGCGAGCCAAGCGGAGATCAAGCAACTGGTGGCCGATTACGCACAAGCAGCGGAAAATGCACGCTTGGCGGGTTTTGATGGCGTCGAGATTCATGGCGCGAACGGCTATCTCATCGACCAGTTCCTGCATTTTGATTCGAACCAACGCAGTGATGAGTACGGCGAAACGCCGGCTAATATGGCGCGTTTTGCTTTGGAAGTGGTGGATGCAGTGATCGCACGTATTGGCGCAGAGCGCACTGCGCTGCGTGTGTCTCCGGGGGCGTATTTCAACATCAAAGCGGACCCGCGTGATCGTGAAGTGTTTGATTACCTATTGCCGGAGCTGGAAAAACGCAATTTGGCCTATCTGCATGAAGGGATGTTTGATGACAGTGTGACCTTTGATTTCTTAGGTGGCCGAGTGTCGACTTACTTGCGTCAGCACTACTCAAAAACGCTGATGGGTGTAGGCGGTTTTAGCGCAGAAACGGGTGCCAACTAGCGATTGAAAATAATGAGTTTGATCTGCTCGCGATTGGTCGTCCATTTATCGCTAACCCAGATTACATCGCCCGTGTTCAACAGGGTGAAGAGCTAAAAGCGTACCAAGATTCGATGTTAACGGAGCTTTATTAACTCGGTGTTTTACCTTTATTGATAAAATCAGCCCCATTATAGGGGCTGATTTTTTAGGTTTACAGTGCGGATGTTTAAACCAAAGTTAAACCAAAGCCGCGGAAACAAGGCCAATCATACCACCAAACACACCGCCCCAAATCACCAGCCAGCCTAGATGCTCTTTGATCATCTTCTGTACGATCTCTTTGACCAGTTGCGGGGTCAGTTCATTTAAGCGCTGATCTATGATGCCTTCGATATTGGCTTTAATCTCATCCAGCATCGCGGGGGATTCCAGTTGCCCTTTTAGTGCTTCACGTACCGACTCGCTCTGGCTGATCTCAACAATCGCATCTTGCATCTTCTCCACAAAGGGTTGTTTCAGTGGCTCAAGCGCGGTTGCGCCGCCAAACATCGCCAGCATGCCACCGAAGGAGGATTGGCTGATCACTTCGACGAGCGAATCAAAGGTCGGGTTGAAATCGACTTTGGCGATCACCGGTTGCAAATCAAGGTTCAACGCGCCATTCATCTCTTTATTGAGGAAGCGGTCGATATTGGCATCGGTAAAAAACTGCTCCATCATCAGATTTTTGATGGCGGCTTTGAAATCTTCAAAACGTGCGGGAATCACGCCGGAGCCATACAGTCCTGGCACTTTTTCAAACAGCATATGGATGGCGAGCCAGTTGGTGATCGCGCCGGAAAAGGCAAACAGCCCCGCGTAAAAGGCATAGTGGTTAGGCAGGAAATAGCCGACACCCATCAGGGCCAGCGCCACTACATTGGTAATAAGGCTTTTATTCATGGTGTTCTCTTGGTTACTCAAAGTCTCACCTTGGCATAACGGCCAAGTGCTTCTCGGTTAATGCATGGAAAAAGTAGCGAAATTCTAAGTCAAAAGCCCAGAAAGAGGAAAGCCCGCGAATGGTCGCGGGCTTATTCTGTGCTGATTCGAGTTACGCCAGTATCGCTTCTTCCACTTCGTCTTCATCACAGCCGATGAAACCACCCGTTTGAATGCGCCCACAAGTGAGCATAAATGCCGTTTTGCGCAATCAACTCTTGGTGAGTACCTTGCTCAACAATTTGGCCTTTATCGAGCACGATCAGGCGATCCATCGCGGCGATGGTCGAAAGACGATGCGCAATCGCAATCACGGTTTTGCCCTGCATCAGCTCATTGAGGCTCTCTTGAATCGCGGCTTCCACTTCAGAATCGAGCGCGGAAGTTGCTTCATCTAGCACCAACAGTGGCGCATCTTTGAGCAGTACGCGAGAGATCGCAACCCGCTGACGTTGTCCACCAGAGAGTTTGACGCCACGTTCACCGACCTGTGCATCGTAACCACTGTTGCCATGCGGATCGGTCAAACCGAGGATGAACTCATGAGCGTGGGCTTGCGCCGTTGCTTTCAAAAGCTGCTCCTCGGTGGCGTTTGGATTGCCAATACAAAATGTTGTCGCGAATGGGAGCGGTGTAGCAGTGAAGTATCTTGTGTCACCATGCCGATTTTGCTGCGCAGCGATTCTTGAGTCACCTCTGAAATCGGCTGACCATCAATCAAAATCCGCCCGCTTTCCACATCATGAAAACGCAGTAATAGGTTCACCAAGGTCGATTTACCGGCTCCCGAACGCCCCACCAAACCGACTTTTTCACCCGGTTTGATGTTGAGATTGAGATGGTTGATCACGCCTTTGTTTTCACCGTAGTGGAAACTCACATCATCAAAGGTAATACCACCATGCTTAACCTCCAAAGGTTTAGCATCCTGCTTATCTTTCACTGTGATCGGTTTGCCGAGCATGGTCATGCCGTCCACGACAGTACCGATGTTTTCGAACAGGGCGCTGACTTCCCACATGATCCACTTAGACATGCCGTTGATACGCAAGGATAAACTGACTGCAACTGCAATCGCCCCCACGCTAATGGCGCTGGTGGTCCACAGATAAATCGACAGGGCTGCAATGGTAAACACCAACAAGTAGTTGGCCATCTCAACCCAAATATTAAAACCGGTCACTAAAACGCATTTTGGCGATGGACGGTACCCAGAAAAATCTTGCATGCCTTCTTCGGCGTATTGTGTTTCACGTTGACTGTGTGAAAACAGCTTTACGGTCATGATGTTGGTGTAGCTATCGACAATGCGCCCAGTCATCAATGAGCGGGCATCGGCTTGCTCGGAAGCGACTTTTTTCAGCTTAGGCACGTAATACATTTGCACCGTGACATAGATGGCTAGCCAAATCAGCATCGGGATCATTAAGCGCCAATCGGCCTGCGCCAAAATCACCACAATCGCGGTGAAATAGACCATCACATACACAAACACATCAAGGCTTTTCATCACGGTTTCACGTACCGCGAGCGCCGTTTGCATCACTTTGGTTGAGATGCGCCCTGCAAATTCATCTTGATAAAACGACACGCTTTGCTTTAGCAGGTAACGGTGCGCCAACCACCGGATCGACATCGGGTAATTACCGAGGAGTGTTTGATGGATCAGCAACGAATAGAGGGCGATGAGCATCGGCATACCAATCAGTACCAGCAAACCCAGTCCAATCAATGTGCTTTGATTCTCCGCCAAAAAGGTTTCTGGGTGGCTAGTGGAAAGCCAATCCACCAGTTTTCCCATAAAACCAAACAGGGAAACTTCAATGATCGCGATTGAAGTGCTGAGTAACGCCATCACCATCAGTGGTTTTTCAAAACCACGAGTGTAGTGACGACAGAATGCCCACAAAGTATTGGGGGGGCGCTGGGGGTCACCTTGGGGAAAAGGTTCGGTAAAGCTTTCAAATAGCTTAAACATGAGAAAATCCTTGCTGTGAAAGGGCGGAAGAGTAGGAAAAAGCACGCGTTCGAGCGTCCGCCAAAAATATGATTTTTTGTTAAAACGCTAGCAGTATAACGTTATCCATTGGTGACTTGAAGTTATACCCTTGCGACCTGCAACGCCAAGTCATTTGCGTATAGACCTTCCGAGTTGAAGCTGCCACTCCAAGTTGTTTGCTTACAGGCGAGTGAGCTAATTCGTTTGGCGTGGTATTCCTAAGTGAATCCAGCCGATGTCATCCATAACGCCAGAAAATTTGACTGCGATGAGCCATTTTTTCAGTAAAAAGATAAAATTTATCGATTGAAATTCATCAAAATCAGCAAATCTTTAGTTAACATTCTGTTTACACTTTTGGAGTGAAATCGGTGATGAGTGCCTATTTATGAATGTTCATCTGCAACCCAATATGTTGATTCCGCGCTCTGCTGCGCAAACGGCTCGCGCCGTCGTTATGGTGCCACCGAAAGAGTTCGGTTTTAATGCGCAAACTGCGCAAGATAATGCCTTTCAAAACCCGCTGGCACTCAGCGCTGAAACCATTTTGCAGCGCGCTATGGCTGAATTTAACGCCATGGTAAACGGTCTTCGCCAAGCGGGCGTTGATGTTGTGGTATTTGATTATCCATTGGCGAACAGCGAAACGCCGGATGCGGTATTCCCCAATAACTGGTTTAGCACCACTGAGGCGGGCGAGCTGTTTTTGTTTCCAATGGCGTGCGCCAACCGCCGTTTGGAAGTGCGCCCTGAAGCTTTGATTGATACCTTACAAAAGCAAGGCTTTGCTGTGAAAAAACAGCACTCTTTGCTGGCGTTTACTGAGCAGCACGCTTTTTTAGAAAGCACCGGCGTGATGGTAATGGATCACCCTAATCGCACCATTTATGCGGGACTTTCACAGCGCTGCGATCGTGAAGTGCTGGAAGTGTATGCCGAGCAAATTGGCTATTCGCGCGTGGTGTCGTTCCAAACACGATTGCCGTCTGGCTCGCCGATTTATCACACCAATGTGATGATGGCGATAGGCGAGCATTTCTGCGTAATTTGCGATGAAGCGATCCCAGAATATGAGCGCCGATTTGTCGTGAAATCGCTCGCCAAAGATAAACAGGTGATTTCGATCTCGCTAGAGCAGATGAACCACTTCTGCGGCAATATCCTGCAACTAGAAACTCATGATGGTCAGAAAGTGATCGCGATGTCGCAATCCGCTTACGAAGCCTTTACGCTTACGCAACTCAACCAACTTGCCACTCACGGTAAGTTACTGCCATTTTCTGTGCCTACCATAGAAACGATTGGCGGTGGCAGTGTGCGCTGTATGTTGGCTGAGTTGTTCTTGCCCAAAGGATAGACCTGTTTCCTTACATTCAGATCAGAGTGGTTTAACTATGAAGCTGCTGGTTTTTCGATGCTTGAGTTAACCGATAAATGGTCATCAGGTTGGTCACAATAAAGGTGCTTTCCACCAGTGTCCCGCCGATGGAACCAAGCCAGATATTGTGGCTAACCCAACACAGCGAGTTAAATAGAATCAGACTGCGTAGGGCGACCCCTCGTTTAGAAAATAGTGCCCAAGTTGCCACTGACGATCCAAACACGGTCATAAACTCGAAAAAGTGGGTGATGTTGGGCAGCGTCATCAGCCACATCAACGCGATAAAAAACCACATGACTCTACGTGATTGCGTTTTGATCGAAGCAAAACTGCGCATGCCATTGATCACCACACCGATAGCGGCAACGGTTGCACCCAGCAAGGCAAAATGAATGCCCATGATGAAGCAAAATGCGACCATCTGATAACGAAAGCGCATGTCATCTTTTTGCCAAAAGGCCATCACACCGACCAGAAACGCAATACCACCGATGCCTTGTGCTAACCCGTTATCCATTTTGGCCTCTCTTGATTAAAAGCGCCCCTCAAAGCGAGGGGCGTTTATGATGGTTAAGTTCAGTAAAAGGAGCTAGTTGACTAACGCAACGGCTTCACGAGTCAGCCGAGCCAGTTCTTCCCATTTGCCAGCTTCAATCAGCTTTTTATCTACCATCCAAGTGCCGCCGCACGCTAACACGCGTGGGATGGCTAAGTAGTCTTTGATGTTGGCTGGGCTAATACCTCCAGTGGGCATCAGCTCGATATCGGTATACGGCGCGAGCAGGGATTTCACCATGTTGATACCGCCAGAGGCTTCGGCAGGGAAAAACTTCAACGTGGTTAAGCCCATTTCCAGTGCCGCTTCAACCGTGCTCGGGTTATTCACGCCTGGTACGATATCAATGCCGATTTCCTGACACGCTTTGACGGTATTGGGGTTAAAGCCAGGGGAGACAATAAAGGTCGCACCCGCTTCCTTGGCTGCAATCGCTTGTTCACGGTTGAGCACCGTGCCCGCGCCGATCAGCATGTCCGGTTGTGCTTGGCGCAGCAGGCGAATGGCTTCGACCGCCGCTTCTGAGCGAAAGGTGATTTCGGCAGCAGGCAAGCCATTTTCTACCAGCACTTTACCCAGTGGGAGGATGTCTTCGGCGTTGTCGATGGCGATCACCGGGATCACTTTCAGAGCTTTCAGTTGTTGTTTAATGCTAGACATGTTGGTTCCTTAAGCGACGCCAAGCGCCGATTGTGAATGCTTTGGGAATAATGGCTCCGCGATGCTGAATCACAGTGCCGGCTAGTGCGTTACCGCGTTGGCATGCGGTGGCTAAATCGGCGCCCGCCAAGTAGGCCGAGAGGAATCCACCATTGAAGGAGTCACCCGCGGAAGTGGTATCCACAACTTGCACTACCGGTTGGGTTGGTACTGCTTGTGGAGCGTTAGAAGCCGAGGAATCTTGAATCAAGCAGCCCTCAGCCCCCAATTTGACGATGCATTTTTGTACGCCAAGTGCGGTGAGGCGTTGAATGGTCTGCTCTGGAGTGCTATCCCCCCAAATCAACAGCTCGTCATCAAAGGTGACGAGCGCCACATCCGTCAGTTGGTACATGACTTGGTAGATTTCCTTCACCGTATGGTGGTCATCTTGCGGCCATAAGGCTGGGCGGAAGTTGCTGTCAAACGCGATTTCAACCCCTTTGGCTTTGAGTTCAACCAACAGGTTGAGAAGGGCAATACGATCTTCATCAGGCAAAATCGCCAGAGTGATTCCGCTAAGAAACACCATATCGACCTGATTTAACGCCTGCTTAATCTGGCCAAAATCGGGGTGTTGCAGCAGGTAACGTGCCGCAGATTGGTTACGCCAATACAAGAAAGTGCGTTCGCCTTGATCATCAAGTTGGATCAGGTACAAACCGGGCGTGCGAGTGGGGTCGCGCAGCACGAGTTCTGTGGCAACCCCTTCTTCTTGCCAGCGCGATAGCATGCCAGAGCTGATTGGGTCAGTACCGAGCGCGGTCACGTAAGAGACTTGAATGTCGTCTGGGTTAGCATTGGCTTCACAGCCGCGGCTTAGATAAACCGCAGCATTTAACGTGTCACCACCAAATGTTTGATGCATTGTGCCGAACGGCTTGCCGTTCAGCTCAATCATACATTCGCCCACAATGGCGATATGTTTCATGGGTTACGCCCTCTCTTCAAAATAGCGTTTAGCGTTACCAAAGCAGATGTTTTCAATCATTGGGCCAAGCAGGGAGAGATCATTCGGTACTTCGCCATTTTCTGCCCAACGGCCGACCATATCACACAGAATGCGGCGGAAATATTCGTGGCGTGTGTACGATAGGAAACTGCGCGAATCAGTCAGCATGCCGACAAATTGGCTGAGCAGACCAAGCTGTGAGAGCTGTTCCATTTGGCGCTGCATGCCGTCTTTCTGGTCGTTGAACCACCAACCCGAGCCAAATTGCACTTTGCCTGCAATGCCCCCACCTTGGAAGTTGCCGATCATGGTTGCCATCATTTCGTTATCACGCGGATTCAAGCAGTACAAAATCGTGCGAGGCAACTCATTGGTTTGATCCATTTCGTCCAGTAGGTGCGCCAGTTCAAAGGCAAATGGACGATCGCCAATCGAATCGAAACCCGCATCGGCGCCCAGCAATTGGAACATACGAGTGTTGTTGTTGCGCTGCGCGCCAATGTGCAGCTGCATCACCCAGCCCAATTGCGCATAACGCTTGCCAAGCCAAACTTGAACGGCAGTCGAGAATTGTGCACATTCGATCTCGGAAAGCACTTCGCCTTTTAAACGGCGAGCTAACAACGCATCCAGATCCTGTTCGGTTGGAATTGGGGCGTAACGAACCATCTCAATCCCGTGATCGGCTGCGCGACAGCCGTGCGCATTGAAGTGCGCCAAGCGTTTATCTAAGGCATTGAGTAAATCGCTGAAACGGCGAATTTCAATATCCGCCACGGCGCCGAGTTGGTTGAGATAATCGGCAAAGCCCGCTAACTCGATTTTGAACGCTTTGTCCGGACGCCAGCTAGGCAGCACTTGCACATTGAAAGTATCATCGGCGGCGATCGCTTTATGATGTTCGAGTGAATCAATCGGATCATCCGTTGTGCCAGCCATTACTACATTCATACGTTGCATAATGCCACGAGCGCTGAACTCTGGTGTTGCCAGCAGTTCATTGCAGTGGTGCCAGATGTGATCGGCTGTTTTCGGGCTTAACAACGTATCCGTAATCCCAAATGGACGGCGCAGTTCGAGATGCGTCCAGTGATACAGCGGATTGCCTAAGGTTTGCGGTACGGTTTTCGCCCACGCCATGTATTTGTCGTAATCGCTCGCATCACCGGTGATCAAACGCTCTTCAATGCCTGCGGAACGCATGCCGCGCCATTTGTAGTGATCGCCGGCCAACCAAATTTGGCTTAAATTCTCAAACTGACGATCTTGCGCTACCTCAGCCGGATTAAGGTGGCAGTGGTAGTCATAAATCGGTTGGTGGGACGCATGTTCGTGGTACAAGCGGCGCGCTGTTTCATTGGAGAGTAAAAAATCTTCACACAAAAAATTCTTCATGGTTCCTTCCTCTTACAGCGCAGCCACAGTGGCGCGTGCACCGTGAGCCAGTAGAGATTGATAAGCGTGGCTGACCGCTTCAATTACTTTGGTGTTTTGGCCTAATTCAGCAGGGAAAATCGCTTCGACACTGAGTAGGGCTGGTACCACTGAAACGTTTAAGCCATGTTCATCGCAAATTTGGCGCAGAGTCGCGGCCATCGGGTCGCGAACGTCAATCTCGTTGCCTTGTTCATCAACGCCAGCCACGTAACGCATCCAACCGGCAATCGCGGTGGCCAACCATGAAAAATCAGAGCCTTGTGCGAGGTGGAAGCGTAAGCTGCCGCCCATACGTTGTGGGATTTTCTGGCTGCCATCCATCGCAATCTGCCACGTTTTGTGTTTTAGGCTTTGGGTTGGTGAAACGGTCGATCAGTAGCTTAGCGTAACCGGCTAAATCCGTGCCTTCTGGCATGGTAAGGGATGGAGCTTGCGCTTTCATCATCATATCGAAAGCGGCTTTGCGGTAGCCTTCATCCGTCATGGTGTCTGAAATGTGCGCGTAGCCGCCCAAGTAGCCCAAGTAAGCTAAGAATGAGTGGCTGCCGTTGAGCATGCGCAGTTTCATCTCTTCATAAGGCACAACATCGGCGACAAATTCTGCGCCAGCCACATTCCAATCTGGGCGACCTGCAACGAAGTGATCTTCAATCACCCATTGGCGGAAAGGTTCGCAAGCGATGCCACATGGGTCTTCACAGCCAAGCAGCTGTGCGATTTCGGTGAGTGTTTCTTCGGTCGCGGCAGGCACAATGCGATCCACCATGGTGCATGGGAAAGTCACATGCGTTTCAATCCAGTCGCGCAATTGTGGGTCAAGCAGTTGAGCAAATTCGAGAATCGCGGCTTTGGCGACATGGCCATTCTCTTGCACGTTATCGCAAGACATCACAGTGAAAGGTTTCAAACCACGATCGCGGCGCAGTTTCAGTGCTTGAACAATGTAACCGAGGGCGGATTTGGGCTCGCTTGGATTCGCCAGATCGGCAATGACTAACGGGTTGTTTTTATCCAACGTGCCGGTGGCCGGATCGGCGCAGTAACCTTTTTCGGTAATCGTCATGGAAACGATCGCCACCTGCGGCTCGGCCATTTTTTCCAGTACCGCTTGAATACCATCCAAAGTGGGATGGAGAGATTCGGTGACGGAACCGATCACTTTGACTTCTGTGGATTGTGCACCTTTTTCCGCGACGGTGTAGAGGTGATCTTGCGCGCGCAGTGATTGAATCAAGTCTTCGCCACCAAACAGGTTGATCTCACAAATGCCCCAATCAGAACCTGTTTTGCTGAGCATTTCATGGGTGAATAGAGCTTGGTGAGCGCGGTGGAAAGCGCCAAAACCAAGATGAACAATGCGACTTTTTAGGGCTGAACGGTCGTAATCTGGCAGTGAAACAGCAGCATTTAGTGTGGAATTTGCAATGGTTTTCATTTTATTTCCCTTCTCCCGCAGAGTGCTCTGCGGGATGATTCATTGAAAGAGTTAGTAGCCAAGTACCAGTTTGGGTAAGAACAGGCTGAGTTCAGGAATAAAGGTCACCGCCATCAGCGCCAAGATCAGCGCCGCGTAGAAAGGCAGCAAAGGCTTAATCACTTTATCGATCGCCACATTAGCCACCGAACAGCCAATGAACAGCGCACTGCCGACTGGCGGAGTACAGATACCAATCGCCAAGTTGAAGGTCATCATGATGCCAAAGTGCACAGGGTCGATGCCCATATCGAGCGCGATAGGCAGGAAGATTGGCGTGAAGATCAGCACCGCTGGCGTCATATCCATGAAGATGCCGACAATCAACAGGATGATGTTGATGATAAGCAGAATCATCATTGGGTTATCGGAAATCGCGAGCAGGGCATCGGCGATCATGTAAGGAATATCCGCATTGGCCATCGCCCAAGACATACCCATAGACGCGCCAACCAACAGCAGCACGATGGACGTGGTGACCGCCGATTCAAGGATGATCTTCGGTAGATCGCGCCACTTCACTTCTCGGTAAACCAATACTGCGAGCACAAAGGTGTACACCACCGCAATCGCGGACGCTTCCGTTGCGGTAAAAATCCCACCGATAATGCCGCCCATGATCACGATGATTAGCGCGAGTGAAGGTGCCGCTTTGAGGAAGGTATCCCACACCATCGCGAGCGTTGGGCGCGCTGCCACTGGGTAGCCACGGCGTTTGGCGATAATGCCTGCCACGACCATGATGCTCAGCCCCATCAAAATACCCGGGATGTAGCCAGCTAAAAACAGAGCCGCGATCGAAGTACCACCAGAAACCAGCGAGAACACAATCAAGGTATTGCTGGGCGGGATTAACAGACCGGATGGACAAGAGGTGATGTTTACAGCGGCAGAGAAGTTTTCATCGTAACCATCTTTCTTTTGCAGCGGAGACATAGTGCCACCCACTGCGGCGGCAGAAGCAACCGCTGAACCTGAAATCGAACCAAACATCATGTTTGCCATCACGTTAACGTGGGCGAGTGAGCCTGGCAGTCGGCCGCCTAAGACTTTGGCGAAGTTAATCAGGCGCAAAGCAATACCGCCTTGGTTCATGATGTTGCCTGCCAGAATAAAGAACGGGATGGCTAACAGGGCGAAGTTATCTAAACCCGCCGCCATGCGCTGTGCAACCACCGCAATCGCGGGTTCAAGCGGTAATCCCATCAAAATAGTGGCTAACGATGACAAACCGATCGCAAACGAAACCGGTACACCAATTGTGAGTAAAACTGCGAAGCTACCAAACAGGGTAAGAATTAATTGCCATTCCATGATGAAACCCTCTATGAGTTAAGTGGTGAGTTGGTGAGTAGGGCTTCACCAAGGATGAGCTGTTTAACGCGTTCATAAGTGAAGATGGCGGAATAAAAAATCATTAGTGCTCCGCTGATCGGTAAGCAGAAATAGATGTAGCCCATTTCTAAACCTAACGCGGGAGTCAATTGGCCTGTGGCTAAGGTTTTTAAGGCTAATTGGGTGCCGCCGTGAACCAAAACTACATAAGAGAAAAGGGCGATGGCGATTTGGATGACGATTTCATTAATCAGTTTGCGTTTACCCGTCAGTTTCATGGTCAGCAGATCGATCGCAAGGTGGCGTTTTAGCCCAGTGGTATAGGCGGCACCAATCAATGCGACCCACATAAACAGATAACGCGCCAGCTCATCGGTGACGGTACTCGGTTTGCCGAGTACATAACGAGACAGCACTTGCCAAACCACACAAAAGACCAGAAAGGTGGAGAGAGAAATGGTAAAGGCTGCCAGTCCTCTGTTTATGTATGTGACCAATTTATTCATTTTCATTTCCTTAAAATAAACACGTGCACTTAATAACAATTGGTTTACCAGTGGATGGTTCGTGTTTGTGTAGGGTCGCAAAAGCTAGGTATTATTTCTGAGCGGATTATAAGTTAGCCGATTTGGTTGTCACGTGAGCGGCTTCACAAACGAATTGGTTGACCAATTTAAGGGTTATTAGTGTGATTCTGGTCAATCAATTTGATCTTTTGTTTTGACGCTGACTTTTTTGAAGGCCAACATGCCCATCGAAACAACAATTTTCATTAAGAGAAGAACAATTACCCTACACATTGGATAACCAATCCACGGAGACAAGATTCATGATGACGCGTAAGACTCTATTAAGTGCCTTGGTCGGTGCTGCCATGACTTTCGGTGCCACCGCTTCTGCGTATGCGGCGACTACATTAAAACTGAGCCATAACCACCCTCGTGACCACGCGGTACACAAAGCGATGGATTACATGGCAAAAGAAGTGAATGAATTGACGGGCGGCGAAGTGCGTATCCGTATCTACCCTGATGCGCAGCTAGGCACACAGCGTGAGTCGATGGAGCTGATGCAAAATGGCGCGCTGGATATGGTGAAAAGCAATGCGGCTGAGTTAGAGGCTTTCTCACCGGCTTACTCTGCTTTCAACTTACCTTACTTGTTCCGTGATAAAGAGCATTACTACAAAGTGACGGATGGCGAAGTCGGTCGTGAAATCCTAGATTCATCAGCAAGCAGCGGCTTTATTGGTGTGACCTATTACGATGCGGGGGCGCGTAGCTTCTATACCAGTAAACCGATCAATACGCCTGCGGATTTGAAAGGGTTGAAAGTCCGTGTTCAGCCAAGTCCATCGGCCATCGCGATGGTTAAGGCTCTGGGGGGGAACCCAACGCCGCTTGCTTACGGTGAGCTTTACACCGCACTGCAACAAGGCGTAGTGGATGCGGCGGAAAACAACATTCCATCGTTTAGCTTGAGCCGCCACAGTGAAGTGTCCAAATTCTTCAGCTTAGATGAACACACCATGGTGCCAGATGTCCTGGTGATTTCGACTAAGACTTACGACAAGCTCACTCCAGAGCAGCAAAAAGCGTTAATGAAAGCTGCTGCGGATTCTTCCGAATATATGAAGAAACTGTGGGCAGAATCGGAAGCGAAAGAGCGCACTAAAGCAGAAAAAATGGGCGTAACGTTTGTTGAACCGAATAAAGCAGCCTTCGTGGAAGCCGTTCAACCAATGTATCAAGAAATTGAAAAGACGAATCCTGAATTAAATCAACTTGTTGAGCGGATTAAAGCCGTTCAGTAATGTATTAAAATCGTCGTAATTGCAAAATTAAAACAAGGTGTTACCACATACTGGTACATATAGGTTGACCAATTATTATTGGTCATTATGATGGCGTGAGTAGTGAGATGAAATACAGTGACAATAGCATCATGATGCCTTTTGAACCGAAAAGACCGTATCAAGAGATTGGTTTAGTACTAAGAAAAGAGTTGATCAACGGCCACTATAAAGTGGGGGATAGACTTCCGCCTGAGCGCGATATTGCTGAACGTTTAGACATCAGCCGTACCGTAGTGCGTGAAGCCATCATCATGTTGGAACTGGAAAACTTAGTCGAAGTGAAAAAAGGCTCGGGTGTCTATGTCATTAATATTCCATCGAAAAATAACGCTCGTGAGAATGTGATCAGCGATGATGCTGGCCCGTTCGAAATGCTCCAAGCGCGACAGTTGCTCGAAAGCAATATTGCTGAATTTGCCGCAACGCAAGTTACGCCGGGAGACATCGTGAAGATGCGTGCCGCACTCAAACTAGAACGTGATGAACTGTTGAGTGGCGCGCAAGAGTGTCATGGTGATGAAAGGTTTCATATGTGCATTGCAGAGGCGACCCAAAACTCTGTGCTGGTGGACATGTTGAGACAATCATGGGAACGACGCGAAAAAAGCCCGATGTGGAAAAAACTGCATTCTCACATCAGCAGTCAAGACTATCGTGAAGAGTGGCTTGACGATCACGCCAAAATTCTTGCCGCTTTGCAGCGTAAAGATCCTATCGCGGCCAAAAGTGCCATGTGGCAACACCTTGAAAACGTAAAGCAGCGCCTGCTGGCGTTGTCCGACGTCGACGATCCTAACTTTGATGGTTACTTATTCAGCTCAAACCCAGTGGTTCTACTGGGTGCTAGAAAAAAAGATAACCCACCTTGCCAGCGTAAGCTGGCACTGATCAGCGCGGTTGTTCTTGCAACCGCATAATAAGAAGTCGTTACGCGCTGAGCTTGAAATTTTCGAGCGGGATAAGTGCGTTTTAAAAAAGGTGAGTGTCATGGAACAAACTTGGCGTTGGTATGGCCCGAATGATCCCGTTTCTCTAGACGATATTCGTCAGGCGGGCGCAACGGGCATCGTGAATGCGTTGCATCACATCCCGAACGGGGAAGTGTGGTCAAAAGAAGAGATTTTAAAACGTAAGGCGATCATTGAAGCGAAAGGGCTGACTTGGTCTGTCGTGGAAAGTGTGCCTGTACATGAAGAAATTAAAACTCAAACCGGCAACTACCAACAGTGGATCGAAAACTACAAACAAACTCTGCGTAACCTAGCGGAATGCGGCATTGATACGGTTTGCTACAACTTTATGCCCGTGCTGGATTGGACGCGTACCGATCTGGAATTCGAAATGCCCGATGGTTCAAAAGCGCTGCGTTTTGACCAAATCGCGTTTGCTGCGTTTGAGCTGCATATTCTCAAACGCCCAGGTGCGGCAGCGGATTATACCGAAGCAGAACAAGCGCAAGCCTTGGAATACTTCAACAACATGAGTGAAGCGCAGATTCAGCAGCTCACCAACAACATTATTGCCGGTTTACCTGGTGCGGAAGAAGGTTACACCTTAGAAGAGTTCCAAGCCCAGCTTGATCGCTATGCCGGTATTAACAAAGATAAGTTGCGTGAGCACATGGCGTATTTCCTCTCACAACTGATGCCGATTTGTGAATCTTATGGCTTGAAACTGGCGGTACATCCTGATGATCCACCGCGCCCGATTCTTGGCCTGCCACGTATTGTCTCAACGATTGAAGACATTGATTGGCTGACCGAAAACGTGCCAAGCAAAATGAACGGCTTAACCATGTGTACCGGTTCGTACGGTGTGCGCGGAGATAACGATCTGGTCAAGATGATCAAAAAGCACGGCGAGCGTATCTACTTCACGCATTTACGTTCAACCAAACGTGAAGAGAGTAATCCGATGACATTCCATGAGGCGGCTCACCTTGATGGCGATGTGGATATGTACAACGTAGTGATGGCGATTCTGGATGAAGAACACCGCCGTGCTGAAGTAGGCGATCATCGTTTGATCCCGATGCGCCCTGATCACGGTCACCAAATGCTGGATGACCTGAAGAAAAAGACCAATCCGGGTTACTCGGCGATCGGCCGCTTGAAAGGGCTAGCCGAAGTGCGTGGCCTTGAAATGGCCCTCAAGCGTGCTTTCTTTACTAAAATCTAATCTGGCGCGAGTGACATAAAGCGCAACCCATCAACGCGGAGCTTCGGCTCTGCGTTTTTCTTTTTAACGCTTGGCCATACGCTTGAGCGGAAAAGAGTGACACTTCCCAAATAGGCTTGTGGTAAAGTCCACGCCTGCGATAATTCGCCCCAAATTGTTTTTTGAATATTCAGGTACCCAACCCATGTCATTTTCCTCTCTCGCGTTAAGCGCCGATCTAATCCAAGCTCTGCCTAAAGAGATCACCCAACCCACAGCCATTCAAACTTTGGTGATCCCTGCCATGTTAACGGGCAAAGATGTGTTGGCGTTGGCGAATACGGGAAGTGGTAAAACGTTGGCTTACGGTCTACCTCTGCTTGAACGTTTAAAAACTAGCCCTGAGCAGCAAGCATTAGTGTTGGTACCCACGCGTGAATTAGCCATGCAGGTGAGCGAAGTGCTCACTCACGTTGGTACACCGTTAGGGCTGAACACGCTCTGCTTGTGTGGTGGGGTAGATAAGGTTGAGCAGCAAAATGCGTTGGCCGAGAACCCGAATATCCTGGTGGCAACAACGGGACGTTTGTTCGATCTCACCCAAAGTGGGTTGAGCTTGAACCGCGTAACGACGCTGGTGTTAGACGAAGCCGATCGTCTGCTCGATATGGGCTTTTGGCCGCAAGTGCAAGCGCTCGCAAGCCAAACCGCCAGTGTGCGCCAAACCGTGATGTGTTCTGCGACCTTCTCTGATGATTTGAAACTTAAAGCGCAGCAATTGATGCGTGCGCCAACCCAAGTCTCTGTTAACCCTGAAAACAGCATTAACCAAGCGGTGCAAGAAACGCTGTATTTGGTGAACAAAGGCAGTAAAACGCAAGCCTTGGTTGCCCTTTTAAAACAGCACCAATGGTCGCAAGTGTTGGTGTTTATTGGCGCAAAAGAGAATGCTGATAAGACTTAAACCAAAAAACTCAACAAAGCGGGCATAGTGGCCACTGCGCTGCATGGTGATAAAAGCCAAGCGCAGCGTGAAGCTGCACTGGCAGAGTTTAAAGACGGCACAACCCAAGTGTTGATTGCCACCGATCTGCTCGCGCGCGGCATTCATATTGAACAGCTTCCGGTGGTGATCAACTTTGAGTTGCCGATGCATGCGGAAACGTACGTGCACCGTGTTGGCCGCACCGCCAGGGCGGGGCAGCAAGGCATTGCACTCTCGTTAGTGTGTCACGGAGAAATGGATGCACTGAATGCCATTCGTACCCTGACGCAACGTGATTTGTCCGTGCAGAATCTAGAAGGTTTCCCAGTGACCGATCAGCCATCAACAGGTGAAAGCAAACGTGCTCCGCGTGATAAACAGGCCAACCGTCGCACACAGAATAAAAAGAGCGTTAAGCAGTTTCAGGGTAAGGCGACGAAATCAAGATAGAGTGCTTAGGGAATGAACCTGATTCTTCTTGGTTTCTCTGCTTTTGATTAGTTTTGTGCCCTGAATCGTTTTGGGGTTGTGCCGATATGCTTTTTAAACGTCAGGGTGAAAGCTCGCTCTGACTCATAACCGACTTGCTCGGCGATATCCGCAATCGGCTGTAAGGATTCTTGCAATAACTCCTGCGCTTTTTGCATTCGTAGGTGAGTCAAATACTCAAACATTGGGCGACCAACCAACGCTGAAAAGCGGTTAGCAAAAGCGGCACGTGACATACCAATTTGGTTGGCAAGGGATTCGAGCGTCCAACTTTGTTGTGGGTGCTCGTGCAACAGTTGTAGTGCGCGTGAAATGCGTTTGTCGTTCAAAGCTTCTAAAAACGGGCTGTTTTGCTCTCGCCCAAAATTAATGCGGATCAACTCGACCAAAATAATCTCGGTTAGCTTATTTACAATCAACTCTGACCCCGGGCCTTGTGAAAGATATTCTGCGCTGAGTTGATCAAAGGTACTGCGCAGCCAAGGATACTTGGCAAAATCTTGGTCTCGTACAATCGTAACGCGCGGAAATACACTCAGTAATGGCGTTGTTGCGGTACGTGTAAAACGAAATGATCCACACAACAGTAGCGTCGACTCCTCCATATCGGGTTGGCCTAGCACCGGTGATTGACTAGAAAGCACATGCTCTTGTCCGGGGCCAAGAAAAATTAAATCCCCTGCTTCCATCCGCTCAATATTGCCATCCACACTGGCCCAACAGCTACCTCGCCGAATCATGTGAAAGCTTGCTTGCTCTGCATCATGAAAGATTTTTGTCCAAGGGGCATCAACCTGACTGCAAAAATACACACTACCCGATACGCGTATTGCGCGGAGAATATCACTCATCACTTCCATTTCAATTCCCTTTTTATTGTACGATTGATGTATTAATTCGAGATTATTGTGCATAGATGGTGTTGTTGGCAAGTATTAAAGTAGCACCATACACAGTACGACGAGGTAACCACCATGTTGAAAATTGAAATTTACACCAAAAGTTACTGCCCTTATTGCAAAGCAGCAAAACAAACGTTGACCAGCATGGGCTTGAGCTACCACGAAATTGAAGTGAGTGATAGCCAGATTCTATTACGTGAGATGGTCAACCGCAGTTTGCGTAGAACAGTTCCGCAGATTTTTGTCGGCGATATCCACATCGGTGGACACGATGATCTGATGGCTGCGATTAAAAATGGCCAGTTTAAACAGGTGTTAACTCAACAAGTTAACGCTCAATAATTCAGCAATAAATCAATTCGTTTTTTAAAAGGACAAACAAATGAAAATTAACCGTCAACCCGCGTGGGTCTATTTACTCGATAAAGTTGCCGAAAATGGTGTGCGTTACTCGATTGTTATTGTGTTGGCTTGGATTGGCATGATGAAGTTTACTAGCTATGAAGCAGGCGCGATTGAGGGATTGGTGGCCTCAAGTCCACTGACCAGTTGGTTATACAGTGTGTTTAGCTTGCAAGGCGCTTCAAACTTGATTGGTTTGGTTGAAGTTGCTACGGCCATTGCTTTATTACTGGCCCCTGTCCATCGCATCATTGCGATATTTGGTGCGACGAGTGCTTCATTAACGTTTGCTATCACCAGTAGCTTCTTGTTAAGTGCGCCTATTGCAGAGCCAAGTTTAGGTGGTTTTCCTGCTATTTCGGTTGTCCCTGGGCAGTTTCTACTCAAAGACATTGTTTTGCTGTTTGCTGCGCTATCACTACTGGCAAAAGCGTTATTGCGTGATGAATAATCTGATAAACCAATCACGTTGATTAATAAAAAATCCGCCTCAAGTGGCGGATTTTTTTATGGATTGTTTTCACAACACAAAGCAATAAAATTAAGCCTTAGCGTGAGAGTAAACACTTACGCGTAGTATGCTTCTACCGTGCCTTTTAATTGGATCAGCATTGGATTTCCGTAGCGGTCTTTCGCTTTTGGTGACGGAATTTTAATCCAGCCTTCGCTAATGCAGTACTCTTCTACATCAGTACGCTCTTTACCATTAAAACGAATACCAATTTGGTGTTCGAAGCACTCTTTAATGAAAAATGGGCTGCGAGAGTTACCAGATAGACGATCGGGTAGCGTTGGTTTTGCGGTAGTGTCGTTCATTGTTGATGACCTGAATCGATAAAAGTGCGCCATTGTAGACAGAGCCTGTCTATGGTTCAAGTGATGCCGTTAATGCGGTTTTTGAAACGCAGAATTTTTTGGCTATCAGCGAGAGGCTAGCCTGATTTTTCCATGCAATAGACGGTGGGAAATTGCGTGTCAGAGAGAATCTTATATCACAAATCTTTATATGCCATTCGCAGCATTGAATGTTCCTGTCTATGTTTAATTTATCTTTTTATTCGTCAATGAGGATACATTCATGGGTTTATCTATCGTACAGCGAATTATCGCTGGCTTCGTATTGATGCTCCTGTTGTTGATCCTGCTGGGTGCCATTAGTACGTTGAAAATTCGCGGTATTAATGATGGGTTATCTGAGGTTTCTGACCGAGCGACGCCTTTAGTGATGGCGGTGGCTGGGTTGAAAGAAACCTTACAAGAGAGTAATCGCTGGGTTTTGGAGTTTAGAACCAGTGAAGATGCTGCGGAACTGCCCCAACTCTCAAGCCAATTCCAAGCACAACAAGCACGTTTTCATCAGCTGAGTCAGAATATGGATCAATTTACTCAGGCAGGTGAGAGCCAGAAACAATTCCAAGAGGTTTTACAGGCGACAAACCAATTTTATACCGAAGCGGATCAGGTGTTATCCAAACATAGTGAATGGGTGAACGCTCTGGTACAGCGTCATGAGCTAGAAATTGCGTTTATTCGGCTGGAAGACACCTATCAATGGGCGGCTGATCTGCTACTGCAACAGAGTGCCAGTAAGCGTTCGATGCGCAATAAAGCAGCCGAACTGATCACCTCTGGTATCGCGCGTGATTTGAAAAACATTCGCCGTGCGGATGCAAAAACAGATTTAAATGCACTGGAAAAAGTGCTCAGCAAAGATATCGAAATGGCGCGTAAACGCCTCGAAAGAATATTAGTGCCTGAGGATGTGAAAGCGCGTTATGTTGCCAATCTCAACCGCTTACAAGAGTTGGCTTTAGGCAAACAAGGTCTTTTGGCCACGATGCGCAAAGCCCAACAATTGGAAAATGCTCTGCTTACTCAGAACCAACAAGTTGACACCAGTTTAGCCAATAGCTTGGCTAAACTGGATGAGATGGCTAAATCGGCTGCGGCGGTTGCTCAGCAAAGCCGCGTGCTTGCCGATGCTGCGGTGAGCAGCGCAAATTTTTGGATCATGGTCGTGTCCGCTGTTTCCGCTGCGGTAGCGTTAGTGATTGGTTATACCACGGCTAGCAGCATTCAAAAGCCGCTGCAAAAAATTAACCATGAATTGGCCTACATGGCGCAAGGCGATATGACTCGGCGCATCAACTATCAAACCCGATGTGAATTTGGCGCGCTTTCACGTTCGATTGATATTTTGGCCGATAAAACCGGCGAACTTCTCTCTCAGATCAATGCGGGTTCTCGCCATCTGGTGAATGAAGCGAGCCGCTCTGCGGAAATCAGTGAACGGGCAATGGCTCGGGTTCAAGAGCAAAAAAGCCAGACAGATCAAGTCGCCGCCGCGATTACTGAGCTTGAAGTGAGTGCAACGGAAGTGGCTCGCTCAACCGATGGAACCAAAGATGAAGTGGATCGCGTCGATAATGAAGCGAAAGAAAGCCGTCAAAAAGTGGCCACGACACGACGAATTACGGAGCAACTGGCGCATGATATGGAAGCGGCCGTCGCCATTACCCATAAATTGGGTGAGTTTAGCAATAACATCGGCAGTATTTTGGATGTGATCCGCGGTATTGCTGAGCAGACCAATTTGCTGGCTCTCAACGCCGCAATTGAAGCGGCACGTGCGGGCGATGCTGGGCGAGGTTTTGCTGTGGTTGCGGACGAAGTGCGTGCGCTTGCAACACGCACTCAAACCTCCACCGAAGAGATTCAACATATGATTGAAAATTTGCAGCAATCGAGCAAGCAAGTGGTTGAGGTGATGGGACGCAGCCAAGACCAAACGCGGGTGTGTGTGGATCAAACTCGTGAAATGGATGTGGCTTTGCAATCGATCGCGGATCGCATGACGGCGATTAAGGAAATGGCTGATCAGGTAGCGCATGCCGCTCAGGAGCAAATTTTAGTCAGTCAAAGTGTGGCTCACCACGTGACGGGGATTGCGGAAGTCGCACATGAAACTGAACGTGAAGCGCGTGAATCGGCCAATAGCAGTGAAGTTCTGGCGGATCTGGCTGCCAAACAGCAGCAATTAATCGCACATTTCAAAGTCTAGGGGGGCTTATGAGAAACAAGTGGATTGGAGCTCTGAGTCTCCTATGGTGTAGCCAATTATTGGCGAGTGAGTTAGTGATTGAAAGCTGGCGTGCGGATGATAAAACCTTGTGGGAACAGAAAATTATTCCTGCATTTGAGGCAAAGCACCCCGGTATTACCGTGAAATTTCACCCAGTACCGAATGTGAACTACAGCCCGATGTTGTGGGAAAACTTAAAAGGCGGCACCGCGGGAGATTTAATTACATGTCGCCCATTTGATGATTCATTGGCGTTGTTTAAGGCCGGTTACTTAACGGAATTGACCGAAATGGCGGGGATGGAAAATTTCCCCAGCTTTGCACAAGCGCCTTGGCAAACTGATTCAGGAGCGCAGACCTTCTGCGTACCTATGGCCTCGGTCATACATGGTTTCTTCTACAACAAGAAAATTTTCAATGAGTTAGGGCTTAGTGTGCCTCAAACCCGTGAACAATTTTTTACAGTATTGGATAAAGTGAAAGCCGATGGTCGCTATGTTCCGTTATCGATGAGTGGTTCAGAAAGTTGGGTATCCTCAGAATTGGGCTTCCAAAATATAGGGCCTAATTACTGGAAAGGTGAAGATGGCCGATTGGCTCTGATCAATGGACAGGAGCGCTTAGATGATCCGCAGTATGTGAAAGTGTTCGAAGAGCTTGCGCGTTGGCGGGCATACCTTGGTGATGGGGCTGAAAATCGGGATTATGGTACCAGCAATGAGCTGTTTACTTCGGGTAAAGCGGCATTTTATGTCGCGGGGTCGTGGGAAATCGCGCCCTTTACCGATAAGGTCGATTTCGGCGTTATGCGTCCACCCGTTGCCAAACAAGGGGAGGGCTGCTTTTTTACCGATCATACCGATATCGGTATGGGGATGAACCCGGCCAGTAAAAATCCGCAAGCGGCAATGGCATTTTTACAATGGTTAACCACCCCAGAGTTTGCTGAACTGTATACCAACTCGCTACCGGGATTTTTCTCGCTGTCTAACCATTTCTTTGAGGTCACTAACCCAGCTGCACGAGAAATGATGGAATGGCGTGATCAGTGTGATTCCACTATTCGCGTTGCCACACAAATTTTGTCACGTGGCCAACCTAAGCTTGGAGATGAACTCGCGGAAGTGAGCCAAGCCGTGTTACTGGGTAAGATGACGCCTAAAGTTGCCGCAGAACGTTTAGAGCAAGGTTTACAAAGTTGGTATGCGCCTCACCAAACACGGAAAACGAAAGGGCAAGAGTGTCAATGTGCTGATGCACTACCGGTGGTGAATAGTTCTCCCGTGGGTTCCGCTTCGGGAACTGAGGTGGTACCTACGATCGTGGCCGAGCCCACCCTTGAAGTGGAGTACCCCAGCACCTGCTGAGTAAGTCGCTAGGCAGTTTTTAGCAAATCATCCTGTGAACAACAAAGCGGCATCCTAAAGCCGCTTTGTTGTTATGCCACTTTTTTACTGTCTTCAGTGGTTGGTAAACCAGACTCATGTTCAGTTTTGCTGAACAGGAATTCACTATTTTTTGACAGCGTTTGCGAACACATAAGGTTAGTCTTCCTACACGATTTTGATGGAGGAAGACGATGGTGTGGAGAAAACTCGCAGTAATGGGTTTGAGTATGGTGTCATTGGGGGCGTGGAGCACGCCAGTGTGTGAAGTGACCATTCATCAACTGCAGGATGTGGATCGCGGCTATCAAGTGGTGGAAAAAGAAGGGAGCACCACGCTCTTGGCTAATCCTCCACTACGCTGTGCAGAAATTACGCTAACGCTTTCTCAGCGTCAGGAAAAAGTGGCGGTATGGCTGACGAAACGTCTTAAAGCGACATTCATCAATGGGCGAGAAGTTCAAGCTAGCCAGCTCTCGTTTAGAAAAGAAGAGGTGAAAGCGGGATACATCACCTTTGATGCTAACCAAGCGAAATCCGCTTACGTCTGTTTTGATGAAAGTTCTGCCCCGATAAGTTCCATTGAGTGTGAGTGGAACTGAACACTGGGTTTGGAGAGGCACGCTAAGCGTTCCTGCCAAATGCTGAGCGAACGGCAGAAGACTCAGCCTTCAAAAAAACGGGGGCGATGTTTGAGTCGCCCCCTGTTGAGTTAATGATGTTGCGTAGGATTACAAACGGAAGCGTCGTACCGTATTTTGCAGTTGGCTAGCGAGTTGGCTTAGCTCAACACAAGATTGTGCGGCGCTTGATGATCCCTGAGCCACTTGTTTGGCTGATTCGTTAATGCGTTCAATATTGCGACTTAACTCTTCGCTCACCGAATCTTGCTCACCACAGGCGCTCGCGATTTGAATGGTCATATCTGCAATTTGGCCGCTCTGTTGGCGAATTTGTTCGATGGCTTGCTGAGTCTCTTGGCTTTGTTGAACACAGTGGTTGATCAATGAGCTGCTGTTGGCGGTCGCTTGGCGTGCTTTTTCTGCACAGCTTTGCAAGCTCTGGATGATTTCTACAATGTCACCCGTCGATTGCTGAGTTTTGCCTGCTAACGCACGAACTTCATCGGCTACAACCGCAAAACCACGACCTTGCTCGCCTGCACGCGCAGCTTCAATCGCAGCGTTGAGTGCAAGAAGGTTGGTTTGATCAGCAATGTTACTGATCACGTCAACGACCATGTTGATTTGCTGTGCTTGACTTTCCAGTTCTAGAACGCGCTGTTCTGCACGATTGATCTCTTGATTCACTTGTTGGATCGAGTCATTCACTGTGTGCATTTGCTGTGAGCCGACATTCGCGTGCTGGCTGCTGTCACGTGATGCATCCGAAGCCACTTCAGTATTACGAGCCACTTCAGCAACGGTGGATTTCATTTCTGCCATTGCGGTGGCAATTTGCATCACTTCTTCTTGTTGGATCTGCATCCCCTGTGAAGTTTGCTCCGATACGGCACTCACTTCATCTACTGCGTGAGATAGCTGTGTGGCACCGGTAATGATCTCTTCAACCATCACGCGCAGGTTATCTTGCATTTTGCTGCACGCATCGGCGAGCTCGCCCAACTCATCATTGCCAATCGTGGTTCGATCTAAGCGGTGTGCCAAATTGCCTTCTGCAATAGCATGAGCTTGACCTACCACTTGCAGCAGAGGACGGCAGATCAGATTGGTTAATAGCCAAGTGACCACACACATAAAGCCAAGCAGGGAAACAATACTGGTGACTGAGAATTGGCTAATGTTATCAATCAATACCGTCAACTCACTGCGGTTTTCGTCTACATAAGAGAGGTTGAGTTTGAGCAGATCATCAATTGCGCTTTCCAATTTCTCAAAGGTCGGCAGAGAACGTTGCAGATCTTGCTGTGCTTTGATTTTTTCTTGTTGTTGGATATCGCTGTTAAACGAGCCTAGCTGACGCAGGTATTCTTGCCATAGTGTTTTCACTGGCATGAAAATATTGCGTTCATAATCGGTCCAGATGCTGCGCTCATAACGGTCGAGATCTTGGGCGATCTGTTGGTAATGATCGTTCATCCAACGGATATCATCAGCGATTTCGGCCTCATCGGTGGAAGAGAGTAGGCTGATTTGCGCTCGGCGTACGGATGACATGTTGTACTTAATACCGTTGACGAGCATCATCGAAGGCATGGTATCGTCAGTCAGATTGAGCACATCGCTTTTAATGGTATGAAGGGAGCGGTAAAGGTAGCCACCAAAAGCTAAGTTGATCAATGCAATCACGCCAAACGCGACCGTCGATTTTTTTGCCTATCGCTAAATTTTTGAAGAAAGACATAGAGAGTGTGTGACCTCGTGGTAACGCGGGTTGGTCACTTCCGTATGTTAAATGCGCTGTCCAAGTTGCGGTTCAGCCGAGAGACGTTAATCATCCTGACCGAAAAATTGGCGGCGAGTATAACACCAATTGCATTAATAACATGAAATTATGTGCTACTCATCGTGCTTTTCTATCGGGTGGCTGCCAACTTTTCATGGCACCAAAGTGTAAACCTGAATTAACACTTTTGAAGGATAGGAGAGTAACACCGAGTCGACGGGGCGAAATGGGTGCCAAGAAAAAAGGCTATGGATGCCGTGATAGCCCCATAGCCTTATGGTGAAAGGTGCCGCTTATTGTTGCAGCTTGGCTTTAGCCGCTTCAACTTGAGCAAAATCGAGCCCAAGTTCTTCAACAGCTTGTTTGATCAACGCCGGATTCTGCATGACTTGCGCGAGTAACATTTGCAGTTTCTCTTGTGGTAAACCCAGTTGTGCCAACGTTGCCATTGCTGCCAACGGGTTTTGGGTAAGGGTTTGAAACAGCGCATGGATCTGCTCAGTGCTGATATTGTTTTCTTTCAACATGGCTAGAATCGGGTTCATAAGTTTTCCTCTCTTCGTCTTGGAATTATCGGCTCAGCAAAATACCATATCGTCCGCTGATTAGCGTGCTTCGGAAACATTAACCGATGAATTTTCCGATAAAGTTCTGGATGTTACTGAAGCTAGAGACAGCCATCACGACCACAATCAATGCTCCAATAGCGGTCAGGTAAATGGGGTGCTTGTAGTCACCGACAATGTCTTTCCGACGAGTTGCCGCAAGCACGAAACCAAGCACTACAGGAAGAATAATACTGTTAACCAGTCCTGCCAACATGAGCAGCAGAATTGGCATATTCATCATGACGGTTCCGACGCTGGTCAGAATGATAAAGCCGACACACCATGCTTTCTCGTTGCGCGCAACTATAGGAAACAAGGTTTTGATGAGAGAAATCGCCATATAAGAGTTGCCGACGACGGAAGTAATAGAGGCCACGAAGAGTACTAGACCAAAGATGAAATAACCCATTTCTCCGGCACCCTGACGAAAGGCATCGGCAGCCGGATTGGCGCTATCGAGCACAGCTCCGGTGGCAATTACACCGAAAATCGCCATGAACAGTAGGATTCGGATCACCACCGCAATGGAAATGCCCGCCCAAGCCGCTTTTTTGATGTGCTCAATATGATTCTCACCCTGTAGACCCACGTCAACCAAGCGTTGTGCACCCGTGTAGTAACCACCGACTGCCCCTCCAACAATAGTTAGGGTCGGAAGCAATAGGCTACCCATATCGGTCGGCATGACAGCGGCCGTCAGTGTTTCTCCCATCGGAGGCAGGCTAGTCATGGCGACGTAGGCAATCAATACAATCATGAATAGGCCTAAGTAACGCGCCATCTGATCCATGCGCTTTGAGGCGTTATGAACCACAAACAGTAAACACCCAACAACACCAGTAAATAAGGCGCCCCAAGTGGTATCAATGCCAGTCAGCACATTGATGCCTAGCGCAGCTCCGCTGACATTGCCGAAGTTAAAGGCAACGGCGCCGAGCGCCAGTAATATCCCGATAAAATAACCGGCTCCTGGGGCAATTTTATTGGCGATATCTTGGATGCGTAAGCCTGCGACCCCCACAATTCGCCACAGATTCATCACGATACCAAAAGTGATGAACATGGAGGCAAACACCGGAAATGCCATGTCAACTTTGTAGATGTTGGTAAATACTGCTGTTTGGGTTAGAAAACCTGGACCGACAGAAGTGGTCGCCATCAGGAACGCGACGCTTAAAATGGCTTTCGATTGCCAGTCAGTCTTGAGATGAGTGTGTGCTTTGGTGGTCATGCCGAATCTCGATTTCTTGTTGTCTCTTTCTTTATAAAAACGAAAAGACAACTGACCGGGATCAGCTGGTGAAGAGCGGTTAAGCTCTTGAAAATTCGAGCCGTTACGGCTCCGTTTTTGCTGGGCGCGAATATTAGAGAGTAAGGGGTGGGATGTCAATCATTAAAAACAATAAACTCAGTGTGGTTGTTATCGAAAGACTTGTTTGGTTAGCCATAGGCGCTGTGGAATAGGGTTGTTTTGTGCTTCTTGAATGGAGCTTGCATATTCCAGATGCAAGGGGGTATCGCTGAAAGTGGCACGCGAATGCGGCCACTTTTACGAGCAAGGAAATTCAGTTTTTGAGTGTTAATGCGGTGTTCACCCGTCCCTTTTTTTTCGGTTGATAGTACAAAATCGACATTTGAAACCGGGAGTTGCAGTATTTCACCTTCTGCGTGACCGGGTTGTGCATGGCGCATGTTGGTGTCACAAATCACATACCAGTCTTGTTGCCGGTCTTTCGGTAAGATAAAGCGTGCTGGCGCATTGGTCTGGTTAATCAAATAGAGCATCTCAGGGCCGTCACTGCCGATACCGATGTGCAAGGCAACAGAGGAAAGACGATTCCAATCATCCATATCCATGGTTTTTCCATCAACACGACGCCAAGCTATTCGGTTGTTGTTACGGCTTTCGCCACTGAAAGCTCGGATAAATGGCACCATATAAGTTTGTCTAGCCGCTACCATATCGGCTAACCATTCACGAAAATCTTGTTTGGTTTCGTTATTGTCCCAGTTTAACCAACTGATATCGTTATCTTGGCAGTAGGCATTATTGTTGCCTTTCTGAGTATGGGAGAGCACATCGGCAGTGAGAATATGTGGAATACCAAATGCAAACAGCAAACTTGCCATGAAGTTGCGTTTCTGGCGTTCACGAGTCGCGCGGATCACAATACTGTCGGTTTCACCTTACAAAACCGTAGTTGTCAGAGCGGTTATCACCATGACCATCTCGATTTTGTTCGCCGTTTGCTTCGTTGTGTTTGTGTTTATAAGACACTAAATCTTGCAGCGTAAACCCATCGTGATAGGTGATGTAGTTGACGGTCAGTTTGTAAGGCCAGTTAGCCGCGCTGTACAAATCACGTGATCCCATAAGGCGAGTGGCAAACTCTTTCAAAAAGCCAAGATCGCCACGCCAGAAGCTGCGGGTAATATCGCGCAGTTTGTCGTTGGTTTCGTTCCAGCCAAAAGGAAAATTACCCACTTGATAACCGTTGGGACCAATATCCCAAGGTTCAGCGATCAGTTTGACCTCACGCAGTACTGGATCTTGTGCAACCGCTTTGAAAAACGCCGCTTCTTTGCTGAACTCATCGCCACGACGGCCGAGGGTGGCGGCTAAATCAAAACGAAAACCGTCAATCTGATATTCTGTTACCCAACAGCGCAGAGTGTCCATGACTAAATTGAGTGCTGCTTGGTTGGAAAGATCCACCGTATTTCCGCACCCAGTGTAATTAGCGTAGTGCTCACCGTGGTGCAAATAATAATTCGGGTCGAGGGCTTTTAAGTTAAATACCGGCCCATTTGCACCGCCTTCAGCCGTATGGTTGTAAACCACATCCAGAATGACTTGAATACCATGGCGGTGCAGCTCTCGAATCGTCGTTTTGAGCTCATGTACTGCATCTGTGTTGGCATAACGTGGGTCGGGAGCCATAAATAGGTAAGGGTTGTATCCCCAGTAATTGACTTTGTCACTTTCCAGCAGATGAGGCTCATGCATGCAGGCGGCAATCGGCAGTAGTTGAAGTGTATTGATATTTTGTTGGCGATAAAAATCCAACATCGGCTGACTAACTAAACCTAAATAATTTGTCCGCGCAGAGGGGGCGTCAACCTCTGGGTTGAGTCGTGTTAAACCTTTAACATGGGTTTCAAATAGCACCATTTCATCGCGTGCGATACGCGGTTTAGGTACGCTTTGCCAATCAAATTGCACACTGGTGACGATACATTTCGGCAGGTCAAAGCTCTTATGGCTATCAAAGGGCGGTACGTAGTGCAGCGAACTATCTAATGCACGAGCGTAAGGGTCAGCAATATAATGCAACTCATCATTAAGTTGAATTAAATACCCATACTTTTGTCCTGAGTGAACACCAGGGATATAAGTGTATTTAATCCCTGCATATTCCTGCTCAAGCTGATGAGTTTCATAACTTCCATCAGCATGAAAGAGAGCCAATAAAATATCTTTATTGGCAGGAGTATATATTGCGAAGTTACAACCCTCGTCATCGAGCGTTGCTCCCAATGGGAAAGGCGTTGATCGGTTCATTTTCATTTTTAATCGTTGTTTTAGCGCACCACGTTATTAAGTAAAAGGCTTTGGCTGTCTCAGGTCAAGCGCGCGGTCACAAATATTTATCTGTAATTTTCTTTCATATTGAACGTAGAAATTGGGCTGAATAGTGATCGTTTAGACACTTTGTATTGGTTTATTTAGAAAGTGGCTAACCTACTCCCCCCAAATAACGTGATCTGAGTTTTAAAAACAGCATGCTGTAAATTTTCTCATCCTTTCTCCTCCCCCCCAAATAAAAATGGGGTGGAGGAAGTCGCTTTTTTCCACCTCACGTAATCTCACCACAGTTGAAACAACTGGGGACTCGTTCCCATCTTACCTCTCTTTTATGCTGCCAACTTTCTGCCTTTGGGGGCTCGACAAAAAAGAGGGAGAAGAATCCAAAATAAAAACCCTAAATGGAGTTAACGATGAAAAAAGTAAGTGTAATTGCTGCCGCAGTGGCTGCAACGCTCGCAGCTGGTTCTGCTTTCGCTGAAGATGCTAAAAATGCTACCGATGTTATTAAAGATGGCTGGGAAGTACACGGCTATGCATCGATGAATTTCCGTACTGTTGACGGTGAAACCGTAGATACAGAATTTGGCAAGCCAGATTACAAAACGGCAGGAACGCATGGCAAAAGTACCAACCAAGTTGAATTTGTGTTGAAGAAACATACTGAACATTAAAATGGTGTTTAGGTCTAACTTTAATGTACGTTACTGAGTATGGTAACGGGAACTCTTACGCTTACTCTTCTTCCGGTAGCCAAAAGAAAAATGATGAAGCGCAGTTTGAAATAAAAGAAACCTTTGTTGAAATTGGCGGTTTATCTTATTTAGGTGAAGATACTTCTATTTGGGGTGGTCAACGCTTCCTCAATCGTGCTGCTGGACTGCTGTCGGGTGAGTTTTGGAAGCAATCTTCCGGTGTTGGTGCGGGTATTCAAACTAAACTTGCAGGTCACACTTCTGGTTTTGCAGTAGTGGTTGCCGACCCTGATGCCGGTGAGGTGACTCGTGGCGCTGAGCGTAAAACACTGACGTCATACGATCTGTATTACTACGGTGTTGATGTAGGTTTTGGTAGCTTGGACTTCGATTTCAAATATATGGAACAAGCGAATCAAGACAGCAGCTCTGAAGATGGTTTCGGTGCGGCAATTACTCTGAACTCTAGCTACTATGGTTTAGATGGTTGGACGCAAACAGCGATTGCTTATGGCAAAGGCGTTGCGCAAAACCGCGGCGTGAACTTTGGTGGTTGGTCTGGTGGTAATGATCAACAAGAATCACTGTTTTTAACCTCCTATGGTGTGTTGAATATTTCCGAAAACTGGCAAATGGGTTCAGAAATCACGTATTTCGGTGCACTGGATGAACTCTTTGGCGCGAAAGATCTAAAACGCTATATCATAGCAGTTCGTCCATCTTATAAAGTGAACGACAACCTACGTATTGAAATGACCGGTTCTTATGCGCATGAAGAAGGCGCTGAAGGATACTGGGGACGTACAGGTGACAGTGTGGAGAGTGATGTTTACAACCTAGAATTAGCTGCGGCATTTACTGTCAATGCTGATTACTTTGGTCGTCCACAAATTAAACCTTATGTAAGTTATATCTCTGCCGATGATAAAGCCAGTGCATCACAACTTGGCATTAACAACAGCAAAGACGAAACCGTGATCGGTGTTCACACTGAAATTTGGTTCTAAGCGTCTAAAATACGAAAGGCAGCCAAGTGGCTGCCTTTTTGCACTACAACAGAGAGATGATAATGACAAAAATAAATACCTTCTTTGCCTTTTTCTTGGGTTCCTTACTGACGGGCTGTGCTGCACAAAAAGTGGAGTCTGAGATCGTGACTCCTCCGGCGGATTCACAGGTGTGTTGCAATGCGTCTTCTCAATACCCTTATGTAGAGCTGCAAGAAAATGAAGCGTTTCGTTTTGATATTGATCTTTCTTCTCCTATCGGCTTGTTTCCGAATGGCAATAGCCACTTTGCGGCATACCGCTTTAGCGAGCGCTCACAAAGTGCCGTAGTGACATTATCCAGTTTCTTTATCAATGACTCGGTGTTTGTTCCTGAAGTTTTACTACTGACGGGCGACTTCCAAGTTGCTGAACATTATTCAGCCGATCGATTCAGCATTCTCCCTTCTGATGCTTTTACTCGTACACGTTATATCGCTCGTTTCCAAGTGGATACTGAGAAAACGCCTTACTTGGTTATCTATACCTCGGCAAACACATTAGGGAAAAGTATAACCATTGATCACCCAGCCAAAGTTCGAGCTAGAGAGATGGGTGAAGCGATGCCGATGGTCACTGATCCAACTTATATCAAACAGTTGGGCGGAGAGTTATTGTTGAGTGTTGAAACCAAGAAGAGGCGACCATTCCGTGCTGAGCCGCAAAAAGTAAAACCTCAGTCTGCTCCTGCATTGATCGCTCCATTGAATGTTCAACCAGAGTCACAAGCCTTTTATTTGTCAGCGATTGAAAAAGCGGTCAGTGCTGGAGACATTCCTAAAGCACTGAGTCTTTTAGATGAAGCGAAAGCATTAGGTGTTGACGGAGCTCAGGAAGCTTTTGTGAAAGCGGTCAACATGAGAAAATAAAATCAGCCTGTAAAGGTTTGATATTTGAAGAAATGGAGCCGTTGATGCTCCATTTTTTATCATCAAAAAGGATGAGTTACTATGTATCAAACGGAGCATTATGTCACTTTGACGGATTTTCCTATGCCACAGTTAGAGCGAAAACGGCAGATCAGGCTCTTTTTGCCCACGGGCTATTTTGACAGTAATCAGAATTATCCTGTGTTGTATATGCATGATGGACAAAATGTTTTTTTTGATCATCACGCGACATACGGTAAAAGTTGGCGAGCAGGAGAAGCATTAAGCCTTTTGCAAAGAGAGGGTGTGATACCCGGTATTATTTTGGTCGCTATAGATTGTGGGCAAGAGTTTACGGGACGATGTCGCTTTAACGAATACTCGCCTTGGAAAATGGATGAAGAGTTTTTCCTTCCTAGCCGCTGGAAAGACTTACAACATATGGGGGGAGAGGGGGCGTTATATCTGAGCTTCATTATTGATACGTTGAAGCCTTATATCGATGAGCACTATCGGACACGTCCCGAGCGGCAACATTGTATGATGGCCGGAAGTTCGATGGGGGGACTATTTAGTCTTTATGCAGGATTACGTCGCCCCGATATTTTTTCTAGGGTTGGTGTTTTCTCTCCAGCATTTTGGTTTAACCAAAAAGCCTGTATGGAGATGGCAGAAAGTCTTGCTCTTTCGTCGCCACTTAAGGTTTATATGGATATGGGGGGGAATGAAACCAGTGATCCTGAGCGTAGTGATTTTCCTGAGATTTATTTAAAGGGGAGTCGTGAAATTGCAGATGCTTTGCGTCAGAAAAAAGAGATTGATTTACGGTATGAGGAGTTCCCTCATGACACGCATAATGAACTCGCGTGGGCGCGACGTTTTCCTAGCTTTATACGTTGGGTAATGAAGAATAGGTGATCTCTTTTACTTGAAATCGTAACAGCCTTGGTTACGTCCGTTCACCCGATCATCGCTTTGCCGATATGTTAATAAGTATGGTGAGAGCCATCCTTGGCTCTCTTGAAAAACCAGCCTACGACTATGCTAATTGGTAGCATAAAAATCGATCACTCACTTGCCATCTATCTACAACTCCAGATCCTTGGGTTATACAAACGTGAGTGCTGAGTGAGTTAATCGTGGGCGGTTGAGAGATTCTCCAGTCGCCGTTTGTTTAACAAGAAGTTCTGTTCTTGTAGGGCCGAGTGGGTAAGAGTCCAGTCTGGCTGACAAAACGTCAGTGGGTATGGAATCCAACTTGGCATGGTGACAAGCGTCGCCTGCATCTTTGGATGGCTGTCGTATTGCTGCTTAGAGTAAAGAATGGACATTTTTCCACCTAAATTTGTCTCAATATGCCAATGCTGATTGTCTGTAACCAAGAGATTGAGATGCAGTTTTAGTTCGGGAAAAGATTGGCTTGGTATGATCTCGATATGTTGATCGATTCCCTGACGATGCCAAATGATATCCAAGTGGTGACCGCTTCCGAACGGAACTCGCGCAGATAGCTCGTTCCATTCATTAGGAAATCGAGGAGCCAAGGTTAGAGTTTGCTGGAGCATTTGTGGCCGATAGCCCAGATAGTCTTGCTGAGCGTTACGGGCGAATTCCGAAACAGACCAAGCCTGAGAATAGGTTCCCGATTCTACGAGTTTTTCTGCAGATATCTGATAAGCATCAAGGTTTTCACTCATCGTGCCACGATGCCCTTGATGCAACACCTGATGGGTTAATTGCTTTGTTAACTGATACGCCAATTCGGTTTGGTTGAAACGTGTCAAAGCCGAGATCGTAAAACCTGCATTCCACCCCCAGATGGTCCCATTATGATAAGCGGCATCTTTATGGTATTCGCTTCGGTTGTCATGGTAAGGATGAAACTCAGGATGATGCTGATTTAAAGAGCAAATCCCCCATGGGAAAAGTAGATTTTCCGTAGCTTGGGTGAGCATGGCTGCTGCGTATTCTTCTGTGAATAGCGGTTGTTGTTGTGGAATCGTGATCGTCATTAATTGATTCGGGCGGATAGTCCAATCCGGATGATCGGTGTGATCTAAACGATCGGCTAGGCGTAGTTTCGAACTGTCCCAAAACTTCTCTGTAAAACTCTGTTTAACCTTTTGAGCCATACATTGCCAATGGTCGGCGGAGGTCGCATCCCCTAATAGTTGGGCAAGTGTGACTCCTACTTGGAGACTTTCATACCAAAGAGCTTGTATGTCGTTGGCTTTTGGCCCTCGTGGAGACCAAGGGGTCTGGCCTTCTATTTTTGCATCCATCCAGGTATCTGGGTCTCGATGTAACATGCATCCATCATCGGCTAAATAGTGACGTTCTACACCGGAGATGAAGTGTTTTAAGACGGGATACAGTTTGGAGGCAAAAGCCGTATCACCACTGTAGTTGAGATATTCTAGGAGCTCGCGAATCATCCAAGGAGTGCCATCAGTCGTGTTGTAAATGATCTGCGAGTCACTGCTGACTCGATTTGGGATTCGTCCATAATGTACCGAATCTGGGCGAGTTTCCTGAAGACGAGCAAAATCCTCAATAATCGATTTAGCGGTAGCGAAGTCGCCGTTCACCAAACAGATTCCCGGTAGAGCAATAAAAGTATCTCTTCCCCAGCCATCTTTAAACCAAGGGAGGCCAGCCCAAATACCGGAGTAACCGAATTCCTGATTAATCATCGAATGGCCCGAGAATCTGGCCCACATCAAAGCTTTGTTGTATTCGGGGTGGTTACACCACAGCATGTTTTGAGTCAGAAATTGATAAATAGTCCTTTTATTTTGCTCAAACGCCTGTTGTTGAACCACCGTGGCTGCCTGTTCAACGGCTTCTTCCAGTGTGTGAGTGAATGAGAAGTAAATGTGTAACACGGTTGTTTTTGCGTTGGTTGTGATGGTCAGTCTAGCAGGAGAGTGGTTTTCACATAGTGTCACGCTTTGGCTGGCGCTAATCGCTAAATAACAAGGGTCACCTTCTGTACGATATGTCGCCGGAATTTCATATACCCAAGCGGTGTCACTGAGATGGACAATACATTGATTGAGGGGAAGATTCAGTTCAGGTTTTAAAGTCATCAAAGCAGGTTGTTTGGCGTTAAGCGTAATGCAGGCGAGCCGTTTGCCTTGTATGAGAGAAAAACAGTCTGAGCCAAAAGCATAATGATGCTCAACACCATAAGGTAGAAAACGCGCGGTAAGCGCTTGTGATTTATCACAACGGTGCTCTGCGATGGTGGCAGAGTAATCGCCAAGATAGCCACTTTTCTTATGGTGGTACTTATTGGTGCTACTCGATTGATAGGTGGAGCCTGCATAATATCCATCGATATTATCTGTCATCACGTAAGCCAAAGCCTCTTGGCTTGAAATCGCCAAAAAATCAAAAAGCTCGGCTTGGGAGAGAGCAAAAGTGGGCGCCAGACAGGGAGATGAAGTCATGGATTGTTCCATAGGCTGAGCAATATTTGTCTGGAGAGAATGAGTTAGAGATTCGGTTCGATGGGTATTCATAAATCATTATCCTAAAAAGGGTACCGAAAACGGCACCCATAAATAGAAAGAGGCCTTGATAACCTTTTTACTTGGAGCTTCATCAGTGTTGACTTTGCTCATGCTCCTTAATCTAGCTACTCGCAATCATTAGGGAGCATGAGCTTGTTATTTACCTACCTGCAGCGCCAAGTTGTTTGGAAATACAATTGGCTCTAACGAGTGATCTGTTTTGCTGCAGTATCCAACGCGGTTTGAGCGGTTTGTTTTCCTTGTAAGGCGTTTTCGATAGCGGCACCTTCAGCAAACCAATACGCAGTCATTTGTGGGATATTAGGCATAATCTCTCCATTTTCCGCGTTGATCATAGTGGCTTTAATACGTTCGTCTTGTTCTAAGGTTTGTTGGAAAGACTTGAGAGTGACCGCACCAAGAGGTTTATCCTTATTCATTAACTCCAGATTTTTATCTGTGAATAGATAGTTTTCCAAAAATTCAGCTGCAAGGTCACTATTGGGGCTTGAAGCATTAATCCCAGCGCTTAATATGCCCACAAATGGGTTCCCTTTCTTACCGCGTAAGGTTGGAAATACTGCTACACCATAGTTGAGTCCCATTTTATCTAGGTTGCTCCATGACCAAGGTCCATTAATGGTCATCGCAACTTGTCCTTTACTAAAGGCTGATTCAGAAACGGCGTAATCCATATTTGGGTTAATGATTCCTTGTTGCGCCATATCGATTAAAAACTGTAAACCTTTTATACCTGCATCGTTATTTATTCCAGTGACCTTCGCATCATACCCACTAGGTGTTTTTTGAAAGGCAAAGGCGCCACCAGATGAAATGAGTGGCCAAGTAAAGTAAGCATTTTTGATGTCCCACATGATAGCTTGCTTACCTTGTTCCTTCATTTTCTCATGAATAGTGGGTAGTTCTTCCCAAGTCTTAGGTGGGATTGGTAAAAGGTCTTTATTGTAGATAAGAGAAGGGCCTTCAATGGCAACAGGGTAGCCGACAAGTTTTCCGTTCACCGTCACTGCATCCCAACTAAAGGCGACCAGTTTATTTTTAAAATCTTCACTCGGCTTGATTTCTTTGAGTAATCCTGCTTCAGCGTAGCCGCCAAATCTATCATGCGCCCAAAAAATAATATCAGGACCACCGCCAGTGGCAGCTAACTGTTGAAATTTAGATTCCAATGATTCTGGGTGTTGTACTATTACTTTTACACCTGTATCTGCTTCAAATTGTTTGCCTATTTGGGCTAGCCCTTCATAACTTTTATCGCCATTAATCCAGATGGTGATTTCACCTTCTGTCATCGCAAAACTATAGGTAGAAGAGAGTACAGCAATTAAAGCTGACGCAAGCGCATTGAGTTTTTTACTCATAAAATATCCTTTTTGTCCAATTGTTACGTAATTGAAAACATTACCTAGTGATATGTTTTTGTCTAAATCCCATCAGAAAAATTCCTTTAAAATTAACGAAATAAAACACTGTTTATTTTTTTAATATAAATATTTTTCTAAATAATTAATCTCGGTTTGTTAATAATGTTTTTATTTATGTGGAAAATTATTAAGTGTAATTTCTAAGTTTTCTTTTTCACTAAATAAGCATGTGCTGCAAAGGGTTTTAACGTACAGCATATTTGCCCAATGCCTTGAGTAATTTGCAAAAGCACAGGCTCTCCAAGACCGATTTCATCCACTAAGGTGTAAGTGCCATCGGGTAATGAACAATAACGGATCAATTCAGCCGGAAGTGTTAAATTAAGATCACGAGTGGTATTGGCTTCAAAATGGCTAAGGGCAATAATCAGCTCAGAGTTACAGCTGCGTGCAAAAGCATGAGCTTGGCTACCTAAAGAATGCGCATTAGCAGAATAGAGATCCCAATATTGTCCACATAAGGCTGGATGTTGCAGCGAAAAGTTCAGTAAGCGAGCGTAAAATGCGCGTAAATCTCTTTGTCTATCGGACAGTTGCTCTCCGTCGAAGAGTCCGTTATTCATCCATTTTTGATGTTCAGGTACACCAATATAATCGAAGATAGATGTGCGGGAAGGTCTGCCAAAGCCCGCATCTTCTGAGCCATCTTCACCAACCTCTTGACCGAAATACACCATACTCGGTGCACTACTAATCAAAACGCTGACTAACATGGCAGGTTTTCCCCATTCGGAGTTGCCTGCAAATTCAGGTGCGGTTAAGCGCTGTTCGTCATGGTTTTCAAGGAAATGCAGCATATGGTGCTCAATATCACTCATTTCTTGTTGGATACGACTAATTTCTTGAGTGGATTCTTTACCTTGAATAATGCCTTTTAAGCTATCGTATAGATCCACTTTGTCGTACAGATAATCCATTTTCCCTAAATGTAGATAATCTCGGTAACGTTCAGGTTGGTACACTTCTGCAACCAAAATAGCTTCTGGGTTGCGTATTTTGATGGTGGAATTTAGGTAACTCCAAAACTCGATGGGAACCATTTCTGCCATATCGAAGCGAAACCCGTCCACTCCGTGAGAAAGCCAAAAGAGGGCAATATCACGAAATTTATGCCAAGAGTCGGGGAGCTCTTGGTTCTGCCAGAATGCATGATGCTCGCGGTAAGTGAATCGTTCGTAACCCGCGGGGAGAGAAGGAAAGTCCTTTGTGCCATCAGGGCGTACACCATAATTAATTTTTACGGTTTCATACCAGTCATCGAAAGCAGGCTTGGCTTTACGAGCTCCATTCCCCGTCCATTTTGCTGGATTTTCTTGATATGACGGCCAGCCCATTAAGGCATTTTCACCTAGTGGTTGATAATCGTTTGGGTAATCAGGGCGTTCAAAAAGTTGGTTAGGAAGGTAATAAAAATTGTTATCTCGGTGGTATTCAACATCTGAGTTGTCGTTAGCGCCGAAATCACAGGTACCCAATGGGTTATTTTGGCTCCGGTAGTTACGGGCAACATGGTTAGGAACGATATCGATAATAACTTTCATACCATGTTGGTGAGTACGTTTAATTAATGAAATGAACTCATCCAGACGATGAGCTGGATCGTCGGCTAAATCTGGATTGACCGAATAATAATCTTTGATTGCGTAAGGTGAACCAGCTCGTCCTTTCACAACGGCTGGGTGATCATGATGGATACCGTAGGCCGAGTAATCTCTGACGAGAGCATGGTGAAGAACGCCGGTATACCAAATATGGGTAATTCCTAGATTGCGAATTTCGGCTAGAGCGGTATCGGTAAAATCGCTGAATTTTCCCACACCATTTTCTTCGAGTGTGCCCCAGCGGACGAAATTCTGCTTTTTATTCCCGAAAAGTCGAGTGAATACCTGATAAATCGCTTTTTTTTGTTTCATGGTTTGACTCATGCCTGCAAAACATATCACCCGACAAGTGCCGGGCGAATGAGATTAGTGGGTGAAACGAATAGCAAAGGATTCATAAGGTCTTAACGTTAACGTATCAGACCAAGATTGCCGAAACTCGTAGTTTGAGATCAACACCTCGAGGTGAGCATCGCCTGCGATTGGCAACTGAGAGATTGTTTGTTCAGCATGACTGAAATTACTGACGACCAGAATGCGTTCTCCCTGATATTCACGCCAATAAGCAAAGATAGATTCATGTTCCGCGGCGACGGGGGTGAAAGTACCATATACGATCACAGGGAGCTTTTTTACGTAAGGCGATCAGGTGTTGGTAATGATAGAAAATAGAGTTTTGATCGGCTAACGCTTGCTCCACATTAATTTGCATGTAGTTGGGATTCACATCAAGCCAAGGGCGAGCTGAAGTGAATCCTGCATTTTCACTGTTATTCCACTGCATTGGCGTTCGCGCATTATCACGACTATTTTCGTGAATCGCAGCCATCATCGCGTCATGTGATATTCCAGATTGCGTTTTCACTTTATAAAAGTTCAACGTCTCGATATCGCGGTACTGATCCAGACTATCAAAGGCGACGTTGGTCATGCCAATTTCTTCTCCTTGATAAATGTAAGGTGTGCCTTTAAGAAAATGGAGCGTAGTGGCAAGCATCTTCGCGGATTCGACTCGATATTGCCCTGTATCTCCGTATTTAGAAACTGCACGAGGTAAGTCATGGTTATTCCAAAACAGAGAATTCCATCCTTGGTCGGCAAGTTCGATCTGCCATTTAGTGAGCACTTGCTTGAATTGGCGCAGATCGAGAGGAATTGGACGCCATTTTTCCCCGTCCTCCCATGTCAAAGTAATATGTTCAAATTGGAAGACCATAGAAAGTTCATGACGTGCGGGATCGCTGTATAATTTCGCGATTTCTGGTGTGGCTCCCCAAGTCTCTCCGACCGTCAGTAGGTTTTTATTTCCGAAAGTCGCGTGGTTCATCTCTTGTAATAGAGTGTGTAAGCGAGGCCCATTACCCGTAATGCCACGATCAATTTCCTTACCAATTAAATCAATCACATCCAGTCTGAATCCACCAATACCTTTATCTATCCACCAGTTCATCATCTGGTGTACTTCCTGTTGTACACGGGGATTTTCCCAGTTCAGATCTGGTTGGCGCGCAGAGAAAAGATGGAAGTAGTATTGTTGGGTTTGCGGATCCCACTGCCAAGCACTGCCCCCAAAGATGGATTGCATATCATTCGGTGGGCTACCGTCTGGTTGCGCATCACGCCAAATATAAAAATCTCTGAAAGGACTGTCTTTGGTGGTACGAGCAGCCTGAAACCAAGGGTGTTCATCAGACGTATGATTGACAACCAAATCCATCACGACCTTGATATTGCGTGCGCGAGCTTCGGTGAGTAAACGCTCCATATCGTGCATATCGCCAAACTCTTCAGCAATCGCTTGATAGTCGGAAATATCATAGCCGTTATCGTCCATCGGTGAACGATAAACAGGTGATAACCACAAAACGTTGACACCAAGAGTTGATAGGTAATCCAGCTTACTAATAATGCCAGGTAGGTCACCGATACCATCATGATTAGAATCGCAAAAGCTACGTGGGTAAATTTGGTATACAACGGCATCGTGCCACCATTGTTTATGCATATCTTTTCTCCGTTACGAAGTGAATGCCTGAACTATAGCGAGAGTAAGAGAAAGTAAAAAATTGATTTTTCTCTGCATGATATAGGAAATGGCTATATCATGTGTTTGTAAGGCTCCCTCTGTGTTGAGTATGATTATCTTACGTAGAAAGAATGGACTCTCTCTTTCCTACGGAAAGCTACAGTGTCATTAGCTATGCGTGTTTGCCTAAATGCATTGTTTGTCATGCTCATAATATGAGTAGGCTTAAAGCGTCGCTTAATGCTAGTGAGCTTTGGATAGAGAAATGTGAACTGAAGCAAAACAAGGTGATTGATTCATGCATAAGCACTACCAGTATTTTTTGATGGTTGCTCATCTAGGGAACATAAAACAAGCTGCAGAAAGGCTACATATCACCCAACCTTCTTTGACGGCTGCGATAAAAAAGTTAGAAAGTGATATTGGTTTTACCCTATTTCATCGTCGTTCTAAAGGTGTTGAGTTAACTGAGTACGGTCAACTACTCAAAGAACATGTTCAAGAGCAGCAAGAACAACATAATCATTTATTGCATCGTTTGCAGGATATGCAGCAAAGGGAAAAAGGAAAATTGAAGCTGGGTACGGGAGATGCTTGGTGGGAACTGTTTGTGCGTGATGCTTTGAACCACTATCTACAAGATGTAGAAGCAAGCTCAATTCACTTAGAGTTTGGGAATAATTTAGCGCTCATGCACCATTTAGTACAAAGTGAAATTGATTTATTTATTGGGCATGAAGTGTACGGGTTGAGTGAGCGATGTAAGGTGAAATTTATCCCATTATTGCAAGATAAAGAGGCCATTTATGTCCGTTCTGGGCATCCATTACTCTCTGGGAAGACTCAAACCGAGCTTGATGTCGCACAAGCGGCTTATCCAGTCATACGAGTCACCCCTGATCATCCACGTCATCGTTCAGTCCTTGCAGAACAACACATTTCAAAAATGGATACCGTCTTTGCACAAGATGTAGGGCGACAGATTTATCATGTAGATTCATTAGCAGCGAGTTTAGATATCCTCCGTTGTACGGATGCGGTCATGCCGTACAGTAGTAAGTTGTGCCAGTGGATGGAAGCACATGGTGCGAAGACGCTTGTTATTAACACCAAGCAAGTCGGTAACGTAGGTATTTATTGCACTTCAAAGCTTGGCGATAATGACAAAGTATCGCGCATGATTGATTTTCTGAAGAAATCGTGTGAGTTAAGTGAGTCGAGTTAACTCTATGAATCTAAATCGAACCGTGATTTTAAGAAGCAAAAATGGGTGGAGGATCTCCACCCATTTTTTATTCGCACATAGTTTCTGCGTTGGATGTACAGTACAATTCAACTCATCTTTTAGTTTTGTCCACTATTGATAAGTAGTGGTTAATGCGATCACTCAGTTAGAGAAACTATGAATATTATCGGAATTGCGATTGGCGCTACCGGGTTAACACTGATCCTGATTTTTGTCTGGATGATAGTGTTATCCGTACGACGTAAGCGACTAGAAGCAGAACGCAGAGCGAGAGAAGAGGCGTATCGTAAAGCCTTGGAGCGTAACCGAGAGCAAGAACGCAAAGAACGTTTGTTTAAGGCTGAATCGGGACATATCCCGACGATTTTGTTTTTAGCCAAAGAGGCAGAACGTAATAGCTTGAAAGAAGCCTTGTTTTGGTATGAGAAAGCCGCACATCTTGACAATATTCCTGCGATGTATGGCATTGTGCGTGTTTGTCAGCGAATTCGTGAAGACGTGATTGCCAAGGAGAAAGCCAAGTTTTGGCAAGCTTGTGTTCGTGGAATGGAAGGGGACTTAGCCGCCAAATTCGAAACGGGTGTTGCTTGGCTGTATGGGCGAGGTATTGAAGTTAACGTTTCGAAAGGGATCGGTCTCATCCAAGATGCCGCAGAAGCAAATTTTGTGGATGCGATTATATTTATGGGGGGATGGTGTGTCTCGAAAGATAACATCGCGCCGACGCCTGCGGATTCCACGTTTTGGTATAGTAAGGCCGCCCATATGGGAAGCCCTGAAGGCATGATGCGATTTGGACTGAACTTGTTGCATGGTGTGGGAGAGGCGAGTGACTTTCCAATGGCGTGCTACTGGCTTGAACGAGCTTCAGAAAAAGGTCATGCCGAAGCGATGTTCCATGCTGGAGAAGCATGGATTGATCGTGGTGCACACGGTAATGCGATTGCGTATATCTGGTTATTTCTTTCTGCTTCAATGGGTTATGAACCCGCTAAAAACTTACGAGATTGGGTTGGTGGAAAGATTGGTGTTGAATCGATCGTCGGTTTGCAAGCATTGGCGAAACCGTTGCAACGTAAACTGGCGGCCGCGACGGTGACTAAGCATTCAATGATCCGAGCGCTGAATAAATTGTATAAACGGGAAATTCCGATTCCAACAAAGGGAGAAGTGCTTGATGCCTCCGCTGAGCATGACGCGGATTCACTCATCGAGTTTGTGGAGCCTTCGCCGTTGAGCGATTTTTCGCAGGATGCGCAGAGTGATCGGTTAGATTTTTCTCAAAATACAATGGATAAAAGATAGTTAAGAGCAGTTTTGGACTGATGAACGCCAATAAAAAACGCCCCGATTTTCGGGGCGTTTTTGTAGGCTAAACATGATGTTGCACTTAGAAACCTACAATATTTTTCGCTTCAAGCTCAGTGAAGTATTTAACGGTTTTCACTTTCAGTTCTTGAGTTGATGGTTCATCACACACGATCACTGCTTTAGGGTGCAGTTGCAGTGCTGATACTGTCCATAGGTGGTTTACGCTGCCTTCAACCGCGGCTTGCAGTGCTAGTGCTTTGTTATGACCAGTCACAAGGATCATGATCTCTTGAGCATCCAACAGAGTGCCTACACCGATAGTCAGAGCATACTTAGGTACTTGGTTGATGTCGCCATCGAAGAAACGAGAGTTCGCAATACGAGTATCTTCGGTCAGCGTTTTGATACGAGTACGTGAAGATAGAGATGATGCAGGTTCGTTAAATGCGATATGACCATCGTTACCTACACCACCCATGAATAGGTTGATTTTACCGTAGGATTTGATTTTATCTTCGTAACGTTTGCACTCTGCTTCGTGGTCATCTGTATTGCCGTTTAGCAGGTTGATGTTCTCTTCTTGAATATCAATGTGGTTGAAGAAGTTGTTGTACATGAATGAACGGTAAGATTCTGGGTGATCTGCCGCTAGGCCAACATACTCATCCATATTGAAAGTCACAACGTGTTTGAAACTCACTTCGCCTGCTTTGTGCAGTTCAATCAGTGCTTTGTAAGTGGCAAGTGGAGTACCACCGGTTGGCAGACCCAAAACAAAAGGACGCTCAGCGGTTGGTTGAAACTCGTTGATACGTTTAACAATGTGTGCTGCTGCCCATTTACCAACTTGTGCGGCTGCTTTCAGTGGGATAAGTCTCATGTATTGCCCCTAGATGTATATTTATGATGTCTGTTATCCCCTTCCTACCTGACGCTGCTTAGCTATAAACAAGTAGTATGGGTATATGTTAATTTGCATTATAAAATAAGTGGTTCAAGACTGCTATTGTTTTAGGTCAAAAAATTATAGTGTTGCTAAAAACGAGCAGGCTGTAGACCTAGGCTGAGGGTATATTCAGCAACCTGTACAGTTAAACACCTTATTCTGTCTGTGAAGAGAAAGCAAAGCGACAAAAAATTTATGGACAAAATTAAGTGGAAATTTGAGCTAACGCAGACAACAAACTGGCAAGTGAACGTTTCACTATCAATACTGAACAAGAGCAAATGTCGAGGAACAAGATCATGAAAAATGAACTAGAACCGAGCAAAGTGTTGTCTGCTTATGAGATGGTTATGGAAAATGGCTCTCCCACGGAATTTGGCAAAATTTATGAGGGGATTGAAGCGTATGCCGATTACGATGGCTATAACATTTTTATGCGTGGTAATGGTGTTGAGCTAAAAATCGGTTTTCATAACACCTATCATTTGGCGTATGAGCAAGAACACTTGCGTGATAGCTTTTTAGAAAAAAATTAATTTATTAGCCAAATAACGGCCTACAAAAACAAAGCCCTGATCAATGAGCTCAGGGCTTTAGACAATGCTAGGCGGCAAATGAATTTAGTGGCGCAGAGACTCAATCAAGTATTTGAGAGTGGGTTCTGGCTCACTGCCTAAATCATCAAATCGAAATTGTGGTTTGATTAACCACCCACGCTCTACCAATTCATCAATCAAATCGAGATATTGATAGCTGCATTTACCAACCAATAGATTATCTAGGCTGCGTTTTTGCGCTTGCTGCAAGGTGTTGATAAACCCCTCAAGATAGAGGTGATCTTTAGTAAAACCCCCACCACGATAGACACGTGTGGTCGTCACAAACGCGGTATCGCGATCCACACCATACTCTTCAGTAAGATAACTGAAGGTTTGGTAGAAGTTGTGCTCTTTGAGCATCGAATCCACCGCCAAAACTCGCGTAGCTAAGGTTTTGAGCCGCTCATGCGACATATAACCCGCTTTGTACTCCGCTAAAATGGCCAAGCCCTCTTGTGATTCCGTTGCTCCTGGTAGGCCAATCGAAAACACTCGCAGAGGCTGCATCCGACCATTGAACGTGGTAGCTAAGTGCACACCAATTTCATGCTGGATAAGGCGTTGTATCTCGGCATGTGAATACATCACTTTGCTGTTGAGATACAAAGTCGGTGGTTTTTTACCGCTTACCATCGCGCGTGCGGCTAGCGAGGCTGTTGGAGTGATATGGCAGTGCATCCCCCATTCCTGCGCCTTTTTCAGCATGATTTCAGCGGCTTGATCTGCGTTATACAGTTGACCTTTATCTTCGGGGAGCGTTTTGGCATACAGCAGAAACTTAGCATTTTCTATTGCTGTGCGATTCGGTCGACCATAAAAGCGCAGCGAGTTGTACAAGAAAGACTCTTGACCGATGCTCGTCAGTAGGTCGATCTTTTCGCTCAGCTTATCCACCATGGAGCTGTATAGCTGCTTTAAGTCAGGATCGGAAATAGTCTCTATCGGCAGTTGATACAGTTGCTGTTTAAATTCATTGGCGTTGATCGGCAGCTGTTTGTAGCGAAACTCGGGTTTGTAGCGGCTAGGTGCCGCTTCAAAACGCTTCTGCTCAATATTGATATTGGTTGGGTTGACGTACTTGAGCGTTTCAACTTTGCGAGTCAGTTTGGATAGCGCATCATCAATACTCAAAATCGCGGGCTCGATGGATGAGCCAAGCATTTTGGCTTTGCTGATCCGGCGGCGATTATGTCGGCGCTGAAAATACGCGCTGGTTTGACTGAGTGCACCTTTGAGGCCACTGCATAGCGCATTCAATACTAAGGGATAAACTGTGCCGGTATCTTCTTCCATAAAGACTTTTTTCACTTCGGTCGGTAATACCAAAGTGCGGTCAAAATGGGCGTTAGTATGAGCGATCAGATAGCCACGGCCTTCAAATACTGCGTTGATCTCGGTTTTATTTTCGATATGGGGCAGCTGTATTTTGCTCAATTCAGCACAGAAACGTTTGACCACTGAGCCCCAACGTTGCATGTCGATTTGTGCGGTACCTACGTTAAACACTGGAGTGGGTTTCTCACCCAGCTGTTTATAGTTGTAAGCGTACATATCAAACACAATCACCATGCCATGCATCGCTTCAAGTTTGCGGATCAGGGCTTCATAGAGTTGGTAAAACGCACTGTGCTTACGATGGCTTTCGGTACGCTGTTTATCACTCAACGGACGATTCCACGCCGATTTATAGCGGGTACTGAGGGTTTTAGCGCGGTTTAAATCGTATTCGAAGCGAGAGTCAAGACCACATAAGGTGATGGGTTGAGAGGCGATAAATTGATCAGTGTATGGCGCTTCTTCAAGATTGCGTTCAGTTTTACTGAGCTGACACTGCTTGAGCAGGTCATCACGCAAACGGCTTCCTGCATGGATGGCGGTACACACCACAGGAAGATAATTTTCTATCTTGATGAAACAGCCAGCGGATTCGAGTTCTCCCGCAAAAGGCTGCTCTCGCTGGATGAGCGATAACATCTCTTCAAGAGAATAAAGAGTAGAAACTGGGTTGGGCATCTTTCCCCCAAAAAGGGACGTAAAAAATCACGTCCATCCATGCCAGATGGGCTACAAATGAGTCATGTAGCCCGCAGGAGGGATTAATCTTCCTCAGTCAAGCTTGGCTCATCATCGGTGTAATCTTCAACACCATCTGGCTTGTTGCGGCCATTCAGCGTATGGAAACGCTTGCGACCACGTGCCAAACGGGTGTATTTCAACCAAGCTTTTTCTAACTTGCTCTCTGCCAATTCTGGGTTTTCCAGCGCTTTTAAAAAATGCGCTTCTTCCGCATTTTCGGGCTGTAACTCACCACTTTCCAAACTGAGCATAGTGTCGCCGTACTGAGTTAGGATATTCTCTTCTGCCAGAGTAAAATCTCCAGACTTAGCAAAGCCTCTTGGGAACTTCTTAGTATCGAAAAAACGTTTTTTTCCTTGACGAAATGCTGTCTCAGACATGTCAACCTCGTGTGAATATGTTCAACCACCGTGTAACCGTGGGTTACGGCGAAAGTTAGGCGTAATCTTCGGAAAAGAAAAACAAAAATTTTTTATCGTCATAATACTTCTTACTTGTTAATCTTCACGGGTAACATCAGAGGAAACTATATGGACGTAAAAGTCTTTCGCACCTTTCTTGAACTGGCCAAAGTCCGCCACTTTGGTCGTGCTGCTGAAAATCTGTATTTAACTCAGGCGGCGGTGAGCGCACGCATTAAACAGCTTGAAAACCACTTCGATGCTCAGCTGTTTACCCGTGATCGAAACAACATCAAATTAACCTCTGCGGGCGAGCGTTTGGTGGGGTATGCCGAAGTCATGGTGGCGACGCTACAACAGGCGAAATTTGAATTATCGCTTGAAAGCGGTAAAGCGTTGCAGCTCACGTTGGGCGGTACGCCAAACATTTGGGATGCGTATTTACAGCATTGTTTAAGCCGGATCACCGACACGTTTGAAGGTTACGGATTTTTGGCGGAAGTGATGGGGCGAGAGCAACTGAATCGCGGCTTGCTTGAGCGAACCTTAGATATGGCCTTTGCACTGGATCCGATTAAGGCAGAAGAACTGCAGTGCAAAAAAGTGGCCGATTTGGTTCTGGTTCTGGTTTCCACTCGTCCTGACGATGCCGATAGTGTATTTGAAAATCGCTATGTTTATGTTGATTGGGGCGCACGCTTTGCCTCAGAACATACGGATCGCCACCCTAAAGCGCCTGCGCCCTTTTTGAGAACTTCGACCGCGAGAATTGCGCTCGATTTCATTCTTGAGAAAGGAGGAAGTGCCTACTTACCGCAAACCATGGTGCAACCTATGCTTGAATCTGGGCTGTTGTATCAAGTGTCTGAGGTCAATGAGTGGCAACGTCCTTTGTACCTGAGCTATCGCAAAAATAGCTCATCAATAGAAGCGATTGTTCAAGTTGAGAAGCTAATGAAGACGCTCGACCCGCTGTTAACGGTACGAACGCTGGATAAGTCTATCTAGAACCGATGTTTTTCATCATCGAGGTGCGGTTTGAAAGAAAAAGAGGGAATCGATAGAGACGATTCCCTCTTTTTCATGCTCAGGAAGAGGCGATTAACGTTGTGCTAACCAGTTATCCACGCTTAAACGGCCTGCACCTGAGATAAGTAGAGAAACTGAGCCAGCGAGAAGCGCTAAGCCAAATTCGTAACCGCCATTAGCTAAGAACAAGCCGCTACTGAAATGCACACTGAAGATGGCGACGAGCATAGTCACTGACAGTACTAGAGCGGCTGGTCGAGTCAGTAGGCCTAGCAAAATCGCCAAACCACCGAAGAACTCGCCACTACCCGCTAAGAAAGCCATCGCAACGCCAGGTTCTAAACCAATCGATGCCATCCATTGACCAGTGCCTTCTAAGCCGTAACCACCGAACCAACCAAACAATTTACTGTGCACCGTGCGCCATAAAAATGATGGCTAAAGGAAGACGCAACGCCAGTGGAGCCCAAGAACTTGGTGAAGTTAAAACGGTTTTCAATACAGTACGCATGATTAAATCCTATAGTGTTGCCCATTCTGCTGAAAGTCGCTAACGAGCAATTGGGTTGAAATTTTTGAATGACCAAAATGGTCTGTATGGTTGATGGAATGAAGTTTATTGGATGATGATTGGCAATATAATCAGGGGAGGCTGATGTTCTTGTTCAAAATTATTGAAGGAACTTTTGGGTAAGATCTCGGCATTGAGTTCCGAAAATGGCTAGCGTAGTCAGCAAAAGCCCGTAGACTTTGAATAAGAAAGCACAGGGAGAGCGCACCATGGCATTGTCAAATTCGTTTAATACCGAAGAATATCAAAGAGCTAGGATGAGTCGTGATCCACGTTTTGATGGGCGTTTTTTTGTCGCAGTGAAAACCACGGGTATTTTTTGTCGCCCGATATGCCCCGCCAATCTGCCGAAAGAAGAGAATGTGGAGTATTTCACCACCCAAGCTCAGGCGGTTTCGGCAGGGTACCGACCTTGCTTGCGTTGCCGTCCGGAAAGTGCGCCGCATTCGTGGGCTTGGAAGGGGGCAGAAACCACGTTTTTACGGGCTTTGAAGCTGATTGAGCAAGGGGAGTTACAGGGAAATTTGGATGCGCTAGCTTCTCGATTAGGGATCAGTGATCGCTATTTACGGCAGTTATTTCAGCGCCATTTAGGGATGCCACCTAAACAGTACGCCCAGATCCAACAATTGATGTTTGCCAAGCAGCTGCTGCATTCGAGCCGAATGTCCGTGACCGAAGTGGCTTATGCTAGTGGGTTTCAAAGTACTCGACGTTTTAATGATGCTTTTCAAAAGCTATTCCGTTTAACGCCAACGCAAGTTCGGCGTGAACGGGCCAACTTACCGTCACGTAACCAACTCACCTTAGGGTTTCGTGGTCCCTTTGACTGGATGCATATGTTGGATTTTTATCGTCTGCGGGCGATTGACGGTATAGAGCGTGTTGATGAACAAAGTTACCAACGTCATTTTGTACTGGGTGAAGGTAAAGGCTGGTTTAAAGCAAGCCGAGAAGAATCCCACTTACAGATTGAGTTCGAAATGGAACATTTGAGTGATTTGCGCCATTTGGTTGCGCGGTTGCGGCGAATGTTTGATCTGGATGCCGATCTGATTACGATAGAATCGCAACTTGAGCAGGTTGCACCTGGGTTAGTGCTGCGTTCAGGGATCCGCATTCCCGGTGTTTGGAATGCGTGGGAGGCGGGCGTTCGTGCGGTACTGGGGCAGCAAGTTTCGGTGAAAGCGGCGATTGGGCAACTCAACGTATTGGTGTCTCAATTGACTGGCGGGGAAGGGGCTGCTCGCTATTTTCCGACGCCTCACCAAGTTCAAGCACATGATTTAAGCTTTTTACGGATGCCGGAACGCCGCAAACAGACGCTAAAACGTTTGGCCGAGTATGTTGTTCAACACCCTGTCGATTCTCCCTCGCACTGGTTATCACTCAGTGGAATTGGACCATGGACCGTCGATTACGCTTTGTTGCGTGGTGAATCGCAGAGTGACCGTTTTTTAATTGGTGACTTAGTGGTCAAAAAAGCACGGGTACCATTTCCGCAGTTAACGCCTGAATCCGTTGCCCCTTGGGGTAGCTATGCAACTTTCCATTGTTGGAGCCATTAAATGACCCACTTTACTTACTATGAATCTGTCCTTGGACGCGTAACACTACAAGCCAATCAACAGGGATTGCTTGGAGTATGGTTTACCACCCAAACCACTCAACCTGAGCATTTAGGCACCTATACGGAAGAATGTCCTATACTTAACAACGCGATACAACAATTGGATGAGTATTTTTCAGGTCAGCGTACTCAATTTGAGTTGCCTCTTGCTGCAAATGGTACTGCGTTTCAGCAATCGGTTTGGCACGCACTATGCAAGATTCCTTATGGAGAAAGCTGGAGTTATCAGCAGTTGGCAGAAGCGATCGGTAATCCTAAGGCGGTGAGAGCGGTTGGGTTGGCGAATGGTAAAAACCCAATTTCGATCATTGTTCCTTGTCATCGAGTCGTTGGCAAAAGTGGCAAACTGACCGGCTATGCTGGCGGTTTAGAGCGTAAAGCCTTTCTGCTGGAATTGGAGCAGCGAAAGTAAGGATAACTTTATGAACTGGGTGAAATTACAACGAGTCTTCCTCATGGTGAGCGTGGTGCTACTTGGGGGGTGTTTCCAAGAAAAGTTGGAAAACTTTGTTAATCGAGAGACCTTAGCCTTCAATGGCTTGTTCGATAATCCACACAATCAAGACATGTTGGAGTTTCGCCAAGGAGTGGTGTATATCCATTCTTCCCAGCAAAAATGGGAGCGTCCTTTTTCTGTGGAAGGAAGTACATTACGGATCCAAGTTCGTAATAATTCTAAAGAAAAACGAGATGACTTATTAATGACCATTCATGGTGGTGGCGAAGTGCTGACGTGCAATGCTTGCGCCATGTTCCATCTCAGCAATAATTGGGTCAAAGTCAACGCAGAACCCCAAAACGCTCAATCGTCTGAAGCAAAATAAGCCCGCTCAACGCGGGCTTAGGCATGATAGATCAATCCCTACATTCACCTACCTATAACGCATTACCACAAGCCGATCACTTTCCACCATGCTCCGCCGATGAAGAAGAAAATCGGGATGACGATAAGCGTGAACACAAAACCAATCTTCCACCACTGCTTGAGGCTATGAAAACCGGCACCAAACAAAATCGGTGCAGGCCCAGAAGAGTAGTGTGTGGTGGACATATACAAGTTACTGAAAATACCGAGCACAATCGCCGCGAGCATGGCCGGTGCGCCGGCCGCAATCGCAATAGCAAGGAAGGCAGAATACATCGCACTGATATGAGCCATCGCACTTGCCATAAGGTAGTGACTGTAGAAATAGACCAGAAGCAAAATGCCTAATGTCGCCATCCAACCGTAACCGGCAAGTGACTCGCCAATCATGCCACCAAACCATGAGATAAATCCGAGCTTGTTCAGTTCACCCGCCATCATCACTAATACAGCAAACCAAGTGATGGTGTGCCAAGCTTCTTTCTCGCCTAATACGGCCTCCCACGTGATGGCTTTAGTTAACAATAAGAACAACATACCCATCAACGCAGTCACGGTTGCATGGATGCCCAGTGTCGGCCCTAAAACCCAAAGCGTTACCATGCCAAGGAAAGTGATGCACACCATCCATTCATCACGACTCATTTTTCCCATATCGGCGAGGTTCTTGCTCGCGATGGTGCGCATTTCAGGCGTTTTCTTCAGCTCGGGTGGGAAAAAGGTATACATAGCCAATGGGATCACGAATAAGCAAACTAACCCTGGGACAATCGCGGCTAAAGCCCAGCCGCCCCAAGTGATAGTGACGCCTTGCTCGGCAGCAAATTTTGCGGCGAGAGGATTGCCCGCCATTGACGTTAAGAACATGGCACAGGTGATCGCATTGCATTGGAAAATACATTGCACCAGAAAGGCGCCGATACGGTTTTGCGTTCCTTTTTCGGGGTCGGAATCGTAGGCGGCGGCAACCGAACGAAACAGTGGCGCAATAATGCCCCCACAGCGAGCGGTGGTGCTGGGTGTTGCGGGAGCGAACAGCAAATCAGTTAACACTAAGCCGTAAGCTAACCCAAGCGAGTTGTGGCCGAGTTTGGAGATAAACCAGTAACCGACTCGGCGGCCAAAACCGGTACTGATAAAGCCTCGTGAAATAAAAAAGGCGGCGGCGATCATCCAAATGGTGGGGTCGGAGAAGCCAGACAGTGCTGCTTTGATCGGTAAAATCCCGAGGAGCACCGTGGCGCACAGTCCCATCAGTGCCATGGCTCCTAGAGGTAACGGAGCGAGAATTAAACTGAGAACCGTGGTAATAAACACGATCATCATTTGCCATGCTTTCGGTTCAAGCCCTTCGGGAACGGGCATAAACCACAAAAATCCACCAAATACGAGTAGGGCGAGTAGCTTTAGGTTACTTGATGCGAACATATACACCTCCAATGTTTTTTACTAACTTAGCCGGAGTGGAGGAAGAAATGCTGAGTCAAATCAAGTTTTACCGTGCCTGTTTCTGCGGCCTTTAAGCCTTGAGGGTGAGTGCAAAAGCGCCTTGCAAGACCGCTGAGATTAAAGCGGTTAAAAGCATTAAATTCATAAAATTCATCAGCGCGATCTCAATCATGTTTTTGGGCTTTCACTGCTTTTTCTCATGCGCATTACCGTATGCTTGGCCTAATTGCGCCGAGGACGACAAACATGCCTAGCCGAATGATCCCCCGAACGTTCACTCAACAGTTAACCGTATTATTTTGCGCAGCCTTTGCCGCAGGTGCTGCCGTGTGGTGGGGGTTCAGTGCCGATAAAATTCAGCGTTTACTGACTCATCAAATTGCACTCAGAGCCCAAGTGCAGGCGGTGCAGCTGGCTAAGTTTCCGGATTTAATCCAAGCGGTAGAAGTCGGGGATGCGCAGCAAGTGAGTCAATTAGTTGCGTCGTTACAAAGCGCAACCGATGCCGATTTTATTACCGTCAGCGATCGGGGCGGGATTCGGTTAGCTCATCCGATTGCAGCACGCATTGGCTTACCCGTGGTGGGCGATGATATTCGTCCCGCTTTGGAGGAAGGTAAATCCTACCTTTCTTACAGTGTGGGTTCGATGGGGCCATCACTGCGCTATATTGCGCCGATTCGAGCTGCAAATGGTGCCGTGATTGGCATGATCAAAGTGGGTTATTTGCTAGATACGGTAGCCGTTTGGCAAAATGAGAAACTGCAACCGTTATTGTTGATGGGTGGGCTCACGCTACTGCTGGCGACGCTGATTTCGAGTGCTTTTGCAAAGTTAGTGCGTCGGCAAATGCAAGATCGCGAGCCTTGGCAATTGGCGCAATCACTCATCACTTATGAAGGGGTGATTCAAGCCACTCATGAGGGCTTAGTGGCACTCAATCAGCAAGGTGAAATCTACCTCATCAACGACTCTGCCAAGCAGTTGATTGGTGCAGAACCTGAACAGCAAGGCTTAATTGCACAGTGGTTACAAGGGGTTACCGAGCAGGCGCAATGTGAGAAATACATTGACCGTCTGGTCTGTTTGAATGGTCAGTCACTGGTGGTGAGCCGCGTCCCTTTGCTGGGGAAACAAGGCTCTGCGGGAGCCGTGTACAGTTTGCGTGCACACAGTGAGATCCAAGCCTTAGCCGAACGACTACAGCAAGTGGATCACTACGTCGACAGTGTCAGGATTGCACGGCATGAGTATCGCAATAAACTCTCCACGCTCGCGGGGTTACTGCAATTACAGCAGTATGATCAAGCCTTGCACTATGTTTTGCAGCAGAGTCATCTGAATCAAGTTCAGTTGGATGCTTTGCATCATCTTCATACATGGCCACAACTGGCTGCAATCTTGATGGGCAAATGGAGTAAAGCCCAAGAATGGCATATTCCGTTGGATTACCAATATGTTGAGAGTGTTTCCTCATTGGGCATGAGCGAAGAATCCTTCTGCACCGTGATCGGTAACCTGATTGATAACAGCTTAGAGGCCGTGCGCGGCATGCCATCCCCTTGGGTTCGGGTATTCTTACACCAGAATGAACATGAACTTTGTCTGCGGGTTAGCAATAATGGCCCGATGATTACCCAGCCTTTAGACGAACTGTGTCGCCCCGGTGTTACCAGTAAACAAGATGAGGGCGAACATGGATTGGGTTTGTATTTGGTCCAGTCGTTAGTTCACCGTGCTCAAGGGCATTTAGAGTTGGACAGTGATGAACAAGAAACGACATTTAGCCTTTATTTTGCAAAGGAGTGATGATGCTGAGTGTGATTATCGTTGAAGATGATCCGCAAATTGGCGGATTACATGCCCAGTTTGTACAACAAGATGGTCGATTTAAGGTGCTGGCTATGGTCTCTACGTTAGCGGATGCACAACAGATGGTGGCTTGGACTAAGCCCGATTTACTGATTGTAGATAACTATCTGCCCGATGGGCTCGGCATTGAGCTGGTGAGAAGATTGATTGATGTGCAACCTCGACCAGAATGCATTTTGGTAACGGCTGCTTGTGATCTGGAAACGGCGCAGCAAGCGTATCGGTTCGGGGCTTTTGATTATTTAGTCAAACCAGTCGATTACCGGAGATTGAGTGAGAGCTTGCAGCGATTTCATCGTCTTCATCGGCTCGATGCATCACCTAAGGCGGTACGTCAGCAGGATCTGGATGCGCTCTTTCATCCGCAGCGAGGAAAACCGAATTCAACCATTGATGATTTTACCCTTGAACAGATGTTAGAACATTTCCCCCATCCACATGTGGAGCATACGGCAGATTCTATGGCTTTACAGCTTGGCATAAGTAAAAGCACCGCGCGACGTTACCTTGATAGCGCCGTTGAAGCTGGGGACATTCTCGCTTATCTAGAGCATGGCAAAGTCGGGCGACCGACTCGGGTTTATCGTCGCCCTCATCTCAATGAAATCGGTCGTTAAGTAAAAAGGTGATTGTTGATCAGTAAGTGCAGCACAATGCTGATCACATAACCCAGTAAGATAACCGGTGTCCATTTCAAGTGACTGACAAAGGTATATTTCCCGTGTGCCGCCCCCATCAGAGCGACTCCCGCGGCCGAGCCAATGGAGAGTAAGCTACCACCAATGCCAGCGGTGAGGGTGACCAATAGCCAGTTACCGACAGACATCTCCGGCTGCATAGACAAGACGGCAAACATCACCGGAATGTTATCCACGACCGAGGAAAGTAACCCAACTAGCACGTTCGCCCAGATAGGGTTCCATTCGGTGTAGATGATTTGTGATACCAAGCCTAAATAGCCAAGCAGACTTAAACCACCGACACACATCACCACACCGTAGAAAAATAGCAGCGTATCCCATTCTGCATGAGAAATACTTTTAAATACGTCAAATGGCACTACAGAGCCAATTCGTTTTGAGTGCGGACTTCATCTTTTTTCGCCATCGCTTGCGCGGTTTTCTTCGCCAGTGAGCGTGCGAGAGTTTTGGTTAAATAGAATCCAAAGAGCTGTAAATAAGCGAGCCCCATCATCATCCCCATCACGGGGGGGAAGTGGAAAAATCCGTGGAAGCTGACGGCAGATAGGATGGTACAGATAAACAGCAAGACAATCCGTCGGGCTCCTCGTTTGAGTTCAACCACCTCTTGCGCGCCGGCAGGCGCTTGATTGGGAATAAACAGCGACATGATAAACGCTGGCACTAGAAAGTTAGCCAACGAGGGAATGAACAGATCCATAAACTCAAGAAAGCTCACATGGCCAGCTTGCCAAACCATCAAGGTTGTGATGTCCCCAAATGGGCTGAACGCACCGCCAGCATTGGCCGCCACGACAATGTTGATGCAGGCTAAACTGACAAAACGTTGGTTATCCCCGCCGACTTTGAGTACTACGGCACACATCAATAGAGCCGTGGTGAGGTTATCGGCAATCGGTGAAATGAAAAACGCAAGCCAGCCGGTTATCCAAAACAGAGTGTGAAAGTTAAAGCCTTTATTAATCATCCACGCTTTAAGGGCATCGAATAAACGGCGTTCCTCCATCGCACTGATGTAAGTCATCGCGACTAATAAAAACAGCAACAGCTCAGCGTATTCCAGCAAATTATGCTCTAACGCTTCTCGGGCCACTTCTGTCGCTCCGGTTTGCTGATAAACATAACCTATCATCGCCCAAATGAGCCCCGCCGCGAGCAGCACGGGCTTGGATTTACGCAGTTTGAGGTACTCCTCGAACATCACCAAGGTGTAAGCAACCGCAAAAATAAGCAGTGCGGCATAACCCACATTGGAGTGCGTTAAATCTAAGGTGGTGTCACTGGTCGTTGAGGCAAAACTGTGTGGCGAAAAAAGTATCAAACTAAGTAGTGCTATCCGACCCGTCATAACAAAGCTCCTTCTGAGATTTCCGGCTGACTGGAAGCTATTTGGGGTGTGCGGCACAGCGTTACCTCAGTTGATAGCGGACGCTATAACTGAGCATGAAAGCGCTGGCCGTAACCTGCCACTTCAAGTTGTTGGGGTGATAGGGGGAAAGTTAAATAAAAAGAAGTAGCTCTATGCGAAATAGGAAGTTGTGACACAGCTTAGAAATGGTTGTTTATTAATCAAATTTTCCGCATGTGCGACTCACTACACGCTATGAAGTTGTTGTGTTTCATTCGTGCAGTGAAGCGTTTTTTACGTGTTTCTTCGTGAGGTGAATTAATTGACTATGCTTTTTATGCGCTATTTCACAAAATAATATTTTATTTTTCATTGTGAGATTAGTTTCATCTTCTCATTGACCTTGATCATCACCTCTAGCACGAAATAAGTGCACCATGGCGTCCAATCTGTTCCAACTTCATAGAGGTTATTATGAGTCAATCGACAACGCTGGAGCGAAAAGTCACTTGGGGATGCTACGTAGCGTTAGCGTTTGCTGTGGTCTTTTTCTCTGGTTTACTGCAGTCCAACCAGTGGTACGGTGTATTTGATTTCACCACGTTAAACGGTGCATTTGGTAAGGTCGCTTACAACGTGAGTGAAACGGCCGATGGCCTGCAAGTGGCCACCACCTCTTTGCGTGGTCAAGGTGGTAGCGGTGCGCGTGATGGTTTCCTTTTCGCACTGACCCTCATCCCTACGGTGATGTTTGCGCTTGGCATGATCAATGTGCTTGAACATTACGGCGCATTAGATGCAGCCCGTAAACTGCTGACTCCTTTGCTGCGCCCAATCATGGGTGTTCCGGGCAACACGGGTTTAGCATTAATTGCTTCGCTACAAAGTACCGATGCTGGTGCCGCGATGACTCGTCAGCTCAAAGACGAAGGTCACATGACTAAGCGCGAGGCGGATGTGTTTACCATGTTCCAGTTCTCGGCTGGGGCAACTATCGTGAACTTTTTCTCTTCTGGTGCGGTGCTCTTTACGCTCACGCTCGCTGATGGTTCAGCCGCGGTGACCTCTTCAATTGGTCTTGCGGTTGCCGTGATGTTTATCTTCAAAATTGTCGGTGCCAACCTTTTCCGCATCTACCTAAATCTGACCGAAGGTAAAGAATCATCTAACCCAGAAGCACAACAAGAGGAAGCGGTAAAATGAGTGAAGTGAAAGCGAAAAAGCCAATGGTGACTGATATCTTCGTCGAAGGGGCGAAGAAAGGTTGGGTGATTGCCACGACTTCAACGGTGCCAAATGTGTTGATGGCGTTCGTGATCATCAAAGCATTGCAAATTACCGGTGCGTTGGATCTTATGGGTACGGTATTTTCACCTGTGATGGCGATTTTTGGTTTGCCAGGTGAAGCGGCGGCGGTACTGATTGGTGCATGGATGTCGATGGGTGGTGCGGTCGGCGTGGTCATCACGCTGTTTGACCAAGGCATTTTGAACGGTACTCATATTGCGATTTTGGCTCCTGCCATCTATTTGATGGGATCACAAGTGCAGTACATCGGCCGTATTCTTGGCCCAATTGGTACGGAAGGTCGCTACATCCCAGTGATGATTGGTATTTCAGTATTGAATGCCTTTGGGGCAATGTGGGTGATGAACCTGTTTTTGTAATTCAGGACATTGTTATGCAAAAGGCCTCGCAAAATGCGAGGCCTTTTCTTTTTCTATCCCTAAACCACTGCTTTTAGTGGCGGTGATTGCTTACGCTTGTGATAGATGTACCGCTTCTTCTTTCTCACCTGCTTTTGGATCAGAAAAACGAGCTTCATCAAATGCGTTTTCTGATTTCGCCACGATACAAGATACGCACGCATCACCGGTAATGTTAACCGCAGTGCGGATCATATCCAGTAAACGGTCGACCCCCATAATCAGCGCGATACCTTCCAGTGGTAGGCCCACTTGGTTAAGTACCATTGCTAGCATGACTAAGCCGACCCCAGGAACGCCTGCGGTACCGACAGAGGCGAGCGTCGCCGTCAGGATCACCATCAAGTAATCGGTCATGGTGAGGTCGATATTAAAGGCTTGGGCGATAAACGCCGTCGCTACACCTTGCATGATCGCCGTGCCATCCATGTTGACAGTAGCCCCAAGTGGTACGGTGAAAGAGGCGACTTTGTTATCAACACCTAAACGGTTTTTCACCGTTTCCATGGTGATGGGAATGGTGGCATTGGATGATGCGGTGGAAAACGCAAACATGATGGCATCTTCCATTTTACGGAAGAACACCAACGGGTTTAGACCTGCGAAGGTTTTCAGCATCAAACCGTAAGTGATAAAAGCATGCAGTAATAACGTACCTGCCAGCACCACGAAGTATTCGGCCAGATTCAAAATGGCACCAAGGCCAAGACCGGTGAACAGTTTTGCCATCAGGAAAAATACACCGTATGGCGCTAGGTGCATCAGCATCGCAACCAACTTCATGATCACTTCATTGAGATCACTGAACACTTGGGCAATGCGTTCACCCGGCTTGCCTGCGGCACTGATAGCCACACCAAACAACACAGCAAAGATAATGATCTGCAAGGTATTGCCTTGCGCCATTGCACTGATTGGGTTGGTTGGGAACATATCCACAATCACTTTGCCCAGTGATGGAGCTTCCGCCGAGGTGAAATTGCTGGCGGCAGTAAGATCAGCGCCGGCTCCTGGTTGGAATAGGCTACCCATGGTTAGGGCTAACGTGATCGCAATTGCGGTTGTCGCAAGGTAGAAGCCTAAAGTTTTGCTACCCATGCGTCCCAAGGTTGAGAGATCTTTCAGTGAGCTGGTACCACAGACTAGGGAAACAAACACCAGTGGTACGACTAACATTTTCAAACTGGCGATAAAAATTTTTCCGCCAACATCAAACAGTCCATTAACGATATATGCGTCTACAAATCCATTTCCTGCAAACAGGGCGCGAATCGCAAATCCAGTCAAAATACCGGCTACCATACCAAGAATAACCTTGGCGGTGAGCGATAACGGTTTTTTGGTATTCATCCAGAACACTCCTTATAGTTTTTCGCTCTGACATCATTGCAAAGCGAGCGGGAGGTTAGCAGGGGTAAAGAAAAACTCGAAAATAAAAAGCAAATCATGCCACTTCATTGTGATCGTTATCACTTAAACTGCGGCTGATGCTCACTTTTGGTAACAAAGTTTTAGCCTTAAATGTTGTCTTTTGTATCAAATGCAACATATAAGTTTGGATATGCAACAAAAAAAGCCATTCTCATCGAGTGAAAATGGCTGAATGTTCTAAGGTGAATGCGTTTGAAATTAATGCGGAAGTAGGGCTTTTCGCAGAGAAAAACCGGTGACCAACATCGTTCCGGTGAGAACGAGTAGGGTGCCAAAGAAGGTATTTAGGCCGATAGGCTCGTCGAGGATCCAATACCCCCAGAGAATGCCAAACACCGGGATCAAAAAGGTCACCGATAACGTTGATGCCGCCCCAATCGCTTTGACTAAGCGGAAATAGATTAAATACGCCAAGCCAGTACAGATGACCCCCAATAGCACGACCGCTCCCCATTCCAAACTCGAAGGTTGGGCGCGTAACGGGATAAACCACATCAGCGGAGCCACCCACAAGCAGGCTGCCCACATGCTGCCATGCGCATTTTCAAAAGCGGTAATTTGCGGCGCATGTTTGGTGTAATTGGTCGCTAAGCCGTAACTGCCGGCGGCGAGCGCTGCACAAATGACGGGGAGCGTGGCCTGTTGACCGATGGCTGCCACATCCCAACCGACAATAACCGCGACGCCCATCACACCGCAAACCAGCCCGGCTAAGGCTTTGCGCGTCAATGGTGTTCCGTGCCAAAAAAAGCCAATTACCGCCCCCCAGATGGGGGCCGTTGAATTGAGAATGGATAACGTGGATACATTCAGCGTGAGTGCGGCATAAGCAAAAAATAAAAATGGAACGGCCGTGTTGACCAAACCTAATATCATGAAATGCCGCCAATGTTGGCGCACTGGGAGCGATTTTTTCAACAGTAGGGAAACCAAAAGCAAACTGAGTGCTGCAAAACCGACGCGGGCTTCAATCAGATAAGCGGGGCCAAAACTGTGTGCGGCAATGCGCATAAAAAGAAATGATCCTCCCCATATGGCAGCCAAACACAAAAGTTGCAGCAAGTGCACGAACGACATACCTATCCCCTTTTCCGATTGAGAGCATGTAATCTCAACCACAAAGTCAAAATATGCAATCGACAAATAGAATAGAGTTCCGGAAGTGGCGAGAAAGTGGATGTTAATCCATTAATCTTCCTCTTTTTATCGTTTCTGAGAAGAGAGAGTGGCAGGGTATGGTGGCGTTGGTCGGCTAAGCTAGCCAGAAAGTGAGGTTGCTGCCACTGTTCCATTTTTCTATCCACTAGCGATACCCACTCTGCGAACCGAATCACGGTTTGTTAGGGGGTTACTTCATAGATTGATTTTTTGCTGCTCCAAATAAGGAATCTTCATCATGAATAAATCGCTACTCACTCTCGCTATCACCAGCGTTATGGCTTTCTCCTTACCTTACTCGGTCATCGCGAAGGAGAAGGTGGTGCAGCCGAGTGTTGAATACAGTCAGTTTGTCACTCAGCGGCAAGTGGTTGATCAACTTTTGCAAGAAGCATTGATAGCCTTTAAGTCTCCGGCGCGAGTCTCCCATGCCGGTTTTACCGCTAAAATGCCAAGCAATATGGAGATAGTCACCCAACGGCTGTTAGAGGCTTATCAACTGGAGCCGTATCGTACTGACTTGCTGATCTCGGCAGCTAATGCGCAAATTTATAATAAGAATGTTGATCAAGCGATCGAGTTGTTTAACCAAGCGTTGAGTGTGGCTCCTGATGATGTTGATGTACACAGCTACCTTGCGGTGTGGCAAAAATTCAAAGGTAACGAAGTCGCTTACCAACAACACATGAAAGCCGTAGAGTCGTTGAATCTTGGCCGAGCTGCTGATCTGCAACGCATCATTGAAACGGTTGATCGGATTATCGCCATGCCTCTGAAAGCTGAAGCCACACAAAAACTGGGGCAAGACGGTGCCATTGTGACTTTGGGTTATGCACTCAACCCTGATGGCTCTATGCATGAGATCCTAATTAAACGTTTGGAAACGACGCTGGCTATGGCAAAAGCCAACCCTGATGCCGTGATTATTTTGACGGGAGGTGTTCCGCAAAACCACAAAACAGAAGGAAAGTTGATGGCTGATTGGTTGGTGGAACATGGTGTCAGTGCGACACGCATTATTGAAGAAAATTACGCGACCAGCACGGTAGACAATGCGCTGTTCAGTAGCTATGCGTTAGCTCGTCATGGCATTAAGCACGCGACGATTATTAGCTCAGCGAGTCATGTGCGCCGTGGACAAACGCTGTTCGAGATCGCCAGTTGGCAAACCGGGCCAAGAGGGATTACTTTCGATACGGTGTCTTACCCAGATAAACCACTGAGTGAATTAGAAACGGCATCCAGTGGAGAGCTGTTGGGCATTTACCGCGATGCACTCAGAACGTATGGAATGTGGAGTTACCGTTCTTATCCGCTTGAATCTCGTTGATCACATACATTATGGCCGCACCGAGCGGCCTTTTTATTGGATGAAAACGGTGCGGATGAGTTGAGTTTTTGACTTATTTCTCGTTCAATACCTCGGTCTACGTTGATAGGAGCTGTACAGTGGTTCGCCCTAAAATCCCGCGCCGAATTGGTTGCCGCCCGCAAGCCTCTTGTTTTAAGCCTAACGGAATCCCTTTAAGTGAACTGGATAGTGTTACGTTAGCTCCGGATGAGCTTGAAGCCCTAAGGCTGGTTGACCAACTCGGTTTACAACAGCAACAAGCCGCGGTGCAGATGCAAGTCTCAAGGCAAACATTAGCCAACTTAGTCAAAGCTGCTCGTTTTAAAGTAGTGGAGTGCTTGCTAAAGCAAAAGGCACTGAACATTGAGTCTGTTGAAAATGACTCATCGGATTAAGCTATCACATTAATCGAGACAACCCGCCTGCGTTATGGCCAGATGACGAGTAAATTGGGTGTCACAGAACCGCTGTGACCAACCACTTTCTCCTTCTACGATATTGAAAGTGGTTCTTTTGCCAAACTATATTCACCTGGCTCTCCCCGAATTGAGGCTTATCATCTCATTCGGGGATTTTTTTATGGTCGAACTGATGGTGGCGAATAAAATGATCGATTTGGTGAGCGGCTTGATGGCTATACACCAAACCGGTATGGCTTTGATGCAGAAGAAGATGATCGGTCATTCCGCTGATCTGGGTTTCTGCCACCGTCACTGTACCATCGCACAAGGGTGAACCACCGAGCAATAAGGGGCGAAAGCCTAAGGGTAAGGTTCCGGCAATACTGCCGAGTAATTGCGGGAGTTCCCAATGGTCTTGGTGAAGCTCTAGGCCATATAGATTGGCGTTACCTAACATCGCGCCTAAGCCCATTTGTTGAATTTTGCCAACAATTGACGCCCCTTTAAGGGGAGAACCCAAGGTAATCACATGGGAGATCATATTCAGAGGTGGGTGGCGAGAACGTAAATAATGTTTGATCATCAGCCCACCCAGACTATGGCCAACCAGTACGTTAACCTGATCTGGATTTAAGGCATCATCTATCGCCTGAAACACCTTTTCATCATCAATGGAGAGGGTGTTGTAGCTGAGCACTTTCGTCTGATACCCAAGTTTATTCAGACGCTGGGCAAGAGGTTGCATCACTAAACCATGCATGTACAAACCATGCAAAATGACAATGTTCATCACTAACGGGTTCTCCGATCGCTACGGGCTAGAGGGTTCTATCTAAGCACGCTTGAGGAGGAATAAAAAGAGTGATGAAAAAGAACCGGAGAATGCACGGTGATTGAGGCTTTCTATCCGCGGTGGTAAAGGGAAAAGTGCGGAGTTAGCTACGTAAACAGGTTTGAAAGTATGTCACCTCATTACTCGCGAGCCGATAAACCGTTGCAGGCTTACCACCTTTACCTTTGCTTGAAGCTGCCATGCGCTGCGTGCTGGCAATCACACCTGTATCAATCAGCCGGCGCTTAACCGTCATCCGGTTCATTTCAACCCCGAATTTGGCGTACGCGTCAATAATGTCTGCCACCAAAAACTCGTGTTCAAGTGAAAATAGCACCACGGAGGTGTACTCCACTGCTGCGCGTAACTTCTTCCATGCGTGTTGAATTTGTGCCACATGATCAAACGCTAAGGGCTGTTTGCCTTGCAAAATACTCTCCAGTGCAAACCAATCAACACGGCTTTTATCCATTCCGGCATCTTCAATCTGTTTGACGTTGGAGTGATTAAGCAAGGCGTAGTGAGAAATACTGATGCTCCAACCACTGGGATCGCGCTTAGGGTTGCCATCCACTAAAGGGTCACTAATAAAGTTCGGGTAGGTATGGATTTTTTGCCGGCAAATGCGGCGGCGTGCCGAGTCAAAATCTTTATCCGCCGGTTCTCCTCCTTGTCCACTCAGATCCTCATCGAATACCCAACCGCCTGGGATTGCCCACAGGCCACAGTCTGGTCGATTGGGATTGCTGCGTTTGACTAATAAAGTCTCAATGCCCGTGGGAGCAAGACGCAAGCAGATCATATCGATGGTGACAATCATACAACTTTCCTAAAGTGAGATGCGGCTATTCTAGGTAACTGAAAGGTAAGGGTCAAATGTAAATAACGGAATGTGACAAACTTATTGTGCAGAAAACCTACCAGCTAATCGACTCATGATAAAGTGAGCTGCCTAGCTTAGTTGACGGTATAACATGCTAATCCATGTTATGAACATGGGTTTGTCACAAAAGTTGACAAACATAGGTGGCTCGATTATCGTGCCAGCAAAAGTTAGCAACAAAATGTTACTAACATCAGAAGTGAACTGAAGGAAGGCTACCATGAACACGCGCCTGTTTTCTCCCCACATCATTCGTAGTCTGCTTGACCTCGATGCCTACAAAATCAATATGATGCAGGCGATACATCACTTTTATCCGGATGTTTCGGTCCGTTATGAATTGATTGTGCGTAGTGATGAAGATGTCAGTACACTGCTTGATGAAATACGCCAAGAAATCACTCAGCTCGGGTCATTACGTTTTTCCGATGCGGATATTCACTACCTGACGCAACATGCGCCGCACCTCAAACCGACTTTCTTGCAATCGCTGCGTTATTTCCGTTTTACACCGCAAGAGCAAGTGGAAATGGGCATTCTTAAGCAGGCAGGCAAACAACAGTTGCGAATTGGTATTCGTGGCAGTTGGCGCGATACGATTTTGTATGAAACTCTCGTGATGGCGATTGTCTCGGAAGTCCGTAGTCGCCAGCGTTGGGCAGATGTGCCAGAAACATTGCCGATCAGTGTGTTACACAACAAACTTAACCATCTAAAAGCAGAGATTGCTCGTCGCGGCATCACCAACTTTTCACTGACTGAAATGGGAACGCGTCGCCGTTTTTCCAGCCAAGTACAGCGCGATGTTTTGGCGTGCTTGAAGCAAGAAATTCCGCAATGGATGTTGGGGACCAGTAATTACCATTTTGCTCGCGAGTTTGATCTCAAACCGATTGGTACCATTGCCCATGAGTGGTTTATGGGTCATCAAGCCCTAGTCAATGAACGTGATTCACAGCAAGTGGCCTTAGAGCGTTGGTTGGCTGCATTTGACGGTATGTTGGCGATTGCCCCAACAGATACCTTAACCATTGATGCTTTTTTGAATGATTTTAACCGCCATTTAGCGAATGCTTACGATGGTGTGCGACATGATTCCGGCTGCCCATTCCGCTGGGGAGACAAGATGATTGCTCATTATCAGCAGTTGGGGATAGACCCCATGAAGAAACTGTTTATTTTCTCTGACGGTTTGGATTTTGAGCAGGCGCTGGATCTGTGTGAGTACTTTGCCGGACGGGTGAACATTTCATTTGGAATTGGCACCTTTTTAACCAATGATTTGGCACAATGGCGCAACACAGCAGGGGTTGAGTATCGTCCCTTGTCTATCGTTATCAAATTGGCAGAGTGCCAAGGTCGCCCTGTTGCCAAAATTAGTGATCAGCCAGAAAAAGCGATGTGTGAAGACCCGATCTTTTTGGCAAACTTGAAGCGTCGTTTCAATATTGAACTGGATGTTGATGCCCTTATCCAAGAGCTTCGTCAGCAAAAGCGGTCACCCCGACATTATATTTCGGCGGCATGATCTATTTCCCACTCTGCGTTTAACGAAAGGTTGTTTGCTATGCAAGAGAGAGCATTAAAGGTCGGCGTTATTGGTTATGGATATTCCGCAAAAACCTTCCACTTACCGTTTATTGAGGCATTAGATTCGCTGACGCTGGCTGCGATCAGCTCTAGCCAGCAGCAAACGGTACAACAAGCGCATCCTCAGGTCGCGTACTTTGATACCGCTGAACGTCTGATCACAGAAAGTGATGTTGAGTTGGTGATCATTACCGCACCGAATGATGTGCATTTCTCTCTTGCTAAACTGGCGTTAGAACAGAGTAAACACGTGATTGTGGAAAAGCCTTTTGTTACACGTATTGAGCAAGGCAAAATCCTCATCGAATTAGCGCAACAGAAAAACTTAGTATTGAGTGTGTTTCATAATCGACGTTGGGATGGGGATTTTCTGACCATCAAGACACTGATTGAGGACGGCCGACTGGGTGAGATTAAACTGTTTGAATCACATTTTGATCGTTATCGCCCTATCGTTCGTCAACGTTGGCGTGAGCAAGCTCAAGAAGGCGGCGGCATTTTGTTCGATTTAGCACCACACCTACTCGATCAAGCCTTAGCGTTGTTTGGTCTTCCGCAGTCGTTATCGGCGGATTGCCGAATTATGAGGCCAGAGGCGACTACGATTGATTATTTTGATCTGCAACTGTATTACCCGCAACAGGTAGTGCGGCTGCATGCCAACTTGTATAGCCCTGAACCCAACGTGCGTTATCAAGTGCTCGGTAGCTTAGGTAAGTTCGTGAAATATGGATTAGATCCACAAGAAGATCGTTTGAAAGCTGGTGTTGTGCCTTGTACTCCTGAATGGGCGCAAGAAACGCCAGAGCAGTTTGGGGTGTTCTATCACGCGGAGGGAAGTGAGGTTATTCCGACTGAGCAAGGTGGATATCAACACTACTTTCAACAAGTTGTGGCGGCGATTCGTGATGGCAAGGCCAATCCAGTGAGTGCGGAATCGGCGCTACGCTCCATCCAACTGATTGAGTTGGCCTTAGAGAGTAGCGCGCAAGGTTTACGAATGGCTATTACTCAAGATGGTGAATAATTTCACCCAGTAAGCGGTCAATCACACTGGTCACATCAAAGCTGGCATTCTCCATCATCGACAAGTGGTTGATGATGGAAGGGATGTTACCTGAAGCATACGCTTTCAAGGCTTGTTGCCCCGCATCATGCACTTGTTTATGCGGCTTATCTAAGCTGGAAAAACTTGGAAGATGGCTGTAGAGTTTTGCGCCTTCACCTTCAAAGTACCAACGTCCTAAGCGGCATTCATGATGTGTCACAACATGCCCTTCCTTGTTTCCTTCATCAAGATGTTTATAGACCTGATGCTTCCAAACCGCATGATCCAATTTGACGGTATTGAGGAACATCGTCGCGGTCGACATTCCAATCACAAACTGCATATGTTTGGAGCGCGATAACACTTCAGAAACGACCGATTTAATCTGATTGGCGGTGACTTCCATATCTTGAGTGATGGTCTGGTTATCGACAGTGGAGTTTTTGATATCGGAGGTTTGAGACACCACTTGGCTGACAAGCTCATGGATTTTTTCACTGGCTTGCTGTGCCTTAGCCGCTAAGGAACGAACCTCATCAGCCACAACGGCAAATCCACGCCCACTCTCACCGGCACGAGCGGCTTCAATCGCAGCATTGAGCGCCAGTAAATTCGTTTGTGACGAGATTTCTTGAATAGTGTGAACCAAATTACCGATAGAGGACGCGGTTTGATCGAGTTGGTTGGCGGCTTGCATGTTCTGTTTAGCTTGACGGTCGATTTCAAGCGTACGTTGTGAAAGCTGCTCCAGTGCGTGGTGAGTTTGATTAAAGAGTTGCCCAAACTCTTGAAGCGTTTGATTTTCTGCCACTAAATTTTGGGTGTTTTCAGCAAGCCCATTTCGAATCACATCCAGCAGTTTTCCCCCCGTCAATTGGTTGGAGGCTAAGGTGCTCATCAGCAACGCATCTTGGTTGATCTGGCGAATCTCAGAGTCTTTTTGTTGGATGATGGTTTGTAAGCGGGCGACTTCTTGTTGATGGGCTTGAGTGATCTGCTCAAGTTGTTGTTTAAGAGTGTCTCGCTCATGCACGAGGGCTTTATTAAATAGCAGCATAGTGTCCCCTAAAAGCGGTGAGCCGAGTGGGCAAAGTAACCGCAATTCTAAAATAATGACTTTTATTGTTTTTAGTTGAGCCTAGCGCTACGCCATACAAGCATAGCGCGCAAATCGTTGTGGTGGCTATTATTCCTTGGTCGTAGCGCTTCTTGAATGAGGGTTTCTCATCGGCTCAACGTGGTGAGTTATTGGTCGGGTTTGGCATCGACTAGGCGAACGGCGCGTTGCATTTCATCATAGCCACCGCCATTGTGTACTTGTGTGTAACCTTGGCCTATTAAGTATTTTTGAGCCATCCCTGAACGATTACCGCTGCGACAATAAACCACAATCGGCCGATCTTTTGCGATGGATTGAAACGCCGTTTCTACTTCGCTGAGTGGCCAGTTTAAAGCATTGTCAAGGTGGCCTTGGGCATATTCTTCAACGGTGCGGACGTCAACTAATAACGCGCCTTCCCGTATCATTTGCCAGGCGATATCGGCACGTTCAGAAGCGTGTGCTCCTGTACTCATCCAAGCGGTAAACAGTGCGACGATTGCTTTAAGCCAGTTTTGTTGCATGTCAGGAACTCCTTATCCCAAAATGGAGTGCCTAATTTGCTATGAGAACCCTTACAGAATCAAGTGATTTATTGTTTGTCCGCGGTGTTCTTGGCTCAGTCTGGCGTAGCAACATGAAAAGCCAGCGCTTCATTGATTGGCATTGGCTTGGCATAAAAATAGCCTTGAATCCAGTACACGCCGCGCTCTGCTAAGTAATCGACTTGGTGTTTCCCTTCAACGCCTTCTGCGATCACTTCAATATTTCCTTGTTTAGCCGAGGCGATGATGGAATCTAGAACACTGATTTTTACATCACTGGTATCGATAGTATCGACAAACATTTTGTCTATTTTGATACTGCTGATCTGTAGGTTTTGTAAGTAAGCGAATCCGCCGTAACCAGTACCAAAGTCATCAATTTTAAATTGGTAGCCCTTTTTCAGAAGATAAAACACTTCTTCTTGAGCTTGAGTCATGGTTTTGATGGGTACTCGCTCAGTCAATTCAAATTTGAGCCGTTCGCTGTATGGCCACTGGAGTTGTTCCAGTAAATGGGACAGATGATGTTGTTCAAGGTGATCGGCCACGACATTAATACTGACCCAGCGCGATGCGGGGATGCGCACTAAATCTCGATAGACTTGATGCATCAGCTGGTTAGTGATTCGAACAATCAAACCTGAGTTTTCAGCTGTGGAAATAAACATTCCGAGCGGAACCAATTGATGGCCCTTTTTCCAGCGTAATAGCACTTCATAACCGACAACTTCTTGGGTTCTGGAATCGACAATAGGTTGGTAGTAAGGAACAAACTCTTCATCACGTAGCCCTTTTTCGATCAAGCCTTCAATCGAATTCCGATAGTTCCGCAAAATAAGGTAGCTACTTGCTAGCAGCAGTCCCAATAGCAAAGTGATGGGGATGCCCCAAACAAGAGTCTCTTGGCGAGCAAAGTCGTGTAAAGCTTCACCGGCAATCAATGTTTGTTCGCTATGGAATGGTGCCACCCCCGCAATGCGATGGACGGAAATATGGTCAGGTTGATGGGCGAGAGCGGGGTTGCCGCGCTGGATCGCCAATTCACTGAGCATCGGGTCTAAAAATCTGAATTGTAAATAAAAACAGTCGGTACAGGTTTGTCGCAACTGCTCTTGCGCCCAACTGCCATCAATGACCCAAAACATTCGCCCCCTTGGCTCTATATATTGAACTAAGAGTTCTCTAGAGGCTGTCTGGCTTTTCGGGGTCGCAGAGAGGTGGAATCCAGCAGGTAATGAGGCTTCAGAATGATGACTGATGTGCGTTTGGTCGATCGGATGAGGAAATTGAATAGGATAACCAATCGTTGAGCAACCGACGCCTTGCGCATTCTCAACGCCGATCAAACGGACGAACCGGTTGTAAAACTGTGGGTCACGGATCAGACGAATATCCTCGATATCACAACGGAAGGAAACCGACTGAGCTTGTTTTTGGATCATGCTGTCTAAGGCAAGGCTTCGTTGGTCAAGATATTGATTAATCTGAGAGAATTTCTGATTTAGTAAGTATTGGGCAACATAGGGTACCCAAAGTTGTTGAGTCAGTAAAAAAACAACGCACGGCGCACTGAGAAATCGCGAGCGCTAATCCTTGTGGGTATTTTTGAAATCACAGTCTTTCCTTTAGCCATGGCGATGTATCATCGTGGCGAATAAGACATGAACTATGTAACACAATGAAATGCAAAGCAACGCATCGATGTGTCTTGTTTATGATGATGAGGTTGTTTTGCGATGACCGGAACAACGAGAGAATCACGCCGCGTATTGCCACGGCGTCGTACAAGTTACAGCAGTTCGATCACCTCATTTAAACTGCGACAAATGGGATGCCCCAAGGCAATAACCTCGGCACTGGGTTTCACTAAATCTGGAATTTGAAACGCACGCATTTGCGCAGCAACGGCTGCTTTGATGCCGTTGTTGGAATCTTCAAACGCTAGGCAGTGTTCAGGTTTCACCCCTAAGCGTTGTGCGGCGAGCAGGTAGATTTCTGGGTGAGGCTTACCCTGTGCCACTTCACAGCCCGTGGTGACGATATCAAAATAAGTATCTAAACCCGCGAGTTGCAATTTGACTTGCGCGACCTCTTTTTGAGTCGAAGTCGCAACGGCGAGGGGGATAGAACGGGCTTTTAGCCAGTCGAGTAATGCCAACACGCCTTCTTTATGGGGAATGGCTTCATGCATGACCACCGCGTTATATCGTTGGCGCCACTCGTGATGTAATCTCGGTAAATCATCACCATAGGCTTGGCTGAGAATACCGTTGATCGTTTTGGCATTACAACCGATCACGGATAAATACACCTCTTGATAAAAAGGCAATTCACAAGCAGCGCAGGCTTCTTGAAACACGCGCATGCACACTCGTTCGGTATCGAGCAGTAGGCCATCCATATCAAAAATGGCAGCTTGAAATTCCATCATTTCCACCTACGTCAAAAAAGTGAGCGGGTATTGTCCCATACTTTATGGATGACTGAGAACCCCTCATCGAAGAGAGCATTTTAAATCAGCAAATTAGCGGGAGAGTTACAACAATTTCCGCTAAACTATGTTGCAAAACAATGACAATTTTATGCCTAACAGGTGAGAGAATTGAAATCAGCATGGATACGGCAGTGGTTCCCCGGACTCTACCAATTTAAAGATTATGAACGGGGATGGGTTACGGATGATGTTCGCGCCGCATTTTCCGTGGTCGCGGTGGCGTTACCTGTTGCAATTGCTTATGCGCAGTTGACGGGTGTGCCAGCGATTGTGGGTCTTTACTCTTGTGTTTTGCCGATGCTGGTTTATGCCTTAATGGGTACATCACGCCAATTGATCGTCGGGCCAGATGCCGCTACCTGTGCGGTTATCGCAGCAGTGGTGACCCCTCTTGCTGCCGGAGATACGACCAAACATTGGCAGTTGGTGATGACGATGACGGCCATGACCGGGTTTTGGTGCATTCTTGCTAGCCGACTAAAACTGGGTATTTTCGCTGATTTTCTTTCTCGCCCGATCTTGCTTGGGCTTTTAAATGGTGTTGCCCTGACCATCATTGTTGGTCAGTTTGCCAAAGTCCTCGGTTTGAAATACGAGAAGCGTTACTTACTTGAGCGGATTATTGAGGCTCCCGATCTACTGTATTCATTACATTGGCAAACTTTGGGTTTGAGTATTCTGACGTTGACGACTTACCTTGTTATCAAACGCTGGCAACCTCGCTGGCCGGCGGCGATGTTTGCCATTATGGTTGCTGCTTTGTTGGTTTGGGGACTGGATTTAGAGAGTGTCGGGGTACAAGTGGTGGGGGTGATTCAAGGTGGTTTACCTGAATTTCAAGCTCCAGCTTTTGACTTAGGGATAAGCCGTGAGTTGGTTATGCCTGCACTGAACTTAGCCATGGTGAGTTTTGTGAGTATGATGCTGACCGCGCGCAGTTTTGCCGCTAAAAATGGTTACGATATTGACGCAGATAAAGAGTTTCGTGCACTTGGCGTGGCGAATGTCGCTGCGGCTTTCTCGCAAGGTTTTGCGATCAGCGGTGCGGATTCTCGTACTGCAGTGAATGATGCCAATGGAGGTAAATCACAGCTGGTTTCTGTGATTGCCGCCTTGATGATTGCGTTAGTCGCTGTTTTTGCTTATCAACCACTCCAGTTCATTCCGGTTGCAGCGTTGGGGGTAGTATTGGTGATCGCATCGCTTTCTTTACTGGATTTCAAAGGGATCTGGAATCTCAGAAAGCGCGATAAAGATGCTTTTTATCTGGCACTGATCACGTTCATTTCGGTGTTAGTGGTTGGGGTTATTCCGGGCATTACGCTGGCAGTGCTATTGGGATTGTTCCAATTTCTTAAAGTGATCATGCGCCCCACCGATCAAATGATGGGACTTGATGATGAAGGAACCTTGCGTACTTTAGATGGCTCAGAGAAAGCCAAACCCATTCCCGGCATGGTGATTTTCCGCTTCAATTCACCGTTGACTTACTTCAATGCCCCTTATTTCAAACGACGCATCCTTGATCAAACGGAACGAGAAGGAACGCAAGTCGGTTGTGTCGTTATCGATGCGGTGGCCAGCTTTACTCACTTAGATCTTAGCGTGATGGCGATGCTGGCAGATTTGCATGGCATACTTAAAAAACGCGGTATTCGCTTAATCCTTGCAGGGCGAAAGCGGAGTTTGCGCCACTGGTGTGAGTTAACTGGAATTAATACTTCTGAAGGTGGAGTGGTATTGCGTGCGGATATGTATTTAGCGATTAAGCTGAGTGGTTGTTACTTAAGTGCGATGGAGGAAGGCCATGTTCCTGCGGTACAAAAAGAGCCAGACATCAGCGTACTGCTCACTCCGACTGCGCCGGAAGTCGCGTAATTCAAAGGTTGGTTTTAAAGGGGGCTCTGTGTGAGCCCCTTTCCTTTTCCCTACTCTTTCCCCACCCAAGGTGTAAGTGGTGAAGGCTTAAAAATCTGGGTTTACTTGGAAAGTCATAAGTTGTTTGGTGTAAGGGTGGGTAAAACACAACTGCTCAGCATGCAAATGCAAACGTTGTGCTTGTTGACCATACAAATCATCACCCACAATCGGGCAATCTAACCCAAGTTGATGCGCGCAATGAACCCGCAGTTGGTGGGTTCGACCAGTATGTGGGTAGAGATAAACTCGGGTTCGACCTTGTTCAATGCGGATCACTTCCCAATGTGTGAGGGCCGGTTTGCCTTGTTGGAGGCATACTTTTTGTCTCGGTCTATCATCAAGATCGCCACATAAAGGTAATTGAATTTCACCTCGATCTGCATCCAGCGTTCCTTCCAACAGTGCGACATATCGTTTTTGTACTGCACGAGTAATAAACTGTTTTTGCAGATGTTTATTGGCACGCCGAGTCAATGCAAAGACCAAAAGCCCAGAAGTCGACATATCGAGACGGTGTAGGGCGAAGACCCCTTCGGCATCGCTAAATTGTGCTTGTAAGCGACTCAGCACAGAATCATGCACATGTACTCCTGGCACAGAGAGAAACTCCGAGGGTTTGTTGACCACTACGATGGCGTCATCTTGATACACAATGTCGATCTCTTGACCTTCGGCTGGATTGTTGAGTAATGGATTTTCTTCTAACGCCATCCCATTCAACATGTGCGCCAAGATTGGCTGACATTTACTTTGGTCAAGCAGGATAAAACTTTTTAATTGTTGCCGAATTTCTGACTTAGGAGAACGTCCCCACCAAAACTACGGCTAACGCAATGGGTTTGAGTTGATGCTTAAACGCATAGTGCAGCAGTTTAGGCGCTGCGCACTCTCCCGAACCTGCAGGAGGCAACGGATTTTTAGTGACGGAAAATAGATCGACAAGATTTTTCTCAACTCCACTTATATTGAGAAATCGATAGGCTGAAAACAGTTTGGTTTGTAGCGCCGCTGACCGCTGTTTGCGTTGTTGCTTCAACTGCATGATGGCCGCCAGTTTACTGTCTAATTGCGTTTGCGTATTGGTGATACGCTGTTCCCAATCCTGTTTGAGCTGATGTAATTGCCGTTTTTGTAATACGCTCGCTTCGGCAAGGGTTGCTAACAGTGTTGTTCGTTCATATTCCGGCAATTCCTTTGCATGCTCACGCTGTTGTTTACGATAGTGGCGTTGCTCTACCATCAATAAACGATGTTGCTCTAATGCTTGTGCCGCTAAGCAGCGATCTTCTTCGAGAAGACGAGCGAGGCGCGTCAGCTGTGGATCCGCTTCTTGCTCACGAACTTGCTGATTGATTGTCCGCAATTTCATCGCCATCGATACGGAAAAAGTGCTCATCAGCAAAACGATCAAAGACAGGAGGGACAAAACCGGGTAATTCATTCCGCTCAGCTAATTGACCAGAAAATGCCGATAAATAGCCTAATTGCCCAGAGAGATGCTGTACTACTAAAACGCCAAACATTTTGCCATGGGCTTGTGGATCGGAATCGGTTAAGCCAAATGGGTGATACCACTGGTTTTGGGTCAGTAAATGTTGTTGTAGCTCATGGGCTGCTACTTCACACAATGGATGAGGTTGATAACAAAATGGATAAGTAAAACGTTCTGGTAGTGCGATCTTAGCTATTGATGACTCAAAGTGAGTAAAGCAGTGGGGTAACGCAGACATAACAAGCAACAAGGTGGATTCAAGCCAAAGCGTATTTTACTCGCTTAGGCATTATTTGTCAGGCAATGTTTCGGTTTCACCTATTCATCTCAACGTAATTTCCCCCTTCTCTTTTAGAAGAATGATTACGAACCTAGCTTCATAATGAATCATTAAATGATTGGAATTTGATTAAATAATGGCCATTATGAGTTTGGCCAAATACATAATTAATTACAATGTAAGAATGAGTTGTAAATGTGGCAAAAAGTTTATTATTAAAGTGGGTACTTATAAAAATGGTCTATTTTTATAGAGAGCTAATATTTAGCAATATCTAAATTATAGTATTTAGGATAGTAATTTATATTTACTAGTTTAATTATTAATATAAGTTAAATCGGAATAAATATCTCAAGCCTGTAATATTTGTTTGTTTTTTGACAATTTTATGACATTGGGTGTTGCTGGGCAATTTTTTGCCCAGCATGGTCTGTATTATGTATCTCTGGGCAAAATATTACCCAGAAGTGGGTGGCTTATCGACGTGCTTTCGTAACAAAGTGTGGAACATTAATTGCTTGAAACTTTATAAATTAAATAGAGGATCAAATATGGGTAACGGAATCGTAGTCGGGCATATTGGTACAGATCACGATGGTTTTCCTCCTACGCCGATCACGGCTGGTTCAGGAACAGTTCGCTACGATGGCATTCCAGCCGCTCGGGTTGGTGATCCGTTAGCGCCTCATGATAAGCCGAAACATCCGGCACATGGTCGTACGATTGCAGCAGGATCTGGCAGCGTCATGATTGATGGTAAGCCAGCAGCAAGATCGGGAGACGCCGTTGATTGCGGTGGAGTATTGCAGGGGGCGAGTAGTGTCAATATTGGGTAACGTGTTGATTTTTTTAGTAGGCTTACTAGCAACATTCAGTAGTTTGAGTGAAGAAAAAATCTACGATATGCAGCAATTCTCTGCTCAGCAAGCGTTTGAGAAAGGGCGCTTGCTACGCGCACAATTTAAAAATTTAGCTGCGCGTCAGTATCTAAAGTATGCGGCAGACCTCGGAGAGCCTAATGCTGCCTACCTCTATGCTATGGAAGTCGCCAATTATCGCACCACCATTCGCACGCCACCAGAAAGCCAGCACTATTTGTTACTGGCAGCGCAAGGCGGTAGTCGTCAGGCAATGAAAGTACTGTATCAAGAGGGGGAGTGGCTCAGAACCGCTAGAACGCCGTATATGGCAGCAACGTTATCATGATGCAGTGATTGATTTGGGGGGAAAGGAACCAAGTCAAGCGGCTTATGAGCTAGCACTTTACTATCAATATAGTGATCCAACGCTTGCTCAACATTATTTAATGATGGCGACTGAGTTGGAGCATCCAGCCGCACTCATGCTCAAGGCTCAGCAGATAGAGCAAGGAAAGGGAAGTTACCCGATGCCGGGCAGTCGAGCAACAGAAGCGCGTAAAACCTATTTGCAGGCTGCGCAGACAGGGTACATACCTGCGATACGAAATTACATTCAAGATCTTGAAAGCAAAGGGAAATATAATGATGCTTATTATTGGCGTCAACAAGCGGTACAACATGGTGATCTGACAGCTTTAGTAGCAATGGGAAATATCTTAAGCGGTCAAAGTGATCTTTACCGATTTATCGAGAGTGATATTAAGCAAGCTAAAGCGTATTTCGGGTTGTATCTAGAAACTGCAGGTCCTGATCGTCTTTCCAATCTCTATCAACATAGTCAAAAGCAGATGGTTGATATTTCTCTTCAGTTATCCGAACAAGAAAAAATTGAAGCGAGTGAAATAGAGTTGCAACTCGAAAATTACCAGCCATTTTTTAATCATGATGCGTATTGGGATTATTAATGAAATGGAAAATATAATTTGAGTATGATTATAGGCGTCATTTTCTGGGAAGAGATCACGCTTTGAGGTTTTTTATATTACCTTTTTTGTCTCCTTGAATAGAATGCCATCTCATAATTAGCTGACATTGAATAATGACAATAAATATCGAGATCAGATAACTGACACATAATGGCAAAGCGCCATTAATGATAGTTTTAGCATATTAATGTCAAAGTTAACAAATCAAATCAAAATACCCTGTGAGCGTATGGCTTAGGGTGGAATATTACATTCCACCACGTCACAGAGGATATTGGCTCAATTTCATAGATTGAAATGAGCAACCTTAGCAATGACTAGGGAGAGTTCAAGATTCTTGGTGGTTTGAACGTTACTTTAAACCGCTGTTTCATTGACAACGTTTGGCATAGGTATTGGAGACGTAATATGTCTAAAGAAGGAAGTGTAGCTCCCAAAGAGCGGATTAATATTAAATATATTCCAGCGACGGGGGATGCACAGGCTGAGGTTGAGCTTCCACTCAAAACTCTGGTGGTTGGGGATTTCAAAGGGCATGCGGAGCAAACCCCATTGGAAGAACGTGCCACAGTGACAGTCGACAAGAATAACTTTGAAGCTGTAATGCGTGAGAGCGAGTTGAAAATCACAACGACGGTGAAAAATAAGCTCAGTGATGATGAAAATGCAGATCTTCCGGTAGAACTGAATTTCAAATCTCTAGGCGATTTCGCTCCCGATGCTGTGGCAACACAAGTTCCTGAATTGAAAAAATTAATTGAGCTGCGTGAAGCGTTGGTCGCTCTTAAAGGACCTCTCGGTAATATCCCAGCGTTTCGCGATCGTTTGCAATCTCTACTCAACTCTGATGAGTCGAGAGAGAAACTGTTGGCAGAGCTGAATCTACTCAGTGGCCAAGAAGAACCACAAGCGTAAGCAATAATCCAATTAATTACTCATTAGGAACTTAATGATGTCTACTACTGAAACAGTATTGGAAAGGCCACAGCTTGCCCAAAGCAGCCTTCTTGATGAAATTATGGCGCAAACTCGCATCGCTCCTAGCGAAGAGGGTTATGACATCGCGAAAAAAGGTGTCGCTGCGTTTATCGAAAATCTGATTGGTTCACAGCACTCTGCCGAGCCTGTTAACAAATCTCTAGTTGACCAGATGTTGGTTGAGTTAGACAAAAAAATCAGTGCGCAAATGGATGAAATTCTTCACCATTCCGAATTCCAAGCGATGGAATCTTCGTGGCGTGGTTTGAAACTTTTCATTGATCGTACCGATTTTCGTGAAAACAACAAAGTCGAAATCCTTCACGTTACGAAAGAAGAATTGCTGGAAGATTTCGAGTTTGCACCAGAAACTGCACAGTCCGGTCTCTATAAACATGTTTATTCATCAGGTTATGGCCAATTTGGTGGTGAGCCTGTTGGTGCGATTATCGGTAATTACGCCTTCACGCCTTCGACACCGGATATGAAATTGCTACAGTACATGGGTGCTCTTGGTGCGATGGCGCATGCTCCATTTATCTCTAGTGTTGGACCTGAATTCTTCGGTATTGATTCATTTGAAGAACTGCCGAATGTCAAAGATTTGAAATCTACCTTTGAAAGTCCAAAATACACCAAGTGGCGTTCATTACGTGAGTCTGAAGATGCTCGTTATCTCGGCCTAACCGCGCCTCGCTTCCTACTGCGTGTTCCTTACGATCCTATCGAAAATCCAGTTAAATCATTTAACTATGCGGAAAATGTGAGTGCATCGCATGAGCACTACCTGTGGGGCAATACTGCGTTTGCTTTTGCCACTCGTCTTACTGACAGTTTTGCAAAATACCGCTGGTGTCCAAACATTATTGGTCCACAAAGCGGTGGTGCGGTAGAAGATCTTCCAGTACATGTCTTTGAATCTATGGGAGCACTGCAAAGCAAGATCCCAACCGAAGTCCTGATCACTGACCGTAAAGAGTTTGAACTGGCGGAAGAAGGTTTTATTGCTCTAACCATGCGTAAAGGCAGTGATAACGCGGCCTTCTTCTCTGCAAACTCCATTCAAAAACCTAAGATTTTCCCGAATACCAAGGAAGGCAAAGAAGCGGAAACCAACTACAAGTTGGGTACCCAGTTGCCGTACATGATGATCATCAACCGTTTGGCGCACTATGTGAAAGTTCTGCAACGTGAGCAGATCGGCGCTTGGAAAGAGCGTCAAGATCTTGAGCGTGAACTGAACTCATGGATCAAACAATACGTTGCTGATCAAGAGAACCCACCCGCAGACGTGCGTAGCCGTCGTCCACTTCGTGCTGCGCGCATTGAAGTGATGGATGTGGAAGGCAATCCAGGTTGGTATCAGGTGTCACTCTCAGTTCGTCCTCACTTTAAGTACATGGGTGCGAACTTTGAGTTGTCCTTAGTTGGACGTCTTGATCAAGCCTGATTATGACGTACATCGCACCTGAAGAGAGTGCATTTGGTGTTGGCTTTTTCGAACGTTTGGAAGCCAACGCCAAACCTATGTCGCTGACCCGTGGGCCAGATGCATGGGATGTGCTCGAATCGATCAAACGGAATGTCTCTAACATCCTGAATACTCGAATTGGTGGTGCACAAAGCGCTCCCCACCTCGGGTTGGTGGATTTTAACGATGCAACCTTGGAAACCTTAGATCTTTCTGTCCGGATTAAGTTGGCCATCCAACACTGTCTTGAGCGTTATGAGCCGCGTTTGACGCGCGTTCTTGTACGAGCAGATCAAGATAGCTTTAACCCGCTGACTTTAAGGTTTCATATTACCGCGACCATCAATAGCGAAGCGTTGCACGAAAAAGTCCAGTTCAGTCTGTTATTGGATCAAAGCAGAAAATATCGAGTGTTTTAACCTCTATGACGCAAGACAAGTATTTCAGGGAAGAGCTCGCTTTTTTAAAAGAGCAGGGGAAAGAATTTACCGAAATTCACCCTCAGCTTTCGCGTTTTCTTCATGGCCGTACGACCGATCCTGACGTTGAGCGTCTTTTGGAAGGTTTTGCATTTCTTACCGCGCGTTTGCGCGAAAAGGTGGAGGATGAGTTCCCTGAACTCACTCACTCCATCATTAACATGTTGTGGCCAAATTATCTGCGCCCTATCCCGAGCATGAGTGTGGTAGCGTTTGAACCTGATAAAAGTGTCAGCGAAAAGCAAGTCATTCCACGCAATACTCAATTGGATAGTAAGCCCGTATTTGGCACAGCGTGTCATTTCAATACTTGCCGTGATGTAGTGTTGTACCCGATGCAATGTCAAGGCGTTCATGCTGAGCATACTCGCGAAGCGACCACTATTCAGATCTCTCTGCGCATGTTGGGTGATATGACAGTCGGTGACGCTAAGCTCGATACACTGCGTTTTTACTTGGGTGGTGATAAATACAGCTCGCAGACCCTCTATCTTTGGTTACACCATTATCTACAAAAAATGACCATTGAAGTGCAGGGTGTCGAATTCGCACTGCCTGCTGATGCGTTTTCTACCGTCGGTTTTTCTAGCGATCAAGCACTGCTGCCTTATCCAAAAAATGTCTATGACGGCTATCGAATCTTACAAGAGTACCTGTCGTTTCCTGAGGCATTTCATTTCTTTGATGTGAAAGGCTTTGCCAAAGCTTTACCGAAAGCGGTGAGTGGTGATTTCACCTTACGTATCTATTTTTCAAAAACACTGCCCGCGGATACGCGAGTTCGTCAGGATAATTTTCAACTCTACTGTACGCCAGTCATTAATCTGTTCGAGCATGATGCTGACCCGATTGATTTGACTGGACGTCGTTCTGAGTATCGAATCGTCCCGTCCAGTCGCTATCCTGCCCACTATGAAATTTTTAGCGTGGATCAAGTAGTTGGCTGGCAAGACACCCAATCAGAAGGGAAACGGATCCGCGGTGAGAAGCGGGTTTACTCCTCTTTCGAGAGTTTTCAACATGAGGTCGAACGAGTTCGTCATCGTCAGGCTCTGTACTACCGCACACGAGTGAAAGAGAGCATCCGGGGGGATGGGTTTGATTCCTTTATCTCTTTTGTGCGCGGTGATGAAACGCTGTCCATCGGCGTAGATGAAGCCGTCTCGATCAAACTCACCTGCACCAATCGCTTGCTGCCATTGGAACTGGGGGTGGGAGATATTTGTGTGGCAACAGATAGTTCACCCCCTTTTGCCACATTTAAAAATATTACGGTGCCATCACAGTCGTTGCGTCCCGTGCTCGATGGCAGCCTATTGTGGACGTTGATTTCGAACCTCTCGCTCAATTATCTCTCTCTGTTATCAAAGGATGCCCTGAGCTGCGTGCTGCGCGCCTACGATTTTCGTGCCTTGGTGGATAGGCAAGCTGAGCGAGTCGCACGCATGCGCCTCGATGGCATAGTCAAAATCGAATCGAAACCGATGGATAAAATCCTTCGTGGTTTACCTGTACGTGGTTTGCAATCGACTTTGTACGTTGATCAAGCAGGCTTTGGGTCCGAAGGCGATCTGTTTTTGTTTGGTACGGTACTCAGCCATTTCTTTGCGCTTTACGCCAGCATTAACTCATTCCACGAATTGGTCGTGGTCAACATCAGCAATCAAGAGAAGTACTCATGGGGCACACAGAGCGGAATGCAGCCATTGATCTGAATTCAGATCCAGCGCAAGCCTCTGCGATGAGCTTGCCGGGGAATGTTAGGGAATACAACTTCTATCAACTGGTTGAGCTATTGCAAAAGTTGGCTGATCTGAATCCAGAGTCGGAAGAGTGGGAGCGTGAGTGCCGTTTGGTGTTTAGTGCCAACCCAAGCCTTGGATTTTCGCCTAGTGATGTGATGGCGTTAGAAGCTCGTGAAGATGAGCGTTGGGTCATGCTCACCAACTTTTTTGGTTTTTCGGGGGCACAATCCCCTTTACCCGGATTCATTATTGAACAGCTGGTGACGGAAGAACCGGGCGGACACAAGCAACCATTTCTCGATTTTTTCAATAATCGATTGATTAATTTAGTTTATCGAGTTTGGCGTAAATACCGTTACTACGTGCGTTTTCAGCCCGGCGCGCAGGATGTGTTCTCAGCACAACTGTTTGCGCTAGTGGGATTGGGTGACCCAGATCTGCGCGGTGAAACGCCGATCAACTGGTGCAAGATGCTGGCTTATGCTGGCACGTTGGCTGGGCGCAGTCGCTCTCCGCAAGTGGTTGCCGGCATTATCGCACATTGCTTTGATTTACCGGATGTCTCCATTCGCCAGTGGGTAAGGCGTCGAGTGTTGATTGACCGTAGCCAGCAACTGGCACTGGGTCATCAGAATGCGCGCTTAGGTGTTGATACGGTGATTGGCGAATCGGTCGTGGATTGCTGCGGAAAATTCATCATCTGCATTAAGCAGTTATCGCGCAGTCGATTTGCGGATTTTTTGCCATCCGGCAAAGAGTATCAACCGCTTTGTAAGTTAGTCGAGTTTATCTTACGTGAGCAGATGGCGTATGACCTTGAGCTGACGATGGATGAGAGTGAAGCTCCGGTGTTTTGTCTGGATTCTGAACAAAATATCGCCCTCGGCTGGACCTCGTTTCTTGGCCAAGATGCAGCCAATAAACACGTTTTAATTCAAGTAAGGCAATAACCATGAACTCAGTGACGCTTCCTTCGTTGACCCTCTTAGTCACCAATGCTCAACACCTAGAATCGGGCCTGTCGGCTCAGCATACTTGGACATCCGCCGGCGGCGTTATTGGTGCTTCGCCTGCAGCACAATGGCGTTTAGTGGATGCGCAAGGCAGCGTAAAGCCGGTGCACTGTGAAGTCATGATGGTCGATGGTGCATACTGCTTAAAAGACAACTGTGGCGAAACCTACGTCAATGGGGCGGACATGCCGTTGGGGCGGGAAAAGTTAGCACGTCTTACTCATAAAGATGAAATCAGTGTTGGGCCCTATCGGTTACGGGTGTTGTTTGGTAATGCGCTGGAAGTGGAAGATCAATATGGCTCACTCGATACGCTGTTTTCATCACAACAAGAAGATTTGCTCGCTGATTTAACCTTGGATATTGAACCAGAAAAAACCGACGTATCGCCCAATACCGATCCGTTACAGGCACTCGACACTTTGATGGGAACCTCCAGCAGTGCTACCTCACTTCTGGATGAATCAGCCCATGAACCGGTCTCACCGGAGCAACCTAGTTTGGTTCCGCAGGACAATTTGGTACTGCAAAACGCCGATTTTACGCCGCAGGCGGACAGTGAATATGAAATGACGTCATCGATCCGTCTGAAGAAAATTCTCGGTTTTGCGAAAGCCACATTTTCAAAACAAATCAAAACGGAAGCACCCAATATGGCTTCCTCTAATCCCACCGTTTCACACAATAACACTAGCGCAAGCAACGTATCAGAGGGCTTCACAATGGATGAAAAAGTACTGGATTTGTTAGAAGAGGAAGTCGCGAAAAGTTTCCAGCCGCAGCAGGAAAAAAACGCATATTCTCACTTGCATACCTCACCGACTAGCCAAGTTAACCACCTAGTTACCGGCCCGATCTTAGAAGGACTGGGTGTTGATTTGAGCGATGAGCATGATATGACACGCATGCATTTGCTGTCGCAAGAGTTAGGTGAATCTTTACAAGCGTGTGTTCGTGGTTTACTCGATTTGCACCAACAGGTCAGTGAAAGCCGTTTCGGTACTTTGAATCGCAACCTACAACCGATTGAAGATAACCCACTGCGTTTAGGCCTCTCTTACGAAGAAACAATACGCACGCTATACGATGCAGAGAAAAGTGTGGTGCACCTTTCAGCGCCCGCTGCGATTGCGGAAAGCCTAAAAACGGTACGTGACCATAACGAAGCCATGCAGTTTGCGACGTCAGAAGCGTTAAGCCAAATCCTCAATGCTTTCTCTCCACAAGTGATGCTGCGCCGTTTCCATCATTACAAACGTAATTCGGATGCTACGCAAACTTCAACGGATGCATGGGCTTGGAATATGTATTGCAGCTATTACCAAGAGTTGACCTCTAATCGTCAGCGTGGATTTGAAAAACTGTTCTGGGAGATCTTTGAGCAAGCCTACGATCGCAAAATTCGCGAGAAGCAACTGGAGCTATAACCGTGAACAAAGTGCTGTGGATGCTGTTTTCGTTGATGGTATTGACCGCTTGCAGTTCGTCGGAACAGTACGAGCCTGCGAAAGAGCCAACTAAAGTGACCTTCAGTCTTGTGAGTGATGAAGGGGTGAACCCCAACATTTGGGGGGAAGCGTCACCGATTGAAATTCAAGTCTTTGAGCTAAAAGATGACTCAATGTTTATGTCATCCGACTACGACCAGCTCAAAACCGATTATAAAAAAGCGCTGCGCAGTAACTTTGTTAAAAACTACGACTACGTATTGACGCCCGGACAGTTCAAGTTTGTGAACGCTTTTGAAGTGGATGAAGAAACGAACTACATCGGCGTTATGGCGCATTTTGCCGAGCCAGAGCTGAGCGAGTGGAAGAAAGCGGTCAAGGTGCTTAACAAAGGACGAGAGTATCACTTGCTGATGCTATTCAAAGACTACGATGTGAAATTGGATAAGGTGGAATAACAAACGATGTTTGCGCGTAACCGAGTGATCTGGAATGAAGGGCTGTTCATTAAACCCCAGCATTTTCAGCAACAGCAGAGATATACGGAGTACTGCCTGGATGAACGCCTGAGCACCGTGAGTCGTTATTTGTATGGTATTTCTGAGTTATCACTTAACCCTGAATACCTCTCTTTTGGCCGCATCGCGATTGAGCGCGCAGTAGGGGTGATGCCTGATGGAACGGCTTTCCGTATTCCGCAAGAAGATCATCTGCCTGATGCGCTCGAAGTGACCGATGCGTCATTGGCCAATCAGATTGTTTATCTGGCGGTACCACTACGCAGTGAATCCCTGATGGAGATTAACTGGCCTGAAGAACGTGGCACAGGACGTTACATTAGCCGTCGTCTTGAGGTGCGTGATGTGCACAGTGTGCAAGGCGATACCACAACGATTGATGTGTCTCCAGTGCGCTTGCAACTCATGCTTGAGCGTGAAGACCGCAGCTCATTTGCTTCGATTGCGATCGGTCGTATCTTAGAAAAACGTCCTGATGGCAGTGTCGTGCTCGATCCCGACTTTATTCCTTGCCACCTCAATGTGGTGGGCATTTCTGCACTGCACCGTTTTATTAATGAGATGTCAGGGCTGATGCGTGAGCGAGCAAAAAACATCGCACAGCGAATCAGTTCCCCAGCGCAAGGTGGGGTGGCCGACGTGTCTGATTTTATGCTGTTGCAAGCATTAAACCGCCTACAACCGCAAATGAAACATCTCGCCGAGCTACGCAGTTTGGCTCCAGAACGTTTATTTGAATGCCTCTCTTCGGTGTGTGGTGAGCTCGCCACTTTTACTGATGAGAGCCGTCTACCGCCGAATCTACCCAGTTATAACCATGACTTACCAAGCCAGTCATTCCAGCCTTTGATCCACAGTCTGCGTCAGAGCTTGAGCGTGGTGCTAGAGCCGCGGGCTGTTTCGATTCAGCTTGATAAACGTAAGTACGGTTTGATGGTCGCGCCAATTCATGATCCACAGTTGATGGACAGCGCTGAATTTATTATTGCCGTGAAAGCACGCATGCCACTGGATGAACTGCGTCGTCTGTTTACTCAGCAAACCAAAGTGGCTTCGGTGGAGAAAATTCGCGAGCTTATCTCACTGCAGTTGCCGGGTATTCCACTTACACCATTACCTGTCGCGCCGCGTCAGTTGCCATACCATGCTGGTTATACCTACTACCAATTGGATAAAACCAGCGCCGCGTGGGCGATGTTAACGCACTCTAGCGGTTTCGCGTTCCATGTTGCTGCAGCTTTTGATGACCTTGAGCTGCAATTCTGGGCCATCAGGAGCTAATCATGTCACAGAGTAAAAAAGAGACACCACTAGCCAGTTTGTTGTTTGACGATGTGGAAAAAATCAATCACGACCAAGACTACTGGTTTCAGCTGCGTGGTGATAATCCAAATGTGTTGATTGATGCAGCAACGCCCCTGTTTGGTCTTTCACTACGAGTTCGTTCGCTGACCGAATGCGACAACATTGAACAGATCTATCGCCAAACGATTGAAGAAATTAAAGCGATTGAAATCGAACTGACCGAACAAGGCTACGAACATGCGATCTTAATGGCCTATCGCTACATCCTGTGTGCGTTTTTGGATGAGTCGGTGATGGGAACGGAATGGGGCGCATCCAGTGTGTGGGCGGAACACTCTATGTTGTCCCGCTTTCATAATGAGACTTGGGGCGGCGAGAAAGTCTTCACCATTTTAAGCCGTCTCGAAGGTGAACCCCATCGTTACCAAGCGTTGCTAGCCTTTATCTATCAATGCCTAATTTTAGGCTTTGAAGGGAAATACCGAGTCATGGAAGGAGGACAAGCGGAGCGCGAAAAAGTAATCAACCGTTTGCATCATTTGCTCAGCAGTTTTGAGGAGAGTGAACCGCAAGATTTCACGCGCCCAACCGACCATGTGGTACGAGCGAAATACACCTTAAGCCGGCAGATGCCAGTTTGGTCGGTTTTTGCTGGCTTTATCGTGCTCTGGATCGGTCTGTTTCTTGGTTACAGCTATCTACTGCACAGCAAATCCAGTGATGTGCTCAATCAACTCAATCAAATACTTTAAACATAATTAGGCTAGGTGGTACGTTGTGATCCGTATTGAATTACCCACTCTTATTGCAAAACTGAATGCACAAAGCAAATTAGCACTGGAGCAAGCCGCATCGCTCTGTATTGAACGCCAGCATCCGGAAGTCACTCTCGAACATTATCTGGATGTGTTACTGGATAACCCTCTATCGGATGTGCGCCTTGTGCTCAAGCAAGCCGGGCTAGACATTGATCAAGTCAAACAAGCGATCGCATCGACCTACAGTCGTGAACAAGTACTCGATACGTATCCCGCATTTTCGCCCCTGCTTGTTGAATTATTACAAGAGGCTTGGCTGCTTTCGAGCACAGAGCTTAACCAAAATGAGCTGCGTTCAGGCGCAATTTTCTTGGCCGCATTAACGCGCGCGGATCGTTACCTTTCGTTTAAATTGATCAGCCTGTTTGAAAGCATCAACCGCGAAAACTTAAAAAAACACTTTGTGATGATTTTGAGTGATTCTGCCGAAACCGCCGTTGAGCAGAGCGAGAAAACTCTCGCGAACCCACTGCAAGCGGCTGCGGAAACACCTCTAGGGCGTTTTTGCACCAATGTGACTGAACAAGCGCGTAACAGTGAACTGGACCCCGTATTGTGCCGTGAAAATGAACTTAACCTCATGATCGACATTTTGTGCCGCCGCCGCAAAAACAACCCGATAGTTGTGGGTGAAGCCGGTGTCGGTAAAAGTGCCATGATTGAAGGTTTGGCGCTGCGGGTTGTTGCTGGAAAAGTGCCGACACAACTGCAAAATGTTGAACTTTATGCGCTAGACCTTGGCCGTTTACAAGCGGGAGCATCGGTGAAAGGGGAGTTCGAAAAACGCCTAAAAGGGGTGATTGATGCGATCAAACAGTCACCTAAGCCCATCATTTTGTTTATTGATGAAGCACACACCTTAATTGGTTCAGGCAACCAAGAAGGGGGCAGTGATGCCGCTAACTTGCTTAAACCGGCATTAGCCCGTGGAGAATTGAGCACGGTCGCGGCAACCACTTGGAAAGAATACAAAAAATATTTTGAGAAAGATCCTGCGTTAACGCGCCGTTTCCAGTTGGTCAAACTCGATGAGCCGACCATTGAACAAGCGGTGGATATTCTACGCGGCCTCAATAGCGTGTATGAACAGGCGCACAATGTGCTGATCACGGATGATGCCCTAAAAGCGGCTGCTGAGCTTTCGGCTCGCTATATCTCTGGCCGTCAACTGCCAGACAAGGCGATTGATGTGTTGGATACCGCTTGCGCGCGTATCGCGATCAACATGACTACCCCACCTAAGCGTTTAGCGCTATTGGAAACCTTGTGCCATCAACGTCAGTTAGAAATTGACATGTTGCAGCGCGCGCAATTCCTAGGACAAGAGGTCGATAGTGAGCGTCTTGATGTTTTGCGTAATCAAGAGTTGACCGATGAAGCGGAAAAAGCCGCATTGACGGAAAGTTGGCAACAGCAAAAAGGCTTGGTCGAATCGATCATTGCGCTGCGAGCGGAGCTTATGGAGCTGAGTCAAAGCGAAGCGCAAGATCCTGATCATTTATCTGTAGTGCGTACGGCACTGCAAGAGCAGTATCAGGCCCTTGAAGCGATTGCACATGAACAGCGCCTGATGCACCCCCAAGTTGATGCAGACCAGATTGCTGAAGTCATCGCCGATTGGACGGGTGTTCCAGTGGATCAAATGAACACCGATGAGCTGCATAAAATCACTCATTTGACGGAGATTTTAGGTCAAGCCATTAAAGGGCAAGAGACGGCGATCGAGCGTATTCATCGCCATCTGTTAACTGCACGTGCGGATTTGCGTCGTTCTGGGCGTCCAAAAGGCGCGTTTCTATTGGTTGGGCCAAGCGGTGTGGGTAAAACGGAAACCGTGGTGCAACTGGCGCAACAACTCTACGGTGGTAAGCAGTTTCTCACCACCATCAACATGTCGGAATACCAAGAGAAACACACTGTTTCACGCTTGATTGGTTCTCCTCCGGGTTATGTTGGCTACGGTGAAGGCGGTGTGCTGACGGAGGCTATCCGTAAGATGCCTTACTCCGTGGTTCTACTCGATGAGGTAGAAAAAGCTCATCCAGAAGTTTTAAATATCTTCTACCAAGGCTTTGATAAAGGGGAAATCGCTGATGGTGAAGGTCGAGTCATCGACTGCCAAAACATCGTGTTCTTCCTGACGTCGAACTTAGGCTACCAAACCATAGTCGATTATGCCGATGAACCTGCCAAGCTCGATGAAGCACTCTATCCAGAATTGGCCGCTTTCTTTAAACCCGCACTGCTGGCGCGTATGGAAGTGATCCCTTACTTGCCACTGGGTAAAGAAGTGTTGGCACAGATTGTACGTGGCAAACTGGCTCGCCTCGAAAAACTGTTCAAGACGCGTTACAACGCCGAAGTGGTGATTGAAGAGAGTTTGATTGAAGAGATCTTGAACCGTGCGACACGGAGTGAAAATGGCGCACGTATGTTAGAGGCGATCATTGAAGGTCAACTGCTCCCTCCTGTCTCGTTAGCACTGCTCAATAAGCTAGCGGAAAGAGCGCCCGTTGAGCGTATTCGCCTAGCGGCGGAAGAGGGTGAGTTTATTGGAGAGGTGGCGTAACCATGAGTCAATGGCTGACGTTTGCAACTCAATTGGTGGGAGTGAGACGATCCCACCAGCTTGCGCTGCAATTTGTTGATCTGCTGACTCAAGGTTTGGATCTGAGTGATAGCCTTTTGTTGTTACCATCATCTGATGGACGCTTGCTTGTGCCTCATGATCCACAGCGTCAGCTTGCATGGTCTGTTACCGATTTTGATGTGCCGTTTGCCCATGTATTGCAATCTTCCAATGCCATGCATTTAACCGCAGAAGAATTGGTTTTCTGGCAATCTAATCGAACTTTTAGCCAGTTGACGGCCAAAGTGGGCATGTTTGATTCGGTCTGGGTGCAACCTTTGCCGATGAGCACACGCCAAGTGCACTCCATTTTATTATTGATGGGCGAAAGTCACGGCATTGTGAATGCTTTTGCCGATGACGATTTCCTGAAATTTGTCGATGTCTTTTCGCAACAATGGTCGTTGCTCAATGAGATGGAACGGGAAGAGCAAAACCGCTTAGCGTTGAAGCAATCCTTGACCGATATAGAACGTGATTCAGCGCAACGCTCACTCGCGAATGCGTTATCGCGCACTTTGATTGGTGAGAGTGCGGCCATGCAAAAACTGCGTGAGCAGATTGTCTCTGCCGCCAATTCTCAGTTATCTGTGATGGTGCAAGGTGAAACGGGAACGGGAAAAGAGTTGGTTGCCGCAGCGGTGCATGAGCTTTCCTCACGTAAGTCGGCGCCATTTGTCGCGATCAACTGTGCGGCGATCCCTGAGCACCTGCTAGAAAGTGAGTTATTTGGGTATTGCAAAGGCGCATTTTCTTGGCGCGGATTCAGATAAACAAGGGTTGATCGCTCAGGCCAATGGTGGAACCTTGTTTTTGGATGAGATCGGCGATATGCCGCTGACTTTGCAAGCTAAGCTGTTGCGGGTATTAGAGTCACGCACTTTTCGCCCTCTTGGTGGCAAGCAAGAACTGAGTTCCGACTTTCGCCTTGTTTCTGCCACTCACGTTAACTTACTCGATCAGGTACGCAAAAAAGCCTTTCGCCAAGATCTCTACTATCGCTTGTTCCAATATCCGATCACGTTGCCGCGGTTAGCGGCACGTTTGGAAGATATTGAACTGCTGGGTGAGCATTTTGTGCGTGTGTTTAATTTACAACACAACACGCGTATTCGTGGCTTGAACTATCGTGCGATCGATTGCCTGAAGCAGTATGACTTTCCGGGCAACGTGCGTGAACTGAAGCATTTAATTGAGTTTGGTTGCGCGCAAACCACCGATTGGTACCGAAGTGGAAGCCAGTTGCTTTGCGCACCGATTGCAAGCAATGGAGTGCTTAAATGGATCTGCCCCGGTGAACTCTTCTGCCCTGCAAATTCCGGCAACATCCCATCCCTCTGTGATGAACACTGAACCGGACTTTGCCGTCATCAATGATTTGAAGCAGGCGCTGAATGAATATGAAGCGCAGATCATTAGCGAACGTCTTACTCGTTTTTCTGGCGATCGCGCAAAAGCTGCGCAAAGTCTGGGTATTCCTAAGCGTACTTTGGCCTATAAGTGCCTGAAACTGGAGATCAAAACCCCATGAAAATACCTACTCTCGTGGCCAGTTTGTTCTTTGGTTTGTCCACTTCTGCGGTTTGGGCACAATCCTCAGCATCGCTTGTGGCACAAGCGGAACAATGTCGTGAAATCCCGGCTCGTTTGGATCGTTTAGCCTGTTTTGACCGCGTATTCGCAACCCCGTTAGAAACGGTAGTGGCCGCCCCTACCAATCCTTATCCTGCTGAATGGCAGCGGGCAACGTCTGCTTTAGCTCAACCCGTCTCAGAGTCGGGCTGGGCTTTAGTGACGGAAGGAGAGGGCAAAGGCAGCAGTGCTTGGATTGCCTTACCTGCGCAAAATCGAGTGGCGGTTGATCAAACGCCACCCATTCTCTTGCTCAGTTGCATTAACAACTTGAGTCGAATTGAACTTGCGCTGCCCAAAGAAGTGGCGGATGCACGTATTCAAGTCTCTATTCGACATGAAAAGCAGTTCTGGCGTAGCGATGATCATGGTGTCCTGTTCTCTTCGGCACGTGGCATGCCCGCAATTGAGATGATGAAATTGGCGGCGAGTGAATCTCGTCTTCTTCTTCGTTCGAATGCGCCTTTTGCTGATGGCTTGCAGTTTGATACACGAGGGTTAAATGAAGCCCTTGATGCACTGCGTGAACGTTGTGGTTGGTAAGGGGGCAGTATGGAAATGACCGAATACCGTCAATGTATTGCTAAACCGATCAGCAGCAGTAGCCCTGTGGGTGAACGTTTAGTCGATCATCCTTTGTTTGATTTTATTGAAGATCAAATGATGAAAGTGGGGTCACTTTCCCACGCTTCAGTGCAGTGGGATGAAGTGGAGCACAGCACACTCAAATTGCTGGGTGAGCAGAGTAAAGACATTAAGCTGTTGGTGTATTTACTGCAGTGTTTGCATAACCAAGTGACGCCAGCACGCCTCATCACCTCGTTTGCTGTGATGAGTGAGTTTCTTAACCAATATTGGAATGACAGTTACCCCGCGCCGGGGGCTCGTGGCAATTTGCCGCGCCGTAAATTCTTTAGCCAGATGGCGCAACGTTTTGCAGCAGTGATCGAAAAGTTCGATTTTCATCATTTGGATGAAGCGGATCGCCAAGCGCTGCAAGCTGCGGTCGGAGAGTGGCAGCAAGCGGTTGAAAAACAAGGGTTATCATCTGATCTGGTCGAATCCGTTGTGGTGCGTATTGAGTCGGAAATCAAACGTGCGGAACAGCGTCAACAAGTAGCTGCGCAGAGCTCTGAACGTGAAACACCGAGTGTCGCCCCTTCTTCACCAACAGCCAGTATGGTGGTCGATCATTCGAGTGACAAAGCGGCGAAACAAACGCTACTCAAAGTGGCAGATTTTCTTGCCGAACAAGAGTTTGGGATTGCGCTGTCGATTCGTCTGCGCCGTTTTGCGGTGTGGGGCAGCATTACCTCGCTGCCCGATCATAAACCTGATGGTGAAACCCTGCTACGCAGCATGCAAGCGGATCGGGTTAAAGATTACCAAGATCAATTGCGTCATCCTGACTTAGCGCTGTGGCGCAAAGTGGAGCAGAGCCTAACCATGGCGCCTTATTGGTTTGAGGGGCAGTGGATGAGTTACACCATTGCCCAGCAACTCGGCAAAAGTGATTGGTGTCAGGCGATTGCCGAAGAAACACAACAGTTTTTACGTCGTTTGCCTTCGCTGCTTGAGCTCAAATTCAAAGGCGGAGAGCCGTTTGTCAGCGATTCGGTCAAAGAGTGGCTGGCGAGCGTAGGTCAGAGCCAAGGTGCTGCGGGGCAATCGGTCGGCGGAGATTGGCAAGAGAAGCGTAAAGAGGCGTTTCAACTGGCTAAAGAAGGTGGAATCGCCGTGGCACTTTCCATGCTCAATGATGGCTTGGTGAGTGCGGTGGAGCCGCGTGACAAATTTTACTGGCGATTGCTATCGGCGGATCTGCTGCGGGCAAATCATCTCGATGCGATGGCTGGTGAACAGTATCAAACTCTGCTCAATCAGGTAACGACGCTGTCTGTTCCTGAGTGGGAGCCGAGTTTAGTCGAACAAATTCAAAGATATACAACGTCAGAGTAAACAAGGACACAATTCATGTGGAAATTCATTGTCGGAATAGTAAGGCGTTTTCAACCCACGGTGGTGGCAGCCTTACCTATTTTGCTATTCACTACATTCATTTTGTTGAATGTTGCCATTTGGTGGGCCGGCCCCTGGCTAGAGGTGGCTGGTTATAAACCATTAGAGTCGACGATGGCTCGCGTTATGGCGAGCAGCTTGTTTACTCTTGGGTGTTTAGCGGTCTGGGGGATTTGGCAGTGGCGTAAGCTGCAAGCGTTCAAAGCGGATCAAAAACGCGAAGATCAGCTGCGCCAAGACCCGATCAAAGTCTACGAAGAGCGACAAGAAGTGGAACTGAATCAGGTGATGCTCAATATGAAGCAGAGCCTGAATAAGCATAACTACTTGTATGCGCTGCCTTGGTATCTGGTACTGGGTTTAGAAAATGCCGGTAAAACCAGTTTGATCAACCGTTCTGGACAGAACTTTGTGTTTTCTTCGGTGATGCGAGCTTCTGGACAAAAAAGTGAAAATCCGTACTCGTTTGACTGGTGGATTGGTGATGAATCGGTACTGATTGATCCTGATGGTGAATTGCTTACCCAAGGCAATCGCAGTGAAGAAAATGATGGTGCGTTGGAGCGCCGCCTATGGATGCACTTTGTCAATTGGTTGGAGCGCACTCGTAGCCGACGACCATTGAACGGGATCGTTTTGGCGTTGGATGTTTCTCATCTCGCGACTGCAACGGCATCTGAGCGCAAAGCTTATGCTAATTTGTTGCGTGCTCGTTTGCGTGAGCTGATGGAAACCTTATCCACTCGCCTTCCAGTTTATATCGCGTTGACTAAGCTCGATCTGCTGCATGGCTTTGAACCTTTCTTTAAGCACTACACCAAAAGCCAGCGCGAAGAAGTGCTTGGCTTTACTTTTTCGATGGATTCGGTGGATAACTTAGATTCATGGTTGGAAGAGTTTGCCACAGAATACGGTCAGTTTGTGGAGCGCATGAATACCATGTTGCCCCATGCGGTTTCAGTCCCGATGACGCTGGAAGAGCGAAACGCGATTTACAGTTTTACTCGCCAAATTTCTGGTCTTAAAGAGATCTTGCAACAATTTTTCCAAGAAGCATTGGCGAGTGATCAGTTTTCCACGTCTGCCTTGGTGCGTGGGGCGTATTTCACCTCTGTTTATCAACAAGGGGTTCCGACCAACGCTTTTGATGACGCGGCATCGCGTCGGTACGGTCTTTCACATGCAATCAATACCGCGCAACGCGCGAAGAATTCAACCGTTTATTTCACGCAAAAACTGTTTACTCACATCATCTATCCTGAAGCTGGTCTCGCTTCCGACAACTTCCGAGTGGCCAAAAACAAACGGCGTTTAATGCTGCTCTCTTTTGTTGCTTGTTCGATCGCCACTTTACTGCTGGCGGGTACTTGGCATCGTAACTACCTCAATAACGTGCAGCACGCGGATACAGTGCTGACGAAAGTCAACCAGTATAAAGAGCAGTTCCCGACCAGCCGATCTTTAGCCTCACAACAAGAGGTGTTAGAGCCGCTGAACAAGATCCGTGAAGCAACACTTGAGTTCGGCTTCTTCCGTGACAAGCCACAGTATATTTCCGATTTCGGCCTGTACCAAGGGCACACCATTGGTCCTAAAGTGGAAGAAACCTACCTTAATTTGTTAGAGACTCGCTTCTTACCTTTGCTCATGGCGGACGTCGTGGTGGCTCTGAATCAAGCTCAGACCGATGAAGAGAAACTGGCAGTGCTGCGCGTCTATCGCATGTTGGTGGATAAGAGCGGGCGTTACCAAGATTACGTGATGGATTATTTTGCCAAATATTGGCAGAAGTCGTTCTCCGGTCAGCGCCAGATCCAAGAAGAGTTGCTGGGCCACTTAGATTATGCGATGCGCCATACTGACCTGACGACAGAACGTCTGAATGGGAATAAAGGGGCAGAGCAGGTGATGCGCCCTTACGACAAAGTGATCGCTCGATCTCAGGTTGAACTCGGTTCAATGCCGAACGATCAGCGTGTATATCGTAATTTAAAGCTGAGTGCGCAGACAGTATTAGGACCTTCGATCAATCTACGCAGCCTGATTGGGCCGGTTTTCGATGTGGTGTTTGAAGAACGTGTGCTCAATAGCAACAATTTATACATTCCTCAGATGCTCACTAAACGTGGGTTTGATGACTACTTTATGCCGCAATCGGAATCGGTGTCTGAGCTCGCACTGATTGACAGTTGGGTTTTAGGGCAAAGCAAAACGGCGCAATTTAGCGAGGCGGATAAGCAAGCCCTGCGCGATAAAATTCGTGACCTTTACGTCGCGGATTACACCAATACGTGGCGAGCAGCGCTTAATGAAATTGATGTGAAATACTTCAATGACATCAACGATGCGGTACTGGTATTGGAAAACATCACCAGTAACCTTGAACCGATGCAACGCTTATTGCGCACTTTAGACGGTAATACCCAGCTTTATAGCGCTTTACCTAAAGATGAATCGGCACTGAAAGAAGTGCTGAAAAGTCCGAAATACAAAGTGGCTTCGATGATCGAAACCCCGTTTGCGGATCTTAATGGCATGCTGAAACCGGTAGGCAGCAAACCGGCTTACATGACAGAAGTGTTGGCATCAGTCGATGAATTGAAAAGTTATTTAAAATCGATTCAAGATGCGCCGGATGTAGGAATGGCGGCTTTAGATGCAACCAAAGCGCGCGTTAAATTGGTGAATGCTGATCCGATTTACACGTTGAAACGCATCTCATCTGGTTTGCCTAAACCATTAGATACCATGATGACGAAACTGGCCGATGAAAGTTGGTACGTGGTAAAGCAAGAAGCGATCAAACATCTTGAAGTCCGCTGGACGGAAGATGTGTACAAAACCTTCCAAAGCAAGCTGGCTGGACGTTATCCGTTTAATCCCACTTCCAGTAAAGACGCTTCTCTGGAAGATTTCGAATCTTTCTTTGCTCCGAATGGCGCATTGGATAATTTCTACAACCACCAGTTGAAGATGTTTATCGAAGAGAATATTACGGTAGCTGAGGATGATTCCGCGCAATCCATCATTCGCAAAGAAGTCTTGGATCAAATCAAACAGGCGCAGAAAATCCGTGAAGCATTCTTTAACCGCAAGGGCATTCTTGATGTGAACTTCTCGGTTGAGCCGCTGAGTTTAAGTAACAACAAACGTCGCAGTGTGTTGAATGTGGATGGGCAATTTTTAGCGTATAGCCACGGCCCGCGTGAAAACGTTGAGCTGATTTGGCCGAATACCTTGCGTGATTCGGCGGTGTCGAAGGTGACCTTGATCCCGACTAAAACCAATATGTCGCCACGCAGTTTGCAGATCCAAGGCCCGTGGGCGTTCTTCCGCTTGTTGGATCAAGGTGATGTTGTCTCTGCAAGCCCGACTTCGGTTGATTTTAAGTTTATCGTCGATGGTGGCGAGATGATTTATCGCATCAACTCAGAAGCCGATGCAAACCCATTTACTGAACGTCTGTTCAAGTCGTTCAAGTTGTCTAAAACACTCTATTAATAAGTAGCCAGAGCGAGTGTCTCGCTCTGGCTTTTTTAGGACGAAGTTGTTATGTCCAACATAATTTTTATTGATTCCGTTTGCTACCGATTAACCAATGATTCTGAGGAGATTCGTGGATTAGAGCCTTATGCAAAGGTTCGTGAGGAGATCAATCGTCGTTTCAATCCGATTGCTGGGGGCACGGATTGGGAAGTGGTAAAAGAGTACTGTGAACAACTTGCCTGTAACCAAGGAATGGACTTTCTGATCTGCGGTTACTATGCGGTAGCCTGCCTGAAAACTCAGGGGCTGGCGGGTTATGCCACAGGCATGGAGCTGATGAGTGCGAGCCTTGCCAACCAAGGTGAGTGTGATGTGAAAAAGTGCCAAAGTGCGCAAAGAAATCCTCGATTGGGTCAATGCTCGTGTGGTGCAGGAGTTAAAAGCACTGAAACCGACTCACGAATCGCTGCGTGATTTGTATCGTGCTGAGCGACACTGTGAGCGGTTACACCAGCTATTTGAGCAGCAACAAACCGAATACAAAGTGGACTTTGAAGGGGTGGGTTTTGCTCTCTTTGAGCATATCGATCGAATCGAAACTCAGTACCACAGTTTGTTGAAAAAGCAGGAGAAGGTTCAGCCGCCCAAGCTGAAATTTTGGCAGCGCGGTTATGGGTTGTGCATGTTTGGTGCAGTGGGACTAGCTCTAGGAGTGATCGCGGGATATTGGGCTTGGCCTTGGTTTTACACCACACCTTATGCCCAACCGCAATTGGTCACGGTGCTGAATCACGCGGAGCAAGCGCAAGCACTTATTCGAGAGTCATCTCAATCTGAGCGAGAGCGTTGGCAGCGTGATCTGGTCCCTCTTTATCGCTCGACGTTAGAGCAAAATTTGGCCGCTTCTTTCAGTGAACCTAAACAACAGGCCATAAGCCAACTGAGCTTATTACGCACACTCTATCCTGATAATGAGCAAGTGAATACGCTAAGCCAGACCTTTGGTTTGCAGCAACAAGCCGCATTGGAGCAAACCGCGCTGTTTGTGGCTAAATTTAGCGAAATTCGTACCAAAATGGCCAATATCGCATTACTGGCTAAGCGGGGAAAGTGGGCTGAGTTGGAAAAGCAGACCAAATCATTAGAAGAGTTCGCTGTGAGTTTGTCTCCTATTTATGGCCGTGTCGATTATGTGCAGGGCCTTCTTGAACAGGGTGATATTCCTAATGCACAAAAAGAGTTCGCGATTCTTAAACAGAGGCTGGATAGCTTAAGTTGGAAAATTGCCGAGCTTGAGCTGCGCATCGGTGATGCGACTTTGTTGCAGTGATGGCTGAGTGAGCCGTTGAGGCAAAAACTCGCTCATAGGCAGTTTTTTGCTTCGCTGGGGCAAAGGATTGCTCATCGATGAGAGTAAACCGCGGTACAACAAAGGAAACGTGAGTAAAAAGCTGGCACTGAGTTTGCCAATCTCTGTCACACATGATTTCACCCAATCTAATATGGCTGTGACGTTTAGTAACGCAGTCGATAAAAAGCGAACAAGGAAAATGGGATGGCTAGGTTACAGTTTCTATTGCAAGTGGATGGCCTTGAGGATGAATCCCTCGTTGTACGCGGATTTGAAGGGCAAGAGTCCTTGTCTGATTCGGTATGGCGCAGTGAGCCCTGCTATGGTTTTCGCTATCAGGTTGATTTAGCCAGTGCGCTAAGCAACCTTGCTGCTGAGCAATTTGTCGACCAAACCGCGCATTTAACCATTCTGCGTGACGGGCAAGTGGTGCAGCAAATAAACGGTATTGTGCGTCAATTCAGCAAAGGGGATACCGGCCATCGACATACTTTCTATTCATTAACGCTAGTTCCCGCGTTGGAAAGGCTTTCTTTACGCAGTAATAGCCGTATTTTCCAGCAGCAAAGCGTGCCGGAAATTATCTCTATTTTACTGCAAGAGATGGGGATTGAAGATTACGCCTTTGCCCTTCAGCGTGAGTGTGCCCAGCGTGAGTTTTGTGTACAGTATCGTGAAACGGATTTGCAGTTTTTACACCGTATCGCCGCCGAAGAAGGTTTGGTTTACAGCCATCTACATGAAGCGCAGAAACACACCTTGTTGTTTACCGATAGCTCGGACAGCCAACCGAAGTTAGCCAAGCCAGTACCTTATAATGCGCTGGCAGGTGGCGAGATCAATCTCCCTTATGTGGTCGAGCTGCACTTCAAGACCACCGCGCAAGTCAGCCATACCGAACTTAAAGATTACAGCTTTAAAAAGCCAGCCTACGGATTTACTCAGCGCACGCAGGGTAAAGACATCTCTTATCAGCAGCCAAATTATGAGCATTTTGATGCTCCGGGACGCTACAAAGACGATGCAAATGGCAAAGCCTTTAGCCAAATTCGCTTAGAGTATTTACGCCGCGATGCTTTGCTTGCTGATGCGAAGAGTGACGAACCTTTGCTGCTGGCTGGAGTGCGTTTTGACTTGCAAGATCACCTTGATCTCGCAATGAATCGAGATTGGCTCGTGGTACAAGCCAATCACCAAGGGACGCAGCCACAAGCGTTACAAGAAGAGGGCGGTTCAGGCGCTACCACTTACAGCAATCAGCTAAAACTTATCCCCGCTCACATCATTTGGCGAGCAAGGCCTTGTGCTAAGCCGCAAGTGGATGGTCCCATGATCGCCACCGTGGTTGGGCCACAAGGTGAAGAGATTTATTGCGATAACTTTGGTCGTGTGAAAGTGCATTTCCCGTGGGATCGCTACTCAAGTAGCAACGAAAAAAGCTCTTGCTGGGGTGCGAGTGGCACAAGAATGGGCGGGTAGCCAATACGGTAGTATGGCGATTCCGCGAGTTGGCCATGAAGTGATTGTTTCGTTCCTGAATGGCGATCCGGATCAACCCATCATCACGGGTCGTACGTATCATGCGACCAATACCGCGCCTTACGCCTTACCTGACCACAAAACCAAAACCGTACTGCGCACTGAGACTCACCAAGGGCAAGGCTACAACGAACTGAGTTTTGAGGATCAAGCGGGCAGCGAACAGATTTTGCTGCATGCACAAAAAGATTGGGATGCGTTGATTGAGCATGATCACACCGAAGTGATTCGCCACGATCAGCATCTCACTGTGGACAATGACCGCTTTACTCGCATTCAGCGCAACCAACATTTAACGGTTGAAGGTGAAGTCCGTGGCAAAATCGCACTCGATAGCAGCCATGAAGTCGGCGCGTCACTACAACACAAAGTAGGGCAACGCATTGCTGTCGAGGCGGGTAAAGAGATTTCACTCAAAAGCGGCGCAAAAATCGTGGTTGAAGCCGGAGCGGAGTTAACCCTAAAAGCAGGGGGCAGCTTTGTAAAAGTCGATGCAGGTGGCGTACATCTAGTCGGTCCTGCCATTAACCTAAACGCGGGCGGCAGTGCAGGCAGCGGTAGCGCTTATGGCGGGCAATTAGCGGCAGCACCGAGAATGTTAGCGCAAGCTAAACCAGTAGCAGAATTGGTTCAGCCGGATATTGCGGCCTCAATGCAATCAGGCGCGGCGCGTGTTATTGATGTGGCATCACTCCCCACAATGATGCCGAGTTCAGCCAATAACACGGCAAATGATGAGCCTGTGGCTGAAGAGAAAACACCGGAGCGAATTTTAAAATCCGATCTTCTCAAGCCATCCGATGAGTTAGAGAAACTCGCCAAGCGACAAGCGAGTGCTTATCGTCAAGGTAATCACAGCGATGAGGTTAAGTTATTACAAGAAGCGCTCATAAAACTTGGGTTTGATCTCGGGAAAGCAGGAGCTGATGGTGACTTTGGGAGCAAAACTAAAACCGCGATTGAGCAGTTCCAGAAAAGCTATCAACCAAGCCACCAAACACACCCGTCTTACAGCATTGGCGCAGTTGACGGTATTGTCGGCAAAGGTACACTACTGGCACTAGACGAAGCCTTGATGGATGGGTGGGTTTATCTTCTTATTACTAAGGATATGCTAAATGTAGTGTGCCCTAATTCAGGTAATAATAAGGAACTGTTAGATTCATTAAATAAATACTGTCCTATGTACGAAATAGATACACCCATTAGAATTGCACATTTTTTATCTCAAATTGCTCATGAAAGTTAGGATGTTTTAGTTAGTTTGACAGAAGGAAGTAATTATAGTCATATGGCTGCGAAACTAAAGTTTTCAAATATAGATCTTATGTTGACTCATTAAAGTCTGGTTCGACAAACAAGTTCATAAGAGAAGATAATCCAGCAAGATGCAAACAACCTGATTTGTTCAATTTTGTTTATTCAAGTAGTAATGGTAATGGAGATGAGAAATCTGTAGATGGATATAAATATAGAGGTAGGGGGCTCATTCAGATTACAGGAAAAGATAAGTATTCAAGGTTTACAAGTGTGCATAATAGTAAAAATCCGGATGACACTCAAAATTTTGTCATAAATCCAGATCTTGTTTCCGAAAATTTGAATTATGCAGTTGAGTCAGCATGTATTTACTGGAGGTATTGGGGAGCACTATCTAAAAAGTTTAACGCTAATGGTGATATAAATATATTAATTGATAATGCACCAAATGATGTTGAGTTAATTAGTCAGGCGGTAAATGGTGGTAGTTATGGACACTCTAATGGCTTAGATGACCGCATTGATAAATTTAATAAAATAAAAAATAGCTTGGGATTGTGATTTTATGAAAAATTGTTTGTATCTTATCGTCTTAACTCTATGTTTCAGTATAGCTCGAGCTAATGATGAAAATGTTGATGATTTAATTGTATCATCATATATAGAAACTCAAGATGAGAAGATAAAAGATTTCCAAGGAAAAGAGTTTCAAATTTCTTTCCAGAAAGAGAGTATCCTGAAAAAAGAAGGTCTCAATGATGGTAGCCTTAAAGCATTTATCAGAATCTCTGGTAGTCAAAGTTTATTATTTGAACAAAAAGATTTCAAGCCATATGGACAAGATGTATTTGTTTTTTCTTGTAAGGCATCAGATGCCAACATGAGAGTTTTTATCCAGACGAGATATGCAAGTTCTGATAATATAACACCTTGGTTTGTTCAGTTTACGCCGTATATTTTTACGATTGAATCTGGTTCAGTAAGGAGAGAATATAAATTTGAAAATGAATATTTCTATGGTGGCGATTTTTTTTATAGAAGAATAATTGATGATGAGAAATTAATCATTAAATATCCATTCTATACAAATGACAAATTCATAGAGAAATTATTTGAATCTAAATTATGTGTTAATTATAGTGAATAATTTAATTTCTGCGTATTCTACTATTTTACTTATATGGTTTGGTGTTAGTGGTGGCGCTATTGCTAGTGAAAACTGCAATGATACATCTGGAGTACATCAAAAAATTCTAGTGTGTATCCAAAATGAGATAGCTAAGTCAGAGACTCAGATTAGAAATAATATTTCTTCTAAGTCTATAGATTATGGCTTTCCTGATGATTTCTACAGCAAGCAAAGATTAGCTATTCATGAAAAGTGTATGCTTTATATAAATGTCGGTGGCCAACGTGGTGAATTGCTAATGAACCAATGTGAACTTTCGATGCTACAAGGCCTTGATATTTACATTCAACAGTATATAGAGGATGTTGATAATAGTTAGGATTAGTATCACAAATAAGTTTGTGATAATGAATGCCTTGGGTTTATTACGGATTGTTAATTAAATATCAATGATATTAAAAATACATCGATTAAATTGAGTCGTTGTTAAACCCCCAGAGCAATTAAACACTGGGGGTTTTCCTACTCACAGAACACAATATTTAGCGTACGAACCTGCTTCTTTGGCTGTCCAGTCACCTTTGGATTTTTCATCCATATCTTCGCACCAAGATTTGCTACCGACTTCATTGTTGAAAATGCAGTGTTTGGCGAAGTCGAGCGTGTCTTGAGTATTCCACTCGCTTTTCGGTTTTTCACGCATATCTTCACACCAAGCTTTGCTGCCGACTTCGCTACAGGCTGAAAGCGCTAGCGCACTCAAGATTACTAGTAGAGCGTTTTTCATTCGATCCTCATTCACTGCTTTAGTTTGTTGGCGTCACTATACCGAACCACGAGGCCGCTGTGTTAAATCAGCGCGAAAAGATGGTGCCATCTCGAATTGAACTCATTCAGTTGCGTATGTGAAGCCTCATTTTGCTGATCGTTTTCACATTCTGCCGATTTGTCGCGTGCAAACTTAATTGAGTTAACTATTATGTCATCGAAACGTTTCGATGTGCATTTTTTCGCCAATTGAAAGTGATGCTGTCGTTATTCAAACGTGAATCAATAAAAGGTATCACCATGAAAAAAAGTACCCTACTAAACTCTGAACTCTCTTACTTGGTGGCAACACTCGGCCATACCGATGAAATCACGATCTGTGATGCTGGGCTGCCAATCCCTGATGAAGTGACGCGTATTGATCTCGCGCTGACTCACGGGGTGCCTTCTTTTTTGGAAACAGTACGGGTGATTTTGTCTGAATCGCAGATTGAAAGTGTCATCGTGGCACAAGAGTTTGCTCAAGTAAGCCCTGTGTTACATGAAGCCTTATGTCGCGAGCTGAAAGCAGAAGAACAGTTGTGCGGTAAGCCGATTGCTATCCAATACATCAGCCATGAAGCGTTTAAACAACGCACGCTGCAAAGCCGCGCGGTAGTGCGCACCGGTGAATGTACACCTTACGCCAATGTGATTTTCCAAGCGGGTGTCGTGTTTTAACCACGCCCAACCATGGAGGAACCACTATGACTCAAGCAATTTTAGCCCTGAGCCAAATTGAAAAAGCGTTCCCTGGCGTAAAAGCCTTGGACAAAGCGAGCCTGAATGTCTATCCGGGGCGGGTAATGGCGTTAATGGGTGAAAACGGTGCTGGCAAATCAACCTTGATGAAAGTGCTGACCGGCATTTATAGCAAAGATGCGGGCAGCATTGAGTATCAAGGCCAACCTGTCAGTTTTAAAGGCCCGCGTGATTCGCAACTGGCGGGCATCAGCATTATTCACCAAGAGCTCAACCTGATCCCGCAGCTGACGATTGCGGAAAATATTTTCCTTGGTCGTGAGATGACTTCGCCATTCGGACGCATTCTGTGGGATGAAATGCATCGTAAAGCGGATCAACTGCTCGATCGTTTGAATGTGAAACACAGTGCTAAAACCTTGCTCGGCGAGCTGAGCTTGGGTGAGCAGCAGATGGGTAGGAAATTCGCCAAAGCGCTGTCGTTTGAATCGAAAGTTATCATCATGGATGAACCGACCGATGCGCTGACCGATACCGAAACCGAATCTCTGTTCAATGTCATTAATGAACTGCGCGAACAAGGCTGCGGCATTGTGTATATCTCGCACCGTTTGAAAGAGATTTTTGAGATTTGTGACGACATCACCGTACTACGTGACGGCAAATTTATTGGTGAGTGCCGCGTGTGCGATACCAATGAAGATGGCCTGATTGAGATGATGGTCGGGCGTAAACTGGAAGAGCAGTACCCACGTATCGCCGCGCAGCAAGGTGACATCAGCCTTGAGGTGATTGGCCTAACTGGCTCGGGTGTGCACGATGTCAGCTTTACGCTCAAAAAAGGTGAAATACTTGGCGTTTCTGGCCTGATGGGGGCTGGGCGCACTGAACTGATGAAGGTGATTTATGGCGCGCTGCCTTCGGAGCGTGGCGTGATTAACCTCAACGGGCGCACGGTTAATCCTGTCAGCCCGCAAGATGGTTTGGCCAATGGTATCGCTTATATCTCTGAAGATCGTAAAGGCGATGGCTTGGTGCTTGGCCTTTCGGTGAAAGAGAACATGTCACTTTGCGCGCTCGATCAACTAAGCAAAGGTGTGCAAATTCGTCATGCCGATGAAGTGATTGCTGTGGATGACTTTATTCGCCTGTTCAACATTAAAACCCCAAGTCGTGAGCAAATTATCGGCAATCTTTCCGGTGGTAATCAGCAGAAAGTTGCGATCGCCAAAGGACTGATGACCAAACCCAAAGTGCTGATTTTGGACGAACCGACTCGCGGCGTTGACGTCGGTGCGAAAAAAGAGATCTATCAACTGATCAACCAATTCAAAGCTGAAGGCATGAGCATCATTTTAGTCTCCTCAGAAATGCCCGAAGTGCTTGGTATGAGTGATCGCATTCTGGTGATGCATGAAGGGCGGATTAGCGGCGAATTTATGGCGAGCGAAGCCGATCAAGAGAAATTAATGGCGTGTGCAGTAGGGCGTAACCCTGCTCACGCAGCATGAAACAAGGATACAGCATGAGTACCCGAACCATGACTAATACGACATCTGATAACCGTAAAAAACTGCTCAGTAAAGAGTGGTTGATTGAACAAAAATCGCTGATCGCACTGCTGTTTTTAGTGGTTGTCGTCTCTTTCTTAAACCCCAATTTTTTCACGGTTGATAACATACTGAATATTCTGCGCCAAACTTCGGTCAACGCGATCATCGCTGTGGGTATGACCTTGGTCATCTTAACCGCAGGGATTGATTTGAGCGTCGGTTCTGTGCTCGCCTTGTGTGGCGCTTTTGCGGCCACCTTAGTGGCGATGGAAGTCCCTGTTCTGGTAGCTGTGCCTACGGCTTTGCTGGCTGGTGCTGCGCTTGGCGCAATCAGCGGCATCATCATTGCCAAAGGTAAAGTTCAGGCCTTTATCGCGACACTAGTGACCATGACTCTGCTGCGCGGCGTGACCATGGTGTACACCGATGGGCGTCCTATTTCGACTGGATTCACCGATACGGCGGACACCTTTGCGTGGTTCGGCACGGGTTACGCACTGGGCATTCCGGTTCCGGTATGGCTGATGGTAGTGGTGTTTGCCGGCGCTTGGTATCTACTCAATCACACTCGCTTTGGCCGTTATGTGTATGCAGTGGGCGGCAACGAATCGGCGACTCGTCTCTCTGGTATCAACGTTGATCGCGTCAAAATCGGGGTGTATGCCATCTGTGGTTTACTGGCCGCGCTAGCAGGCATCATCGTGACATCTCGCCTCTCTTCTGCGCAACCAACCGCGGGTATGGGCTATGAATTGGACGCGATTGCGGCTGTGGTGCTCGGGGGCACCAGTTTGATGGGCGGTAAAGGTCGCATCATGGGCACGCTGATCGGCGCTCTCATCATCGGATTTTTAAACAACGCATTGAACTTGCTCGATGTTTCCTCCTACTACCAAATGATTGCGAAAGCTGTGGTTATTTTGCTGGCGGTCTTGGTAGACAACAAAAATAAATAAAACGTGAATCCGCCTCAGCAGGGCAAGAGCTGCGAGGCGCAACCAAAAAGGACTATGAGAATGAAAAAACTGAACCAACGTCTTATCTCTGCTGCTCTACTTTCCACTTCGGTTTCTTTTGCGGCGCAAGCGCAAGATACCGTGGCGATTGTACTTTCAACGCTGAACAACCCGTTTTTCGTGACCATGAAGGATGGGGCCGAAGCGAAAGCCAAAGAACTTGGCTACAACCTGATTGTGCTGGACTCGCAAAATGACCCAAGCAAGGAGCTTTCGAACGTGGAAGATCTGACGGTGCGCGGCGTAAAAGCGATTCTGATCAACCCGACTGATTCGGATGCGGTTTCTAACGCGATTCGTATCGCGAACCGCTCAAAAATCCCAGTGCTGACGCTTGACCGTGGCGCGAGCCGTGGTGAGGTAGTGAGCCACATTGCGTCCGATAACGTGGTCGGTGGCGAAATGGCAGGCCACTTTATTGAAGCGAAAATTGGCAGCGATGCCAAAGTGATCCAATTGGAAGGCATTGCCGGAACTTCAGCGGCGCGTGAGCGTGGTGAAGGTTTCATGAATGCGGTGAAAGGCAGCAAGATGCAACTGTTGGCTAGCCAACCTGCGGATTTTGACCGTACTAAAGGTTTGAACGTGATGGAAAACCTACTGGCAGCGAACCCAGATGTTCAAGCGGTTTTCGCGCAAAACGATGAAATGGCATTGGGTGCACTGCGTGCGATTCAAGCGTCAGGCAAGTCAGTGATGATTGTCGGCTTTGATGGCACCGATGATGGCATCGCAGCAGTAGAGCGCGGCCAATTAGCAGCCACTGTCGCACAACAGCCAGACATGATTGGCGCGATTGGTATTGAAACTGCCGATAAAATGCTCAAGGGTGAAAAAGTGGAAGCTTATATCCCTGTCGCACTGAAAGTGATTTCAAAATAATCACCCGTTTCCCTCCTCACATGAGGAGGGAAAACCGAGCGGTTTACTGGTTCTATTTTCCTCGTTTACCCAATGAATAAAGAGGGTATCAGCCATTAAACCACTCTGTTTTTCCTCATCAATACAAAGGATAACCGTATGAATAAGTTGGTGGTTCTGGGTAGCGTCAATGCAGACCATGTGCTGCAAGTGCCTTCATTTCCTCGCCCAGGAGAAACCCTACACGGGCGCAATTATCAAGTCATTCCGGGTGGAAAAGGGGCAAACCAAGCGGTTGCCGCCGCTCGTATGCAAGCGGATGTGGGTTTCATTGCCTGTGTTGGCGATGATTCGTTTGGCATTAATATTCGTGAAAGTTTTAAGTTAGATGGCATCAATACGGCGGGCGTGAAACTGCAACCGAATTGCCCAACCGGCATTGCGATGATTCAAGTCTCCGACAGTGGCGAGAACAGTATCTGCATTTCTGCAGAAGCCAATGCCAAGTTGACTGCTGCCGCGATTGAGCCTGATCTCGCGGCGATTCGGGATGCACGTTATCTGCTGATGCAACTAGAAACTCCGCTCGATGGCATTTTAAAAGCGGCGCAAGAAGCGAAAGCGGCCAAAACCAATGTGATTCTTAACCCAGCGCCTGCTCGCGAATTGCCTGATGAACTGCTGAAGTGTGTAGATCTGATCACGCCGAATGAAACCGAAGCGGAAGTGCTCACCGGAATTACGGTCTCGGATGATGCTAGCGCGCAGCAAGCGGCGGACGCTTTACACTGTAAAGGCATCGAGATTGTTATCATTACTCTTGGCTCAAAAGGTGTTTGGCTAAGCGAAAATGGTCGTGGGCAACGAATTCCCGGTTTTGTGGTGAAAGCCACGGACACCACTGCCGCAGGTGATACCTTTAACGGTGCATTGGTGACTGGCTTGTTGCAAGAAATGCCACTAGAATCAGCCATTAAGTTTGCCCATGCTGCTGCGGCGATCTCAGTGACGCGCTTTGGCGCGCAAACTTCGATTCCCACTCGTATGGAAGTCGATACCTTTTTAAAAGAACACTCATAGGAGAGAAACATGGCCACCATGAAGGATATCGCTCGACTTGCAGGCGTCTCCACTTCAACCGTGAGCCATGTGATCAATAAAAGCCGTTTTGTGAGTGATGAAATTGCTGAGCGGGTGAACAACGCGGCTCAGCAACTCAATTACGCGCCTTCCGCCCTCGCGCGTAGCCTAAAAATGAACCGCACCAAAACCATCGGTATGTTAGTGACCACTTCAACCAACCCATTTTTTGGTGAAGTGGTAAAAGGCGTAGAACGTAGTTGTTATCACAAAGGTTATAACCTGATTCTGTGTAACACCGAAGGCGATAACCAACGCATGAAAGCCAGCATCAATACCTTGCTGCAAAAGCGTGTCGATGGTTTATTGCTGATGTGTTCAACCCTAGAGGGAGAACGGTTGGATGTGTTTGATCGTTATCCCGATATTCCTGTTGTCGTGATGGACTGGGGCCCAATCCTGTTTGCCAGTGACAAAATTCAAGACAACTCACTGCAAGGCGGCTACATGGCGGCCAAACACCTGATTGAATGTGGACACAGAGAAATTGGTTGTATCACTGGACCTCTGATTCGTCATCAAGCGCAAATGCGTTATGAAGGCTATAAGCGAGCGTTGTCGGAAAAAGGAATTGCGATCAATCCAGATTGGATTGTTGAATCTGACTTCGAGTGTGAAGGTGGCTACAACGCATTTGAAAAGCTTTGTGAACGTGGAAAACTGCCGAGCGCACTGTTTGTGTGTAACGACATGATGGCGATGGGCGTGATTCAAGCCGCCAGCCAACGAGGTTTGCGAGTACCGGACGATCTCTCCTTGATTGGCTACGATGATGTGCATATCGCTAAGTTTATGACCCCGGCGTTAACCACCATCCATCAACCCAAATACCGCCTCGGCAAAGCGGCGGTGGATACCTTGCTTTATCGCTTGGAAAACCCAGACACCACCGCACAAGTCGTACAGTTAGAACCGACTTTAGTGGTGCGTAGCAGTGTGTGTTCCTTAAATAAGTGAGATTAGCCTCGCATAGCGGATACATTATATTTACTTTTTGCTTGTTTAGTAACAAGGGTCAGTTGACTCCTATTTGAGTGACAGCATATTTTATAGCGATATTTTTTCATTTCTCTATTCAGGGATGCACATGAGCGAAAGTTATCGCTACTACACCATATTGGATTCACTACCGGATCATATCTTTATCTTTTCAGAATCAGGACGATATGTGGATGTCTTTGGTGGTGCAGAAAATGAAACAGGTTTTGATTGTAAAGATTTTATCGGACGTCATCTGCATGACATTCTGCCTGGCGAGATGGCCGATGAGTTTCTTGGCTATATCAATCGAGCATTGAGCGAAAATACCACCCAAAGAGTGAAGTATAAGTTTGAAGAGGAGCAGATGATTGAGCTACCCGCTCATGTACCTAAGCCTATGCAGATCTGGTTTGAAGGTATTATAAAACCTTTACCTTTATTGGAAGGGGAGGAAAGAACCGTCATTTGGACTGCGAAAAATATTACTCAACAGCAAATGCTAGAGCAGCGGCTAAAAATATTATCCGAGATGGATACATTAACTGAAGTACATAATCGTCGTTCATTTTCTTCTTTACTTTCTCAATCGATAAAAGAATATGGGATTCATGGAGTCACTTTCTCACTTATTTTATTCGACATAGATAAATTTAAATGGGTCAATGATACTCTAGGGCATCCTGCCGGTGACGATGTTATTAAATATGCTGTGAAAGTGATTCAACAAGAACTTCACTTTACTGATGTTATTGGTCGCTTAGGCGGTGAAGAGTTTGGAATCATTCTTCGAGATTCTAATCATGACAAAGCATTTAAAGTTGCCGAGAAGTTGCGTATCCGCCTAGCGGAAACTATGTGTGAATTAGAGACCTGTTCTGTAAGAGTAACGATTAGCCTTGGTGTGACTCAGATTATGCCAAACGATAGTAGTATGCGTCATTTAATTTCAAGAGCTGATAAAGCGATGTATTACTCAAAAATGCATGGACGTAATCAGACATGCTGTTATGAGACTCAACTTCAAGTAAGAGAGGCTTGATTCAATCTATCCAATACATTAGATAATTAATGTTTACAATCGTAATCTGAAGTTACATTAGTTCTATGTTTGAATTTATATAAGGGAAGGGTTTTCATGGAAAACCGAGGATTGATTATTGAATTAAGAAAAGGGCTTTTTCAAAATAATGGTGCTACACCATGGTATAGCGTTATTAGTATTGGAACACCACCCCAAGATTTATTCTTTTGTTTTGACTCTGGCAGTAATTTTAACTGGGTGACATCTTCATTATGTGGAAATAGTGGATGTCATCATTATTCTGGACATCAATTTGATATCAAAACCTCATCTTCATTTTCTTGGATTAATCGCAATGCTCAAAATGTTGAGTTTGGCCCATGGGGTACAATGCAGGCTGCTTCAGGTAGTGATATCTTTACTATACGTGGTTCGAATTCTACAAGTTTTAGAAATGAAGTATTTCTTTCTTCATATTATGATGGCGTCCAATTTAGTGAGTTAGATTGGGACGGTGGTATTGGCTTAGCTAGCCATCAATATAAACAAGAAAAAAATGTTTCAAATACTGACCAGCCATTTAAGCTACATAATAGTGAACTTAAATTTAATTTTTTTCTAAGCTTGATTGATCAGGGAATTGTGAATCCGGACAAGCTCTACTTTTCATTTCAGTATGAAGAAGATAATGGATTTATAAATTTTGGAGTGATTGATGAGAGTTATGAAGATTCTTTAGAGTATGTTTTCTTACCTTGGTGCTTATATCAGGATGATGCCAATTATCTTTGGACAACAAATAATGCACTATTAAAGGTCGATAGTATGGAAATAAGACGAGACTTATTTTTTGCACTTGATAGCGGATCTTCTCAATTTAAAGGCGATCCTGAGGTTTTTAAAAAAGTCAAACAGTTAACAGCGCAAGGATGTCCGCTAGTTTCTATCTTGCTCTTTGATGAAGAAGAGCAGCCATATGCTGAATTTAATATACCTAGCGAAGTCTATCGTAAGAAAATTGAATGTGGTGAAGATTCGGGGAGAGTTATTGCACAGTTCGAGCCTTTATCTGGTGCAAATGATATTGTATTGGTAGGCTCAGTGTTAATGGAACATTTGTATTCAATTTTTGAGTATGAAAATAAAGAAGGTGAATTATTTCCCAAAGGAATATGGGTATTTAACAAAAAGAATGGTTACAAAATCATTAAAAATAAGCAGAATAAACCTGCTGAAGTCTTCAAAAGAAAAATCGTAATATAATTGTACCATGTCATTTTTGAACATTTGGTTAGGTGTCTCTATACCAGAACTACTTGGAGTTGCTAGGTAGGCGGCAAGAGAGTTAATCCCATGAGCATAGATAAACTATGTGATTGGGGTGAACGAACGTAGCCAACACCGCTGTAGCTTCAGTAGGAAGGGTATATGAGATTCTATTTTTGCAATGCTTATCAACCCAAAGGACAATTGTTCTCACTTCCTTTTTGAATAAGCGAGGTGTCCCTCGCTTATTCGCTGACTGGCGATAATGTCAATTTAAAGCATTATTGATTTAAGAAAGCCACCGCTTTATCAGGGAAGTCCGTAAACAGACCATCGACTTTCACTTGGTTGTAGAACACATCCAGCATCCCTTCGAAGTTGTCTGCCCAAGGTGCAATGCGCCCTTTATCGGCACGGAAAGTGTAAGGATGCACCACGAGGCCAGCCTCTTTCGCTTGCTTCATCAACGGCTTAATAATGATATTGTCTTTGGTTGACGCATCATCAACTAGCATAGGTTTCCACGGGCCGATGCCATCGGCGTATTGCGCGACTTTAGTCATGCCGCCTTCGGCAAACATCCAGTCATAGTCATACGGTGTGGCTTGGTCACCTTGATAAACCATGGTTTCATTCCAGTCGGTGTACGCTAGTAGCTGAACCAGATTGAGATCCATCTTCATCGCTGGCAGCAGCTCATCATTTATGCGTTTTAGCTCGATAGGGTCAAAACATTGCAGATAGATTTTGTCGTCTTTGCTGTCGTAGCCATACTGCTTAAGAACCTTGAGAACGGCTTGAGAAATATCTTTGCCTTCATGACGGTGGAACCAAGGTGCTTTGATCTCAGGATAAATACCGATGTCATAACCGAGCGTTTTGTTGAGCCCTTGGATCAGCTCAATTTCTTCCGCAAAAGTCGGCACGGTGAAATCACTTTTCCAGATCGGAAAACGATCAGGAAAACCCGCGACTTTGTTACCTTGAGCATCAATGTCGAACCCTTCTGTCACGCGCAGGGTTTTAATTTCGGCTAGCGTAAAGTCAATCGCGTAGTAACGGCCATCGGCTCGTGCACGATTGGGGAAACGCTCTGCAACATCGGTGACGCGATCCAAATAGTGATCATGTAACACTACCAATTGATCGTCTTTGGTCATCACCACATCTTGTTCGATGTAATCCGGCTTCATCGCATAAGCCAGTGTTTTGGCTTCTAGAGTATGTTCTGGCAAGTAGCCAGAGGCTCCGCGGTGAGCAATCACTAACGGTTCTGCAGAAAGAATGCTTGAAAATAGCGAGGTTGAGCAGGCCAGAGCCAGCAGAGAAAGCGAGAATGGTTTTAGCATCATGAAATCCTTTTTTGTGACTCCCCATAGGTGCTGAACATGTCATTTATGTTCGTTGGGGATATTGAGTTGCCGCGCTCCTAATCAGGCAAGAGCGCGGCGAGGGGGACAAGCTATACTGACGATGTTATTTGTTGATGACGCGTACTCTTAAATGGTCGCTTGTTTGAGCTTGTCGTTATGATGAGCGCGTTCGCCCACAAAAGCGTAAATCAAACAGAGCACGGAGAGTACACAAGAGGCAACCAATACCATGAAGCCGCCATCCCAGCCGAAGTGGTCAACGGTGTAACCCAATACGGCGTTAGCTGCTACTGCGCCACCTAAGTAGCCAAATAGACCGGTTAGACCTGCCGCTGTACCGGCGGCTTTCTTTGGAGCCAGTTCAAGGGCGTAAAGGCCAATCAACATCACAGGGCCGTATATCAGGAAGCCGATCGCGACCAGAGCGGCCATATCCACAGTTGGGTTGCCTGCTGGGTTAAACCAGTAAACCAGAACGGCGAGCGTTACCAACACCATGAACAGGATGCCCGCTGGCGCGCGGCGGCCTTTAAACACTTTGTCGGAAATCCAACCACACAGCAAAGTACCCGGAATGCCTGCCCATTCGTACAGGAAGTAAGCCCATGATGATTTATCAACCGTGAAGTGTTTGGCTTCTTTAAGGTAAACCGGAGCCCAGTCAAGTACACCGTAGCGGATCAGGTAAACGAAGGCGTTAGCAATCGCAATCGACCACAGCAATTTGTTATTGAACACGTACTTAAAGAAAATCTCTTTTGCACTCATCTCATTTTCATGTGAGGTGTCGTAATCATCGGGATAGTCGTTTTTGTACTCTTCAATCGGTGGTAGGCCACAAGATTGCGGTGTATCACGCATAATGACCCAGGCAAAAATGGCAACCAGAACCGCAAAGAAAGCGGGTACATAGAATGCGGCACGCCAGTCGTCACTGAACATCCACAAGCCCAAAAGGAAGATTGGACCGATTAAACCACCACCGACGTTGTGGGCGACGTTCCATACCGACACGATCTCGCCACGTTCTTTACGTGACCACCAGTGCACCATAGTACGTCCACAAGCAGGCCAACCCATGCCTTGGAACCAGCCGTTTAAGAACAGCAGGATAAACATCGCAGTAATGCTGCCGGTTGCCCACGGCATAAAGCCGAAGCAGAACATCACTAGTGCCGAAAGAAGTAGACCCGCACTGAGGAAGTAACGAGGGTTAGAGCGGTCTGAAACGTTGCCCATTAAAAATTTAGACAGACCATAAGCGATAGAAACCGCACCAAGGGCGACCCCTAGATCTCCGCGGCTAAAACCTTGTTCGATAAGGTAAGGCATAGCCAGACTGAAGTTTTTACGGACTAGATAGTAACCGGCATACCCCACAAAAATACCGATAAAGAGTTGCCAACGAAGGCGTGAATAGACGCTGTCCACCTTATCGGATGGCAGCCGCTGCGTATGCGCAGCCGGTTTGAAGAGCTCGAACATAATGACCTCATTGTCTTTGGCGATGGTATTCCCCAACAGATTGGTTGCGATGTTTTCGATACCGTTTCCAATCGTTTGAGTTGTATCTTCCTTTACGGTTTGTTGACTCAAAGAGAGGATTGAGTGTGAAAACGTAAAGAAAGGAGCGAACGAACAAACTGCTTTCGTTCGAAAGTGAGGTGATTGTTATGTTTATTAATTGTTATTACTGTGATTGATGTGGCACGTGAATTATTTTACTTATAAAAACAAATTGTAAATTTTCGTTTTTGTTGACTTTAATCGCAAAATTTATCGATTTGGCGCAATTCCATAGATTTTATGCGGGCGAAATTTTCATCTGAAATCAAATGAAAATTGAACGAAAATGAAATGTTTTCGTTAATGGAGCAATGCAAGAGAGGACGGAGAGTGGTGTTGTGATGTGAAAAGAGGGTGGGGTGATGGCATTCCATTGCCATCTCAGAGATTTAAGCGCGACGATTTTCACGGGATTGATATTGGTAATCAACCTTCACTATAGCGCGGTATTGGACAGTACCACGTTGCTGAGAAAAGGCTTGAACTTGCACTTCACTGCTATCAATTTTTAAGGTTTTAGGTTGTAGAGCCGCATCTTGTAGTAAAAGCTCATTCGCCAGTTTTTGTGATGGCAGAGCCTTCAACTGATCCAGCTTTTGAAAGCCAGCCACATAGGCTTGTTCCTGACTGGAATATACGCCCGCATATAATGTGCGCTCATTGTGATTCGTTTCGAGACCCGCAAAAGCACCTGCACTAACGACTAAGGTAGTCAGACCTAGAATAATTTTTTTCATGATAGTTGTCCTTTTGATTGAGTGAGCGACATCTCTTAGCAAGAGGTGTCCTTGTTTGAATAACACCGTTTCATCCTAACGCTCACTGTGTAAAGAGTCCGTCAGGAAGCGTAAAGCTTTTGAAAAAGTACGGTTGGAATTTTTGATATAGGGTGAGTTGGTGGTGGTTTTATTGACACTGTTAGTCGTTAGCTAAATTTCATCCTGTCATGCCCCTCGATTTGGCGAGCGTAACAGAGTTTGAAGTGACTCGAAGGCTTGGCGCAATAGGTCGCTGTTACAAGCGGGGGCTGGAAAGTAGGCAGCAAATTGATCATTTTCCTTTGGGCTTTGAGTTGGAATTGACACGCTTTTTTCTGGTTATTGCTAGCTTTTGTTAGCCATTTGTAAACAAAAGTGGTGATAAAGAATAAGTCAGGATCAATAAGGAAAAATCATGAAATATGGACTAAAAATCAGTGCGCTAGGTTCAGTAATGTTGGGGGCTTTGGCGGCTCCGCAGGCGCAAGCGCATGGTTGGGTGGAATTCCCAAGCGCAAGGCAAAACACCTGTTACCTTGACGGCGGTTTTTGGGATAACGCGATTCCAAATCAGGCTTGTCAGGCGGCCTATGATGTTTCTGGCGCGTTTCCGTTTGTGCAGCGCAATGAAATATCGGCCAATGTGCAGAAGTATCGGGATATGGCCGCGGTAAAAGCGGTGGTGAAAGATGGCGAGCTCTGTTCGGCGGGCGATAAAGCCAAAGCGGGCTTGAATGTGCCTTCCGCCCATTGGCAAAAAAACGGAATCACCCTAGATGCCAATGGTCAAATTGAGGTCGTATTCCATGCGGCGACCCCTCACAATCCCTCGTATTGGCAATTTTACTTAACTAAAGCGACTTACGACCACACCAAGCCACTGACGTGGGATGACTTGGAATTGGTGGGCAGCTCGGATGATGTGGCTGCGGGAAGTGATAAAAAATACCGTTTCAAAGTCACCTTGTCCACAAGATCGCAGCGGTGATGCGATTCTTTACACGCGCTGGCAGCGGGTAGATGCAGGTGGTGAAGGCTTTTACAACTGCAGTGACATTACCTTTGGCGGAGCCACAACGCCACCAGATCCGACTGACCCGACCGATCCGGCTACGCTCACCGCTCTGGGTTACTACGTACCACAAGGGTTTGGCCCTGTTGAAGTCGGAGACAGTGTTCGCTTGCGAACATTTGATGCGACGGGTATGGAAACGAACAGATATTGCCTTGCCAATCCGTGCCAACAATTTGGAGACTTGGCCTGCCGAGCTCGCGGGTCAGTTCAATCAACTCAAAAACGGTGAATGGTTTATTGGTATTTGGCACCAAGAGATGAACCACTACATGTTTGATACGCAAAATCTGTACGCCAACCAAGTCTTTGCGCCAAACAGTAACCTCACTTACCGTTTATCGCTGACGAAGGGAGATACCACGCCACCGACCCAACCCGAAAATGCATGGGATAAGAGCAAGACTTATACCGCTGGCGCGGTCGTCACTCATAAAGGCAAGAGCTGGACTGCCCAGTGGTGGACACAAGGTGAAGAGCCGGGAACCACAGGCGAATGGGGTGTGTGGCGTTAAGCGCGCTGCCTGTTTGACGAACTGAGCGTTGATATGCAGTCAAAAGAGGCTGTCACTCGCCAAAACAGGTTGTCTTGTACAACCTGTTTTTCTTTTTAACCAAGCACGTTGCCACTATTGGGCGGCGCGTAAGCGGATTTCAAAGCTCATGCCCGCATCAGGATTATTCGTTGCCACGATACTGCCTTGCATATCTCGCAGGCTATTGGCGACAATCGCTAGACCAAGCCCTAATCCTTCGCCCATTTTCTTACTGGTTTGAAACGGTTCAAACATGGTGGTTAAGAGTTCTGGTGCAATACCACAGCCGTTATCGCTCACGCGCACGATCACTTGCTGTTCTTCACTCACGGCGCTAATGCTGAGCTTCGGTTCTAAGGTTTGACTCATCGCATCTAACGCATTCGACACCAAATTACCGAGCACTTGGCGCAAGCGTTGCTCTTCTCCCATCACCAACGGCAGATCGCTAGAAAGCCGAACTCGAACATCCACCGGAGTTAAGCGCGCTTGATGGATACGCAAAATCTCCTGTAGTGCATCGGGCAGCGAGATGGCTTGCAAAGCATCGGGTCGATTGAACGCGAAGGATTTGAGTTGGGAAGTCATCGCCGCCATACGATCAATCAAAGAATGCACCAGTTTCGTATTAGCTTTGAGCAGTTGTGTTTCACCGCGTTCAAGGAGCAATTCGTTGCTCGAAAGTAGAGTACGCAAACCGGTGAGGGGTTGATTGATCTCATGGGTGATCGCACTCGACATACGTCCCAGTGCCGCCATTTTGCTCGTTTCAATCAGCTCTTGTTGAGCGGATTTCAGCGCTGCGGTGCGCTCTTCCACCCGCTGTTGCAAATCGCGGTTGGCATTCTGAAGTGCGATTTCCGCTTTCTTGCGTTTACTGATATCAATCAGTGTCACCAAATAGTGGCGGCGATCTTTCCAACTGACCGCAATCAGGGAGAACAGTACCGGAAACAAACTGCCATCACTGCGCCGAGCGACCGTTTCCACGTTGGTGATGTCGGCCAGTTCTTGGTGCCGAGTGAGATTTTTCAGCAGCAGTGGCACGGTGGCATTCGGGTTTCCAGTATCAAACAGCGACCACGCTTGCAGCTGACGCACCATACTTTCCGAGAGGCTAAAATAGCGCTTCGCCATCGGATTGATCTCTTCAATGCGGCCTTGTCCATCGATCAGCAGCAGCCCAACGTGGGTTTTGTTGATCATATTGCGTTGGCGCTCTTCGGCCTCAAACAACACTTGTTGAATCTTGGCTTCACTGAGGCGCTTTTGATACTGCTCATAACGCAGCCGTGCCAGTAACAGCAGCAATAAAACGACTACGACAGAACTGGTGCTGATCCACATCACCGTGGCATTGATGGTCTTGAGTGGTGTCAGATAAGTAATCGTCCAATTCAGGTCATCCAGCGTGACGGATTGAGCAAGGTAAGGGGCTTGTTCGACATTCCACAGTGTGATGCGTGTGCTATCAAATAGGGTGCGTCTTTGTGCCGCTTCCGCGACTTCAGGATGGGTGGCAATCCAATCGGCACTGTACAGTGCGCTGCTGGAGAGAAAATAGTGGCGGCTGGCGTTTTGGAATAAGATCAACTCATCGCTAGCGAACCATTGATCAGCCAATACATTTAAATCCACTTGTACTGCAACAGCGCCTATGATTTCCAAATCTAAGTAAACAGGGGCGGCCACAAAGTAAATAGGCTTAGTGCCAACGGATTTGGTGACAATCGAAATCCCTTCACGCTGCTGCAAAATTTTGTTGATGATGGCTTTACCATCAGAGAGCTTCCAGCTTTCGGCATTTTTACTGGCCGCTAACACGGATCCGGAGAGGGTTAGTATGTACCAACCTTTGGTATTCGCGGCTTTATCGAGCTGCGCCAATTGTTGCTGTAATTGGGCTTGCGGGCGATCATCGCCCTGAAACAGTTTGAGCGTGTTGGCTTCATTGGTCATCAGGTAGGGCAAATGATAAAAGCGGCTTAGGGTGCGCCTCACATCACTGATGTAATCAAGCAAACGCTGCTCGCCGTGGCGCTGCGCTTGCCCCAATTGCCAGTTTTCACTGACGGAATGCGAGCCCCATCGCACCGCGATCAGCAGTAAAATCCCCAACACTATCCAACTTGCTTTATTGAGCTTCAAAGCATTTCCCTATTTAAAACGAGCACCGAGCTTGACGGTTCAACTTAGCAACGAAAGCGATAAATGTTAATGACGGGTAACTCAGAAGTGAGAGGCGGCTCCTTTCCAAGCTCGACAAATTTGCTTACTTTAGCCGCACAACAAGTATACCCTTCCTACTTGAAGCTGCAGCGGTGTTGGCTACGTTCGTTCACCCCAATCACATAGTCTATCTATGCTCATGGGGACTCACTCACTTGCCGCCTACCTGCAACTCCAAGTTGTTTGGGTATAGAACAAGGGGTCAAGTGTGGAAAGCCAACGGATTGCATTGATTGAGGACGACGACATTGTGCGTCAAGCCACAGGCCAGTGGTTACAACTGGCGGGTTTTGACGTGGCGATGTTTGCTGATGGCGCATCCGCGTTAGAGGCGATTGAGCAGCAGAATTTCGCCGCCGTGGTGAGTGATGTGCGCCTGCCCGATACTGATGGATTGAGTCTGTTGGTGGCGTTGAAAAATGTGCAGCCACTAACGCCAGTAATTTTGATCACTGGACATGGTGATGTCGACATGGCGGTGAAAGCGCTGCATCAAGGTGCGTTCGATTTTATTGAGAAGCCATTTCAACCAGAACGCCTTGCCAACACCGTGGCGCAAGCGGTCAGTCAGTACCAAAACGCACTGTCATCACAATCGCGTGCCCACTATCTTGCCTCTGCCAAAGGGTTAGAGCAGATCTTGATTGGGCAGTGTAAGCCGATTCAACAGCTGCGCGAGCAAATCGCCAAAGTCGCAGCGATGGATACCAACGTGATCATTTATGGCGAAACTGGTTGTGGCAAAGAACTCGTAGCGCAGTGTCTGCATCAAACCAGTGAGCGTCAGCGTGGTCAGTTTGTGGCGATCAACTGTGGCGCGATCCCAGAAAACTTGTTTGAAAGTGAACTGTTCGGCCATGAAGCGGGCGCGTTTACTGGTGCGGTAAAGCGGCGGATTGGCAAACTTGAATTGGCCGATAAAGGCACGCTGTTTCTGGATGAAATTGAGAGCATGCCACTGGCCATGCAAGTGAAAGTGCTCCGCGTGCTGCAAGATCATGTGGTGGAGCGGGTGGGCAGTAATCAGCAGATCACCATTGATTTACGTGTGATTGCGGCGGCTAAGGAAGAGCTGCGGCAGCACGCGGAATTTCGCCAAGATCTGTTCTATCGTCTCAATGTCGCGCAGTTGTATTTACCGCCGCTGCGTGAGCGAGGAGACGATATTTTGCTGCTGTTTGAACACTTCTGCGTACAAGTGAAACCGACTTGGCGCAGCCTGAGTGAAGCGGATCGGTTGGCGCTGCTCACTTATCGTTGGCCGGGCAACGTGCGCGAGCTGCGCAATGTCGCGCTGCGTTATGCGCTGGATGACACCATCAGTGTTGGGGAAATTCTGGTTTCACGTCCGGGAATGACTGAAGAAGAAGCCTCGGCGGGGTTACCGCTGGCGATTCAAGTGCACAACTTTGAACGTAAAGTGATCGCTCAGGCGCTGCATCGCCATCAAGGTAACATCAGTGAAGTGATGAAAGAGCTGGATCTGCCTAGGCGCACCCTGAATCAGAAAATGCAGAAGTTTGGTTTGATCCGCGGAGATTTTACTGCGCAGGAGGAATGAGCAAAATTTTGCTCATCACTTTTCAATGGCTTTTATTAACATTGATCACATTTGGTTAACCTTGCGTGATCGCTCTCCTGATTTTTGAGCCTAAAACACGCGCGATGATTCGGCGGTTTTTTGCTGATGTAGTTTTAGGCTCAATCAGCAAGATTTTGCTCATTTTTATCGGTCTTGAAAATTAATGTCTTATAAAACAATGGAATTAATTTTTGGCATCTTCTTTGCTCTTACTGATATTGCTCATGCTGTACGTTTGGAAACGGTGCAGCATCGAAAAATAATCACAACATGGAGAGTCACGATGAAACAAAAGCGCCTTACGCAAACCCTATTAGCCGCCATCACTTCGTTGGGTTTAATCGGTGGAGCTTACGCAGCCGAAGAACGCAGCTACATTCTTGCCACCGCGTCAACCGGAGGAACCTATTACCCCGTAGGTGTAGCTCTGGCGACCCTGACCAAAGTCAAACTCACCCCGAGCTACCACTTTTCACTCTCCGCGATTAGCTCGGCCGGATCGGGTGAAAACGTGAAGTTGATGAACGATAACGAAGCCCAGTTCGCGATTTTGCAAGGTTTGTACGGTGCTTGGGCATGGGCGGGCGAAGGCCCGTATGCGGAGCGTCAAAACCAATTACGTTCGGTCTCTATGCTGTGGCAGAACGTGGAACACTTTATTGTGCGCTCTGATCTCGCGCCAACCGGCACCATTGCCGATCTGGCCAGCATGAAAGGGAAAAAGTTCTCGATTGGTTCGAAAAACTCGGGCACGGAATTTTCGGGTCGGCAGATCATGCAAGGGATTGGCGTTGACCCCGATACCTTTAATCTGGCTTATTTGGGTTACGGCGGCAGTGCTAGTGCGCTGCAAAACGGCACCATTGATGGCATGAACACGCCAGCAGGTGTGCCCGTGGGCGCGGTGACTCAAGCTTTTGCAGCGATGGGCAACGACATCAAGATCCTCTCTTTTACCGATGAGCAGATCAAACAAGCCAACGGTAACTACAACTTATGGACCAAGTTTGATATTCCGGCGAACACCTATCCGGGTGTCGATAAAACCATCACCACCATTGCTCAGCCGAATTTCCTCGCGGTGCGCACCGACATTTCGGAAGAGGATGTGTATCAGCTCACTAAGGCCATGTACGAGAACTTAGCCTTTCTGCAAGGCATCCACAAAGCGACCAAAGATATGGCGATTGAAAAAGCCATCGAAGGCTTGCCCATGCCACTGCACGCCGGTGCGGCGCGTTACTACCAAGAAGTGGGAATTAAAATTCCAGCCCACTTGATGCCACAGTAAGTTCGGTGAACGCGAAAGACTGCCCGGGAGCGGGCAGTCTTGCCCTTTCAATCATAAATAAAGAAAGGATATCTCTGTTTTCTTCGTCTATCCTCAAACCGCCGGAAGTGGTTGCAATACGGCTGCTTAGCGCGGGGGATATGGCTTAGTTGTCTCGCTGTTGGAGTAACGCAATGAGCAATTCCGTAGAACAAGAACTGGAAAAGTTCGAAGTGCCGACCCGTACCCGTTTTAGCTGGGTAACGCGCACGATTTCCGTATTGTGTGTGCTGCTGTCGCTGGCGCACATTTGGTTTAATACGTTATCCACTTGGTCAGAATTGTGGATTTCAGCCATCCACTTCGCGGGGTTCGCGATGATTTGCGCGCTGTGGTATCCCGCCTTGCCTCGTTGGCGTGAGAGCAAAGTTGCGCTGGCGTTTGATGTAGTGTTAGCGTTGCTGGCACTGGCATGTTTGATCTACTTGATGCTGGCAGAAGATGCACTCTATGAGCGCGGCGTGAAATTTGTCACCAGCGATTGGGTGTTCTCGATTCTCGCGATCTTGATTGTAATGGAGATGATCCGCCGCACCATGGGTTGGTTTATTCCCACGCTGATTTTGATCTGTTTGACCTATGTTTCGGTCTGGGGCAAATGGGCAGGCGGCATTTTCCATTTCCCCGGTTTAAGTGCTGAAACGCTGCTCTACCGCAGTTTCTATTCCTCGGAAGGTATGTTTGGCTCGATTGCAGCGATAAGCTGGAGCTTTGTGTTCATGTTCATCCTGTTTGGTGCCTTTTTAGTGCGCTCTGGGGTGGGTGACTACATTATGGATGTGTCACGCGCTGCCGCCGGTAAAGTGGTGGGTGGCCCCGGTTTTATTGCTGTGCTGGCTTCGGGTTTGATGGGGTCGGTGTCTGGCTCTAGTGTCGCGAATACGGTATCAACGGGCGTGATCACCATTCCCATGATGAAAAAAGCGGGCTTTCCAGCACGTTTCGCCGACTGGGGTGGAAGCGGCAGCTTCGACCGGTGGGCAACTCATGCCGCCGGTGATGGGCGCAGGCGCGTTCATCATGGCGTCGTACACGCAAATTCCGTATGTGGATATTGTCGCGGTGTCGTTTATTCCTGCACTCATCTATTTCCTTTCTGTTGCGTTTTTCGTGCGTATTGAAGCCAAACGCATGGGCGTGCAAATTGTCGCGGCGAGCCAAGAGCCGTTTATGAAAGTGTTGGTGTCGGGTTGGCATAACTTGATCCCACTCGCCGTACTCGTGACCTTATTGGTGGTAGGCTTTACCCCAACGTACGCGGCGGGCTTGTCGATTCTGTCGGTGATTGTCGCTTCGTGGTTTTCCAAAAATCACAAAATGGGTCCTAAAGCGATCATTGAAGCGTTGGAGCAAGGGGCGAAAAACATGGCGACCACGGCGGTATTGCTGGTCGGCATCGGCTTGGTCATTAATGTGATCAGCACAACGGGCATCGGCAATACCTTCTCACTGATGATCAACAACTGGGCGAATGGCGATCTGCTGACCATGCTGGTGTTGATCACTTTAGCTTCTTTGGTGCTTGGCATGGGGCTGCCAGTAACGGCAGCGTACATTGTTTTGGGTACGCTTTCGGCTCCTGCGCTGTACAAGCTGCTGGCCGAAAGCCAGTTGGTGGATTTGATGGTTTCGGGGCAATTACCGGAACAAGCCAAAGCGATTTTCATGCTGGCGGCGCCGGATCAACTCAGTTTGCTCAATGCGCCTATGGCGGCGGAAAAAGCCCATGAGCTGATTAGCCTTGTGCCCGCGGATTTTGTGGAAACCTTGCTACAACAAAGCTTAGGGTTAGAAGCGATTGGTCTGGCTCTGCTTTCGGCGCACCTCATTATCTTCTGGCTCTCGCAAGACAGTAACGTGACGCCACCGGTGTGTTTGACGGCCTTTGCCGCAGCCACCATTGCCAAAACCCCGCCAATGCGCACCGGATTTACCGCGTGGAAAATTGCCAAAGGTTTGTATTTGGTTCCTGTATTGATTGCCTATACCCAACTCATCAGTTGGGATGCGACCACGGTTATCACCATCGGCATCTTCGCGATTTTTGGCACCTACGCTATGATTGGCGCGATTGAAGGCTATCTGGAAGGGCAGTTGAATCTCTTATGGCGTTTACTGCTGGCGGTGATTGGTGTGCTGCTGGTGTGGCCAAATTTGCCGATTTGGATCCGTTTAGTCTGTGTGGCGCTGTTTATCGCTATCTTTATCTACTCTGGAAAAACGGCAGCGCGTGTTGAGCGTGCCCATAGCGCAGTACGGGGAGCAAAATCCGCATGACTTATGATTACGTGATTGTTGGTGGTGGGATTGTCGGTGTCTCCACAGCTTGGCAATTGAAACAGCGTTATCCGGAAAAATCGGTGCTGTTGATTGAGAAAGAGGCGGGGTTTTCCCGCCATCAAACCGGTCACAACAGCGGAGTGATCCATGCGGGGGTTTATTATGCTCCCGGCAGTTTGAAGGCCGATTTTTGTAAGCGAGGAGTCGAACGCACCTTGGCGTTTTGTGCACAACACAATATTCCAGTGGAAAACTGCGGCAAGTTACTGGTGGCCACCAATGAGCAAGAACTCGAACGCATGCACGCACTCTATGATCGCTGCTTACAAAATCAGATTGATGTTGAAAAACTGGATGCCGCACAGTTGAAGCTGGCGGAGCCCAATATTCGTGGCTTGGGGGCGATCTTGGTGAAAGCGACCAGTATCGTCAATTATCGTCTGGTGACCGAGAAAATGGCCGAAGCCTTTATGCAGTTGGGGGGTGATGTGAAAATAGGCACTGAAGTGGTGGGCTTGGAAGAAACGCCATCCTCGGTCACGCTAACTTGCCAACAGAAGAACCAACGCGTGAGCTATCAGGCCAAATTTCTGGTCACCTGTTCAGGCTTAATGGCCGATCGCTTAACCAAGATGCTCGGTTTGCCGACGGATTTTCAGATCATCCCTTATCGTGGCGAATACTATCGTTTGGCACCCAAGCATAACCAAGTGGTGCGTCATCTTATCTACCCGATTCCGGATCCTGAATTGCCGTTTCTCGGCGTACATTTAACCCGCATGATTGATGGCTGCGTGACCGTTGGCCCCAATGCCGTACAAGGCTTTAAGCGTGAAGGTTATGGTAAATGGAATGTTAGCCTACGCGATGTGTGGGATATGCTTCGCTTCCCCGGCTTTTGGAAAGTGAGTGCCAAGCACTTTAAAACGGGCATGGTCGAAATGAAAAACTCATGGTGGAAAGCGGGCTACTTACAGTTGGTACGTAAATACTGCCCAAGTATCGAACTCGCGGATCTTGAGCCTTACCCTGCAGGCATTCGTGCCCAAGCGGTATTAAGTGATGGTACGCTGGTGCATGATTTCTTATTTGCCGAAAGTCCGCGCAGTTTGCATGTGTGTAACGCGCCTTCTCCCGCGGCCACCTCCGCGATGCCCATTGGCGAATATCTGTGTGACAAAATCGCTGAAAAGTTAACCCTTTAATCTTCCTTATGCTCACGGGGTATTGTGGGCATTTTCTTCTCCACAAATACCTATCGTCAGTAAATTCTTACTTATCAGTGTGTTAGATTGATTTCATTATTACCTCTCGGTTGGATTATATGATGGTAATTGCCTATTCTTGGCAAAAGATCTCATTTTTAGCATATTGAATTGACGCAGTTGGAACCCCTGTCTCGTTGTCGCGGTAGTGATTCTACCGAAATGCCATTCGGTAACTAATAATAAGGCGGTAACTCAATTGTCTATTTCCGGAATCTGTTGCTGTAGATTTCGAGGGTTACTGCTGCCTAAATTCTCTGGCGGCATAACAAAAATACGCTTTTATCCTCCTTGAATGAATCAATAAGCGAGCTAGTCTAAAATGAAACTAAACTTGATTGCCCTTTCCATCATGCTTTCTGGCTCTTTGTCAGCCGCAGAGCTTTATAACCCAAGTCAAAATTATCCAGCCGGAGAGCAAGTCTCTTTCAATGGCAATATTTATGAAACTCAGTGGTGGGCGAATGCTGGTCAGTCACCTGCCGGTATCACCGAAAATAGCTGGGATTCGCCTTGGGTATGGGTCTCAGAAGAGAGTGATGATGTAACACCACCTGTGGGTGACATTGTCACTACTCACTTTGAATACTTTGAGCGTGGACTTACCTTAAATGGTGACATGCTGGGTGTCTCTGGGCTGACCATTTCGGCGGTTGAACGTTATCAAGACCGACTTTACGTTACGCATGATATTACGCCGGGTGTGGTATTGATTCTTGATGCGCAGACAGGAAGCATGCTAGGGCAAATCGAAGGCATTCAACAAGGTTCTAGCATGTCGACTTATCGACGGATCAATGAACTTTATATCGACAACAATCTCCTTTATGTGGCATCACTCTCTTCCAACCGTGTCGATATTTTTGATTTAGATAACAACCATCAACATGTAATGAGTTTAGGTACGGGTCACCACTCGGGTACAAATTCGTTGTTGCATGCACAAGCCGTGACGACGACGCGTGATTATGTAGTGGTTTCTGACGCATCAGACAAAATCAAGGTGTATCGTCAGCAAGATGCAACACCAGAAAATAACTTACGTGCACCGCAGTTCGCCACTTTACAGTTTGAAGGTAAGTACACTCACCGTAAGGTGCAAATGCACGTGTTAGATCACTACCTGCTTGTGCAGAGTGAAAATAAAAACTACTACATCTACGACTTGAACAAAGTGGAATCTGCCGCTGCGGCGGGCGTTCCGTTGCAAGCGGAACAACGACTGGATGTAAAACTGCAGAAAATCGATAAAGATGGTGAACAGCTGATCGTGAACCGCAATGGCAGATTGGAGTGGCATAAAGTGAGCGATGTAATTGCCAACCAGTTCCAGTTTACCAACCCAATCCGAACGATTACCCAACTGAATGGGGCACCGATCGGTAACCTGAATGATCTGCATTTCGCGCATGATGAACTGATAACGGCGACAGTAGGACAAATTCACTTTGATGCACTACGCACCAGTGCCGTGACATTTACCCCTAATGCTTCCGTAGAGACAACCAAACTCAAATTTGACGAGTTGGCGCCATTTTCTATCGGCGAAATTCTGTCACTTGATGAGCCGCATCATATCCTGACTAATCCATCATTACGTTCAGTAAAAATTAATTCCCCCGTCAAAACCGTATTGCTCGATAAGGATACCGTACAGGTCACCAGCTATGCTGCCGTAGAGCTGACGGATATCAATCTGGAACTGAAATTGGAAGGTGTCGATCATTGGGTTGTACTCGCGAATCTTGACCGTATTCCCGCTTATGCGCAATTTACGCTGCCACTGAGCTCTTTTGGTCCCGGTCAGTTCAATACCAGTGATGGTGCTGGTGAGCTTGATTTGGCAAGCGTGTTTTCCAGCACAATGGAGTATGCCAACCTGTTTGATTACCGTTTTAGCTCAAATACAGATGTCTTTGCTAAAAAACTGGCCGCCTTGAAGCCGATATGGAGTGTACGTTTTGCTCCGAATAATGAGGGTGGTTGGCGTGCGATGAACGCACTTTATGCGCGTGAATGGCTGATTATCCTCACCAATTTGGCTTACATGGTATCTGAAGAAGAGTTCAAACACGTCTGGTTTAACTTTGAACATATCTTTGGCTATAACATGCACGGCCCTGCGGGAGCGGTTCAAAAGCCCGGTGGTTATTTCACTCCAGAAGATTATCAGTATTACTATGATTCTTTGATGGCACGACCTAATGTCAACGGAGGGGTAACCCAAATTGGCGGAGGTTTAGGTGGTACATCGATTACCGGAGTCGATACATGGATGTTCTACACCCACTACTACGGAAGTTGGGGCATTATTGCTCACGAATTTGGTCATGGTTTCGATGGTCGTGGTCCTGGATATAGCCATGACACCAGCTTCGCGAATGGTGGCAATGGCTGGCAACCCTTAATCACCCAGCTCGCTAATTACCATATCCGCAAAGGCGATTTGCCTTATATGGATGACAATATCAATGGCTTCTATAAGCCAGAACATGCTCCTTATCATCATGTTGATGTCGATGTTCGTAAACGTAAACACCGCGATCCAAACCACATGTACCCACTTGAGAACTACTTTATGTCTCAATCTGACATGCCCCAAGGTTGGTTACAAAATGGTTTGGAGATGAGTACCAGCGCAGTTGAGAACTTGAACTTTTTAGAGCGAATTTATGTAGCGCATTACCCAATGGGTGAGCAAAAGCCTTACCTGTGCCGTTTCACCTTCGAAGATGGTGAACAGTATTTTGGTTTTGTTACTGAGCAAGGCGATAGCGCACGTTGTGAAGCGGGGAGTAGTATTTCTTATCGACGCCCAGATGGTTCAAAAGTACCGCTACAATCTGAATTGAACACCTTTGAATGGCTTTCCATTTACAACCCAGAGATGAGTGGTGAGCCTGTTATGCATCCTAATGGTCAACCATTGTGTCAGGTGGATACTAAGGGATTCTATGGTACTGGATTCGTCAATGACCGTGGACAGTGTACGCAACTACCGAACGTGTACTGGTCAAACGGAAATCGTTGGACATTCAGTTCGAATTGGACACCAGTGAAGTACTCTGGCGGTTGGAGTTCACCGACTCTCGGTCGCGCGTTGCCAGACGTTGAGAGTGAGCACGACCATGCAAATTGTGGCCTTGACCACTAATTATCAACAGTATCGAGGTCGCCATAAGGCGACCTTTTTTCTGCACATTTCTCGCATCATGTTGTCCTATCTTTAAGAATAACCATACTCAAAGCACTGATATTATTGTCCTTATTATCATTATTGTTATTATCAATTTCTATGCTTTACATTTTGCCATTTACTGAATTTATATGAGGCTAATTGCCTATTTATGGCAGAGGTTCTCACTTTTATAACGTTCCACGGATGGAGTTGGAACGGTTCTCTCGTTGTGTTCTTGATGATTCTATCGGAATAGCGTTCTGTCACTAATAATAAACGGGTAACTCGGTTGTCTACGAACGGAATCTACGGCTGCTTGCGCTGCTTAGATTTCGAGGGTTACTGCTGCCTAAATTTAGGCGCACCACTACAACTAAAATGAGTAATTTAATGATGAATAAGAAACCATTAACGCTTCTAATAGCAGGGCTATTAGCGAGCGCACCAGCGTGGGCGCAAGATGAACTTACTCTGGTTCAAATCGGTAAAAAAACGGTCGAGCGGCTAGAATCGATTAAAGCGATGGCTGAACGTGGAGAAGGGGTATTTGAGCGTAATGGCGAACGCTGGATCAATTACAAAGGGATTGAATATCGCCTCAGTTACAAAAACGATTTGCAATTCCCATTCCTGCCTTATCAAGGGGGCGATGATACGCCTTACCGCAATGTGATTGATTTTGTCGATCAGAGTTGGGAATTTGAAATGTATAACGGCGGCTTCTATTTGATGAGCCGCAAATTTGGTGTTTACGAATCAGATGAACAAGGCTGCTTCATTGAATACATACCTGCGGCACACGGTTCGAAACGAGCTGATGGAAGTTATGTGTGGGAGCGTGATGTTATTTACCGCACTGAAACGTCTGATTGTGGTGCTCTGAGCCTGCCAACCCTCTCTTCTTTGACTGTATCTAGCGTATCAGATCAAGGTGTCTCTTTTGACTGGCAAGGGCAACACGATACAGACAATCTCACACTCACGTTGACCAATTTGAGCGATGCTAGCGATGTACGCCGATTTGAGAGTGTTTCTGCGGGCTTTTTTGTTGGCGGATTGAAGCCACAAACCCAATACGAAATGGTGTTGAACGCCTGCAATGCGATCGATTGTGCGAAGCCTCAATCCGCTCGTTTTACCACGCTAGATGCGCGTGAAGGGTTTGCGGATGAAATCGCAGTACCTAATCACCTACAAGGCAGTTTAATGGGAGGATTAGGCATTACTCAAACGCACACGTCAGTGATGCCCAATGGTAATGAGCTGGTGGGGCAAGGTCATTTGGATGTTGTGATGAACCGTGACGCGATGCTGCTGTTCACGCCACAACCGGGTGAAGAGATCAACCAAATCCGAGCGGAAGTCTACCTTGATGGTGAATTGGTGCAAACGGAGTGGATGTTGCCTCCTAGTGCATTGGCAGGGACTGACCAACCAGATAATGACCGTATGAAAGTGGTGTTTTCACACCATGCTTGGTCGTTACCGTTGCAGTGGAATTGGATGAAACCGGGTCTGTCATTGCGTTTCATCGATAACTTAGGCCGCGAAGGCGTGCTCAGCCAAGGAGAAATCCAGTTTGGAGGTGCGCCTGAGTTGGTGATCCAGAACATTGATATCGGCATGTTAATGCCACCGCGGGATCGCAACACCATGATCCAAAACTTGCCTACGCTTGCGGCGGATTATTTCCAGAAAATTCCTGTCTCTAAACTGGTGATGGCCGATTATACGCCAGCGCATTTCCCAGTCGTGACCATGCCAAACGGTGTGGTGTATACCGATAAGAGCGCAAGTACGGGCGGTTGGCACAGCGGTGATATGCGTGAAGCGATCGGTAAAGCCATGGTCTCTACGGGTATCAACAATGCCAATGTTGGTATTGTGAGCAGTGCGGGTTATTCGCAGCAGTACAATCGACGTTTTAACCACATCACTGCCCATACCAACGTGGGCATCTACACCAAAAAAGACACAGATTTACCGCAAGTCGTGGTGCATGGCGGCAGTGGCGGCGGCGGCATCGTGACACTGGAAGCGACGACTGGTAACGAGTGGTCTCATGAGCTTGGGCATAACTACGGGCTTGGTCATCATCCTTACATGGCTTCGATTCACGATCTGGAATCAGGCTGGGGCTGGGATGCGTTCCAGCAACGCTTTATCGGTAACCTGCACTGGAAAGGCGATGTTTATACCCAACAGCAAGGTGACGATATTGTGCCACCGTTTAAAGATGCCTTCCGTTTCTTACGTGATGCGCAAAATGGCGGAGAACAAGAGTACGTTGGCACCATCAGCCGCTTTACCTTGGAGCATCCGGCTCAGTCGCGCAAAGCACAGCGTTGGATGAACAACGGCTTCAACCTAGATAGCCACAGCCCAAGCGGCTATGTGCAATGGGATCAGGCGACGCAACGTTATAAAGCCGTCGAAACAGATACACCCAAACCCCAGCAAGTGGGTGTGCCGGTCGTGACCTTATTGGGGATTTACGATCCGCAGAATGAAAACCCTAGCCAAATCTATCCTCTGGTTTACTCAAATTATGGCAACCTGTTTGAACTGCCACAGCCAGAGCAAGGTGAGTATCAGCTAGAAGGTTGGCAAGCAACCGAGCACTTGACGCAGGCACAGCTCGATAGCGATATTTGGCAAACATTGCGCATGGATGGTGAGCAGCAACGTGTGTGTAAGTTTACCTTCCAAGCGGCAAACGGTGACAGTGCTGTCTTTGTTGGCGGCGTGGATCAGAGCACCGATCGTTGTTCATCTGGACGTGATATGAAGTGGAATATCAATATGAACATGACTTCTGCGCCTGGCGATTATGAGCTGCTCTCTAAATATGGTCGTGGTGCGGTGACGTACACCCCGACGGCCGATGTTGGTGAAGTCAACCTATGCACACTCAATAAGTCAGGACAGGATCACGATGGTGCCGGATTTGTTGTCGGTAACCAATGTGAACAGATCGCAGGGGTGATGCATAAAAATGGTCAAACGTGGCGATATGCGCTCCGTGGCAATGAGGTGTTGCGTCCAACTTATCAGGCTCAGGGCCAGTGCCAATTAGATGTTGAGTTTGCTGGTGGCGTGCGTGAGCAAGTGCAATTAAGTGCCTCTCGTCATGCTGGTAATGAAAGTAACAAGTTCCACGTTAACTTATCGATGGAGCATGGGGTTCCCACGCAAGTGAGCCTGCACTGTTCTAACCGCGAGGGTGAGACGGAGTTGACTCGAATGACGCCAGATCAGAATCCGCCGCTGGATAAGCTCAAAGGTCCAATCATCATCGGTCAGGAATACGGTTACAGCCAAGTCATCGATATGACGAAAACCTTCGCCCAGAACCAGACTTTGCTGAACACGGATTTTGCGACCATCGCTGAGTTTGATGCGTTTGTGGCAGAGCAGTACGACCGTGGCATGCTGAATAATGGTGTGACGAAAGCCGAGCGCAGAGCAGGAGCTTTGTACGTATTTGCTAACCCAGAAACCGGAACACGTGATTACTTTGTGATGCGCATGGTGGATGCAGGTGCATTCCCGATCGATCAAACCAGTAATCAAGGTTGGAAATACCTAGGTTCGGCTGATGATCACGTTAACTTTGCTTTCAACCCAATCAAGCTCAACAGAGCCGCCGGTGTGAGCATTGAAGCTCGTGTACAAAGCTACTTTGGTGTATCTCGTTTATTAACTTGGGATGAGCGCACCTCAACCACTTGGGATAATGCGCCGAATGCCGTATTTGTTGGACAAATCGAGGGTGAAAACCACTACTTTATCCAAAAACGCCCAGGAGAAGGGGATGCGTTCCCGACGTTTGAAGAGTCAAACCAAGACTGGGTTTTCTTGGGGAGTGACAGCTCCATTCAAACCTATCTTGCGGAATTAAATCGTGATCTGGCGAGCTTTGAGCGCGCGCTACTTGAATGGTATCAGCAAGATGCGATGGGCGTATGGGGCAGTGATGGTCAGCGTGGCAAAGTGAACGACATCTACCAATATGTATTCCGTGGCGGCTACCACTACTACCGCTTGAAAGTGACTAAGTACGGTTATTTCCCTTTCCCTACCGATCCCAATCCAACTAATGGTAACTGGGAATATCTCGGCCAGTTCTAAGTTCTTCATTGCAAAGCCAGTCAAACGACTGGCTTTATTTTTATGACTCCGCCATCGCTGCTCTTGGTAGCGACGGCAGATGCGTTGTTGAGCTAGTGTGCTCAAACCCTCATCATCCTTTACTTAACTTTACCCTTCTACGACAGCGCTTTACATTAGGCTTGTTACTCTAAAATAACCTTATTAATAAAGCGGGATTTGGTTATGAGCAGGGTTAAATACACTTTTGGGGCTATGTTAGGTCTCACCACTCTGTTTTGGGTGCAAGTTGAACCGACAATATGGGTGTCGACTAACCTATTCGAGTGGCGATCGGGGTTAATCCAGTATTCTGGTATTCTGGCGCTTATGTTGATGTCGCTGGCTATGCTGTTAGCTTTGCGCTTACCCTTGATAGAACAATGGACGCAAGGGATAGACAAAGGCTACCGGATTCATAAATGGCTCGGGATCTCCGCGCTCTTGCTTGGGGTCTTTCATTGGCTGACTTACCATATTCCTAAGTGGCTCATCTCTCTTGAATTGCTAACCAAACCCGCGCGTCTCAATGGTTCTGGCCCACATGGTAACTTTTCTGGTTTGGCATTATGGCTAAAAGAAGCCAAACCTTTCGCGATGGAAATGGGAGAGTGGGGCTTTTATGCCTTGATTGCGTTGTTGGTGGTTTCACTCTGGTCGGCCATTAAATACAAACCGTTTCGACTCACTCACCGCTTGATGGCGGTAGTGTATTTATTGGTTGCTCTACATAGTGCGATCTTGCTGAAAAAAGCCTATTGGAGTGAGCCGATTTACTGGCTAACAATGCTGTTTATTGCGGTGGGCTCATGGGCAGCATGTTATAGCTTGCTAGGTTTGGTTGGTCGGCAATCTCGTTACCCTGCTCATGTTGACGCATTTCATTATTGCCCGAAAAGTCAAACCTTGGATTTAACCATTCAGTTTAGATAAGCCATGGTTAGGTCATAAAGCTGGGCAGTTTGCGTACCTACGGTTTGCTGGTGAAGAGCCGCATCCATTCACCATCGCCTGTGCTCATCAAGGTTCACAATTACGTTTTCTGATCAAAGAATTAGGCGACTTCACGACAGGTTTGCATGAGAGGTTGCGCCGTGGCGATACGCTGGAAGTGGAAGGACCTTATGGTAAGTTCGATTTTGTGGCTCATCAACCGCAGATTTGGATCGGCGGCGGTGTCGGGATTGCACCATTTATGGCTGGCCTCGATTGGTTAATGACGGAGAGAGCACATCCCCAAGTGCATCTGTTTTTCTGTTGCCATCAGATTGAACCCAATGTGTGTGCAGAATTACGCCACAAAGCGCAGGCGGCAGGAGTTGCTCTCACCATTATTGATTCGAGTGTTGACCCTCGTTTGTCAGCGGAGGATATAGCGCGCCGATGTGGAGATTTAAGCCGTTTCGACTTCTATTTCTGTGGGCCTGTTGCTTTCTCTAATAGCTTGAAAAAGGCGCTTAAACCCTACCGAGTGGATCTGTTACGCCAGTTTCATGAAGAACAATTCGTGATGCGCTAATGCTTTCGATATGGTGCAGTGAGCGGAGGCCAAGATTGACAAGGTCGCTGTTCACTTGTTAACCTCCCGGCATCCTTTCTTTCGGAGATAACGCCAACATGGATATCTAACTTCCTTATTACCGATGATCTTAATTTCATTCGGCTCTTGGAGTTAGTAGGCGTTATTGCATTTCTATTGGTTAACAGAGTGTTGACCTTGACCTGATTCGCCACTTTTTAGCGCATGTGTTTGGCTATGATTCGCCCCAAAATGCCTATCTCGCGTGGTTATTTGCTTACTGGCTTCTTTACTTTTCTTTGAACAGTAGAGGGGATTGTTATGCCCATTATTCATGCCCACCAATTAAGCTACCAATTAGAAAGTGGTGAGTGGCTGTTTCATCCATTTGATTTTCATTTTCCGCAAGGGCGCACCGCGATTGTTGGCCGTAATGGTATCGGCAAATCGGTATTGCTTCAGTTATTGCTCGGTAAGCGAGAACCGACCTCTGGACATGTGGTGTGCCATGGGAAAATTGGCTACTACGATCAGCACACTTCGGATCTCGACACCGAGAGTCGCCTTGCCGAGTTTCTTGGCGTTGCTAAAGCGCTCAATGCGCTGCGTGCAATTGAAACTGGCAGTATAGAACAACAGCATTTTGATGACTTAGGAGAGCAGTGGGACATCGCTGAAACCACCCAAGCGCTGCTCGATGAGCTACGCATCACGCTACCTCTGAATGCCCGTTGTGGTCTGCTCAGTGGTGGGCAACTGGCAGCACTCAAGCTCAAACGCCTGTTTCTGTCGAACTGTGATGCGTTGGTGCTGGATGAACCAAGTAACCATCTCGATCAGATAGGACGCCAATGGCTGATTGATCAGTTGCGACAAGAGGATCGCCCAGTGTTGGTAGTGAGTCATGATAGAGCGCTGTTAATGCAGATGGATCGCATCGTTCGGATCACGGCAGAGGGTTTGCATTGGTTTGAAGGAAACTACGCTCACTATCAACAGCAATGGCAGCAACAACAAGAGGCGCTGAGTCGGCGTGTGGTTCAATTACAAAATGAGCAGAAAGCGATTGAGCGTGAAATACAAAAGAGTCAGGAGAAGGCGCAAAAGCGTGCCAATCAAGGTGCTAAAGCGCTGAAATCGGGTAGCCAACCGAAAATATTGATGGATGCGAAAAAGAACAGTGCCGAGAAAAGCCGCTCTGCGGCGTTAGTGAACGCTCGCAACCAACGCCAGCGAAATCAGCAGCAATTGCAAGGGTTGCAATCGACGTTGGTGCGAGAGTCGGATCCCAAACTTTATCTTACCGAGATCAGTAACGGCAAAAAACGCACCTTGTTGAGTGTCGAGAATTACCGCGCTGACGGGGTTAACCATTCACCACTGACTTTGCTTCTAAGGCAGGGAGAACATTGCCGTCTTTCGGCTGCCAATGGAGGCGGTAAAAGCCGTTTTCTGAAAGCGGTTGCGAGTTTGCATGATGAATATCAAGGTCATATCCAACGTAACGCGCCTGTGATGTATCTCGATCAGCATTATGCGTTAGTGGATTTAAACCAGTCACTGCTCGACAATTTGACGGGGTTTTGTGAGGGTTTAACCGCTAATGATGCACGCCTGCTTTTGGCGGGGATTGGTTTTCGTGGAGACACGGTGTATCGGCTTGCCAAACACCTGAGTGGCGGTGAAAAAATGAAATTGGCGATGCTCATGGTCAGCCATGTTGCCAATGAACCTATTTTGCTGCTCGATGAGCCGGATAATCATCTCGATTTGGAGTCCAAACAAGCCTTAGCCAAGGCACTGGAGCATTACCAAGGCGCATTGATTATCGTCAGTCATGATGATTATTTTGTGGCAGAAGCGCAGGTAGAAAAATGTTGGAGTCTTGAGTAACAAGTGAATAACCACCTACTGATTAAGTAGGTGGTTATCATTTTACCCAGCAAAAGTCGGTAACCAATTGGCCATCGCCATCATGTGGAAAACCGCAGTAAGCACACCAAAGATCAGCACGACACCCAGCGCCACATTACCACCAGGTACAACAAAACCTTGTGCACCATTGGCTAAAGTGCGCGATTTACGTGCGAGGAGTACAGGGATAATACAAGCCCAAATGGTTGCCGCTGCGCCGGCATAACCAATCGCAATAATAAAGCCGAAAGGGAACAGTAAAGAGAGAATGAGTGGCGGTAAGAAAGTCACTAGCCAAGTTTTGGTTCGCCCCTGTTTGCAGTTACTGAATTGGAATAGATCAGCCAGAAAATCAAACACCCCTAAGCCAACGCCAATAAAAGAGGAGAGGATTGCCGCCATGGAGAAGGCATTGATGGCTTGTGAGACTTTTTCTGATTCCACCACTGAACCTAAGGCTTTCAATAGTACATCCACATTTCCCCCCTGTTGTATGACTGGAGCGAAATCGGTGCGAGGCAAATTGCCAAAAATGCTGAATAACCAAAGGGCGTAAAGGCTTAACGCAATCACTGTTCCTCCTAATATGGCGTACTTAGCTTTACGTTCTTCACCATAGTAAGAGCGCATGGATGAAACAGAATGGTGATAACCAAAAGATGTCAGAGCGACAGGTAACATCGCCATAGCATAGGGCGCGTATTCACCACTCTGATTGAGCGTATCAAACAGGATCGAGGTTTTCACATTCATGGCTAAACCAGATACACCAAAGATGAAGCTCAATACCATAAACACGATCAACACGACTGAGATACGATCCACCGCACGAGTTGAATGCCAGACAAACGCAGAAAATACCGCCACAAACAATACAGAAGCGAGCTTACTGTTGATATGCAGCAGATCCTGCAAAATTAAGCCAGAAGAGGTGATGTAGGCGTACAACAAAATGCCGCCGACAAAGTAAACGGTAAGGTTGTTAAAGCGATTGATATGGCTGCCAAGCATATCTTTGGTAACAGTGTTGAAGGAGACTCGCAAATCATAATGTTTAAAGGCTTCAAGCAACATCCAGCCTGAAAGTGTCATCACGGCCATTGTTAATATCAGTGCCAGCATTGACCAGAGAGTCCATGCACCAGCACCTGCGCTAGGGAGACCAAGCATACCAGCTCCGACGCAGACGCTGGCAATAATGCAGGCTCCCCCAAACAGAGAGGGTTGTTTCGACATGATAAAATCCTTGGGTTTCACGTTATTGTTGATTTTGTGGTTATGTTGTTTAGGTCAAAAAAAGGCAGCCTTTGCAGGCTGCACTTTTTAAACACCGTATTAGGCTTTTTCTTTTAAACGAGCCGTAAAGTGGCGTAGCACGGGTGGTTCGTAAGTAAACTCCAATCCTTTTACGTTACGGGCATTGGCTTTCACTTTCTCAAACGCTTCGATGATGAAGTCCATATGTGTCTGAGTGTAAGTCGCGCGAGGAATGGTCAAACGGAGCAATTCGGCAGGGCAAGGGTGCTGTTTGCCCGTTGCCGGGTCACGGCCAAGCAGGAGTGAACCAATTTCTACTGCGCGAATACCTGCGACTTTATAGAGTTCACAAGCTAAAGCATGTGCAGGGAATTGATCTGCTGGGATGTGAGGCAGCAGTTTACCCGCATCGACAAACGCAGCATGGCCGCCAGCTTGTTGGCAAATAACCCCGATCGCTTCTAAACCATTGACCAGATACTCCACTTGGTTAATGCGATAAGCGAGCCAATCTTGGCGCATACCGTCATACAAGCCAACCGCCAAACGTTCCATCGCGCCGCCTTCTAGACCGCCGTAGGTTGGGAAGCCTTCTTGAACCACACACAGAGTTCGGCATTCGGTGTACACATCAAAGAAACGTTCATCTTTAAAGCAGAGTAAGCCGCCCATCTGCACCATGGCATCTTTTTTGGCTGACATCGCGAGCCCATCTGCGTATTTGTAAGCTTCACGCGTGATCTCTTCGATGGTCCAGTTGCGGTAATCGCGTTCTCGTTGCTGAATAAAATACGCGTTTTCAGCAAAACGAGCGGAATCCATGATCACGGGAATGTCGTAACGCTGGGCAATCTCATACACGGCTTTTAAGTTGGCGATCGAAACTGGCTGGCCACCCGCAGAGTTACAAGTGATGGTGCTGACAATATATGGGACGTTCGCCGGACCCGCTTCAAGGATCGCTTGTTCGAGCTTTTCTAAGTCGAAATTGCCTTTAAAATCGGCCTTTACGCCAGTATCAAACGCTTCTTCGGTATATACGTTTTTGGCAACACAGCAGTTGATTTGGGTATGGCCTTGAGTGGTATCGAAAAAGTAGTTCGATAAGGCGACCATTTTACTGCGATCTAAGCCTTTTTCTTGTTCACGTTTTTTAATCAAAACAGGAATATAAATTTGCTCTGCACCACGCCCTTGGTGAGTTGGAATGGTGTATTCATAACCAAAAATATCTTTAACCGCTCTCGCGAGTGCATGGTAGCTGCGGCTGCCGCTGTAGGCTTCATCACCACGGAACATCGCGGCTTGCATCTCTTGAGTGATTGCGCCAGTGCCGCTATCGGTCAGTAGGTCAATAAACACATCTTCGCTATCGAGTAAAAAAGGGTTCATGCCAGCATTTAAAATCGCCTGATCACGATATTCACGTGTGGTACGTTTTACTGGTTCAATAACACGAATACGAAAAGGTTCTGGTAAGTGTTTAAAGTTTTCCATGTTGGTTAGTCCTAAATTTTGATAAAAGAAGTCTTATCAGGAATAAATTCAATATTCCTTGCTTATGAATTTTTTAAATAAGATCCCTCTGGCGTAAAAATAAATTTATGCCATGGGGAATGAATTTTTAATTCTTACTGACTTTGAGGCGAAATGCTGGAGCGAACATTGATGAATGAAAGTTAAGAATAAAAAATAACCATCAAAGTCATCTGCGCAATGAATATAAAATTCATTGATAAAAAATGTCCAGCATTATAAATGCCAAGCTATAAGTGAGTAAGATGGCTGAATAACCAAGCCCTCCATGCAATAAGCGATTGCGCAGAATGGCACGTTATCCATGCGAGAAAGGATTACGCAGGAAAGAAGAAAGCGATTTTATAATCGAGGGTAAACCAAAAGCTAGAGTTGTTGTACGTTCTCATATTTTCACCTATTTGAAATGATTCATTTCAAACCCAGATTGATTATGTATGAAAATAGAGTTTCGTCATCTGGGAAATGAATAAATTGAGAATGCGCTAACAAAAAATAAAATCATGGGTTATGAATCACATTTACTCAGCTATTTCATCCTGCATCCAGATGCAGAGAAGGATTTACTTTTCCAAGCCTTAGATTTAGGCTACCCATCATTTTGCGAAAAATTAAGAATTATCCATGTTTAGAAAAAAACACATCTCTTAAAATTGGCTCGAATGAAAATGCCATTTGGTAAATATGCCGGCCGCGTGCTGATTGATCTCCCTGAACCTTATTTGTTGTGGTTTCAAAAGCAAGGGTTTCCAGAAGGTGAGCTCGGTGTCCTACTGGAACTCTGTTTGGCTCTTAAAATTGAAGGGTTAGAGGCATTAGTCAAACCTTTAAAACAATGATCGATAGGGACCGACACCAAGTAGGTTGTGTTTGATTACCACTCGATGTGAATAGGCGTACCAGGCTGAACTAAGCTCAGAAAATCATCCATTTCACTATTGGTTAACGCGATACAGCCGTTGGTCCAGTCAAAACTTTGAATAAATGCGGGGTCTGCCGTTTCCCCATTTTTCAATCCGTGGATCTTGATATCACCTCCAGGGCTAACACCTAATTGAGCCGCATGTCGCTCATCTTGTGGACTGGGGTAGCTAATATGAATCGCCCGGTAAAAATGGGAATCTTGAGTAATGAAGTCTAAGTAGTAGTTCCCTTCGGGCGTGCGCTGATCGCCCTCTTGCTGTTTATGCCCTTTGGGGGACTTACCCAAAGCGATGCGATACTCACGAACCACTTGATCTCCTTGCAACAAATACAGGCGTCGTTTCGACTTATCGACTTTGACGAGGTCGACCTGAGCAAAACTAACGCAAGGGAAAATCCATAGTATTAATAAAGCAAAAGAGAAAAGGCGCATAAAGAATCCATAGTCAATGCAATCGAACCTGATTTTAGCGGCTTCCTCATTGCAATTGCAGTGATGTCCGTGACGTTTGTTTATTCTCGCCCGCATCGATACCGCTTTGTGAGGAACTTTTTTGCTGAAGAGGGAGCCGAATGACGGTACTTATGATTTACATGGTTGATCAAGTATGCAAAACAGCCCGAGAACCTCATGTGTGGTTGAATCAATAATGAGAAAATTATTAAAAACTATTGCTTATAGATGCAATAAATGGAAACAACATCGCAGAAATGCTGCCTGTGCCGAGGATGTAATCAGTTATCTGGAAAAAATGCGGCGCAGTTAACAGCCAGTCAGATAGCCAATTGATTGCTTATTAAAAAATCAGCCATTATTTCTAATAAAACATAATTCCAATGTCAGGCTGTGCATGTTTCCTAGAACCCTATTAAAAAGAGTCACCTCAAGTCGAAATTATCGAATGTTGGCCGATACCACGTTCGAGTATTTAACCACGTTTTTAGAATCACAAGCCGCGGGGATTGTCTACGCGCCATCAAACGCGGCCGCAGCAGAGGTGGTTTTAGCCCATGAATCTTTTTTGTGTTTAGAAAGCTACCCTGAAGCCTTTTGGACATGGGCTGCACAGTTTGATACGTCAGATGGTTTAATTCCTTTTGCAATCAATACTTGTCGCTGGGATTACCTGCCACAGATGGGGGGAGAGTCGTTCATCTTAATGTTGGATAACCACCCTCAACATCGTACTTACTTAATTATTCAAGCGGCTTGCGCGGATAAAGTGCATTTGAGTACCGAGTCGGGCGAATTAGATTTTTTACAGCTAATTGCGTCAAAATGGCAGTGCTTACGTGCCGAGATTGAGGCCTCGAAAGAGTTTAAGAATCGTGATTTACGGGAAGCGAAGTACCTGAGTGAAATTCGTCAGCGAGAACAGTTCATTGACAACATGAAGTTGGTGCATCAGGTCGCTGTCGAACTCTCCAATCCAGCCAATCTTGATGAGCTGCATCGTGCATCAGTAGAAGCGGTGCGTCATCGCCTAGGCTTTGATCGTGCCGCTTTCTTATTACTGGATATGAAAAAAGCGCTGCTTCAGTGGTACTTATGGTACGAACGAAGAAGGTAATACGGTTGATGAACACCATACCCAATATGACTTGCACCAAGTGGAACCCCAGTATTTAGAAGCGCTGTCTAATGATGAGTGCAATTTAATGGTGGTTGAAGATGTGCCACTGTACACCGCAGGTCAAGTGGTTGGTCAAGGTTGGAATGGGATGCTGATCCTGCGTGATGGTAACGACACCATTGGTTGGTTAGCGATTGATAATTACATTCATCGTCAGCCGATCACTGAATACCAAAAGCAAATGTTGGAGTCTTTTGGATCATTATTGGCTCAAATCTACATTCGGAAACGACAAGAACAGAATGTCCGTATGCTGCATGCCAGCATGGTGGAACTATCCCGTTGTATGACCGTCAGCGAAGTGTGTAAGTCTGCCGTCAGTTTCGCGATTAACCGGATGGGGATTGATCGCATGGCTGTATTCCTGACCGATGAAGCGTGCTCGTATATTCAAGGAACATGGGGAACCGACATTCAAGGCAATATCGTTGATGAATCCTATTTCCGAGGGTCGACCCACGAAAATGACATCGTCGATCTTGCGAAGCTTTATCCAAATGAAGTCGTTTTCAAAGAAGGGGTACCCATTTACCACGATTGCAAAATTGTCGGCTATGGTTGGACGGCAATGACCATGTTGACCGATAAAGGCACGCCGATAGCCTTTATTGCGGCAGATAATTTGATCCGTCGTTCACCGTTGACGTCACAACTGCGAGAAGTGATCCGCATGTTTGCTTCAAACTTAACGGAAGTGTTAATGCGGGCGAAAGCTCAAGAGGCGATATCGGTACTCAACGAAACTTTGGAGCTTGAAGTTCGCAATCGCACTCGTGATCTTCAAAAAGCCAACGAAAAACTGGATCTCATGGCGAAGTTAGATCCTCTAACGCGTCTTGGAAATCGCCGTATGTTAGAACATCTGCTTGAGCAGACCTGTGAACAGACGATGAAAGAGGTGGTGAGCTACGGTGTCATCTTATTGGATATTGACCACTTTGGCCTATTTAATAACTGCTATGGACATCTGGAAGGGGACATTGCCCTGATGCGTATTGGTAACATTCTTAGCCAACATGCCCAATCTGAACACGAGCTATTTTGTCGGATTGGCGGAGAGGAATTTTTGCTCCTGACCGCCAATCGCAGTGTGGATGAAGTTCGTTTACTGGCAGAAAGTATTCGTCAGAGTATCGAAACCGAAAAAATTGAACATTGTGAAAACCCAAATGGAACAATACTTACCGTCTCTATTGGTTATGCGGCCTCACGCTACAAACCTCGTGAGATTCAATTTGATCAACTTTATGCAGAAGCGGATAAAGCTTTGTATCGCGCTAAAAGTCAGGGGCGAAATCAGGTGGTTGGTGTTATTGTTGAAAATATCGACTGTATAGAGGCCGAAATGTAGCATTTTTCAGCAGATTTCTTGCTGTGTGGCAAATTTCACAAATAAGTGTAGCGTTTCAGGAAAATACGTGTATAGTTTACCTCGGCTCTTAGGTAAGAGTTGTTAATGTTAAATTCAGTGAAAGTTCAATCTCAGATCGTTATCGATTTCTCGTTAAACCTGCGTCAACTTTGTCTTGATATACCATTCAATAGCTTTCGTTATCAGCCAAATCAACCCATAGCAAATTTATATTAGAGGTTACTATGTCTCAGAAAATGACTGGTTCAGTAAAATGGTTCTAACGAAACTAAAAGGTTTTGGTTTCATTTCTCTAAGACAACGGCGGTCAAGACGTGTTCGTACACTTCAAGTCTATCGTTTCTGAAGGCTTCAAAACTCTGGCTGAAGGTCAGCGTGTAAGCTTCACAGTTGAGCAAGGCAAAAAAGGCCCACAAGCGGCTCAAGTAACTGCGCTGTAATTAGCACAGATTAATTAAAAAAGGGGCGTGGTGAAAACCACGCCCCTTTTTACATTCCTCGAAGCCGAGGTTTAAGCCGTGACTCTCCGAAGGCTTGCTTTTACGTAATATGCCTACAGATACTAAAAATCCCCTTCCTAGCAGGCTAGAAAGAGGATTTCGTATCGATTTACTAGAAATCGGATTGCCGTTAATCAGAGAGATAGTATTCAACCGTGGTGACTACGCGGACATTTTTGATGTACGGCGTATTGTTATCACGATCTGAGATAGAAAACTGTCCTTGTGAGGCGGTTTTGATCTTACCTAGCGTGCTTTGTGAGTCGGTTGCAAACTTCAGTGCCACTTCTCGCGCTTGCTTGGTCGCTTCTTCGATCATGTCTGGCTTGATGTCATTTAACCCTGTAAAGCTAAATTCAACGCGATTGTTGTAAGGATCTTGGTTAAATACGACGCCCTGTTTACCGAGCTGACCAATCTCGCTGATGATGTTACGCACCAAATCCACTTTCTTGCTGTATACCGTGAGCGTTTGCGTTGCCAGATAGCGGAACTCTGAACGATCTTCCCCATATTGCTGGGCTTTTTTATCGACTACGGCTGGGGCCGAAAGGGAAATTGCCGTACTATCAATACCTTTCTCAACTAAAAAGTGAGTTATGAGTTGAGTCTGTTGATCCACCGTTTCAAAGAGCGAAGAAAGCTGATTATCTGCAACCGTAAACTGAATAGGCCAAATGACCGTGTCAGCAACGACTTCACGTTCCGATAACCCTTTTACGGTGACGACTCGTTCATATTCTTTAAACTTAACAGCCATTTGCTGTACCAAAAAACCCAGTGCGGCCAGCCCGATAATCAGACTCAGGCCAAGCACGCTGGCGGTTTTGGTATTCATATTGGTCATGGTTTTCCTCCCATTATTTGACCGTTATTCTTTTCTATATTGAAGTCACAGCGGTTTGGCTGTACTTGGTGTTGCTTCGCCATAAATTACTCTTGTGGCAACGAACACGCTATCCCTCAGTAACACGAAATTGCAGCAGTGTCATAACTGAGGTAATTCTGTCTCTTGTCGGCGAGTGCTTTTACGTTGTTGCTTCTGTTTGACCATAACCCAGCGCTTTAATTCACTGAAATCTGGAGTTTGTGGTTGCTCTGAATAACAGGCTTGTTGTAAAGGATAAAGCAATGCCGTCAGCGCTTGCTGCTCATCTTGATCTAAGATGATTTCGCTTTGCCATGTACGTATTGCTTGGCTGATTGCCAGAAGATCTTGCTGTTCAATCGTCTGAAGGAGTATTTGATACGCAGATGATAGCTCAGAACGGTTGGAGCTTATCTGTTGTGGATGTTTTGTATGTTGCCATTGCCACCAAGCGAATAGGCTAGTGGCTAACCACAGTAGTGCAAAGAGTAAGGTAAGGTATGGCCAATAACCTGCATCACTGATTGGTGGGTTGTTCGGTGTTGTCGTTGAGAGGGTTGGCACGGTGGGTAACGCGGCTTCTTCACTGGGCTTGACGTGTAGAACCAAACCTGAAATTTGGCTCATTTGTGCTGTTTGTGTCTGCGTGTTCCACCAATGGAGTCTGACTTCGGGCAAGGAAATATCTCCCGCTTGACGAGGGATCAGCACCTGCTTAAGCGTCATCAGAGTCTCTCCGTTGTCGAGTGTGCTGAACTGGGGCTTTTCCGCATACACGCTAACGGATTCGGGGTATTCAATACTGAAATTAGGCAGTTGTTGCTGAGTGAGGCCACTCACTTGTAAACGCAATTCTCGCGTGATGGCATGGCCGACCTGTGTTTCGTATTGCTCAGGTGAACTTAATGTTTTCTGACCATCAGACCAGTTTTGACTAAGGTGTAATTTGGCTGTCGGTAGCCAGAAGCCTTGATAATTTGCGGGTTTTTCGAGCACGGTGATCGCATACGTTTTGGGTTGAGTGAGCAGTGGGATTAAACGTGTACCACCACTGTATTGGTTACCGTAGAGCAGGCCTGCTTTTAAGATTGGCTCACTGAGATTAAAGCTACCCGCCTGTTGTGCTGTAATGCGAAAAGATTGTTCAACGATGGTCACTTCCACGCCATCGAGCACGCTAGGGTATTGTTTGGGTTCACTGGCGGACTCGATCTGCATTCCATCGACTTTCGGCGGCGTAATGTTTGGGTCACGTAGCCGGCGTACATCTTCCTTAATTATTAACTGAGCATGAAACAAGGTACTTTCACCCGGATATAGTTGCGTGCGCTCTAAACGGCTACGCACTTCTGCCAACTCTTGTTGTGCTGGTTGATGCTGATCTTCTGTGACCTGAATGGCGATAGGTGTGGTTTGGGCATTACCCAACTGAAAGCGGGGAATAGTAATGATGCCGGTTTTTTGAGCGGCAATCGCCACTGTCCATTCGCTACGCTGGGAATAGTTGCCATTTATGATGTTGGTTGAAGAGGCAAAACTCGGTTGACCAACGAAAAAATCCGGCTCCAGTTGAGAAAAATCGAGTGCATCGGCAGAGGCTTTGTCACTGCTGATGATCCTGAGCTGAATCACTTCATTCTTAACTACTTTATTTTTACTGACACTGGCCACTAAATCGGCAGCATGGGCTGGTAGCCCGAACAGGCTAACCGCGAGCGTGAGCCAGAAAAGTGCGGAGTGATAAACAGAGAGCTTCTTTACCATGGCTGGTCGGTTTCCATTGGTTGAGGTTTACGTTGGGCTTGTAAAAACAGTTGCGCACGTAATAAAGCGCTCGGATCGCGCGCATTCTCGACTTGCTCTAATTTGCGTAGCTGCGGGTCGAGGTTGGGATCCGCCGTAGATGTAACAAACTCAGATTGCTGAGCATTATGCTGTTCATCGTCTTGTTTATTGACTTGCTCAGAGCGGTTTTGCTGCTGATTTGGTTGTTCATTTTTCTCCGACGCTTGTTCAGTACGGGGAGAGTTAGCTGATGTCGGCTGAGCCTGCTCTTTTTCACTCGCCTCGGGTTGCGCATTATTTTGTGGATTCTGAGAACGATCGAGATCCGGCGGTTGTTTTGTTTGAGGATTCGTAGCGGGTGCTTTAGTTGCCTCCGATGGCGCTTCTTGCTGCTCTTGACCGGAGGCGGCCGATGATGAATCCTGCTGTTGCTGTTGCTGTTGCTGTTGCTGTTGCTGTTGCTGTTGCTGTTGCTGTTGCTGTTGCTGTTGCTGTTCCTGCTCTGCGGCGTTAACAACTTGCAGATTGTGCTGAGCATCTTGATGGTTTGGTTGTTGTTTGAGCACCTGCTCATACAATTCGCGCGCTTTAGGGAAATTTCCCGCTTGTGCGTAAGCGTTCGCCAAGTTGTATTGGGTTTCTAAATCAGGGTTCTCAATACGCGAATACGCTTCAATGGCACCGGGATAATCTTTTGCATAGTAGCGCGCTGCACCTTGCCATTTCGGGTCTCGAAATGTTTCAGCCGCTTGCGAATATTGTTTGGTTTCGAACGCGCGCATTGCTTGCTGATCCTGATTTAGCCATGGGGATGCCGAAGCCTCTTGGGCAGGAAAGTGAGTACCGACAATCAGCAGCAAGGTAAAAATCACGCCACGGCGAAATATAGCTACAGCGGCGATAACTAAAGGCAGAACTAGCCAATAACCGTTGTTGACTCGTTCAGTAACGACTTTACGCGAGGTTTGGTTGGCGACATCGGTTTGCTGTTGTGTGAGGTGTAAAATCTGCTCAACATCCGCGCCATCGGCGCGATAGGCGGTGAATACCCCTTGCACGCTGTGCGTGAGTTGCTGCATTGGTTCAAAGGACGTTTTGGCGATCACCGTCTGACCTTGAGGACTCTTGAGTAAGCTGCCATCACTCAAGGTAATCGGAGCACCATTTGATGTCCCGATGGCAAGTAAAATCAGACGCCATGAGCTATTTTCTAACTGTTGAGTGATTTTCTCTCGTTCAGCGGTACGAATATCGTCAGTCAGCAGAATCAAATCACCTTTTTGATGGCCCGCTTGTTGCAGCATGGAAATGGCTAAACCCACTGCATTTGCCGCATTCGCCCCTTGATAGGGCATGATCTCGGGAGATAACGAGGGGATCAAATTGCCCAGTGTTGCGCTGTCACGAGTCAGAGGGCTCACCACATAAGCGTCGGCAGCGTAAGTGACCAATCCTGTACTACCCTCATGCCAGCCTTTCAGCAGATCCAACGCTTTATAACGAGCTTGAGTTAGTCGATTTGGCGCTAAATCAGTGGCGTACATGGATTGTGACATATCCATAATTAATACTCGCGCAGCGCTATTTTGCACACTGGGTCGCTCAGCCGATTGCCAACTTGGCCCTGCGAGTGCAAGCACCGCGATCATCCATCCGACTCCCAGTAATCCACTGAGGTAGCGGCCTTGAGGCACACCAATACCCATAACGTGAGCAAGATGAGGAGCAATTAAGCCCCGCTGGTTTTTACGTGCTCTCAGCCAAAATGCGAAACCTAGTGACGGGATCAGTAACCATAACCAGTATGGATAGAGGAAAGTTAGTGGCATGTTATCTCCTCACAATAACCAGAATGACAGAAAGCAGTAATGCCACACTCAATGGGTAGAAAAACCACTCGGTTTGTGGTCGCCAAAATTGGTTGGTTTGGTTAATGGGTTCAAGTTGGTTAATGGTGTCATATATATTTTGTAAGTCTTGCTGGTTGCGTGCACGGAAATACTGCCCCCCGGTGGTTGAGGCGATGGTTTGCAGAGTCTTTTCATCCAGATCTTGCGCTGTATTGACCTTGCGGCTAAACAGAAAATCTTTGACTACCATTTCACCGGCTCCCACTCCAACGGTATAAATTGTAGAGTGGTATTGCTTGGCAATATTCGCCGCTTCGAGTGGGTCGAGAACTCCAGCAGTATTGCTACCGTCACTGAGCAGAATCATTACTCGTTGTGGTGCGTCACTGTCGATAAAAATCTTGGTTGCTAGCCCAATCCCTTCACCAATTGCAGTTTGGGTACCAATGAGTTTTAAAACCGCTTGGTTGAGCTGTTGAGTGACGGTCTCTCTGTCCAACGTGAGTGGTGTTTGTAAATAAGCATGGTCGGCAAACAGAATAAGCCCAATACGGTCTCCTTCACGTTTGGCAATAAACTCAGACAACACTTGTTTTACCGCTGTGAGGCGGTCGACCATCTGTTGACCGGATTGCATGTCTTCCTGACTCATTGAATAGGAAAGATCAACCACTAACATCAGATCGCGATGTGAAGTGCTGGTGCTTACTGGTTCCCCATACCAAACGGGCCTTGCTGCTGCGCTAAGCAACAGAATCCACAATCCGACGGCGAGTATACGAGGAAGCCAAGAACGAGCTTGGATACCAGATGTATCAGGAAGATAGGGCAGCTTAATGGCTGCCCGAGATTGAATGGCGGGTGCAAAAAAATAGATAAGCCAAGGCAGTGGGAGCAATAAAAATGCCCACCACCAAATAAACTCAAAACTTGCCAATGCCTGATTTTCTCCGCTTTCTCGGCGGCAAGGCGCTTTCTACCCAATGATAACAGTGGTGAACCAGCTCATCGGCATTGTTCACTTTCTGCTTTTGGTATAACGCTTGCTGCCACAGGGTTTCATTTGGTACGAAAAGTGGGTGTCCGACTTGGGCGTCTAAAAAGGCGTACCAATCTTTACCGGTTAAATGCGCAATCTCTTCGCGAGGGTAATAGCACAGTGCGGCCTGACGAACCAACTCAATGGCTGAAGAGGGCGTTTGTGGGCTTACCGTTAAGCTCAGAAGACGTAACGCGGATTTTTTAGGGGCGAGACGACGGCGACGCCAACGCACGGCCAATCCGATGATGAGCATCACGATGAGAATACCGCCTACGCTTGCCCACCATCCCCAAGCTAATGGAAACCAGCTCGGGAGCTCTGGCAAATGCAGGGCGTTGAGATCCAGTGATGTGATTGACGATTCCTTCATTTCTTATGGTCCGATAATTGTTGCAGCAAAGGTATCCCGCTTGAAACTGAGCGGTAGTCCATTTCCAATAATAGACAGAGTGATTTTAGTTTTTCTTTTTGAGTTTCAAAGGCTTTTTTGATACCTGCACGCGTACTATTTATCGAAAAGTTGAGCCAGCGCGTCTCTTGGTTATTTTGTACTTGCTCAATACCACGAAATGAGGTGTCTCCTTGCTCTAATGGATCGTAAATTTGCACCATGCGTACGCGGTTGTGCCGACACAACTGACGTAGTGAAAGTGCATGCTGCTGTACATCTAAATCAACAAAATCACTGAGCAACACCACTTCACTGCCTTTGGGGCATAATCGATTGAGAGTGCTCAATACATCATGCAATGCCAGATTTCTTGGTGTGTGTTCTGAATACGGCTTATGTTGTGCTTCAATGCAGGCCGCTAAAATAGGCAAGACTCCACGTTGGCGGCTGTTCGGTTTTATCTCAACCAGACGATGCCCTAAATCAATCACAGCGCCGACTCGGTCTTGTTGCTTCACGGCAAGCCAACTGAGCAAGCTGGCTAAATGTGCCGCCTGAACTGCTTTGAGCAGTAAACTGGAACCAAATTGCATCGACTGGCTTAGATCGATATAAAGTACGACAACTTTTTCTCGCTCTTCACTGAACAACTTAGTGTGTGGCTTGCCCGTTCTCGCGGTAACTCGCCAGTCAATTGAGCGAATATCATCCCCCGCTTGGTACTGGCGCACTTCTGAGAAATCCATTCCTCGTCCTAGACGGCAGCTTTGATGCTGGCCGATGCGTTGCGACCATACTTGGCGTGCAGGGGGCAAAAAATGCACGGCTTGCTGTTCATAGGCAAGCAACTCTTCAAGACACAGAGTGACGCCGTTAGCATGCAAGGGCAGCGAATGGGGCATGGTCATAAGCTACGCACTGCCAACTAAAGCCAACAGATGGTTGATAACTTGATTCGGATGTACTCCTTCCGCTTGTGCCTGATAACTCAGTAGCAGCCGGTGGCGCAACACCGAAAATGCCATCACTTGCACATCCTCTGGCGTAACAAAGTCTCGGCCGTGTAACCAAGCGTGGGCTCGCGCACAACGATCCAATGCAATGGTTGCTCGTGGGCTCACTCCCATCGCAAGCCATTGTGCCAGCTTCTGGTCGTAATTGGCTGGCTGACGGGTGGCCATAATTAAGCGTACAAGATAGCTTTCGATTGATTCTGCCATGTGCACATTAAGCACTTCTTGGCGAGCCCTAAAGACTTGTTGTTGAGTAATCAATGGCTTATCTAGCGTTTGCTCTCCTTTCGCTTCACCGCGATTGAGGCGCAAAATGGCTAACTCATCTTGTGCATTGGGGTAACTCACCTCTAAATGCAGCAAAAATCGGTCGAGTTGCGCTTCAGGGAGAGGGTAGGTTCCCTCTTGCTCAATAGGGTTTTGTGTCGCCATTACGAGAAAGAGCTCTGGTAAGCGGTAGGTTTTTCGCCCCACTGAGATCTGTTTTTCTGCCATGGCTTCTAACATGGCGGCCTGCACTTTGGCTGGGGCGCGGTTAATTTCATCCGCGAGCACCAACGAGTTAAAAATCGGGCCGGATTGAAATACAAATTCACCGGTTTCCAGACGGAACACATCGGTACCGGTAAGATCGGCCGGCAGCAAATCTGGCGTAAATTGAATGCGGTGGAAATCGCCTTCAATACATTCGGCAAGTGATTTAACCGCTCGTGTTTTCGCCAGCCCCGGAGGGCCTTCAACCAGAATGTGTCCATCAGCAAGTAGGGCGATGAGCAGCTGGTTAATGAAATCGGTTTGACCGATCACTTGTTGATTCAAATAGTGCTGCAACGTTTGAAAAGGTTGAAACGACATGAATTCTTCCACTCCTTGATATCTCTGCGGTTAGTGTTACGTATTTCGCAGAAAGTTCCATAAAAAACGCCTACGTCGAGTTTGGATGGTTGATTTTTATCCGTTCGGAGGTTGGTGGTGTCGATCGGGCTTTAACAGCGCCACGATTCGCGGTTCATGATCTTGGCCTACTGGAAGCGGATTGTTGATCTATGCTGATGGAGCCATATAGAGATGGTGAGCGGGAAAACGTGCGCGTTTTCTCTCTGTTATCAGTATTTAAGTAGTGATTTATAAGTGTAGCTTATGCAATTTGCATTAAATTGTGATCTGCGATTGGTTTAGTGTGAGATTTTGTAAGAATTTTCTTAAGTCGCGTGATCTTAAGTCGATAATAGATAGGTTTCGATGATAGCCATAATTAGGCGGAGAATATGTTCAAACTGCATCAAATGAGTATCAAACAAAAGGTTGTGTTAGGCGTTACTTTTGCCGTGTTGGCATCGACCCTGATTGTTGGGGTAATGGCACAGCGTCAGGCCCGAGAAGTTCAAGAACATCGTTTGATCGATTTGGAACTGCCCAATATTTTGAATTTAATTAAAACGGATATTGACCATCAGGTTATTCAACTGTTGGCGTCGGCACAGCAAATTGCCAGTAACGAGTTTGTCCAGCAAGCTATTGCAAATACAGAAAGAGATCCCGCAACTGAGGCTTTATTGATTAAGCAACTGAATAATTTACGGGATCAATACAAACTGAATGATGCTTCCGTGGCAAACCGCAAAACGGCCTATTACTGGAACCAAAATGGTTTTTTGCGACAACTGAATCAGCAGCAAGATGGTTGGTTTTTTGGCTTTACCCACTCAGGTAAACCGACCATGGTGAGCATGTTTCAAGAAGCGAATGGGGAAGTAAAAATGTTTGCCAATTACCAATTGGTGAATGGCGACACCATGTCGGGTATGTCGAAATCCATGGATGATATGGTGCGATTACTGAACAGCTTTAAAATTGAGGATACGGGCTTTGTGTTTTTAACCAATGCGCAAGGTGATGTACAAATTCATCGTCAAAAAGAGCAGGTTAAATCCAACTTGCAGAAAATCTATGGTTCTGAGGCAAGTGCGCTACTCAACAAAAATGGATTTAATTTGATCTCTGCTGAATATCAAGGTGAAGAGGTGATGGTTGCGAGCCTCTACATTGAGAGTATGGATTGGTTCTTAGTTGGTACTGTACCTGTGCATGAGGTTTTTGCGGAACTGGATGCGGTTGCGCAGCGTATGATGCTGACCACTCTCGTGGTGGCGGGGATTTTCATTGTGATGGGGATCTTTCTTGCCAACAGCATCGCAACCCCGATTAACCAAATTGCCAAACGCTTTACCGATTTAGGGAAAGGTGATGGAGATTTATCACAACGCATTGAAGTAAAAGGCAATGATGAAATTGCTCAGCTTTCAAAGGGCTTCAATGGTTTTATTGAAAAGATCCATCAATCGATTAAAGATGTGGCACAAACCAGTCGCGAGCTGCAAGTGGCCGCGGAAGGTGTATCGCGTAAAGCATTAGTCACCCATGATAATAGCCAGCAGCAGCGTGATCAGACCATTCAAGTGGTGACGGCGATTAACCAAATGGGCGCGACCATCAGTGAAATTGCTTCTAATGCGGCGACCGCGGCAGAAACCGCTAATCAAGCATCCGGTAATGCGGATCAAGGGCGTAATGTGGTGAATAAGGCGAAAGATGCGATCAGCCGCCTAGCCGTGGATATTGAAAACACTGGTAAAGTGGTGGAGCAGTTGGCTTCAACGACGCAAGAGATTGGGTCAATTTTGGATGCAATTCGAGGCATTTCAGAGCAAACCAACTTGCTGGCACTGAACGCGGCGATTGAAGCTGCGCGCGCTGGGGATCAGGGGCGTGGTTTTGCGGTTGTGGCCGATGAAGTGCGCAATTTGGCAAGCCGTACTGCCGCATCGACCGAAGAAATTCAAAAAATGATCAATCAGTTGCAAACAGATGCCAAGAATGCTGTATCGGCAATGGATGCCGGTAAAGCGATTACTCATCAAGGAGTGGCTTCTTCTGATGAGGCGGTGAATGTACTGATGAGTATTTCTGAGCGCATTCACGACATTTCGGATCGTAATACCCAAGTGGCGACCGCAACAGAAGAGCAATCGACAGTGGTGCACACCATCAACCAAAATATTGAAGAGATCAATGCCATCAACGAAGTCACTACCAGCACGGCGCAAGAGTTGGCGGATGCAAGTAAATCCTTGCGTGAGCTTTCAGGGCGTTTAGACAAAATGGTGGGTAACTTTAAACTCTAGCAACCTCGCCGGGAGTTGGTTACACTTCCGGCCAGTAAAAACCAAGTAGGTAAAGAGTGATGAACGATTTCGAAAAAGAACTGGAGTTGATGTCTCAGCAGGTGGCCGATGAGCCGGAAACCAAACTGCCCAGTCTGGAAGAGCAAAAAGCGATTGCTGAAAAACTCAAGCAGTTGGAAGCGGAAGGGAAGCTAACCCCAGAGGTGCTTGAAGCCTATTTTGGTCAATACTACGTGAAAGCTGAAACGCCAATTCACTAGGTTGGTTAACATCTAGCCGCCCTCCATTTATCGAGCCGCTTTGCGGCTCGACTTCTCTCTGCGGGGCAGTGTTCAGCCAATCACTGTAAAACCCGTCAGATATGCTAATGGCCATGTTCCGTTTTCGCGGTAAGCCGCTGCAGTACATCAAACAAAATATCGCTGGTTTGCGCACCAGAAATTAAATATTTTTGCTCAATAATTAATGTAGGCACAGCGTGAATGCTAGCTTGCAGCCACTGTTGCTCCGTATTGGCAACCGCTTTAGCCCAAGATTCATCATTGAGAATTTGCTGGCAAGCCGTACGCTCTAACCCGACCGTTTCGGCAACCTCAAGCAACACCTCATCTTCATCAATCGCTTTTCCTTGCTGAAAATAAGCACGCCACAGAGCGAGTTTTAGTGGCAATTGTTTGTCTTGCTGATTGGCCCATAGGAGCAATTGGTGGGCTTTGCGCGTATTGTAAATTCGCATCTGGTCAAAAAAGTGGAATTCAAACCCTACCTCTTTACCCAGTTCCGTTAAGGTATTTCTGGCTTGTTGACTTGCTTCGACACTCGTACCGTATTTTTTCGCAAGATGCTCACGCAAGTTTTCGCCTCCGGCAGCCAGCCTCGGATTCAGTTCATAGGGATGCCATCTGAGCGTTGCTTCAATGTGTGGTAGCCTAGATAACGCTTGGTTTAACCTAAAGTAGCCAATGACACACCAAGGGCAGACAACATCCGAGACAAGATCAATCGTTAACTTGTGCATCGTACTCTCCTTCGCCAGTCTGGGTTCCAATTGATGAGTTCTGTTCATCATAACGTTATCGACCGACTTTAGGGGCGATGCGTTGTATTTTGTTGTGTGAAAAATGCGCAAAAAGTGAAGTGGAGCTGAAAAAAAAGCCTCACGGTTTCTAAGAAACGCGTGAGGCGTTGACACTGACGTTGTTAGTAATGGTTATTCGATACATGAAATTGAGTTAAAACTAGGCCGATTTTTGTGCTTACGCCAGATTGTTTTGTGACCAATCGATAAAAGAGTGCAACTTTGTGATATGCGTTCCATTTAATATGTGGCCGCATGGTGCAAGTGTGTTGATTTAGAGTCACTGCACTGTGAATCCCTCATTGGTAACAGGGCTGAAGGAAAAATGTCATAAATAAACGTTTGCGTGAAAAAATGTGATGAAACTCATTTTTTTATCGTTATACTTTCCGCCCGGCTAAGAGCCGGTTGCTCTGCCAGTACAAGCCGTCACAAGGAAATGTGAATGACCCCAAGGACAGGACCAGCTAATTCCTAAACTTGTGTCTGTTGACGTTGATGGCGAGTGAGCAATGAATTTTTATTCTCTCCTTTCGCAGCCCTCTCTGCCTACACCGTGACCAAGCCATTGGGATACCCTGTTTTTACTCACATTTTTCTAGGTAAATTATGGCGATTTTGTTTGGAATCATCGGTGTTTCGGTACTGATCTTATGCGCGTATCTGCTTTCTGAAAGCCGTAGCGCGATTAATTGGAAAACGGTTTCTCGCGCTTTGTTGCTGCAAATCGGTTTCGCCGCATTGGTGCTTTATTTCCCATGGGGACAAGCGGCACTTAGCAGTTTAAGTAATGGTGTTTCCGGCTTGCTGAGCTTTGCGGATATTGGGATTCGCTTCTTGTTTGGTGACTTGGCGGATACTGGTTTTATTTTCGCGGTTCGTGTACTGCCTATCATCATTTTCTTCAGTGCGTTGATTTCGGCATTGTACTATCTGGGTGTGATGCAAAAAGTGATTGCCCTGATTGGTGGTGGTATTCAACGTTTTTTAGGAACGAGCAAAGCGGAATCTCTTGTCGCTACGGGCAACATCTTCCTATCACAAGGTGAGTCGCCACTGCTGGTTCGCCCATTTCTCGCCAATATGACTCGTTCAGAACTGTTTGCGGTTATGGCGGGGGGGATGGCCTCGGTTGCCGGTTCTGTATTGGGTGGTTATGCCGGTTTAGGGGTTGAGCTGAAATATCTGATTGCAGCTAGTTTTATGGCGGCTCCTGGCAGTTTGATGATGGCGAAAATTATTGTGCCAGAGCGTGGTACGCCGATTGACCAAAGCCAAGTGGCATTGGACAAAGCGCAAGAAAGCAATTTGATTGACGCTCTCGCCAGTGGTGCGATGAATGGTATGAAAGTAGCGGTTGCTGTCGGTACTATGTTGATCGCTTTCGTTAGTGTTATCGCGATGGTAAACACGGGCCTTGAAAATCTCGGTGACCTGATTGGTTTTAGTGGCGTTACGCTACAAGCACTGTTTGGTTACCTATTTGCCCCACTGGCATGGGTGATTGGCATTCCAAGCCATGAAGTGTTAGCGGCTGGTTCATACATTGGCCAAAAAGTCGTAATGAATGAGTTTGTTGCTTTCATCGACTTTGTTGAACATAAAGCACTGCTTTCTGAACATAGCCAAGTGATCATCACATTTGCTCTGTGCGGTTTTGCCAATATTGGTTCGATCGCGATTCAACTTGGCTCGATCGGGGTGATCGCTCCTCAGCGCCGCTCAGAGGTCGCCAATCTTGGTATTAAAGCCGTCATTGCAGGAACATTAGCAAACCTGATGAGTGCTTGCTTAGCTGGGCTATTTATCGCTCTTTAAGCGCTTTATCATCAAGGTTGTGGCGAGCTGCAATCGAATGCGTTGGCATACGTTAAGCCTACCCTCTGGGTAGGCTTTTTGTTTTTCATCTCCAAACCAACGCTTTTAGCGGTGATGAGCGTTTGTGCATCGTGCGCTGCCTAAAAAAGAGAATAAAACACGTAGCGTTGTGCCTCGCCGACCGTTTTTTAAGTGAGGAATAGCGCCTCATTATGATTAATCGGTGAAAAACTGATTTGTAACAACTCATCACTAATAAGAATACGTAGTATGGGATGCAATTCACTGCTTATGACCCTTTCAGCGTTGTTGCACAGCGCTGCGTATTTGAATGATGAGTGTTTGCTATATGAAAAATCTTGTTGGGCGCTTTATGCGCTATGTCACTTTTGATACCCAATCTAAACCCAAAAACCATCATTGCCCAAGTTCCACTGGGCAAAAAGTCTTTGCACAAGCGCTGTATGAAGAGTTGTTGGCACTAGGTTTGAGTGATGTATCACTGGACGAGCATGGCTACGTGATGGCCAAACTCAAATCCAATGTGGATTATTCCGTACCCGCGATTGGCTTTATTGCGCATATGGATACCGCGCCGGATGCAAGCGGTAAAAATGTGAAACCGCAAATCGTTGAAGATTACCAAGGTGGGGATATTGCCCTCGGGAAAGGGGATGAAGTGCTATCGCCGATCCAATATCCCGATCTGCATTTACTGCATGGCTATAACCTGATCACGACCGATGGTACGACCTTGCTGGGCGCCGATAACAAAGCGGGTATTGCCGAAATCATCACTGCAATTGAAATGTTGCTCGCGAATCCTTCTATTGCGCATGGCGATATTTCCATTGCTTTTACTCCGGATGAGGAAATTGGTCGCGGTGCGAATCACTTTGATGTCGCCAAGTTTGCTGCACAGTGGGCGTATACCATTGATGGTGGGCCAATCGGAGAGTTGGAGTATGAAAACTTCAATGCTGCAACCGCGACGGTGACTTGCCACGGAGTGAATGTTCATCCGGGTACCGCGAAAGATAAAATGGTCAACGCGATGCACATCGCTGCGCAGTTTATTTTGATGATGCCAGAAAGTGAGACTCCGCAGCACACAGAAGGCTATGAAGGGTTTTATCATCTTTCGAGTGCGACGATGAGCGTAGCAAAATCCGAATTGAAGTACATCCTGCGTGATTTTGATGCTAGTGGCTTACAAGCGCGACAAGCGTTGATGCAAGCGAAAATCGATGAGTTAAACCATCAGCTTAAAAAGGGTCGCATTGAAGTCAGTTTTGAACAGAGCTATGCCAACATGAAAGAGATGGTGGAGCCTCATCCTCATATCATTGAATTGGCAAAACAGGCCATGATTGATTGTGATGTGGAACCGAAAATTAAGCCAATTCGAGGTGGCACGGATGGTGCGCGGTTGTCATTTATGGGATTACCTTGCCCAAACATTTTTACCGGAGGCTACAATTTCCACGGTATTCATGAGTTCATTACGATCGAGGGAATGGAAGCTGCCGTTCAAGTGATTGTGAAACTGGCAGAGAAAACAGCACTGCATTATCGACCATAAGCCATCTTGCTAAGACGAGCCGCTCATTGAGCGGCTTTTTTATTATCTCCCTAAACCGCGCTTTTAGTGGTAGTGATTGTTTTCCTGTGTAAGAGAGCCAAGAGTTTAGGGATTGCGCTTGTCATGTTAGGGTGTTCAATGGTGAAATTGGCGCGCCTTGCAACACATAACAAACGAAGCGGCGGGTTAAGCCGTAGTAGGAGAAGAACATGGAACAATTGAGCACAATGATTGATTTTTTGCTCACACATAAGCTGCTGTTTAGTGCATTGATTTTACTGAGTGTTATTTCGGTACGCCGCCTTGTGTTAGAGCATATCCGAGGAGACGCCGCGCTCATCACGGAAAAACAACGTAAATGGATGTCGCGCACTAAAAATGGTGTGTTTGCGGCTACGTTACTGACGCTTTTCATCCTTTGGCAATCAGAAATCAGCCAGTTTGCCCTTTCAGTGACAGCGATTGCGGTCGCGATTGTGGTCGCTTCTAAAGAGATCATTTTATGTTTTACCGGATCGATTCAGCGCGCGAGTTCACGTTCGTTTCGTATTGGCGACTGGATTGAAGTGGGGAAATTATGTGGTGAAGTGATCGAACACAATCTGATGGCGACCGTGATCCAAGAGATTGATTTGCATCACGGCCAATACCATTACACGGGGAAAACGGCGACCTTGCCAAACAGCATGTTTTTCTCTTATCCCGTGAAAAATCTTAACTTTATGAAGCGCTATGTGTTCCATAACTTCAATATTGTGGTGCCAGAGTTTGTTAACCTTTTCCCTTTGGTTCCGGTGTTGCACCAAAAAATTGATGAGCACTTTGCGCATTTTATGGAGGTGGCTCGTCGATATAATACCGTGATTGAGCGCCATGCTGGGGTTGATTTGCCAAGTGCTGAGCCACACATTGAAATCAGTAGCTCAGCAGCAGGGGAGCAAATCGTCCACATTATGATTTTCTGCCCGACGGAGCGTGCTAATCAATTGGAGCAGTTGATCCGTAAAGATTTTATGGAAGAGTACGAACGCGCTTTTCCACGCCCGATCCCCACGCCAGTGAGTTAATGTGAGCGCTCAATGGCATGGCTACGTGAAACACTGAGCCCTAGCCGTTTCGCTAGCCGAGTGAGGTTCGCACGATCGGTTTGCAAGCGGCGTGCTGCCTCAGCCCAATTAAAGTTAGCTTGAGTTAAGGTTTCACTGATTAAGTGGCGCTGAAATTCATCGGTTGCATCCCGTAAGCCACGGTCTTGATTCAGCTCACCAAGGAGAAAAGCTTCGCTTTGCGAAACTTCCACCATCGGGGCTTTGGGGCCGTGTAGCTCTCCAATATCTTCGGCTTTTAACGTTGTCACAGGGCGACCTCGTTGACGGGCTTTTGCTTTCAGCGCTGCACGATTGATCACATGTTCCAGTTCACGCACATTACCTGGCCACGGATATTGAATGAGCTGATTGAGTGCCTCGGCGTGCAGCTTCAACTGAGCAATGCCCAACTTGCGTCTGGCTTGTTCGACGAAGTAGCCCGCTAATAGAGAAATATCCCCTTTGCGTTCGCGCAGTGGTGGAATGTGAACCGGATAGACGCTCAATCTGTGATACAAGTCGGCGCGAAAGCGGCCTGCTTCAACCTCTTTTTTTAAGTCACGATTGGTTGCGGCCAGAATTCGAACATCAACCGTTTGTACGCGGTCTTGTCCAACAGGTTGAATTTCATGATTTTGTAGGGCTCGCAGAATTTTACTTTGCGCGCTCAACGGTAGCTCACCAATTTCATCCAGAAACAGAGTGCCGCCATCGGCGAGGACAAATTTTCCCATTCTGGCACGATCGGCTCCCGTGAAAGCGCCTTTAACGTGTCCAAACAACTCGCTTTCCAACTAAATTCTCGGGAATCGCGGCACAGTTAACGTACACCAAAGGTTGCCGTTTACGGCTAGAGCGGTGATGAATGGTTCGAGCGACCAACTCCTTGCCAACCCCAGTTTCACCATGGATGAGAATATTGAACTGTGATGGTGCGACGACATCAATATCGGCTTTCATGGCTAGCATAGGGCCACTATTACCAATGATTTCAATGTTATTGCGGCTTAATGCTTCCTCAGTGAGTTCTTCTAAACGTTGTTGGGTTTGTTTCGCTTGGTTTTCTAGCTCGGAGAAGGTAAGTGCCATCTTCAATGTGGCGGCAGCAATTGCCGCTAGCATCTCCAAACTGCGAGGAGAAAGATGATCAAATGCATCAGGTTTCAAGCTATCTAAGGTCAAAATACCCAGTAGTTGTTCACCAAAGTGCAGCGGTAAGCCCATACAAGAGTGCATAGGGAGATCATCTTCGCTATCCAGTAACAAACCATCAAAAGGATCAGGAAGCGGGCAGTCTGCCGCAAAACGAACAGGGAGAGCGGCGTTGCAAATTTGTGCCAATCTAGGATGTTCACTGACGATGAATCGACGGCCTAAGGTATCGCGCGTTAACCCTTGCATCGCTAAGGGAGTGAGCATGTCATGCTGCAGAGACATCAATACCACGCAGTCGCAGGTGACGGCTTTGCGTACGGCATCAAGCAACCGATGGAAACGTTCTTCATTATTGGCTCCGCTGGCAAGGCCAACGGTCATTTCGAGCAATGTGCTGAGAGAAAATTCTTGCATCTTCGTTTTTGAATTGGGATTTTTTGATAGTTTAGTGTCAAATAGACTTATATCAAAGTGTTTAATTGACATAGGTTTAATTACATTAGTTATATTTTTCATATAGTTAAGATTTGGCATGCATTCTGCTCTTTAATTAAGCTTGTGAGAGTGGCTCAAGCCACCGTTTTAATGCCTTTATTGAGGAGAAGTTATGCTTACCCAAGACCACATCACCGTTATTAAAAGTACCATTCCTTTGTTGGAGTCTGCAGGCCCTGCGTTAACCCAGCATTTTTACCAAAGAATGTTCAACCATAATCCGGAACTGAAACATATCTTCAACATGACTCACCAGAAAACAGGACGACAAAGTGTTGCCCTGTTTGAAGCAATTGCGGCTTATGCAAAACACATTGATAATTTAGCGGCACTGACCAGTGCGGTAGAGCGTATTGCTCATAAGCACACCAGTTTTAATATTCAGCCTGAGCACTATCAGATCGTCGGACATCATTTGCTTGAAACATTGCGTGAGTTAGCCCCTGAAGCATTTACTGAACAAGTTTGAAGAGGCGTGGACAGCGGCTTATTTCTTTTTAGCTCAGGTATTTATTGACCGAGAAGGGGTCTTGTACTTGGAACGCAAACATGCGTTGGGGGGGTGGCAAGGCGCAAGAACCTTTACGGTGCAAGAGAAGCGAATGGAATCGCAATACGTGACTAGTTTTATTTTGGTACCTGCCGATGGTGGGGTAGTGCTTGATTATCAGCCAGGACAGTACGTTGGTATTGAAGTCACTCCGCAAGGCAGTGACTACCGAGAAATTCGCCAATACTCATTGTCTCAAAGCTCAAATGGCAAAGCTTACCGTATCTCGGTTAAGCGTGAAGGCGTAGGCAGTGATAACCCTGGGCTAGTTTCCCACTATCTACACAACCAAGTGGAAGTAGGAGACAGTGTCAAGCTCTATGCTCCCGCGGGAGACTTTGTCTACGTTGAGCGTAAGCGTCCGGTGGTGTTGATTTCTGCCGGTGTAGGCGCTACGCCACTGCAAGCCATCTTGCACACGTTAGCGGAGCAAAACAAATCGGAAGTGACTTATCTTTATGCGTGTAACCGTGCTAAGGAACATACTTTTGCTCAAGAAACGGCAAATCTAGTCGTTAAGCACGGTTGGCAACAACAGGTATGGTATCGAGATGAAACATCAGAGCATGCTTTACAAGGTGAGATGCAGTTAGCGCCACTTTCACTTCCTATTCAAGAGGGTGATTTTTATCTATGTGGGCCGATAGGATTCATGCAGAGCGTGGTTCAGCAGCTATTAACGCTTGGGGTGGATATGGAACGTATTCATTATGAAGTGTTTGGTCCCCATGCTCAGCTTATGGCGTAGCAGAAATAAAAATAGCCAGCCTAGTTAGGCTGGCTATTAAAATCTTTGGCAAGTCTATTACAGAACTTTGATGCTTTCAGCTTGTGGACCTTTTTGGCCTTGAGTGATCACGAATTCCACTTTTTGACCTTCAGCCAGAGTGCGGAAACCGTCACCTTGGATTGCGCTGAAGTGAGCAAAAACGTCAGGACCGTTTTCTTGCTTGATGAAACCAAAACCTTTAGTTTCGTTGAACCATTTCACGGTACCAGTAACTGGAGTAGACATAATAAATATCCTAAAAACATTTTTAACGTAGGCCGATTACGGCGCGGATAGCGTGGAAAAGTTGCTTGCTATTGCGTACGACACGGACGGTTACGAATAATCCAACCAAGCGATGTGTATACAAAGAACTCTTTCTAGCCGCGATCGAGTCTAGAGTAAACCTTTGGCTTGTCAATCAAATCTTGAATAGAGTCGAAAGCTGTTAACAAAATTAATCCATTTTTTTGCACTGAGCACCATTTCTATGTAACTACGCTTTCTCTTTATTCCGATAAATTATCGTTTGACTGTGATGAAATTAAGTACAAAATATCGCCGTACACCGTTGTATGATGAAGACGCTATATGGAGATTTACATGAAAGAAAAAACGGTAGAGAAAGCTACCTCGACCCCGACGGTTATAGATACCGAGTGTGGACGCGGTACGATTCAAGATAATGCCCTTAAAGCAGTCGTCACAAGCCCTGTGTTTCGTTGTCGCATGGAAAAAGCCAAAAAAGGCAAAGGTAGCTACTCGCGTAAAATGAAGTTCAAAGGTAGAGAGTGTTACCCAAAAATAGATGAATACGTTTGTTTTTCGGTATAACATTCTCTATCTTCAACTTAGATTTTCAGCGCTCACAATTCCTCCCAACTTCACCCCTCTGCTTCACTTCACAACGGATACGTAATTCGTTGATATAGCGTTCAATACTAGCGTCGTAAAACTGGTCTGACATCTCACAATGGAGAAAAAGTATCAAAAGTCATTTGTAAGCAAATTGTTTAAAATGTTTCCTTTTGTTGCTTTGGTTCTGCATTCCTTCTTCCTGAGCATTAATTGGCAAGTGATTTGCCTTTAACCTTTATGTAACAATGATCTTCATTAAAATTTAGATACAAAATCTGCATGCTTTTTGAGCTTGAAATAAATTTCTGAAGGTTCAAAATTAACTAAAAATGAGTTTTCAAAAATGAATGGATGCTTTTTGAGGTAAATTGAGGTAGGTGCATCATGAAACTGTTTTTAATTCTCATGCTTTCTGTGTCTGGCGGTATTGCGTCAGCTGAACATCTTTACTCGTTTATTCTCGGGTTTGGTGTGGCATCTTTAGCGGTTGGAAGTTGTTACTGGTTGGCTTTCCGCAGCACTCGATTCCCACAACTGGCTGTATTTTTACTGTTGTGCGGTTTTTTGGCCAAAATTACGGTGACTGTGGTTGGCGTTATGTGGGGCATTTCAAATGATTTGATGACATCGCCATTTGTATTTGCGTTGTCCTATCTTTTCTTCTCCATCGTCGCGACCTATTTCTGGTTCCGTTATCGCGAATTAGCGATGAAACTCAGAGCGAAAATTATTGCCACGCACACACAATCCCACTCTCACTAGAAGAGAGACTAAGTTTCAATGCAAGCAGAGCCATTAAGCTCTGCTTTTTTATTGGGTGTGATACACCGTTCTCTACTTTTCCTTTCATGATGCTCACCTTGTGGGCATGTTCGACTTTTGTACAACAGAAAAAACGAAGCCTCCTGTTTACACTATGAAAAATGAACTGGAGAGCTGAGTATGGATATGGTGCTGTTTTGGGTAGAAAAACTGATACTGGTTGGTGGTATTTTATTGGTTTTGACGGGGATAATGCGTTATGGACGACGTAGCCAAGATTGGAAAGGTGTCGTTACGATGTTTTATAAACGTATTCCGATGACTGTTGAAGAGTTCAAATGGTACCGTTTAGGGATCAGCTGTATTTTATTTGCGGTGATCTTACGAATTGCACTGCTAACCTTCTGGCCTGCAATCTGATTTTCAGTCTGACCACCTTTTACCTAGCTGTTGTTTGAATTTTGGGTATACACTTTAGTAACTGATAAAAACAAACAAGGTGGTGGCATGTCTTTCCCTGTTCTCATCTGTGATGACTCTCCACTCGCGCGCAAACAAATGGCGCGCTCGCTTCCTGCATCGCTTAATGCGGATATCACGTTTGCGGTGCATGGACTAGATGCGATGAGCATTTTAGAAAATCAAAGCTTTAAGCTCATGTTTTTGGACCTTACTATGCCTGAGCTCGATGGTTTCGAGACATTAGAGGCTATGGGGAAAAAGGGACACACGACCCCTGTGGTGGTTGTTTCTGGTGATATCCAGCCTAAAGCCAAAGAGCGTGTGCTTGCGTTGGGTGCGAAAGCCTTCATTCAAAAGCCGATTGATAAGAACGTTTTGAATGATGTTCTTAAGATGTTGGTGGAACCGCCGACTCAACCGCGTATTGTTACGCCAGTTTCGATTGAGCTGCCAATTTTAAAACGTCGTGACATTTATATGGAAGTCGCGAACGTTTCCATTGGCCGAGCGGCTGATGCTTTAGCCCGTCACTTCGATGTGTTTGTTGAGTTGCCCTTACCCAATGTCAATATATTTGAGGTGAGTGAGTTACATATGGCACTACGCGATCTGGCGGATAACAGTCAAGTTTCGGGGGTTTGTCAGGGTTTTAGTGGTGAAGGTATTGCTGGTGAAGCACTCGTTTTACTGAGTGATTCGAGTGTCGCTGATCTCAAAAAATTGATGAAAGTGCCTGTAGACAGTGAAGACCTGCAAGAATTAGAACTGTTGATGGATGTTTCCAATATTCTAGTGGGATCGTTTTTGAACGGTTTGGGGCATCAAGCTGAAGTACGTTTCTTCCAAAGCTCTCCAGTATTGTTAGGACGACACCTTTCTATCGATTCGGTGATCAACTCTACTGCAGGATCGTTTAGAAAAACGATGACATTTGAAGTGAGTTATAACATTGAGGGGACTTCGATCCGTTGTGACTTGTTGTTTATGTTTGTGGATGAGTCTTTGCCGCTGCTAGATAACAAACTTTCCTATTTAATGGAGGACTTCTGATGTTAGCGTTACCTGCGGAGTTTGAGCAATTCCACTGGATGGTTGACATGGTGCAGAATGTCGATATGGGATTGATCGTGATAGATCGTGATTACAATGTCCAAGTGTGGAACGGGTTTATGACACACCACAGTGGTAAACAAGCCCATGATGCCATTGGTAAATCGTTGTTTGAACTGTTTCCTGAAATCCCTCGCGAATGGTTTAAACTCAAGGCGAAACCCGTTTATGACCTTGGATGTCGCAGCTTCATTACATGGCAACAGCGTCCTTATCTTTTTCATTGCCGTAACGTACGTCCTGTAACCCAACAGGCTAACTTTATGTACCAAAACGTGACGCTAAATCCCATGCGAACCCCAACCGGTGTGGTCAATTCGCTGTTTTTATCGATTCAAGATGCCACCAGTGAAGCTTTGATCTCTATACAAGCATCAGCTCAATAAATGCTAAGCGGCCATTCCCCATGGCCGCTTACCTGCAGTTGGATATTCTTATGCCGTTACCCAGTCATTTTTATACGACACAGCAGCTCAAACAAGGTGAACAACAAGCCGCACAAGAGCGTGGACTTGACCTGTTCAATTTGATGGAGCGGGCAGGCCAAGCGGTTTTTACGATCGCTTTTGCCCAATTTCCTTCCAGTCATCATTGGCTGATTTGTTGTGGTGGTGGAAATAATGGAGGTGATGGCTATATCGTGGCTGTTTTAGCGCGGCATATGGGGATTGACGTCACTGTTTGGCAGCTAGGCGATCCAGATAACCTCCCTCCTGAAGCACATCAAGCCTATCAACAATGGAAGGAGTTGGGGGGAGCGGTTTATGCTCCACAAACAGAACTGCCTGAAACCGTGGATGTTATTATTGATGCGCTATTTGGGATTGGCTTGAAAGAGGCGCTGCGGCCACAAGTTGTACCTTTGGTTGAACAGTTGAATCTTAGTGGTAAGCCTATTGTGTCGATTGATGTCCCTTCTGGCTTATGTGCCGATACAGGTCAAGTAATGGGTGCTTGTATCAAGGCGCAGCATACGGTGAGCTTAATTGGCCTAAAACAAGGGTTAGTCACGGGGCAGGCACGTTGCTATGTTGGTGCTTTACATTATGCGGGTTTAGGCGTTGAAGACGTGTTTGCACAACACAATGCGCCGTCCGTGGTCGCGATTGAAGGTAAGTTACGACACAGTTTACTTCCACCGAGAGCGGCGTGTACCCATAAAGGTCAAAATGGCAAAGCACTGATCGTGGGCGGAAATGAGGGTATGGGTGGGGCTCTCATTCTTTGTGCTTCTGCTTGTGCCAGAACGGGAGCCGGATTAACGGCGGCGATGACTCATCCGGACAATGTAACGGCTATGTTGACGATTACTCCTGAAGTGATGAGTACCAGTTGGAGTAAACAGCACTTATTTGAAGACCGTATTCAATGGTGTGATGCGCTTGCGCTAGGTCCCGGTTTGGGCAGAGATGCACAGGCTCAGCAGATCATGCAACGTTTGAGTCCACTGGTTGTGCCGAAAGTATGGGATGCTGATGCTCTGTATTTTCTTTCCTTAACGCCAAACTATGATGCCCAACGCATTATTACCCCACATCCTGTTGAAGCAGCACGCCTATTGGAATGTGATGTGGAAGCGATTGAAAAGGATCGCTTTGCAGCGGTTCGTGCTTTACAACAGCGTTATGGCGGGGTTGTGGTACTGAAAGGGGCTGGAACTCTTGTTTATGATGGCAAAGAGATTGCGGTTTGCTTACAAGGAAATCCTGGAATGGCCAGTGGTGGGATGGGCGATGTGCTCACCGGAATTATTGCGGCGCTCTTAGCCCAAAAAATTGGTTTAGCAGAGGCCGCGAAGCTTGGCGTATGGTTACACAGTAGCGCCGCTGATTTAGATGCCAAAGCACATGGCCAGAGAGGGCTTCTGGCCAGTGATTTATTGCCACATCTGCGTGAGTTATTGAATTAGTTCGTTGCCTGATGTTTGGTTGCTGAAAAAAAGCTCAATATTGTTGAGTGTGGTTTGGGCAATGTTGTTGAGCGCATCTTCAGTCAAAAAGGCTTGGTGACCCGTAAACAGCACGTTGTGACAAGCGGAAAGACGACGGAAGACATCATCGACGATCACATCGTTGGACTTGTCTTGGAAGAACAGATCTTTCTCATTGTCGTAAACATCCAAACCTAATGCGCCAATTCGTCCTCGTTTGAGAGCTTCGATCGCGGCGGCAGAATCTAACAACTCGCCTCGACTGGTGTTGATGATCATGACCCCATCTTTCATCTGTTCAAACGCGGCATCATTTAACAAATGGTAGTTCTCTTTGCTCATAGGACAATGCAAAGTGATGACATCACTGTGAGCAAATAGCTCAGGCAGTTCAACGTAGCGTGCGCCTAGCGTGATCGCTTCTGGATTTGGGTAAGGATCAAAACAGAGAATCTGCATGCCGAGCCCTTTTAGGATACGCATGGTTGCTACGCCAATTTTTCCAGAGCCGATGACCCCCACTGTTTTGCCTATAAAAGTTGAAACCAACTAAGCCATCTAGCGAGAAATTAGCATCTCGTGTGCGCTGGTAGGCTTTATGGAAACGACGGTTAAGGCACATCATCATTCCCACCGTATGTTCCGCTACGGCTTCGGGAGAATAGGCTGGGACTCGCACTACTTGAATACCGAGTGTTTTCGCGGCGGCCAAATCAACTTTATCGAATCCCGCGCAGCGCATGGCAATTAAACGTGTGCCACCTTGATACAGCTGTTCTAAAACCGGCGCGCTCAGATCATCATTGACAAAAGCGCATACGACTTCACAGCCTTTAGCCATTTGTGCGGTTTTTTCGGTGAGCCGAAAATCATGAAAATGCAGCGCTAACAGTGAGGGGTCAACCATTGGATTAAATGAGGTGATATCATAGGATTTTGCGCTAAAAAATACGACGTTGAGCATAGTAATTCCTGTTATTAATGATTCTACGGTATTGATATACCTATTGTCGGGAAAAATAAACCCCAAAATTATTACGTCTAAGTGTGCAACAAATGGATGTTTGGACGTCTAGACAGTTGACATGTGTGCGGCTTGCCTTTAGGCTTTGCGCCCAATTTAGTTAAGATGATTTGATTTCTGCATGCACTACACACCTTCATCACAGCCCCAACAACCCAATGCTCTTGCCCTGTTACCACTCATGGTCTTTTTACTGCTATTTATGGGAGTGGGCAGTTATCTCACTTTACAAGGGGTTGAATTTGCATTTTACCAGTTACCTGCTCCGGTAGCTGTGTTGCCTGCTGTCGTGTTGGCGATCACCTTGAGTAAAGAATCACTCAACCGTGCGATTGAACAGTTCCTACGTGGTGTGGGTCATAGCGATATCATGGCGATGTGCATCATCTATCTGCTTGCTGGTGCATTTGCTGCCGTAGCGAAAGCGACGGGAGGTGTGGATGCAACGGTAAATCTTGGCTTGGCTCTGTTGCCGGCTAGCCTGATTCTGCCTGGGTTATTTGTGATTTCTGCTTTTGTTGCAACTGCAATGGGTACCTCTATGGGGACGATTGCAGCAATTGCACCGGTCGCTCTAGGCATTGCTCAAGCGGCAGAGTTGAATTTGGGTTTGACGGCAGGTGTCGTGCTTAGTGGCGCCATGTTTGGTGATAACCTATCCATCATCTCTGATACCACCATTGCGGCGACTCGTTCTCAGGGCTGCCACATGCGTGATAAGTTTAAAGAAAACATTCGTATTGCTCTGCCTGCTGCAATACTTGCGTTGGTGGTATTTACACTCAGTAGCCAAACCGCACAATCACCAGCAACGAGTGAGATTGAATGGTTGAAAGTGTTGCCATACTTGACGATCCTCGTTCTTGCGGTGATGGGATTCAATGTGTTCCTTGTGCTGCTAGTCGGGACGTTAATGGCTGCTGGCGTCGGAGGTTTTAGTGATGGCTACTCACTGTCTGCTCTCACAAAAGATGTGTATGCAGGCTTTGGAAATATGCAGGAAATTTTCCTACTGTCGATGCTGATCGGGGGAATGGGCGAGCTAATGAAGCAGCAAGGTGGATTAGCGTTTCTCACACACCAAATTAGCCGAATGATTAATAAGTTTGCTCGTTCACACGGTGATGTACAGAAGATGCGTGCCAGTGAATTAGGGATTGCCGGTTTAGTCGCGTTAACTAACGCATGCACGGCCAATAACACCGTGGCAATCATCGTAAGTGGTGGAGTGGCAAAAGAACTCGCAGAACAAAATAATGTGACGCCTAAGCGTTCTGCCAGCTTACTGGACATCTTCTCGTGTATTATGCAGGGTATCTTGCCATATGGTGCTCAAGCGCTGCTACTGGGCTCGATATTCCATATGTCGCCGCTGAGTGTAGTGAGTTACTCTTACTACTGCTTCTTCCTCGCGGTAGCTGCCATTGTGGCGGTATTTCGCCGCCACACCATGCGTTAGCGACAATCAAAGAGATAAACGACGACGCTTTGTCTTAGGCTTCTGGCTTTGTCTCTCATTTTCACGTTTGGGCGAGCTGTTGACGATAGCTCGCCAGATGGAAACGTCGTTTCGGACGTTGAGCCGCCACCAATTGGCTCAGTTGTGTTTCCAATAACTGATTTTTCTCCAACAGCGTGTTGATCGATTGGTGATCTTTCTTGGAAGTGTCATCTTCTACAAAAAAGGAGGCGACACTTGCTGTGAGTAAGCCAAATAAAGTGATCCCAGTTAACATCAAAAATACGGCGACACCTCGCCCAAATCCTGTCACAGGATACATGTCCCCATAGCCAACAGTCGTAATCGTCGACATCGCCCACCAGAGTGCATCTGAATAACTGTTAATTGGGCTTGGTGTACCTTTCTCCACCAAATAAACAAAAGCAGCAGAGAGTAAAACGGTAGAAAGACTGGTGAGACCGATAAAACTAAACGTTTTTTGGCGCAGCACAGATTTGGTTTGTTTCCACGCTTTTGGCAGAACCAATAAAATGCGTAAAAAGCGTAATGGTCGTAGAAATGGCATCGCTACAATCAAGACATCTGGCCAGTTCTGCACCATATATTGTAAGGGTTTTGGGCTAACGGTGATTTTAACTAATAGTTCAGTCGCAAAAATACCCCAGACAATCCACAGTAAACCATCAAGAAACTCCAAATCATCCGGAGCTAAGACGGCAATATCGGGCAATAGAGCCACCACAACATAAACCACAGACAGAATTAACATGGGGGTTTCTGTTGTGTTCTCGACTTTTTCTAACAGTTTCTTTCGAATGGCTAACTTCATAAAACACAGGCGATATAGAGTAAATGTGGTCTTAGCCTATCAAAAAATAGCGCACTCGTGTTGGTTAAAAACGATATTGCCCACCGACAGTAAAAGAGAGGCTCGAATAATCTTGTTCGAGAGTTTGATAGCTCAATTCCATTGTTAGTGCCAAGCTTTTGTCGAGACTGGATTGAACTTTGGTTCCAATGCCTAAATAGGGATGGGTACCTGAGAATTGCTGGTTATCCTCAATAGAGCCGACTTCATAGCGCTCTTTCACCTTCATCCGAGCCACACCGCCTCTTGCATAAAGGGTGGTGACATTATTGATAGGCTGTTCCATGAAAGCTCCGAAGTAGAAACCTTCTACTTTCACGTCAATCTTTTGCCGCTGTATATTCAACATTTCAGCGCCATTACCGATCATCCCAGAATAACCGAGATCTAAACCGATGAAGGGAGAAAACTGATAGTTATAACCAAATTGAGTCACCCAAGCTTCATTGGTACTCGCCGAGTTATCAATACGGCTAAATCCCGTATTGAGAGAAAATGAATAGGGGCTAGAGCCTGCATAAACAGGTAGAGCTAACCAACAGCAAACTAACAGCCAATAATGTGAATGTGCCATAGATCACCAGTTCCTTTCCTTGAAAGGGTCACATCTAACGTAATGATAGGTAAAGCTAAGCAATAAGCGCGCCGAATGATTCACTTCGATGAATTATTTATATGTGATGTGACTGTGATCGATTTTGTTGGTGTAGGTGATAAATTGAGCTAAAAAGAATGGGTTTAAAAAGTGATCTAGCTCAGGTTATTAAGATCTCAGCGGTGAAGCAAACGATTTCTCTGGGGCGAAGAGTCTGTCGTAAATTTGACGAAATTAACCTAACGCAATGTTTATTAAGAGGAATATCAGAGGGGAGGGAAAGTACGTACTGAATAGGTATGAAAGCTTCGAAAGGGTAACACAAAAAAAAGTCAAATATCAGTCTTGAGAGAAAAAAAACGCGGCCTATAATGCTGAAAACCGGAGCGTCTGCCAACGCTCCGGTTTTTTTGTGTCCGAAATGTACTGACGTCTGCCAACGAAGGTACTACGCACTCTGCTAAGAGACACAAATCGTCAATTAATCAAGGAATTACACAATGCGTATCGAACAAGAACTTAAGTTAGGTTTTAAAGATGTCCTGTTTCGCCCGAAACGTTCAACCCTGAAAAGCCGTTCTCAAGTAAATTTAACCCGCGAGTTTACTTTCAAACATAGTGGTCGTCAATGGTCAGGCGTACCAGTGATTGCCGCCAATATGGACTCGGTAGGCAGTTTTGCCATGGCTAAAGCCTTGGCTGAGCATGGTGTGATGACCGCAGTACACAAACATTACACTGTGGCTGATTGGGCTGAGTTTGTGAAAAGTGCCGACAAAGCGACGCTGAACAATGTTATGGTTTCAACCGGCACATCGGAAGCAGATTTCCAAAAAACCAAAGATGTGATGGCACTGTCGGATGAGCTGATTTTCATCTGTGTCGATATCGCGAATGGCTATTCTGAGCACCTTGTCGAGTACGTGCAAAGAGTGCGCGCTGCATTTCCTGACAAAGTGATTTCTGCGGGTAACGTCGTAACAGGCGATATGGTAGAAGAGCTTATCCTCGCGGGTGCCGACATTGTTAAAGTAGGCATTGGCCCAGGCTCTGTGTGTACTACTCGCGTAAAAACCGGTGTCGGTTACCCACAACTGTCCGCGATTATCGAATGTGCGGATGCTGCGCATGGCCTTGGTGGTCGTATCATCGGTGACGGCGGCTGTACGTGTCCGGGAGATGTAGCGAAAGCTTTCGGCGGCGGCGCGGATTTCGTGATGCTTGGCGGTATGCTGGCAGGTCATGAAGAAGCAGGCGGTGAACTCATCGTAAAAGATGGTGAAACCTTCATGAAATTTTACGGCATGTCATCGAAGAGCGCGATGGACAAGCATTCTGGCGGTGTAGCAGGTTACCGTGCAGCCGAAGGAAAAACCGTACTATTGCCATACCGTGGCAGCGTACACGGCACCATTCAAGACATCCTTGGCGGCGTTCGCTCAACTTGTACCTACGTAGGCGCAGCGGAGCTTCGTGAGCTAACTAAGCGTACAACGTTTATCCGTGTTCAAGAGCAAGAGAACAACGTGTACGGGCGTGAGTAATCACTGTTGTTGCGATAGAAGCCAACAAAAAGAGCCACATGATGTGGCTCTTTTGCTATTGGTTTAACACCTAAATCATGACTTTGTCACTGGTTTTGAAGAACTGCGACGAGGGCGCTTTGTCGGTTTTTTCGGCGCTGAATGAGTGCCGCCTTTTTTCGCTGTGCGAGCTTGCCCAGTAGGCTGGCCTCGGTGGCCAGCTTTAGGTTTGTTTTCAGCTACGCTGCCTTTGTTTTCTCCAGCTCCCTCTACCTTTTTAGGCTTTTTGGGCTTTTTCGGTTTCAAAGGTCGAGTGTCTAACTTTGACTCAGGGAGTTGGTTGGTTGGCTCAAATCCCGCTAAATTTACACGGGGCAGTAAGACTTGCGTTAAACGCTCAATCGCAAATAATTCCGGTGCTTCAATGGCACTCACCAAAGAAATCGCTTTACCGACTTCACCTGCTCGGCCTGTTCGGCCAATTCGGTGCACGTAATCTTCAGCAATTTTCGGCAATTCAAAATTCACCACTTGAGGCAGTTGCGGGATATCAATGCCACGCGCAGCAATATCTGTTGCGACCAGAATACGTACCTCTCCCGCTTTAAAATCCGCCAGTGCTCGGGTGCGTGCGCCTTGGCTCTTATTGCCGTGAATCGCGGCCGCGGTTAAACCTTGCTCGTTGAGATAGGTCGCTAAACGGTTGGCACCATGCTTGGTACGCATAAAGACTAGCACTTGTTGCCAATTCCCCTCTTTGACCAATTTCACCAGCATGTCCGGTTTCTTTTTCACATCAGCAGGATAAATGCACTGCTCAACGGTTCTTGCCGTTGAGTTGGCTGGGCTGACTGAGATTTCGACGGGGTTATTCACCAAGCCTTTAGCAAGCTCACGGATTTCGGTCGAGAAGGTAGCTGAAAACAATAGGTTCTGGCGCTTTGCAGGCAATAATTTCAGTATCTTACGAATGTCACGAATAAAGCCCATGTCGAGCATGCGATCGGCTTCGTCAAGTACCAAAATTTCCAACTGATCAAATTTGACCGCATTTTGGTTATACAGATCCATTAAGCGGCCTGGGGTTGCCGACTAAGATATCCCGCACCTTTACACATTCGCTGCATTTGTGGGTTAATTTTCACACCACCAAACACAACCGCGCTCTTGAGCGGTAGATGGCGGCCATAGAGCATGACATTGTCTTGGATTTGTGCGGCCAGTTCACGCGTTGGGGTAAGGATTAAAGCACGAACTTGATTGGCGCGAACTTTTGGTCCTTTTGCCAGCAATTCTAAAATTGGTAGCGTAAAGCCGGCCGTTTTTCCTGTGCCGGTTTGAGCTGCGGCCATCACGTCTTTGCCTGCTAAAACCGCAGGAATAGCCTGTAACTGAATCGGTGAAGGCGTGTTGTATCCCTTCTCTTCAATAGCTTTAAGGATTGGCGCAGACAGACCGAGCGAGGTAAAACCCATATATCATTCTCAACAGTAATCAAATAGCGCGGCAAATCCGCGCAAAGCCCGCCATTCTGAGGCCTTTAGTGATTAGTAGCAACCGCTATCTACAATGCCAAGTCATTTGGGTAGAGAGAGCATGAAGATTGGTCGTAAATAAAAAGAGCCACATGACGTGGCTCTTTACTATTTATTACATACCTCGGTTTAGCCGATGATGATTTTGCTGAGCACAAAACCTACACAGCAGGCGGAGATAACCGCAATCAGGCCGATCGACATAAAGGAGTGGTTGAAATACCACTTACCGATCTTGGTGGTGCCTGTGTTATCGAAGTTCACGGTGGCGATATCCGATGGGTAGTTCGGAATAAAGAAGTAACCGTACAACGCTGGCATCAAGCCAATCAGCAGTGCAGGCTCTAAACCCAGCCCTAAACCAACAGGGAGCATCATCCGCGCGACTGCGGCTTGTGAGTTCACCACCACAGACACAATGAACAGCGCCAGAGCAAACGTCCAAGGGTAGTTGGTCACCATTTCCACGATGCCAGATTTAAATTGTGGCATGGCGTATTGGAAGTAGGTGTCAGACATCCATGCGATACCGAAGATGGCAATTGCAGCAACCATGCCAGACTTGAACACCACGCCGTTAGGTACAGAACGTGGGTCCGTTTTGGTGGCGAGCAGAATGATACCGCCAAAGCACAGCATGATCATCTGGATCACCATATCCATACCAATTGGCTTGGTGCCTTCTTGAATGGTGCGGATTTCAGGCCACATGGCAATACAAACGATCACGAAAATGGAGGAGATAAACAGCAGCACGGAGTTACGTGCTGAAGCTGGCAAGGTTTCATCCAGTGACGTAGCGGTGGTATTGAGGATTTTCTCGCGCCAGACGGGATCTTGCAGCCTTGCTTGATACTCAGGATCGTTTTCCAGTTCTTTACCGCGTTTTAAGCTGTACAAGGACATCAGTAGTGTGCCAAACAGCGTTGCAGGTACGGTGACCATCAGAATGGAGAGCAAAGTGATGTCATGGTTGAGATTGGAAATCTGAGCTAAGTAATAAACCACGGCGGCCGAAATCGGCGAGGCGGTAATGGCGATTTGTGACGCAACGGATGCCGCCGCCATAGGGCGCTCAGGACGAATGCCATTTTTCAGGGCAACGTCACCAATGATTGGCATGATCGAGTAAACCGCATGGCCTGTACCCAGCATAAACGTCATGGCGTACGTGACGAAAGGGGCAATCAACGTGACACGTTTGGGGTTTTTGCGCAGCATACGCTCTGCCACTTGCAGCATGTATTTTAAGCCGCCAGCCGCTTCGAGAATCGAGGCACAGGTCACAACCGCGAGGATGATTAACATCACGGTGATCGGTGGTGAGGTTGGTGGCATCTTGAAGACAAAAACTTCGATAACCAAACCAATCCCAGATACAACCCCTAAGCCAATACCGCCATAGCGTGACCCGATATACAGCATCAGAAGTAGAAAGAGAAATTCCACATACAGCATTCAATATTCCCTATATTTAATTGAAGTTATATGTATTGTCGGATTTCATTTGCAAAAATTATGAAGCAGAGTTCACAGAATCCTATGCGGGAAATATCAGATGTTGATATTCAGGAGGGAATCACACTATCAGGCTGAAAAGTAAAGATTTTAGGTGGTTTTGTGTAACGAGTATGTTGCGCCACACAAAGCGTTATTTTGACCATCAAGCCAAGCGAAGGCTTGGCTTGATGTAGGTCAACAAGTCGTCTAGTCGTAAATGGTTGGAATCGGCTGACGTTTATGTTGAGTCGCATGATAAATCGCGATTAAACGTTCACTCACGTGTGCTGGAACAGGTTTTCCTTCCAGAAAATCGTCGATTTGCTCATAAGTCAGATTCAAGGCTGCTTCATCGGCTTTTTGCGGCGCAAGCTCTTCAAGATCCGCAGTGGGTGTTTTGTGTACCAGTTGTGCGGGAGCTCCCAAGGTTTCTGCAAGCAAACGCACTTGGCGTTTATTGAGGCCGTACAGGGGGGCGAGGTCACAGGCGCCATCACCAAATTTGGTATAAAACCCCGTGATGTTTTCTGCCGAGTGATCGGTACCCAACACTAATCCGCCCACGTATCCCGCAATTTCATACTGTGCAACCATGCGCGCGCGCGCTTTCACGTTGCCTTTGATGAAATCAACCTTAGCCGGATCGCTTGGGATAAGTCCGGTATTCGCCAGTGCGTGGTGAGAGGCAGCATGCAAACCATCGACTCCGGCTTTGATGTTGACGGAAACCGAGTGAGTTGGACGAATAAAGGAGAGTGCGAGTTGCGCTTCCTCTTCATCTTTTTGCTCGCCGTAAGGTAAACGTACCGCGATAAATTGGTAGTCAGAAGTATTGTGTTGCTGATTTAGCTCTTCGACAGCGAGTTGGGCTAAGCGGCCACAGGTGGTGGAATCAACACCACCACTGATGCCCAATACGAGGGATTTGCAGCGAGCGTCAGTCAGCTTACGCTTAATAAAAGCCACGCGACGTTCGATTTCAAAATGAGGATCGATCGAAGGCAGTACGCGCATTTCTTCACGGATCTTGTGTTCCATAGGTTCCTTTCCTGCAAGCAATGTCAATTTTTCGGTGTATGATACCGCAATCGTTGAATTAGAAAACCGAGAAAGGGTATTTCCTGATCGGCTAGGTGCACAATGAAAAAGATTGCGGTGTTTGGCAGCGCCTTTAATCCGCCGACCTTAGGCCACAAAAGCATTATTGATTCGCTTGGTCATTTTGATTTGATTCTTTTGGTGCCAAGCATTGCTCATGCTTGGGGCAAAGTGATGCTCGATTATGAGCAACGACTGCAGCTGCTGGATCAATTCATCGCAGATATTGATTCTAATAAAGTGCAGCGCTCAGACGTTGAGCAAGAGTTGTATACGCCGCAAAGCTCAGTGACCACCTATGCTGTGCTCAGCCGTTTACAAGCACGGTATCCTGATGGTGAACTTACCTTTGTGATGGGGCCTGATAATCTCCTCAACTTTGCTAAGTTCTACAAAGCTGAGGAGATATTGCAACGTTGGACTGTCATGGCATGCCCTGAGCGAGTGGCTATTCGGAGTACCACGCTTCGCGAAGCACTGCTCCGGGGGCAATCTATTTCGGCGTTGACCACCTCTGGGGTGGCAACGTTGTTATCTCAGCGCCAGTTATACCTCAATCCTGAGCCTTAAATTTTCTTAGTTAACCGAGTTATTGAAGTTTGAACTCGGTTAACTGGTGGCGAATCTCTTCCATCTCATGCTGATATTCACTGACGATGCCGTTCATGGTATTCGCCAATGATCCCGTGTTTTGGGCAATTTCGGCTAATACATCGACATCACGATCGACCGCGTCACTGGCGGTCGATTGCTCAGTGGTGGCGTTGGCAATGCTGTTGATGTGTTGGTTGACCAACTCAATCACGGACTCCAGTTCTGCAACACTGGTTTTTACGGTCGAAACAGAATCAAAGGTGACATGTGTGGCCTCACGGCTTTTATCCATGTTTTTCACGGCAGTATTGGTGTTGGAGGAGATATTCGCTAGTAGCTGGCTGATGTGCTCTGTCGCTAATTTACTGCGCTGTGCCAAATCGCGGACTTCGGATGAAACCACCGCGAAACCTCGACCATGCTCACCAGCACGTGCTGCTTCAATGGCCGCATTGAGTGCCAGTAAGTTGGTTTGCTCGGAGATCCCATTGATGGTATCGACAATTTTGCTGATGTTTTCTGCATCCGTTTCCAAATCTTTCATGCATTTTTGAGTTTGTTCAATCTGTTCAACTAACGCTTCCACGGAACGGAATGAGGTGAGGCTTTGAGTTTGGCAAGCAATGACTTTGTCGGTCATTTGTTTAGTTTCTTCTAAAGCTCGTTCTGAGGATTGGGCGATTTCCACACTGGATTGCGATAGTTGGGTCATCGCCGCAGCGATATTTGAACATTTTGCATTGGTTTCTTGGCTACTGCGACCCAGTTGCTGAGAGCTGGTGACGATCTGTGTGAGTTGCTCAGTGCTGTGTTCATTGGTGTTGAGTATATGTTGTAGCACTCGGCGGATGCTGTCGGTTAATCCGTTGACACTACGTGAAATTTGCGAAATTTCATCTTTACCTGTGTCTTTGAGGGTTTGGCTTAGATCACGATGTGCAGACATCTGCGCCAATCCTTGAGTAAGGTGTCCCACGCGGGATTTCAGGCTACGAACAGAAAAATAGAGTGAGCTCAGTAAAGCTAAGCCGATGAGGATGCTCAGTAGCAGTATGCTCCATTTATTGCTTTCTGCTTGCTTAGCCTGAGAGGTGGAGAGGTCAATCATCTGGGCTTGAATGCTGTTTCGCAGTTGGTTAATGAGCTTTATTTGTTCTGTTGCTGCACTAAACCATTCTTGAGGTGCGGGGCCTTGTAGGTTATCGAGCGATGTTTTTTGGCTAAGGTAGCTCTGCTGAGTGTTGAGGACGTTTTGCCATACACTGGTATTTTTCATTTGATTCAAACTGCTGCCAAGTTCATCGGACATCGTCATCAGTGCTGAACGCTCCGCATAGCGGCCAGATTCGATATAACCGCTAATCGCCGTGTACTGCGCGGCATCTGAACGTTTACTGGCGAATGCACCATTGAGCGCCCCTCGCACTTGTCCTGCGCGCTCTTTCATGATGACGATGGAAATCAAGGAGCTTCCTAACTCGGCGACTGAAGGACTATCAATCGTTGAGAGCATAATTAAACTGTTATCAATGGCGAGCTGGTTGAGGTTTGAATAGTAAGTGAAAGGAGACAACGAGGGTTTCAACGCATCAACTTGTTCACGCACGTTTTTTAAGTTCGCGAGTTGGCTTTTGACATCGGCTTTCAATTGTTCAAGAAGGCGGACATCCAATAACGCAGAGTGGAAATCTAGTAAGGCGGCAATGTGTCGATCGCTTTCTTGACGCTGCTTTTGTAAAGCTTCGACCTGTGGGCCTTGCCCTTTGGCACCGATCACGCCAGCGGTTAATCCTCGTTCCAGTGCTAAATTATGTGCGAGGTTGTCGTACAAAAGGATCAATTGAACGGTTTTTTGATCATGTTCAGCACTGATGGATCGTTCTTGATAACCCATGTAATAGTCAGTGGCGAGCAACAGCGCAATAAGGATAGGTAGCCCCGCTAGCACGGTGACAATTTTGTATAACGGGTAATAAGTCAACAATGATTTCATGAATACCTCTGACGTCGATTTATTTTTTATCCAACCAGTTTAGACAATGAATTGTCTTCACGATGTGAAACTATAACCAATTTGGCTTGAGGACGAAGCAATAACCGCCTTCTTAACAAAATTATCATTGAAAAATAGGGAATATTACCCGCTGATATCACATCATTGTGCTAAAACTAAATAAGGTCAGTAGCGTTTGAATATGGAGAGAACATGGATCTGTTTGCAGATATGCGGCAAGGTGAGGTGGTAGCGAAGGAACAGACCATGCTACATAACTTGGATCCTTGGCGTGTTTTATTGGTTGATGATGACGAACAGATGCATCAAATCACCCGTTTAGCATTGAGCGGGTTTCAGTTTCAAAATCGCTCTCTAGAGTTGATTTCGGTGTTATCGGGGCTTGAAGCGCAAAAAGTGATGGCTGAGCAAACGGACATTGCCTTAGCTCTGATTGATGTGGTGATGGAAACCGAGGATGCCGGTTTAGATTTAGTGCGATACATTCGCGATACATTGCAAAATCGCCAAGTTCGTTTGGTGTTACGCACTGGTCAGGCGGGGCAGGCGCCAGAAGACAAAGTGATTAAAGATTACGAAATCGATGATTACAAAGAAAAGACAGAGCTCACCACTCAAAAACTAAGAACCTTACTCTATTCGATGCTGCGTGCTTATCGTGATTTGTGCCTGATTGAAGATCAAAAACGGGGCTTGAGCCGCGTGATTGAAGCGTCAGCGAATGTGCAGAATACGAGAACCCTACAAACCTATGCAATGGCAGTGTTGAGCCAGCTTACCTCGCTGCTGAAACTGCATGCCTCCGCTTTTTATTGTGTCGTTAATCCACACCCTGGAAGTGAGCAGTACAGTGCACTTACGGTCGCCACCACTGCAGAATGCGTCGATTTATACGTGGAATCCCCCTTCGAAGGTTTACCAACAGAGGTTGAAGCGCGCTGTAAAGAAGTGCTGAATAACGGCTGTTCTTATGATTACGGTGACGCTTATGTCTTTTTTAAACAAGACGATCGTGGTGTTGATAGCGTGCTGTATGTGGAGCTTGAGCAGGCGCTCTCTGAATTAGACCGAAAGCTTCTCGAAATCTACATGTACAACATTGGCCTTACTTTCGAAAACATTAATTTGATGGTGGATTTGCGTGAAACCTCGAAGGAGCTCGTTTATAACCTTGCCAATGCAGTGGAAGCGCGTAGCCGAGAAACGGGCGCACATGTGCAGCGTGTCTCTTTATTCAGTGAGCGATTGGCGCACTTGTATGGGTTATCAGATACGGATGCGGAGATGATCAAAAACGCTTCGCCATTACATGATGTCGGTAAAGTCGCGATTCCGGATAGCATTTTGCACAAGCCGGGGAAACTGGATGCCCAAGAGTGGGCGATCATGCAAAAACACGTCGAGTATGGCGTGGATATCCTGAGTCGTTCGAAACGACGTTTAATCTATGTCGCGAAGGAGATTGCGGCTACGCACCATGAAAAGTGGGATGGCAGCGGTTACCCAAATCAATTGCAAGGGGATAACATTCCGATTTCTGGGCGTATCACCGCACTGGCTGATGTGTTTGACGCGTTAGGAGCCAGACGTTCTTATAAGGAACCGTGGCCGGATGAGCAAATCCGCAATGAACTGGTGGCGCAAAAAGGCCGACATTTTGAACCTAAGTTGGTGGAGTTATTGCTAGAACACTGGGATGAGTTCATTGCGATTCGCTCCTCGTTGCCCGATTAATTGTTACCCGATTAATGAAGTCCGTTAACCTCTCTAGGTCCTTTCAAACATCAGCCAAATCGCTGTGGATGTGCTTTGTCACATGACGGTTTATAGGTCTGAACTTGGTCAGATATCGGCACTGGATAATGCCGTTTGTGGTAAAGCCTGCGGTAAGGTGATCACATAATGTACGCCTTGCCCCAGTTCGGATGAAAAAGAGAGCCGACCATGCAGTTTCTGTTTTACCAGATTGAAGACGAGATTGAGCCCTAACCCTGAACCGCCTTGTCCACGTTTGGTGGTAAAAAAGGGTTCAAAGATCTTTTGATGTAATTCCTTGCCAACTCCGCATCCATTATCGGTGTATTCGATAATGATGTTCTGCTCTTTTTGATAAAAATGAATATTAATCATTGGGTTAGAGCACGTAGCAAACGCGTGGTTTACGCTGTTCATGACCAAGTTTGTCATGATTTGCGTTAGAACCCCCGGCAAGCTGTTCATGATGATCGCTTCATCTCCATGCAGTTGAGGTTCGACGGGAATTTTACGTGTCTCACTGTGTAAACTCGCCATAAGGGCTTCCAGCACTTGTTTCACGTTAAATTGACTTCGGCTCTCTGATACTTGGTCAACGGCAGTCTGTTTGAAATCACGGACTAATCGTGCGGCGCGGTTGAGATTGCTTTCTAACATGGTTGCACTTTGTGTCATTCGTTCCATCAATTTGGCAAATTGCTGGCTGGTTAACGTTTGTTGGTTGAAGGCCTGCAATAGGGATTCTCGTGTCTCTTGAATCACGGAAGCGGCGGTAACCGCAATCCCTAATGGAGTATTCACTTCGTGTGCTACACCGGCGACTAAGCCTCCCAATGCCGCCAGCTTTTCTGATTCAATCAATTGAGACTGAGTTTCTTGTAACCGTTTTAAGCTGGATTCGAGATCTTCGGTTCTGGTTGCCACTTGCTGCTCAAGATCTTGGTTCATGATTTCTAAACTCAGTTGAGCCAATTTGAGTGACGTGACATTAATGGCGGTGCCACGAAAACCAAGAAATTGTTGATCGGCATAGCGTGCAATGCCTTGAAAGAGCAAGTAGGCATGTGATCCATCATGGAGTTGGATTTCCACTTCACAGTTGGAAAAATCACGTTGGTGGATCAAGCTCTCCATCAATGCATTGGATGATCTGAGTGGCTCAATCAAAGTCATTTGGGGTTTTGTGTCATCCGTCAGATCTAGGGCTTTGCTCATCGCTTCTGAACTGTAGATCAGCTCTCCAAGCTGGTTGGTTTCCCATAGCCAATCAGAGGCGGCTTGGGCAAAGTCTTCCAAACGTTCTTGTTCCGCTTTGATGTTCCGGTAAAGCGTGGTGACGCTATTAGCGATTTTGTTGGTTTCATCGCCTAGCCACTGTAATTCATCGTTTTTTTCCATAATCCAGTGGTTATAAGGCAAACGCAGAGGCTTCTTCGGGTGACGTGGATTGTACTGACGTAAGAATTGGGCTATGGCAAAAATGCGTTGATTCACACTGGCGTGAAAAATTAACAAAATCAAATAACAGACAATCGCCGTTTTGAGCGCATTGACGGCTAGAGTGACCAGAAACTGGCGGATTAAATAGTTGTAGATGCCCTGAGCATCCGATTCTACATACAGCTCTCCAATATTTTCGGGTTGATGAGTTTCAGGGTTGGTGAAATTGAGAGGAAAGCGGCTACTTAAAGCCATGCTAGAGACAGGCTGCCCAGCAGAGAAACGATAGTTACCCGACGTGATTTCCATGTAATCCACATTCGGCAGATTGACTAAGCCTTCGAGCCGTTGGGTGAGAACCAGCAAATCATAGTTCCACAGCGAGCTTGCCAATAAATCGGCATGAATCGTTTTGATTTCATTATGCCGCTCTTCAACGTTATTGAATTCTCGATTGTAATCAATGTAGGTTTGAGTGAGGGTCATCAATAACGTCACGGCGCCACTTAAAATCACCATGATAAGAATGATGCGGCGGCCGATACGGCTGAGTATCGGATTGGAGTCCATTTCTTCTATATTTCGATGGGTCATTCTTGTGCATTCTTTTAGAAACCTTGTGATTGAGTATAGATGGAGTCGATGGAATGTAGGACATGCTAGTGAGTAACGGTGTGATCGAAATGAGACCTTAATAGCCACAACGTGTTTTGAAGCAAGCAGTTTGGTGAGCCTAGGCTACACTTGCATGACATTAGGGAGGAAAGAATATGCGTTGGTGGATAGGGTTAATCTGGTGCTTTTGCATGCCTGCATGGGCAGATGATGTTCTGGTGATTCAAAGTTATCACTCGGGTTATGCTTGGGATGCAAGCTACATCCAAGGTTTAAAAGAAGGGATAAAGCCGCCGCACCAATTGCACTTTTTTGAAATGAATACTAAGCGGATCCCGGTGCGAGAATACAGTGCAGCCGCTGAGCGGGCTTTTCAAACCTATCAGGCGCTAAAACCTAAGCTGGTGGTGCTTGGGGATGACAACGCACTGTATTACCTTTTGCCCAAACTGTACAACGAACCGATCTCGATAGTGTTTCTCGGCATTAACTCAAACCCAAGAGAGTTGCTGGATGAGTATTCGGGAGTTGCTCAAGTGACGGGCATTTTAGAGCAGCCACTGTTTGTAAAAAACATGGCAGAAATGGGTCGTTTATTACCGCAAGATAAACATCGCGTACTGGTTTTGTTTGACTCGGGGAATACTTCAAAAATTGCGTTGGAGTATATGCAAAGTCAATATGCGCTGATTAAGAAAAATCTAGGGCTGGATGTGGAGATCCGAGCAATTGAAAAAGAGGTGCAGTGGCACGATGCGATTGAGCAAGCACCTCAACAAGGGTATGGCGCGATTGTCGTCGGTTTATATCAGACGCTCATTGATGACACTGGGCGTCATGTTCCTGCGGAAAATATTCTCAGTTGGACCAATCAACATTCACGATTACCTTTATTTTGGATTTTTGGGATTTCTCCGTTGGCAAAGGTAAGGCGGCGGGTGGGGTCGTGTTATTTGGATTAGAACAAGGTGAAATGGCGGCTGAACTGGTGACCCGCATTTTAGATAAGCAAGAACCCGCCAAATACATTCCGATCCAGATCAACCGTCAAGGACGAGGCATTTATCAGCCTGAAGAATTTGCGCGCTGGGGGTTAACGCCGCCGAAAGACTGGTGGCCAGTCAAGGAATGATCAGGACAGAAAAAAACACCGCCCGTGTGGGCGGTGTGAAAAATTAGGCTTCAACCGGTTCCTGTTGCCAACGTTTTTGGCGTAGGTTAAAGGCACAGAACAGTACAAACCACACACTGCTAGCCGCTAAACCTGCCCAAACGGAATGCAGTAAGCCCATCGCGAGATAACCGAGCAATGCACCCATCGCGGCACTGATGGCGTACGGAAGCTGAGTCACCACGTGATCAATATGGTGGCTACCCGCACCAGTCGCAGAAAGGATACTGGTACTGGAAATTGGTGAGGCATGATCACCAAACACTGCGCCCGCTAATACGGCAGAGAGTGTTGGCAACATCAGGCTGATGTCTGAAGCCGCAGCAATATCGCCTGCGAGTGGCAGCATGATACCGAAAGTACCCCAACTGGTGCCTGTGGCAAACGCCATCAAACAAGAGAGTACGAACACTAAAGCCGGCAGCAGTTCAACCGGTAGGTTACCTTGCGTCAGTGAAGCGAGGTAAATGCCAGTTTGTAGATCGCGCACCACACCGCCAATCGTCCAAGCAAACAGCAGAATGATGATTGCAGGCATCATGGCCATAACGCCTTTTGGCGCTGTGGATAACCAAGTTTGCGCAGACAGTTTTAAGCGCAGTGACAAAATAATCGAGACCGCTAAGCTGCACAGTGCGGCATAAACCAGTGATTGCGCCACATTGGTGTTCTCTAAGGCGCCGATCAAAGAGAAAGCTTCACCGTTAGCGGTTAATACGGCGTTGCCGGTTTGGATCATGAAAATTAAGGTAGTGATGGTGAGCACTGCGATGGGCAAAACCATATCAATCATGGTGCCGCGTGCGGTTTCTCCGCCTTCCATATCTAAGCCCGCGGGGCGGCCTTTGCTTTCATCCCACAATTTTCCCTCACGAGCCCACGCTTCGTGTTGGCGCATCGGGCCGATATCCATCGGCAGGAAAATGACCGCGAGCACCATAAGCAGCGTAAATACCGCGTACAGGTTCATCGGGATCATCTGTACAAAGGCTGATATGGCACTGATTTCTGTCATTTCGTGGGCGGCTAAAATTCCGCCAATCAGGGCGATGATGTAAGCACCCCAAGAGGAAATCGGTGTAATCACACAGACAGGCGCGGCGGTAGAGTCGAGCAAATAGGCGAGTTTAGCACGCGAGATTTGGAAGCGATCCGTCACTGGGCGGCAAATCGCGCCGACAGACAGGCTATGGAAAAAATCATCGATGAAAAAGGCAAATACCATTAACCCTGTCAGCGCTTTTGCACTGCGGCGATCTTTACATTTACGTTCAGCCCATACTGCAAAAGCGCGTGTTGCGCCTGAGGCGGTCATTAAACTGATCAACCCACCCAACAGTAGCATGAACACCAACATGTTGATGTTATCGCTGTTGGCCGCACCGTCTGACCAGAACAAGCCGCTGATCTTACCTAACAGGTATTGTAGTGTGCTCAGGGGAGAGAAATGGTTAAGCATGACTGCGCCAGCGGCAATGCCAGCACCTAAAGAGAGTAACACTCGGCGGGTCGTAATCGCGAGTAGCACCGCGAGCAGCGGCGGGATGACCGAGTAAATCGAGTCAGAATAAACGGCTAAATTCATGGATCTCACATCACCTTTTCAGGTGGAGATCTACCAGCAGGATAAAAAACACATTTCAGCGAAATAACACTTCTTATCCTTCAAGGTAGCGCTCCATAGACAACAAACTATGGCAGTCCGGCATTTGTTCAATGCTGGCCCAGCGAACGTTGATGACGCAACGATCACTTCGGCGCTGTACCCTTTAACCAGTCATCATCGGGGTCAACCTACGACTGGCGACTCATGAACAGCGCGCCTCTACTTAAAGGAACGTGTACCACTTTGAGTGATTCACTCAAAAACTGTGACACGCAACGTATATTACTGCCTTTTCAGGTGACGACAAGATTTAATTTCCCCATTTCTGCAGCGAAATTGATCTCATCCGGTATATTCGCGGAACTGTGAGAATTTTCTCTCTTTAGATGGCGATAGGCATTTCATCTGAAGGCGGCTGTTTGGTGTAAACGCGTTTTAGCCCCCACAGTGCCACGACCGACATCAGTAACATGATGGTGCCGAGTGGCAGTTGATCTGACGCTGGGAACATCGCGGCAAACAGTGTTGCGAGCCCCGCGCCTAGGTTTTGCATGCCACCTAAGATTGCACCACCAGTCCCTGCATGATAAGGGAAAGGTGAGAGTGCACCTGTGGTTGCGGCTGGGAATAAAATGCCAGCACCAAGGAAGTAAATGGTAGCGCCCCCAATTAAGGACCATGCGGTGGTCAGGCCAAGTAGGCCGGGCAACATAATCACCAGAGAGCCGGTGAGGATTGCGATCAAACCAACGCGCATGGCGGCTTTTTCACGCCAGTGGCGAGCAATTAAGTTAGAAAGCCACGCGCCTGCTAAATAGCCGGGGATGGGCAATACAAACAGCAAACTCACTGTGGTTGCAGGCAAACCCAGTACACCACCGAGTAACACGCCGGCAGCGGCCTCAAAAACGGCAAGACCTGCAAAAGTGGCAACAAGGCAAATTAAGTAACCTTGGAAGCGGCGATCGGACAACACATAGTGATAGCTGCGCAATACTGGCTCTTTCTTACGCGCAGCCGCAGGTAGTGTTTCTACCATGCTGGTCATCATGGTAATCACGACCGCAATCGCAAACAGAGACAAGAATAAATAGCTTGAACGCCAGCCAAAACTTTCCGTTAAGTAGCCGCCTAAGACTGGTGCCACCAAAGGTGAGAAAATTAGGCACATGCTGATTAAGCTGTTCACTTTATGTAATTCAGCTCCGTCAAAGCAGTCACGAGAGAGTGTGCGGGACATCGCACCGCCACAACCAATCCCGAGGCCTTGCACAAAGCTACCAATCAAAAACCAAGAATACTGATGTGCAAAAAGGGCAATCAGTGAACCGAGTACATAAATGATCAACCCTGCAATGATGATAGGTTTACGACCAATTCGATCCGACAGCGTACCGTAAACGAATTGCGATAAGCCATAAGGAATAAGATAGCAAGCCATCACCGCTTGTAGTGCAGCCGGTGAAACTAAAAATTCTTGTGCCATATACCCAATCGAAGGCACGTACATGGTTTGGGTTGCTTGACCGACAGCAGCCAGAATAGCGATAAAAAAGGTCAGTTTTGCGACAGAAAGCGAGGCAGACATCGTTATCTCCAGATACAAACAATATCTTATTAAAATCAGCTAATGAAAATTCGTGAGAGAGCATTGCTCTCGGCGCGAGATAGTATTGCTGTATCCCTTATCTATCAATCGATTCTTGCTTTTCTGTTCACGATAAATATCTATAGATTGGTATTTATTTTTTCTAATGGTTGTGTTGTCTTTGTTTTACAACTTGAATCTAGAACAAGAGCAGACTATTATTGTGGTAAATGAGAATTAATATCACTTTGTGGAGGTGGTTATGGACATGGTGTTATTGTTTGCTGCGTTGCTTTTTATTGGGTTGCTTGGTTATAAATTGAAATTACCTCATCAACTCACGATGGGTGCGGTGTTGCTAACGCTTGCGTTGGTTGGTTTCGAGCACATCAATGCGTTACCGGTATTGGTGATCCTGTATTTTATGGCTCCGGCGATACTGGCGATTAAACTTCCCAAATGGCAAGGGGCTTTATTCTGTTTAGGGATTGTAGTGCCACAACTCGTGCAAATGGTGATGATGGCTCAACGATGACCATGGGTTGAGTTCAGCAGCGAGTCACACTGTATGCTATTGAGCTCAATCACTTGGTTCTCCTCAGAACAGACTCGGTTTTTTCCCATTTTTTTCGAATGATAGAGCGAAAGGTCCGCCCGTTTAAACCACTGTTCCGGAGTATCGGTGCGCAGCACTTCGGCTAACCCAGCACTGATGGTGACTTCGGCATGTTTAGGGTAGTGCGCCTGTTGAATTCGGCACCCAATATGGCTGACGACCATCATGGCTTCATTCAATCTGGTGTTTTCAAACAGCAGCAAAAACTCATCGCCGCCTAATCGAAAAAGCAAGTCTAATTCACGACTGTGAGTGTTAATCATCTCGACCAGTTGCGTGATGACCTTATCACCAGTGTCATGGCCGTATAGGTCATTAATCGTTTTGAAATGATCAATATCGATGACGGCAATAACCGAATATTGATTACCCATCTGGCAGAGTTGAATGTTTTTACGCAAAAAACTCTCAAGCTGGTGGCGATTCAGGCTGCCAGTCAATGCATCACGAGTTGATAGATAGAATAACTCTGTGTGCAGCTTACGAATGGCATCCACAACCACATACATGATGGCGGCACAGGCGCTGATCGCAAGGCTAAAGCGCAAAGTGACTTCCGTGGTTTGATGAGGAATCAAAACCCATATGCTCGATGGAATAATGATGAAAATGGTCAGTAAGTTGTCTTTGGGCGGGTGTAAAAAAAGCAAATCGAAATGATCACCGGAAAAAAGCCAGTAACTCGCCAGTGTGCCAAATAGGTGGATCGCCATCACTACGATGATGACCACCAAAGAGAGGGGGAGCCGAAATCCCCATGGCGTTTTTGTCTGATGATAGATGGCGGAGATTTCAAACAACAACGTGCATTGAAAAACGATGATCAAACCGCCTAAAACGATCTGATTAATCATCAGATTTTTTATTGCTAAAGGAAAAAAACCAAACTGGAAATCGAGGCGATGAAGATCGACACCCGACGCTGATAGTAGATATTCAATAGCTCTGAACCAGTAAAAGCAGAAGTTTGATTTGGTTTTTTCATCACGTTCACCCTCTGCCCTTTTTGTAAGGCTACGAAGAGATGAGTCAGAAAGCAAAGTCAGAGGTGTCGCAAAAATGAGGATAGGCGAACCTATCCTCATTGCGTGCCATTCTTAGAGAGGAAATGCCGCCATTTGAGTGGCAAGAATTAGCTGCGCAATATAGCGGTGTGTTGCCGTAGTGGGATGGGTGACTTCCCAAAACACGAAGCGATCGGAGCCTTGGGCTGCACACTCAGCGGAAAGTGAATGGGTGAGTAAATAGTCAGCTGCTGAGCTGCGTCGAATATCCAAGCACGGTGAACTTGCATTCACAAAACCATGGTATTGAGGGTCACTGGTCATGCTTTCGAACAACGCGTATGCATCAAACAGGGCAATACGAATCCCCTGCATTTGGTAGTAACGGGCTTGCTCGCGGATAAACGCGTTCATCCCCTTAATTTTGCTGCGCACCGTTTCAATCTGCTCTTGAGTTGAATATTGAAACTGTGGCGCACGAGTTGCGTCTGGCAACGTGAGCAAAACAATGTTTTCGGCTCCCGCATCGACCAAGCGAATCAACGCAGAACTGTAATCGGCTTTAACGTCAGCGAGTGAGCGGTTGTAGTTCATAAAGTCATTCAAGCCAAATTCCAAAGTAAACAAACTGTTTTCCGGTTGGTAATGCTTCGCCAGCTGCATGTATGTCAGGTATGAACTGACTTGTTCGTAAACCCCGGTCAGAGCGATGTATTGGTTACGTCCCGCGGCCCCTACCAACACGCCCAGTTAATAAATGGGGATGTTTAACCCTTGCGCCAAATATTCCGTCCAGACAAAACCGTTTGAAAAATGGCCCAGAAACCACGATGAGGGATTTGGGAAACGCCATTGTGAAGCATTAAAAATGTTGCCCGTATCGGAAAGGCTATCACCAAAAGAACGACTCACCTTATTTATCTTGTGTGGTTGAGCTGAAGAGTCATTGCTCCAGATGGTGTGGTTGTATGAGAGCCGCGTATCTGCGGCAAAATAGGTCACATCGGCAGTTTCATGCGTGACACCAAGCGTTTCATAGCAACGCTGCTTGATGGTGTCTGGCTGAACATCGGTATAAAACATGTTTTTATGGCTGATGCTTGACCACCAATAGCCGTTGATTGTGTAGTCACTCCCATTTTTATTTTTTGCCCACTCCCAAGTGGTGTATGGGTCATCATGCGTTGCGGCAGGACGATACCAACACCGTACATAAGTGTAAGTTTGCTTGCCTTGAACCTGTTCCACTTGAGCACGGCTCATCAGTGGCATTTCAGTTTTTGTCCACGGTTCCGTTGCGGCGGAGGCCGAGAGGCTGGTTAAACCAGCGATTAAGGTGAAGAGCGCTGTTTTCATTGTTTATCTTCTTATCGGTTGAATAGACAGATTGACGATCTGGTCAGATCTGTTTGTATTGTGAATGAGACATTCATCGGGTCAATGAAAACTGGGCGGTCGTAGCTCTAGCTTGGAAGTAAGATCAACTGTTGTTTACTAAAGCATCAATAGATTTTGTTGCGAAGAATATGCTGAAGTAGAGCACTGAAATAACAGTAAAAATGATATTTCATCTCTAAATGTATAAATTAACTCAGCCTAATTTAGTTCAAATTTAATTAGGGTTTATCAATAACAAAAATATTAGCAAGGGTTGTTTTAGGATGTGATTATTTTACAATAAATAAAAAGTTTTCTTGTTTGAAATTTGTGATCTGCTGTGACTTTTTTATTTTGTGGCATTTTACATTTAGAAATATTGGTGATATTTCGTTGAGTATGCAGAGGCAAGAGATATATGAAAAATATCTTGGGAAGATATATTTTCGATTGTCACTGTTCAATGGAACTGCAGTCAGCTACCTAGCACTATCGGCACATGCAACACATCAAGGATGACGAGGGTACCCCATGAGACACAATCAAAATGGGTATGTTCTGATTACTTGAAAGCACACGAGTATTCTCAATTTTACTCAGAAAATTAACGATAGGTACGGGATGCCTGTTTATTTGAATAAAATGGTTTACCACTGGATTTTCAGTAGTTTGAATATAAATCACTTTGTTTGAAAATCTCTCTTGTAATAACACTAAAAATAACAGAGTCAGTGAGGTTTATATGCCAAAACTCAATCGTTGTGCAGTCGCGATATTAACGATATGCAGCGCAATATCCAGTCCAACCCTGTTGGCGAATATCAACGAACCTAGTGGTGAAGCTGTTGATATTATTAGCCAAGTTGCGAATAGTCAGGCAGTAAAATATTACAATGCTGCTGAGTGGCAAGCAGAAGACAGCTCGTTACCCACGTTAGCAGAATTGCGTGATCAGGTGATTAACCAACAATTTCGCGTTTTGATCGACTTCAATCAGATTAGCGATCCAGAACAACAATCAGCAATGCAGGCGAAGTTTAGAAAGGCTTATGGTGTGGGTTTTGCCAATGCTTTCATTGCAATCACCGAACATAAAGGCGAGCTGCTGTTTACGCCGTTTGACCGTGCAGAAGAGATTGATCCACAACTGCTTGATGCGCCACGTACAGCTCGCTTGCTCGCCAGAGCAGGGTTTGTTAGCTCTGCGCCGGCCAACAGTGAAACCAACACCTTGCCGCATGTGGCTTTTTACATCAACGTAAACCGTGCTATCAGTGATGAAGAATGTACGTTCAGTAATTCTTGGTTATGGAAAAATGAAAAGGGCAGCCGCCCATTTTGTAAAGATGCCAATATTTCTCTGATTTATAGAGTAAACCTAGAGCGTTCATTGCAATACGGAATTGTGGGTTCAGCGACACCGGATGCCAAAATCGTGCGCATTAGTTTGGATGACGATAGCACGGGGGCAGGGATCCATCTCAATGATCAGCTTGGTTATCGCCAATTTGGGGCCGATTATGTCACCCTAGATGCCTATTTCCGTGAATGGTCAACCGATGCAATCGCGCAGGATTACCGTTTTGCTTTTAACGCGTCGAACAGCAAAGCGCAGATCTTAAAAACCTTCCCTGTGACAAACGTAAACGCCAATTTTGAGCGTAAAGAAGTATCCGGCTTCGAACTCGGTGTTTCTGGTGGTGTAGAAGTGGATAAAAATGGCCCTAAAGCCAAACTGGAAGCGAAAGCCAGCTACACGCAAAGCCGTTGGTTAACTTACAACACGCAAGATTACCGCATCGAACGGAATGCGAAAAACGCACAAAATGTCAGCTTTACTTGGAACCGCCAACAGTACGCGACGGCAGAATCTTTGCTCAATCGTTCTACCGATGCGTTATGGGTGAACACCTATCCGGTGGATGTCAATCGCATCAGCCCACTGAGTTACGCAAGCTTTGTTCCGAAAATGGATGTGATTTATAAAGCGTCACCGACGGAAACTGGCAGTACGGATTTTGTGATTGATTCTTCGGTCAACCTCCGTCCTATCTATAACGGTGCTTATAAACACTATTACGTCTTTGGCGCACATCAGTCGTATCACGGTTTTGAGGATACACCTCGTCGCCGTGTTACCAAATCAGCAAGCTTCACCGTAGACTGGGATCACCCTGTATTTACTGGGGGGCGTCCGGTGAATCTACAGTTAGCCAGTTTCAATAACCGTTGTATTGAAGTGGGTGAGCAAGGTCGTTTGACGGCCAATACGTGTGATAACCAACGTGCCGCTCAGTCGTTCATCTATGATCAGCTTGGCCGTTATGTCAGTGCGAGTAATACCAAGCTCTGTCTTGATGGCGCAGGGTTAGATTCTCTACAAGCTTGTAGCCAAAACTTAACGCAACGTTGGGAGTGGCGTGAAGGTACCGATGAACTGGGTAACGTATACAGTGGTGAAGTGCTAGGACACGATAAACAAACCGGTGAGCTAGGGCTTTATTCAAGCAGCAGCAATGCGGTTAGCTTACGTACCATCACCGCCTACACGGATGTGTTTAATGTACAGGAAAGCTCACCTGTGCTTGGGTTTACTCAAGGGACAATAAACCAACAGTCTATCGGGCAAGAGAGCCGATTATATGTTCGAGCGGGTGCCGCCATTGATGCGTTAGGCTCAACGCCGGATCAATTGATTGGCGGTCAAGGTGGCAGCTTAACCTCGGTGGATCTGTCTGGTGTGACCTCCATCGTTGCAACCTCTGGTGATTTTCAATACGGAGGTCAGCAACTGGTTGCCCTAACGTTCAACTATCAAGATGGACGCCAACAGACCGTAGGTTCAACTGCTTATGTGAGTAACGCTCACGAAGATCGGTTTGATTTGCCTGCGGCAGCCAAAATCACCCAACTGAAGATCTGGGCTGATGACTGGTTAGTCAAAGGTGTTCAATTTGATTTGAACTAGCAAGACGGAAGGATGCCCTGATATTTCAGGGCATTTTATGTTGTTAATGCTTTTTATGACTTCATTTATCGACTTAACCATTCAGAAACAGAATAATTTTGCCATACTACTTCAAATGCTGAACGGATTTAGGTGTACAGCGTTCCCTTTCACATTAGGGTAAAAGTACGTAATCACAATACTAAGCGCGAGACAGCGCAAGCCCCGTTTGCTGACATCCCTACAACCCTTATAGGGCAGCAGACTTTTTTTCTGAACGATAGGTACGAGACATGATCATCAATAAATTTTCCCTTAAATGGATGTTGGCTATCGCCGTCGCTATCCCCGCGATAGCACTGCTGTTTGTGGCTTTCACTAGCTTAAATACCATGTCAGTGATGCAGGCACAGTCCAATAGTTTGTATGCCAATACTGCAGCCCCCATGCGTGCAATGGCGGAGGCAACCTCGCGCATTCCGCGGATGCGTGTTGGTATTGATATGATGCTACTGCAAGAAACGGCGCTCAAAGACGCAAAAGGGGTACTCAAACGCGTTGAAGAAGCGCGCACCGAAGACATTCCTGAAATGCGTCAGGCGATGCAATTGGCGGTGGATTCGCAAGTGAATCCAGAACTCAAAGAGCAGGCACGTAAACTTCAAGCTCGCTTTGAGCAGATGGTACGTGAAGAGCTAGAGCCTATGCTGCAAGCTTTTGCTAATAATGATATGACCACCGCACAAAACATTTACCGCGATAAATACGCACCGACCTACGGTGAAATGCGTAAACAAGCCAACCAGATCCTCGATACGCTTTTGCAGCAAGCGGAGCAGCAAAACCATGCCAGTGTGGAAAGTTTCGAAGCAGGACGCACCAAGCAAATGGTGATCATTGCAGCAGGCTTGATCATTTCATTCATCACTTCACTGGTCATCATAACGAACTTACGTAGCCGAGTGGCTTACCTGAAAGATCGTATGAGTTCTGCGGCAGCGAATCTTTCACTGCGTACTCGATTGGAGTTGGATGGTAACGATGAACTGTGTGATATCGGTAAAAGCTTCAATGCGTTCATTGATAAAGTACATCACTCGATTGAAGAAGTGGCAGAAAACTCCAAAGAGCTGGCCTCTATGGCGTCAAGTGTTTCACAACGTGCACATACCACACAGACTAACTGTGCATCACAGCGTGACAGAACCGTACAGGTGGCGACGGCGATTCATGAGCTAGGCGCTACGGTATCGGAAATTGCCTCTAACGCGGCGATGGCTGCGGATGTGGCGAAACAAGCAACACAGCATTCTGGCGAAGGTAAAAAAGTGGTGGGTGAGGTACAAACTCGTATTCAAACACTGGCTACTGAGTTAGACAATGCGACTCAAGTGGTGACGTCTCTTGCCACGCAGATCAATGGCATCAGTTCAACCCTTGATACCATTCGCAGTATTTCTGAACAAACCAACTTGCTGGCTCTGAACGCGGCAATTGAAGCGGCGCGTGCTGGTGAGCAAGGCCGTGGTTTTGCGGTGGTGGCCGATGAGGTTCGTACTCTGGCAAGCCGCTCTGCAGCGTCGACGGAGGAAATTCAACAAGTGATTAATCGTTTACAGAGTGAATCGAATCGTGCTGTAGAAGCGATGGAAAAAGGCCGTTCACAAAGCGACATCGTAGTGGAGTTTTCGGCCAAAGCGAACCAGTCTTTAACCGAAATTAATCGCCAGATTGATCAAATTAATGATCAGAATATTCAAGTAGCAACGGCGACCGAAGAGCAGTCGACCGTGGTGGAAGACATTAATCGCAATGTTGAAGACATTAACCAACTGACGATGGAGACCTCACACGTGGCCGATGAGCTAAGCCGTGCCAGTACAAACTTGCAACGTCTCTCTTCGCAGTTGGATAAATTGGTTGGAGGCTTTGAGTTGTAAGCCTTATTCTTTTGTCTCTGTCAATAAAGAGTGAACTCGATTCATTTCAGCCTCAACCTACGTTGGGGCTGTCTTTTTGTTGTTAATTAATTGTTATTAATTTGCTCGTCTTGTTCACATTTTGAACTTTTGTCATTCGGTATTCGTTCACTTCTCTTCTAGCCTAAACCACAGCAAGAGGTCGGATCTCTTGCTCATGAATCTTATGCTTTCACCTCATGAAAGTGGCGCAACGTCTGAGGTTTTCAGGGATTGAAGGCAAGAACGAGAAGGAATATCTCTTGAATAAAATCATTATATTAATCGCTCTCTCACTGTTTTCTTCCTCAATTTGGGCAGGAGCCAGTGCTCACGCGTTATCGCAACAAGGTTATACCCAAACCCGTTATCCGATAGTCTTAGTTCATGGTCTATTTGGCTTCGACACCTTGGCGGGGATGGATTATTTTCACGGTATTCCGCAATCACTGACCCGAGATGGCGCTCAAGTGTATGTGGCACAGGTTTCAGCGACCAACAGCTCTGAGCGTCGAGGTGAGCAGTTGTTAGCTCAGGTGGAATCCTTACTGGCGGTAACGGGAGCGAAAAAAGTGAACTTGATTGGGCATAGTCATGGTGGCCCCACCATTCGCTATGTGGCCTCTGTGCGTCCTGATTTAGTCGCTTCGGTGACCAGCATTGGTGGCGTTCATAAAGGTTCGGCAGTAGCGGATTTATTGCGTGGTACCATTCCGCCAGGATCAAATAGTGAGCAGGTTGCTGTTGCATTGACCAAAGGTTTTGTTGCCTTAATTGATCTTTTATCTGGCGGAGAACCTCATCCACAAGATCCTCTCGCATCACTTGCCGCGCTGACGACAGAAGGCTCACTGAAATTCAACCAATACTATCCAGAAGGCGTTCCAACATCCAAGTGTGGAGAAGGTGCGTATGAAGTGAATGGGGTGCGTTACTACTCATGGAGTGGCAGTTCGACCGTGACCAATGTGTTGGACCCGAGTGATGTGGCGATGGGCGTATTGGGTCTAGTGTTTTCGGAGCCGAACGATGGTTTAGTCGCGACCTGTAGCACTCACCTTGGTAAGGTGATCCGTGATGATTATCGAATGAACCATCTCGATGAAATTAACGGCTTGCTGGGTATCCACTCTCTGTTGGAAACCGATCCCCTCACTTTGTATCGTCAGCATGCCAATCGACTCAAACTCGCAGGTTTGTAGGAGCAGATGATGAAGAAGATCGTATGGAGTGTAGGAGCATTAGTTACCCTTGGCGCGCTCTGTGCGATCTTTGGGTTATCAGGCAGTACGCTAACGCCAGCACTGGGTACATTGTCGCAGGAAGACATTCAGCCCGATCAATCCAGCCCACGAGATCTCTTAGAATTTTTTCTCTCTGGCATGGGGGAATCTTCACTACCTGCCATTAAGCAGCAGGTACAAGAGTATGAGCAGCAAACACAAGGTTTGTTGCTGGATGGCGATGTGTTTGCTCGGTATGTCGATTACAAAGCTGCCGTGGCGGAGTTGAGATTTCCCGATGTTGATGGAGGGCTAACTGGACAAGCATGGTGGCAGTTACATCAAGCCTTATTGGAGCTTCAAGCGCAGTATTTTACTGTTGAGCAACGAGCGTTATTTGCTGAAGAAAATCAGCTGCGTGAACTCGCGATTCAAAAGCGATTGATCCATGAGCAATATGGTCAAGGAGAACTGGCCGATAAGGTTTGGCAGGAGGTATTGAGTGAGCAACCGGATTTTATTCAGCGCAGCGAAGGGAGAGCGCAATTACTGCCTCAGTTGATGGAAGCCGAGCAAGGGGATTCCCAACAACGCTACTTGACTCGTGTCAGCTTGGTGGGTGAACAAGCCGCGCAACGCTTAGCGACACTGGATGAGACCCGAGATGATTTTACACAGCAATTTGAGCAATATTATCAGCAGCGGGCGGTTATTTTAGCGCGAGCAGATCTTTCTTCTCACGAGCAGAACACCCAAATTCAGCAGTTACGAGAGCAGCGCTTTGCGCCTGAGCAGTGGCGGCGTATTGATGCGTTAGAACGGCTGAAAGATAGCGGGGAATGAGGTTTTTCGCATCGGTATGAGCCTCAAAAAAAGGGGCACCCGAAGGTGCCCAAATCCATGGTAGAGAAGGGAAATTACAACTTAACTTTAATGGTTTTGATGGTCACAGCGCCGCGATCATCCATTACTTTTAGCTGCACATCATGCTGGCCGTAGCTTGGGAAAATGGCAGTAAACATACGGCCACGCTTTAATTTTTCCATTCGGCAGCGTCCAATTTCCGTGTCGACAATGCGGCCATCACTGTCAGTGCTGGTTGACCACATCGTGACCCAGCGACCAAGGTGAATGTAGTGAGCATTCGCCTCTGGTAAAGCGTTTGGTTTTTCCACTTTGATGATTTGTTGATGAGTATCGCTATCACCTTTGTCATCCGTCACTGTTAAGGTGACAGAGTAACTGCCCGCGTTGGTATAAGACCAAGTTGGAGCGGCTTCGGTACTGGTTTGACCGTTACCAAAATCCCACAAATAGCTCACGATGGAACCATCACTATCGCTGCTGGTGTTTTGCGTGGTGACATTCAAGCCTTCTACGTTCAGTTCAAATCGCGCCACCGGTGCGATGTTTGCTGTACTGACTTTGGACAAACGAACAACACCATACTCATTTTTCTTTGCTTTTGTGAGAGCAAATCGATTTTTCAGACCAAATGGCATCACTTTGCGCCCAGAATCTGGTGCTTGCGGTGAGCTGTAATCTTGATCGTCCGAGAACGAGGCATTTGCAGTTAAGTTCATATCTTCCAGCGTATTGCCATCGGCCGTGACCAGTTTGAGCGGCGCTTGATCAAACAGTGAGAAGGTTGCATCACGCACTTGGAAACGCGTTTGTGCCACTTCGCCCGTTTTTGACCAGATCAAGGCATTTTGATCCGCATCGACAACGCCTAGCCAGCCTTCACCAGGATGTTTGCCCACCCAGTTATCCGCATAAGATTCGTCCACATACCACACCAGCAAGCCGGGTTCGAATGACATCAGTTGCCCGAAGCGTTTCAAATTGGCTAAGCCTTGGTCAACGTCATTGTGGCTACGCCATTGCAGCAAGTAGTAATGATTAGCTTCGTGGAAGCCGCCATTTTTGGTAAAGCCATTGAAAGCAAAACTGGAATCACCCTCGGCGTTGTCCAGTACACTCTCCGTGCCATCGACTGTCAGGCGTAGGTCATCGATGTACAAGCCTTCCATCGCCAAACCACCATCGGTGACATAATCAAACGCCAGTTCAACGCTTTGTCCTGCCCAAGCAGAAAGATCAAACTGTGCATCTACCCAGCCAGAAGAATCACCAGAAATCGCTGGGACTAGGCCGGTATTGTATGGGTCATCCATCGTGGTGATACTGCCTGCGATCGGTTGGCCGTTGATCAGCACACGAGCAAAGTCATAATCTTTTTCAATTTGGAACCAAGCTTTAAAACTCAGAGTGGTATGGCTACCCGCTGGAATGAGCAGTGATCGACTCATGCGGTTTTTCAAATCATCGCCACGGTTTGAGTAGAAAGAAAACTCGCCTTCCGCCGGCTTAATGCCGTCCACGCGTTTCATCGGTAAAGTGACTTTCACCATGTTGGGGCGTGAATTGTCGGTGGTTTGGAATAGTGTGACGACGCGAGGATTTTTTTCCAATTCATTGATCGCCAACTGTTCATGGTTGATCCAGCGGCCACCGATGGCATTTTGTAAAAATTGTTTTGACCAAGAGCTGAACGCGGTGGGCTGTGTTCCACCAATTTTACCTGCCCAGCTACCAGACGACATGATAGACCAATACGAGACCGGTTCACCGGCTCCTGTGTATTGGGTGTCATATTCATCGGGTAAGCCTAGATCGTGACCGTATTCGTGAGCACAAACGCCTGCAGCGGCATCAATGGGCTGAATCGTGTAGTCAAATGCCGCAAATTGGCCATTAAAGCGTCCAGGAACATTGCTCTTGGTGCCTTCGAGTACGTGGTAACGGCCAAGGTTAAAGCGGTGTGACCAAATGGCATCCGCCCCTAACACGCCACCGCCGGCTTCTTCTCCCACAGAAGCATGGAAAACCATCAAATGGTCAATCACGCCATCGGGCTCACGGAAGTTGCCATTGCCATTGTAGTCGTAGCGATCTTCGATATCGTAGTCAGCAAGATTAATGTTCGGGTCGCGAGCCAATTGATCGAGCGCTTCACGCACTAACTCTTGAGCATGTAAATCATTGTTGGTGGTCGGTGAGTTACCACCGTAATACGCGGCATTTTTTGAGGCGCGATACCAACCGGCAGCTTGGCCTGCAACACTGTATGTATTGCCTGATTCACTCTCGTAGTATTGGCGCATCGAGATAAAGTTTTCCCCATTCGGTCCGGTGTAGCCTTTATCGGAAAACAGCAAATCTTGGTAGTGGGAAGCCTCATAACGATCGTAAAGCATTTCTGTGTGGTCTTTGGTCAGACGGTTGTCATCCCAAGGGAGATCAGGGAAGTCAATCAATAAAGCCAACACCTTATCCGTGCGTTTGGCACCGACATCCAGTGCAAATACTCGCGCTTTATGTGAGCCTTTTTGCTTATCAATGACTTTAAGGATTTTCGCACGCTGCTCCAACGCTTTTTTGCCAAATTGCGCATCGCCTTTAAAACCAGAGCGAATTTTGTCATCCAAATAATGCTCAAGTGCAATGCGTTTATCACTGTCAGACGCGTCGGCAGCAATTTGCCCAGTACGCACTAACATCTCAATTAATTTATCCTCATTCACCACGCCTAAATCAACGGGAGTTTGAGCATATAAGCCACTGCTAAAAAAAGTCGCTACCGCGGTCGCTAATAGCGTTTTTCTGATTGTTTTCATTTTATTTCCTTAATATTTCCTTATTTAAGGTATGACAAAGCTAACTGAAACGGCTCAGTTAACCAGATAGGGTGATGACTATTGAGAATCTGGATTAATACAGTTTGGTTTTAATTCACCCGTCGGTTCAGGTGACGAGGTTTCTGGTGCTGTATTTGGCAGTGATTCTGTTGGTATTTTTCTTTTCCCGACTTTTTTTGTAAGTATATCGATAAGGCTTTTTGTTGCTGTTCGTAAGATAAGCCTTGGCAGATAACCCCTTGTTCAATCAAGGATTCGATCAGCCTTTCATCGTTAGGCGGTGCACTCGCAAGTAATAACCCAGAATGGCAGATAATCCCTAATCCCAATAGAAAGCGCATACAACATATCCATATGTAAAGTATTTGTAACAATTTATGATTGAGGGGAATTGATAGCAAGTGTGAATTATTCGGCGTTTGAAATAAGGTCACATTTACAACAAATTTAGTAAACGAAACTACGTGAGTATTAATTATAAATAAAACAGTTAAATATTCGTTATTATTACATGAATAAATGATATTGATGTCGATATGAAATATGGAAAGAGTTACTTGTGTTACATAAATCGAGTAAAAACCGATACGTCGATTTCAAAAGAAAATAAAAACCTTATTGAAATATGCTAAAAATAACGAAAGGATTCATTCTTAAAGAAAGATAAATAATTTGATCTTGCTTCATTTATTTCTTTTTGATGAGATCTCTTTGGGAGAGCCCTGAAATAGAGATAGAGACACTTCAATAAGGATTGGCTGCCGATCGGTTGGTTGGAGGAGGGCGTAGGGGAAGGAGAGGGGCGAAAAGCCGAGTTTAAAGCTTAATATAAGGAGAGTATTGCCCCAAAATGGTGAGCGTGAAAGCCTTACACCACAAGCCTTGGTTCGAAATCCGTTATATTTTTCAGCCCGTATTGCACCCCGTAACTAAACATGCTTTATTGAAATCAGAAATACTTTTTTACAGGACGTGGTTTATGTGTCGCTGGTTGGCTTATCAAGGAAGCCCCATCTATCTAGAACAGTTGGTTTATCAACCTGAGCATTCGTTAGTTCATCAAAGTTTAGAAGCCCGTAAGGCGGTCACACGAGTCAACGCGGATGGCTTTGGATTGGGTTGGTATACTGAGCGCAGTACGCCCGGACGTTTTCATGAAGTATTGCCTGCGTGGGGAGATGAAAATCTACGCTCGTTAGCTCACCACATTCGTTCACACCGTTTTATGGCTCATGTTCGCTCCTCTACTGGCACGCAAGTGTCGCGTTCGAATTGCCATCCTTTCATCTACAACCACTGGATGTTTTTACACAATGGTCAAATTGGTGATTATTGTGCCGTGAAATACGAGCTGGAGCGTTCACTGCCTGAGCATCTTTATATTCGACGGACAGGTACGACAGACAGTGAATTGATTTTTCTGCTGATGCTGAAAAACGGTTTGGAGCGAGATCCGGTGGCGGCGATTCGCCAAACGATTAGTGAGATCGAAGTATTGATGCAAACTAAAAGTGTGCTGCTACCGTTTAAAGCCTCTATCTGTATTTCTGATGGGCAGCAGTTTTGGCTAGTCCGTTACAGTAGTGATGGTCAGCCTCCTACGGTTTACCGTAAACCTTGGCAAGATGGGATTATTTTAGCCTCAGAACCGTTGGATGGTTGCCCCAACTGGTTGCTTGTTGAGCCACAAACCATCACCCATGTGCTCGGCGCGGAATGTCAACCGTATACGATTTAAGCAGAAATTCATCGTATTAATATTGCAAACCCTTGCTATTGATAGGAATTAGCAAGGGTTTGTTGTTTTTACATCATGACACGATATCTTCCCTCACACAGTTGCATTGCGAAGTCAGTTTTGATTATAGTACGCACTCTCTTAATGAGAATGACTATCAAAACAATTTACTTTGCCATCTCAACTACCGTCGGAAGGAACGTATGAAACCTCTTCTTCATTGGACTACTTTAGGATTGTTGGCTTCATTTGCTGTACAAGCAGAGACCGTTACGATTGAACATCGCTTGGGTAAAACCACGTTAGAACAAAAACCACAGCGAGTGGTTGTGATTGGCGTGGGTGCGCTGGATGCGTTAGATAGCTTTGGTATTGAGCCAGTGGCCGTCTCTAAGTTTGATGGCTCTCCTGACTATTTGGCCAAATACAAGAGTGAGCAGTACCCAAGTGCAGGCTCCCTATTTGAGCCTGACTTTGAAACGATTTATACCCAAAAGCCGGATTTGATTGTGATTGGCCCGCGTGCGGCGAAAAGCTACGACGAATTGTCGAAGATTGCACCGACCATCGTGTTTGCGGCAGAAGCTGATCAAGGTTACTGGCAGAGTACCCAACAACAGTGGCGCAACTTAGGTAAAGTGTTTGCGATTGAACCTGCGGTCGAAGCCAAAATTGAGCAAGTTGACGCGCAATTTAAATCCATCATGCAATACAACCAACAACATAAAAGTGATGCGATGTTGGTGATGAGCTCTGGTGGTAACCTGACCACATTTGGCGCGAATTCGCGTTTTTCCTCCGTTTATAAAGATTTTGGCTTTAGCGAGACTGTGCCAGTGAGCAAAGAGAGCGGCCACGGTGATCTGATCTCGTTTGAGTATATTCGTGAACATAACCCCAAAACCTTGTTGGTGGTTGACCGCGATAAAGTCGTGAGCAAAGCCGAGTCGAATATTCGCCAAACCTTTGAAAATGATCTGGTTAAAGCCACCACGGCATACAAAAACGGCCATATTGCTTACCTCGATGTGAATGCTTGGTACATCGCAATTTCTGGGGTAAAAGCCACAGAGCAAATGGTTGCCGATATGAAAACATCGGTAGGTATGCAGTAGTAGATGCGGAGGAGGGGCAACCCTCCTCTGGCTGACAAGCTGAGGTTAGCTTTGAAAAAGTTATTGCTTGTTTTAGGCGTGATGAGTTTTTGTTCACTGTTTGTTGGCGTGGGGCATTTACCGCTCGCCGGTTTGATTCAAGGTGATGCTGGCGCATGGCAGTTGCTGCTGACCAGTCGAGTACCAAGATTATTGGCCATTCTTCTCTCTGGTGCGGGGTTAAGTATTGCGGGTTTGATCATGCAGCAGGTGAGCCAAAACCGATTTGCAGCTCCTTCCACCTCGGGAACGGTGGAGTGTGCCATGCTCGGCTATGTGCTGAGCCTTGTGCTGTTTGGTCATGGTGAAAACTTATGGCTGATTTTTGGTGTCGCTATGTTGGGCACCTTAGTGTTTGTCTTTTTTATCCAACGTATTCAGTTTAAAAACGTCATTTTTGTGCCGTTAATTGGCATCATTTTTGGCAATGTGATTGATTCTCTCGCGACGTTTATCGCTTATAAATACGATGCAATCCAAAACCTTTCCGGTTGGGCGGTGGCAAATTTTGCCAATTTGCTTAAAGGCGATTTTGAGCTGCTCTATCTGGCGATTCCAGTGGCAATCTTCAGCTACCTGTATGCGGCGCGGATTTCAGCGGTGGGGATGGGGAAAGATTTTGCAACCAACCTTGGCCTGAAATATCACCAAGTAATGGTCATCGGCGTGGCATTGGTGTCGATGATGTCGGCGACGGTGGTGATGATTGTGGGTCAGCTGCCTTTTTTAGGGTTAATCGTGCCAAATCTGGTCAGTCAGTATTATGGCGATAATTTGCGCAAGAACATTCCGCGCACTGCAATATTTGGCGCGTTGTTTGTCTTGGTGTGTGATTTGGTCGGGCGGGTGATCATCTTCCCGTATGAAGTGCCCATTTCAATGATCATCAGCATCTTGGGCGGTTCAGTATTTATTGTTCTTATTTTGCGAGGGCAACGTCATGCAGGATAGAACGAAATTACTGCTCTTGATCGTGATTTCGCTGTTGTTTGCCGCGCTATTTATTGGTGTGGGGCTCAATGCGGATAACTACCAATACTTCTTGTCGCGCCGCGTACCTAAAGTGCTCGCCATGGTGTTTGCAGGGATTGCGATTGCGCAGTCTTCATTGGCGTTTCAAACCATTACCCATAACCGTATTCTCACGCCAAGCATCATGGGGTTTGATGCTTTGTATATGTTCACCCAAGTGCTGGTGGTGGTGCTGTTTGGCGGCATGAGCAGCATTGCAATGAATGTGTACTGGAATTTTTCGCTTTCGGTTGCGGCGATGCTGAGTTTCTCAACGCTGCTGTTTACCTTTTATTTTCGCACTGGGCATCGCAATTTGATTGTGCTGCTGTTGCTTGGCGTGATACTAGGGCAGCTTTTTTCAAATATCGCTTCTTTCTTTGTGATGTTAATGGATCCGAACGATTTCGCGTCGGTACAAGCCAACATGTTTGCCAGCTTTAATAACGTCAACACCAAGTTGGTGTATGTGGTGTCGCCTTTATTGCTGTTAGCTTGCGTGCTTCTGTTTCGCCAGCATCGTGTGCTCGATGTCTTTTGGTTAGATCAAGATAATGCGGTCAGTTTAGGTGTGGATGTGCACAAAGTGACGCGCAATGTTTTGCTCAGTAGCGCACTGCTGATTTCGATTTCCACGGCGCTAGTGGGCCCGATCCTGTTCTTTGGTTTACTGGTAACCAACCTGACTCGCGAGTGGTTTCACTCTTATCGACATTCTACGTTGTTGATTGCAGCGTCGGCGATGTCGGTGTGTGCTTTGCTTTCTGGGCAATGGGTGATCGAAAAAGTGTTCCATTTCGGCACTACCTTAAGTGTGGTGATCAATTTCATCGGCGGGATCTATTTCCTCTCGCTATTACTTCGCAATAAAGTGGTTTAGCTATGATTCAACTGGACAATCTCACCAAACATTTTGGCACTAAGCGCGTGGTGCATGACGCCAGCGCCCAGTTTGATAAAGGGCAGGTGACGGCGATTATTGGCCCTAATGGCGCGGGTAAAAGCACGCTGCTCTCCATGGCGAGCCGTTTGGTTAACCGTGATGCGGGTAAAGTTTGGATTGAGCAGCGTGAGCTAGTGGATTGGAATACCAAAGCATTGGCACAAAAGCTGGCGGTGCTGCGTCAATCCAACGTGCTGAACATGCGCTTTACGGTGCGTGAATTGACGGCTTTTGGCCGCTTTCCCTACAGCCAAGGAAAATTGACCGCGCAAGATGAGCAGATCATCAACCAGGCGATTGACTATCTTGATCTCGAAACGATCCAGTATCAGTATTTGGATGAGCTGAGTGGTGGTCAGCGCCAATTGGCATTTATCGCTATGGTCATGGCGCAAGACACCGACTACGTATTTCTTGATGAGCCACTAAACAATCTGGACATTAAACACTCGTTGCAAATTATGTCTACACTGCGTCGTTTAGCTCATGAACTGAATAAGGCGGTAGTCGTGGTGATCCACGACATCAATTTTGCTTCCTGTTACGCCGATAAAATCGTCGCGTTGAAAAAAGGGGAAGTGGTGGCAACAGGTTCTGTTTCAGATGTGATTCAATCGGATGTTTTGAGCCAAATCTACGAAACCCCGTTTAATGTGATTGAGATGCAAGGGCAGCGTTTGTGCCTTTATACGCTGCCTACCGATTAATTGGATTTTGTACTGGCTGTTTTTGCTCTAGAAAAGCCTGCGGAGAAATACCAAAGGCTTTTTTAAACGCTGCAGTAAAGTTGGACGGATGCAAGTAGCCCGCTTCATACGCAGCTTCCGTAATGCTGACTAAGCCCCGTTCTAATTGCTGACGCGCCAGTTGTAAACGTCGGTGCCGGATGTAGTGCGCAATCGTCATATTGAAACGAGATTTAAACTTACGCTGTAAGTTTGAAACGCTCATCGCATGCTGTTCGGCAAGTTTTTCTAAACAAATCTCGCTATACAAATGTTGGTCAATGTAATGCAGCAGTGGGTTAATCACGCTTTCGGTGTGTTCATGGTGCACGGGAAGGGAAGTGCCGCCTTGCTCTGGGCATTGCAAGATCGCCTCGTGAACTAAACGCCAGACCAACGCTTCACGAGCAATGTGCGCACTCGCCGTTTTTGCCCCATGCGTGTTGAGTAACTCTGCTACGGCTTGCCAACTTTCGTTGTACAGAGAGAGGCGGAGAAAGGCTTTATCCTGCTGCATAAAATGGTGCAACGGGCACTCTTGCTGGGCAAAAGGTTGTAATTTATCGGGCGTCAAAATGATGTTGAGTTTACGTACCGACATTCCTTGATGTATCCGTCGATGAAAAATGCAAGGTTGCTGTAAGTTCACCATCATGGCTTGTGGCTGCTCGTTGGCGCATAACTCGAATTTGTGGTTGTCGTAGGCGAAACGTAAGGTGCCCTCCAACAAAAGAATGATGACAAGGGCGGGAGCACTGGTGGTCATCACATCACAATCAGCGAGTTCATGACTGGACCCACCATGCAAAGTAAAGCCTGTAGGGCTGGTGTATTCAATAAAATGACCTTGTGCCATCACAGGTGGATTCACACTTTGCGCCACAATCTGCTCACTGTTTTCAGCGATAACATGGCGTGCCAAGGTGACCGTGTGTCGAGCCCCATGCTTCATCATGACCTTATTGTGTTTTTGCTCATTTTCCATAACGGATGTGCGATTTTGCATAATCAATTCAACTTCTCTATTGGTTGGGCTCAATTTAACATATATGCGAATTGTTATCATTTGTATTTTGAGGAATTGAGCCAGTATGGATATTTGCAAGAAGTCTGCGTTATGGCTTGCGATGGCCGCCGCGATGTCGGCCAACGCGGTTGCTGAGCAGAAAGCGACACCGGAGCAGGAAAATGTGGTGGTATGGGGTACGAAAGTGTCGAGCAGCTCGGAATCTCTCACCACGGACGACCTATCACTCAAACAAGCCGATCACATGTCGGACTTGCTGCGTGATATTCCTGGGGTTGATGTAGGCGGAACGCACTCGGTTAACCAACGAATTAACATTCGCGGATTGGGTGAAACCAACCTAGATATTCGTTTGGATGGCGCTTCACAGCACGCCAATATGTTTCACCACATCGGCAACTTAACGTTGAACCCAGACATTTTGAAATCGGCGGATGTTCAGGTGGGTAACAACTCGGTGACGCAAAGTGGCCTTGGTGGCGCGGTGTATTTTGAAACTAAAAACGCTAAGGACCTGTTGGTAGGCGGCGAGCAGTTTGGTGCACGCATTTTTGGCGGCTATGCCTCAAACGATAACCAACAAGGCTCACTGACCGTTTATGGTCAACTAAACGAAACCGTGGATGCTATGGTGTACGGTCAAGGCATCTCGCGTGACAACTTTGAAGATGGATCAGGCAAAGAAACCTTCGGTGCTGCCGGTGATACCTACAACGTACTTGCCAAAGTGGGCTTTGAGCCTGTCGATGGTCACCGATTCCAACTCTCGTATGACGTGTATCGTGATAAAGGCGACTATAGCCCTCGCCCTGATATGGCAGGAAGCGCCAACGAAGGTTTGACCAAAAATCTTTTAATTCCAACTCGTTACGATCGCGATACCATCACCGGCTCTTATGAACTCAAACAAGATAAGCACCGCGGTAAAGTCACCTTATACAGCAGCCAAACTGACATTGAGCGAGATGAAACCGTGATGGCAGGCGCTTGGCCGGGCAACCGTGTCTCTCACAACACGGCGACCAACCGTAACGTGGGCGTGAATGTTCTATTTCAATCCGACTACGAGTTGGCAGCACGCCGTAACCAAGTGACGTATGGTTTAGATTACTTAGATCAAACCAGCAAAGCGACCTACGGCAGCACGCCATTTATGGAAGAATCTGCGGTTTCTACCGCGCTGTTTGCTGAGAACAAACTGTATGTGAATGACGTTTGGTCAGTGACTGCTGGTCTACGTTTTGATGATTTTCAGCGTAAAGCGATGACGGGCAGTAAAGATTTTGATGACATTACGTGGTCGCTCGGTACCGAATGGGATGTGACCAGCGATTGGACGCTGTTTGCCAACGCCCGCTCGCTGTTTAAAGGCCCAGAGCTGTTGGAAACCTTTATTCGTTACCAAGATCAAGCTCGCCTAGCAGATGACATCAAAGCCGAAACAGGTTTAAACACGCAAAGGTGGGGTGCGCTTTGATAAAAACGTTGGGAGAGCATTTTGTTGGCGCCAACTTCACGTTGTTTAAAACCAAGATTAATGACCATATCCGCACCGACAACAGTTACCTGATCAGTAACGTGGGGGATATGGAAATCAAAGGTTTCGAGTTGACGCACGACATACGCGTATCAAGCCGCGAGTGCCAAGTTCTCTTACGCTCGCTCAGATGCGAATGACGTCACTAACGGTGGGCCAATGCTCAATTCTGTTGGTACCAGTGCCGATATGGGTGACAGCATCGCGCTGACTCTGGGCTACCAAGCCGATTCGATCGATACCCTGTTTGGTTGGACATCGATCGTGGTTCTTGATGAAGACAACGTGGTTGCAGGTTCAGATAAGAAAGAAGGCTATGACGTACACAACCTCTATGCGCAGTGGACGCCTTATTCAGTTCCGAACCTAGTGCTGACGTTTGGTGTGGATAACGTGTTTGATGAGCTGTACACCTCTCATGCTTCACGCCTTGGTGTTGCCCGCGGTTTCACCTTGGATGACAAAGAGCCGGGGCGCAGCTACAAGCTATCGGCCGCTTACCAATTCTAACCATTGTTTCTACCTTTAAGCCCGCACAGTGCGGGCTTTTGTACTGGAGATTTTCTATGTCGAGTCAACATAATGCTTTGTATCAATCCCAAGCCACCTTACACTCGGAGCATGTTGCCAAATACTTGGTGACATTGTGCCGCCATTTTGCCCGTAAAGTTCCCGCGACTTGGGATGAAACACAAGGCCAAATCGAGTTTCCTGCGGGGGTGACCTCCTTAGCTGTCTGTGAGAAAAACCAAACGCTGACTTTTGTTTGTCAGGGTGAAAGTGAACAAAAAGTGGCTGCCCAACAAGCGGTGATCAACTCTCATATCGATATGTTCTCACGCCGAGAGTCAATCACGCTCGATTGGCAAGCGATATCGATTGCATAGCCGTTAAATATCCCAGCCGAACACGGCATTCATCCCTTTCTGCATCAGCGCTCGTGGTGATGAACGAGCGCTTTTTTATTTGCTTAAAAATTGAAATATTTCTCGGCTAAAAAGAAATCGGTTCTTGTTTAAGATCAACAAAAAAACGTTTCTATCGCACAAAAAACTAAAACAAAGTTAGAAAGATTACAAAAATTATTGAATAATGCAATCTCTATAATGATGAAGCAACAATGCTTCCCTTTAACGTCTGAAACAGGATACAGCCCCCATGTCGAACTCGTATGTGTTGGTCATAAACTCTGGTAGCTCATCATTGAAATTTGCAGTGATTGATTCCCAAACGGGGGACGCGCTGATCTCAGGTCTTGGTGAGTGCTTCGGCATGCCAGAAGCAGTGATCAGCTGGAAATACCAAGGTGAGAAAACCGAGGAGGCGATTACCGCCGCCGATAATCATCACCAGCATGCGATCAACCGCATTGTGGGCTTAATGGAAAGCTTGGGCTTTGCTCAAGACTTAGTAGCGGTAGGACACCGTATTGTACACGGCGGTGAGAAATTCACCTCGACCGTTCGTATTGATGAAGAAGTACTGGCCGAAATCGAAAGCTTGTCCGATCTTGCTCCGCTCCACAACCCAGCCGGTGCAAAAGGTATCCAAGCGGCGATGGCAGCTTTCCCAAGCCTGCCACAGTTCGCTGTATTTGATACCGCCTTCCACCAGACGATGCCGAAAAAGGCATTCACTGGTGCTATCTCTCATGAACTGTACAAACAATACGGTATCCGCCGCTACGGTTTCCACGGCACTAGCCACTATTATGTCAGCCGCGAAGCCGCCAAAATGCTGAACAAGCCGATTGAGCAAGCGAGTTTTATCTCGGTTCACTTGGGTAACGGTGCTTCCGTTTGTGCGATCAGCAACGGTCAATCAGTCGATACCTCAATGGGCTTCACCCCACTGGCGGGTCTGATGATGGGTACGCGTTCTGGCGACTTGGATCCCGGCATCATCGAATTTTTGATGAAGAAAGGTTGGAGCCAAGAGAAAGTGTTTGACACTCTGAACAAGAAATCTGGTTTCTTGGGTGTGTCCGGCCTCACTTCTGACGCGCGCGGCATTTTGGAAGCGATGGAAAATGGTCACGAAGGTGCAAAACTGGCGTTTGAAGTGTTCACCTACCGTGTTGCGAAATACATCGGTTCTTACCTGATCCCGCTAGAGCATCTGGATGCGATCATCTTCACTGGTGGCATTGGTGAAAACTCGCTGCCGATTCGCCGCGAAATTCTCGGCAACCTAAAACTGCTTGGTTTCGTGGAAGATGAAAAAGGCAACGAAGCCGCGCGTTTTGGTAACGCGGGCATCATTGCAAAATCTGAACTGCTTAACGCCGTAGCTATGGTGATTCCAACCAACGAAGAATTCGTGATTGCCCAGCAGTCGGTTGAATTGCTGTCGTAGTGACTAAGATATATTGATAAAAGGCGAGCCATTGGCTCGCTTTTGTAAGTCATGTCTGCTAATCCGAGTGCCTCGTGCACTCGGATTTTTTTTATGGTCAATTTTCGGACATTCATTGTTAATTGCGATGGATGGTTGATATCAATTCGTATCGTTAATGAAATTCCTTGTGACGAATCTCGACTTTTACCAATTACATGGTTGTTGGTTTTCGACATTAAATTATTATTTCAATGTCGAAAACCAACGGAGAGCGTTATGAGTGAGTTGTTATCCACTGTGAGTCAAGAGCTAAACCCGGAGACCGCGAATTTGTCGGATCTGCCAGTGCTCAAAATTCTTGAATTACTGAATGAACATGATGCCAGTGTTGCGCTCTCGATCCGCCGTGTATTACCGCAAGTCGCGGAAGCGGTATGCGTTATTGCTGAGCAAATGCGCCAAGGTGGTCGTTTGTTCTATGTCGGGGCGGGAACCAGCGGACGTCTTGGTGTGCTGGATTCTGCCGAATGCCCTCCGACTTTTGGCACCGAACCGGAATTGGTTCAGGCGATTATTGCGGGTGGCCATGCGGCGATGCTGAGTGCAGTAGAAAATATCGAAGATTGTCGAGAGTCGGCACCTGCTGAGTTAAGGGCTCGACAGCTCAACGCGCAGGATGTGGTACTTGGCATTGCGGCAAGTGGACGTACACCCTTTGTGCTATCCGGGCTCGAATACGCAAGACAAGTAGGCGCTAAAACCATTGCATTGAGTACTCGCGGCTGGGGTTTGATCTCCGAACTGGCGGATGTTGCGATTGCACCCGATGTTGGTGCAGAAGTGCTGTCAGGTTCTACGCGTATGAAGAGTGGTTCTGCGCAAAAGATGTTACTTGGCATGCTCAGCACGGCGGTGATGATTCAGCTAGGTAAAGTTCATGGCAACTTAATGATTGATGTCAAAGCTAGCAACGAGAAATTACGTGTGCGAGCTCAGCACATCGTCAGTGAAATCTGTGATGTGAAGAGGGATGAGGCGCAAGCCTTACTCAATCAGGTCAATTACAATGTGCGCGCTGCGGTGCTGCTGCATTGGTTGGATATTGAGCCATCTGAAGCTCTTCTTATCGCCTCTAAACCTTTCCAATCCCTCAAACAGCAGCTACTGCAAGGAATCTGATATGGCTAACAAGATAGAACATTTGGAAATCATTGCCGACGAGATTGAACGCCATATTGGTGGCTTTGAGAATGTCGCGACTTTAACCAACTGCATGACACGAGTTCGCCTTGTGCTCAAAGATCGCAGCCAGTTCAATATGCAAGCGCTGCGTGAAGTCGAGGGCATTAAAGGCGTGGTAGATGCTGGCGAGCAGTATCAAATCATTGTGGGAATGGGTACGGCTAGCGAAGGTAACGGGTGTGCTGCAAAAGAGAATGTCAGGCAGGGGTGTAAAGGCTCAAACCAGTGCTCCTGTAGCCGCTCAGCCATTCTCGGTTCGCCGTGTGCTGAACACCTTAGCCGCAATTTTCGTCCCAACCATTCCTGCTTTGATTGGTTGTGGCTTGGTTTTAGGTCTCGTCAACATTTTTAAACTGGTATCGCCAGAATTTGTAGCGGCTTACCCAGAAATTTTTGACCTGTTCACCGTGGTGGGTAAAGCGGTATTCGCCGTGTTATCGGTGATGATCGGGATGAACACCGCGAAAGAGCTGCACGCTTCACCCGCGATTGGCGCAGTGATGGCAGCCATTTTAGCGGCGCCGGGGCTGGCCAATATTCAACTGTTTGGAAATACTTTAGTACCGGGCGGTGGCGGCATGTTTGCCGTATTGCTGGTGTGTGTCTTTTCATCCAAATTTGAACTCTGGTTTCGCAGTCACTGTAAGGAAAGCCTTGATCTGATTCTCACACCAACCCTGACAATTCTGGTTTCCTCTGCGGTTGCGTTGCTGGTGTTACAGCCGATTGCACACGCCGTGAACCTTTGGTTAGGCAATCTGGTTTCTGTTGCATTGCTTAATGAGTCAGCGGGTTCTGTTGCTGTTGGTGGTGTGCTTGGGGGCGGCTTCTTATTCCTACTGTTAACTGGCTTGCACCAAGGGCTGATCCCAATCCATGCGCAAATTCTAGAAACGTTTGGCCTCAATTATCTGTTCCCTATTTTGGCGATGGGCGGTATGGGCCAAGTGGGTGCGGCGGCCTATGTTTTCTTAAAAACCAAAAACGAGCGCTTAAAGAAAACCATCACCGGTGCTTTACCGGTAGGGATTTTGGGTGTGGGCGAACCGCTGTTGTTCGGTGTTTCGCTACCGCTTGGAAAAACCTTTATCGCAGGCTGTATCGGCGGTTTTGCAGGAGGCGCTATGATGGCGGCTTTTAAAGTGGGGATCATCATTCCATTTGGTACGGCTGGCCTGTCATTAATCCCACTCGTGGGTGAAGGGCAAATTCCTTCTTTCTTGTTTGCTGTGTTGGCTGCATGGGTGGTGGGTTTTATTGCCTCTATGTTGCTTGGCTTCACTGAGCCAGTCGAAAAAAATCAGTAGAATCGGTAGTATCTGGCCGTCACCGCGCTAATGGGTGGCGGCTTTTTGAGTTAACAAGGATCTTCGATGGATAAACTCATCAACAAGGTAAAAACGTTAGTACATTCGAGTAATCAAAATGAGCAAAAGCTCTCGCAATTGATTGTTGAACGACAGTTCGATTTATCGGAGTTGAGCGCGACGAAAGTCGGCGCGCTGCTTGGGATCAGTGATTCGTCAGTGATTCGCTATGCGAAAAGTCTCGGTTGTAGTGGTTTTCCTGATCTGAAGTTAAAACTCGCCGCCCAAGCGCCACAAGTTATGGCACGTACGGCTCAATCTGTTTATGCCAGCATTGAGACAGGTGATTCCACGGCGCAAATTATTGAAAAAGCCAAACATCTGTTTGTTTCGACTATCGAACAATCGATTGGTCTGATGGATGCGGAATCGGTAGAGCAGTGCGCGCAGCAACTGCTCAAGGCTAACAAGATTGCGTTGGCGGGGATTGGCGCTTCGGCGATCGTCGCGGCAGATATCAACCACTAAGCTGATTCGTGCGGGTTTTAACGTACAGTTTAATCAGGATTATCACATTCAAATTGTGCAAGCTTCACTGCTTAAAGCGGATGATGTGCTGTTGGTGGTTTCTGCGCGGGGGAATACCCAAGAAGTGTTGACCGCGATTGAGCGTGCTCAACAAAACGGCGCGCAAGTGATTGCGTTAACACGCTATGGGCGCGATAAAGTGGCGCAACTGGCGGATTATGTGATCCCATACAGTTACACCGAAGAGCATTCTCAATTAGGCATGGTGACACCACAACTGCTGCAAATGGCGGCTTTTGATATCGTCTTTTTCAAACTCATTACTTTGACAGATTCGTTCAGCATGCATACCGCACTGAGCTCGATTCAACACATACAACAGTGATTGCACATTAAGGTTTTTCGCAATGAAGATGGGTAAAGATCCGGATTATCGTTTTTCTTTGGCGAATGAACGGACTTTTTTGGCATGGATTCGTACGGCATTGGCCTTTCTTGCTACTGCGGTGGGGATAGATCTGCTCAGCGCGACGCACGATTCGGCGATATTAAGCCACAGCCAGTGGCTAACGCCGGCATTGGCAGGCGTTGCATTTGCCACTGCCGTGTGGGCATTTCTGCGTTGGTACCAAAACGAGAAAGCGATGCGGCTTGAAGGCCCGTTTAAATACAGCAAAAGCCTGATGGTGATAACAGCTGTGGTTATTGCTTTCGCTGTGTTGATCGGGTTTTGGGCATTATGAGTGAGATGAACGCTAAGATAGAGCGCGACTCCGGTTTGCAGCGTGAAAGAACGCAACTGGCGTGGACTCGCAGTTCGTTAGCATTAACGGCAGGTATGTTATTGCTGATCAAAATCGGGCTGTTTTCTGCACTGCAACTGGCGCTCGCTTTGTTGGGGTTATGGTTGTTGCTCCAGCAAATTCTAAAGCGCAAAAATGAAATCGCGACCCAAAGCCGCGTGTTTCACCGTGCCATGCTGCTGCGAAATTTATGGATAAGTGGTGCGGTGGCGATATGTGCACTTTGGGTATGTTTAGACCGGATAATCTGAACAACAAACCTAATAAACCGGAAGGCTAAGGAGACGGTGGCTTTTGAAGCGCTATTCTTTCGAGGCCAATTGGGCAAACTTACTGTAGCTACTCACGCGGCCATTGATGTATTCAATGCCGCAGTGCACTGGGTGAGGTTGGTGGCCGACAATTTGGTATTCGACAATAAACTCGCCGCTGATCACTTTGACGAATAAAAAGCCATCCATCACTTTCCACAAACCATGCAGGGCTTTGTCGCTGAACATGTCTTTCTCAATCAAGGTGCCGTTGGGTTTAAAGGTCAGCAGTGATGAAAAACCATCGGCGTTGACTTTAATCCACGCTTGCTGATGCACTTCATAACTGAGAATTTTGCGCCGCGTTTTGATCCACTCTTCGAGTTCTTGCTGTTGTGTTGGGCTCAGTTGTGGCAGGGCCTCTAATTCAAGTAGGGTGTGGTGCTTCTCGTACCAAAACAGCTGAAGGTGGAGTAATTTCATGCTAACCGGTTGGAATTTCAAACAAACAGCCGCCACTGTGCGTCAAGGTGCGGATGAAGTCAACCATAAGGCGAGCTTGCAAAGGTGCGGTAGGTTGGGGGAAACCTACCGCACATTCCCTGTTCGGGAAGTGCCGCGTTGCGCGGCTCAGGAGCTTAAAGATGAGAGAACAAGCGAGGGAGTTCGGCGCGATCACAAGCTTGGTTTAATCGACGCTGCGCGGTGTGAATATGCTGTTGCCACTGTTCATCGTGCGCCCACATTTCAATCACTAACGGCACCACGCAATCCAGTGCTTTTAAGCGGCAGAACAGTCCATCAAAGTCGACGTCGCCTTCGCCAATCACTAAATCACGAAACTGTCCGGCGTACTGTTCGCTCACCTTGTAAGTGTCCTTGAGGTGGATCTGAGTGATGTGAGGTTTGCTTAACGAGAGTTCGGTCAGCAAGTCATAATTCCAGCCTGAGATGTTGCCAACGTCTGGATACGCCGTAAAAAAGGGCGATTGGATCTGCCGATTCAGCACTTCAAATTTACTCAGCGCATTGAGATAAGGGGTATCCATTATTTCAACGGCTAACATCACACCAGCGCGCTCAGCTAAACGGGCGGCGTGTTGCATGCCCTCAATAAAACGCTGATGAGTGGCTGAGTTGGCGGGCTCGTAATAGACGTCATACCCCGCTAACTGAATGGTACGAATACCCAATTTGTAGGCGAGGGTAATCGCCTTTTGCATAATTTTCAGTGCCTCATCGCGCAGCGCGGGATCGGCCGAGCCAAACGGAAACTTGCGATGAGCACTAAGGCACATGGATTGCAGCGGCACGCCATACTCCTCACAAAGGCGGCGCAATGAATAAATGGTGACATCATCCCAATCGAGGCGGCTGCGGCGCTCGTCACTTTCATCCACCGAGATCTCCAAAAAATCGAAGCCGAGCTCTTTGGTGCAGGCCAGTTTTTCCTCCCAACTTAAGTGGTTAGGCAGTGCTTTTTCATACAAGCCAACGCGGTGGCGCAGTAAATGTTGATACATGCGGCCTCCTGTTATGGCCAGAAACGGTCGATTTGCTCACGCAGAGCCGCCGCGGTTTGTTGGCCTTCGGCGCCTGCTAATGCACGTCCGGCAATAAAGGTTTTGGTTTTGATCCCTTCAAACAGGTAAATATCTTCTGGTACGATGCCACCGGTGATCGAAAGCTCAATGCCTAGCGCAGAGAGCTGGCGCATTTTGTCGAGATCGTCCGTCGTCCAACCAATACCTGCCAATTCCGCATCGCGTGAGCGGTGGTAAATGGCTTGAGTGATGCCTAAATCGACCCACGCTTTAGCATCTTGCATCGTCCAGTTGCCATAAATCTCGATTTGGATTTCGCCATTCAGCTCATCCGCCACTTTTTTACACGCGGCAATGGTCGCGATGTGCGCGGCGGCTGAGACGGTGATCCAATCCGCCCCCGCTTCAAATGCCATACGCGAGAGAATGGCTCCGCCATCGGTGGTTTTCATATCACACACCAGAATATGATCCGGATGGTTGTGGCGCAGAGTCGACACCGCTTTCATTCCTTCCGCGAAAGCCAAAATGGTGCCAACTTCAATCACATCGACGTAACTGGCGACATTACTCGCTACGGCCACGGCATCGGTTAGGTTGGTTTGGTCGAGGGCGATTTGAATCATTGGTTTGGTCATACTGTTTATCCTTGAATATGTTCACGTATCAGTTGGGCAAGCCCAGCGTGGTTGTTATCGGTTGAGCAAAGGCTGCGCGCGTAAGATTTCACGGTGTCATCGGCATTGGCCATCGCCACGCCGTGGCCGGCATAGCGCAGCATGGAGATGTCATTGTGGTTATCGCCAATCGCCATCACATGGTTGGCGGCGTAGCCAAGCTGAGCGACGTATTGCGCAAGGCGCAGACCTTTGCTGTTGCCTTTGGCGGCAAAATCAATGCGGTTGGACCAAGAGCGCTCGCCATTAAAATGGGCGTTGACCCAAGGATGCTCTAGGAGTCGCTCAACCGAGCTTGGTAAACCTTCGACGACAAATTTCCACACAAACTCAGAATCACGCGCCGTCTGGTGAAAGGAGTCAATCGCATAGATTTGCGGCGGATGAGTGAGAGAGGCCGCTTGCGCCCATTTTTCCAATGCTTGCATGTACGCGATGGGGCTGCGCTGCGAGTACGTCATCGCATCTTTGATGTACATCACCAGCTTGAGCTGAAACTCTTGGGCCAGATCGATAAAGGTCAGCGCATCTTGCTTATCGATCGCATTGTGCTCCAGCACCGTTTCGCTTGCGTAGTCATACACATATGTGCCGTTGCAACAGATGATGGGCGTGGTCAGACCCAGTTCATCGTAGTAAGGGCGCGCAGCGGTGTGATGACGGCCCGTGACGATCAGCACATGGCAATGCTGCTGAGCTGCGCGAATCGCGTCTTTGACTTGTGGATGGATGGTGTGATCGTCACTGAGCACAGTGCCATCAAGATCCAAGGCGAGCACTTTATACATAGCGATTACCTCTGGCCGTAGTAAGCGTTCGCGCCGTGTTTGCGCAGGTAGTGTTTATCGGACAATTCGGGCTGAATTTTGATGCCGCTATTAAGCGAGCGAGTGGCGAGTGCCATTGCGGAGATTTCTTCCAGCACCACGGCGTTGTGCACCGCATCTTCGGCATTTTTGCCCCAAGAGAAAGGCGCATGTCCGGCCACAATCACACTCGGTACCGCCATCGGATCGATATGACGATGACGAAACTCTTCGACGATCACTAGGCCTGTGTTTTTTTCATACTCACCAGCAATTTCGCTGTGGGAAAGCTTACGCGTGCAGGGAATGTCACCGTAAAAGTAATCAGCATGGGTTGTCCCGAGCGCGGGAATATCAATGCCCGCTTGAGCCCAAATCGTGGCGCTGCGCGAATGGGTATGCACTACGCCGCCGACGTCGGGAAAGGCGCGGTAGAGTTCAATATGGGTTGCAGTATCGCTCGATGGATTTAATTTGCCTTCCACCACTTTGCCCGTGAGATCGACAATCACCATATCTTCGGCGCACATCGCATCGTATTCCACGCCGCTCGGTTTAATCGCCAGTACGCCGCGTTCGCGGTCAATTTCCGACACATTGCCCCAGGTAAAAGTGACTAAACCGTATTTGGGCAATTTGAGATTGGCGTTGAATACGCGCTGTTTCAGTTCGCTGTACATACTCCCTCCTACGCGATGTGCGCTAATTCTTGTTGGGCAGAAGCTTGTTGCGAGAGGGCTTGATCAATCACCGCATACACTTGCTGTTTATCGCGGCAGCGGCGCAGCTTATCCAGATCGACTCCGGTGTCGCTGTTTTCATCATCCAGCACTTGCGTCACTTCCATCAGTCCTTCCATATGCTCATCGGAGGAACTGCCGGCTAAGGTAATCAGCACATCTACCGGCTCATCTTCGCCTTCGAAATAGATCGGCTCTTGTAAGGTCACCAGCGCAAAAGCGGTTCTCAACACGCCGTTTTCAGGGCGCGCATGGGGCAAGGCAAGATTAGGAGCGATGCAGATGTAGGGACCGAGCTGCTCGACGCTGGCGATGATCGCCTCGTGATAAGCTGGCGTGATGGCGCCTGAGGCAATCAACATATCGGTGCCAATTTTGATCGCTTCACGCCAGTTATTGGCTTTGACTTGCAGTTGGATTGAGTTGTTTTCGATTAAGGATTGTTTGAGTCCCATGGTTCTATCTCCAGAGTAGAGCTGATCAAACCAGCTTCTTATTGTCGTAGGGGGCGGTAGGCAACCAGAGAGGTGCGGCTGCCCACCGCCTGTCGAGCTAGCGAATTTTCACAAAATGGTTATGGATGATGTCGAGCAGTTCATTGCCAAACGAGTTTGGGTTAAGCATGTTCTGCACCCCGAGCACAAACTTGCCTTCGCCCGGTTCCATCTCGGCTGAGAGGTGTTTCGAGGAGACAATGATGTCGGTCGTCGCGAGTTTGGATTTGTAATCAGACACCGCGCAAGAATCCATCACATGTGGAATGCCTTTTTGCTCCAGATACTTGCCGATTTTCATCTTCATCATCATCGATGAACCTTGGCCGTTACCGCACACTGCCAGAATGCTCACTGGACGAGTGCCTTGCGCGGCTTGTAGAGCTTGTTCAACCGCTTCAATCACTTCCGGCTCGTCACTGACCGTGATGCTGCCTTGTGCATCTTCTTCGGCGCGTAACTGTTTGGAGGCAAAGAACATGTAGACCAACGCCAGTGCAACCAGTACGAAGAAGAAGAGTTTCGAGGCGGACAAACCTTGCATAATCGGTGGGAAGACCAAAGCCCAGTCGGCCATGCCCATCCAGCCACTGAATTCGGTGCCTTGCTGGGTGAAGAGGTGAATTGCCCATGCCGAGCCAAGCACCTCGATAATGCCCATCACAAAACAGATCTTCATCACCGCTTTCCAACCGCCGAAATGGTTCGCAAAGACGCCAATCGTTGCGTTGGAGAAGAACATAGGAATGAAGCCGGGGATGATCATGATTGGCGCATTAAACGCCAGCATGGCTAAGACTGCTGCAAACTGGCCGAGTGCGCCCCACATAAAGCCAAACACCATGGCATTGGGGGAGAATGCGTAGATCGCCGCACAGTCAATCGCGAGCACAGCATTAGGAATAACGCGCTCGGAGATACCTTTGAACGCTTCGGACAGCTCGGCGACAAACATACGCACACCGGCCACAATCACTTGGATCGCGACGGCAAACTTAAGACCCGTTTCGAGGATGTAGATAGTCCAGTGGGTGGAGCCCGCCATCTCTTGCAGATTATCCAGACCGAAAGAGAGCAGAATGATGCCGAAGAACACCGTCATCACAATCGCGGTGGCAGCGATGCTGTCGTGGAAAATATGCAGCCATTTAGGCAGTTGCAGGTGATCAACACTGTCTTTTTTGTCCCCCAGTTTGGGAGCAATTTTGGTGGCGATCCATGAAGCGATTTGCTGTTGGTGGCCGATGGAGAAACCGGCGCCGCCAGTAACTTCTTCGGTCGGTTTGAACATGATGTTAGAAGAGATGCCCCAGTAGAGCGCCATCAATACCGCCGAATAAATGATGGTTTCCCACATGCCAGCGCCGAGCACAAAGTAGAACACCGCAATCAACCCCGCTTGCTGGAACATGATGTGTCCAGTCAACATGATGGTACGAATGCCGGTGTAGCGGCGAAACAGCACCAACAGAATGTTGATCGCCAGTGCTAGCAGCACGGCGTACCCGACCCATGAATAGTTGTCGCCCATGGTTTCCATGGTGGCCATCATCGAGGTGTAGGGGTCAATCACTGATCCGGTTAAACCGTGGTATTGCGACAGCTTTTCAATCACTGGTTTAAAGCCGGCGACCAGTGTGCCTGCGCCCACTTGTACCAGCATAAAACCGACAATGGTTTTGATTGAACCTTTAATGATGGTTGTCGCATCGCGTCTTAGCAGCCAATAGCCGATTAAGGTGACTAGCCCTAGCAGCAAAGGGGCTTTGGTCATTACTTGGCTGTAAAAAATATAGAAAACGTCGTACAAGAACTCCATATCTCTACCCTTAGTTGTTTTGATGTAGGAAGAGTGATTTTTGGTGGTGCGTAAAATCGCTCCTTTTGCTCACGGAATAGACTTTAACAATCAAAAGTAATCATTCAATGCTCATTTGTGATTATTTTGATTTTTATCAATTTTGGCCAAAAATAAACCACATAAATGATAGGTAGATCACTTATGATTAATTAAATTATTTAAATTCAATCACTTATATTTAATTGTGATAAATGTATGATTTCTATGTGCAGAAAGTTTGACAAGTCTATGGGTGATTATTAGAATCAAATTCAATCAAGATTAATCACCAAGTAATCACTAAGTCGACATTCGGTGAGTTTTTTCTCAGTTAGGTGATGGTATGAATGAAGTCCAACGACATAACGGTATTTTGACTCTGCTTGAAGAGAATCAAGCGATTAACGTTTCGCACATTATTGAGCGCTTTAATGTCTCTCCGGCCACAGCGCGGCGCGATATCGCCAAGCTCGATGAGCTAGGTAAGCTACGCAAAGTGCGTAATGGGGCAGAGCGGATTGAAACGAAAAAAAGAAAGTGGTCGCCGCTCAATATCAACAGCACAGAGCATTATGAAGAGAAATCGCTGATTGCCTTGCAAGCGGCTGAGCTGTGTCAACCGGGCGATAGTGTGGTGATCAACTGTGGTTCGACCGCCTTTTTGCTGGGTCAGCAGTTGTGTGGTGAAAATGTACAGATAGTGACCAACTATTTTCCTTTGGCGAGCTATCTGATCAATGAAGATCATGACGATGTGATCATCATTGGCGGACAATACAATCGAGCGCAAAGCATTTTCCTCAACCCCGCACCAGATTCTCTTGGCGGTTATGCTGGAAACTGGATGTTTACCTCTGGCAAAGGGCTAACCGAAGCGGGATTGTACAAAACCGATATGCTCACAGCGGTTGCTGAACAGCAGATGCTAGAGCAGATCGATAAGCTAGTTGTAGTGGTGGACAGCTCAAAAGTCGGGCAGCGTACCGGCATGCTGTTTTGCCCTACCAGCAAAATTGACATCGTCATCACAGGTAAAAATGCGAATGCTGAAGTGGTGAAAGCCATTGAGGCACAAGGGACGCAAGTGATTTTAGTGTAGCGTTTCACTCACTTTTACCAAATTAAAAAAACTAACCCAACTGGCCAGTGCCAATCCTCAGGATTTCGGCGCTTGGCTCCCTACATCCAAAATTTATCTTAACGTTGTGAAACAAGAGGTGTTGTTATGAGTAAAGTGAATGAAATCACTCGCGAATCCTGGATTTTGAGTACGTTCCCTGAGTGGGGAACTTGGCTAAATGAAGAGATTGAACAAACGGTTGTGGAGCCAAATACCTTTTCGATGTGGTGGCTAGGCTGTACTGGGATTTGGCTAAAGAGTGCTGGCAACACCAACCTTTCCATCGATTTTTGGTGCGGAACCGGTAAAAAAACGCAGAAAAATCGCTTGATGAACGTTCAACATCAGATGATGCGTATGGGCGGTGTGGAAGCGTTGCAACCGAACTTGCGTACCTCGATTTTCCCACTCGATCCGTTTGCGATTAAAGAGATTGATGCGGTGCTGGCTTCACACGATCACGCTGACCACATTGACGTTAACGTTGCTGCAGCGGTGCTGCAAAATTGCGGTGAGCACGTAAAATTCATTGGCCCACAAGCCTGTGTTGATTTATGGCTAGGATGGGGTGTACCGCAGGAGCGCTGCATTGTGGCAAAAGTCGGTGATGTGCTTGAAATCGGCGATGTTAAGATTCGCGTGCTGGATTCGTTCGATCGCACGGCGTTAGTGACACTACCGAAAGGCGTATCGTCTTACGACAAAGCGATTTTGGATGGTATGGATGAGCGAGCCGTCAACTACTTGATCGAAACCTCTGGTGGCTCTGTGTACCACTCCGGTGATTCACACTACTCAAACTACTATGCGAAACACGGTAACGATTACCAGATTGATGTGGCGCTGCTGTCGTACGGTGAAAACCCACGCGGAGTGACCGATAAAATGACCTCTTCGGATGTATTGCGCGCTGCAGAATCGCTCGATTGCCAAGTTGTCGTGCCATTCCACCACGATATCTGGGCGAACTTCCAAAATGATCCACGTGAAATCGAAGTGCTGTGGAATATGAAAAAAGATCGCTTACAGTACCAATTTGCGCCGTTCTTCTGGCAAGTTGGCGGTAAATACACCTACCCAACCGATAAAGGACGTATGCATTACCAACACTTCCGCGGCTTCCAAGATATCTTCAAAAATGAGCCAGAACTGCCTTACAAAGCCTTCTTGTAAGACATCATGGAAAAAGCCTCCCATAATGGGGGGCTTTTTCTCTATCTCTAACTCGCCACCGAGTGTGATGGTATGGCGTGACGTTATGAGAGGGGGGAGTTAATTGCGCCCTAACATTCGCGCCATGGTGATATCTTTATCGATCACTTGGTGTTTAAGCACTGCAGCAATGTGCAGCACAAGGAGAGCGATAATAATGGGCGGTGCCGTTTCGTGAACTTCCGAAGCGAACTCTTGCAACCAAACCACTTTTTCACCTGCTGCAACCAGCGTATAACCAAACACTTCCAATGCACGTCCACCACCAATATTCATGGCAATCCCTGAAACTGGCATCACTAAGGTGGCGAGCAGTAGCAAGCCATGAACCGCTTTCGCCGATTTTTCTTGCCATGCTGGCATCACCGAAGCTGGGGGAATCGCCCCTTCTCTAACTCGCTGGAAGATTCGCGCTAGCGCGATCAGTAGGATGAGCACCCCGAAGGATTTATGCAGTGCCATCAGCTCCATTTTTTCAGGCCCGCGCGGTAAGTCGGCCATGTATAAGCCAACGATAAATACGCCGATAAACGCGAAACCCACAATCCAATGTAGAGCAACTGAGGTTTTCGAATAGGTTTTTGTGTTATCCATAATCTATTTCCACATGTTTCATAAGGTCATGGCTATTATGCGCGATTTGAAGGTGTTGTGAACCGTTTGTGTAAGTAAATTTGCGTAAATGTGTGTGGTTGTGACGTAATGGTTGGCTGTTATAACCTACTGTTGAGTGACTTATCGGATATGAGGGATTTCTAAGAGGCAGAATGGTGAGCCTGTGTTATCTTTGAGCGTCATCCATGATTAAAACCGTTATGAAACTCATCCCGTTATTAAAGCAGCCTCGAATTCATTGACGTCGCTGATTCGCGATATTCTTTAATCAAGATCGGCTTGAAAAGTCAGTCGAAAGCGTCTGCACACCACGAATTTGAGGTGGAATATGAGTCAAAAGCATTGGTCAAAAGTCCAACTGCTGCATGAAGTAGTGAAAAATCCAAACATCATTATCAAAGGTAAACACAGCTATTACAGCGATTGCTGGGATGCCGGTTTTGAAGCGTCGGTTGTGCGCTATTTACATGGCGATGAGATTAGCCAACGTTGGGACCCGTTATGGGAAATCGATCAACTGGTGATTGGTGACTACGTTTGTATCGGGGCGGAAGTCGTGATTTTAATGGGCGGTAATCATACCCATAGAGCCGATTGGTTCTGCCTGTATCCTTTTATGGATGTGATTGAACAAGCCTATGTAGGAAAAGGGAATACCGAGATTGGTGATGGCGCATGGCTGGGGATGCGCGCCATGATCATGCCGGGTGTCAAGATTGGTGAAGGCGCGATTGTGGCGGCCAACAGTGTCGTGACCAAAGATGTGGCGCCTTACAGCGTTGTGGCGGGATCGCCAGCCCAGTTGGTGAAGTACCGTTTTGACGCAAAGGTGATTGACGAGCTGCTTGCGTTGAAAGTGTACGACTGGCCGCCGGAGAAATTTACGGCGCTCAAACCGTACTTATGCGCATCGGATTTGGCGGCGCTCAAGCAAGCGGTCATCCATTATGATGCTGATCCGCATAACCCATTGAGCTAGCTTTTCATTGCTTCACCACAAGGCTGTGAACATATAAGGTCACAGCCTTAATCTAACTCCCAATCGCGCGATTTCTATTTAGGTTGCCATTGATGGGTTTGCCCATTCGCCAATTGAGCCAATAGGCTGTGCGGCGCGATCACTTCTCCTCCTGCGAGCTTAAACGGCTGCGCGCTAAAATTCGCACTGAGAATCGAGCCATCACTAAAGCGCGTTTGCTGCACTTGGCCTTGCTTATCCAGCCAGCGAAAATCGACCAAGGCTTTATCCCATAACTGCTCATGCAAGGGTAAAAAACCTTGTTGATAGTGCTTGAGCTGCTCGATACGCGCGGAGTTTTTACGCGTTTCATCGCGGCTTAAATGTACCATCGCCGGAGTGTTAAACAGCATGGCACGCAAATCACGCACGGCTTTGACATTGGAAAACTTCAAACTGTCGCTGTGCCAGTGGTGGCTACTGATCAGCTCATCATGAAACACCACTTGATAGAGCGGCACTTTGTACTCTGGGGCAAAAAGTAAGCTGCGATAAGGCTCTTTGACTTGCGCTGATTTAAAGAAAAAATCCGGCTTTTCATCGGGGTACCAGTTGCCCAAATAATAAGGTGACTGCTTGTCACTCTTCATCGCTTGGTCTGTCCAGCCAAAGCCGACTGTTTCCATACCATGAGCAAATACCAGCCCTTGAGTGGTCAGGGCATTGCCATCTTCCGATCCCAAAATCAGCTTCGGCGTGTTTGCAATATCCTGCATTCGGGTGTTAAAGGCGGCCAGCATCGCGGTTTCGTTGCTGCGCGAGCGGTAATCTTCCCGCGCCATGGCGGTGCCATCCACATCGAGAAACAGGCTGTTAAAGCGCCCGAAATGGAGAATGTCTTGCACGCGCTGTTTAACGTAACCAAGCTCACAGGCGGGATTGAGATAAAAGCCGTTACCGCGAAAGCCCAGTTGCAACGTGCCATCGGCTTTTTCAATCGCGCAGTTTTCGCGCATGCGATCAGGCAGCTGCGCGGTCAGCCAACTGTCGTTGATGCCTTTTTCAATCGCAGTATTGTATGAGTCATACACGCCAATCAAATAGCCGGCTTGTTTGGCGCTGTCGACTACTTGCGGCTGATAAAAAGCGGGTATCCAGTTATCGAGACCTAGCCAGAGTTTGCTTAATCCTGCTTGCTGAAGGATGCTGATCATGGGTTGCGCTAACCCTTGTCCCCATTGATCGCTTGGTTTGAGGTATGCGCCAGCGTGTTCAGTCAGCCACGCTTTGCGCTGCTGCGCGGCTTGGTACTGCGCTTGAATGGACGATGGGTCGGCGTTGAACTTTTGGTTCAAGGCGTGGTTTATCTCACCGACCAGCAATTTTTTCTGATACTGATTGAGCCAGTCTTGGCCTTTTTTTAGGGTCGCCAATTCTTTTTGTAACACTGGCGAAGGGGTAAACTCTGAGCGCCAAAACCAATCGCGCAGTCCCCACCAATCCACCACATCTTGCACTGCGATTAAATCACGCCCGAATAGATAGACGTGGCTTGCGCCAATTAGCTTATCGATCTGCGGATTTGCCTTACGTTTTTCCGCAAGTGAAACACGCAGCCCCGCGGCTTCGCGCCAGTCGCGATACGCTTTGGCTCCGGCCAGCATCTCATCGCCCACGGTGATACGCACACTAAAAGTCTCACTTTGGTTCAGCGGGGTAAACCAGTGCTCCGCTTGTAAGTCCAACTTGTTTTGCTGCTCACTAAAGTTCAGCTGGTTATTGGTGGCGTTGAGCAGTTGATAACTGATGAAGCGCTCGCCCTGCTGCGCGCTCCAGAACGGCATTTTGAGATCTTGCGTGGTATTGGCGCCCGAATGATGGTCTATCAAATAGCGTGTCCAAGTTGGGTTATCGGTCGGCACTCGCATTCCTTCGTCAAACGGCAGTAACAGCGTTTGGGTCGATGCTTCACTGAGATCAAACCAGCGCAGTGCTTTAGGAGCGTGGCGTTCAATCCCAACAGCACTTGGCCAGCGAAAATCGATGTTTAACCCTTGTTGCAACTGCGCAGACACTTGCACGCCACTTGGCTTGAGTGTCCATGTCGCTTGCTCGGCGCTTTGGGTTACTTGCGTTACCTGTTGCCTCTGCCCGTCAATCTGTAGGCTGCCTTGGTTGATGGCGAAAGTTTGTGAGTCTTGCTTGAGGCTGATGGCAAGTGTTGCAGGGTCAATCTGCCAGTGCTGATCGCCCTGTTTTAAGGTCAACGCAAAGCTCGGCGCGCTCACCAGCAGCAGTAGCCCCAGTGGGGAAAAGGTCAATTTCATATCGGTCTCCTATTGAGTAACCCAGATATTTAACCTCGTCCATCGATAGGTTTTGTCACCAGTATGTCTTTCCCATTTTTGTCTGAACAAAGTGAAAGGTGGTTTAGTCAATCGGTATCGTCAGGCGCTGCATTTGTTCAACGCGAATAGTGCCTTGGTATTCACTTTGAGTGATGCTGAGGCTACGCCAGCGCGCTTGAGAAGGGGCGGAAGGTGAGGCAGGAGGCTGATCACGGTTGACGGTTTGTGAGTGCAGCAGGGTAAAATTTTGATCAAAAAATTGCCAACGAGCCAGTGACGATGCGCAGCCCGAAAGCGTGGCGGGGAAGCGGATAGTGAGATCGGCCGCGCTGGATTGTTCAATCCACGGTGTGTTGGAAGGGGCCGAAATCAGCAACGCTATGCGCTGCTCGCCAAGCGTGAGCCAATAGACACCTGCGGCATACGGCGAAAGCAGATCGCGACTTTCCACTTCGGCGAAATCGGCAGGCGCAAGCTCTGCCGCTAACAAGGTTGCACCTTGCGCAGAAGCAAGACGCACCGCCAGCGGTTGGCTGAGGTTTTCAGCGCTCAACCTCACTTGGTAGCCTTGAAAGGTCTGATTGAATTTATGAATAAAAGTCACCGCAATCGCGAGATCGTTAGGCGATGTGCTTGGAAGTGCTTGTCCGCATTGGGTTTGACTGAGAATGGCCTCTTTAATTGGTTGCCAAAAAGGCTCGGCTACGGGCGTGGTAGACAGTGTGTGGATGAGCTCGTGCCACGCTTGCGTGGGATGCCCCTCAACCAATAGCTGGTAACTGCTTTGCAGCGGTGTGGTGCGAAACCAAGCGTGGGTGGGGCTTGGCTGCGTTTCCGATATCGCGGCGCCGCTTACTAACGCGCTGAGCATACCAAGTTGCGTAACGTGATTGCGAAAAGAGGCGCAGATCATACGGAGGCTCCTTTGAGGCGATAACCCACGCCGCGCAGGGTCTCGATATCCAGTTGTGGCAGTTTTTGTCGCAAATGCAAAATGTGGTTATCCACGGTGCGTGTGGTCGGGAATGATTGATAACCCCAAATAAGATTGAGCAGCTCATCTCGGTGATAAACGCGCCCCGGATTTTGCAATAGCATCAACAGCAGTTGAAACTCTTTCGGTTTGAGCTCAACCGGCGTTTGGTTATGCAGCACAGATCGATTAGCCACATCGACCACAATATCGGCGTAGCTGAGTACGCTACTGCCGAGCGGGCGCAGTTGCGCTTCGATGCGTGCCAGCAACTCTTGGTGGGAAAAGGGCTTGAGCACATAATCTTTCGCCCCCGCTTTGAGCCCTTCAATCCGTTGCTCCACTTCAATTTTGGCGGTCAGTACGATCACTGGCAGGGCTTTAAGCATCAACCAGTGCGGCAGATGTTTCAGGCTGTCACCATCGTGCAATTGCCGATCCAAAATCACCAGATCGGTACTGAACCAGTGCCTTTCGACCTGTTGGCTCTGCGTTACCCACTCGCATGCATAACCATGGTCATGCAGATAATCGCGCAGACCTTGGCCGAGTAAGGTGTCATCTTCAATCAGCAAAATACGCTTCATAGCGGCAGCTCCAAAATACAACGGGTTGGATGACGACGGATAACCAGTTTGCCGCCCATTTGGGTGATGAGTTTTCGCACCAACTGCAAGCCAACGCCCATATTATCCGTGCTTGGACGAGAGATTATGCTTCGAGGCATCGAGAAGCGTTTGCACAGACGTTGGTAGAAAGAGGGAAATTCACCGCAATCTTCCACTTCAATGCGCAGCGTTTGTGCAACCACACTCACCGTCAGGCGAATGGGCGGCACGCCATGCTGCTTGGCATTGCTGAGTAAGTTGGTGACGCACAGCCCAAGCCAGTAATAAGGTAGTGCCAGTATTGGGTCGTGTTTAAGATGAAGCTCAACCTCAAAGCCCTCGATACAATGCTCGATAAAGTCACTCAACTGCGCTGGGTGGCGCGCCATGGTGTCGTGGCTCGGGCTCAAGTAGTGGCGACTGGTCTCGCTCAGTTGTGCTAGCCGCTGATGATCGGCCATTAATCGCCATAAGCTCTCTTGCGCCTTGGGGGATAACTCATCAAATTGGCCGCGTAGTGATTCGACGGTAAACCCTAAACTGGTGATGGGCGTGCGCAGTTCGTGAGTTAGCAGTTGCAAAATAAAGCGCCGCTCGCGCCCTTCTTGATAGCGCAGCCAAAGTGAACGCAGCGCAGCGCCAAACGCAAACAACACACCGATCACCAAACCGCTATACAGCCACGCATGACTGCTAACACGCTGATTAAAGCAGAGGTTGCTGTAACGCTCATCGCAAGGCTTGTGCGCTTGATAAGGCTCAAGCGTGAATGGCAGTGGTGCGGTGAGTGCGCGCCACTGCACGCTCGAAAGCACATGCCAGCCCGCTTCGCTGCTTAGCCACAGTTCATCATTTGGCGCAAGATAAAGGCGAAAACCGTTGAGCAGTGCATCTACCCCCGCAGCGCCCGGTCGTTGCCACAAGGTATGCAACGGATGATAGCGGCTCGCCAAAGTAAAACGTGTTGGGTGCGCAGAGGCAAAGGTTGCCTGCTCTGCATCCGGTAAGTGTTCAATATAGCGATCTGCGTAGCTGCCTCCCGCCGGATGTTGCCACGCAACACGCTGAAACCACTCTGCGCCGAGCGGTGTTTGGCGACATAACGCCAACTCAAATTCGACCGCTTTCGCCAAATACGGCGAAGAGGAGTTGAGCGGCTGGCACTGCTTGGCCGTGGCGGCTAAATCTGCGATGTCTTGCCACGTATATTGAGTAAAATCAGGATATTGACTGTGACTGCTGAGGAGCGTTAACGGGTATTGATTGAGGGTTTGGCTCGCCACCAGTGGCGTGCTTTGCTGCTCAAGCGCCACGCGATAAAAAATCGACCAACGCTGAGTTTCAGGCAGGTCAATACTGGCCAGTGTGGGAACTGCCCATAAGCTACACAGTAAGAGGCTTAACCAGCGGTGAGTCAGCAGCAAGGTCATGATCTAAACACTTAGAATTGGGTTCATGCCAATAGTAGCCGCTTCATCACAAGATTTGTAATTTGGGTGTCAACAAATCTGCTGGTCAAACGCCGTGATCGCTTAGAACGGCCCGTTGTTAGCACGAAGTCTGTCCGGTAGACCATCGTGATCACCTAGCTCGCGATCGGGCACATCATGCCAGTTGAGCTTACCAAGGCGCGCACTACGTTCGGGATGAACGGCGTAGTGAATGCGGTTATCTTCTCGTTCGGTGTCTCCGATACATAATAAGCGGACGATCTGGTCGGTATTGTTGATAAAAGTATGTGCGAGACCATCGCCCGCTTTGAAGCCGACCGAATCGCCCGGCTGTAGTCGATAGAGGACGCCATCTAGCCAGACATCGGGTGTGCCTTCTAATACATGCACAAATTCATCTTCCGTTTTTTCCGCGTGAGGCCAACTGGTGCGATGTCCGGGCTCGACAATTTCATGGTGAATACCGATCCGCGCGAAGCCAAAATAGTGACCGAGCGCGCAGCCAATAGACAGCGGCTCTTGGCTACCAGAGTAGTAACGAGGCTCCTTTTCCTGTAGTTCACTCCAATGTTTGATGCAGGGATGACGATCCATTTTCTTCTCCTGTTATTGCGCCAGTGATGGGGTAATCCAATTTCAGGCATAGTAATGACTTTGTAATTGGATTTGTAATCCGAGTGTCAACAAAAAGGAAAGAGGAGGGAAGTTGGCAGCAAAGTCAACCTTGTTGTCGGCTTTGGAATGATGCTGCCATTTGTTACCAGAAAAATCATCGGGTCACATAGAGTGTCATCCATAATTTAAGCCTACCAGTAAACAGGATTTGCTATCGCTTCTAAGCATGTGGGTTTACCGCTGATCGGGGTGATCGCTTTCCCTGTTAACGATTGAGCAAGCCAACCTTCAGGGTAGGACAAGGTCAATGGCGCTTGAATCATCTCTTCATTAATCGCAGTAAATCCTACTTTGGAGTAAAAGCGAATATCACCGTAGGTGATGACATGACTGATATCTTTCTCTTTTAACGTCTCTAATCCAAAACGGATCAGTGCTTGTCCAATGCCTTGACCGTGCCACTTCGTGGCTACTGCCACTGGCGCGAGAAGATACACGTTTTCCTCATTAGGAAATGAGAGCTTGGAGAAAAGGATGCTGCCGATAACACGTTGGTGATCATCGCATGCGACAAACACGAAAAGATCATCTTCTTGAAGGGAGTGGCTGAGAAAATCGGAGACCAGTTTTCCAATCACAGTGCCTTCTTCTGATCCTTCAGAATCAGAAAAGGTGTTTTGGAACAGGTCGATAATCTCTAGTTTTTGTTGTGATTTGTATAAAGAAAAATTCATTCTTAAGTCTCTAGTGGTTAATTTTCAAAATAAAATATTAGATAAGTAAAAGTCTTTGGCAGCACTTCGTTCATAGATAGCAATCTCTTTTTCTATGTCAGACAAGGCTTGGGAGTTTGTCAGCCGAAGTTTTAACTCTTCGACACGGTTTTGCAGTGGTAGCCAGTAGTTTTGCCATGCATCAACGCCTAATGAAAAATGCTCCATCACCTCATAACCCAGCTTTTTGAAAAGCTTGATTCGAGAAGGTATCGATTGGATATCTGGGTATTCGGATTGCCAAAATTGTTGAGTTTCCGGTTCCGGATTCTCAGTGAGCCAGACCAAATCACTGACCATCAAGATGCCGTTATCCGCTAAAAAAGGTTTCCACTGCTTGAGAGCGTTCTCCATGCCCATGATGTAAACACAGCCTTCAGCCCAAATCGCATCAAAACTTTTCGCGGCAAAAGGGAGTGCGGTCATGGAACCCAAGATTGGGGATATCCGCTCTTTCCATGGCGAGTGCTGGCGTTGCTTCTCAAGTTGTTCAATCGCGATGGGTTCATTATCGACGGCAGTAATGTACGCCGAACTGTTTTCAGCCAGCAGGAGAGTTGAAAGGCCCGTTCCGCAGCCGACATCGAGGATATGCCGCATGCTTTGTATCGACATCAAGGAAATGGCTTTTAAGGTATCTTGCTCGCTACCGGGGCTCCAGCGTTGCAAAGTGGCAAAAACTGTCATGAAATCTTGCATATAGCTGTCATGTTCATTCATATCTTTCGATAACCATTTTAATCGGAGCGCCTCTTTTTCACTGTAACCTTGCGTGTTGAGCCAGCTTAAGTAAGCATTTGGCGCATGTTTACTGAGAGAGTGGTGTAACTCTCTTTGTGGACGTTCGCCGAGCAAGGCTAAAAGCAACTCACGAGCGCGAACTTTTTTCTCAATTTCATCATCGAGTTGGCTTAAACGACTTTCCAATAGGCTTCGGTCTAGTTTCGCCTGTAAGCACTCTTCACACTCTTTTAATGAAAGCCCCGCACTCTGAAGCTGTTGGATAAGAAACAGTTGCTGCAGATCACTCTCGCTGTAGTAGCGATAGCCATTGTCAAGACGTTGCCCCCGAATCAATCCTAATTTCTCGTAGTAAAGTAGTGTGGTTCGAGAGAGCCCCACCTTGACCGCTAATTCTGAAATTAAATACATGTTTGATCTGACCTCAGAGGCTGAAGATGTGGTTAGTATGAACTGTAGAGCTATAGACAGGTCAAGCAGCATTGAGCAATTTTTTACGCACACAGTCAGCCTAGTGAGCGGATCTTTCCTCATGATTGAGATAGTATTTTGTGAGAAATCGCGCATAATCTTGCTACTCACTCTGAAAGAAGAAATGACCTATGACCAATTTTCAATATTACTTTCATCAACTGCCTTGCTTTGATTGTAAAAAAACCACAGTAAGCACGGATCTCGGCTGGTTAACCGCGGCGATGAAAGAGGATGTGTTAGCTCAAGTTGCCGACATTCTTGCGCAAGACAACGTGGAGCCTGACCTTTCCGTGAACGTGACTTGTACCAAAGAAGAAGCGCGTGACTACTTATTGCTAAACGTTCTACGGTTATTCTGAAGAAGAGTTAGCGAATCAAGTTGAAGCGGAAGATGAACAAGAAGTCGCGGATGAAATTGCTGAGCTATTGGCAGAAGGTAATGAAACGGTGGTGTTTGAACACGAAATCGCTTTGCAAAGCTGTACCGATTGCGAGATGGATGAAGAGTAAAACGAGGCTTAACCTTGTGACTTTTTCGCACTATAAGCGATGAGATTTGTCTCTAGCTCAAATAAAAAATCCCTCAGCGTGGCTGAGGGATTTTGTGTTTTAGAGGGGCAATTAGAGTTTATCCCACGCCATTTGCCAATGGCTACCAGTACCTGGTTGGTACTGAGTGGCATTGCTTGTCCACTGTTGGCAATAGCCTGATGCTGGCCATGCTTTACACTGGTAAATAGCGCCATCCGAACCTAGCACTTTGGTGCCAGCAACATACTCTTTCAAACCGTTCGGGAAAACAAAGTCGTAATCTCCCGGAGTCGGTGGCGTTTGTGGTTCAACCAACATAAAGTCTAGCGTTTGCTGATCTTGTAGGTTGCCATCAAGATCCTTGATGCGAGAAACCAGCATATGATGACCCGCTTTGGCTTCGCTCAGCTGTAAGGTTACTGATTTGAGCTCGCCGTCGGTCATCGCCTGAGTCCAGCTTGCTAGCGGTTTTTGGTGATGGTTATAAACGGTGAGCTCTGCGCTCATCTCACCTTGTGCTTCTAGCGTTAGGTCAAGTTGAACAGGCTGTTCGCCAATTTCATATTCTGCCGCTAAACCTGAAACTCTCAGTGAATACTCAGGCTGTGGCGCTTCGATTTGGTAGCCAATTTCAACACGCTTCAAGCCGCTGCCTTCTTTTAGGTAAATCGGGTTAGTCCCGTAAACGGGAACAAACTGATCACCATTGAGCTGGCCAGCACGCTGCTGTTTTTGTGTTTGGTTAATTTTAGCCGCTAAAGCGTGTGACCACTGATTCGCTTGAGTGAGCGTTTCTGAATCGATTTTCAGTTCAGTACGGTACGCAGGGTTCTCTCCGGTCGCATCAAAAACGCGTGTAAACACGGTGTCGCCGATGCTCAGATCCATGGTTGGGATGATCTGTCCTGCTTGGTTCCAATCAGGTAATACAGGACCGCTGCCATCAAACTTTACATCAATCACGTTGTAGAAGGCTGCCGCGGTATCACCCACATCCCATACCGCAAGAATCACATGGTAACCTTCGCGTTCAGGCACAATACACTCATGGCTAGTGCGTTTGGGTGGTTGCACCATGTTGCCTTCGACCACGCAGAATGGATTCAGATCAAAAGAATCGCGTGATAGGGCTTGGTTTGGGTTCCAGTTTGGCTTGGTGATGTAGTATTTCCAGTCTCGAGTGACATGGTTTGCCGTAAACGTCCACTCAAAGGTTTGTGGTCCAGCTTGGATTGGGCGTTTTACCCAACGGTCGGCCGTTTGTTCATCAAGCGCAGCGGCAAGTGCACTTTGAGCACTGGCAATTTTGCCATCACGTGGGCCAGCAGCCGGAAAGCCTTCTGGGCCTTCAACGCTTTGTGGTTCATATTGAATCGCACCACAGTTAGTGTTTTTTTCACCAGTACCATTAGCGGCAAATTTACATAACGTAACGCGCCCTTCTACAACACCGTCTTCCACTGCTGACACATAACCGTGTCCATACGCTAATCCACTGATACCAGAAAGGATCAGAGCGATTGCGGTCAATTTAGGTTGTTTTTTCATCACAGACTCTTTTTTGTTGGCTGACAGAACTCAGAGGTATTCTGAGTCCTACCACACTCAGCAAGGCATAACTATGCAATATGGTTATGGCGGCCCCGCTATCATAGATTGAGAAAACCGTTTGTTGAGCTTTTCTCGAACCGACAGACCGGAGGCTTTGCGTCCCATTTTTTCAAATGGTTTGCCGAAATGTGATCGGTAGCAAATTTAACTAACTTTGTTCAATAAGGCTAAGCGAAGACAACGTTTGTGGAATGAAGCTCTCAGGCTTAATTTTTAGAGTTAAATAACCAATTCCCATACAAAATATCAGGTGTTTATTTGATTGATAAAATGGATAGGGCAGGGTTTGTTTAGAAAATAGAACAGTGATTTAGTGATCGGCGTGGCCTGCCACTCGTAGATAAAGTGACTCTTAATAAAACCAATGTTGGCATTGAATAAAAATGCGGCTTAAGGAACATAATGCGCTACTCGGTTGTACGATTGATATTGGGCGATCAGCTCAACCATACCCACTCTTGGTTTGCTGAACCACGAGAGGAGGTGCTGTACTTGATTGCAGAATTGCATCAGGAGCAGTGGTATGTACGTCACCACATCCAGAAACAGTGTGCGTTTTTTGCAGCAATGAAAGCGTTTGCCGAGCGTTTGACGGCAGAAGGACATCACGTTCTGCATTTAGATTTGGATGCCACCGCAGAGTTTGCCGACTTACCACACTTAATTGAGCATATTTGCCATCAGGTTAATGCCCATGCCTTTCAATACCAAAGACCAGATGAATACCGCTTACTAGAACAGATGGCGAATTTACGTATCCCCGAAGTGGTGATTGGTTGCGTCGATACGGAACATTTTCTGTTGCCATTTGCGGAGATCCCTCAACAATTTCCGGTGGGAAAAGCGGTATTGATGGAACATTTTTATCGCCGCATGCGTAAATGTTTTGGCTATTTAATGGAATCGGAAAACAAGCCAGAAGGCGGGCAGTGGAATTTTGATGCAGAGAATCGCAATAAGCTGAAAGCGCCTGATTTGCTGCACTTGCCCACTCCGCTTCGCTTTGATAACTCCATTTCATCCATCAAATCACGACTTGAACGTCATAACGTTAAATCGATCGGCAACGTCGGAGAATCATTACTGTGGCCGATAAATCGCGCGCAAGCCTTATCTCTATTGGCGCATTTTTGCCAATGCGCTTTACCCAATTTTGGCCGCTTTCAAGATGCGATGACGGCACAGCACCCATATCGATGGAGCCTTTATCACAGCCGTCTATCGTTTGCATTGAATTGCAAATTACTTTCCCCACAAGAGGTGATTGGCGCTGCGATTGATACCTATCGAGCTGCCCAAGGCGAAGTTTCTTTAGCACAAGTCGAAGGTTTCGTACGTCAAATTTTGGGGTGGAGAGAGTACGTACGCGGTATGTATTGGAGCAACATGCCTTATTACAAAACTCGTAATCATTTTGGTGCTCGGCGCCCTTTGCCGAGTTATTTCTGGAATGGTCAAACGAAGATGCACTGCCTGCAACAAGCGATCACTCAATCCTTGGATTTTGGATATGCGCACCATATTCAACGATTGATGGTAACAGGCAACTTTGCCCTGCTCACCGAATGTGAGCCCGATGAAGTTGATGCGTGGTATTTGGGCATCTACATTGATGCGATTGAATGGGTCGAACTCCCGAACACGCGGGGAATGGCACTGTTTGCCGATGGGGGATTGATTGCGACTAAACCTTATGCGGCTAGTGGTTCCTACATCAATAAAATGAGTGACTACTGCATCTCTTGCCCTTATCAAGTGAAACTCAAATCCGGTGACGGGGCTTGCCCGCTAAATTCACTCTATTGGCGCTTTATGCTCAAACATCGTGAACAGCTCGCTAACAATCCTCGCATTGGAATGCTCTATAAAACATGGGATAAGATAGCTGGCGTCGATCAACTGGCGATTTTAGCGACCGCCGAATCCTACCTAGCCCAGATAGATAACCTGTAACAACAATTAAAAATCCGTGAATACGACAACTCGGCGCAATATTTGCTTAGTATTGTCGGTGAATCTTTAAGCCGTGGACCTGAGTGCTGTCATTAAGGGGACAATGGCACGGTCATTCGAGTCAATATTAGGCAAAAGTGCCGAAACAAATGGTATGTTTACTCTAATGACTATAAATCTAATAAAATAATGTTTTATTGATAAGATATTGTTTTTATTTGTTTTTTGTTTGTTGCGGATTACACATGTACGCCCGAAAGTCATTGCAGCTTACTGTGAAGTACTTCAAAATTAGGTTGTTTCCATTTCTTCTTGGTTAAGAATGAGGTTTTGATGAGAGTCGCGGATCTTCTAAAGCATCGAGCTGAAAACTTGGTTAAGCACACTGAATTTAAGCAGTGGATGTCTCCCTCTGTACGTGAGTACTGGGATGATATTTTGACCAAAACCAATCGTCGCCCGCTGTTTGCGTGGGTGAAAGATCTGCACCTGCCTGCCAATGAAGAAACACCGATCCCAGAACCGATTGTGCTCAAACCGGAAGCACAGGCTTTGTATGATCAGCTACAAACCCAAGTGGGTGAAGTGATGCATACTGGTGATTGGTTGCTCGTTGACCAAGAGCGGATTAATCAATTTGGTACTGTCACTGAAGATATGCAGTGGATTCATACGGATCCTGATCGCGCCGCGTTGGAATCTCCGTTCAAAACAACGATTGCCCACGGTTTTTTGACTTTAGCTCTGCTGCCTCGTTTAACCGACAGCGTCGATGAAGAAAAATCCCTATTCCCCACGGCGAAATTGGTGGTGAATATTGGCCTTAATTCAGTGCGCTTTCCTTATCCAGTCAAAGCGGGTAATCGAGTTCGTGCGGTCAGTACACTCTCAAAAGTCACGCCAATCAAGAAAGGTCTTGAGATCGAGCGTGAAATCAAAGTCGAGATTGAAGGTGTTCGTCGTCCAGGTTGTGTCGTCGTTTCGGTGATCCAACTGCATTTTTAATCAATGGTGTTCAGAACATAAGAACAAGGAGAGCGAATGCTCTCCTTGTTTGTTTTCAATGAGTTGAAACGACGATTAGGATTTATTCCACATCGCTTGGCATGATATAGCCATACTCAACAATCAATTTTTTCGCTAGGTCTGACTGTAAAAACGCAATGAATTGCTTGGTTTGTTCATCGGCCTTATCCGAGTAGTGCAGGATTAAGAAAGGTCGAGAGAGTTGATAACTGTGCTTTGCAATGTTGTCGGCTGTAGGCTCCGTTTTCTCAAACTGCAACGCTTTAACCGATTTGTCTACCGAGCCAATTGAGATAAAGCCTAACGCTTGGGTATTGTGGTTGACCAAGGTTTTCATCATGCTGTTGCTGTTCACCACTAATGCGGTTGGGGCAATATCAGAAACCTCACGTTTGTTAAGCGTTTTGGTTAATCCCATTAAGCTTTCAAAGCTGTAGCGGGTACCCGATGAAGCCTCACGAGTGACTACCGCAATCTTTTGATCATTTCCACCGACCTGTTTCCAGTTAGTAATCTGCCCTTTATAGATGCCATACAGCTGTTCGCGGTTTAAATTAGTGATCGGGTTGGCTTGGTTAACGACTACCGCCATGCCATCGAAAGCAAGCATAAAGCTATTGAGGTTTTCTTGGCTTTCACTTTCCGTCATATAACGGGATGTCATCGCAATATCGGCTACCCCTTTTTTGAGTAACGCAATGCCGGCGGTGGAGCCTACGCCTTGTACCGCGACATAAGTGTCTGGGTGTGTCTTGTTATACTCTTCGGCCAGTACATCCATAATTCTGGCTACGGAAGTGGAACCCGAAACGGTAATTTCACTTGCTTGCGCAGACGGTGTTATCGCAGTGATAGAAAAGAAAAATGCGCAAACGGCGGCAAGTGCCATCCTAAACATAAAGTAGCTCCCATGTTGTCAAAAAAATCTTAAGCAGTATGCCTGAAACGTATGACAAAAATGTGAATGCGTTCCTAGGTTTAGTGTTGGATTTGTGAAATCAATAGAGATTGTTGCGATTGCTTATACTCAAATGATGTTGGGATCATAGAATTACCGCGAGCAGAGCGCCATACTGGATACACCAAGTCACAGTGAGGTTAAACATGATTGTCAACCTTCTACAGCGACAACTCGAACGTCGTGCGGAACTGCTTTGCATGAGCCGCAATCAGAGTTTGCCTGCTGAGTTAGGCAAATCCAGCTTTGAACCGATAGAAAATGGTGTGCAGTTTATTTTATGCCATTACAAATTGGACTCGAGCCATTGTGACTATGAAAGTTTGGTGGCAAAAATCGTATGGGAAGAGGCCTCGAAACAGTGGATTCTTTACGCTTACGATGAAGAACAATCCACGAGTGAACCTTGGATTCCTTACCCATTTTTAGCGCGTAGTGAAGATTTGACGGCAATGATGCGCGAAGTAGAAAAAGACCCTAAAGCTTATTTCTGGGTTTAGTTTCAGTGATATAGCGTGTGGTTGGCGAAATAAAAAAGGCATTCCTGAGAATGCCTTTTCGGTAAGAAGGGAGAAACCAGACCTTAGCGGATTACGCTTGAGGTTCGCTGTTCTCTTCTGTGCTCGGCTTTGCTTCTGTGGTCAGGTCGGCAAATACTTGCGTCGGCTTACCTACTAAGCTGCGGTTTTCTTGATTCACTTCAGCAAGAACGATTTCCAGCACATCACCGAGTTTGTACACCACTTCTTTATCAATCGATACCGTACCATCTTCGCCATTGCACTCGATACGTTCTTTGTTATCGAGGATCAGCGCTCCCGGAATAAAGGCCATTGCGCCGTTTTCGAGTAAGCGAACACGCATGCCTGGGCGGTTGATGTCAAAGATCTCGGCTTGGAAGCGAGTTTCTTTCGCAGGTTCATCAGCCAGTGTGCGCGCATAGAGCCAATCGGCCACATTACGTTCAGCAATCTTGTGGTGCTTACGGTGCAGGGCAAGTTCTTCACCCACTGTTTCATCCGGCGTTTGCACAGGAGCTTTGCCCAGAATGTGTGCTTTCAGTAGACGGTGGTTGATCATGTCGCCGTATTTACGAATCGGTGAAGTCCAAGTCGCATACACATCAAGACCCATCGCGAAGTGAGGGAGTGGCTGGTTGCCAATTTCACTGTAGCTTTGGTATTTACGAATACGGTTATCGAGGTAGCTAGTTTCTTGTGTTGCCAGCCAGCGGCGCAGAGCAGCAAAGCCTTCCACCGTTGCCAGTGTTTCGGCGTCCGCATTCGGCGCACCGTGTGCAGCCATTAATTCCACCACGTCGGCCATTTTCTCTGCTTTAAAACCGGCGTGGGTATTAAATACACCCAAGCCAAAAGTGGCCTGCAGAGTTTTACCCGCACAGATGTTGGCAGTGATCATCGACTCTTCGACCAAGCGGTTTGCTGTGCGGCGCATGTCCGCATGAATTGCCACGACATCGTTATCCGCGCTCAGTTCAAAACGGTAGTCTGGGCGATCTGGGAACACCACGGCATGAGTTTCACGCCATGTCGCGCGAGCTTGTGAGAAAGCGTAGAGATCACGTACCACTTGGGCAATGTCTTCACTCGGTTGCCATTGTTCAGAGTGACCTGTTTCCAACCAGTCAGAAAGATGGTCGTAAACCAAACGCGCGTGTGATTTGATGTTCGCTGCGAAGAAGCGAATATCATCGCCAATCACGCCATCTTTACTCACAGTAACTGAGCAGCAAAGGGCTGGACGAACTTGGTTTTCCATCAAAGAGCAAAGCTCATCGGCGAGATCGCGTGGCAACATGGGAATGTTGCGACCCGGCAAATAAATGGTAAAGCCACGCTCGCGTGCCACTTTATCCATTTCATCTTCTGGTGTGATGTAAGCGGTTGGGTCTGCAATCGCGATGGTTAGCGCAAAATCACCGTTAGGCAGTTGTTGTGCGTACAGCGCATCATCCATATCTTTGGTGGATTCACCATCGATAGTCACAAAAGGTACTGCTGTCAGATCTTCACGAACCAAGTCTGCATCATCTTTCAATTGCCAATCATCAATGCCGGCTGGTTCGCTGTTAGGCAGATCGTTTTCCGCGAGTGTTACCCACCAAGGTGCAATTTTGTCATTGGCATCGGTGATTTTGTGTGAGATCTGCGCGAAGAAACCGTCATCACCTTTAAGAGGGTGGCGGACAAGATGAGCAACGACCCAGTCACCTTCTTGGAAGTCAGCTTCGTTGAGGCCTTTCTTAGTTTTCGCTTTCAGCGATAGCTTTTTCAGCTGCGGATGATCAGGCGCTACGTTCAGTTTGCCTTTAAATAGCTTTACGCGGCCAATGAAGCGAGTCAGCGATTGCTCGATGAGTTCAGAAGGCTCTGCGACTTCACGTTCATTTTCGGTGCGGATGAAAGCCACGACTTTGTCGCCATGTATACACTTCTTCATATAAGGAGGCGGCACAAAGTAGCTGGTTTTACTATCGACTTCGAGGAAGCCAAAACCTTTGTCACTGGCTTTGATGGTGCCTTCTTTTTTAGGCAGGGTTTCTTGGATTTTTTGCTTAAGCTGCGCGAGGAGCGGATTGTCTTGGAACATCTTTTTTATCTAACCGTTTAAGTTGGGCACACTATAATCATTGAGGGACTGGATTACTACCGAAAACGTGAGTTCGAGCATCGTTGGCTGTTTATTTATTCGCTGAAATTGTCAGCAAATTTGGTGTTTTGACGGGTTTTTTCGGTCAATGAGGCATCATTTTTCCTTTGCTAAGAAATTTTTGTGATGAAATTCAATTTTTCCTAGCTTTTTTTATGCTTTTAAGGAATAATCCGCGTCCCTTATATGTCCCTAGCGGCTTGATGCGTTTTAATACTTATCCGCATCTGAACGGACTCAGCAATTCATTGGATTGGTTGGAAATGGTAAAGCACGTGGGACCTTGGTTATTTCTTCATTTAGTGGGATCCCCATGCAAGATACTGCAATTCAATTCAGTGATTTAGCACTGAACAGCGCCATCCTTTCTGCCCTAACTGAAATGGGCTTTGTATCACCTACACCTATCCAAGCAGCAGCGATTCCTGTTCTGCTGGAAGGTCGTGATGCACTGGGTAAAGCGCAAACAGGTACGGGTAAAACAGCGGCATTCTCACTGCCTCTGTTGAACAAACTTAATCTGTCTCAACACAAGCCACAAGCTATTGTTATGGCGCCAACGCGTGAGCTGGCGATTCAGGTAGCGGCTGAGATCAAAAACCTTGGCCAAAACATCAAAGGCCTGAAGGTTCTTGAAATCTACGGTGGTGCTTCAATTCTTGATCAAATGCGCGCTCTGAAATCTGGCGCTCACATTGTTGTGGGTACTCCAGGCCGCGTAAAAGATCTGATCACGCGTGATCGTCTACACCTAGACGAATGTCATACTTTCATCCTTGATGAAGCAGACGAAATGCTCAAAATGGGCTTCGTTGATGACGTGACTTGGATCATGGAGCAAGCTCCAGAATCAGCACAACGTGTATTGTTCTCTGCAACTATGCCTCCAATGGTAAAAGAGATCGTTGAACGTTTCCTACGTAACCCGGAGTGTGTTGACGTGGCCGGTTCTAACCAAACTGTGGCTAAAGTTGAGCAACAATACTGGGTAGTAAAAGGTGTAGAGAAAGATGAAGCGATGGCTCGTCTGCTTGAAACCGAAGAAACCGATGCTTCTATCGTATTCGTACGTACTCGTCAGGATACTGAGCGTTTAGCGGATTGGCTGTGTGCACGTGGCTTTAAAGCGGCGGCTCTGCACGGCGATATCCCTCAGTCTCTGCGTGAGCGTACCGTTGATCATATCAAGCAAGGTGTGATTGATATTCTGGTTGCGACTGACGTAGTAGCACGTGGTCTGGACGTTCCACGTATCACTCACGTATTTAACTACGACATCCCATTCGATGTGGAATCTTACATCCACCGTATCGGCCGTACTGGTCGTGCTGGACGTAAAGGTAAGGCGATCCTGCTGGTTCGTACTAACCAAATCCGCATGCTGCGCACTATCGAGCGTGTCACTCGTTCTTCTATGGAAGAGATCCAACTGCCGCATCGCGATAAAGTGGCTGAATCTCGTCTGACTAAGCTGGGTCAAGAACTGGCAGCAGATAAAGAGTTCAGCTCACTGGAGCGTTTCGCTGAGCTGGTTGAAAAACTGCAAGCATCACTGGAAATCGACTCAACCACACTGGCTGCGATTCTGCTGAAACGCCAGCAAGGTAAGCGTCCTCTATTCTACGTAGGTGCTGACCCAATGATCGAAGCGATGGAGCGTGAAAAATCACGTCGTCGTGAGCGTCGTGATGACCGCCGTGATGGTGATCGTCCTGCTCGCCGTGAATTCGGTGGCCGTGATCAAGAGAACCACGATTGGGATACTTACCAACTGCAAGTTGGCCGTGACCAAGGCGTTCAAGTGAAAGACATCGTGGGTGCACTCGCAAACGAACTGGGTCTGACTAAAGGTTCTATCGGTGCGATCAAACTGGCTCAAGGCCATACGTTTGTTCAGCTGCCAAAAGCGATGTCGAGCGACGTTTCTAGCAAGCTACGCAAACTGCGTATCCGCCAAAAAGAAGTGGGTGCTGTAGTGTGTGATTTCGATGACTTCCGCGAATCTCGTGGTGGTGCTCGTCGTGAAGGTGGCCCACGTCGTGACGGTGGTCGTCGTCCAGAAGGCAACCGTGAAGGCGGTTTCCGTGGTGGTCGTGAAGGCGGCCGCGAAGGTGGTCGTGGCCGTGGTGGCGAAGGCCGTCCTTTCCGTGAAGGTGAGCGTCGTTTTGAGCGCAACCGTAGTGGTGAGAGCAGTGGTAGCTACCGTGGTGAGCGTGGCCATAGCCGTCGTCGCGAAGAAGCATAATTCACACATGTGATTTGAATTGATAAACCCGCAGGTAAAACTGCGGGTTTTTTGTTATCTGCATCGCATAGTTTCATTTCATTGCTACACTTTAAGCGGGTGATAAATAAGCAGAACAATCAATTCAACCAATGAGGTGACGCATGCGCAAATGGCTATGGCTCCTGTTACTGCTGACAACGCGAGTTTCTGCGGTTGAGATTTCGCCGTACATCGTCAATGGTACCAATGCGAATGTCGCAAACTACCCTTCGTTTGCCAGCTTGGCGATTTATATCTCTCCTTATCAATACAGCTCAGGAACCTACTGTGGTGCGACGGTTCTGAATTCACGTTATATCTTGACGGCAGCACATTGTATTTATGGCAATAGCTATACCATGTTGTACACCGTTGTGGTTCCTCAGTTGGAAGATGAAAGCCAGTTCCCCAATGGCAATGTTCAACTTGCTCGTGCCGCGGAATTTTATTATCCCGATAACTATGTCGATTCTTCGGCAGTGTATTGGCCAAATGATATTGCGATCATCAAGTTAGAAAGCGACCTTAACGTGAGTAATTTCGTTGGGGTACTCAATAGCTCAATCAATAACAGCTATGACGTGAATGGGACCTATAAAGCGATTGGTCACGGCTATGTGAATGGTAATGTCGCCGGAGGAACCCGTTTATTAGAGACCACCTTAACCTTTGTTCCGTTTGCGACCTGCTCGGCTTATTACGGTGCTAATTTAGGCCCTGGGCATGTCTGCTTTACAGGGCCACAAATCGGTTCGTATCGCAACTCCACCTGCTCTGGGGATTCCGGAGGTCCTGTCTATTGGGATAGTGGCTCTGGATATGTGCAAATTGGGATCACCAGTTTTGGACCATCAACCTGTGGCAATCCAGCGCTGCCCGTTACTTCGGTATTCACGGAAGTCTCCGACTATTACAACTGGATTTTACGAGTGATGAATGGGTTAGAAACGCCGAAGTATTATGTTACTGAGAGTAATGGGGTACGGCAGTTGATCGATAGTGCATCTGAGGTCTCAGAATCGAACAGCAGCAATAATAGTGGTGGCGGGGCGGTTGGCTTGTCTCTTTTAGCTTTGGGCCTCCTTCTTATGCGGCGCAATAAAGTGAAGTATTGGTAATGAATGGATGCTGTAAACAAAGAAGGCGACCATAGGTCGCCTTCTTTATTATTGTCATAACGTTTACGAGGAGCATCGTGCCACAATGGAATTAACGATCCCAGTACGTTTCTTCTAAGCTATCTTCCCGTTCAGGCAGTGAGCGTGATAAGCGTGGAGAGTGCTGAGTTAACACTTCATAGCTCACACGGTTCGCGTATTTACACACTTGAGAGAGCGATGAATAAGTCAGGTAAGGTTGATCATGCTTGGCTGAATTTGGCACATTGCGTTGGTGATACGCGTTCGCTGCCATATCGTGCAGTAAGGCTGAAAGTGCGCCATCGCCAGCACCATTGGTGTTTTTAATTTCCAGTGGGCCACCTAAATATGGGCCAATGTGTGAATACACCTTCAGCGGATGGGTACAATCTTGTTTACGCATAGCACGGCTGAATTCGTACTTGTTAAACTCTGGGATATTCCCGGGCAAGAGTGCTAGTTCAGTTTCACGCTTTGCTGACTCTTCAATATATCCAGCCATGTACAAACCAACAGGACCTGCTGTGCACAGAACAAGGTCAACCCATTCTAGGGCTTTATCGGCAGCGAGTAGGGGATCGCGTTCTCCCGTCAGTGCAGCACCTTCTTCTTCATTCATGGCCACAACGGTGATGTGCTCTTTCATATAGTTTTGCCACCACTCGGCATTGCCTTCGATCACGTACTTCGTGCCTAGAGTGAGTACTACAGGAATGCCATGAGCTTTGGCAATCTCAATAGCACGTTGTACCGCCTGTGGCATCGGGTCTTCTGGCTTTCCACGCATCAAATAAGATGACACGACCAGTGCAGAGGCTTTTTCAAACACCTCTTCTGGAATGCTATCTGGGCGGAGCTTGTTCATATGCCCTTCATTGATCGCAAATGTGCGCTCGCCATCTTCCGAAATCAGGGTATAGCAGCGACCAATTGGCCCATCCACGGTTTGCAGATGGTTGAGGTTCATGCGCGAAGATGTTCGGCACAAATAGCGATAAGCGTAGGAGCCGACTTCGATGTTTTTCGACATTACACCCAGCAAAACCGATTTGCTGTCCGCCAAAACGGAGTAATTGTGCAATGTATTACCAATGGTATCTCCCGGATATTGGTGTGTGATCAAGCCACGTTCCACCAATTCTTTATAAAGTGCATCGGCTTTACTCTCTTCCAATACCAGCGAATGCCCTTTGCTAAGATCGTAGCGAGTTAAAAACTCGTCATCGACGCGAGCTTCAATATCTACGATAGTTTGGCCTACACCGACAATCGTCGGGCGGTGGAGCTTGGGTGTTTGCTGAATTTGGTTTACGAGTGGATCTCGGGCGTGAGTAGGAAAATAGTGCTTAGATTTGCGCTGACCGGGAAACTTCATTTTGAAAGTGTTGATTGAAAATTTTCGCGCATCATATCACAAATGTGACAGATTACTTTCATTTTTATTGCAGCCTGAAGTGATGTAAAACACGCCTCAGGCTGCGATGTATGAAGCTATTTGTTCTGTGTTTCAGGGAAGGCGTTATAGGCTTGAGTGCCCCACAGCGGCACGGTAGAAAGGCTGTGTTTAAAGCTGCCGGATGTCTCTTTAGTCGAGTAGGAGAGATACATTAGGGTTTGATTCTTTGCATCAAAAATACGGCGAATTTTCATTGATTTAAAAAAGATGCTCTTAGATTTTTGGAAGACGACTTCACCTGATGTTGATTTGTCTATTTGAGCGATCATTTCCGGAGTGATCTCGCCCGTTTGACGGCAAGAAATGGAGGAATCGGAAGGATCAGCGAGACTCAAATCCGCTTCAATACTGGCGACATGGCAGGTGACGCCAGTGACAATGGGATCAGTCAGGTTGTTGATTTTAATGTCTTTCAAGGTAAACATGCCAAGACTTACATCACCGACTTCTGAGCGATCACAGCCACTCAATACGAAAGCGAAAGAAAGAAGCAAGGCACTGCGAATTGGGTTGAGCATAAGAATGTACCGTTCAGTTTAAGTATCGTTATCATACTGATTTTCTAGTATCTGTGTAGCCTCATGGCTAAGAAGAATGGTGAATTAGCAGGGGAAATTCCGCAGAAAAAGGATTAATGCTTGTCGCATCAAGTCGGGATGAGTATGCTGCCGTTATTGCAACGGATATCAAAGACAACGTTGCTTCACCAATCGAGAAGAAGCCCGCTATGAATTATTCTCCCTCGCCTGTGGTTACGGTTAAAAACCAGTGGTTACTCAGTCAGGTAGATGTCGAGTTCCCGACCTCTGAAAGTTTAGAAGGGCGTGATGTATACCAAGCCTTATCTCAACAAAATCAAGTTATCCCATTCCAGCCACAAGCTTGTGATGAGCAGCTCCTACAAGAGATCTATTTGGTTGATTTTCACCGTTTGACGGTATGGTTTGCGCTTTTACAGGCCACTCGTGGCACTTCTAAGCATGAGCAAGATCGCTTGGTTGAGTTTTTCACTCAGATCATCTACTCGCCACCTTGCCAGCTATTTATTGGTTTTCACCTTGGCGAGCCCGTAGCCGCAGGTATGGTTACCCAGCATGAGCAAAGTGTGCTGCTCTCCGATTTAGTGGTTCATGCAGGGAGCCCTTTTGGGACGCGTGAGCAGTTTGCCGATGCACTGTATACGAAATGGCAATCGATGACCGAGAGTGATGCTCTGCCTTTCATTGAGCTTTAACATTCCGTTTCGAAAAAAGTGACCTTGGTAGAAGTTATGCACACTCATGCATTGATTTCTACCATTCTGTTAACTCCATCCTTTTTAGTGTGTCAGCGGGATATACACTGCTAATAGAACGGAGGATGTGCGATGACAGAAGCCAGAGTGAAATGTGTCATTTTTGACTGTGAAGGAACCTTAGTGGATAGCGAACGCTTGTGCTGTGAGGCATTAGTGCAGGTGTTTGGCGAAATAGGAATCACGCTAAGCTATCAGCAAGTCGCGGAACATTTTTCCGGTGGAAAAATCGCTGACATTCTCAATTCAGCTTGTCAACTGGCGCAGATCACCGCAGATATTGATTTGTTGGAACAGCGTTATCGCTCCATTGTTGCTGCGACATTCAGTCGTAAGTTGTCTCCGATGGGGGGCGCACGTGCTCTGCTGCATTATTTAAAACGCAATCAGATTGAGTTTTGTGTGGTGTCTAACGCTCCGCGAGAAAAAATCACAATGACGCTTACTTTAGCGGGACTGGATGGTTACTTCAAAGGACGGATATTTTCGGCCTTTGATGCAAATAGCTGGAAGCCCGAACCGGATCTGATTCGCTACTGTGCGATGAATATGGGGTTTACTCTAGACGAATGTGTGTATGTCGATGATACGCCGAAAGGTGTAGAGGCAGGGCTCAATGCGGGGGTGCTCACGTTCCAGTTAAGCCCTTTAAACGCACAAAGCCGCAGTGATTCCAGTCAAGTGATTGTGCTGAGCAATTTGCTTCAACTGGCTGAATTTTTAACGGCTCATCCGCTGCGTCAATCGGCGTAAAGCCCCCAAAATCATATCCAGTTTATTCCCCTAAAAAAAACCATCCACCATGATAGGTGGATGGGGTGTCGTTTCCGCTGAATCAATTTACTGACGTGTTTTTACCCCAAAGTGAACAAACCGGTTACCGAGATGGTTGGCTTTGGCTGCCAGCATTGGTTGAATGCTGGTGAGTGTATTGGTGTGAAAACCGCACTGCGCACAGAAGAATTTCTCTTTATCCGCAGAAATGAAAAATTCGTCGTGTTGACAGAGTGGGCAGCATTCGATGGTTTCTTCTACAGTTGGGTTATTCATTTATTGATTCTCAGCAGCAAAAAGAGTGTTTATGTTGCTTCGTGTTGAAGTCAACACTTGGCTTGGATGTCTTATTTTGTTTGTCTTTAGCATAAACACTTTCTGGTGATTTGTTGGTCAGCTTTGTCATCTTTGTTCCGAAGTTGAGATGCAATTCATAGAAATTGCATGTATTGCATGTCACAGATCATATTCTTATCGAGCTTGGTCAGATGCTGTGATGCCAAGCTAAATAACATATAACAGTTTAATGACGAATTCGTTGCAAGCTGAATAATCCTAGTGCACTCAACGCTCCGAGCGTGTCGCATAACATATCTTTTTGTGCATCCCAAATATCACCTTGTGAGCCTAAGAAGGCGATGCCCTCGTCCCCGCCAGCGACAGCGGCATACCACCACTCGATGATTTCATAACCAGCGGCCAAACTCATGATGCTAAAGAGTGCGAAGCTGTACGCTAACCAAGGTTTGGTGTGTTGTTTGCGTATTAACCATTCGGCAATCGGATAAGCGTAAAAGCCGATCGAAAAATGCGCGACGCGATCGAAATGATTTCGGGTTGAACCGAGCATCGAATTGAACCAGTCAAACGGCACTTCCGCAAAGGTGTATTTGGCGCCAATGGTGTGCAAGCAAAGCCAGATAAACATCAAAACATAGGCTGTGGTGCTGAATGACCAGCGTAAAGATATCCACCAAATCCCCCCTAAAATCAGGATGGCTGGGATAATCTCTGCAAACCAAACTGCTCGTGAATGGGGAGCAATGGCGGAAAAGACAAATATGAAACTGTAAAGTAGGGTTAAGCCGATGAGTGGGCGTGATAGCGGCATAATGGCATAGCTCCGTCAATGGAATGCTGACTATCCTGCCATTCTAATGAACGTTGTTCAATTGCTGGATTGATTTCCCCGGTAATGCGCCAGAATTCTGGCTATTTTTGTGTCAGAAAAATGCTCTGTAAGCCTTATGCTGATTGATCTTCACACATTCAAGATTTCTCATTTCACCGTGGTGATAAATGGGTTAGATTGATCTTGAAAAACGGTATTTCGTCGGAATGGAAGCTTTATGTCAGACAGTCACCAACTTGCCGCAACGTTTCAAACGTACATGGAAAATCCGTTGTTGTGGCCAATTTTTGAGGTACTGAAACATCAGCCGTCAGGCTGGAAAGTGCACACCTTAGCCGCGCATTTAAGTGAGTTAGGGATTATGCCGGTGTTGGATACTCAGCCGGAGAAAGACTTGTTTAAGCGTAATTTTTTGATCATGAATGCGCTTTACCAACTGCAAGAAACATTGCATCCAGAGAAATGGTTACAAGTTGAGGCGATGAACATCATTTTAATGCCGATGATGCGCAGTGAGTTTCATGATATTGACGTAAATGATCCACTTCGTGATTACTACACACAGTGGATGAACTATGAAGCGGATGAAGGGGAGGTTAAGCGCCTACTCAACGAATTCTGGACTCGTTATCGTCATTCTGTTGGTAGCCATAATGGTAAAGATTTAAGCCGAGGTCAGGCTTTACGTCTGTTTGAGCTCAGTGAAGAGGCGAGTTCGCTAGAGATCCGCAAAACTTGGCGTAAGCTCGCTTTACGTTGGCACCCCGATCGAGATAACGGCAACGCTGAGCGTTTTCGGATTTTATGTGAAGCATGGAACGTGTTAAGACAAGAGTCCTGACGACGAAACAATAACGCGACCAGTTGGTCGCGTTATTAATAGCTTTGTATCACTTAAGCTTTAAATTGGGCTTTACGCATACGGTTGAGTGCAGCCATCGCGTCCATGATACGAGGCTTCGCCAGATCGCCATGGTTTGGCATCGCTTGATACCAATCGCCTTCGAGCATTTTACTCATTGCTTTCGCTGGGTTTTCTGTCCAACCCGGCAGTTGCGCAAGTTGGAACCAAAGCCAGCCAATCGCATTCACTTCGCTTGAACTTTGTAATTGCTCCAAAGCCGTGAGCTCAGTGAACTCTTTACCAAAACGCAGTGCATCCAACCCTTTTGCTGAAACGCGGAATTTGCCTTCCAACAGCAGTTTTTGCAGGGTAGCACAGTGTAATGCACGAGGTTTGAAGGTGGCTAATGGCGTTTCACACTCATTGCGGCGTTGTGTCGGATGCTGTGCAATGACTTCACGCGCTTTCTCAGTCACATCAAGCGGTTGATAATCATGCATTTGGATCACGGTATCCGCGACATCCAGATAATCGCCAGACCCCCCCATGACCACCAGTGTGGAAACTCCCAAATCATCACGCAACTGACCGATACGATCCACCAACGGTGTAATTGGTTCTTCCCCTTTGCTGACAAGGGCTTGCATACGCTCATCACGGATCATGAAGTTGGTCGCGGAGGTATCTTCATCGATCAGTAACGTGGTGACGCCCGCTTCAATCGATTCTTGCAACCATGCCGATTGCGACGTTGAACCTGAAGCATCTTGTGTGCTGAAATCGGTCGTGTCTTTCCCCATTGGCAAATGGTTGATGTAGTTGGATAGATTGAGATTGTGTACGCAGCGGCCTTCTTCTGCGCGAATTTTCATCGCGTTCAAATCGGTCACCATACGTTCACGACCATCACCAGGGATATGGTTGTAAATAGAGCGTTCGAGCGCCGTCAGCAGGGTTGATTTACCGTGGAAACCACCCCCGACAATCAAGGTAATGCCTTGCGGAATACCCATGCCAACCAACTCACCTTGGTTTGGTGTAGAAAGTGTGACCTCAAGGGATTGCGGCGCTTGGAATGGGACGGCATCTTTCATCGGCAGATCACAGTTACCCGCCAAACGTGGCAGAACGCTACCGTTAGCAACGAAAGCGACCAAACCGAGGTCGTCAAGTTGCGCGCGCATTGCTTCTTGGTCTTCCACCACTTCACAGTGTTGCAGCAGGGCCGCTTTATCCAGTTCGCGCTCCAACGTGGCACGGCGAATGTATTTTGGCAGATGGAAAGTCAGAATATTCAGCGCTTTTTTAGCCAAAATATCACGTCCTTCCGCAGGCATACTCATGCGAAAACGCAGTTCGATACCGTGCTCGTTAAACAAGACAGAAGTGCTGTCGAGAACGGTTTGGCCGCTGATAGCGATGGACAGGCTATTGTCTTGCTTTGCAAATTCAGCAAAGGCGCGAGCGATAAAATCACGCGCTGCCATTTGATACGCAGGCGATTTTTCTTTGAGCCAATCTAAACCGGTCAACGACCAAGCGCGAGTCGCGCGCAGGCGAGAGGCTGAAGCGTATGGATCAGACTGAATGTGGTCGATGAACAGAGTAAAGTCACCAAAGTCATACTGACCTTTGATCTGCTGATAAGCACGATAGTTCTGCTTTTCGAGTTTTTTAAGTGTTGCAATTAGTCGATCCATCTCGATTATCGCTCATAGGGAAAGAAAAAGAGGAGCGCGATTATAGGTAGCGCCCACTGAAGAGTAAAGGAATGATAAGCCAATCTCTTAATGAGCGACAACCATCCCTGTACTTATTCTGGCTTGTGTGACGGTTGAGTGTGACTTTTTAGCTTCTGCTCAAATTCATCGCTAGGCATCGGCCGGCCGTATAGAAAACCTTGGCCGATGTCGCACCCATGCTCCAGAATAAACTGTTCTTGTTGTGGGGTTTCGATGCCTTCCACAACCACATTCAGTTTGAGTTTTTTAGCAACGTGCAGCATAGAACGCACAATTTCTTGATCGCTTTCGCTGTGTTCGATTTGTTCTAGAAAGCTTTTGTCGATTTTAATGCCATCAAATGGAAATTTTTTTAGGTACTGAAAAGAAGCGTAACCGGTGCCGAAATCATCTAATGATAAGGTTACGCCCAGAGTGTGTAGTCTATTGAGTATGTCACTGGCTGTCGGTTCATCCACAATCAAACCACTTTCCGTGATTTCTAATTCCAATTGATGTGCTGGAAAATGGTAAAGCGCGAGCAGTTCACGAATCTGGTCAACAAAGCGGCTGTTTTTTAGCTGCACTGAAGAGATGTTGATTGCGATATGGAAGTTTGGGTATATGGCTAACCAGTCGCTGGCGGCTTTGATGGCATGGTGCAGCACAAAATGGCCGACCTCGAAAATTAAGCCATTTTGTTCTGCCATATGGATTAAGGTTTCATTCGAAAATTCACCCAACAGCGGATGCTTCCAACGCAGCAGTGCTTCTGCGCCAACCCAATGCTGTGTTTTTACGCTCACTTTGGGCTGAAAATAGAGCATTAGGTCATTATTGCGCACAGCCTGTAAGAGGTAATTTTCCAGTTGGTTTTGTCGAGCATGGTTGTCGGCCAATGCGGGAGAATGGAAAAAAACTTTATACCCCGAATCTTTACATGCCAACATGCTACTGACCGCATGGCGTAACAATTGCTGCGGATCGCGCGTTTCTCGGCTAAGGGCAACTCCAATGTAAGGGTTGAGATGCAAAGGCAGGCCTTCGGCAATGAATTGTGCTTGGCCGGCATGGATCAAGCGATGACACAGCTGGTTTAAATGCCCATCCAATTGTGTGCTTTTCAACAGTAAGGTGAGGTTGGTCGAGTTAGGGCGCGCGGTGAGTAATTCGCCTTCTGTAACAGGACCTAGCCTCTCGCGTAGCTGTTTTAAAACATCATCCCACAGATGAAAACCAATCCGTGCTTGTAATTGGCGAGCATTAGCAAAGCCAATATGCACGACGGCGAGTTCTTCATTTTCTTCTAATTGATTGAGCTGTAAGGCAATGTGTTGTTCTAGTGCATTTCGATTGAGAAAACCGGTGCCCACATCGTGACTGCGCTGGTACTCAATTTGCTGCTCTGCTGCGCGACGTTTGTCTATTTCTTGGTGAAGCGATTGGTTAAGTGAAGCAATGCTCTGCATTTTGTTACGGACTTTGAAATGCAAATCTTGGTTCATTTGTAGCAGTGTTTCACGCTGATAGAGGGTTTTGAGTTGCGCTTCAATCGATTCTCGAAACGTGCTGAGCAACTGCTGTTCTAAAGCGAGAAAGTGGTGTTCTTTGCGATCGGTAGCACACAGAGTGCCGAAAAAGGTCACCATTAGGCCATAAACGAAGGGGACTCCACAATAGGCGCGCATGCCATATTCCATATCGGGGTTCTCTTTCCAGAGCGGATCGGTTTCGGCATTACTCACGATTAAAGGTTGGCGGGTATTGATCACGGTTTCACAATACAACCCTTTTCCTAACCGTTCGGTCATACCGACGCGGTATGGATTATCGAGTCCCTGATTGGCGCAAAAGACGTCAAGATCGTGATGGCGTAATCGCATAATCACGGTGGCTGGCACCTTAAGTATCTCGCCGAGTAAATTGAGCATATTTTGCCAACTCGCAAGCATCGTCGCAGGGATGGGTATCGATTGTGGAAGGATCGGTGCCATTAATGAGTCCTTGAGTTTGGCTGGTAAAACGTTACCCATCTCTTGCTCTTATCGCGCAGTCATGCTCGTTTTGTCAGGATCCAAAACGCCTTTGGGTATTGGACAACCATCGATTCTGTCAACTGGCTGCAACGGCAAGTTAATGAGGTATACATGCAGCAACTATCTTCTTCCTAGAGAATAGTGCGGCATTGAACATTTGTGTCGTTAGAGTGACTGTACTTGAGAAGTAATACCTTTACTTCAATGGTCAGTCACTCTAACAAAAGCCGATCAGAATGGCAGAGTGATTTCGATTAGCTTGTGTGAATTCTCAAATCTAAAACAGAATGCGGTATCATTTATTTGTTAATAAACTTATGCATATCAACAGATTGGCTATAGTCTATCCGCTCAAACTCAAAACCATTCAACTGCATAAATGCTTGTTTAAAGCCCACATAGTCACCGAATTGCTGAAAATTATGACTGTTCATTTGAGCGAGGAGCTCCGCGACTCGTGCTTGGGTATCGGGATTCATCTCCCAATCATCCATGCGTATGAGGCGTTCACTATCAAGAGGAATGCGGGAATGGCCATATAATTTGTCGCTAAACAAGCGCTGCATCTGTTCGATACAACCTTCATGAGTCCCTTTGTTCTTCATCACTTGATAGAGTGCGATGAGGTAGGGACTTAAGCCGGGGATGAACACGCTGGCTTTGGTTACGAGGGCTTTACAAACCACGGCATATGCACCGCCATCAAAATTAGCGAGTTTAAGATTCAGTGAGTGGCTGGTTTGGTGAAGATCGATTTTTTGCTCGGCCTAAAGTACCATCCAGATAAATAGGATGGGTTACTTCTGGGCCCATGTAAGAAAACGCAATAGTTTTACAGCCTTCGGCAAGTGACTCGGCATTGATCAAGGTATCAATCCAATTTTCCCAATCATCACCGCCCATCACACGTAGCGTTCCTTCAATTTCCTCTTCTGTAGCAGGCTCTAGAGTGGTGTCAGTCCAAGTGTCGTTGTCTAACATGATGGATGCGCCGGAGACGGCTTGACCAATTGGCTTGATTGCTGAGCGCCAAAATTCACCATCAGGCTTACGGCGCATGCCGCTCGCGATGCTGTAGATCACTAAATCCACTTCGCCTTCAAAGTAGGTTTCAATCGCTTCAACTACCTGTTCACGCATTTCTGCAGAAAACACATCGCCCTCTAAATTGATTGCAATACGGCCTTCTTGCTCTGCATATTGCTTAAAAAAGAGGTTGTTGTAGAAGCCAGCACTGCCAGTATGCGTTGCACTGGGCGCACGTTCGAACGAGACACCAATTGTGTTTGGCTTTTGCACCTCCGAAGGTGAGAGCGATCCGCGCTGCTAACCCAAAACCAGAAGAGGCGCCGAGGATCAATACACGTTTAGGACCTGATTTGATCGGATTTGCCTGTTTTACGTATTGGATCTGCTGTAGAACTGCCTGTTCGCAGCCATAAGGATGGGCGCTGCGTGCAACAACGCCCTGAATGAGTGGCTTGATGTGCATAGGGTTACCTATTGTGTGGTTAAGAGCTCAAAAATAACGTAAAGCTGAGTAAATTTTATTGAGCTAAACCAGTAAATAGAGGGATGGTGTTACAAATAAGTGATGATTTGATCCGCCACGAAGTCGGCGATCCAAGGCTGCGCTTCTGGTTTTGGGTGTAAGCCATCACTCATCATCCATTCCGGTTTTACAATCACTTGCTCAAGAAAAAAAGGAATGAGTGTAACGGAGAATTGCTGCGCTAAGCTCGGATACACTTGATAAAAAGCATCGCTATAGCGTTTGCCATAGTTAGGTGGTATACGGATCTGCATTAAAATTACAGCCGTATTCTGAGCTTGGATTTGTTCAATCATGGTGGCTAAGTTTGTGCTCACCGTTTTTGGCGGAAAACCACGTAAACCATCGTTTGCGCCTAGTTCAATCAGCACTGCATCGTGGGGTATGTTGAGTCAGTAGCGAGGGGAGGCGAGCTAACCCGTTACCTGTGGTATCTCCGGAAATGCTGCCGTTAACGACGGATACTGTTTTGCCTTTTTCAGCCAGTGCGCCAGCCAGTAGACTGGGCCACGCTTGTTCGATGGGCATTTCGTATCCCGCGCTCAAACTATCGCCAAGGATCAACAGGGTTTTACTGCTCACCGTAGCGGAAAAAAGAAGAATAAACATAAAGGAAAGTCGTCGAGTCATGCAAACATCCATTATTTCAGCGCAGTCATTATCCAAGCTAGTCTCCACCAATCAGGAGCATTTAACAATCCTTAAACAGGTGAATCTCTCCATTCAAGCGGGAGAAAGCGTGGCGATTGTTGGTGCCTCTGGTGCCGGTAAGTCCACCTTAATGACCTTGCTTGCCGGGCTCGATACGCCCAGCGAAGGCGAAGTTTATTTACTGGGTAAGCCATTATCAAAGCTTGATGATGAAGCGCGCGCCGCACTGCGCAGTGAGTCGGTCGGGTTTGTATTTCAAAGCTTTCTGCTGATCCCAAGCCTTTCGGCGTTGGAAAATGTGACCTTGCCCTGTTTACTCAAAGGTGAGGCGGAAGATCGCGAACGTGCGCAAATGTTACTGAAATCGGTCGGGTTGGAACACCGTATACACCATTCTCCTGCGCAATTATCCGGTGGTGAGCAACAGCGTGTCGCGATTGCTCGCGCGTTTATGATTCGTCCGCAAGTTGCTGTTCGCCGATGAGCCGACTGGAAACTTGGACCAAGAAACCGCCGCGAAAGTGATTGACCTGTTGTTTGAACTCAACCGTGAACATGGCACGACATTAGTCTTGGTGACCCATGATCCGAAACTGGCGCAGCGCTGCCAGCGCCGATTTTTCATGCAAGCGGGTGAGTTGGAGGAGCGAGTATGACGGCATTGCCCTCTGCGGCGCTGAATCGCCGTTTATTGCGCTGGAGTTTGAGTGAAATCCGTCACGGGCAGTTGTGGCCGGTTACAGTGGCGCTGACTTTGATTATCGCCTCCATTTTTGCATTAACGGCACTGGCACAACGTATGGAGCAAGTGATTGTTAAGCAAGGGCGCGATGCTTTAACTGCGGACACCGTGTTTGTCTCTGCCAACCCACTGCCGGAATCGCTATTAACTTTAACGGCTAAGCAAGCCACACCAACTTCGCAAATGACCCGTTTCGCCACGATGGCGTTCAGTGATCAAGGTATGCAGTTGGTGACGGTCAAAGCCGTAGATAGTGCTTACCCTCTGCGTGGCGAAATGCGTTTGAGTGATGGCCTACAGGTGTTGAATCACGTCAGTGCTAACCAACTGTGGCTAGAGCCGAGAGTGAAAGACCAGTTGGGTGTGAATATCGGTGACAATGTCACGATAGGGGATGCGGATTTTGTGGTGAGTGGTGAAGTGCTCGAAGAGCCTGGGCTAAGTTTTAACCCATTCCAACAAATGCCCTCGGTTTATATTCATGCTTCGGATATCGCCAAAACCGGGGCGATTCAACCCGGTAGTCGTGTGCAATTTAGCTTGTTTATTACCGGTGATGATTCGGTGATTAAGGCGATTAAACAAGAGATTAATTTAACACCGAGTGATCGCTGGCGTGATCAAGAGAGTGCGAGCCGCACCAATGAAGTGTTTGAGCGCACTCAACAGTATCTCTCGTTGACGGTGGCGATTGTGATCTTGATGGCGGCGACCACCTTGGTGTTGACCTGTCAGCATTATGTGTCCACTCGAATGCACACCATCGCAATGCTCAAAAGTCTTGGCGCAAGTCGCCAGTGGTTACGCCGTTGGTTAGCACTGCAAGTGGCTCTGTTGCTGGTGTTTGCGGTGGTGTTGGGCGGTATCATTGGTGTTGGGTTGGAGTCGCTGCTACGTTTGCCACTAAAAGATTTATTGCCAGATCCGCTCCCCAGTTACGGTTTACGTCCTCTGTGGATTGCACTTGCCAGTAGTTTATTGATTGCCGTTCCTGCTTTGGGTATTCCGCTTGGCCGCTTATTGTCGGTGAGTGCCGTGGCGGTGATGCAGCCAGTGCAACCTGAGCGGCGTTGGCAACGTAATCTTCTGTTGATGATGGTGCCTGTCGTACCTCTGCTACTGGTGTATTGGCAAAACCAACTGATTTGGATTGTGCTGATGGGGATTGTCGCCCTGTTTGTGGTGTTGGCTTTGGTGAGTGTGGTGGTCACTCGTTTATTCGCTAAGCTTCCGTTAAATCCACCGATGGCATTAGCATTAAGCCGAATTAATCGCTCTGGCACGGCTAGCGGTTTACAATTTGGCGCATTAGCGCTCTCTTTGATGCTGTTGGCGATCATCTGGTTAGTGCGTACCGATTTACTCTCAGATTGGCAACGTACGCTGCCCGAAAATGCACCGAATGCATTCGCACTCAATATCAGCGAGTCGGAAAAAACCACATATCTGGCCGCATTAGACAATGCCCACATTGAACGCTCGGCAGCGTACCCGATTATGCGCGGCCGCTTAACCCATATTAATGGGCAAGAAGCCAAACACTATGCCCAGAATGGGGAAGAGAGTTCCGAGGCGCTGCGCCGAGAGTTGAACTTAACGTGGGCTGAACAGCTACCCGATTACAACCCGATTTTGCAAGGTGAATGGCAAAGCCACAATGGCGTGTCAGTGGAGCAAGAAGTAGCGAACGATCTTGGCCTCAAACTGGGTGATACACTGACTTTCATGATCAACAGCCAAGTGGTGAGCGCCAAAGTGAACACCATTCGTCAGGTGGAATGGCGGGAAATGAAGCCCAATTTTTACTTCATTTTTAGCCCCGATGTGGTGCAAAACCTGCCCGTGAGTTACTTGATTAGCTTTCGTGTATTACCCGAGCACGATGCATTGCTAAGTCAACTCTCGCGTCAACATCCCACGGTGAGCCTGATGGATATCCGCACTATGGGGGCAAAAATTCAAGCTTTGCTGACGCAGATAGTGTGGTCTGTGACTGTTCTGGCTGCGCTTGGAGTATTGGCGGGAGTTCTGTTGATTTTCACTTTACTGCGTTTAAGCCTCAGTCAACGTCAGCAGGAAATTCGTTTATACCGCACTTTAGGCGCGAGTCGCCGTCGAGTGGTACACACCATTTGGGCCGAATATGGGGTGATGGCATTGGTCGGCGGATTCGTGGCGAGTTTGAGTGCTGATTTGGTTGTTGCAGCGGTGATGAAATGGGGATTTAGCTTAAATCCCAGTTTGCATATGGTGTTGTGGTTGGCTTTACCCGCCCTGACTTTTTGCACACTTGCTGTGGTTGTGAGCAGTATGCTCAAACGGCTGTTAGCCCCCGTGAATAAAGCGTTCAGTGATTGAGACATTGGGTAAATGGGTTAGTTATCCACAAAATCAGTGGATAACTTCTGGGATAAGTAAAGAGGCTATTTCGGGGTGATTAGGTGCTAGCCCCGTAGTGGCCGAGGTTTGCGAGATTGGGTTATTCACAAAGTGATGAAAACTCAATAATGGCAAATTTGAGTCAAGCATTTTTTTATATTTTTTCGGCTTAAAACCGTCTTTGTTTAGCCCGAGTGCGTTTGATCAAAAATCCTTATGTTACAGGTTGTTTTTGTTTCTTCAGGACCTTTTCGGCAAGCGATTTGCAGTCACTAAATCGTCAATTTTTTATGGCATGGTAAAACTTGAAACGTCTTAGAGCATCAAGTGAAAGGATCAAGCATGAAGATTGCGATTGCGGGTACTGGATATGTCGGTCTATCAAATGGAGTGCTGCTCGCTCAGCATCATCAAGTGGTTGCTCTGGATATTGTGCCGAGTCGAGTTCAGCAGCTTAATGATAAAATATCACCTATCGCCGATCCGGAAATCGAAGAATTCCTGCAACATCAACCTATCGACTTTCGTGCCACTTGCAATAAAGAGGAAGCGTATCAAGATGCGCAGTATGTCGTGATTGCTACGCCGACAGATTACAATCCAGAAACCAACTACTTTGACACACGAACGGTGGAAGCGGTGATTGATGATGTGCTAGCCATCAATCCAAATGCCATCATGGTAATCAAATCCACAGTGCCAGTTGGCTATACGAAGCGCATCAAACAGCGGCTGTGCTGCAACAATATTGTATTTTCCCCAGAGTTTCTACGCGAAGGTCGCGCTTTGTATGACAACTTATACCCATCAAGGATCATCGTGGGCGAAAAATCAGAGCGTGCACAGGCCTTTGCCGAGCTATTAGCTCAGGGTGCAAAGAAGACCAACATTCCAATTTTACTGACCCATTCAACCGAGGCTGAAGCGGTCAAGCTCTTCTCTAATACTTATCTTGCAATGCGTGTCTCTTTCTTTAACGAGTTGGATACTTACGCGGAAACGCATGGTTTAGATACCCAACAGATTATTGAAGGCGTCGGGCTTGATCCTCGTATTGGCAATCACTACAACAACCCTTCTTTTGGTTATGGTGGTTACTGTTTACCGAAAGATACCCGCCAGCTATTGCGCAATTTTGAAGATGTACCGAATAACTTGATTCGTGCGATTGTTGATGCCAATACCACACGTAAAGACCATATTGCGTTTTCAATATTGAATCGAAACCCTAAAGTGGTGGGGATTTATCGGTTGATCATGAAAGCGGGCTCTGACAATTATCGTGCTTCGTCAATTCTGGGGATTATGAAACGCATCAAAGCCCGAGGTATCGACGTTGTGATTTATGAGCCAGTGCTCAGCGAATCGACGTTCTACGGCTCTCCCGTCATTAATGACTTAGCGCAGTTTAAAGCGGTGGCGGAAGTGATTGTGACCAATCGTCTGGTGGCAGAACTCGACGATGTGCAGGACAAAATTTATACCCGCGATCTGTTTGGGCAAGATTGAGTGATCCACAAAGGATAAGTCCGCGTAAAAAATGTGATTTTATTAACGTTTCATACCCTTTAGAATAGCAGCCACTTTTGTTCGCCTTGATGTAACTGTAGGTAAAATATGACATTGAGATCTCAAGATCCCCGAATTGCTATCATTGGTGGTGGTATTGCAGGTGCAACCGCGGCCGTTCACTTGGGTGAGCTTGGATTGAATGTACTGTTAATCGAAAAAAGTGCGGGGTTAGTCAGCGGACCACCGATTTGTCATTTGCAGTTCGGGGGGAAATCTCTATCGAGAAATCTCTGAGCAGCAGTGTATTGATTTGCTTGAGCAATCAATTGAAACCGTTCGTCTTTATCCACACACCTTGAATGTGCGTCCAACCCTTATCACCATTCCTAAATCGGATCCGGGTGAACCTCAAGATATTTTGCCGCGACTGGCAACCATTCAAAATGCTTACCAGCAGAGGGTAGAGCAGGATCCGGCTAATAAAGTGTTGGGTGAAGTCGAAAACTATTACCGCCTTTATCAGCGTGAAGAGTTGGATCATCTCGCGCAAGCGGAGCAGCCTAACCCGCCACGCAGTGATGACGATTGGGTTATTCCTTTTGCGCAAAACGCGGATTTGGATCAGCTCAAATACCCAGTGGTGTTGGTGCAAGAGTATGGTTGGAGTGTGTTTCGTCTCGCGGCGAGTGTGGATCTCACGCTTGCTGCACTGCCTAATTGTGAAGTGATGCTACGTACTGAGCTTGTTGATGCGCAGTATCAAGATAACCAGTGGCGATTAACCTATCAGGATGCACAAGGTGAGCGTCATACACAGAACGTCGATTATCTGGTCAATGCGTGTGGCTTTGAAACCGGACAGGTGGACGATATGGCAAGCCACCCTAGACAGCGTTTGGTGGAGTTTAAAGCTGCCTATGTCACCCATTGGCCCGCGTGTCATCAGTGGTGGCCGGAAGTGATCTTCCATGGGCCGCGTGGCAGTGAGAATGGCATGGCGCAGTTAACGCCTTATGCGGATGGTACGTTCCAGCTGCACGGTATGACAGAAGCGATCACACTATTTTCTGATGGCCTAGTGGCATCCAGTGCTGATTCTGCGCAGCCTAAATTGCCGAGCTACTTACAGCATAAAATTGCACGCGGTTGGCCGATGGCCGCTCAACAAGAGCGAACTCTACGTGCTATTGAACACATGAGCCGGTTTGTGCCTGTGTTTGGCCATGCAGAATACGCAGGAACTCCACTGTTTGGGGCGCAGCAAATTCCCGGTGATGATGTGACGTTGCGCGCGGCGGATGTCAGCTTTGAAGCGAACCATTACGCGAGATTGGAAGTGGTGAAAGGCTCGTCTGCACTGCGCGCAGCTCGGCAGTTGGTGAAAGTGTGGCAACTGAAGCCAACTCAAACGACGTTCTCCATCGAAGAAGCGCATCCACAGAGCATGATGTTAACGGCAGATCAGGTTGAGCAGCATGCCATCAAATTAACTCAGGAACGTGGTTACCCCAGTGCGCTAGCCAGAGTGTATGGGTTGTAAAAGATAGTCAGACAAGGTCACGGGCCTTGAGCTCAGTGACCCAATAACAGCTTAATAACCAAAGAAACGCGCCCATCGGCACCATACCGCTTGTAGTCCTGCGAGATCGCCAGCGACAAACTGTACGGAATGCCCCGGTTTTAGCGTTGTGCTAAACGGGGTAAATCAATTTCTCGCCACACAACCGAATTTGGGATAGCCACCAATGGTTTGTCGATCATTAAGCAAAATGATCGGTTGTCCGTTGGGTGGAATTTGAATGGCGCCTAAGGCAATCCCTTCCGATAAAATAGGCTTTTCTGGCGGTGTCACGCTTTCACCTTGCAAGCGGTAACCCATGCGATCGCTGTTTGGCGTCACCACAAACTTGCTGTGATAAAAGCACTCTATTGCCGATTGGGAAAACTGACTATGTTGGTAACTCTCAATGACTCTGAGCCGCAAAGGCAAGTTGTAATCAGGACGGAAGCGGAAGGTCATATGTGCGGGTTTTAAGGCGATTTGTAAGGAGTCAAAGGCCAACTCATCACCTTGCTGTAACGCTTGCCCTTGTTGGTGAAAACCGCCTAAACCTTGTCGAATATGAGTCGAGACTGAGCCAAGCTGCGCCGTTACCATAAAGCCACCTTGAACCGCGAGATAAGCGCGGAGTCCGTTACGTGGCAAACCAAAGCGCAGAATTTGCCCCTTCTGTGCATAAAAGCGGCTCCAATTCGGAATGGGAACACCATCGAGAGTCGCGTTGAGATCGCCACCTGTGATTGCGAGCTGCGCATCGTGCTGTAAACGAAATTCAGCGGGGCCTAAAGTGATCTCCAATGTTGCTTGATTAACTGGATTGCCAAGCAAATGGTTCGCCCAGCTGTAAGCGTATTCATCCAAGGGGCCGGATGGACTAATCCCCAAATGACTGAAGCCATAACGTCCCAAATCGTGAAGTAAGGTCATTGGCCCAGCCTTGAGCACCTTTAGCATCCCTCGCATCTTTCTTCCTTACTGAAAACGTTGTGGCTGAATGACACCGCCTAATTGGACAAACTCCTCTCGTTCAATGGAACGAAATCGCACTTGGGAACCAATTTGCCACGGCGACATTGGTGTTTGGTCTGGGTTAAATAAACTCACCGGACAGTTGCCGATAATATTCCAACCTCCTGGTGAGGCGTTGGGATAAATCGCGGTTTGGTGCTCGGCAATACCCACGCTGCCTTTAGGCAACATCAGGCGTGGCGTGGCGCGTCTAGGTCGGCGTAACGGTTCAGCGACCTCCGTCATAAAGGCAAAACCCGGTGCAAACCCAATTGCGCATACGGTGTAGGTGACTGAAGTATGTAACTGGATAACCTCTTGTAATGAAAGCCCTTGCTCGTGATAACGAATGATATCCGGCCCCACATTAGGATGGTAGTAAACGGGCAACTCAATGATATTTGCATTGGTTTGATTTGTAAGCCGAGGTTGGTTTAACAGCGAGGTTAACTGAGCGATCAGATCGTTTTGTGCTACACGATAGGGAAGGTAGTCAATCAGTAAAGTGGTGTAAGAGGGCGTGACATTCATCAGTCCATGCGCAAAATTCTGCATGATGTCATGAGCACATGCACCGATATGAATCGCTAAAGTGGCATCGGCCGAATGCTGAAAGCGCACCAGTAAGCTGCCTTCGGCAATCGGTTCAATTTGAAATGGGATGACCATGCTTTACTCATCCAACGCGGCACGAATTCGGGCGATTAACGCAATAGAGTTTGGATTATCGCCATGGACACATAAGGTATCGGCTTCAATCGGAATCACAAAACCATCTGAGCTGGTGACTTTACCGTAGCGAGCAATTTGTCGCACTTGGCTCAAAATATCTTCATCAGTCGTAAGAACCGCGTTGGGTTGCGATCGTGGCGTCAGTTTCCCATTGGCGAGATAAGTACGATCAGCAAAAGCTTCAAACAGCAGCGGTACATCAAAGCGATCGGCAATATCGAGATAATCTTGATTATTGGCAGAGGCGAGCACCATTAAGGGCAAATTAAAACAGGAAACCGCATCAACCACCGCCCGAAAGATACTGGGATCGCTCATCATGTCGTTATACAGCGCACCATGAGGCTTCACGTAACTCAAATGACCATTTTTACTTTCACACAGCGCTTTCAGTGCCCCAACCTGATAAAGAATGATTTCACTGATTTCTTGTTCGCTCATTGCCAGCGAACGACGACCAAAACCTTGCAAATCAGGGTAGCTAGGATGAGCGCCAATCATGACTTGGTGTTCAAGCGCGAGATCTATAGTACGACTCATGACATGGGGATCCGAGGCGTGAAAACCGCAAGCGATATTGGCCATGTCAATCCAAGGCATCACATCCTCATCGGCTCCCATAGTCCAAATGCCGAAGCTTTCACCCATATCGCAATTGAGTTGAATCGTCCGTTTGCTCACTGTTGTACATCCTTCTGTCAATTCTGTGCGTTAAGGTAGCGAAAAAGCGAGATTTCGTCAGCCGAATTTGCTTTCGAGTAACTAAATTTGCGTGTGTGAATGCCATCTAGTGAGAACGAAAAATAGCATTGGTTCCTTTTTTGAGCGATGCATGGCATAACAGTCTCTTTTAAAAATGAAACGATGTTTCTAGAAACTGAAGTCTGGATCTCAGATTCGACGCAATTTATTAAGGTATAGTGCGAGCTATTCTGTAAATCCAGAAGCATCAATGCTTTGGCGAACGCTAAAAAGCCGTTACAATCGCCGAAAACATCAAGGAGGCTAGGAATGAAAGTATTAGTTACAGGTGGTATGGGATATATCGGTAGTCACACCTGTATTCAGATGATCCAAGCGGGTATGACCCCAGTGATCCTAGATAATTTGTATAACAGCAAATCCACTGTGCTTGGGCGGATTGAAAAAGTGGCGGGTGTTCGTCCTCTGTTCGTGCAAGGCGATATTCGTGATCAAGCCTTGTTGGTTGAGTTGATGAAACAGCATCAGATTGAAGCGGTGGTGCATTTTGCCGGCTTAAAAGCCGTGGGTGAATCAGTGCAAAAACCGCTTGAGTATTATGACAACAACGTCAACGGTACTTTAGTGCTGGTGGCCGCTATGCGTGAAGCGGGTGTCAAATCGCTCGTGTTCAGTTCATCGGCGACTGTGTATGGCGATCCTGCATCGGTGCCAATTACTGAATCCTTCCCAACCAGTGCGACTAACCCATACGGCCGCAGCAAGTTGATGGTAGAAGAGTGTTTAACTGACTTCCAAAAAGCCAATCCAGATTGGAGTATTACGCTACTGCGTTACTTTAACCCAGTTGGCTCTCACCCATCAGGCGAGCTTGGCGAAGATCCACAAGGCATCCCCAATAACCTGATGCCGTTTGTCTCACAAGTGGCGGTGGGACGCCGTGAGTTTCTATCGGTGTTTGGTAGTGATTACCCAACCAAAGATGGTACTGGTGTGCGTGATTATATCCATGTGATGGATCTGGCTGATGGCCATATCGCTGCGCTGGAAAAGGTAGGTTCACAAGCAGGTTTGCATATTTACAACCTAGGCACAGGCAATGGTTACAGCGTTTTAGAAATGGTGAAAGCGTTTGAAGCTGCTTCTGGCTGTGAAGTACCTTACCGTATTGTAGATCGTCGTCCTGGCGACATTGCTGAGTGCTGGGCAGACCCAAGTAAAGCTGCACAAGATCTTGGCTGGAAAGCAATGCGTACTCTCGATGAAATGACTCAAGATACTTGGCGTTGGCAGTCCAATAACCCACAAGGTTATCCTGAAGCGTAAGTATTCCAGAGCTTCATCAACTCAATGCATCATACGCAAACGCCCCTCTATTCGATGGGCGTTTGTTTTTTGGGTGTTCATTTGTGGAACTGATGTTCCAAGACGGATAAGCCGTTAAGTGCGGTAACGAGACAAAATATCACCCAAATTCCGAGTGGCTTGAGTGATCTCACTGATACCTTGCGATGTTTGTTGCGCGACGCGGCGTAGGGTATTGGATTGGCTGCGAATATCACTCAGCTCTGAGGAGATCCCGCTGGCGACTGAGCTTTGTTCTGTGGCGGATGTGGAAATCTGCACACTGAGTTCGTTAATCAACTGCGCAGAATGAGCGATGGCTTGTACATCGTTACCCACTTCACTCACTAATTGGCTACTGGTATGTGCTTGGTTAACCGTTTGTTCGGTTAGCTTGGCAATATTTTGGCTTTCCACTTGCAACTTTTCGATCATCGCTTGAATTTCAACGGTCGCCGATTGGGTACGGCTTGCCAGAGTTCGTACTTCATCGGCGACGACGGCAAATCCGCGTCCTTGTTCGCCAGCTCTTGCGGCTTCAATTGCCGCATTGAGGGCAAGCAAGTTGGTTTGTTCGGAAATGGCATTGATGGTGGTGATTACGGCGTTGATTTGCGTGGCATTAGTATTGAGGGTGTCAACCGAGGACGACGCCTGTGCGATATAGCGTGAAAGCTGTTCAATATCTTGAATGGCTTTTTTGACGCGTTGCTGACTACGTTCAACCTGTTGCGTGTCCTGTTCGGTTTGCTCTGTGGCTCGTTGTGAAGTGCTAGACACCTCTTCTGCCGATGCGGTCATCTGTTCCATGGCGGTAGCAACAGAATCGAGCGAGCTGTATTGATTCTGGATCTGAATTTCAGACTCTTTCACTTCCTGTGCGAAAGTATTGGCAGTGTCACGTAGTGTAGCGCTGTTTTGTTTTACGGCGATAATCAGTTCTGCGAGAGTATCCATCGCTTTATCAAGAGCACAACCAATCGTCCCAAACTCATCACGTCCAGGATGAAATCCCAATCGTGAGGTCAGATCTCCATCGGCGATTTTTTGAGTCGTAGAATAAAGCACCCACAGCGCACCACCAATGAAAGTCGCGACCCAATAGGTAAAGATTGCAAAAGGAATTGCCCACAGGTAGGCCAATAAAAAGCTACGTAGGGCTTGTTCGCGATCAGGCTGTTCATACTGCTGCATTGATTCACTATAAGCGTATATTTGCCCACTTGAACTGGTGGCGCTGGCCGTAACAATACCTTGTGAATAAGCGGTTTTCGTTAACCGGTTTTGAGCTTTCAACATCGGGAGTTGGGCGGGGTCGGGATGGTTGAGTAACCCTTGTAATTTGTATTCGACCGCCAATTGTGATTGCTGCTCAATGCTGGTTAAGGTGTGCCAGTAACGAGCGCCTGCAATCGTAGTGATTGCAGTAAGAAACAGTAAAAAAATCACCCACATTTTGTCATTGATTGACATTCGGATGAAGATTCGATCAATCGTCCTGAATTGAACTTCTTTCATAATGGTTCCTGCCTAGCAAAATTGCTGGCACAAGGTAACCCGATTTTAGTGACAAAAGTGAGATTTGCATCTTATAAAAATGAAATTCGCTCCTTGGCTTGGCTTAATTCTGTGACAGAATTCAAATCTATTCTGTTGCATAAAAATAGGGCGAATACATCAATATCCGCCCTAGATTGTGTTTTAGATTGCCCTTTAACCCAGTGCGGGTAACACACCTAGCGTGATAAAAAATTTGCGCACTGATAATGAGGAATCCCACTAAGCCTGTGAGGATCAGAGCCATATTTCCCCCAGTCACTTGGTAATGTTGGTCAGTCGCTTGTTGGCGTACTTTCACCACCATCACCAAAGGTAAAAAGATGGCTAGGATCGCGAGAGCAATCGCTGCGTAACCCAGTGCCATAATAAAGCCTTGAGGATAAAACAGCGCAAAAGCCAATGGTGGTAAAAAGGTGACCATAGAAGCCAGTGGGCGATTGATTTTTCCTTGCTTGTTACGCAGAGAGTCCCCCATGAATTCGAACAAGCCGTAAGCTGTACCCCCAAGAAAGAGGTGAGCAGTGCTAAGTCTGCAAATACACCAATGATGTTGCTTAGGTTCGATTGATGAACCGTGGTTGATAGCACCCCGATCAGCGCGGTTAAGCCCATGTTATCGAGTAGGGCGGATTGGCTGACTACGCCGAGAGTCACCAGTTGCCAGAAAATGTAGATCACCAGCGGAATGGCAGAGCCGACTAAAATGGCTTTGCGTAGTGCTGGTGTGTTGCCATCCAAATAATTGACTATGGCTGGAATACTGCCGTGGAAACCGAAAGAGGTAAAAATTACCGGAATGGCAGCCACGATCAAACCTTGTTCAATCGGCATACTCAACAGGTAAGAGTGTGAAACGTTAGGGGCGAGGAAAAAGAGCACCGCCACCATCGCGATCATTTTGCCAGCAAATAAAACGCGGTTGACACGATCCACCGTACCTGTGCCAATGGTTACGACTAACGCGACAATCAAAGTAAACAGCAACGTACCACTCGAACCTCCGACGGTCACTCCAGTAATGGTGCTAATCCGTTGAGTAAATTGCGCACCGCCACCGGCGATGTAGGCCGCACACAGTGAGTAAAACAGGAACAACATAGCAAAGGTCGCCACCCATTTACCTTTATCACCTAAAATTTGCTTAGCGAGGGTATGTAATGTGGCTTCTTTTTCTGCGTATTGATGAATTTCCACCATCAGCAGTGCGGTAAATGCCATTAGCATCCACAAGCCCAGCATAATGATCAGTGAAGTGGAGAAACCGATACCAGCGGAAGCTAGAGGCAGCGCTAGCATTCCTGCACCAATCGTGGTGCCCGCGATAATCAAAGTACTGCCTAAAAGCTTTGATTGTGCCATGTGTAAACTCTTTTATACGATTCTGGATGTTGTGGGTAGTGTTTTGTGCGAAAGTTGAGCAAATGGTAGTCGTCTTACGCTAGGTTTTCGCTATTTTGTAGAAGTAATCTATTTGCGTCAATCTGTTTGTAAAAATTTAAACCCGAAAGTGTAATTTAAATTTTACACTTCTGGTGTGGTCAATTTTTCATAGAAAGAAATCTTGGTAGTTACTGCAAGCTGTGGTACATCTTAATCGCGTTCTGATTGAGCTTGTCATAAAAGCTTCATCAAGAATGGTTAAAAGGATAAAGATAAGAGTTAAAGAAGGAGGTCAACCATGAGTGACCACAGTCAATATGATGAATGCTTAGAGCTGCTTGATGCGATGGAAATTGGTTTTACCTTGAGCCATTACCAAACCGAAGCTCAAGAGTCATCAGACGTTACACCAGCATAATCATCCCCAGTTCGGTGTGAGCCGAATATCACACGTCCATGAACTTTCTTGCCCATCTGCATATCGCCCATCACTGTCAAAGTAGCCTGTTAGGCAATTTGCTAGGGGATTTTGTCAAAGGTGATCCGACAAATCAGTATCCACAGAGTGTGGTGCAAGGTATCCGTTTACATCGCTGGGTTGATGCTTATACCGATAGCCACCCAGTGATGAAAGCATCAAAATTGCTCTTTCCTAACCCACAGCAACGCTTTGCTCCGATTGCTTTGGATCTGTTTTGGGATCACTGTTTAGTGAATACGTGGTCGAGTTGGCACTCCGAGCCTTTAACGCAGTTTTTAACGCGAACACGGCAAGGCATTACGGCGGAAAGCACCGTTACGTTGCCTGAGCGTTTTGAGCGAGTGAATACCGCCATGTGGCAAGGGCAATGGCTTGAGTCCTATGCTGAGTTTGACAACATTCGTTATGCGCTGAGCCGGATGGCTTTGCGTAGCGAACGGATGCAACCTCTGGTTCATAGTGCCGAGGCGCTTGAAGCAAACTATGCCGCCTTACAAGCGCAGTTTAATCTGCTTTATCATGATGTTTTAGAGAAAGCCAAACGCCGCACTCTTTGATACAATCCGCGCCCCCAAAGTTCATTAGGTACGCGACATGTCAGAAACCCCCATCACTTTTTCGCAACTCGGATTAGATTCTCGTTTGCTGAATACGTTGAGCGATCTGGGAATCGTCAATCCCACCCCTATCCAGCAGCAAGCTATTCCGCATGTATTGCAAGGACGAGATGTATTGGCAGGTGCGCAAACCGGAACTGGGAAAACCGCCGCTTTTGGCCTGCCGTTGATCCAACGCTTTATCGATCAACCTTGGCAGCGCGAGGAAAACAGTAAAGAAATTCGTGCATTAGTCTTAGTGCCAACGCGTGAACTGGCTCAGCAAGTCTTGGATAGCCTGCAAGCCTACGCAAAAGGGACTGACCTTAAGATCGTTGCGGTGTATGGTGGCACGAGTATGAAAGTTCAGCTCAACCATCTGCGCGGTGGTGTGGATATTTTGATTGCGACACCGGGTCGCTTGCTCGATCACGCTCATGTCAAATCACTGTTTTTGGGTAAAGTTGAAGTTTTGGTACTCGATGAAGCGGATCGCATGCTCGACATGGGCTTTATGCCGGATCTTCAGCGTGTACTGCGCCGTTTATCACCATTGCGCCAAACATTGTTTTTCTCTGCAACGTTTGATAGCAAAATCAAAGCTGTAGCGTATCGCATCATGCGTGATCCGACCGAAGTACAGGTGACACCATCGAACTCGACTGCAGAAACGGTGCAGCAGATGGTGTATCCGGTAGATAAAAAGCGTAAGCGTGAACTGCTTGCTTATTTGATAGGCTCTAAAAATTGGCAGCAGGTGTTGGTATTTACCAAAACTCGGCAGGGGAGTGATGCACTTGCCGAAGAGTTAAAGCTAGATGGCATCAAAGCGGTGTCGATCAATGGTGATAAAAGCCAAGGCGCGCGCCAGAAAGCTCTGGATGATTTCAAAGCGGGTAAAGTGCGTGCATTGATTGCTACCGATGTGGCCGCTCGTGGGTTAGACATTGCTCAACTGGAGCAAGTCGTGAACTATGATATGCCGTTTAAAGCGGAAGATTATGTACACCGCATTGGGCGTACTGGCCGCGCAGGTTTGGCTGGTTTGGCGGTTTCTCTGCTGTCACATGATGAAACACCACAATTGGAAGCGATTGAACGTCTACTGAACACGCGTCTTCCACAAGAGTGGTTAAAAGGTTTTGAGCCAAGCCCAGAAGTGCGAGAGGAAAATTCGCCTCGACGCTCAAGTGGGCGTTCGGCAGAAAAGCGCAAGATGAAAGCACAGCTTAAAATCCATGCGCAACGTGGTAAAAAAGCGCGTTAAACACGGCAAAAATAAAAAGCGCAATATTGTTTTTCGATTACAAATCGGAACCGCATTGCGCTTTCTTTTTATCTAATCCCACTCTTCGCTTTCTTTATAGAAATCACGCCAATCACAGTTCAAGGTATACACCAGTGCATCAACGGATGTTGGCTGCATGATGTAAGACTGAGCAACATGAAATTTCTCAGCCATGATCGTGTTAAAAAAGCTGCCAAATGTTTGAGGAGGCAACCTGCCATATCTTCAATCTCAGGAGCCCAAGTTGAGCGCATGAAAGGAGTTAAACTGGCGGCACTGTGAGTGTACATAATCAGCTGCCATTTGATTTCCCACAGGTGGATCGGCGTTTTAGGATGCTGCCGGTTGTAGTCGTCCGCCAAGGATTCAACCAAGCTTTCAATCTCTCCGGAAGTATCGAGGAAATAATCGAACAACTTATCTTCTTGGCGTACGGCGTCGGCAATCAACTGAATCGGCTGCTTGATGATCAAACCGTGAGCCAACATGCGCATGAGGAAGTAGTAAAGTTTAACGTTGACTGGAGTTTCTGCTGGGATCGCCTGCAATACCGTTTGCATATAGCGAATCATGTAGGCGTGTAAACCGTCACTAATGCTGTGCCAAATCTTCTCTTTACTGCCGAAATGGTGGCGAATCAAGCTGTGCGAGACACCCGCTTTTTCGCTGATATGGCGTAGTGATACGCGTGAATAGCCTAGCTCGCAGAACAGTTCTGCGGCAATGGTGATGATGTGATAACGCGTTTTTTGGGCGTCTTGTGCACTACGGCGCCCTTGTTTTTTTTCAATCATGTCAACCTAACGTTTAGCGGTCACGGAAACGCCTCGTTTTTACCAGATCTGCGTGCACTTTTCATCGCCATTTCGCATAAAAGCGGGATTTGCCGAGAAAACTTACGGTTTTGATGCATAAAATGCGGCAACGTCGCGCAAATCTTGATCATTCAAACGCTGCAACTGTGCTTTCATCATGTCAGCCATTGGGCCACTTCGCTCGCCCTGTTGATAGGATTTCATGGACTGAAACAGGTAGTCTGCGGTTTGACCACGCAGATTAGGATAGCTTGATTGGGTGGCGATGCCATCACTGCCGTGGCAAAAAACACAACTTTGGGCTTTTTGCTGACCAAGAATCGGATCGCCCGCGGCGAAGGCATAGCTAGACAGTAAAGAGAGCAAAATAAAGGTCAATGAACGATACATTGTTGGTTCCAAATCAACATTCAGTAGATGGCGCGCAGTATAAAGCTTCCCCTAAGGGGAAGCTCAAGAGTTAAAGCTTGGGAGATGAGCGATTCGCTCGGCAGAGAGGCTCGCTTCTCAAGCGAGCATGGTTTTCAGCTTGACCAGAAAAGTTTCAATATCGCTGCGAGTAATGTCTTTATGAGTAACTAAGCGCAGCGGATTTCCAGGTGTAATGATGATCCCCTCTTGACGCAAGATGGCTGCGATCGAGGTGATATCGATATCCGCTTCTAACTTCGCAAATACAATATTGGTTTGAACCCATTGCGTGTTAACGGAGAAACCGGGCAAGTTGTTGAGCTCCTGCGCCAAGTAGTAGGCATTGTCATGATCGATTTTGAGCTGAGCCACTTGTTCGGTCAGCGCTAATTTACCCGCCGCGGCTAAAATACCCGCTTGGCGCATGCCGCCACCGACCATTTTGCGCCAGCGTCTTGCTTTGGCAATGTACTTGTGAGAACCCAACAATAATGAGCCGACAGGTGCCGCTAACCCTTTGGAGAGGCACACGGTCATGGAATCAAAGTATTGCGCAATTTCTTTCACATCCACATTCAGTGCGACGGCAGCATTGTAAACACGAGCACCATCGAGATGCAGTTGTAAACCATGTTGATTAACGAAGTCACGCGCTTGTGCCAAATAACGTAAAGGCAACACTTTACCATTAATGGTGTTTTCTAAACTGAGCAGTTTGGTACGCGCAAAGTGGGCATCATCCGGTTTGATCGCCGCTTTCAGTTTGGCAAAATCGAGAGTGCCATCAGGTTCGTTTTCGATAGGTTGAGGTTGGATCGAGCCGAGTACCGCGGCGCCGCCAGCTTCATAACGATAGTTATGGGCTTGTTGACCACAAAGATATTCATCGCCTCGCTCACAGTGAGCAAGCAAGCCTAATAAGTTGGCTTGAGTGCCTGAGGTGGTAAACAGCGCAGCTTCAAAGCCATGGCGTTCGGCTGCCCACTGTTCTAATTCGTTGACTGTGGGGTCATCGCCATACACATCATCGCCTACAGGGGCTTGCGCCATAGCGAAACGCATAGCTTCGGTAGGTTGGGTTACTGTATCCGAACGAAAGTCCATCTTTTCTCCTACAAATATCCGCAAAGTTTGGCTTTACTTAAACAAGCAATGGTTTTGGAATCGGTAATATCGCCAGCAATAATTTTGTACTCCAATTCTTGCGCAGTAAGAATTAGGACTTCAATCACTTCGTCCTCATCGCAAGAATAACGAGCCGTTTTACTCAAGCCTTTGGCGACAAACAGATGTTGGATTTCATCACAAAATCCAGCTAATGGCGTCACTTGACCTAATTCAATAAATTGTGTGGCGCTAAACCCCGTTTCTTCTTCCAGCTCGCGTTGGGCGCAGGCTAAGGGCGGTTCGTCTTGCTCTATGGTGCCCGCGGGTAGCTCGATTAACCACTTGTTAAGAGAAGGGCGAAACTGGCGAATGAGCACAATGTCACCTTGCTCTGTCACTGGCAAAATCACGGCCGCGCCAGGGTGAGCGATGGTGGTGTGCGTAACTGAATGACCATTAGGAAGCAAAACTTCTTCCTCGATCAGCGCGATGCTTTTCCATTGATGGATGATTTTGCTCATGGGATGTCTTGTAACACGAAGCGTTGTGATGAAAGGGTTACCTTAACTCACGTTAAGCAGCATCCCCAAGAATAAATTACACTTTTTGAGCGACTTGGAATGAATTGGTGAGAAGTTGAGCCATGAAATGTGCAATCAATGATTACCAGTTGTTTCAAGGAAATGAGATCTGTTATAAGGGTGAGCAAAACAAAAAATACACTTTGTAACAAATCCACAACAAATGTATAAACTCATTGTTTATGAATTCTATTTGACCCAGTTGGGTTTCTTGTCCGAGGAATGAAGAGATGCTGCAACCGACTACTGGCTCTCACGCGCAAAAAGCGCTGCTTTCAGAGCGAATCAATAAGCTGGCTAAAGCGCTCTCTGATGGTGTGTATGAGCGAGAAAATACCATTAAACTCTGCTTATTAACGGCACTCGCGGGTGAGAGCGTGTTTTTGTTAGGCCCTCCTGGGATCGCCAAAAGTTTGATCGCAAAACGTTTGATCCAAGCCTTCGACAACAGTAGCTACTTTGAATACCTAATGACTCGCTTCTCGACACCAGAAGAAGTGTTTGGTCCACTCAGTATTCAAGAATTAAAAGATAATGGTCGCTACGTGCGCTTAACCAAAGGCTACCTGCCAACCGCACAAGTGGTTTTTTTGGATGAAATCTGGAAAGCTGGCCCTGCGATTCTCAACACCTTATTGACCGTTGTGAACGAAAAAACCTTTAAAAACGGCAGTGATATAGAACGTGTACCGATGCGCTTGCTAGTCACCGCTTCCAACGAATTACCCGATGAAGACAGCGGACTTGAAGCACTTTACGACCGGATGTTAGTGCGTATCTTCGTTAACCGAATTCAAAACAAACAAAACTTCAAATCCATGTTGACGGTTGGAACGGCGCAAGAAGCACAAGTACCCGCAGGGCTGCCGATCACCGATGCAGAGTACCACCAATGGCAGACACAGCTCGACAAGCTCGAACTCAGCGATGATGTGTTTGAAAAACTGTACCAGCTGAAAAATATGGTTGAAGAACGCTCAAAAGACAGCGCCGGTTCGGATCTGGAAATGTATGTTTCTGACCGACGTTGGAAAAAAGCCGCAAAACTTTTGAAAGCCAGTGCCTTTTTTAATGGCCGCGATGAGATCAATCCTCTGGATCTGTTGTTATTACAAAACTGCTTGTGGAATACCCCAGAGTCTCACGAGGTGGTGTATGAAGTGATCCGCGAGTTTGCGCTGCGTTACGCCTTTGACCAAGCTGAAGTTGAACAACAATTAGATCTCTGCCGCCTTGAGTTAAACCAGATTCAAGAAGAGTTAGAGTCAGAGTTTGCGATGGTGCTTTCACTCGAAACATCCAATGGATTAATCAAAAAGCAAGTTCACCACCAATATGACCTCTCGGACGCTAAAATTTACAAAGTAGGCGTCACTGCAAATCTGATCAAACTCGTGCTGCTTCAAAGTAATATGTCCGTATCCGAAGGTGAGAAAGGCGATAGCCGTTGGATTTACGTACAGAAAAGTGAATTAGAGCGCGTCATTAAAGAGGGGCATGGTGAAGCTTATGGTTACGTTAACCAAAACACCAACCTTTGCCGGCTGCGTTTTGATCTCGATGCCAGCAACAATCTGGTGATTAAAGACATCGCCAACCGTTCGGTACTCGTGTCGATGGTAACTGAGCAAGGCTTGGAGGAAACGCTTTATCAAAACTGGTTGGCGAAAGCGAACCAAGCCATGGCGCAACTCACCCATGCCGAACATCATCTGCGTAAAGTGCGTTTGAAATTTCATGATGCGTTGCCACACAGCTTTATTGATCCTGAGCTACCGACTGCGATGGAGGCAACCTTGCATTCGCTGCAGCAGCAGTTGGAATCCACGCAGGTGGAATGTGAGCGCAGCGTAATGCGTATTCGTAATCTCAATCAATTTTTTGCCTAAGGGTTACTATGCTAGGTGCGGATGCGTTCAATCTGGTGTTAAGCATTGCGGAGTCAGGGTTAATTGACACTGCGGTCAATGATTTGATCGCGCGTTCACAGGTCATGATGATGGCAGAAAACCGAGGTGTTGGCACCTCGGTGAAAAACCACCTACTCAAGTGGCGAAGTAATGTTCGCCGCCGTATGACTAAAGTGTGCGAAACGGAGCGTTTTCAACGTGAGTTAGCGCTTTATCAAGAAGTGATTCATTGGGATGAGGAAACCTTCTTCACGCAAGTCCCTGAGGTGCTTAAAAAGCTAGAGTGGGATTCCGCATTTTATTTGGAAGCGCGCCGCTTGATCGAAAAAGAGCAGCTACACCATAACCCAATGTTTCCTCATTTCTTTTGCGATCAATGGTATAAATCCCTGTCCGATGCGATTCGCCAAGCTCAGTTACTAGAACTTACTGCCAATAAAGAACGCATGTTTGCCGATCTTTATCAGCGCATGGAAACTATGCGCAATATGGACAATGTCACCGCTGCAGGTGATGAGGCGATCGTTGGCCGGCTTTGGGATATGGCCTCTGCAAAATTAAGCCGTGGTGATTTGAGTGTGATGAAGCGTTACGCAGAGTTCCTCAAAAAACACAAAGGGATGCAGGAGATCGCTGAGCAACTTGGACGAATGGCAGGGCAGGTGGACGATCCTGATCTCAACCGTGCGCCCGCTGAAGAGCTACAAATGGTTGAGGAACGTTCGGACGAAGCCACCGATGATATTGTCGGCATTCACGAAAGCGACGATCTGAATAAATTATTGCCTAACGAAACCATGTTCTTGGCTTACCCAGAACTGGAAGTGGTGTTTTATAAGCATTTAGTCGACAAACGGTTAATGAATTATCGCATGCAGGGGAAATCACGCACTCTGCGTAAGGTGCGTGCCCATCGTCCTGACAACAAACAAGTTGATATCGAAAAAGGACCGTTTGTACTTTGCGTTGATGCATCAGGATCGATGAGTGGTTTCCCAGAACAATGTGCCAAAGCCATGGCTTACGCCTTAATGCAAATCGCGCTGGCAGAAGATCGTGATTGTTATGTGATGCTGTTTTCCTCCGAGTTCATTACTTATGAATTAACTCGCCAAGATGGGTTACGTGAAGCGAGCGATTTTCTCAGCTACACTTTCCACGGCGGTACAGACTTTGAGCCAGTGATTTTAAAATCCATCGAGTTAATGAGTAGCGATAAATACCGCAACGGTGATTTAGTGGTCATGTCGGATTTCATTGCACCGAAACAGAGTGAAGAACTGCTGGCAAAAGTCGCTGCACTGAAAGCTCGTAAAAATCGCTTCCATGCAATTAGCCTCTCTAAATACGGTAACCCGCAGTTGATGAGCATGTTTGATCACTGCTGGAGCTATCATCCAAGTTTGGTTGGACGCTTAATGAAGAAGTGGTAACGGGCGGTAAACCCATGTCGTGGTGTGCTATGTTGTGTGCTAGTTAAACAAATCGTTGTAATTCTCAGCAAACGAACCACGATTGCCTTTTTTTATTTGACTCGACTCGCATAATCCGTAAAGTACGCAGCGAAAGCAGCAAGGGCGATAACCTTGTTTGACTTCAGAGGCGCGTTGGCAGAGTGGCCATGCAGCGGATTGCAAATCCGTGAACCTCGGTTCGACTCCGGGACGCGCCTCCATTTTTCTGAAGTTAACGCTTAAGCCAGCCACGTGCTGGTTTTTTTGTGCCTGATGTTTTTCAATCAAGTCCTCATTCTATACCCCATTTATATCCCATCGCTCCTTAGAGAGTATTTCCTATTTGCTTATCACGCTTTATGCATCTGTGTGTGGTTTAACCAGTCGTTTTTGCTATTCTAATGACGATTTTTTATACAAAAACTCAGTTGTCTTGGTTTTTATACATTTTTATTGCATAAAAATACATTCGTAGTAGTATGAATGCCAGATGATAATTAATGCAGTATGTCAGCATGAGTATTCGAGTTAACGGAATTAACAAGTCTTATGGCACCACTCAGGTGCTGCACGACATCCATTTTGAATGCGCGAAAGGCGAAACCTTAGTGTTACTTGGCCCTAGTGGTGCGGGTAAAAGTTCTTTGCTGCGCGTGCTCAACCTATTAGAAACTGCCGATAACGGCCAACTGCATATCGCGAACCAATCTTTTGATTTTTCAACCCATCCTTCTGAGCAACAAGGCTTAGCGCTACGTCGCAAAGTGGGTATGGTGTTTCAGCAATACCATTTATGGCCACATATGACCGTGTTGGAAAATCTGGTGGAAGCCCCTATGAAAGTTGCAGGCGTGGCGAAAACGCAAGCTAAACAGCAAGCGATGGACATCCTGAAAACATTGCAATTGGCAGATAAAGCCGATGCGTGGCCGCTACAGCTCTCGGGTGGCCAGCAGCAGCGTGTGGCGATTGCGCGTGCACTGATGATGAAGCCGGATGTACTGCTGTTTGATGAGCCGACAGCGGCTCTGGACCCTGAGATCACCAATCAAGTTGTGAAAATTATCAAAGAGTTAAGTGGCACAGGGATCACGCAAGTGGTGGTGACCCATGAAGTCGACTTTGCCAAGAAAATCGCCAGCCATGTGCTCTACCTCGAAAAAGGGCGCATTGTTGAACACGGCACGCACGCCTCATTTACCCATCCGCAGACTCAACAGTTTGCCGATTATTTAAAACATTAAAAAGTTACTGATATTAGCCCACAGATTCTGGCCAGTGATGTGCCAGATTTCGCAGAACACATGGAGTATTGCAATGAAAAAGATCCTACTTGCGTCTTTGATTGGTTTGGTTTCTGCTAGCGCAGCTGCGCAACAAGAGATCAAGTTTGTGATGGAAGCGACTTACGCGCCGTTCGAATACATGGATGAGAACAACCAAATCCAAGGTTTTGATGTGGATTTAGCCAATGCGCTGTGTAAGCAACTTGAAGCGAAATGTAGCTTTCACAACCAAGCGTTTGACAGCTTGATTCCAGCACTGAAATTCAAACGTTATGATGCCGCCATTTCGGCAATGGACATCACCGAAGCGCGTTTAGAGCAGGTGAATTTCTCCAATCCGTACTACGACAACTCAGCCGCCTTCGTTTCTCTGGCGGGCAAAGTGGCGGATCAAGCCGCGCTGAAAGGCAAACGTGTTGGTGTGCAAAATGGCTCGACTCACCAAAGTTTCCTACTTGAGCAACTGTCGGACGTGGTCGCGGTGCCATACTCAAGCTACCAAGATGCGTTCATCGATATGAAAAATGGCCGTATTGATTCGGTATTTGGTGACACGGCCGTTGTCGCGGAGTGGTTTAAGGGGGATAACAACCTCGCTTACGTCGGTGAGCGTGTCACGAATGCACAGTACTTCGGCAATGGTTTTGGTATTGCGGTGAATAAAGATAACCAAGCGCTGCTTGATCAACTGAACGCCGCGTTGGAAGCCGTGAAAGAAAATGGCGAATACGCCGCGATCTTCAATAAGTACTTCGGAAACTAAGATGGTGTTAACGGGCTACTCTTTATCACTAGTCCAAGCAAGCTGGATGACGCTACAAATTGCGTTGGCCAGCTTGCTGGTCGGTTTACTATTGGCACTGGTCTTTGCTGGCGGTGAAATGGCAAAACTCAAGCTGATCAAATGGCCAACCACCTTGTTGGTCACGGTGATCCGCGGTTTGCCTGAGCTGTTAGTGGTGTTGTTTATCTATTTTGGCTCGACCCAAGTGCTGTTTTTGCTTACTGGTGAATTCATTGAGATCAGCCCGTTTATCTCTGGTGTGATTGCGCTCTCGCTGATTTTTGCTTCGTACGCTGCGCAGACGTTGCGTGGCGCACTCAAAGCTGTGGGCAGAGGGCAGCGTGAAGCGGCTAGCGCATTAGGTATTCCGCCGGCTCATGCGTTCTTCCGGATTGTGCTGCCGCAGGCGGTACGCCACGCGTTGCCGGGTTTAATGAACCAATGGCTAGTGTTACTTAAAGATACCGCGTTAGTTTCTTTGATTGGGGTGACGGATCTGCTCAAGCAAGCGCAACTCACTTCTGCCGCAACTCATGAAGCTTTTACTTGGTATGCTACGGCAGCCGCGGTGTATCTGGTCATCACATTGATCACACAACGCGCCGTGAAAGTCATTGATCACAAATTTGCCGTACAGGGTATGAGCCATAGCCAAGGAGCCAACGCATGAAAGAGCAACATCTATGGCAATTGCTTGAAGGCCTAGGCACCAGTTTGCAACTGACGGCGGCTTCGCTGCTAGTGGGTTGCATATTGTCGCTCTTGATGACCGTGAGCTTAGTCATGCGCACGCCCGTTGTGCATTGGTTTAGCCGTGCGGTGATCACCTTGTTCACTGGCACTCCGCTGTTGGTGCAAATTTTCTTGGTGTATTACGGCCCTGGGCAGTTTGAATGGATCCGCGAAAGTGTACTTTGGGTATGGCTCAGCCAACCATGGTTTTGCGCTATGTTTGCTTTGGCGCTCAACACGGCAGCGTACAGCACGCAACTGTTTAAAGGCGCATTTAACGCCATTCCTAGTGGGCAGTGGCAAGCGTGCCGCGCATTGGGCATGAATAAGATTGCAACGCTACGAGTGTTGCTACCTTATGCCTTGCGCCGTGCGGTGCCAGCCTATTCCAACGAAGTGATTTTGGTGTTTAAAGGCACTTCGTTGGCTAGCACGATCACCATTATGGATTTGATGGGCTATGCGCAACGCATCAACGCCCAAACCTACGATACGCTGACAGTCTTTGGGGTTGCTGGGGCATTTTACCTTGCGGTGAATGGCATTCTGACCTTGATCTTCCGCCAAATCGAGAAAAAAGCGTTAGCGTTTGAATCATATTAACATTTAAGGTTGCGTGGTTTTTAGGCGTTGTGCGTGTCATTTGTACTTTGTGGATCGCTTTTTAATCACTTGATTAAATTAATGAAAATTTCTTATTGACCAGAAATCTCAATCCGTTAAAGTACGCCTCGTTCTCACGGCAAAGCTCGTTAGAACAGATGGTGTCTTCCATCGCAGTATGCGTTGCCCTGGTGGTGAAATCGGTAGACACAAGGGATTTAAAATCCCTCGACTTTCGAGTCGTGCCGGTTCAAGTCCGGCCCGGGGCACCATCATCCTCAAGACACATCCATTAAGGCGCGTTGGCAGAGTGGCCATGCAGCGGATTGCAAATCCGTGAACCTCGGTTCGACTCCGGGACGCGCCTCCATACTCTTTCTTCATGTCTAATTTCTTCTTGTTTTTATTCCATTTTGCTTTGAGCGATTGATAACTTGGTTTGGATCGTTTTTAGTTTTTTCTAATCTGTAATTGATCTCTAGAATTTTGAAATAATTGCGGGAATCTGCCTTGCTAGATGCTACTTAACACATATAGTTATTTGAGTTGGCTATTATTGTTGAGGCAAAAATGTCATCTCCCCAAGAAAAAGAAATCACCTTTTCGCGTGATGAACTTATTATCAGTAAAACAGATGTTCAAGGAAAAATTACCTACGCAAATCGAACATTTATGCGTGTGTCTAATTATTCTGAACAACAGCTACTCAACCAAAATCACAACATTATTCGACACCCCTCTATGCCCAGAGGTGTTTTTTATGGTCTATGGAAAACACTGAAGTTCGGTGATGAGTTCTTTGGGTTTGTTAAAAACTATACTGCGGATAAAAACTACTATTGGGTGTTTGCGAATATCACACCAGACATCATGAATAGGAAAAAATTGGTTGGGTATTACTCCGTACGTCGAGCACCGGAAAAGCAAGCGATTAAGGTTATCTCCCAGCTATACAGCGATATGATGAGTAATGAGCTGCGCATGAATAAAAATAGAGGCGCCAGAGAAATCATGGAACGGCTTAGTGGAGATGATCTCTCAACAACATCAACAGTCTTACGAAGAGTTTGTGCTGGCATTGTATAAGCAATACCAGAATTAGGAGAGTTCGCATGCGTACCAGTCAGGTAAGTAAGAAGTTTCTATTTTTAAGGCAGAAATTTATTCTGATGTGTATGGTTTTTGTCCTGATTAATATTGCCCTATCAGCGACAAATATATTTTTGTATGGCTTTCATCTTTCTAATTTAGTCATACCTGCTGCCAGTGTTTTGTTTACTTTTTATGCCCTTTATGATCACCAAAAGCCATTAGCCGTGTTAGAGCGAATTCGAGAGGTTTTGGCTGAATCTAAAAACGGTAATATCCATGTTCGTATCACAAATACCAAAGGATTGGGTGAAGTAGGGCATGTGGCGTGGGAACTCAATGATTTGTTAGACATTGTGGAAACTAACTTTAAGGAACTCTCCAATACTTTTGTAAAAAACCGCGCAACGATTCAGTTTCATCGTAAAGGGTTTCATGATGGCTTACCGGGTGAATTTTCACACACGATGAAAAACATCAATAAAGCGGTTCAATCCATGCAAGATGCTTATGTTTTTTCTAGGCAAGATCGATTGCGCAGCGAACTACATAAAACAAATACTTCTAATCTATTGATAAAATTAAAAAACAACCAAGAAGAGATGGTTGCGTTATCGAACAAAATGGACGATGTCATAGTAATCGCAACGGAAAGTCGTGATGGCGCAGAAGAGAGCCGATCGTTGGTCAAAGATCTAAGTAATGAGCTTAACAATATGAATTCACGCATGAAGCAAATGGGTGAAAGAGCTCAAAAGCTAGGGCAAGACAGCGTAAGAATTTCAGAAACCGTGAGTATGATTACGGATATTGCTGAGCAGACCAATTTACTGGCTTTGAATGCGGCTATAGAAGCCGCTCGGGCAGGCGATCTGGGACGAGGATTTGCGGTGGTTGCGGATGAGGTTAGGTTACTCGCGGATAGGACGAGAACCTCAACTGTTGAGATCAGTGGAGTGATCTCTTCGCTGACGAACCAAATTTCTGAAATGGTTCGTCAAACGATGGATGCGGAAAAATACACTCAAATGGCGAGTGATACGATAAATAATTTTTCTATCAGTTTTGAGCAAGTGACCAATGCATCGCAAAAATCAATTTCATTAGTGAGTGAAGCTAAGGATGTCTCTTTTGCCTCTTTGGTTAAGTTGGATCACATTATCTATATGCAAAATGGCTACATAGGTTTAGAAAACCACGGTGATGGGCATGAAGCACATGCTGTGGGTGTGAATCATCATAACTGCCGATTTGGAAAATGGTATTACGAAGGGCAAGGTTTCCACTCATTTAGTCATCTTCCATCGTATCGTGAAACTGAGCCATTTCATCGAGATGTACATCAATATATGCAGCAAGCCATGGCACTGGTTACCAAAGACTGGATGGCGGATGATTCAGTACTTAATGGTGTGGTTAATGCTGTATCAAAAGCGGAGGCGGCAAGTCATAAGGTTGTGCGCAGCATCTCGGATATGGTGATCGAGAAACATCGCATTAAGCATAATGGACGGGTATGAAGCAGATGTAAAACGTAATTTCGGAATGGATTAGCGATCATCAAAAAAATCTTTATTACGTATGTATTTACTCATCAAGTGATAAGAAAACGGTCGAATTAACCAACTGATGATCGAACGCCCTAAACGCTCCCATGTTGGTGTATTTTCGTAAATTCTGCCGTTGTACAGCCAGAGTAATTTTCCGGCATGCCAGTACAGAAATGGCACGGGTGGCATGAAGGTTACGATGTCCAGATCGCAGCAGATGCGATAGGTTTTATGAGCCAGCCCATAGTATTTCGGAAAGCGCCAATCCCCGATCGCAGGTTGACCAAAAGTGACGACTCGCTTGATAGTGCGTGGGATATTTTCGCTCAAAATAGTCCGCAAACACGCAGCCAATCGCGCCGCCGGAAGAGTGTCCGGTGATTGCAATGCGTTTGCCTTGTTCAATCAGCGGCAGTAGGGTCTGTTCCAGTTTTTCAATCACCGTCATGCCAAGCGTATCTTGGTTGCGGCTCGGTTGGCTCTCTTGATGCAGTAAGTGATAAAAACCAGCATGAATGCGGTATTGCAGTCCTAAATGGCGGCAACTGCGTGTCCAAACCGCGAAGTTGAGTAGCCAGTCGGTGAGGCTGTGTGAGCCTTTAATCACAACGACCACTTCATCGCTCGCTCGGCTCCACAATACTCGGATCATGATTTTGCCAAACTGATTGGTGATCACACGCTGTCCGTTAGGATCAAACCCGTAACGAGTTTGCTTAAAAATGCGCGGATAAGCGAGGTTGCACAAAACGGCGTAGCGTTCGTATTGGTAGCGTTTGAGTGGTTTCACAGTGACATCAATGATTCGGTTTATGATGACTGTATGGGGCAAATATGAAGCTTAGATTAAGCTTGGGCCGGAAAAGCAAGTTTCTCTCCCTCACGCTGAGTGATAGAAACTTGCCCTAAAAGAAGGTTACTCGCCCGCCACCCATTGGCGTTTGGTTTTGACGCTTTTGATCAGCATATACAAACAAGTCGCGAGTAGGATGGCAAACAAGTAAGCCATCAAGCCGTGGCGATCTTGCATAAACCAATCGGCCAATACCGGACCTACCACCGAGCCTACGCTGTAGCTGAGCAGCATCACTTGGGTTGCGGAAACAATGTAGCTCGCATCTAATTTATCGCAGCCTAAATTAATCGCGATTGGGTAGAGGGCGAAGGTCGCCATGCCTAAAATAAATAGGCTAACGCCCAGTACGAGCAGCGAATCATCAAACACGGTCAGCGCGATAGCTGCTGTGCCAAGTAAGCAGAACAGCGCCATCTGCAGAGTGCGACCTAAAAATTTAGACAGCCAAGGCACCAGAGGTTGAACCGCCATGCCGCCCAAAATCACCAGCGCCATTAAGTTACCCAGATCGGTGTGGCTAATGCCACGATTGGCAAGTTCCACCGGCATCAAACCGTAAATTGCTCCTAATGTCAGGCCCGAAACTAGGCAGCCGATCATCGCCGCTTTACTGAGCTTGAAAATCTGATGCAATGAAAGTGAGCTGGCTTGCTGCGTGGAAGGCTGATCCGAATCTACGTACATCAGCACCATGGAAGCAATCAATAGTAGTGTGGTGATCGCAATAAAAGGCACGGCACCTGCCACACCCAGTTGGCCAATCGCCATTTGTCCGAGTGCAGTACCGCCATAGAGTGACACCATGTAAATGCCAAGACGCTTCGCGCGACCTTGTTCATCGCCATGCAGTAACCAAGATTCCACCACCACAAAAATGCCAGCTACGGCGATACCTGCGACCAAACGCGCCAAAAGGCAAACACTGGCGTAGGGCAATAGCGGCATAACCACAATCGACAGTTGCAGTAAGCTCAAACACCATACAAAGGCTTTACGGTGGCCTAAACGATTAACGAAAGGCTCTGCAATCAGCGCGCCCGCTAATAATCCGGCATAAAAAACGCTTGCCAGCCAACTGGCCAAATCAGATTCGAGTTGGTAATGCGGCAGCATTAAAGGCACTAGGCTCATTAAGTAGCCAGCGGCAATTGCATACAGAGTTAAGGCAATAACAGGCACCGCAATGCGGTTTGGTGCAGAATAATGGATTTCCACAGCAGGCCTCGGGAACAGCAGAAGGAACAGTTGGCGCGAATATGGGACGAATAGTGCGCAGAGTAAAACGAAAAAAACGTTCTTGACGATAAACTTTGCTTGTTGAGGAAAAGGGAGGGGAAAGTGCTAGTTAAGTTGGCATAATTTTATCGAAAATGCCAACTTAATTGTGGATTACAAGATGTGATTATTTAGTCAGCGCTTGGTTTAACCATTGGTCAAATTGAGATTTTGGCAGTGCGCCATTGATCATGTCGATGCGTTGGCCATTTTTGAACACCATAATGGTGGGAATACTGCGAATTTGAAAATGTGCAGCAAGGTTTTGCTGCGCTTCGGTATCAATTTTCACGCAGCGGATCTGGCCTTTACGCTCGGCGGCAACATCACTAAAAATCGGTGCGAAGCCAACACAAGGGTTACACCACGGTGCCCAAAAATCTACGACGACAGGTTTGTCGCTTTGCAGCAGCGCGGAAAAATTGGCTTCGGTACCTTCAATTGGTGCGCCATCGAGTAGTGCACTTTGGCATTTGCCACAATTTGGGCTTTCGGTAATGCGCTCTTCTGGCACACGGTTAAGGCTGTGGCAAGATGGGCAGCGGGTATTGAATGTTGACATGACTTCCTCTCTTTATTTTGCGCTTTCGTTACCAGTTTAAGCTCAATGGTTAACCATGGTTCGAAAATCGGCGTATACTTCTGCCCATTGCCGACAATGGCGACGGGCGTTGCTCAATATCTTGGGGCGCTCCGCCAAATTACAATAAGCAGCATAGACGGAATTTTTATGACTCAATGTTATGCCGAAATCACCGGGTGGGGTAAATGTCTGCCACCTGCGACGCTCTCCAATCACGATTTGAGCACCTTTCTTGATACTTCCGATGAGTGGATTCAATCACGTACTGGGATTGAACAGCGCCGGATCAGCCACGTGAATACTTCCGATCTCGCTACCGTTGCCGCTCAGCATGCCATTGCCTGTGCGGGCGTAAGCGTTGAAGAGATAGACCTGATTATTGTGGCAACCTGTTCACCTGATTCGTTAATTCCCAATATTGCTTCAAAAGTGCAGCAAAATTTAGGCATCCCTTCTGCTGCCGCCTTTGATCTTAACGCAGCCTGTACCGGTTTCCTCTATGGCTTAGAAACCGCGACACGCTTGATGCAAGCGAGCCATTATCGCCATGCTTTGGTGATTGGTGCTGAGCGCCTCTCTTTCTATCTGGACTGGACGAAGCGTGACACTGCTGTGCTGTTTGGAGATGGCGCAGGTGCCGTGGTATTGAGCAAGACCGAACAAAAAGTGGGCTTGCAAGATGCGCAAATTGGCTGTGATGCCCAAGGACGAGATATTTTAGCGGTACCTAAGTTTGGAACCGCGATGGATCGTTTTGATGCAGACAATGGTTACTGGGCGTTTGATTTCGTGGGTAAAGAGATCTTTAAACGTGCGGTGCGTGGCATGGGTGCTGCGGCGCAGCAAGTGCTGGCGCGTAGCGGTTTATCGACCGAAGAAATCGATGTGGTGATCCCGCATCAAGCCAATATCCGCATTATTCAAACCCTGTGTGATTTGGCGGGCATCGCGCAAGACAAAGCCTTTGTCAATATTCATCGCTACGGTAATACCTCTGCGGCTACGGTGCCGATTGCCCTATGCGAAGCGTTAGAGCAAGGCAAAATCAAACCTCATGATGATCTGTTGGTCGCCGCTTTTGGCGCAGGGCTAACGTGGGGAGCGGGTCATATTCGCTGGGGTGAGCGGGTAACGCCTCTGGGTAAAAGTGATGCGCAATTGCCTTCTTGTGATCACACTGCGTTAGATCTGTTGAGCAAGGCGATCGAACACTGCAAGCGTCATCAATCAGAATGATTTTCTGAATGTTGGAATAAGAATAGGGCAAGTTTTACTTGCCCTATTTACTGTCATCCCATCACCACGGCTTTCAGCAGTGGTGATGGTTTAATATTTCCGTCCAGCTTTTGGCTTCAAGTAGGAATTGGCTATTCACGCTCAAGCACTAGGCTCATTGGTCAGCGCCATCGCCAGTAAACTCACCGGATGAATGGTTTCCAAATGCGCGTTTTCTTCGATTTGCCACTTACAGGTTTCGCAATCGGTCACCGCATAATCGGCATCAGAGGTTTGAATCGCATCAAACAGATGCGAACCAATTTTCTTCGATACCTCGTAGTTCTCTTCTTTAAAACCATAGGTTCCGGCTAGGCCACAACACTCACTGTCGAGCACCACCAGCTCTAAGCCGGGGATCATTTTCAGCAGCTCAATCGTAAACATCACATTACCACTGCGCTCTAAATGGCAAGGGGTGTGATACACCACTTTTTTGTGGACGGGTTTCATCTTCGGCGCGTTACCGCTCATAAACTCTTTGAGCAGAAAACGCGTCACATAATGAATTTGATCCACCACTTGGCTGTTATCTACGCCTAGCACATGCGGGTATTCTTGCTGCAAGGTAAACGAGCAGGTGGAAGAGGTGGAAAGCACCGGCGCATGGTAATCATTGACCATAGCCGTAAGGTGTTTGACGTTGTGCAGCGCGTTTTTACGCGCTTTGTTGTGAAAACCATTGGCGATCAGGGGCACACCGCAACATCTTTCGCTATCAAGCAAACGCACGCCTATGTTCATCGCGTTCATCACTCGCACAAAGTCTTTACCCAGTTGCGGGTGGTTGTAGTTCACGTAGCAACCATGGAAATAAGCCACTTGTCTTTGGTAGAGCGGCTGGCTGGTGCAGTTTTGTTTAAACCAGCGGCGGAACGTACCGTGCGAATATTTGGGCAAGGTTTTATGGTCATGCACGCCAATGGTTTTGTGCATCAGCTTTTTCACCAATGGCAACGAGGTTGCGGCGTTGACGAGTGGCGCAAACGGCGTGGCGATCGAGCCAAATAAGTCGGTGTGGCTGAGTACAAAATCACGCACCAATTTAGGGTTGAGTGGCTTTTTGCCGTATTTGCCACGCGCCACGGCGATCATATCGCCAATTTTGACGCCTGAAGGGCAGGCGGTTTCACAGCGTTTGCAGTTAGTACACAGCTTGAGCGCGTCATCATAGTATTCGGCACTTTTAATCCGTAAACGCTCACCATCTGGGCCACACTGTTTGGGGCCAGGATAGTTCGGGTTGGCTTTGGCAACGGGGCAATACACGGTACACACCGTGCATTTGATGCATTGATCAAAGGTGGTATTTTGCGGTGCAGAGTGAATAAAGGCATGGTTCATAACAGCACCTCCGGTTGTTTGGTTTGCGCATAAGTCGCAAGGATCTGTTCTACGGCATGATAAGCGGTCGCAATCGCTACGCCTCCGCCACAGCCTTCAAACACGGGGTCGTACCCACTGAGCATCGCGCCGCAACACCAAAGGTTGTCAATGGTTTTGCCTTGGCGTGACGGATGCAAATTGGCATCGGTAGTGACGCCGAAAGTCATAAACGGGTGTGATTGTGCCGCGATAAATTGGGCATGTCGCCACTGAGCGCGGTCAGGGTTTTGCTGGACGTCCAGCGCAAAGATCGGCTCTTGAATCGCATGTTGTGAGGCTTGTAATCCTTGGCTGAAGTAACTGCCAGTCGCCATCACATAGTGCTCAGCACTGATCGGAAAATCGCGCAGATTTTGAGTATGAATAGCAGTGAGGCGAGAGCCTGCAAAATCGCCACCAATCACTTTGTCTCCCTTGAGTTGCACGCCGCCACCTTGGATGAAACTACGATGCAGTGCTTCTTCAATGCGGATCCCGAGTAGTGATGGGGGCATAGTCGGCACTTCATGAAAGCGCAGTTGGGTTACCTGTTGGAGTTTGCTCATTAAATGCAAACCATCACCGTTGCCCATGATGGCAGGCATGATCACCAGATCATCAGGACGCGCAACGCGCATCAGCTGATCGCACAATGCATTCCACGCCGATTCTTGGCGCAGCAAACGCGCAATATCAATCGAGCGCAGCTCGTTAGGGTTGCGTCTGAATCCTTCAAAACCGGGGATGGAAACATTCAGAGTGAGCATCGGCGTGTTAGCAAACTCAGGGCGCTGAGCGAGGTTATCGCGCAGCATCGCAGGTTGAAAATCGCGATAGCCGTCAATCGCAACAATCATAATGCGTGAAAAATCGGCATTACCACGATAAGGGTAAACAAAAGGCTGTGACAGCCAAGTATTTTTTAGGGAACCAAGTGGGGTAATGCGCCAGTGGTTGGCCCTATCGGGTTCGTGATGCAAAGGGACGTGTGCACTGTCTAAAGTACGTTTGAACCACATCAACCCTTTCTCGCTGTTTTTGCGTCCGACTTTGCTGTAAGGGTGCTCTGGTGCTTGCTGTTGTAAAGCTGAAAGTGCGTCAAACGGCTGATTTACTACGCTGCCATCCGGCAAACGGCCAAGCACATCAATCGAGCCGGAAGAAAAATGCAGCGCACTTTGCCCTTGGTTGATTAACACCACTTTTTTTCCGGCTTGCAGTGCGCGCAGGGCGGCGCTGTATCCGGCAGTTCCGCCACCGATGACGGCCACATCATAATGCATCATTGTTGTTTCTCCGTGGCTGAGTCGAAGGAAGGTAAATCGCTTGCACCGAGCAAGCCTTCGTAAATCCAGTAGCTAAATTCTGCTTCGCGTAGCGCATCGCCCCAGAAAATCGGTTTGATGCCTTTCCAGCGCTCTTCCAGAAAATCGACCAATAAGTGGCTCGATTGGCAACCCGAAACTTGTCCGTATTCACTAAACAGACTGGCTGCGCGATAGCTGCACAGCTCGCCCTGACAAGGCCCCATACCCAAACGAGTACGGCGTCGTAGGTCGACCAAATTATTCACATCCAACTGCTTGATGGCGTACTCAATTTCACCGGCGGTGACCATTTCGCACTCGCAGATCACCGCTTGGCTTTTCGCATCATCGGCTAAAAAGCTCGCGGCACGTTCACCGTGGCGATAAATGGCGGATTCATAAACCGGTTTGGCGATACTTGCGGTCTTTTTGAGGGTTTTTGGTGCTTGCTGAGAGCCTGGTAAAGGGCGCAGATGCGTTTGGCAGCTTTGGGCATTGCCAAGTTTCTTGGCGACCAGATCGGTGGCCCACTCGGCCATCAAACGATAAGTCATCAGTTTGCCACCGGTAATGGTGGTGAAGCCTTTCAAGCCGTCACGCTGCTCGTGATCCAGCAAAACAATACCGCGACTGATATTGCGGCCACTGCCATCATCATCCACTGCGACCAGTGGGCGAACGCCCGCATAAGCGCGCAATACGCGAGTGTTGGCCATAATGGGGGCGAGTTTTGCGCCCTCGGCGAGCAAAATATCCACTTCTCGTTCAGTGACATGCAGATTATCGATCTGGTCATAATCAATGTGCTCGGAAGTGGTGCCAATCAGCGAAATGGTATCGCCGGGAACCAAAATGTCCGCGTCGGATGGCTTACGGCAGCGGTTGATCACCAGATTATTAATGCGGTAATCCAAGATCAGCAGCGAGCCTTTGGCTGGGAACATCTTGATGTTGAGATCCGCGTATTCGCAGATGTTTTGTCCCCAAATACCTGCCGCATTAATCACTTGCTGGGCGAAAATATCAAACTTAGCGCCACTGCCTAAATGCTGGCAACGCACGCCAAGCACGGTATCTCCCTCACGGATCAACTGGGTCACAATAGTGCGGTTAAACATTCGCGCGCCATGTTCTTTGGCATCCAGCACATTGGCCGCACACAGGCGAAAAGGGTCGAGCGTACCGTCAGGCACTTTCACCGCGCCAATCAAAGCAGGGTTGACATTCGGCTCAAGTAATAAGGCTTCTTTAGGTGTTAAGCGCTGCGTTTCAATCCCTGCGTCACTGCAGGCGTGAATAAACGACTCCTGAAAGCCTAAATCATCTTCTGGCAGAGTGATAAACAAACCATCGGTGGCTTCAACGCAGTGGCGCGCGATGGATTTCAGAATTTTGTTCTCTTGGATACACTCGCGTGCCGACTCAGAGTCAGTGACCGCGTAACGAGCGCCGGAGTGCAGCAAACCATGATTGCGACCTGTGGTGCCTGCGGCAATGTCATCTTTTTCAACCAAAATGCAGCGTAATCCGCGCAATGCGCAGTCGCGCAAGATTCCGGTTCCTGTTGCGCCACCGCCAATGATGACCACGTCGGTTTCCATTCTTTGATAAGCCGTCATGAGCTCAACCTTATGCAATCAAAACACATACGGTTAGTGTGCCATTATTTTCATTTCATGTTCGTTGTTTTGCTCACAAAAGCGCGAACGAGCATTAAGTGGCGGATGGAAGTGGATGGAACCTTTCAGTGGCGTAATTTTATGCGATTCACTTATTGATGATTAACACTGTTCGTAACATGTATGACACATTTAATGTTCGTTTGAGTGAATATGTTCGTGACTTAATAAGGGAATATCTGTCGATTTTTCAGCGCGATCGTGCGTTAAATCTGGCTTGTACTCATGATTTAGTGATTGCTAAACCAAAAGATTAGCCATTTTCAGACATCGGAGAAGAGAGAGAAAAAAGATGCGTTGTTTAACAAAAAACGAATTTGTTAATAACAAAATTGTGCTCGAACACTCATTAATTGCGGTCGTTTGTTTTCGAGGTGATATTTTTGTGCCAGATTCACCGCGAACAGTGAGATTGTTCATCCAATAACGGCTATTTCATGATGCGATTAGAGCCGACGGGTGTAGGCGGCGACCACAATATAAACCGAAAGATAGTGAGACTGCAGATATTTATGCTGACTTTCTAAGTATAACGGGTGTGGATGGCTGTTCGATACGGCTCTGGTAGCAAGATAACAAAAAGGACTCTGAACTATGAACCAAACAAAGCAACATACTCTGCTCGGGCAGTGTATCGCCGAGTTTATCGGTACGGGATTACTGATTTTCTTCGGCGTCGGCTGCGTGGCCGCACTCGTTTTAGCAGGTGCTCAATTCGGACAGTGGGAAATCAGCATTGTCTGGGGTTTTGGCGTATCGATTGCCATTTATTGTACGGCTGGGGTTTCTGGCGCGCACATTAACCCTGCCGTCACTATCGCTCTGGCCGCTTTCCACGGTTTTGATAAAGCGAAAGTATTACCTTACATCGTTTCGCAAGTGGCTGGTGCGTTTTGTGCTGCGGCACTGGTGTACAGCTTGTACAGCAACCTTTTTACCGACTACGAAATCGCCCACAATTTTGTACGTAGCAGCCAAGAAGCCTTAGCGACTGCGGGGATCTTCTCAACTTATCCGCATGCTTCTCTCTCTTTTATGGGAGCCATGGCCGTGGAGTTCACCATTACAGCGGTACTGATGTTCGCGATTTTGGCGTTGGGTGATGAAAACAATGGCGCGCATCGCAATGCGATGAACCCCTTGTTAATCGGTATTTTGATTGCGGTGATTGGTGGCTCATTAGGTCCATTGACGGGCTTTGCAATGAACCCTGCGCGTGATTTCGGTCCTAAACTGTTTGCCTACTTCGCGGGATGGGATTACGCCCTAACTGGCGCAAAAGAGATCCCTTACTTCATCGTACCGATTGTGGCTCCGATTCTGGGCGCATGTTTTGGCGCGTGGGCATATCCAAAGTTTATCGCGGCTTATCTGCCAAAAACGGGGACGGGTTGCACTATCCCTAATCAATGCGATAGTGAAGAAGACGCCAAAGAAGCCCACGTATAACACGTAAAAAATCAGAAAAAAACCTTTTAAGCAAGAACGTGAAACTATAAGGAATAGAACATGACTGAGCAAAAATACATCGTCGCTCTCGATCAAGGCACAACCAGTTCTCGTGCTGTGGTATTGGATCACGATGCGAACATCGTGAGCGTTTCTCAGCGTGAATTTACTCAAATCTACCCAGAAGCTGGGTGGGTAGAACACGATCCTCTAGAAATTTATGCAACCCAAAGTTCAACTCTGGTTGAAGCGTTAGGGAAAGCGGGCATCCGCAGTGATCAAGTGGCGGCGATTGGGATCACCAACCAACGTGAAACCACCGTGGTGTGGAATAAAGAAACAGGTAAGCCTGTCTACAACGCGATTGTTTGGCAATGTCGCCGCACCGCGGCAATTTGTGAAGAGCTAAAAGCACGTGGATTAGAAAGTTATATTCGTGAAAACACCGGTTTGGTGCTCGACCCTTACTTCTCAGGCACCAAAATTAAATGGATTTTGGATAACGTAGAAGGGGCGCGTGAACAAGCCGAGGCGGGTGAACTATTGTTCGGAACCGTTGATACTTGGCTAGTATGGAAAATGACCCAAGGTCGTGTGCATGTGACCGATTACACCAACGCATCCCGTACTATGCTGTTCAACATCAACACCTTGCAGTGGGATGAAAAGATCCTCGCCGAATTTAATATCCCGCTCTCCATGATGCCGGAAGTGAAAAAATCGTCTGAAGTGTACGGGCAAACCAATATCGGTGGTAAAGGCGGTACGCGTATTCCAATCGCGGGGATTGCCGGTGACCAACAAGCGGCGCTGTACGGCCAAATGTGTGTGCAAGCGGGACAAGCGAAAAACACCTACGGCACGGGCTGCTTCTTATTGATGAACACAGGACAAGAAAAAGTGACTTCGCACAACGGACTGTTGACGACACTCGCCTGTGGCCCTCGCGGTGAACCCGCTTATGCACTGGAAGGTGCGGTGTTTATGGGCGGTGCATCTATTCAATGGCTGCGTGATGAACTGAAACTGATTTCTGATGCTCGCGACTCAGAATACTTCGCCACCAAAGTGGATACCTCAAATGGTGTGTACGTTGTACCAGCTTTCACTGGCTTAGGCGCTCCATATTGGGATGCGTATGCGCGTGGCACGATTGTCGGCTTAACTCGTGGTGTGAACTCTAACCACATTATCCGCGCCACATTGGAAAGTATTGCCTACCAAACGCGTGATGTGTTGGATGCGATGCAAGCGGATTCCGGTATCAAGCTTTCTGCGCTGCGTGTCGATGGTGGTGCGGTGGCGAATAACTTCCTCATGCAGTTCCAAGCCGATGTGCTTGATACCGAAGTGCATCGTCCGAAAGTCACGGAAGTGACCGCATTAGGTGCCGCGTATCTGGCCGGTCTGGCTGTTGGTTTCTGGGATGGTTTGGAAGAGCTGCAAGGCAAAGCGGAAATCGATCGTAGCTTTGCACCACACCATGATGAAGAGAAACGTCAACGTCGCTACAAAGGTTGGAAACGTGCGGTGAAATGCGCCCAAGCATGGGCTGAGCTGCATAACGAAGAAGAATAATTTTTCTTTCTTCATAAAAATAATGCCCGGGTAAACCGGGCATTATTTT
>NZ_JJMN01000045.1 GCF_000696385.1 Vibrio metoecus | reverse complement strand
ATTGTCATTTCTAAACGGTGGTTTATGACGGTAGTGATTTTTTCTAGCACATCGAAATGTTCAAGCAAGCTCAGGGGCAAAATGTGGGTTTTGCACAAGATGTTGCTGGATAGCCGTGAGCAGGGTTTGTTGCTCTAGCTCTGGGCGGAATACACCTTGAGTGCGCCCCCAAACGGGTCCCGGCCAAGCCATATCATCAGTAAAGCGAGCAATGTGGTGAATGTGCAGTTGAGGCACCATATTACCCAGTGCGCCTAAGTTGAGTTTGTCTGGAGTGAACAGGGTTTCTAAGGTTTGGCAAATGATTTGCGATTCCACGAGAAATTGTTGTTGTTCATTCATAGGCAAGTGGTGCAGCTCGCGTAATCCTGCTCTTTGTGGAACTAAGATGATCCAAGGTACGGCAGAGTCTTTATGTAACAGAGCAACACAAAGTGGAAAATGTCCAATGACATTGGTATCTTTTTGCAGTTGAGGGTGCAGTTCAAAATGTGCCATGAGGTTGCGCCTCCGAGTCAGAATCTGTTTTCTCGCTTTGTCAAAACGAGATAGGAGAGATAAAGAAAAGGTTGGCAAGTCGCCAACCTTAGTCGGGATTTGATTACATTCTTTCTAGGGTATCAATGCCCAAAAGAGCGAGGCCTTGCTTGATGGTTTTTGCGGTCAGTGCCGCGAGTTTCAAGCGACTCTGCTTAACGCTTTCTTGCTCTGCGACCAGAATTGGGCAAGCTTCATAGAAGCTAGAGAAAATACCCGCGAGTTCAAAAAGGTAACTACACATGATGTGAGGTTGACCTTCACGAGCTACCGATTGAACCGCCTCTTCAAATTGCAGCAGTTTAGCGATCAGCGCTTTTTCTTTTTCTTCCGTGATTTGGATATGGCCAACTAGCTCATTCATATCCACGCCTGCTTTTGCAAACACAGAAGCAACACGAGTGTAAGCGTACTGCATGTAAGGCGCCGTGTTGCCTTCAAACGCCAGCATATTGTCCCAATCGAACACATAATCGGTGGTGCGGTGTTTTGATAGGTCTGCGTATTTTACTGCCGCCATTGCCACGGTGTTGGCGATGTTGGCTTTCTCTTCCGCTGACAATTCTGGGTTTTTGGATTCGATCAGGGCTTTGGCGCGATCTTCTGCTTCATCCAGCAAATCGGCTAAGCGAACGGTGCCGCCTGCACGAGTTTTGAAAGGGCGGCCATCTTTGCCTAGCATCATACCGAACGCATGGTGCTCTAAGCTGACTTCTTCTGGGATATAGCCCGCTTTGCGTACGATAGTCCACGCTTGCATCAAGTGCTGATGTTGGCGTGAATCGATGAAGTACAGTACTCGATCGGCACCCAACGTTTCATAACGGTAATTTCGTCACACGCAATATCAGTGGTTGTGTACAAGAAACCACCATCACGTTTTTGCACGATAACACCCATAGGTTCACCGTCTTTATTCTTGAATTCGTCCAAGAAAACCACTTGCGCACCATCGTCTTCGACTGCCAAGCCTTTGGCTTTCAGGTCGCTCACAATTAACGGCAGCATGTCGTTGTACATGCTTTCGCCCATGACATTTTCACGAGTGAGGGAAACGTTCAAGCGGTCGTAGTTACGCTGGTTTTGAATCATGGTGACATCAACCAACTTCTTCCACATATCTAGGCAGAATGCATCGCCACCTTGCAGTTTCACTACGTAGTTACGTGCCGTTTCCGCAAACTGCTCATCTTCGTCATACAGCTTTTTCGATTCACGATAGAAAGCTTCGAGATCAGAAAGCTCCATCGAAACTTCACCCGATGCTTTCTGCACTCGCTCAAGGTTGGCGATCAGCATTCCGAACTGAGTGCCCCAGTCACCGATGTGGTTCGCGCGGATCACGTTATGACCCAAGAATTCCAAGGTACGTACTACCGCATCACCAATGATGGTTGAGCGCAGATGGCCTACGTGCATCTCTTTGGCAACGTTAGGTGCAGAGTAGTCAGCCACGATGGTTTTTGGGGCTTCTGGCGCAACACCTAGGCGCTCATCGGCAAGAGCCGCTTCAGCTTGAGCGGCGAGAAACTCTTCGCTCAAGAAGATATTGATAAAGCCAGGGCCGGCAATTTCAGTTTTGCTTGCAATGCCTTCAAGGTTTAGAACATCCAAGACTTTCTGTGCAAATTCTCGAGGATTGGTACCCAACTGCTTGGCGGCACCCATAATGCCATTCGCTTGGTAATCACCAAATTGTGCTTTTGCTGATTGACGAACCAGTGCTGGGGTACCAGCGGGTGCGCCTGCGGCTTCGATAGCCTGAGAAACTCGATCATTGATTAGTGCTTGGATATTCACACGTTTGCCCTTCAATTCAAGGAAATAGGTGAGGAATGCCATCATTTTTGGAGTGAGGCATATCACAATAACATTGGTTAGATGGCGGCCATAATAACAATTTTTAGCTTAACCACCTAGGGAGAAACGCAGGAAATTTTCACCTTTTCCCGCCAATCTTGATAGTATCGCGTTCAAATAGCGATTTTAAGGCCATGAGATGCATCAACAACTTTGTGAGACAGGGCTTGCTCCACAACAACTGCTTGGAAAACTCGATCTTTTTATCTCGAAAATAGAGCAGTTACTTGCTCTTTTGGGCTTAGATTTACGTTCTCATCAGCTAGATCATATTGCATTGCGAATTAATGATCAGGAACTGGCACAAGTTGCTCATCAGGCATGGTTGACTTATGGCCAAGAGATCTCTTGTGCGCAGATTAATGGTCGCCCGATCATCGTGATTCTTTTTAACGAGCCGCTGCAATCAAGCCATTGGCGGATTGAATGCTTAGAACTGCCTTATCCTGCGTTAGGCAAAACTTACCCTGAACAGAGTTGGGAACATGTAGAGTTTGTCGTTCCTTCACAAGCACTGAGTGCCCAAGCATTTTGTGAGGAGTTGAAAACGAATTGTCCCTCTCTTGCCGAAAAATGGGATCGGCTTGCTGATGAGGGAATCAAGGTTAAGTTGTCGAGCCCGCAAGGAGAGGGGGAGCGTTTAGCGAACCCAACGGTGGCGTTTCAATGGCAAGGGGTGTGTATCAAACTACACCCACACCCGCTGCAAAAGATTGTTGAGTCAGAAGCTGAAGTGGTGTGTTAACCAACATCATAAGCTTTCGGACGCAACTGGAACTCTTGCACTGAACCGATTTCTTGACCAAGTTGTAGGGCGGGCGCATCTTGATGCGCCTTGCCTTGCGTGTGCATGATTAAGCGATGTGCAGTGCGAGGTTTTAGCTCATTAACCACAAAACGAATCATATCGGCACGGCTAAGGTTTTTCAGTTCCTCCAATACTTTTTCTCGTTGGTCGAACGTGAGATCCTTGTTACCAATCGCGACCCATAAGCGCTGAGCTCGAACTCTCAGGGTTGGATCGGGAGCGGATATTTGGTTCCATAATCCGCGCTTACTGCTATGCCATTCATATTCGTTTAACTCTAACAGTACCATGTACAGCGCATTCAAAAACTCATCAATTGAACGGATTAACTCGCTAGGCGGCGCAGAGGGGGATTGCACGTAAAGAATCAACCCAGGATGGCGATTTAACGGCATATTGCCCGTTCCAACCATATAACCGAGTTGCTGTTTGGTACGAATTTCGTGGAAAAATGTGGCTGACATCAAATGGTTGGCTAGGGAATACAACGCAATACTACGCGGACTGACTTCTTCACACTGGTAGTAAACGACAATCGCAGAATCATCTTGTTGGCAATCAACTTCGCGTTGAAATGTCCCATTTTTGCCGAGCATGATGAGAGGGCGGAGTGACTCTTCGTAAGTTTGCCCCTGTACACGCAGTGCATCCTTGAGCACTTCTGCCATCTGTTGGGCGGCTGGGGCTGACCAGTCGCCGTACACAAACATTTCAACATGCAATTGTGACAAAATGGTCTCGACAAAAGCCGCGAGTTCTTCCACCTGCACATCGTCGATTGCGGCTAGCAAGTCGACATACGGCGGGTTATTGGGTTGTAGCAGCCCAGTCATCGCATTAAACAGTTGAGAAATGGGTTTATCATGGGCTGCATTGCGCCAGTTGCGGATCATCTGCTGTTTAATGGTGTCGAACCGTTTAGGTTGAAAATCACGTTGAGCAAATTTGCGCAAAATGACTTCCATCAACTGTGGGAGTTTTTGACTAAAACCAGAGAGCGTGAGGGTAACACCACCTTGATGAGCATAGAGGTTATAACCCATTCCTGCGATTTCCGCTTGGTAAGTCTCTTTGGCAAGGGCATCCAAAAACATTTCAACGCATAAGCGAGTCATGACGATATTACGGCAGTTGGCTACAGCGTGTGGGCTATCGATGGCGACATAAATGACGCCTTTGGGAACTCGAAACTCAGTATCTTGTTGATGCCATAGCGTAAATCCAGGTAAATCCTGCAACACTTGCGGTAAATTGTTCGCATCTTTGATATCGGAAGGATCAAGCTCATAGCAGATGAATGGGTTTGGCTCCGGTAGTGCGAGTGGTAAATCTACCGATTGGTGGAACTGATTCAGTTGCTTAGTGCTGAACGGTTGCACCGAGTAAGGGGTAAAGTACCATTGCGCGGTTCTATCAAAGCCATCACCTTTGGCAATCAAGGTTGCACGCAGATTTTCTGGGGTAAGATAGCTGAGAATATGCCGCAGGAGTGGTTCGTCATACCCCATCATCATGTAGTCGCCATAGGCCGTATCTTCGGGGGCGTAATGCTGCATATTGACCACTAAATGGCTGACCATATCCAGTGGGCGCTGAGTTTCTTGAAAACGGAAAGCGGATTCCAGTACGGCGCGTTTTTCTTGATAACGCCATTCCTGCAATCCTTGAGTTGCAATTAAATTCAAGGTTTGAAAAAGGCTTTGAATGATGTCATCGACATGCTCTAGCCCTTCAGGCGTGAGCACACAGCTGACTGCAAACTCGCGGTAGTTACTGCCACTTACACCGCCACCGGCAGAGAGGGTAGTGATCCAGCCCTTATCTTTCAATGCTTGCAGCAAGCTGCCCTCACCTTCATAGCCAATTAAATGCGCAAAGTAGGAAAGTGGCTTTTTCTGATAGTAGCTTTCGGTACTTGGCATCGGAAAGGCTAAGATTAGTTTGCGAATTTCTTTGAGTGGCTCAACTCGGATCAAAATTCCGGTGTGCTCATCGCAAACAAAAGGTGGCAAAGGTGTGATGTCTCGTACCGGGTTAGGAATGGCGGCGAAGTAAGTGTGTGCCCACTGTTCCAATTCTTCAAAACTCTGCGGTCCAATGAGCGTCAATGTCATTAACTCTGCAGAGTAGTGGGATTGGTAGAAATCAATAATTTCATCACGAATGGAGCTGTTTTCGCGATCGCTTAGGGTTTGCTGATTACCTACCGAGAATTTGCTGAAAGGGTGCTGAGGATTAATCGTCTCTTTCTGTACCTGATAGAGGCGGCGTGACTCATCTTTAATTTTAAGTTTGTATTCGGAGTCGACAGCTTGGCGTTCTTTATCTAGAGCTTCAGCATTAAATAGCGGCGCAATGAAAAATTGGCTGAATCGATCGAGGGTTTTAGCAAAAGCATTGGGTACGACATCGAAGAAAAAACAGGTGTGCTCGGTACCAGTCCAAGCATTGTTTGAGCCCCCATGCTGGCTGATAAAAGTTTGAAATTCTCCGACTTTCGGGTATTTTTCTGTGCCCAAAAACAGCATGTGCTCAAGGTAATGGGCTAAGCCTTGGCGTTCATTCGGATCGTCAAAGTGCCCCACGTTAACGGCTAAAGCCGCGGCGCATTTTGGGGCATCTGGACTTTGGATCAACAGCGTTCGTAAGCCATTGCTCAGCGTGAGATAACGGTACTGATTGGTATCATTGGGGCTGATATGCACAGCATTTCTCCGGATTAATAGGGTCAAAGACGAGTCACAGAACACCAAGCTGACACATCGTACTATTATTATTCCTGTCAGTTTAGTCTGTAGCTTGGCTTTTTAATAGACTGTTAACGAAGTCGAAGTCTTTGCTCAGACTGCTGTTATAATCAAAAAAACCAAGCAGCCAGAGACTGCATAGCGTAGGTAGTGTACATGAAGATTTATATTATGCGTCATGGAGAAGCTGAGCAGTTTGCTTCCAGTGATGCGGAGAGAGCATTAACCGATCGAGGTCGCCATGAATCAGAAGCGGTGGCTCGAGCATGTGCGGACCAACGAGGTGTTAACGCCTTTGACCTTGTGCTGGTTAGCCCTTATTTACGGGCGCAACAAACATGGGCGTTGCTGGCGGAACATTTTTCCGCCCGAAATGTAGAAAGTTGTGATGGCATCACGCCTTATGGGCAGTCAGATCGTGTGTTTGATTATCTCTCTGCTTTGATCGAGGTTGAACAGCTTGAATCCCTGTTGCTCGTTTCCCACTTACCGCTTGTGGGGTATTTAGTCTCGGAATTTGTTGATGGCATGATCCCACCGATGTTCCCAACCTCAGGAATGATCTGCATTGAGTACGATCCCGCAACCCAAATGGGACAACCTTTGTGGAATGTGCATCCTTGATTGAGTCGTAGTTTCACGATGAGATGAGAGCCTTAATTGGCTCTCATTAATTTTAACTCTTTGTTTTTACAATTCTCATTGGATAACTCATGTTGCCATAAAATTGACGTCTGTACTGGACTGAAAATTGCATTGGATGGCAATGCGTTTTGCTGCGCTCGACTGATGTTCCGATTAACCATTAAGTGACAACCAGAAATCTATGAAGTTTACTCTTCCATTTGCAGACAAATTGCCTTCTATCCCACAGCGCAGCATGCCAGCCATTGGGGCTCCGGTTATGGTGTTGGCGGCATTGGCGATGGTTGTCCTCCCAATGCCGGCATTTCTGCTCGACTTATTCTTCACCTTTAATATTGCATTATCGCTGGTGGTGTTATTAGTCACGGTATACACCCGCCGTCCACTGGATTTCGCGGCATTTCCCACGGTACTGCTGATTGCGACCTTACTGCGGCTAGCGCTTAACGTAGCTTCCACGCGAGTGGTTTTGTTGTATGGTCATGAAGGCCCTGGCGCTGCGGGTCATGTTATTGAAGCCTTCGGTAATGTGGTGATCGGTGGGAATTACGCGGTTGGTCTTGTGGTATTCCTCATCCTGATGATCATTAACTTCATGGTTGTGACCAAAGGTGCTGGACGTATTTCGGAAGTCAGTGCTCGCTTTACCTTGGATGCCTTGCCTGGTAAGCAAATGGCAATTGATGCAGACTTAAACGCCGGTCTTATTGATCAAGAACAAGCGCGTGTGCGCCGTTTTGAAGTCACCAAAGAGGCGGACTTCTACGGCTCGATGGATGGTGCGTCAAAATTTGTTAAAGGCGATGCGATCGCCGGTATCCTAATTCTCTTTATCAACATCATTGGTGGTCTGACGATTGGGATGATCCAATACGGTTTAGGTTTCAAAGAAGCAATTGAAATTTATACCTTATTGACCATCGGTGATGGCTTAGTGGCTCAGATCCCGTCACTGCTCTTGTCGATTGGCGCGGCAATCATGGTTACGCGTCAAAATACCGATGAGGATATGGGACAGCAGGTTATTTTCCAACTGTTTGATAACCCGAAAGCCTTAACCATTACCGCCGGTATTCTAGGTGTGATGGGTATCGTTCCGGGAATGCCACACTTTTCATTCCTATTTTTGGCGCTGTTGGCGGGTGGCGCTGCTTATTGGATGCATCGTAAGCAAAAAGCCAAAGCACAGAATAAAAACCTTCCTGCTAAGAGTGATGTGGAAGCGCCAACTCAACGTGAATTGTCATGGGATGATGTACAACCTGTTGATGTGATAGGGTTAGAAGTGGGTTACCGCTTGATTCCGTTGGTGGACAAAGATCAAGGTGGAGAGCTCCTTGAACGGGTCAAAGGGGTGCGTAAAAAACTCTCGCAAGATTTTGGCTTTTTAATCCCACCGGTACATATTCGTGACAACCTAGAGCTTACACCAAACAGTTACCGCATCACCTTGATGGGGGTGGCGGTCGGTGAGGCGGAGATCCGCCCTGACCAAGAGTTGGCGATTAACCCAGGACAAGTATACGGAATGATTGATGGTGAGCGCACCCGTGACCCAGCTTTTGGTTTGGATGCGGTGTGGATCCGTGAAGAGCAGCGTGAACACGCACAAGCCTTGGGTTACACCGTTGTCGACTCATCCACAGTATTGGCCACCCATCTTAGCCAACTGCTCACCAACAATGCGGCGCAACTCATCGGCCATGAAGAAGTACAAAACTTGTTGGAAATGCTCTCGCGGTCAGCGCCTAAATTGGTGGAAAATTTCGTACCGGATCAGCTCTCATTGGGCGTGGTCGTCAAAGTGCTGCAAAACTTGCTGCATGAAGCGATCCCGATTCGTGATATTCGCACCATAGTACAAACCCTCTCTGAATACGCGAGTAAGAGTCAAGAACCCGACATTCTTACCGCGGCGGTACGCATCTCGCTAAAACGGCTGATTGTCCAAGAAATCAATGGGGTAGAGCCAGAATTGCCCGTGATTACCCTTATTCCTGAGCTGGAACAAATCTTGCATCAAACCATGCAGGCTTCCGGTGGTGAATCAGCAGGAATTGAGCCAGGATTGGCTGAAAGACTGCAAATGGCATTGAGCCACGCCACACAAGAGCAGGAATTGAAAGGGGAACCCGCAGTATTACTGACATCTGGTGTACTGCGTTCGACACTGGCGAAGTTTGTGAAAAACACCATTCCCAACCTTCGTGTGCTCTCCTATCAGGAGATCCCCGATGAGAAACAAATTCGAATTGTGCAGGCCGTGGGTAATTAATCGTCCGCACGTTTTTTAAAGACGGAAATCTGCTTTGAAAATAAAACGATTTTTTGCCAAAGATATGAAAACAGCGCTACTTCAGGTCAAAGAAGAACTGGGTGTAGACGCGGTGATTATGTCGAATAAAAAAGTCGCGGGTGGGGTCGAAATTGTGGCTGCTGTCGACGGAGATACCGCGCCTGCACCTGCAAAACGGTACAACTCGCAGCCGAGACATGCTTATAGCCAAGTGTCTCCTTCAGTCGCACCGACAAAAAGTCGAGAGTTGATCGATGACCGAGTGAGCCTGCAATCAAGTGCCGACAATGGTCGCTCGATGACCCAACGTTTTGCCAACATGCTAAAGCAATACAGCAATGGCACAGCGGATGAACAAGATCACCGAGCAGAAAATGAAGATTCGCTTTCAGCCCTACTCAAGCGACAATCAGAGAACCGTGCACCACAAAGAAATAACTCGGAGCGTCAACGTCCTGACTCTGCTCTAAGTAAGTTGTTGCAAGAGGATAACAACTCACGCCGCAAACCTCGGTTAGACCCGACACGCTATGACCGCAATACTCCAGACGAACCCACGGTGGCGGTGAGCGAATTAGAGTCTATGCGCGAAGAAATGACCTCGATCCGACGTTTGCTCGAACACCAAGTTTCTGGATTAATGTGGCAAGAAGTTGAGCGCCGTGAGCCTCTGCGAGCCATGTTAATCAAACGGTTAGAACGTATGGGTGTTTCATTGGAAATGGCAGACCAATTGGCTTGTTACATTCCAGAAGAAACGCCTCCCCCTAAAGCGTGGAAAGCTCTGCTTGGTCTAGTGTCAGACCAGATTCCCGTCATTAAACACGATATTCTTAAACGTGGTGGCGTTGTGGCACTGCTTGGGCCTACCGGTGTCGGAAAAACCACGACGGTAGCTAAACTCGCAGCTCGTGCGGCGATGGAGTACGGCTCAGACAACGTTGCCTTAGTGACGACAGACACCTACCGCATCGGCGCCCATGAACAATTATCGATTTATGGCCGAATTATGGGATGTCCTGTAAGAGTTGCTAAAGATTCCAACGAGTTAGCCGATGTAATCTATCAGCTACGTAATCGCCGCCTAATTTTGGTCGATACCGCAGGAATGGGACAGCGTGACGTCCGGCTGTCTGAACAACTGGATACCTTGATGCAAGAGAGCGGAGAGACCATCCATAGCTATCTCGTGTTGCCTGCCACAGCGCAACGCAAAGTATTACAAGAAACGATTGAGCATTTCAGAAGAATTCCACTTTCTGGATGCATTATGACCAAGCTCGATGAGTGCCTAAGCTTAGGTGAATTCGTGAGCGTGGTGGTACAAAATGCGTTGCCTGTGGCGTATATCGCCAATGGGCAACGAGTACCGGAAGATATCGTAATCGCGCAACCCAAATACATGGTCGCAAAGGCAAACGAATTGCTAGAGAAGTCGACTGAAGATGAACCTCATTACTGGACCAGTGATTCAGAGAGATTCTAGGCGGCGGACAGGTATGACAAATAAAATGATATATGACCAAGCAAGCGGCCTACGTCGCTTAACCCAACCCTCAGTGACCAAAGTAATTTCGGTTACCGGGGGCAAAGGTGGTGTAGGGAAATCGAATGTCACCCTAGGCATGGCTATCTGCATGGCAAAACAGGGCAAAAAAGTCATGGTGCTTAGATGCCGACTTAGGTCTTGCCAATGTGGATGTGATGCTCGGCATACGCCCTAAGCGCAACCTAGGCCATGTTTTAGCCGGTGAGTGTGAGCTCAAAGATGCCATTGTTGAAGGTCCACATGGTATCCGCATCATCCCCGCAACCTCGGGTACTCAATCGATGACCGAACTATCACATGCACAGCATGTGGGGCTGATCCGTGCATTTGGCACACTAGAAGATGAAATGGATATTTTGCTCATCGACACGGCGGCGGGGATCTCCGATATGGTGGTTAGCTTCTCCCGTGCCGCACAAGATGTAGTGGTTGTGGTGTGTGATGAACCTACATCGATCACCGATGCTTATGCGCTGATCAAGCTATTAAGTAAAGAGCATCAAGTTCAACGATTTAAAATTGTTGCTAATATGGTGAGAAGTTATCGTGAAGGCCGCGAATTATTTGCTAAATTAACATTAGTGACAGAACGGTTTTTAAATGTGAGCTTAGAACTTGTCGCTTGCATCCCTCTCGACGACAATGTGCGTCAGGCGGTGAAACGACAAAAAATCGTAGTGGATGCGTATCCACGTTCGCCGGCAGCACTGGCGATTAGCTCACTGGCAAATAAAGCGTTGACTTGGCCGATACCAAGAACGCCAAGTGGACATTTAGAGTTTTTCGTTGAACGCTTACTTAATCGGTCAGAAACAGTAGGGGAACCTTTCGGTGAATAAAGCGCTTACATACGATCAATACGGAAATCTTAATAGCCAGCAGCTATTTCTTGAGAAGTACTCTGTATTGGTTAAGCGTATCGCTCATCATTTAATTGGCCGTTTACCCCCCAGCGTGCTGATCGAAGACCTCATTCAAGCCGGTATGGTTGGCTTACTTGAGGCACAAAAAAACTATGATGGAAGTAAAGGCGCGAGCTTTGAAACCTATGCCGGAATTCGGATCCGTGGAGCAATGCTCGACGATATCCGACGTGGTGACTGGGTTCCGCGATCTGTGCACAAACATAATCGGGAAATCAGTCAAGCGATAGCGGTTCTCGAAGGAGAGCTGAACCGCGATCCAACGGATGCTGAAGTGGCGAAGTTTTTAGAGATGTCGCTAGAACAGTATCACAGCGTACTGATGGACATTAACTGTTCACGTATCGTTGGGATAGAAGATCTCGGCGTTTCTGATGATGCAATTTCACCGTTTGAAGAAGGGGAAGACAACTCTCCTTTTCACGGTGTCGCTGAAGAATCTTTCCGTAAAGCACTCGTTGAATCAATAAAATCACTTCCGGAGCGTGAAGCTTTGGTACTTTCGCTCTATTATGATGAAGAGCTAAACTTAAAAGAAATTGGTGAGGTACTTGGAGTTAGTGAATCTCGCGTCAGCCAAATACTCAGCCAATCTATGCAGCGACTAAGAACAAAGTTAAGTTCTTGGACTCGGAATGACTAAATATCACTGATCTCAAACTCAGTGGAGGCAATTTTGAATAAAAACATGAAGATCCTTATTGTTGATGATTTTTCAACAATGCGCCGAATCGTTAAAAACCTACTTCGAGATCTGGGGTTCAATAATACGCAGGAAGCGGACGATGGCCTAACGGCATTGCCTATGCTCAAAAAAGGTGAGTTTGACTTTGTTGTCACAGACTGGAACATGCCTGGTATGCAAGGCATTGACCTGCTCAAAAACATCCGTGCTGACGAAGAATTGAAACACCTGCCTGTGCTTATGATTACTGCAGAAGCTAAACGTGAGCAAATCATTGAAGCCGCTCAAGCGGGTGTTAACGGTTACATCGTAAAACCATTCACCGCTGCTACGCTTAAAGAAAAACTAGAGAAAATATTTGAGCGTTTATAAGGCTTTTGCTGCGGCAAAAGGTGTTCTATTCACACGCGCAAAAGGCTGATTCAGGATGATTTCATTAGAACAGGCTAAAGAACTCGTGCAACTTTTGGAACAAGGTCAAAAGGACGAAGCTAATCGCCTTCTCACCTATGTTTTTGAGTCTGCGAGCAATCCTATGCTCCAAGAGATAGGGATGTTGACGCGGGATTTACACGAATCGCTGAAAAATTTTCACATTGATGAACGCTTCAGTGAAATTGCGACCGATGAAATTCCAGACGCACGGGAAAGACTGCATTACGTTATACAGAAAACGGAAGTTGCGGCAAACAAAACAATGGATGCAGTCGATCGGTGCATGCCGATTGCCGACAAATTACACGAAAGCCTGCTGCTGATTCGCCCTGAATGGAATAGTTTGATGAATGGTCGAATTGAGCTGATGCACTTTAAGTCGCTTTGTCACCGGATCGATGACTTACTTTCTCAAGTGGAAGGTGACAGCAGTGAATTACGCGGAGAGCTGACGGAAATCTTGATGGCACAAGACTTTCAAGATTTAACCGGGCAAATCATCAAACGCGTGATTAATCTGGTTAATGAAGTCGAAAAACGATTGGTAGAAATACTGATGGTATTCGGCGCAACGCAAAAAGAACAAAAAGCAGATAAGACGACCGTGGCATTGACTGAGCCTGAGGGGCCAATTATCAACCCTCATGAGAGAATTGATGCTGTCTCATCTCAAGACGAAGTTGACGATTTGTTATCGAGTCTTGGATTTTAGGGGTAACCTATGAGCTACGAATTAGACGAAGACATCCTGCAGGACTTTCTGGTAGAAGCCGGCGAAATTTTAGAGTTGCTTTCTGAGCAGCTCGTTGAACTGGAAAATAACCCCGAAGACCGAGATTTGCTGAACGCCATATTCCGCGGCTTTCATACTGTAAAAGGTGGTGCGGGTTTCTTGGCATTATCTGAGCTAGTGGAAACTTGTCACGGTGCGGAAAACGTATTCGACATTTTACGAAATGGTCAGCGACACGTTTCCCCTAGCCTGATGGACACCATGCTTAAAGCATTGGATACCGTTAACGAACAGTTCCGTGCAGTACAAGACCGTGAACCACTTCAACCAGCAGATCAAGAACTGCTTGATGAACTACACCGCTTGAGCAAACCAGCCTCTGATGATGAGGATGAGCAAGAGCTCGTAGATCACGTAGATGAAGCTGAAGAAATCATTGAAGAAGTCGTCGAAGACATCATCGAAGAAGTGGAGCCAGAAATAGAAGAATTGGTTGAAGCTCCTGCGCCAGTCAACACTACCGTGATTGATAAAGGCTCGATTGACGATATCACTGACGATGAGTTTGAAAAGCTGTTGGATGAATTGCATGGTAAAGGCAAAGCCCCTGGTACGCATGCAGAACAGCAAGCTACGCCAGCTCCTGTTGCTAGCGCCCAGATGAGTGGCGATATCACCGACGATGAATTTGAAAAGCTGCTTGATCAATTACACGGTGTTGGTAAAGGACCGTCGATTGAAAACGCAGCGCCCGCAGCCCCCGAGAAACCTGCCGCGCCAAAAGCGGCGGATGTTGCGAAACCTGCTGCTGCGAAATCAGCGCCAGGCGGTGACGATTTAATGACGGATGAAGAGTTTGAAAAGCTGTTAGATGAACTTCACGGATCGGGCAAAGGTCCATCTGTGGAAGAGCTAGAAATAGCGACTCGTCCAGTAGCAACTTCTCCGGTTGCGAACGAAGCGAAAACGGCGACAGAGAACGCTGCTCCAGCAGTAAAACCTGCCGCTAAGGCCGCAGCTCCTGCAAAACCTGTTGCTAAACCTGCTGCGGCAAAACCAGCCGTTGCCAAAGAAGCACCAGCGAAAGCGCCTGCACCTGTCGCAAAAGAGACTGACGATTCTCGTGAAGTTGCTGTTGCCGGTGGTGCGAAGAAAACACAAGCGGAATCCACCGTACGTGTTGATACCTCGACACTCGACATCATTATGAACATGGTGGGTGAGTTGGTACTGGTGCGTAACCGACTATTAAGCCTAGGCTTGAATAGTGACGATGAAGAGATGTCTAAAGCGGTTGCGAACTTAGATGTGGTTACGGCTGATTTGCAAGGCGCGGTCATGAAAACGCGTATGCAACCGATTAAGAAAGTCTTCGGCCGTTTCCCTCGCGTGGTTCGTGACTTAGCGCGTAGCTTGAATAAAGAGATTGATCTTGAGTTGCGCGGTGAAGAAACGGATTTGGATAAAAACCTCGTTGAAGCACTAGCCGATCCTTTGATCCACTTGGTGCGAAACTCGGTTGACCACGGTATTGAGATGCCTGATGAGCGCGCTAAAAATGGCAAATCTCGTACGGGTAAAGTGATCCTTTCAGCCTCTCAAGAAGGGGATCATATTGAATTGGCCATCGTAGACGATGGTGCAGGTATGAATCCTGATAAGCTGCGCTCTATCGCCGTAAAACGCGGCATGATGGATGAAGATGCCGCTTCACGTTTATCGGATAAAGAGTGCTTTAACCTGATCTTCATGCCGGGCTTCTCAAGTAAAGAGCAGATTTCGGATATCTCAGGCCGTGGCGTAGGGATGGACGTGGTGAAAACCGCCATCAATACGCTCAATGGTTCAATCGATATCGACTCAACTATGGGTAAAGGTACGAAGATCACCATCAAAGTGCCGCTGACACTTGCGATTTTACCCACCCTGATGGTCGGTGTAGCGGGGCACCCATTTGCTCTGCCTCTAGCGAGTGTGAATGAGATTTTCCATCTTGATCTGCGCCGTACCAACGTGGTTGATGGTCAGCTGACCATTATTGTGCGCGAAAAATCGATTCCGCTGTTCTACTTACAAAACTGGTTAGCACCGAAAAAGGGCAAAGTACAACTGCGCCAAGGTCATGGCCATGTGGTGATTGTACAAATTGGTAGCCAGCGTGTTGGCCTTGTGGTTGATACCCTAATTGGTCAAGAAGAAGTTGTGATTAAACCGCTTGATAAATTACTACAGGGTACTCCTGGTATGTCTGGAGCCACGATCACGAGTGATGGCCATATTGCGCTGATTTTGGATGTGCCAGATCTGCTCAAGCAGTACGCAGCTGCATCACGAATCTGATTAGCTGCACAACGATAAGGATAAACATGGCGATTAAAGTATTAGTTGTTGATGATTCAAGCTTTTTCCGTCGTCGCGTGAGTGAAATCATCAACTCCGAATCGCGCTTAGAAGTCATTGATGTTGCTGTAAATGGTAAAGAGGCGGTAGAAAAGGCTGCTCGATTAAAGCCAGATGTAATTACCATGGATATTGAAATGCCGGTTATGGACGGCATTTCAGCCGTGCGTGAAATTATGGCAAATAATCCAGTGCCGATTCTCATGTTCTCTTCGCTGACGCATGATGGTGCGAAAGCCACATTAGATGCCTTAGATGCGGGTGCGTTAGACTTCCTACCTAAGAAGTTTGAAGATATCGCCCGTAATCGCGATGAAGCGGTCACTCTGCTCCAACAGAGAGTGTTGTCGATCGCCTCTAAAAAGATTTTTTTACGTCGTCCAACGATGAGCCGTGCAACTTCTACGTTGCCTACCTCATCAAGTAGTACACCGATGACCCAAGAGCGTGCCTCTCCATCGGCATCATTCACTGGAAATCGACCCACTGCGGCTGTTGCTGTTGGGGCTCGATTTAAAGCGACAGGTAAGAAATATCAGTTAACGGCCATTGGTACCTCTACTGGGGGGCCGGTTGCATTACAGAAAATCTTAACCAAGCTACCCGCCAATTACCCGCATCCAATTGTTTTGATTCAACATATGCCGGCGACGTTCACGGCTGCTTTTGCTAGCCGCTTAAACTCACTGTGCAAAATTGAAGTAAAAGAAGCGGAAGATGGCGATACCTTACGACCAGGGGTGGCTTACTTGGCGCCTGGCGGTAAACAAATGATGCTTGATGGACGACCGGGCGCTGCAAGACTGCGTATCATCGATGGTGGTGACCGCATGAACTATAAGCCGTGTGTGGATGTGACTTTTGGCTCTGCTGCAAAAATCTACGGCGATAAAGTATTGTCTATGATTCTAACGGGCATGGGAGCTGATGGACGTGAAGGTGCTCGAATGCTTAAAGAAGCTGGCGCCACCATCTGGGCACAAGATGAAGAGAGTTGTGTGGTGTATGGAATGCCACAGGCGGTAGCCAAAGCGGGAATCTCTACAGAAGATTTGCCGCTCGACAGAATCGCAGAGCGAATGCTGGTAGAAGTAGGGCTCGCATAAGGAACCTCAATGATCGTTTGGAGTGTCGCAAACCAAAAAGGTGGGGTAGGAAAAACCACCACAACGATTACATTGGCTGGCTTGTTAAGTCAGCAGGGTAAACGTGTCCTGTTGGTTGATACGGATCCGCATGCCTCGCTGACCACCTATTTGGGCTATGATTCCGATGGTGTTCCGGCTAGCTTATTCGACCTTTTTCAATTGCGTGAATACAATGAGGCATCGGTTAGGCCTCTGATTTTAAATACCGATATTCAAGGCATCGACCTGATTCCGGCTCATATGTCACTTGCCACTCTGGATCGTGTCATGGGTAATCGTAGTGGCATGGGCTTGATTTTAAAACGCGCTTTGTTAGCACTGCGGCACGCTTATGATTATGTGCTGATTGATTGCCCACCGATTCTAGGGGTGATGATGGTCAACGCCCTTGCCGCGAGTGATCGCATTCTTATCCCGGTTCAAACTGAATTTCTGGCGATGAAAGGCTTGGAGCGTATGGTTCGTACATTGGCGATTATGCAGAAATCGCGCAGTCGTGAGTTTAAAGTGACGATTGTCCCGACTATGTATGATAAGAGGACTAGAGCTTCGCTACAGACCTTGAACCAGTTGAAAAAAGACTATCCAGAGAAAGTGTGGACATCGGCGGTACCCATTGATACTAAATTCCGTGATGCTAGCTTACAGCGTCTGCCTGCCTCACATTTTGCAGAGGGGAGTCGCGGCGTTTTTGCCTACAAGCAGTTGTTACTGTTTTTAGAGAGGCTAGCTATCGATGAGTAGTGCGTTGATTTCCAGCGAACAAGCGCTTAACGATTACTTCACCGCGTTATTGGATGAAGAAACGGCTGATCTTGAGTTAACTCAAATCAAAGAGGAGGCAGTGTTAGAACTGGCTCCTGTCGTGCAATCTGTACCTAATAAAAGCTATTTTGAGGCGGAAGTTGAAGAGCTTGAACTGCCTAATTTAGAAGATGTTCAACGCTTACTGAGTCAACTCGAGTCGAGTAATCCGGTGGCGGATTTGGATCTTGAACAAATCTTGGAAGAAAACACGGCCAAGATTGCTCGAACGGAAGTTACAGCACCACCAGTTACCGTCGTGGATGAGATCCAAGAGTGGGATATTGAGACTGACTCGGACTATCTCGAAGCGCAAATCCTTGCTGAAGAAGAACTTGAGCCTGCTTACTTAAATGTTGAGCCAGAGATCGAGGTTTCCGTTGCTGAGGTGGAGCCAGAGGTAGTGGTTGACACCGTGCCGACCCTAGAAACGCAAACTGGTGGAAATAAACTGGGTACGTGGACGAACACCATTCGTGAAAAAGACTTTCAAGTGCTCTATTTTGATGTCAATGGTGTCACTTTTGCTGTGCCTTTGGATGAGCTGGGTGGTATCCATCGGATGACGACGCTCAACCATTTAATTGGGCGCCCTGCGTGGTATTTAGGTTTACAAACTAACCGTGATTCACAACTTGATGTAGTGGATACGGCGAAATGGGTAATGGCTGAGAAGCTGCATAATGATAGTTATAAGCAAGCTTATCAGTATATTGTCATGTTGGGTGAGAGTGCTTGGGGGCTCGCCAGCACTCAACTCATGGGCACAGAATTACTCAGTACAGATAAAGTGCGGTGGCGTGAACAGGTCGGTAAACGTCCTTGGCTCGCTGGCATGGTGAAAGAAAAAATAGTGCGCTTTGATCCATGTTCTAAGCATTGATAGCTATGCTTAATGCAGGGCTTGATGTAAAAGCACTGGAAAATTAAAACATTGGGTGTCGGAAACGACTCAGAGAGGGAAAGTTATGTCTCAGGCGAATGAAGTGAAAGTCAGAAAAGAAAAGTCGAACGATGAAGTACTTCAATGGGTGACGTTCCAATTGGAAGAAGAAACGTACGGCATTAACGTAATGCAGGTACGTGAAGTACTGCGTTACACCGAAATTGCTCCAGTTCCTGGAGCGCCTGATTATGTGTTGGGTATTATTAACCTGCGTGGCAACGTGGTGACGGTTATCGACACTCGTTCACGTTTTGGGCTAATGCAAGGTGAAATTACGGATAATACCCGTATCATCGTGATCGAGTCGGAGCGTCAAGTGATCGGTATTCTGGTGGATAGTGTTGCAGAAGTTGTTTACTTACGTTCATCAGAAATCGACTCAACACCAAGCGTGGGTACGGATGAAAGCTCGAAGTTTATCCAAGGTGTGAGCAATCGCGATGGCAAGTTGTTGATTCTGGTTGATCTGAACAAGTTCCTAACCGATGAAGAATGGGACGACATGGCTCATCTGTAATGGTTGATTTGACTTGGTTAACCCCTCCTGTTATGGCAGGAGGGTTGGTTTTTGTTGTTTTGTGCATAGTATTGGCGCTGTGGCGTCTTAAGCGTGGTCAACTACGCCAAAGTGAAACCTTACGCCAACAAGTACGTAATCTCGACCGAGAGCTACAAAAATCAAATAAACAACTGCTGGAAGTACGTTCAGTCATGGTTGGGCTCGGACAAAAAGTCAGCGAGCAGCAAGATGTGATCCGCCATTTGAATGAACGTTTACTTGAGCTAGAAAATACGGATGCCGATGCGCGTCTGTATACCCGTGCCAGTAAAATGGTTCAACTCGGGGCAGATCTCAATGAACTTATCCAAGAATGTGAGCTGCCGAAAGCTGAAGCTGAGTTGATGATGTCTTTACAAAATAAGCTGGCCGGCAAAGAAACGATTCCTCCTCTCGCCAGTCACCCTGAAGGGAAAGTTGGTAGGGTAAAATCCTGATCTAAGATCACTTATTATTTTAACGGAAGCTCAGGCTTCCTTTTTTATTATCATCTATAAATCATTGTTTGAGTCGTTGTGATTGTTTGATTGATGGTTAAGTTATTCGCGATAGTGCCCCATTCATAATGATGCAAATCTTTGCTTATTTAAGTTGTGAAGATTTCTCCCTCATTGATCGTGTGCTGGCATTTATATGGTTTAACCCGGGTGTGCAGATTGGATTATTGTTGTAACTATAAAGAGGTAGTTGCGAACGAAATGGGTGAATTTTTAATAGTTTCTTACTTAGTTTCGTGATTCGTAATAGAGTTAGCGGCTTTAGTCTCCCCGTTGCTGTGGTAATATAGCCGTCCCAACGCTCTTAGTAGACAAGCATGTTAGAAGTAAAAAATCTCACCGCCATTCGTGATGAGCGGATTTTATTTGAATCCCTCTCATTCGAAATCCATACCGGCGAACTAGTCCAGATTGAAGGTCGTAATGGAACGGGTAAAACCACTTTACTACGAATCATTGCTGGCCTTGGTGAGAGTGACTCTGGTGAAATCCTCTGGCAGAGCAACAAAATTCAAAGTGATCGTGAAAACTATCATCAAGATTTACTGTTTTTAGGCCACCAAACAGGGATTAAGCGCGAACTGACGGCCGCTGAAAATTTACGGTTTTATCAAGCAGTGCATCAACAAGCGGTGAGTGAAGTGGGCATTTTTCAAGCACTGGCGAAAGTGGGATTAGCTGGGCGAGAAGATGTGCCTGTTGGGCAACTTTCTGCAGGGCAGCAGCGTAGAGTAGCGTTGGCAAGATTATGGTTGAGCCAAAAGAAGCTATGGATTTTGGACGAGCCTCTAACCGCTATTGATAAGCAAGGCGTGAAAGTTCTTGAAGCCCTGTTTTTAAACCACGCAGAACAAGGAGGGATTGTCATTTTGACTACGCATCAAGATATGTTTGCCGACAATCCTAAACTCCGCAAGATTCGACTCGGTGGTCACATCTCATGATTAGTGCTTTTATTCAGTTTATTCGCCGAGAACTCTTGATTGCATTTCGTCGTCAAGCCGATGTATTTAACCCTTTGTGGTTCTTTATTATTGTCATTACCTTGTTCCCTCTGAGTGTGGGACCTGAACCCGCCTTATTAGCACGAATTGCACCGGGTATTGTTTGGGTAGCGGCTTTGTTAGCGGCGTTGCTTTCCTTGGAGCGTTTATTTCGGGATGATTTTCAAGATGGAGCGCTTGAGCAGGCCATGCTTACTCCGCTACCTTTATCTGTTGTGGTATTGGCAAAAGTCACCGCGCACTGGATTCTGACGGGGTTACCTCTGATTTTATTAAGCCCTCTGCTTGCTGTTTTGCTGTCGTTCGATAGCTCAACTTGGCTTGCGGTTGTGCTAACGCTTTTACTGGGAACGCCAACCTTAAGTTTTATTGGCGCAATTGGGGTTGCATTGACCGTGGGGTTACAAAAAGGCGGGGTATTGCTGAGTTTATTAGTTCTGCCGCTGTTTATCCCGGTCTTAATATTTGCTACCTCAGCAATTGATGCTGCAGCCCTCGGTATGCCGTATAACGGACAGCTAGCTATTTTAGCCGCTATGCTCATGGGTTCGATGACTTTAACGCCATTTGCGATAAGCGCGGCGTTACGAGTAAGTGTTCATTGATTGTTTTCGATCAAGCACGAAAATGCTGCGTTAGATAAATTATAAGTAAGTTAGTTAAAGCTCAATAAATTGAAAGCAAAGTGAGATCAACATGTGGAAATGGCTTCATCCCTATGCCAAACCCGATGCAGCTTACCAATTGTGCGGTAAGTTGTTGCCTTGGTTTGCCAGTTTAGGATTCCTGTTTCTTGCGGTAGGGACGGTGCTGGGGTTAGCTTATGCACCAGCAGATTACCAGCAGGGTGACAGTTTTAGAATCATCTATATCCATGTCCCTGCGGCGATATGGTCAATGGGTATTTACATGTCGATGGCCATCGCTGCATTTATCGGCATTGTTTGGCAGATCCGTATTTCAGATATGGCCGCTTTAGCGATGGCTCCGATTGGTGCTGTGTACACGTTTATTGCGCTGATCACTGGAGCGATTTGGGGCAAGCCAATGGTGGGGGGCTTGGGTGGGTATGGGATGCACGCTTAACTTCTGAACTTGTGCTTCTGTTTCTCTATTTAGGTGTGATTGCGCTTTATCATGCTTTTGATGATCAAAAAACGGCGGCGAAAGCAGCAGGTATCCTAGCAATTGTTGGTGTGATTAATCTGCCAATCATTCATTTCTCGGTTGAGTGGTGGAACACTTTACACCAAGGTGCCACCATCACAAAGTTTGCGAAACCATCGATCGCGCCTGAAATGCTGTGGCCGCTTTTGGCTTGTATTTTTGGTTTTGCGTTCTTCTTCGCGGCACTAACGATGATCCGTCTGCGTAATGAGATCCTAAGTCGAGAAAGTCACCGTCCTTGGGTCTGCGAATTAGCGAACCAATCCTTGCGAGGAAACCAATGATGCATTTTGAATCTTTCAGTGATTTTTTAGCAATGGGCGGGTATGCCAGCTATGTTTGGGGAGCCTTTGGCTTAACTTATCTGTCGATGGCGGTGTTGTGGATCGTCAGCGTTCGACGCAAAAACACGTTACTCAATCAAGTGCGCAATAAATTGGAGCGCCAGGCTCGGATTGATGCTGCAAAACATATGGAGAACACACTATGAACCCAAGACGTAAAAAGCGGCTCGGTGTTGTTTTAGCGATCTTACTTGGACTGAGTGCCACGGTTGGACTGATCATCTACGCTTTAAATCAAAATATGGATTTGTTTTATACCCCAAGTGAGTTGGTGTATGGAAAAGAAGGAAAGAAACCTGAAGTGGGGCAACGTCTTCGCATAGGTGGAATGGTGGTCGTCGGTTCTGTAAAGCGTGATCCTAATTCTCTGAAAGTCAGTTTTGATTTACATGATGTAGGCCCTAGCGTCACGATCACCTATGACGGTATTTTGCCGGATCTATTCCGAGAAGGTCAGGGTATTGTCGCTCAAGGTGTTCTCGTTGATGCAACGAATATCGAAGCATTTGAAGTATTGGCAAAACATGATGAGAACTACATGCCACCAGAAATTGCTGAAGCTATGCAAAAAACACATGCACCACTCCAGTACACCGCAGAACAACAAGGAAGTGCACAATGATTGCTGAAATTGGCCATTTTGCACTGATTGTTTCGTTAGGTTTAGCGATTTTATTGAGTGCACTCCCTCTGCTTGGCGCATCACGCAACAACACGCTATTAATGAATACCGCTCGCCCCTTGTCATGGGGCATGTTCTTGATGCTGTTGACCTCTTTTGTGATTTTATTGTGGGCATTTTATAGCAACGATTTTACCGTGCAGTATGTGGCAAGTAACTCAAACAGCGAGCTGCCTTGGTACTATCGGTTGACGGCGGTTTGGGGAGCTCACGAAGGTTCGTTATTACTTTGGGTATTGATTCAGTCTGCTTGGACTGTCGCTGTCGCCACTTTTAGCCGTGGAATGCCACAAGAGTCTGTTGCTAGAGTATTAGCGGTGATGGGCATGATCAGCGTCGGTTTTCTACTGTTCATTATCGTTACCTCTAACCCTATTTTTAGCGTAACTCTGCCTTACTTCCCAATCGATGGGCGTGATTTAAACCCACTTTTACAAGACCCCGGTTTAATTATCCACCCACCGATGTTGTACATGGGCTATGTAGGCTTCTCAGTGGCTTTCTCGTTCGCGATTGCTTCTTTGATGACTGGTCGATTGGATACGGCATGGGCTCGTTGGTCACGTCCTTGGACGATTGGTGCTTGGCTGTTTCTCACTATGGGGATCGTTTTAGGTTCTTGGTGGGCATACTACGAGCTTGGTTGGGGTGGCTGGTGGTTCTGGGACCCAGTAGAAAACGCCTCATTCATGCCTTGGCTCGCTGGCACGGCTTTAATGCACTCATTAGCGGTTACGGAAAAGCGTGGCACTTTTAAGGCATGGACGGTTCTGCTGGCCATTTCAGCTTTTTCTCTGAGTTTGCTAGGCACATTCTTAGTGCGCTCAGGTATTCTGGTTTCCGTGCATGCATTCGCATCTGATCCTGCCCGCGGCATGTTCATTCTCGGTTTCTTAATCGCGGTGATCGGTGGTTCATTGCTGCTGTTTGCAATCAAAGGTGCCTCGGTACGAGTGCGTGGTAACTTTGAATTGGTCTCACGTGAAAATAGCTTACTGGCTAATAACGTATTGCTGATGACCGCGCTAGCGGTAGTGCTGATTGGTACTTTGTTACCTTTGGTGCATAAACAGATCGGTCTTGGTTCTGTCTCTATTGGTGCGCCATTCTTTAACATGTTGTTCGCATGGCTAATGATCCCATTCGCGTTTTTATTGGGCATTGGTCCATTAATTCGTTGGAAGCGTGACCAAATTTCAACCTTATTTAAACCTATGTTAGCGACAGCGGTGGCTTCATTGGTACTTGCCGCACTAATGATGTGGCTTAATGCTCCTACTTTCAGCCCGATGGCCTATCTTGGCTGGGTAATGGCATGGTGGATTGTGCTCCTGCATGGTTATGAGCTGCATACGCGTGCGACTCACCGCCACCCGTTTATGGTAGGTGTGAAAAAGCTACCACGCAGCCATTGGGCGATGATGCTTGGTCACTTAGGCTTAGCGGTGAGTATTATCGGTATTGCGATGGTGCAGAATTACAGTATTGAGCGCGATGTACGCCTTGCCCCTGGGGATCATTTCCAACTGAATGAGTACAACTTCTACTTCCAAAATGTGCGCGACAAAGATGGCCCGAACTACGACGGTTACATTGCTGATTTTGAAATCACTAGCCAAGGTCAATATGTCAACACGTTGCATGCAGAAAAACGTTTCTATCGCACCGCTAAATCGATGATGACCGAAGCCGCGATTGATCGTGGTATTACGCGTGATTTGTATATTGCAATGGGAGAGCGTCTGGAAGATAACCGCTCGTGGGCAGTTCGCATTTATTACAAACCTTATGTGCGCTGGATTTGGGCTGGTGGTTTATTAATGGCATTGGGTGGCGTATTCGCCATCAGTGATAAGCGTTACCGCTTCAGAAAAAATGCACATCAGGAGGCCTAAGTGAATAAGAAAATTTTATTTATCCCACTGGTTGCATTTTTTGCTATTGGCAGGGGTGTTTGCTACTCAGTTGGTGAGAAACTCGTCAGGAGATGATCCGACCAAACTCGAATCTGTATTGGTCGGCAAATCGGTGCCTGAGTTTCGTTTAGAAGATTTGGCGGAACCGGGTAAGTTATACGATCAGTCCATTTTCAAAGGTGAGCCGTTATTGCTCAACGTTTGGGCTACTTGGTGTCCAACCTGTTACGCCGAACACCAGTACCTGAACAAATTGGCTGGACAAGGTGTGAAAATTATTGGTCTGAATTACAAAGATCAACGAGATAAAGCAACCCAGTGGCTCAATGAGCTCGGTAACCCATACCTCATCAGCCTATTCGATGGGAACGGTATGCTAGGGCTGGATCTAGGCGTTTATGGTGCTCCGGAGACCTTCCTAATTGATGCGAATGGGGTGATCCGTTATCGCCATGTGGGGGATGTGAATTCGCGCAACTGGCAAGAAACACTCGCGCCACTCTATGCGCAGCTGCAAGCGGAGGCGAAACAATGAAAAAGTGGTGGTTCGCAGTATTCGCTGCCATGATGGTATCACTTTCGGCATTCGCCACAATTGAAGTGTATGATTTTGAAACATTAGAACAAGAACAGCAGTTTCAGGAATTAGGTGCGACCTTGCGCTGTCCGAAATGTCAAAACAACACGATTGCGGATTCAAACGCAGAATTAGCGCAAGATTTGCGTCAAAAAGTGTATGAGATGACGAAAGAAGGAAAGTCCAAGTCGGAAATCGTCGATTACATGATTGCTCGCTACGGTAATTTTGTAACCTATAATCCGCCGTTTACACTAGGCACTGCGATTCTTTGGCTTGGCCCTATTTCGGTGCTTATGATTGGTTTTACGGTAATCGTGCTACGCAGTCGACGTAAATCGCGCAACGCGGCTAATTCAATACCGTGGAATGACGAACAAGAAGCACGTCTAGCGGCGTTATTGAAAGAAGAGCAAGAGGGAGAGAAGTAATCATGGGGATGTTTTGGATCTCAACCTTGTTGCTAGCATTGATTGCGGTAGCATTCATCATTATTCCTTTCGTTAAAAAACGTGCTAATAACGATCAAGCACTACGCGATGAATTGAATAAAGCCTTTTATAAAGATCGCCTGAAAGAGCTGGAAGAGGAAGCGGAAGAGGGGATAGTGGTTGATCCACAAGATTTGATCGCCGATCTCAAGCAAACTCTGTTAGACGACATCCCAACCCAGCAAAAGCATGAGCAAGAGAATAGCGTTTCATTATGGAAAATCGTTGTTCCATCGGTGTTACTGGTGGTCGGTTTGAGCTATGGCTTATACGCTAAGTTCGGTAGCTATCAACATGTGCAAGCGTGGCAGGAAGTGACGGCACAACTCCCTGAACTATCGAAAAAACTGATGGCACCTCAAGTAGAGCTTAGCGATGAAGAGATGAATGACTTGACTCTTGCGCTACGTACACGACTACATTACCAAGCCGATGATGTGACTGGGTGGTTGTTGTTAGGGCGAATTGGTTTAGCCAACCGTGATCTTGAAACTGCCATCGGAGCAATGAAGAAAGCCTACGCATTAGATAGTGAAGATCCTGATGTGAAATTTGGCTACGCTCAAGCATTAATGCTGTCCAACGATCCGATTGACCAACAAGACGCTAAATCAATTCTGCTGAAATTGGCCCAGCGTGGTTATGCCGATCTGCGAGTTTACTCTTTACTGGCATTTGATGCATTTGAGAGTGGCGATTTTTCTGCCGCCATTAAATATTGGAGCTTGATGCAACAAGCGATCGGCCCTCAGGATGCTCGCTATGAGATGCTCAGTCGCAGTATTGAAAGTGCGCGACAAAAAATGGGCTCACAGACCAGCACCACGAGTGATGGAAAATCGGTTAAGGTAACGATCAGTCTCGGTGATCAGGTGAACGTTGATCCTAATGCAGTATTAATTGTGTCGGTTCATGCGCCTGGTTCTCCTATGCCTACGGCAGCGGCACGTTACCCACTAGGTGAATTCCCAAGAACCGTGGTATTGGATGACAGTAACAGCATGATGCAAGGGGCAAAACTCTCTAGTCTTGAGTCTTTTATTGTGCGAGCACGTATTGATACCGACGGTAATGTGGCGACAAAAGCAGGTGATTGGCATGGTGAAAGCCAAATAATGAAAGCGGGTGATGCCGTTGCCGTTGTACTTGATAAGCAGTACGAATAAAATCACAAGCGGAAAAATAATAAATGATGACCCAAATAGTACCAAAGTCGTGGCTGGTACGACTTTGAGTGGGAAGAAAATATAAGGCCGATGTAAGTCGGCCTTTGCACATGGAATAACGTATGGTTGGTCGCTTATCTTGGATTGTTTTATTCACCGCGTTTTTGCTCGGATGCAGTAGCACCCCCGATGACGCATCCTCTCACTCTCAGGTTAACGATCCGCTTGAAAGTTTTAACCGACAAATGTGGACGATTAACTACGACTACTTAGATCCTTACGTGGTTCGCCCTGTCTCCTTGTTCTATGTCGGTTATGTGCCTAAGCCTGTGCGCAGTGGGGTAGCGAATTTCCTTTCTAACTTAGATGAACCAGCCAGTATGGTGAATAACTTACTGATGGGCAATGGTTCTAAAGCCGTTGTTCATTTCAACCGTTTTTGGATCAACACCAGTTTTGGTTTACTTGGCTTAATCGATATTGCTTCTGAAGCTGGCATTAAAAAGTACGATGAAAAAGAGTTTAGTGATGCAGTCGGACACTATGGTGTAGGTAATGGACCTTACCTAATGATTCCAGGATACGGGCCTTATACCGTGCGCCAAGCGGCGGATGTGGTCGACGGTATGTATTTCCCTCTCGCTTATCTCAATATATGGGCTGGGTTAGGCAAATGGGCTCTAGAAGGCATGGAAACACGTGCTGCCCTAGTTTCGCAAGAAGCTTTACTGCATAACTCACCCGACCCGTATAGTTTGACTCGTGATGCTTTCATCCAACGAAGAAATTTCGAAGCGGAAATTCGAGTGGATGATTACAATGCCGAAGAAGAGAACTATCTTGATGAGTATCTAAACGAAGGATTATGAGACACCGCGGCTTAGCGGAGGCTAAGCCGACATTACCCTTCCACTAAAATATTCATTAGCCACGATATATTCAGTGTTGCGAATCAGTTCTTCACGGATTTCAGACCAGTGCACTGCCTCATCATTTGCACTCTCGACTTGAGGTACTACGCCTCCGACCCGAATGTTAAACGGGGTTAGCTCTTTAGCCCAACTTTGAGTAAATCCTGAGACCATTGAGTTTGCACTTTCTATACCTGATCGATCTTGCGGTGCGTTGTAGCACACCACATTGACGATCACTCCTTTAGTCTTGCGTTGACGCATTCTGACCGAGCAAGCGTGACTGAAATTAAACAACGAAGAGGCAATTGCGCCTAATTGCTGAATAAATTGTTCACTGGGTTTTTCGTCAACCAGTGACGGTAAGGGGGCGGAAGGTAAGTTGTTGATCAACACATCGGGCGCTCGCTGAAATTTTTGTTCAACCATATCGAGAAGGTGTTCAATGCTGTCGGGCGAAAAATCATTGAGATGAAAATACGCGACTTGATTTGAGATGGCATGACAGCGCCAATACGTGTCCACTAATCCTTGTTGGTCACGATCACAAAGGATCACTTTGGCTCCAAGTTTGACAAAGTGAGTGGCCAGTGTACTTCCGAGAGCTGAGCTTGCCGAAGTTATTAATATTACTGCACTTTTTATATCCATGAGTGCTACCTCATCTTGTTCTTAGCTGCACTTTTAACCGTCAGGTTACGCAGGGGGTTTGGACAGCATGGTTGATTAGATGTGTATACAGTGTGAATAAGTTCAAATAACTTTGGATTTAGCAAACAGAAAGCCAATAGTTTGCATCCATTCACAAAAATTATTAGATCGGAATTTTGTTTGCAGTATGGTCTATGCATTAGACCGATCGAATGATCAAACCGACAGACGGAATTGATCTTGACGATAAGCGGTCGCAAGGCGGTGGTAAAAATCTTTGGCCAATAGAGCTGTCGGTGTCTTTTCTGCTAAATGACGCCGCTCATGACCTGAAAGATTTAGATAGACTTCTTCAGGAAAGCCTTGAGTATCTTGTGGACGATAAGTCAGTGCTTCTGGGGTCAGGTAATGGCTGAGTTTGGCGCTTGCCATTCCGCCTTCATGAAACAGCGCTGCCTGTTTGGCTGAAATCTGATATGAGCTTTCATCATTTTCCAGTGGTTGAGGTTCTGCAAGTTCAAAACGCTGGCGCAGAACTTGTTCAGTCGTAGGCGATTCATGGATTTTGTCTATAGGAGTGTTGTCGCGCACATCGTTAGAAAAAAGTGCCAATAACAGGGCAAAGTCAGCACGACGTCCTTGCGTTACCGCTTGGCTTATACCTTGGCCAAAATGCAGCTCGCTAATGATTCCCGCTTTGTCTAACGTGTGGACTTGCATGACTCTCTCCCCTTGATATTCATTTAACGGCTTCAGGGCAGAAAACTTGAGGAGATGAGATCAAAAAAGCCTGCAAAATTGCAGGCTTATGAAGATTAAATAAGCAATAGGAGCTTATTTAGCTAGGTTCTGAGCAACAAAGTCCCAGTTAACCAGTGCCCAGAAACCGTTCATGTAGTCTGGACGCACATTACGGTAGTCGATGTAGTATGCGTGTTCCCACAGGTCAACGGTCAGCAGTGGTGTCACGCCTGCTTCTGTCAGCGGAGTTGCTGCATTTGAAGTGTTCGTGATGGCAAGAGAACCGTCCGCTTTTTTCACCAACCAAGTCCAAGATGAACCGAAGTTGTTGATTGCAGAATCTGTGAATTTAGCTTTGAAGTCAGCGAAAGAACCGAATGCTGCATTGATTGCTTCAGCAACCGCGCCCGTTGGCTCACCGCCACCGTTTGGTGACAGGCAGTGCCAGTAGAACGTGTGGTTCCAAATTTGCGCTGCGTTGTTGAAAACACCACCAGTTGAGGTCTTGATGATCTCTTCTAGTGATTTGTTTTCAAACTCAGTACCTGGGATCAGACCATTCAGTTTTACCACGTAAGTGTTGTGGTGTTTACCGTGGTGGAAATCCAGAGTTTCTGCTGAGATGTGTGGTTCCAGCGCGTCTTTCGCGTAAGGAAGAGCGGGTAGTTCAAATGCCATTGCTCGATTCTCCGTTGAGTGTAAAGAGAGGGATCTCTTTATATCGTTGCTTCCAGTGTATTGTTTTCTTCGTCGTTACGACTGACTTGCCAAGTATTTTAGCAACTTTTTACTTTATTAAAACCCCGAAGACAGAAAAAGATCGGTCTAGGGTGCTCACAAAAGCGCTAACGAGACAAACAAGATAAGTCTACTCTTTATCCACATAGAGAATATGCTTTTTATTCTCAGTTATTGCTTTAGAATGTGCCCATATTTGATGACATCCATTAATGAGGAAGCGATGGAAACTATTGACAAAATCAAACAGCAAATCGCCGAAAACCCGATTCTGCTTTATATGAAAGGCTCACCAAAACTGCCAAGCTGTGGTTTTTCTTCGCAAGCTGCACAAGCTCTGATGGCGTGTGGTGAGAAGTTTGCTTATGTAGATATCCTACAAAATCCAGACATCCGTGCAGAGCTACCGGTTTACGCTCAATGGCCTACTTTCCCACAACTGTGGATTGAAGGTGAGCTGATTGGTGGTTGCGACATCATGCTGGAGATGTTCCAAAAGGGTGAACTGCAAACACTGATTAAAGAAGCGGCATCTCGTACCGCGAGTGAAGAATAATACTGTATAAAACGACAGTTTTTCTTGATTTTATAAGGCCACATTGAGTAATGTGGCCTTAATTTTATCCGCTAATGTATGCTATGAGCCGACTCATTATTGCTGAAAAACCAAGCCTTGCCCGAGCCATCGCCGATGCTTTGCCAAAACCGCATAAGAAAGAGCAAGGTTGTATTCGCTGTGCCAATGGCGATGTCGTAACTTGGTGTATTGGGCATCTTCTTGAGCAAGTTGAGCCAGATGCTTATGATGAACGCTACAAAAAATGGAACATGGCGGATCTGCCGATTATTCCGCAGCAGTGGCAACTGCGCCCGAGAAAATCTTCTTCCCAACAGCTGACAGTGGTTCGCAAACTGCTTAAAGATGCGAATCAAATTATTCATGCAGGCGATCCGGATCGTGAAGGGCAACTGCTAGTGGATGAAGTACTGGATTATTGCAAAGTTCCGAATAGCAAAAAAGAAACCGTGCAGCGCCTTTTGATCAGTGATTTAAACCTTTCAGCAGTAAAGCGAGCATTACAAGGTTTGCGCAGTAACCGTGAATTTATTCCACTTTCAGTATCTGCCTTGGCGCGTTCACGTGCTGACTGGCTGTATGGTATGAATATGTCACGGGCTTATACCTTGCTTGGAAAAAAAGCCGGTTATCAAGGCGTGCTCTCCGTGGGGCGAGTGCAAACACCGGTACTCGGCTTAGTGGTGAGACGAGATGAAGAGATCGAGAATTTTGTCCCGCATGATTACTTTACTCTGGATGCTTTAATTCCTTACCAAAGTGGCGTGGAGCACTTTGATATTTGTGCTCGCTGGAAGCCAAGTGAGGCATGTTTGCCGTGGCAAGATGAAGACGGGCGAGTGACTAACCGCAAACTGGTAGAGAATGTGGCTAGTCGCATTGCCCATCAGCCCGCCACGGTGACGGAATCAGAACAAGATCAAACTAAGCAAGCCGCTCCTTTACCTTATTCACTCTCTGCGCTGCAAATTGATGCTGCTAAGCGTTATAACATGAGTGCGCAGCAAGTCTTGGATATTTGCCAATCTCTTTATGAGAAACATAAGCTGATCACCTATCCGCGTTCAGATTGCCGATATCTCCCGAAAGAGCATTTGGCTCAAGCGGCTGATGTTGTGGCCGCTATTGCCAATAATGCGCAAGAAATGCTCACGGCCGTTAACAATGCGAATTTATCGCTACGCTCCAAAGCTTGGAATGACAGTAAAGTGGACGCGCACCACGCCATTACTCCCCACGCCCAAAAAGGCTAGCGTGAATGCGTTGTCTAGCTATGAGATGAAGGTGTATCAACTCATTGCTCGCCAATACTTAATTCAGTTCTATCCTGCGGCAGTGTATGCAGAGGCTAAGTTGGTCTTCAACATCGCCGGTGGAGTTTTTATTGCGAGAGGGCGTCAACTGCTTAGTGTTGGATGGAAAGCGTTGACTGGTCATCAAGATGAACAAGAAGAGGGCGTGGATAAAGTCCCTCCTCTGGCTGTTGGTACGGTGCTACAGTGTCGAGAAGGGGAAATAAAACAGAGACAAACAGAGCCTCCTCGCCATTTTACTGAAGCAACACTTTTACAGGCGATGACGGGGATAGCCCGCTTTGTTGCTGATAAAGAACTGAAAAAAATTCTGCGGGACACGGATGGTTTGGGTACAGAAGCAACCCGAGCGGGGATTCTGGATACTCTGTTTAAACGCGGACTTTTGCTGCGCGATAACAAGCTGATTAAAAGCACTCCGGCGGGACGAGGTTTAATTCACGCATTACCACTGGAAGCAACATATCCAGATATGACGGCACATTGGGAACACCAACTACAAGCGATTGCTGAAAAAGGCCAAGCATACCAACCCTTTATGCAAACTTTACAGGTACGTTTAGAGCAGCTCATCGCGCAAGTCAAATGTGCCCCTGTGCCTACCTCATTGCAATCCTTGCCCGTGGTGAAGAAAGCGGCCTTTAAGCGCATACGTCGTGCTCCAAACAATAAAACTAGAACGTATAAAGCCTAAATGAACCAGAGTTGAGTAGCGTATGATCCCGCTGATTTATCATCCCATTTATTCACAATTGGAATTGCCTGTCGGTCATCGATATCCCATCAACAAATATCGTTTACTGTATGAAGAAATTGTACGTCAGCAAGAACACAGTGAAGAGTGGCGAACTGCATTTCACTTTATGGCTCCACAAATGGCCGCGCTCTCATTGGTGAGTTCAGTACATGATTCGGACTATGTGCGGGCTTTGCTGGAAGGAACATTACCAGCCGCCAAGATGCGCCGGATAGGCTTTCCTTGGAGTGAAAAACTGATTGAGCGTACATTGTTTTCAGTCGGTGGAACCTGCTTAACGGTTGAACACGCGCTGCACTCGGGACTTGCCATTCACCTCAGTGGTGGTTATCACCACGCCCATGTGGATTTTGGTAGCGGCTTCTGTTTGTTTAATGATTTAGTAATAGCGGCACATTTCGCGCTCTCTTTATCCGGTGTTGATAAAGTGCTGATCATTGATAGTGATGTACATCATGGCGATGGAACGGCAACCTTGTGCGCGCAGCGAGATGATATCATTACCCTTTCGTTTCATTGTGATAAGAATTTCCCTGCACGAAAACCTGCTTCTGATATGGATATTGAGTTTTGTAAACAAACGGGAGACAGCGAGTTTATTTCGACATTTAAACAGGTGGTTGAAATCGCAGTCAGTGTTCATCAACCGGATCTGATTATTTACGATGCTGGTGTTGATATCCATCATGATGATGAGTTGGGCTATTTATCCATTTCACAGGCAGCTATCGCGCAACGCGATCATTTTATGTTGGGTTTGGCAAAGCAGGAGAGCATCCCAATCGCTTGTGTCATCGGTGGAGGGTATCGTGAAGACCACGCAGCGCTAGTGCCATTGCATCTTGAGTTACTGAAAGCGGCGTTAAGCACGGCGTATTGAAGTGAAAATTTAATCACATGTAAAAGCAACAAGCCGCTGAATAATCAGCGGCTTTTCTAATGTGGCGGAGAGATAGGGATTTGAACCCTAGGATAGCTATTAACCATCGCCGGTTTTCAAGACCGGTGCTTTACAACCACTCAGCCATCTCTCCGTTTGTTCGCGCATAATATCGGCCTGACGCTTGCTTGTAAAGCCCCTAAAATACTGTTTGCTCTAATTATGTACACTTGGTCGCTATTTTTTATTGCTAAGCGCTATTTTTTACTAAGTTCTAAAACGGAAAAGGGGAGTTTCAAAGAAACTCCCCTTTAGGTGTATGGTCGGACTGAGAGGATTTGAACCTCCGACCCCCGACACCCCATGACGGTGCGCTACCAAGCTGCGCTACAGTCCGATGGGCGTAATCTAATAACTTTTCTCTAAGGCGTCAACCCTAGGGTACCTTAAAATAATGAATTTAATTGTCTTTTGCGTAAAAACGCTGCAATTCGGTCAAACCTTGCATTAACACGGGTAATGTTGGAGTAACCTCTTTAAGGCGTTGGTAATTCGCATCATAAACTTTAAAGTTGCCCAATTTATCGATCACGGTGGTTTGCGAATCTGTAATTAAGGCTAACTCACGTGAATCACCGGCTAAAATCCATTTTCGTTTACTTTCGTTAAACAGATTTTTACCGCTGCTGTAGTCAATTGGGTTTGATGAAACCCCTAGTAAATCTTGCATTAGAGTCACAGAGAAATCGAGGTGACTAGAGCGATGAGCATAAGTGCCAGCTACTTTACCTGGCCAATGAATAATCATGGGAACCTGTAACTGATAGCGACTATAGTTGCTGTTCGCTCCCCAAGTATTTGTTTTAGTCTCGTTAAACTCAGTGCCATGATTAGAGGTGATGACAACCACCGTGTTGTCTAACAATGCCATGGATTCTAATTGGTCAAGCAAGTTTTTGATTACGTTATCTGCTTGGGTCGCAGAAAGGTTATAAGCATCACGTAAACGGTCGGTTGCCGATGATTTGGTCGTGTCAGATTTAAGCGCTGAAAACTGTTCGACAGTTGTGAATTCTAAATAGCTAAACCACGGTTTTCCCTGTGTTGTGACCAGCCACTCAGACCATGCTTTTACCGCCTGATCATCAGCACTGTTCTCTTTGACGAAAGCTATTTCAGCAACGTCTAAAGAGCGGAATAATGTTTCATGGTAAAGCGGGTCAGAGAAGTTACTGCCACTGAATAATCCAAATTGATAGCCATTCTTTTTCATGACATCAATAAATGCGGGCGGATTACCTTGAATCCGAACGCTACTCGCATAAGTGCTCGGCAAACCATAAAACAGGCCAAACAGGCCAAACATATCGTTGCTTGAACTGTAATGGTTAGTGAAGTTGAGGTTCTCGCTAGCAAACTGATATGCGTTTGGCATTAAATCAGGCGTTAGTGTATCGGCGCGCAAATTATTAATGCTAACCACCAATACATTTAGGTTATTGGTGCGCCGATTAAATTCTAAAGGCTCAAGAGGATAGATTAGCCCATCAGTGCTGTTATTTTGTTCAGCAAGGCGCTTGGTATACTCTTCTCTATCAAATAAACCGTGCTTTTCCATAAAGGATTTAGCCGTCATTGGATAGGACAGAGGGAAGTTTGCCCGCTGGTTGGTCACCGATGAATAGAGATAGGCATCCGACCAAACGTAAATGAGATGACTGGTAATAAAACTGTTAAAAAATACGGCTGCAATAGGGCGACCAATACGCTTATGGGATAGCTTGCGCTGTTTGCGCCATACCCACTCTGATAATCCCAGTTCAAGCAGAAAAATTAGCGGTAAGACAACAAATAGATGCTGTAGATCAGCGCTCACGCTGCTCGTCTCATCATTAAAAAGAAGCTCCCACACCACGGGGTTAAGGTGTAGGTTGATGATTTGATAGGCTTGAGTATCGATCAGTAAAACAGTGAGACCGAGAGTTGAAAAGCAGACCGCTAAAAAACGAAACAGACTTCTTGATGGGACAAGAAAGGTCAAAGGAAAAAGCACTAACAGATAGAGTGCAAAAACAAGAAAACCGAAATGCCCAACCCAAGACAGCACAAGGTAGAGCTGCCCGATTAGCGTTTCTGGCCAAGGAGATTGAGAGATATATCGAGTGCCAATGAGCATGGCTGCGATGATATTAAAGAAGGCAAACCAATGCCCCCAACCTACCAAACGAGATACTCTATCGCCGTATGTATTTCCGCTCTCTACCATGTGCTTTTTCTATTTATTGGTTAAATGGGTCAATTTTAGCTTTGCAAAGATGACACTAACGCTTGTGCGAATTTTTCTGCAATCACTTTACGTTGTGAAGCTGCAACGTTTTGATTAAGCACGTTCGTTGCGATATTACCTACGAGCATTAAGGTTAGCTCTGGTGAGGTATTATGTTTGTTTAGTACCGCAGCAATTTCAGTCAGAATGGATTCAACGTGTTCGTCACTGTATTTCGATGTAATAGGCATATTGACTCTGATGATGATAGTAAAAGCGGCTTATGATACCCTACTATGCCTAACAACTGAAACCAGAACGATGATTATTTCACTATGAGCCTATTCCTTTCTAACGTGATTCTGCACCAGCTCCGTAAAAATGATAACGATGAGTTGGTTGTAAACTATCGCGCTGAATCTCTCCGCAATGATACGTCAACTGAAAACTTAGTCGCTGAGTTACATCGTGTTTTTAATGCAAAAGCGGGTAAAGGTTTCGGTTGTTTTAAGTCAGACAGTGAATTCCAGCTTTGGTTGCAAGAGATGCGCCGTGGAGAATTGCCTTTCTACGATTTTTCACAACAGAGTGCTCAGCGTTTAAAGAATGAACTCGCAAAATACCCTTTTGCCGATGAGGGCATTTTGGTGATGGCGGAATATCAATCGTTGGCGACCGATTATCTGTTTATTGGCTTACTGCCCCTCAACCAAAGCCTGAAAGTTACAGAAGGGTTAGACATCAGTGCCACCGATTATTTGGATATCAATAAAATGGATATCGTGGCACGTATTGATCTTTCTAGTTATGAAACAGACAAAGAGTCCAAACGCTATTTGAGTTACATCAAAGGTCGAGTTGGGCGTAAAGTGGCCGATTTTTTCCTTGATTTCCTTCAGGCGGATATTGGTCTTGATACTAAGCAGCAAAATCAAGTGCTTATGCAGGCGGTGGAAGATTTTTGTGCTGATGCTAAGTTCGAAAAAGATGAAGTGATCAGTTACAAAAAGCAAGTATATGAATACTGCAATGATCAGATGAAATCGGGCGATGAAGTAAAAGTTCAAGAGTTGTCTGGGGAATTGCCGCCAAGTAATGAAGGGGTCAACTTTTTCGACTTTACGCGTGAACAAGGCTATGAGCTGGAGGAGAGTTTTCCTGCGGATCGATCTACCGTACGTAAACTGACGAAATATGTGGGTGCCGGTGGTGGTTTGAACTTAAGTTTTGACAGCTTGTTGCTGGGAGAGCGTGTGTTCTATGACCCAGAAACTGACACGCTGACGATTAAAGGAACGCCACCGAATTTACGTGATCAATTGACTCGCTTACGTTAACGAGCAGTAATCAATACTATGAGTCATACACCATTCACTATGCTAAAGAGAGCGATCACGCTCTCTTTTTTTTAAGCAAATCACCACATTGCCCATCAAGCTTAAAAATTGCGTATATGCTTGATCTTAGGTTTTTACTAGGATCGTTGGCATGGAACAAATCTTATCGAATAAGCGGTTGAGAAATAACGCTGTGATGACGATTTTTGTTGTATCGGGGGATCGTAGCTGCCTTGATGTTGTGGCAATTTTACCAGATCTCATCATCTTCACGTAGCCTTGACGAGTTGACCAATCGCTTAATGCACTTTCGCGATACGCTCTATTTCTCGCAGCCTTATCGAGCAAACCACGCTCCAGATTTGGAACTTGAACTCTCCTTGCTGCTCGCGTTACGTATGCAAATTGAAGCGGAGCAATCTCATGTTTGGTTTGCCGGTGATGTACAACAACTGCTGTATCAAACGGATCGATTTATTGAACAGGCGAGAGCCTTTTTGAACATAGAGCTACACCCTACGGAGTTAGCGGAGTTGTTGCGGCAAAACCGACAAAAGGTTACGCAGAATGATGCGCGATTAGCAGAATATTTCGAGCTCGGAGCCTTGAGTTTTGAGGCTTTGTTTGCTGATCATCGGACTAACCCAGACATCTATCGCAGTTTGGATCGTCTCTTAAAAAGCTCACTTACCTTACCTAACGCAGAGCAAGAACATCTACAGATTGCCTTAGCCTATGTTTCCAAACTTCTTACGCAATATGCAGAAGGCGATAATATTGCCAATAAACTGTTAAACCATGCTGTCTACGAAGAGGCGAGCTTGCTTGAAGAAGAGTACCACCGTCAATTGTGGAGCATGATGGTGATTTTGGTGTTTGGGAGTGTATTAGCCATGTTGAGCTTTATGCTGCTGTTATCTTGCCGTTCCTTTCCTGTTTTTCCCACACAAACTCATGAAGAACAAGAGCGTACTCCGATAGATGGGGTAAGCAGCCAAGTGAACATCGAGCAATTAAAACAAGCATTAAATGGCAATATGAAATCGGTTCATCAGCTGCTGAATGTTTTCTTGGAAGATCATAAACAAGATGATGAAAGAATTCGCACACATATAGTGAACGATCCTCAAATGGCTCAACGTGTGAGTCATACTTTGAAAAGTGCAGCGGCAAGCCTAGGGGCAGAAAGGTTAAAAAACGCGGCGGCAGAGATTGAAAGCGAGCTACAAGCAGGAAAAATGCCGAGTGAGCGAGTATTGGATAACTTATCCTCATACTTGGCAAAAACCGTTCGAGAAGTGGAATGGCATATGGCTCGGTTGCATTTAGAGTCTTACTCTTCGTTATAAATAAAAAGAGCGCCTTAGCGCGCTCTCTTCAAATGATTTTGAGGTTGTTATGCAGAAACAGGAACCTTGGAATTTTCAGCGTCGTCATCAAGTGTCGCGCAAGCCGTTGGTTCACATTTATCAACAAACCATCCGCAGTAAGAGGTCACGATGGTGACGATAATGCAGACAAAGCTCAGCCACATGAACGGCGCGTAAGAAAGCGTCGCGACACCGAGAATGCTGGCCATATAAATTCCGTTATCGCTCCATGGCACCATACCTGAGGTTAGCGTGCCACCAAACTCTGCGTTACGAGAAAGGTTTTTGCGTTGATAGCCTAAACGATCATAGTTTTTGGCACAGATTTTTGGAGTCAGGATCAGTGACACATACATTGCTGAGCCAAACACGTTACCCATGAAAGCGGTACCAATCGTGCTGGTCGCGAGTGAACCTGCGCTAGTTACTCGACGCTCAAACAGTTTTGCGATCGTTTCAAGCACGCCCACTTTATCTAACAAACCACCAAAACCAAGACCAAACACGATCACGGCAACTGAGCCAAGCATGGATGACATACCCCCACGATTCAAAATCGCATCGATAAAGCTTACGCCAGATTCAATATTGTAAGGGGCCCATGCGGTGTTGAATGCTTGCAGGAAATCGACATCTTGAATCATCACTGCCCAAATAATGCCGAGTAGTGAGCCAAAACTGATCACAGGGAAAGAGGGCATACGCATGGCGAGCAGTCCGAGCACGATAAGTACAGGGACAAAAGAGTATGGGGTGATATAAAATTGCTGTTCCATCGCGGTAATCACCGTCTCAACCTGAGACATATCAACGTTACCCGCGTAGTGGAAGCCAAACAGAGTAAACAGAACTCCTGTGATCACATAGCTAATCAAGGCAATCGGTAGCATCCCTTTGATGTGTTCCATCACTTCAACGTTTGACATCGAAGAGGCCAAAATAACCGAATCTGAAAGCGGTGACATTTTATCGCCGAAGTAGCAACCAGAAAGTACGGCACCCGCAGTAATCGGGGCTGGAATACCAAGGCCTTGGCCAATCCCCATCATCGCAATACCCGCCGTGCCTGCGGCGCCCCAGGAAGTGCCTGTTGCTAAAGCGGTTAGAGAGCAAATCACCATAGTGGCTAATAAAAAGATAGAAGGGTGAATGGCTTTCAAACCGTAATAAATAATGGTTGGGACAATACCACCTGAAATCCAGGTTCCGACCAAAGCACCTACGGCCAAGAGAATTAAAACCGCACCTAGGCCATTTGAGATGCCATTAAGGGCTGCGGTTTCTAAATCTTTGTATTTATGCCCTAGGCGAATGCCAAGAGTAATAATCACGAACCAGCCGATGTACAGAGCAAGCTGAATCGGTAAATCCAGTTGTGCAGTAAATGAAAACGCTAACAGCAAAAATAGTCCAAGCGAAACGATCACTTGGATCAAGCTTGGTAGGCGTTGTTGGGCTTGTAACATACTAAGAGCCTCTTATCCAATCGTTAGTAAGGAGTCAGGATGTCCTTATTGAGTCGGAGTGCACTTTACCGTAGTTAAAATAATATATCGACATTAAAGCTCTTTGTTGTGATTTATATCGTTCAAGTGGTTAATTTGTAGCATTTGCTGTTTAATTTTTGAGTTATTAATGAAAGCAAATCTTTTGTAATGTGGGTTTGTTGTGTAACAAGAAATAAGTTTTTTGGTAAAAAACTGACGTCAACGCTCTCACTTGGTTAAAAAATGAAGTAGTTTTAAGGTGCTTGCCGACAAAAACGTCGATCACTTGACCAGAAGGATAAGAAAAAGTTGTGAGATTTGATAAGAAAGGCTTGAGATTTAAGGCTGAACCACTTATAGATGGAGCCAGTGATTTAACATTGGATCTACACGGAGAGTATGTGAAATGAGAGTAGGTTTAGTAGGTTGGCGTGGCATGGTCGGTTCTGTACTGATGCAACGCATGGTAGAAGAACGCGATTTTGATCTGATTGAGCCCGTTTTTTTCAGTACATCGCAAATTGGTGTTCCTGCCCCGAACTTTGGTAAAGAGGCGGGGATGCTACAGGATGCGTTTGATATTGAGAGCCTAAAACAGCTAGACGCCGTTATTACTTGCCAAGGTGGTAGCTATACCGAAAAAGTGTACCCAGCATTACGCCAAGCTGGTTGGAAGGGATATTGGATTGATGCCGCTTCTACTTTGCGTATGGATAAAGATGCGATCATCACACTAGATCCGGTCAACCTAAAACAAATTCTGCACGGTATTCACCACGGCACCAAAACTTTCGTTGGCGGTAACTGCACCGTGAGTTTAATGTTGATGGCTTTGGGTGGTTTGTACGAACGTGGCTTGGTTGAGTGGATGAGTGCCATGACATACCAAGCGGCCTCCGGTGCTGGCGCACAGAATATGCGTGAGTTAATTTCGCAAATGGGCGTCATTAATGATGCGGTGAGCTCAGAGTTGGCGAACCCTGCAAGTTCTATACTGGATATTGATAAAAAAGTGGCAGAGACCATGCGTTCTGCCTCTTTCCCAACCGATAACTTCGGCGTGCCGTTGGCGGGATCATTGATTCCTTGGATCGATGTGAAGCGTGATAACGGCCAAAGCAAAGAAGAATGGAAAGCGGGGGTTGAAGCCAACAAAATTCTTGGTTTGCAACATTCGCCCGTCCCCATTGATGGTACTTGTGTACGTATCGGTGCAATGCGTTGCCATTCTCAAGCTTTGACCATCAAGCTGAAACAGAATATTCCGCTTGATGAAATCGAAGAAATGATTGCGACTCATAATGATTGGGTGAAAGTGATCCCTAATGAACGTGATATTACTGCACGTGAACTCACCCCCGCGAAAGTCACTGGAACCTTATCGGTTCCTGTTGGGCGCCTACGTAAGATGGCGATGGGGGATGACTTCCTGAATGCCTTTACCGTCGGTGATCAATTACTGTGGGGGGCGGCAGAACCACTACGTCGTACTCTGCGTATCATCTTGGCTGAGAAGTAATTTTCCTGTGTACTTCGCATCAAATCTTAATAAAAAAGCGCCGATGGGCGCTTTTTTTATCTGTTCTTCGCTAAGTTAAGCTAAACCTGGAAACAGGTTGCGCAGCCCGTTAGCGATAAATTCAATACCCAATGCGCCAAGGATGAGACCCATGATACGGGTGATCACGTTGATCCCAGTTTGTCCAAGCAATCTCACAATATATGGGGCAGAACGGAACAGCAACCAAGAACAAAAGCTGAATGCCACAATCGTCAAGACAATCCCGAAAGTATCTAGCATATTTGGGTAGCGTGAACCATACACAATCGTCGAGCTAATCGCACCAGGCCCCGCCATTAGTGGCATAGCTAAAGGAACAACCGCAATTTGTTCTACGGCTAATGTATTCCGATTTTTCTTGTTTGTTCTGTTTATCTTCACCGAGCTTACCGCTCATCATCGAAAAAGCGATGCTGAGCAGTAGTAAACCGCCGGCCACACGGAAGGAGTCTAGAGAGATACTGAACAAGTCGAGCATCATTTGCCCTGCTAGTAGCGCAATGATCAAAATGATGGCAACAGCAATATTAGCCGTTGCTGCGGTTTTGTTTTTTCTTCTCTTCCAGCGTCATATGACCGGTCAGAGAGACGAAAACAGGCATGATACCCACAGGGTTTACCGCAGCGACTAAGCCGAGGAAAAATTGAAGAAAAATGGCAATTTCAAAGCTTTGCATGATGAAGTCTCGTAACCATCGCAGAGAGATAAAGAAGCGTGCGTAATGTAAGCGAAAGATAGCAGAATCACGAATGAAAAAAATTGGGTCGCCACGGATTATTGTGTGAGAAAAACTAATTGATGCATAAGAGTGAAAAGATTCAGTGTCATTCTTGTGTCAAGTTTGTTTTCTTATTCTTTTGCCTGTTAACATTCGCACATTTTTTGTAAAAACTTGGGCGAGCTCTGGTGGTCATAGACATAACCGATATACTCTCAGTAGCACGTGAATAGCCTCCCAAACGTGCCTCAGGTGTCTAAAAATGAAACTTTTTTACAAGGTGTTGTAGTTTTTTTAGTTTTTAAAACTCAAGTGAGGTTTTTTTCTTCATGAGGCTGTTTTGTTTTAAGTTCTTTTTATTCAGTTACTTATGATGTATTGATGTGACTTATTACCCCTTCTTGGGTAATTAATTTTTCATAACTGATCTGAGTCAATTTTTTTCACAGTCTGAAATATTATACTCAGTCGTGAAAGCAATTTACTAAGTCGGTCGTAAGTTAAGTCTTTGAGTAAAGGTGAAAACTGACTGCAGCACACTTAACTAAAGAGTTTTTAATATTTTTTTATTTTAGGAGATTCAATTTATGCCTGTTACTAATCTGGCTGAACTTGATGCTCTGGTTGCTCGCGTTAAAGCAGCACAAGCTGAATTTGCTACTTTCTCTCAAGAACAAGTAGACAAAATCTTCCGTGCAGCCTCTCTAGCAGCAAACCAAGCGCGTATCCCGCTAGCTCAAATGGCGGTAGAAGAATCAGGTATGGGTATTGTTGAAGATAAAGTAATCAAAAACCACTTTGCTTCTGAGTTTATCTACAACAAGTACAAGGACGAAAAAACCTGTGGCATCCTCGAAGAAGATGACAACCTAGGTACTATGACCATCGCTGAGCCTGTAGGCATCATCTGTGGTATCGTCCCAACCACTAACCCAACCTCAACCGCGATCTTCAAATCACTGATTTCTCTGAAGACTCGTAACGGTATCATCTTCTCTCCACACCCACGTGCTAAGAACTCAACCAACGCAGCAGCGAAATTGGTTCTGGATGCAGCAATCGCAGCGGGCGCTCCAAAAGACATCATCGGTTGGATTGACCAACCTTCAGTTGAGCTGTCAAATGCCCTGATGAAACACGATGGTATCGCACTGATCCTTGCAACTGGTGGTCCAGGCATGGTGAAAGCGGCTTATTCTTCTGGTAAACCAGCAATCGGTGTAGGTGCAGGTAACGTTCCAGTTGTTATCGATGAAACTGCTGATATCAAACGTGCAGTAGCTTCTATCCTAATGTCAAAAACCTTCGACAACGGCGTAGTATGTGCTTCTGAGCAAGCGGCTATCGTAGTGAGCGAAGTTTATGATGAAGTCAAAGAGCGTTTCGCAACGCACAAAGCGCACGTACTGAGCAAAGCTGATGCGGATAAAGTGCGTAAAGTACTGTTGATTGATGGCGCGCTGAACGCGAAAATCGTAGGTCAACCTGCTGCTGCTATCGCGGAAATGGCAGGCGTAAAAGTACCTGCAGATACTAAAGTGCTGGTGGGTGAAGGTCTGGGCAAAGTCTCTTATGATGACGAATTCGCTCACGAAAAACTGTCTCCAACACTGGGTCTGTTCCGTGCCGACAACTTCGAAGACGCGGTTGCACAAGCAGTAACCATGGTTGAAATCGGTGGTATCGGCCACACCTCTGGTCTGTACACCAACCAAGACGTTAACGCAGATCGTATCCGTTACTTCGGTGACAAACTGAAAACTGCCCGTATTCTTGTCAACATCCCAACCACTCACGGTGGTATCGGTGACCTGTACAACTTCAACGTTGCACCGTCTCTGACTCTGGGTTGTGGTTCTTGGGGTGGTAACTCAATCTCTGAGAACGTAGGTCCTAAGCACCTCATCAACAAGAAAACTGTTGCGAAGCGAGCTGAAAACATGTTGTGGCACAAACTACCTAAGTCTATCTACTTCCGCCGTGGTAGCCTTCCAATCGCTCTGAGCGACCTAGAAGGTAAAAAACGCGCATTCCTAGTTACTGACCGTTTCCTATTCAACAACGGTTATGCAGACGATGTGGTTGCCCTGCTGAAAGCGCAAGGCATGGAAGTTCAGACATTCTTCGAAGTAGAAGCGGATCCAACGCTGTCTGTAGTAGAAAAAGGCGCTGCAGCAATGCAAAGCTTCCAACCAGATGTGATTCTCGCTCTAGGTGGTGGTTCACCAATGGATGCGGCGAAGATCATGTGGGTAATGTACGAGCACCCAGAGACTCACTTCGCAGAACTGGCCATGCGCTTTATGGACATCCGTAAACGTATCTACAAGTTCCCTAAAATGGGTAAAAAAGCTGAGCTTGTGTGTATCACTACCACTTCAGGTACGGGTTCAGAAGTAACACCGTTTGCGGTTGTGACTGACGACAAGACTGGCGCTAAGTACCCACTGGCAGACTACGAACTGACTCCTCAAATGGCGATCGTAGATGCGAACCTAGTGATGAACATGCCTAAGTCTCTGACTGCTTTCGGTGGTTACGATGCAGTAACTCACGCACTAGAAGCTTACGTATCTGTTCTTGCTAACGAATACTCAGACGGTCAAGCTCTGCAAGCACTGAAGATGCTGAAAGAGTACCTACCTTCTAGCTACGCGAATGGTGCAAAAGATCCAATCGCTCGTGAGAAAGTACACAACGCTGCTACTATCGCTGGTATCGCATTCGCTAACGCTTTCTTGGGTGTATGTCACTCAATGGCGCACAAAATCGGTGCTGAGTTCCACCTACCACACGGTCTGGCAAACGCTCTGCTGATTGCTAACGTGGTACGTTACAACGCAAACGACAACCCAACTAAACAAACAGCATTCTCTCAATACGACCGTCCACAAGCACGTCGTCGTTACGCAGAAGTGGCTGACCACCTAGGCCTGAGCCAAGCTGGCGACCGTACTGCACAGAAGATTGAGCGTCTGTTAACTTGGTTGGATGAGCTGAAAGCGAACCTAGACATCCCAATGTCTATCCAATCTGCGGGTGTAAACGAAGCTGACTTCCTAGCGAAAGTTGATGCGCTAGCAGTTGAAGCGTTTGATGACCAATGTACTGGTGCAAACCCACGTTACCCACTGATTGCTGAGCTGAAAGAAGTTCTGCTGGCTTCTTACTACGGTAAACCATTCGTAGAAGGTCAAACTTTCGAAGGCACGACTGTTATCGTAAAGAAAGCAGATCAAGAAGCCGCGAAAGCACCAAAAGCGAAAAAGTAATGTGATTGGTTTTCGCTAGCACGAAACAAATCGGGAAATACAAACCCTCCGTAAGGAGGGTTTTTTTATGCCATCAGTTTAGAGAAGTGACTTTAAAGCGGCGCTTTATTCAAGCTACATCGAAGAGGAAGTAAAAGCCTCACATTTAATGTTCCGCTTTTGAGCTAAGTCCACATTACCAGAATGGCTGCGAGTGCGACTAAAATGAGTCCTAAGCCATCTTTAATTCGTACTTTCTGCTGCAGCCAAAATACAGAGATCAACATAGTAAAAAAGATTTCTACCTGACCGAGTGTTTTAACATAAGGTACAGCCTGCAAAGACATGGCACCAAACCAGCCAATTGATCCTAAACAGCTACTGGCACTTGTGAGCATCACCAGTTTTGGGCGTAGCCAAAGTCGCTGGAGTGTTGGCGGATCTCGATAAAGGAGGAATCCAACCAAACAGAATGTTTGGATTGAAATGACCAACAATAAAACCCACGCTGCGCTATAGGGAAAGGTCAGTTGAGAGGCGAGGCTCGCTTCACGAACCCAAAGTGACGTCAGTGCAAAAGCACTACCACTGCCTAAACCAAGCAGTACGGTTGGCAGTGAAAGTTGTCTAAAGCCTCCATGGCTGCTCAGCATAAACACCCCGACACCCCCAATTAGCACACCAACCCAGCCTAATAGCGTGAGTTGAGTGCCGAAAAAGAGCATACCCAATATCGCGGCGACTAACGCTTCACTTTTGGCCAGACCCGCCCCGACGGCGTAATTATTGTATTTGAAGAGTTTGACCATTAAGGCTGTGGCAAGGATCTGCATGAATGAAGCGCCCACAATATAGCCCCAAAATGCAGTGGAAAAAGTCGGTAGCGCGGCAGGTTGCCACTGATAGAGCGTTATCAGATACACCGCCGCAAGTGGGCTAGCCCAGAGAAAGCGCGCGAGGGTAACGCCTACCGTAGAAACCTCGCTAGATAGACGACTTTGAAAAGCGTTGCGCCAAGATTGCATAAAGGCCGCGAACAGCGTGAGAAGAATCCATGTCATAGCAAACTCCTAAAAACAACAGAAGCTCTATGCTAGGGAAAGGCTAAATTATCAGCAAGATAAATCATTGGTGATTTGAAAGGGTGAGCAAGGCAGCGCAAGGCTGCCTTAGTCTCGTTATCCCGCCAACACATCGCTGGCGACTTTGTAAGTGGGATCTTCTTTGATGTTTATTTCAACCAAACTGCCTGCTTTATGCAGTAGAGCGCGGCAATCTTGGCTGAGATGGCGCAGATGTAACGTTTTACCCACAGCGGCATAGCGTTCTGCTAAGGTTTCTATCGCATCAATCGCGGAATGGTCTGCCACGCGTGAGCGTGCGAAATCGACAATCACTTCTTTAGGGTCATTGTTTGCATCAAACAGTTCAAGGAAGTTAGCGGCGGAGCCCAAAAAAATCGGCCCATGAATTTGATACTCTTTGTGTCCGTCGGCATTGATATGGCTAGCCGCGTAGATATGTTTGGCATGTTCCCAAGCAAACATTAAGGCTGAGGCAATAACACCGACTGCGACAGCAATCGCCAGATCGGTAAACACAGTGACCACAGTCACCAGTACGATGACGAAGAAATCTTGTTTCGGAACTCGGCGAGCTAACTTAAACGTGGCCCATTCAAAGGTTCCAATCACCACCATAAACATCACTCCGACTAAAGCGGCGAGTGGGATCATCTCAATTAAAGAGGAGGTGAAAAGGATAAAGCAGAGCAAGAGAACCGCAGCCACAATGCCCGATAGTCGTCCTCGACCACCTGAGTTAACGTTGATCATCGACTGACCAATCATGGCGCAGCCACCCATCGCCCCAAACATGGAGCAAGTGATGTTAGCGAAACCTTGTCCTACGCATTCACGATTGGATTGGCCACGTGTGCCAGTCATTTCATCCAAAACGGTCAGCGTTAACAGTGATTCAATTAACCCAATTGCAGCCAGAATCAAGGCATAAGGGAAAATGATCTGTAAAGTCTCCCAGGTCATCGGTACCGCAGGGAGCGCGAAAGAGGGCAGAGTACCTGCGAGAGTCGCCGCATCGTTACCCGACATAGCGCGTAGGAAATCCACGACAGTTCGGGTTTCTAAACCTAACCCTTGGACTAACAGTGTAATGGTAACAATCGCAGCGAGTGAAGAAGGAACAGCCGTCGTCAATTTAGGTAGGAAATGGATGATCGCCATGGTTAACGCGACCAAGCCTAACATCAAAAGCAATTGATCTTGGGGTAACCAAGTGAGCACGCCATTCAAGTCAGGTGCTTTGAATTGGCCAAGTTGAGCAAGAAAAATCACGATCGCGAGTCCATTAACAAAACCGATCATCACAGGATGAGGCACCATACGAATAAACTTGCCGAGCTTGAATAAACCGGCGGCGACTTGAAGTAAGCCGGTGAGAAGAATCGCGGCGAATAAATATTGCACACCATGGCTAGCAACTAAGCTCACCATCACTACTGCCATAGCTCCTGTCGCACCCGAAATCATGCCGGGGCGGCCACCAAAAATGGAGGTAATTAACCCAACAATAAACGCCGCATAAAGGCCAACCATAGGGTCTACTCCCGCCACAAAGGCGAAAGCTACTGCTTCTGGAACCAAGGCTAACGCAACGGTTAGACCAGATAACACATCATTTTTTACCGAGTGATGAGAGAAAGAGGGAAATTCAAACATAGGGAAAACGGTATTCCATCGTTGTGTTGCCCATGAGCTATGAGCATGAAGTGAACCGAACCGCTTCGCTAAAATGATGACATCAAAGTGTGACCAAGCGGGTTAATTTTGAACCGGGCATGCTACAGAAATGAACGATGAGGTGCAATCATCAATTGTTGATAGTTTAGCTATAACAAATGCTGATGATTATTTTGAGAGGCGTACTGGTCGTGGTTGAAAGTAAAAGTGGTAACAATAGGCCGCATAAAAAAGGGCTGCATGAGCAGCCCTTTTATCGGCGATTAAACCGTTACTCGCTTTGCGGCTTAGCCATCGCTGAGCTCGCTTGATTACGCGCGGCTTGGCTACCCGCACCGCGAGCCTGATAACGCTCTGTGCGTAATGGCGCGGCGTTAACCAACACTTCACGGATCTCTTGTGAGCCAGAAGCTTTAGTCATTGGTGACGAGGCACTTGGTTGCTTGATAACCGCTTTTGCTGTGAGTTTTTTGCTGTCTGCGCTGACAGGCTTCACTACTTTAATTTGTTCAGCCGGTTTCTCAATAACCACATGATCTTCACCCACTGGTTGTACTGCAGCCGCTTCTACGGCTTCAATTACAGCAGGATCAGCAATCTCAACGGCAGGTGCTTCAATCACTTCAACCACAACAGGCTCGACAATCGTTTCAATCATCGGCTCGGCCACGACCACAGGCTCTTGTTCAACTCGTTGAGGTTCAATCTCAGCTGGCTGACGTCGAACGATCACTTTGCCCATTGCCATTTCAGGGAAAGCAACGCCACCTAAAGTACGCGGAGTTTCTACGGTTACACTTTCTACCGCAACCGATGGAGTTACGTGTGTCACATGTTGAGCCACTTCAGTGTTTTCATGACGCGATTGTGGGCGTGGTGCTAAATCGTAGCGAGGCATCACTTTACCCATCGCCATTTCAGGAGAGGCAACTCCACCTTTACGTAGGCGGAACGGGTTAGGACGACGATCACGACCACGACGACGACGCTGACCACTCGCGCGTAGATGGCGTGGAGAACGACGGTTACGGCGCTGTTTCTGATCATCTTCGCTATCGTCTTGAGCTGAGTCTGCGTAATCTTCTGTTGCTGGCAGATTAACAGATGCAGGCGCTTCAAACTCATTGCTGATAGGTGCAGTTTGCAGAAGGTCTAGCTCTTCAGTTGCCACTTGATCTTTCACGCGAATTTGCTTAGTCAGCTTACGGCGTTGACGACGCTCTTTCACAACAGCCGCCTTTTCTTCTTTTGGCTCTGTCGTTTTTACGTTTACGTCTTGTTGCTGAGCCTCTGCCGCTAATTGACGGCCTTGCTCTAGCAGCTTAGCGGTTTTGCTCTCATCACGCTTGTTGCGGCGATCTTGGCGTTCTGGACGATCCGTTTCTGGGCGTTCAGTACGCTCACCTCGTTCTTGCTTCGGTTTACGATCTTGCGGCTTACGTTGATTGCTTGAGCCTTCTTTATCGTTACGATCACTACGTTCATTACGTTCGCCATTTTCCTCATTACCACGACGGCGGTTTCTATCACGAGGGTTACGACGACGATCATTGTTACGTTCGTTGCGTTCACGACGAGGTTTCTCTGGTTCACCCGTTTGTACAACCGGAGTCTCGGTTTGTGCTGTAACTGGTGCTGAAGAGAACAGGTTCGCAATCGCTTTAAACAGACGACTAAACAGACCAGGTTGTGCAGGCTTCACCACTTCAGTAACGATTTGTGGCTCAGCTTTTGGCTTAGGTGCTGGAGCTGGTACGGCTTCTGCTGGCGCAGCAAAACCTTTCAGTACAGGTTCTTCAATGCGTTTTGGTTTCAGATCAACATCTAAAACTTCTTTGCCTTCCGCTTCTTTCATCGCTTCCAGCTTTTTCGGGATCAGGTAAGACAGGATGTCCTGTTCTTCACCGTCACGCACGCGGATCACTTCAAAGTGTGGCGTTTCCATATCGGAATTTGGCACGATAGTGATACGAACTTGTTGTGCTTTTTCAATGTGGTTGATTGAGCGACGCTTTTCGTTTAACAGATAAGAAGCAATAGACACGGGTACCACCGCAAGTACTTGCGAGGTGTTGTCTTTCAGTGCTTCTTCTTCAATTAAGCGCAGAACCGACAGTGCCAAAGATTCGTTATCACGAATCACCCCAGTTCCTGTACAACGAGGACAGATGTGGTGGCTAGCTTCTGCCAGAGACGGGCTCAAGCGTTGGCGTGACATCTCAAGCAGACCGAAGCGTGAAATACGGCCGATCTGAACACGAGCGCGGTCAACACGTACGGCTTCACGTAGACGGTTTTCTACTTCACGTTGGTGGCGCACAGGTGTCATATCGATAAAATCGATAACGACTAGGCCACCTAAGTCACGTAGACGCAGTTGGCGTGCGATCTCATCAGCAGCCTCTAGGTTGGTATTGAGAGCGGTCTCTTCAATATCGCCACCTTTGGTTGCGCGTGCTGAGTTGATGTCAATAGACGTCAAGGCTTCCGTTGGGTCAATAACGATTGAACCACCAGAAGGCAGGCGAACTTCGCGTTGGAAAGCCGATTCAATCTGGCTTTCGATTTGGAAATGGCTGAACAGCGGCACTTCGCCATCGTACTTCTTAACACGGTTAACGAAGTCAGGGCGCACCAAACGAATATGCTCAAGAGCACGTTCGTAAATGCTGGTGCTGTCGATAAGAATTTCACCGATATCACGACGCAAGTAATCACGGATCGCACGAACAATCACGTTACTTTCTTGGTGGATAAGGAACGGTGCAGGGTTTGAATCAGACGCTTGCTTGATGGCACCCCAGTGCTTAAGTAGTACGTTTAAGTCCCACTCTAACTCTTCGGCACTTTTTCCAACGCCTGCAGTACGGACGATAAGCCCCATACCTTGTGGTAGTTCAAGTGAGCTGAGTGCCGATTTTAGTTCAGTGCGTTCATCACCTTCAATACGGCGAGAAATACCGCCAGCACGAGGGTTGTTGGGCATAAGAACAAGATAGCTACCCGCTAGAGAGATAAAGGTGGTGAGCGCCGCACCTTTACTACCGCGCTCCTCTTTTTCGATTTGCACGATCACTTCCTGACCTTCGTTCAAAACATCTTTGATGTTTGGACGACCTTGGTAGCTGTAACCATCAGGGAAGTATTCGCGAGCAATTTCTTTGAGAGGGAGGAAACCGTGTCTTTCAGCACCGTAATCAACGAATGCGGCTTCTAGACTAGGTTCAATACGGGTAATGCGGCCTTTATAGATATTTGCTTTTTTCGATTCGTGCCCCGGACTTTCAATATCCAGATCGAACAGACGTTGGCCATCGACCAACGCGACACGCAACTCTTCTTTTTGAGTTGCGTTAATTAACATTCTTTTCATTTAGAAATCTCATTTTCTTAATATAGTTTTGATTCTTTTTTGTTGCCGTGTTTCGTTTTCACGGTGCCTGATCCCATGGCTTATTCGGTACAGCCTCCCGGCTGGAGGGGATGCTCTGGGGCACAACAGTATTCACAAGCATACGATTGCCTGTGATCCGCTATAAAGGCGGTGGGTACTCAACATGAAAAGGCGATGAGTAGAGCAACAAAAAGCCTCAAACTGTGTGTCTTACGCCGTGTGCTGCACTCAATTTTTCGACTGACTACTCATTAACTTGCTAGAAATTGAACGGTAAAGAACAAAATGCCACCAGTTCAGCTCTTGCAGCTGTGAACTATAGCAGTGACAGTGAACGTCAGCAATCAGCTTTGCTATGTAGCGCGAATTATTTGCGGGAGATTACAAAAAGTGCTGGTGGTAACTTATTGTTAAATAAAGATAATGATGGCTAAGAGTACTTTGCATAGCAAGGATGCATTCAGATTGTACAGCAGCCCTGATGTAAGCAGGGTTAATTTGCCAACAAATCGCGGTTAGGGCGCATGAAAAATGTCTTTTTGTTTCTAAGAAAATGTGACTTTAACAAGATTCCAGATAGAATAGCGGCATGAACGAAATCAGAACTCAAGTCCAGTTCATCGACATTGATGAAGACATGGCTGGTCAGCGCATTGATAACTTTTTGCGCAACCAATTAAAAACAATTCCGAAAAGCGTGGTTTATCGAATTCTGCGTAAGGGTGAAGTGCGCGTGAACAAAAAACGCGTGAAAGCCGAATATAAACTAGAAGCGGGGGATGTGGTGCGCGTTCCACCGGTGACGGTTGAAGTAAAAGAAAATGAAGCAACACCGCCCAGTACCAAGCTCAACAAAGTGGCGGAGTTGGAACACTGTATTGTTTATGAAGATGATCATCTGCTGATCCTAAATAAGCCATCAGGTACAGCAGTTCATGGTGGTAGTGGTTTACACTTTGGTGCGATTGAGGCGTTGCGCGCTTTGCGACCCCAAGCTCGTTTTCTGGAGTTAGTACATCGTATTGACCGTGATACCTCTGGCATTTTACTGGTCGCTAAAAAGCGTTCAGCGCTGCGTCATTTACAGGCTCAGTTTCGTGAAAAAACGGTGCAGAAATACTATTACGCTTTAGTAATGGGACACTGGGATTCTGAATGCAAAGTGGTCAATGCGCCGTTACTGAAAAATGAAGTTAACAGCATTGTACGAGTCAACCCTAACGGTAAACCGTCTGAAACGCGATTTCGTATTCTGGAGAAGTTTACTGAAGCGACGTTGGTACAAGCGAGTCCTGTGACTGGGCGCACGCACCAAATTCGTGTACATACTCAATACATGGGGCATCCGATCGCGTGGGATGACCGTTACGGCGATCGTCGGTTTGATGCTTACACGGCAAAGTTTGGTATTGAGCGCTTATTCTTGCATGCAGCCAACATTCAATTTGTTCATCCGGCCAGTGAGGCAAAAATGGAGATTCACGCTCCGCTTGAGGCGCATCTTGAGCAAGCTCTTGCTAAAATGCGTCAGGCTTAACCGTAAACCGGATGTCTAAACAAGAAAAGGGACGATAATTCGCCCTTTTCTGTTAGTTTTTCGTTGATAAAACCTTGCGGTGTCCGTTGTGCAATGCCAACGCTAAAGTCAAATGACATTGAGCCCTTCATTTTCTAACAACTGAATGAGCTTAATCAGGGGTAAGCCGATGAGCGAATTGGGGTCATCACCTTCTAAGCGTTCAAACAGTGCGATACCTAATCCCTCACTTTTAAAACTGCCCGCGCAGTGCAGTGGCTGTTCTGCTTCCACATAGCGTCGTGCCATGTCTTCTGATAAAACTCGAAAATGTACAGTGAAGGTGTCGTATACGACATGGGTTTGCTGAGTTTGATTGTTAAAAAGCGCTAAACCTGTATAAAAAGTAATGGCCTTGCCACTTTGGCGTAAAAGTTGTTCAACCGCTTTTTCTACGGTTAATGGTTTACCAATGATGTCGTTGTCGATCATGCAGACTTGATCGGAACCAATTACTAAACTTGGCTCTGCTAAAAAGCAGCTACGCGCTTTGTTTTCGGCTAAGCGCATCACCAAATGTTCTGGGGATTCACCGATTAACGGGGTTTCGTCGCAATCTGGCTTAGCGGTGATAAAAGGTAACTTCAATTTCGCCAGAATTTGTTGGCGAAATGGGGAAGTGGAAGCTAAAACTAGTTGGTAATTTTGCATTTTACTTTACAATCATCGCGTGTTTGACAGCAGCATAACGTATCCTAATGCGCTGTTCATAATGCTCTCTGTAGGAAAGGGAAAAAAAACCAAAGTTTTTTTGCCTTTTTCTTTGACTAAATCTGTTTTGGAAGATAATATTCGCGCCCTATGCAAAAGGTAAAAATACCGCGAACGGTTGATCCGGCTAAGGCCGCTCAGAAAAGATTAGACTTTGATGGCATCATCCAAGTTAATTTATTCAAGCGCTTAGAGGAGTCAGTCGCAGGCGTTAAACGCGACGCTGAAGTTTCATTGTCATTTGAGATTGATGAACAGCAACTGGTTGTTATCTCTGGTAAAGCTAACATCGAAGTTGATTTAGAGTGTCAGCGCTGTAACGAGGTTTTCGCACACGAGTGCGAAGTTGAATTTACTTATACCCCTTATTTAGGTCGTAAAAGTGAAGAAGACGCCCCAGACGAGTATGATTTGGTAGATCTAAACGAGTTTGGCGAGGTTGACCTAGTTCAGTTAGTTGAAGACGAGTTCATCTTAAATTTGCCTCAAGTAGCAATGCACGACGAAGCGGATTGTAGCGTTGATTCAGACAATTTGGTATTTGGTGAACTTCCGGAAGAAGTTTTGGAAGAGAAGCCGAATCCATTCGATGTTTTAAAAAGCTTGAAGAAGTAATTCGCTAAGCATTCTTAACATAGGAGTAGGGTCCATGGCCGTACAACAAAACCGTAAAACACGTTCAAGACGTGGCATGCGTCGTTCACACGATGCGCTAACTGCTGCAGCGCTATCTGTAGACGCAACTTCAGGTGAAACTCACCTGCGCCACAACGTAACCGCTGAAGGTTACTACCGTGGTAAAAAGGTTATCAACAAGTAAGGTTGACCTTTGCAAAATTTAACCGTTGCACTTGATGCAATGGGCGGGGATTTCGGTCCACGCGTTACAGTGCCTGCCGCCGTGCAGGCACTGTCACATTTCCCAGAGCTAAAAGTGATCTTAGTGGGTGATCGTCATCAGATTGCTCAACAACTCTCTCTCCTAGGTTACTCACCCAATACTCGTTTAAGTATTGAGCACAGTGACCGTGTCATCTCCAACTCCGAAAAACCCTCGCTCGCGCTGCGTCACAGTGCTGGTAGCTCTATGGGTATTGCGATAGATCTCGTTGCTGATAATCAAGCGGATGCGTGTGTCAGTGGTGGAAATACCGGTGCGCTGATGGCGCTATCGCGTTTTCGTCTCAAACTTCTTCCGGGTATTGATCGTCCCGCGCTGGTTTCAGCATTGCCCACCGTATCCGGTCGCAAAACCTGGATGCTTGATTTAGGGGCCAATGTCTCAAGTGATGCCGACTCTCTATTTCAATTTGCCGTGATGGGTGCCGCGCTCGCTGAGCAGCATTTGCAGCAAGCTCCACGTGTTGCGATTTTAAACATTGGCGCGGAGGAGATTAAAGGTAACGATCTGGTTAAGCGTTGTGCAGAAATGCTGACTCAAACTCAAGCGATCAATTTCATTGGTTACATTGAGGGTAATCAGCTGTTAACCGATGCGGCAGATGTGATAGTGTGCGATGGCTTTGTCGGAAATGTTTGCCTTAAAGCGTGTGAAGGAACGGCGCAACTCTTTATCGATAAGTTAAAAAAGTCACTTTTAGGCTCATCCATAAAGGGTTGGATAGCAAGAAAACTGTTTTCTGTAGCTTTTTACTGAATTAAAAACCCTAGAACCCCGACCAGTATAACGGCGCAAGTTTGCTAGGATTGCGCGGCATTGTCATTAAGAGTCATGGAAGTGCTGATGTATCCGCTGTCGTGAATGCGATTTCTGAAGCGGTACATGAGGTGAAACGACAAGTACCCAGCCGTATAAGCGATCGTTTGGAAGCGGTTTTACTCGAGAGGCATTATTAGTCTTCATGTATAGCAAAATTTTAGGTACTGGCAGCTACCTGCCATCTCAGGTGCGTACTAACGCAGACTTAGAGAAAATGGTAGAGACCAGTGATGAGTGGATTGTCGCTCGTACTGGTATTCGCGAGCGTCGCATTGCTGCTGAGAATGAAACTGTTGCCGATATGGCCTTCTATGCCGCACAAAATGCCATAGAAATGGCGGGAATCGATAAAAACGACATCGACATGATTATTGTGGCCACGACCAGTGCAAGCCACACTTTCCCGTCAGCGGCCTGCCAAGTGCAAGGTAAGCTGGGGATTAAAGGTTGTCCTGCGTTTGATTTAGCTGCCGCTTGTTCTGGTTTTATGTATGCCTTATCGATTGCGGATCAGCATGTAAAATCAGGTGTTTGCAAAAATATTCTCGTGATTGGCTCCGATGCACTATCGAAGTCTTGTGATCCTACGGATCGTTCAACCATTATCTTGTTTGGTGATGGTGCTGGCGCGGTAGTGATTGGTGCAAGCAATGAGCCGGGCATTCTTTCTACTCACATTCATGCGGATGGTGAGTATGGTGACTTACTCAGTCTTGAAGTGCCAGTTCGTGGTGGTGACAGTGATAAGTGGCTACACATGGCAGGCAATGAAGTCTTTAAAGTTGCGGTGACTCAGTTGTCGAAGTTGGTTGTTGATACATTAGAAGCCAACAATATGCACAAATCTGAGCTCGATTGGCTGGTACCGCATCAAGCCAACTATCGAATTATTTCTGCGACAGCGAAAAAAACTGTCGATGTCGTTGGATCAGGTGGTGATTACCTTAGATCGTCACGGCAATACCTCGGCGGCGACCGTTCCAACAGCGTTGGATGAAGCGGTACGCGATGGTCGTATCCAGCGTGGGCAGATGCTACTGCTCGAAGCCTTTGGTGGCGGTTTCACGTGGGGCTCTGCTCTGGTGAAATTCTAAACGCACAATGAATTTTGACTTTAAGGGGTCTTTGGACTCCTTATCCATTCTTAGATGAAGGAAAGATTGATGAGTAAGTTTGCTATCGTATTTCCAGGTCAGGGCTCGCAAGCAGTAGGTATGCTGGCTGACCTTGCCGAGCAGTATGACGTTGTAAAACACACATTCGCCGAGGCTTCAGAAGTGCTTGGTTACGATCTGTGGGCATTGGTTCAAGATGGTCCAGTGGAAGATCTTAACCAAACCTTCCGTACTCAACCGGCTTTGCTAGCGGCATCAGTAGCGATTTGGCGTGTATGGCAGCAGCTGGGCCTTGAGCAGCCTGCGGTTTTAGCCGGTCACAGCTTGGGTGAGTATTCAGCATTAGTGTGTGCTGACGTGATCGATTTTAAACAAGCGATCAAGCTAGTTGAGCTGCGTGGTCAATTGATGCAACAAGCTGTGCCAGCAGGCACGGGCGCAATGTACGCGATCATTGGTCTAGAAGATGACGCGATTGCCAAAGCATGTGCAGATGCGGCGCAAGGTGAAGTGGTTTCTCCCGTAAACTTTAACTCGCCAGGCCAAGTGGTTATCGCAGGTCAAAAAGACGCGGTTGAACGTGCTGGTGTTCTGTGTAAAGAAGCGGGAGCAAAACGTGCTCTGCCTCTGCCAGTTTCCGTACCATCACACTGCGCGTTGATGAAGCCTGCTGCCGATGAATTGGCAAAAACTTTAGCAGAGCTTGAATTCAATGCACCACAAATTCCAGTCATCAATAACGTTGATGTCGCGGCTGAAACGGATCCGGCAAAAATTAAAGATGCGTTGATTCGTCAACTCTACAGCCCAGTTCGTTGGACTGAGTGTGTTGAACAAATGAGCGCGCAAGCTGTCGAAAAGCTGATTGAAATGGGGCCGGGTAAAGTATTGACTGGTCTAACAAAACGTATTGTAAAAACCCTTGAAGGTGCCGCGGTAAATGATGTGGCTTCTTTGGATGCGGTGAAATAACAACAGGAAAAAAACATGAGTCAATTCATGAATCTAGAGGGCAAAGTTGCTCTTGTGACTGGCGCAAGCCGCGGCATTGGTAAAGCGATTGCTGAACTGTTAGCTGAACGTGGTGCCAAAGTGATTGGTACGGCAACCAGCGAAAGCGGTGCGCAAGCGATCAGTGACTACTTGGGTGACAATGGCAAAGGCATGGCCTTGAATGTGACCAATCCTGAGTCGATTGAAACGGTTCTGAAAGCGATTACCGATGAGTTTGGCGGCGTGGATATTCTGGTGAACAACGCCGGTATCACTCGCGATAACCTGCTGATGCGCATGAAAGAAGAAGAATGGTCAGACATCATGGAAACCAATCTGACTTCTATTTTCCGTCTGTCCAAAGCTGTGCTACGTGGCATGATGAAAAAACGCCACGGCCGTATCATCAACGTTGGCTCTGTTGTTGGCACCATGGGTAACGCAGGTCAAGCCAACTACGCGGCAGCAAAAGCGGGCGTAATTGGCTTTACAAAGTCAATGGCGCGTGAAGTTGCATCGCGTGGTGTGACCGTCAACACAGTTGCACCAGGTTTTATCGAAACTGATATGACAAAAGCACTGAACTGACGACCAACGTACTGCTACACTAGCGCAGGTTCCAGCAGGTCGACTGGGGGACCCTCGTGAAATTGCGTCTGCAGTTGCTTTCCTAGCATCACCAGAAGCGGCATACATCACCGGTGAAACACTGCATGTGAACGGTGGTATGTACATGATCTAACTTTTTTGCCTCGTAAATCTTATCTATTCGGTGAGAAATGAGGCAAATTTGTGTGAAAAATGTTGGTAGCATGCACAATGTTTATGCATGATTTATATCAAAAATGGTGTGAATTTCGGTTAAAATCGCCTAATTTGTGGTTAGACCAGAAACCTCACGCTTGCAACTTTCCCTAGTTCGAATAAACTACGGAATCATCGCATTAGGCGAAATCTGTAAAGGAAAAGAAAAAATGAGCAACATCGAAGAACGCGTAAAGAAAATCATTGTTGAACAGCTAGGTGTAGACGAAGCAGAAGTAAAGAATGAATCTTCTTTCGTTGAAGACCTGGGTGCTGATTCTCTTGACACTGTTGAGCTAGTAATGGCTCTGGAAGAGGAATTCGATACTGAGATTCCTGATGAAGAAGCAGAGAAAATCACTACTGTTCAAGCTGCGATCGATTACGTAACCAGCAACGCTCAGTAATCTCTCCTCAGGCGGCTCACTGGCCGCCTGAATTTTTATAAGCTCTCAAACCTCTCTCATTTCAATTTCAATTCCGGAGAATATTATCGTGTCCAAGCGTCGCGTTGTTGTCACTGGCATGGGTATGTTGTCACCGGTAGGCAACACTGTAGAGTCATCTTGGAAAGCCTTGTTGGCAGGCCAAAGCGGCATCGTCAATATTGAGCACTTCGACACTACCAATTTTTCTACTCGTTTCGCAGGCCTAGTAAAAGGTTTTGACTGCGAGCAGTACATGTCAAAAAAAGATGCCCGCAAAATGGATTTGTTTATCCAGTATGGTATTGCTGCGGGTATTCAGGCTTTGGAAGATTCAGGCCTAGAAGTTAATGAAGAAAATGCTGCACGCATTGGTGTAGCCATTGGTTCTGGTATCGGTGGCCTTGAGCTGATTGAAACCGGACATCAAGCGTTAATGGAGAAAGGCCCACGTAAGGTTAGCCCTTTCTTCGTACCATCGACCATTGTGAATATGATTGCGGGTAACCTGTCTATCATGCGTGGTCTACGTGGTCCAAACATTGCGATCTCAACGGCGTGTACCACAGGCTTGCATAACATCGGCCATGCAGCTCGCATGATTGCTTACGGTGATGCAGATGCTATGGTGGCGGGTGGTGCGGAAAAAGCATCGACACCACTGGGTATGGCTGGCTTTGGTGCGGCAAAAGCACTGTCAACTCGTAACGATGAGCCACAAAAAGCGTCTCGTCCTTGGGATAAAGACCGTGATGGTTTTGTTCTGGGTGACGGTGCTGGTGTGATGGTACTCGAAGAGTATGAACACGCGAAAGCACGTGGTGCGAAAATCTACGCTGAAGTTGTCGGCTTTGGTATGTCGGGTGATGCGTATCACATGACGTCACCAAGTGAAGATGGTTCTGGCGGCGCGTTGGCGATGGAAGCTGCAATGCGTGATGCCGGCGTGACGGGTGAGCAAATCGGCTATGTTAATGCACACGGCACTTCGACACCTGCGGGGGATGTTGCTGAAGTCAAAGGCATTAAGCGTGCTTTGGGTGAAGCAGGTACTAAACAAGTGCTGATTTCATCGACTAAGTCGATGACGGGCCATTTGTTAGGTGCGGCAGGTTCTGCTGAAGCGATCATTACCGTGATGTCTTTGGTTGACCAAATCGTCCCTCCTACGATCAATTTGGATAATCCAGAAGAAGATTTGGGTGTGGATTTGGTACCTCATGTAGCACGCAAAGTTGAGAACATGGAATACGCCATGTGTAATTCATTCGGCTTTGGCGGTACTAACGGTAGCTTGATTTTCAAACGCATGTAAAAACTTCATCAGTCTTTACTTGAGTTCAGACGGCTTGATGCATAGCATTGAGCCGTTTCTTTTTATGGAGTGAGATCATGTACTGGGTTAACGGTAAGCGGCTCAATCAGGTGCCGATTAATGATCGATCTTTTCAATATGGTGATGGCGGTTTCACCACTATTTTGACCCAGTACGGGCAAGTTCAGCACTGGCCGCTGCACCAGCTACGATTACAAGTCTGCCTCGATGCGTTACATATCACTCAACCTGATTGGATTTTAGTGCAAGAAGGTCTGCAGGCTATGGTTCTGCCTGATGCCAAAGCGGGGCTCAAAATACACATTAGCCGAGGGGCTGGTGGTCGTGGTTATAGCCCTACTCAAGTCAGCGAAAGCAGTGTTACTATTAGCGCCTTTGCTTTTCCGGCGCATTATGAACAGTGGCGCCAGGCTGGGGTGGCATTAGGAATTTGTGAACAACGTATGGGATTGAATCCTATGCTAGCGGGTCATAAACACAATAATCGACTTGAGCAGGTTTTACTTAAGCGTGAGATGGAACTGGCTGGATTCGATGATGGTATTTGTCTCGATCTTCAAGATAGGGTGATTGAAACAACCGCCGCCAACGTATTTTGGTGTAAAAATGGTAGTGTTTTTACACCTTGTTTAAAAAATGCAGGAGTCGCAGGCATCGCGCGACGACGCGTGATGGAAATAGCAAAACGTTTAGGATGGCCTGTGGTAATTGATGAGTTCGAGCTTGCGTCTTTGCTGGCTGCGGATGAAGTTTTCATCACCAATGCGCTGCTTGAAGTTGCTCCAGTAAAGCAAATTGGTGAACAGCAATATACGATAGGTAGTATGACGCGACGAATTCAGGAGAGTAGTAATTCGTGATTAAAAAGCTGGTATTGGTTTTTGTTGCCCTGATCTGTGTTATTGCAGGTGGCTATTTTTATTTTGTCAATCAGATGGATAAGTACCTTGCTCAACCACTAGGGATTGAGCAGGCGCAGCTTGTCACGATTGCCCCAGGTACAAGCCTAAGTCGTGAACTTATCGTTTTGACGGAACAAGAATGGATTAAAGGCAGTTTTGTGGCTGACTGGGTGCGTCGTTTCCATCCTGAACTGTCCAAGATTAAGGCGGGGACTTATAAACTGCTACCCGAAATGAGCTTAGAACAAGCTCTTGCTTTACTGGTTTCAGGTAAAGAACATCAATTTTCAATTACTTTCGTCGAAGGTAGTCGTTTTCAAGAGTGGCGAACCATTATTGAAAATAACGAAAATATTGAAAAACAGCTGACTGGGCTGTCTGAAGTTGAAATCGCTAAAGTTTTAGGGCTTGAACAAGAGAAGCTAGAAGGGTTATTTCTAGCTGAAACGTATCATTTCACTAAAGGCACAAGCGATGTCGAGATCCTGAAACGAGCCAATCAAAAATTGGAAAAGTTTCTACAAGTAACCTGGGAACACCGCCAAGAGGGTTTGCCAATCCAAACCCCTTATGAAGCCTTGATATTGGCCTCGATCATCGAAAAAGAGACCTCGATAGCGGAAGAGCGTGAACGTATTGCCGCTGTCTTTATCAACCGTTTGAACAAACGAATGCGGCTACAAACGGACCCTACAGTGATCTACGGGATGGGAGAAATGTACGATGGCAATATCCGTAAAAAAGATTTACGTGCGCGTACACCCTACAACACTTATGTGATTAGCGGCTTACCCCCGACACCGATTGCTATGCCTGGTGAAGCGTCGATATATGCGGCGCTCAACCCAGAGCAAAGCAATTACCTCTATTTTGTGGCGAGCGGAGAAGGTGGCCACACCTTTTCGAAATCGTTAGCGGATCACAATCGCGCCGTGCGGGCTTATACTTAAAAAAACTTAGAACGAAACAATGAACGCAAAATTTATCGTAATTGAAGGGCTTGAAGGGGCAGGAAAAAGTACCGCTATTCAAGTCGTCGTTGAAACCTTACATCAACATGGTATTGAGCAAATCACTCGTACACGTGAGCCAGGCGGCACGGTATTGGCTGAAAAGCTGCGCACTTTAGTAAAAGAAGACCATCCGGGTGAAGAGCTAAAAGACATCACAGAGCTACTCCTGGTTTATGCTGCGCGCGTGCAGTTAGTTGAGAACGTGATCAAGCCGGCGTTAGCAAAAGGGCAATGGGTAGTTGGTGATCGCCATGATATGTCTTCTCAGGCATACCAAGGTGGAGGTAGACAGATTGCTCCCAGTACCATGCTTAGCCTTAAGCAGACTGCTCTAGGCAATTTTAAACCCGATCTGACGTTGTACTTGGACATTGATCCTAAGCTAGGGTTGGAGCGTGCTCGTGGCCGTGGTGAGCTGGATCGTATTGAAAAGATGGACATCAGCTTTTTTGAGCGTGCTCGTCAACGCTATCTAGAATTGGCGGAAGAGGATGATTCAGTCGTGCTAATTAATGCGGCGCAGTCTGTTGAACAAGTGGCAACCGATATTCGCCATGCTCTCATCACGTGGCTAAGTTTGGTTGCTTGTGACTAGTATGAGTGCGCTTTACCCTTGGTTAGTGCCAGTTTGGCAACCCTGGCAAGCTAGACTGATGGCAGAAAAGTTATCGGCGGCGACTTTAATTCAAGCGACTGAAGGTTCTGGGGTTGAAAACTTAGTGGACTATATGGCTCGCACTTTAATGTGCACGAGTCGCCAAAATGAACCATGCGGTTTTTGCCATAGCTGTGGGTTGATGCAAGCTGGTCATCATCCGGACTTTCATATCATTGCCCCTGAAAAAGTGGGCAAGTCGATTACCGTCGATCAAATTCGTCATATAAATCGAATTGCCCAAGAGTCATCACAACTGTCTGGTTATCGTTTGATCGTGATTAATCCAGCGGATGCGATGAATGAATCGGCAGCGAATGCGCTATTGAAAACTCTTGAAGAGCCCGCTGCTGACTGTGTATTCATTTTAGTTACCGCACACGTGCATCATTTGCTACCAACGATTGTGAGTCGTTGCCAAAAGCTCATGGTTACCGCGCCATCCACGCAATTGGTATTGGCATGGTTACAAGAGCAAGGCATTACAGCGCCGGCTTATGCTCTCCATCTTTGTGCCGATTCGCCCCTCAAGGCTCGTGCGTTTATGCTTGAGGGGGGAGTGGAGAAATACCGTGAGATTGAATCACAATTGGTTGCCGCAGTCGCGGGAGACATGAGTGCCCAACTCAAGTGTATCTCTCTTATTGATGCCGATTTAATGAACCATCTAGATTGGATTTGGTGTGTGCTGACCGATGCTCAGAAAATCCAATTTGGGGTGCAGGAAGCGTATTTCACCCCCGCTAGTGCCTTACTAGCAAACCGTTTTCACTATCATAAACTTTACGCACAGACCGCCGCTCTTGAAGCATTGAAGGAACAGTTGAGTCAATTTACAGGATTGAATTCAGAGTTGCTGCTGCTGCAATGGTTTAACCAATTTATTACTGAGGAAACATGTTTGTAGACTCACATTGTCATCTGGACAAGTTGGATTACCAAGAACTGCACACGGATGTGAGTGATGTAATTGCCAAAGCACATCAAGCAAAAGTTGAGCATTTGTTGTCCGTGGGCGTCACTCTCGACTCTTTCCCTAATATGTTGCAGATGATTGATCCTTATCCGCAAGTGTATGCCTCTTGTGGTGTTCATCCGCTGGATGTTGAGAGTGAATTTTCTCTCGATCTGTTCCATCAGTATGCACGGCATCCTAAAGTGGTTGCGATAGGTGAAACAGGCTTAGATTATCACTATCAACCTGAAACTGCCGACTTACAAAAATTGCGTTTTCGGCAGCAAATTGAAACCGCGGTTGCACTGAATAAGCCGCTGATAATCCATACCCGTAATGCTCAACAAGACACTTTGCAACTGTTAAGAGAGGGGCATGCAGAGCGCTGTGGTGGTGTGATCCACTGTTTTACCGAAGATTTGCCTTTTGCACAGGCCGCGATGGATTTGGGCTTTTATATCTCAATCTCTGGGATTGTTACATTTCGTCAGGCAACAGAGTTGAAAGAAGTAGTGAAAACCTTACCACTTGAGCGTTTATTGATTGAGACTGACTCGCCTTATTTAGCTCCCATTCCTCATCGGGGAAAAGAGAATCAACCCGCGTATGTGGTAGAAGTCGCAGCCTATATTGCCCAGCTAAAAGGGGGTGTCTCTCACCGAGGTTGCTGAAAAAAACCACCAATAATTTACAAAGATCTTTTTTTGCGATAAAAATCATAATTAGATAAAAAAGCGAGCATTTGCTCGCTTTTTTATTCGCCAAATAAATAAGAAATTACAAATAAGCGAGTGTTTACTCTATCTGTTGAAAATTAGAGCTAATTTAATGGAAATGTAATTTTGTTACTAAAAATAACATGCATGCTTATTTTATTTACCCAGTAAAATTAATGCTATCAATTATTAATTTTATATAAAACATGTAGTTATTGTCATTTTTTGGTTGAAAAATGAGGTCCGCTGATTGTGATCTAATTAGTAATTTGAAACTTAATTTCTTCGCAAACTAGAAAATTTGAGGGTTATCAAGATATATTTAGAGCCGGAAAATATAATGCAAAAAGTGGTTACATTTTCACTGGGTGCTAACATTTAGGCTACGGGGGTATGCCGTTAGCCCCAGCAATTCTAATAACTTAATCAGGAGCATAAACATGTTTAAGAACGCTTTTGCGAATCTGCAAAAGGTCGGTAAGGCGCTGATGCTGCCAGTATCAGTATTGCCTGTCGCCGGTATTTTGCTGGGCGTTGGTGCCGCTAACTTTAGCTGGCTGCCAGAGGTTGTATCAAATCTTATGGAACAAGCGGGTGGTTCAGTCTTCGGTCAAATGGCTTTGCTGTTTGCGGTAGGGGTAGCACTTGGCTTTACTAACAATGACGGCGTATCAGGTCTTTCTGCTATCGTTGGCTACGGCATTATGGTTGCTACACTGAAAGTGATGGCAACAGTAATGGGCGTTGATAATATCGAAACAGGCGTACTGGGTGGTATTTTAGCGGGTGGTGTAGCGGCTTGGTCTTTCAACCGTTTCTACAAAATCCAACTGCCTGAGTACCTAGGCTTCTTCGCGGGTAAACGTGCAGTACCAATTATTACTGGTTTCATTTCAATTGCACTGGGTGTGGTTCTGTCATTCATTTGGCCACCAATCGGTTCTGCTATTGCGACTTTCTCTGATTGGGCAGCAAACCAAAACCCAGTAACCGCATTTGGTATTTACGGTATTGTTGAACGTTCTCTGATCCCATTCGGTCTACACCACATTTGGAACGTACCTTTCTTCTATCAAGCAGGTACTTGTGTGAATGGTGCTGGTGAAACTGTTCACGGTATCATGACTTGCTTCCTGACTGCAGATGATGCATCTCGTGCAGCAGGTAATGGTTTCGGTCAACTTGCGGGTGGTTACCTGTTCAAAATGTTCGGTTTGCCAGCAGCGGCTTTTGCTATCGCTCACTGTGCTAAACCAGAAAACCGTGCCAAAGTAATGGGTATCATGGCTTCTGCAGCTCTGACATCATTCCTGACCGGTATTACTGAGCCAATCGAGTTCTCATTCCTGTTCGTTGCTCCAGTTCTGTACGCTATCCACGCTGTTCTTGCTGGTCTAGCTTATGTTCTGACTAACGCTCTGGGCGTGGTTCACGGCCATACGTTCTCTAACGGTTTCATCGATTTCGTTGTTCAATCACCACGCGCAGACAACATGCTGCTACTGGTCGGTTTGGGCATTGCTTATGCAGCACTGTACTACGTAGTATTTACTTTCGTGATTCGTACTCTGAACCTGAAAACTCCAGGTCGTGAAGACGAGAGTGCTGACAGTACAATGACTACAGGTAATGAGCTAGCTGGTGAACTGGTTGCTGCATTTGGTGGCAAAGCCAACATCACTAACCTAGATGCTTGTATCACACGCCTACGTGTATCAGTAGCGGATACTGCTCTAGTGGATCAAGACAAGCTGAAAAAGCTTGGTGCAGCGGGTGTTGTGATGGTTTCTGGTGGTGTACAAGCAATTTTCGGTACTAAATCAGACAACTTAAAAACAGACATGGATGAGTGGATCCGTAACCACGGCTAATCTCATTCTTCCCCCTAGAGAAAAGGAGACCACTGGTCTCCTTTTTTATTGTCATCCCTAAACTACCGCTTTTAGCCGCGGTGATTGTTTATTCAACTGGTTGGGCTTGGCGTTGAGAGTGAAGCGATCGTAGTACATCAGAGTGAATCGCATTCGAACGAGTCGCCCGCTTTCTCGTTTTTTGTCAATAAGACTCTTCGGTTAACACCCGCTTGACACTTTTTTCAGTAAGCCAAGTAAATTTACGCTTCATTTTTTATCAAGGGCAGGAATGTATTGTGAACTTGAGATTGATTGTTTTAGGGATGTTGTGTGTTTCAAACGCTGCATTTGCCAATTCGAATAATGTGGCTGTGGGTATGGCAGTAGATCAAGGATTGAGTGCTGTTGTTGAGTTAGGGCAACAATATCGATTAACGGTGGGTAATGACGGTATGGCTGCAGATTACCTGTTTAAACGCGGCGATTTATCGTCATCAACGCCGCTAAGTTGGTATGTCGGTGCAGGTGCATGGGCTGAGTGGGATGATGAATTTGGTGTTAGGCTACCAATTGGGCTCGATTGGACTGTGGTACCTAACGTTGATCTATACGGACAACTGAGTCCACAAGTGAACTTTTACAGTGGTGCTGAGCTACAGCTAGGCGCAGCTGTCGGTGTGATTTACCGTTTTTAAATAAAATAGGCCAGCATGAGCTGGCCTTGATATAAGGCGATGAATTATTTATTCATGGCTTTTTTAATACAGATGGCAGCACCACCCCATGTGATCCCTAGACCGATGATCATCATAATAATTGCACTGATTGTCATTAGTATGCCTCCTTGCGTGAACCTGCATTGATAAGAACTCCAATCACCAAGAGTGCCGCGATAATGGCCCAACCCAGTGTTAAATCATAACCACCATAGCCTTCGGTAAACAGCGTTTGCAGTTTTGTCGCCACAATAATAGCCAGAATGACGGGGGATACGAAGCGCAGGCAAATATCAAACCATACACCGATGTTGAAGTCTGAAATACTGTTCACGTACTTACGTACATCTGAAATTTTGAGCAGCCAAGTCATGAGGATCAGCTCTACTAAACAACTCGCCATAATACCAACGTTGTTGGCGAAATGGTCAACCAGATCCAGCAGTAGTAAGCCTCCATTGGTTGCAAAGGCCATCGAAACGAGTACGCCTGTACCAATCACCACGTTTGCTGCTTTTTTACGACTCCAGCTCAGTTTATCGATAATCGCAGACGTTACGGCTTCCATGATCGAAATGTGAGAGCTCAAACCCGCTACAACGAGAGCGAGGAAGAACAAAGGACCAAGGATATAAGGGATAGGAAGTAAGTTAATCGCCGCTGGTAAAGTGACGAACGCAAGACCTACACCCGCAGAAACCACTTCAGTTAATGGTTTTCCTTGTTCTTGAGCCATGTAACCCAAAACAGAGAAGATCATGATACCTGCGAGCACTGAGAAGCCACAGTTGATAAGCACCGTCATGAAGGCATTGTTTGTGATGTCTGATTTCTCAGGCAAATAGCTTGAATAAGCCAGCATGATGGCAAAGCCAATACTGAGCGTGAAGAAAATCTGTCCGTATGCCGCTGCCCACACTTTTACATCCCAAATTTTGCTGAAATCAGGTTGGAACATGTAGTTCACACCATCTAAAGCACCAGGGAGGAAAATCATTCGAGCAATAAGAATAAGTACCATGATAAACAGAACGGGCATCATGATTTTCGATGCACGTTCAATCCCTTTTTTCACACCACCTACAATGGCTGCATAAGTGATCACCCAAGCGATGAGCATAGCAAATGCAATTTGCCACTGAATTCCGCCAAGATTGGTCGGTGAGTTATCCCCTAACTTTAGATATTCACTAAAGAAAAAAGCATTGGTATCACTGCCCCAACTTTGGGTAAACGACATTCCGAAATAAGAGATAGCCCAACCAATAACGGCGACGTAGTACACAGCAATGACAGCAGCAATGCCTACTTGGAACCAACCAAGCCATTCAAATTTAGAATGAATTTTGGCTAGGGTCGTGGGTGCAGAACCACGATGCTTTTGCCCCATGCCAAACTCAAGGATCATAAACGGAATACCCGCGGTGACCATGGCAAACAGGTAAGGAATAAAAAAGGCACCCCCACCATTTTCATAAGCCATGTAAGGGAAACGCCAAATATTACCAAGACCAATCGCCGAACCTACGGCGGCTAATACGAATCCAACACGGGATCCCCATTGTTCTCGCTTCATAAACAACTCCTTGCAATATCCTAGGGTATGAAGCTTTTCGTCAGCGGTCGCTGAATCTGAGGATGGAAAAACAAGTTATCCGTACTGTTTTTGTGCGGTGAACTTTTGCTCTATCATCCATGATTCTGCAAAAAGTTAGTTATATATATTGATTGCTGAGCGAAAGCCTAGGATTTTATTCTTAGTTACGCGATGTGTGTTTGCGGAATCTGAAATAATCAGCTACGCAATGATTCGAGACTACCGTTTTATTTTTTTGGTGGCAATAGATTCTATAGGTTAAAATATTGTTGTTGATGGGTTGTATTTTTTGTTTTTCTGTCGATTCTTCGATGAATATTGCGTGTACGGTAAATATGTTAGTGCATACAACTGGAATGAAGTTTTTCACTGATAGAACTATCTAATATAAAGCGAAGAGTGTCTGTCTAAAAAACAGACAACTCGTAGGAGATAAATCCAGTTTTGCGACTTTGTTAAAGTTTTGTGGTCAGAAGCGAATCGTGATACCAATCTGAGCGGAAGCTTGGTTAAGCCAGTCAGAATTAAATTTTACGATACAGCTTTCTGATGACGGCAATGTACAGGCTGCAGTGGAATCGCTGTCTACCATTGTGCCTAGCCAACGTAGCTGAGCATTTACTGCAATATGTGATGCGATTTGGTATTCGAACCCGCCAAAGGCACTGGCCGAAAACCCATATTTTTTATCAGCCCAACTGACATCCGTATATGCTCCACCAAGGCCAAGACCTATGAAAGAAGAAAATTTGTCTGAGATAGGGTAGTAGATGCTACTTTGAAAATGTAAATAGTGAATGTTTGCATCTTGATTGACGAGGGTTTCGACTTGAGTTGGCTGAGCAAAATAAAACAGACCGACACGTCCTTTTTGGTAAGGGGTTTCAATGGCTAATGCGTAACTACTTGAACTTTCTAGATCGTATTGAGTGCCAGTTTGATTAAGCACTGTGCCGCCTATGGTATAGCCCATCGATGGTGTTACCATCCAATCTGCGGTGCTAAAAGGTGAAAAAAATAAAAGTAACACACTGAGAATTAAAATATTTATCTGACGCATCTTGAGTTCCTAGCCAAGTTTTTGACGATGAAAGTTATTGTGATAGTAACTGCATAATCGTGCACAAAAAAACGGCAAATCTTGAAGATACTTCACACCGATGTTATTACTTTGTTATGTCACCAAGGAGGTTGCTATGGAACAAGATCTGAAATTTGCGTTGGTTATTGTCGCGATCACGTTTACTGCGTTGATCAGTTTTGGAGTGATTGCAATTACACACTAGTCTTGGGTGGTCCTGCATATGAATAGTGGTGGAATTGTTTCTGATGCATGGACGAAGCTCGATACTCAGCGTTTAGCGAAATACATCGGTGGTAAACATGCTTTGGTCGCCCAAGGGGGAGGCCAGAGAGGAATATTTACTGCTGGTGTATTAGACGCTTTTCTTCTCTCTAACTTCGACCCCTACCATGAGTTTTACGGTACCTCTGCTGGCGCCATGAATTTGTGCGCGTTTTTGTCCCGTCAAACGGGGTTAAGTAAAGCCTTTATTTTAGAACTCACCACTCAACCTGAGTTTTTCCATTTGTTTGGCTATATTCGGCGTAAGCAATACATGAATATGCAGTGGGCATTGGATCGTATTTGTGAATATCCCTACCGTTTAGATTTAGGAATGGCGCGTCAAGTGTTGGGTAAGCGAAAAGCTTATGCTGCCGTTACTTCTGCAGATGATCTGAAAGATGCCTACTTTCCGATGTTAGGTGGCGATTGGCAGCAAGTGTTACTGGCAACGTGTGCTATCCCTGGTCTTTACCCTGAACCTGTCACTCTTGCGGGTAAACCTTATATTGATGGGGGTGTTTCAGCTTCGATCCCTGTGCAAGAAGCGTGGCGTAAAGAGGCGCGCTTTATCACCGTTATCCGCACAGAATATACGCCACTAGAAGAAAAGGGTTCATTGCCGATGAGCATCGAGTCTCCTCATTGGCTACCCGAGTCATTAAGTTATCTCCAACAGCAATGGCAGCATAAATGGTCGGGATGGCGTCAGGAATGGAGTGAGTTTTTCCAGCAGCAGAAGCTGCGAGCAAGGGAGCAGAAAAAAGATCAGAAGAATTTGGATGCTCTCAATGGCGGTCGATGGCTCTTTGGTGCCGATGATATTTATCGCCTTAGTCACTTAATGGGGAGTAAATTTGACGCAGGTTTAGCGGATTTATTAATGGTGCATTATCAGACTTATGCGCTAACCAGTGAATTTCTTGATGCTCATCACGACGATACTTTTATTACGCAAATCATGCCTAGTGAGCCGCTTCATTCCAATTCCTTACTGAGTTCATCAGAAGATCTTGAATATGACTACGAGCTTGGCGTTAAAGCGGGGTATCGCTTTTTAAAGGCGTATAGTGAAGCAGGGGAGTTGCGTAAGAAACTCCTCTAGTCTTGGCGACAAAAAAGGAGGCAATGCCTCCTTTTGCGTAATGCGACGACTTAATAAACGGGGAGTATTCTCATGCAGTTGGTGGAGCCTTCTACGCCCATAATGTCGCCTTGGGTAATGATGACTAAATCGCCTTCTTCGAGTAGCTTTCTCTCTTTGAGTGCATCTAACGCTGCAATTGCCGCCTCAAGACCACTGGCTTGTTTGGTATCGAAGTAAAAAGGGATAACGCCTCGTAATAGTGCGCAGCGATTGAGTGTGGCTTGGTTGGCCGACATTGCAAAGATGGGGAATACGGAGTTTAGGCGTGAGGTCATTAATGCGGTGCGTCCAGATTCGGTCAGTGTCACCATGGCTTTGACGCCTTCCAAATGGTTTGCCGCGTAAATGGTCGACATCGCAATCGCTTCTTCTTCAGTGACGAACACACTTTTTATTCGATAGTTTTGTTCATTCGACTCAATCATTTTTTCAGCGCCGACACAGACTTCAGCCATTGCTTTAACGGTTTCGACAGGGTATTTGCCAGCCGCGGTTTCCCCTGAAAGCATGACCGCGTCAGTCCCATCGAGAACCGCATTCGCCACATCCATCACTTCCGCACGTGTTGGCATCGGGTTAGTGATCATGGACTCCATCATCTGCGTCGCGGTAATGACAACCCGATTCAGCTTTTTTGCCCGTGAAATCAGCTTTTTCTGGACGGCAATCAGTTCAGGGTCACCGATTTCAACCCCGAGATCGCCCCGAGCGACCATAATCACATCTGAGGCACGCACAATATCATCAATGTTTTCATCGCAAGACACGGTTTCCGCCCGCTCAACTTTAGCCACCATACGAGCATGTAGCCCCGCTTCTTGGGCAAGCCGACGTGCATACTTCATATCTTCACCATTGCGAGGAAAAGACACGGCCAGATATTCCACCTGTATTTCTGCCGCGAGTCGAATATCATTTTTGTCTTTTTCTGTTAATGCATCGGCGGATAATCCACCGCCTTTTTTATTGATGCCTTTATTGTTGGAAAGCGGTCCGCCAACCAGCACGGTGGTATGAATTTTATTGGCTTCTACACGTATTACTTGCAGTTGCACACGACCATCATCAAGCAACAAGATATCGTCTTGGCGGACATCTTGAGGGAGTTTTTTGTAATCAATCCCGACACTTTCTATCGTTCCTTCCCCTTTAGCTAAGTCGGCATCAAGAACAAAAGGCGCTCCTTCCGCTAAGATGATTTTTCCTTCTTTAAAGGTCGATACGCGAATTTTGGGTCCTTGCAAATCTCCGAGCAGGGCGACATGGCGACCTAATTTAGCCGCAATCTCACGTACTTTTTGAGCTCTATTTTTATGATCTTCGGGTGTACCGTGTGAGAAATTCATTCTCACGACATTGGCTCCTGCACGAATGATGGCTTCTAAAATTTCGGGGCTTTCTGTGGAAGGACCTAAGGTGGTGACGATTTTTGTTCTACGTAAAGTTGAGCTCATATCAAGGTTCCTTAGATTTGAAAGTATTAGCGAGGCTTATACTCAGTATAGTGACTCAGAAAAAGTTAGATCGTTTTTGCTGTGAAGTAAGTGTTTGAACTGGGATATGACTCCTATGATGACTTTGGGTTTGTTCGGTTTTGGTATACCGTGCGAATCGATGAAAGAGGGAAATAAAGCCTAATAATTGGATATAAAACACAAACTTCTAGGGATATGCGTGATATTTGTCACGCCTATCTGACAAAGAACTTCACAATTACTTCGCAAAGTAAAAAAATTGGTTTGTTGTTGAATTCCGGAGCGGGTCGCATGTACATGGCTCAACCCGGCCACATTGATCACATTAAGCAGATCAATGCCGGTCGCGTATATAAACTCATAGACCAAAAAGGGCCAATCTCTCGCATCGACTTGTCGAAGGAGAGTGAGCTTGCGCCAGCCAGTATTACCAAAATTACGCGTGAGTTGATTGACGCTCACTTAATTCATGAAACGACGGTTCAAGAGGCGATCAGCCGAGGTCGTCCTGCGGTTGGGTTACAAACCAACAATATGGGATGGCAATTTCTTTCTATGCGTCTTGGCCGTGGTTATCTCACGATTGCCCTACACGAATTGGGCGGGGAAGTATTGATCGACACCAAAATCGATATCCACGAAATCGATCAAGATGATGTTCTCGCTCGTTTATTGTTTGAAATTGAAGAGTTTTTCCAAACTTATTCCGCACAATTAGATCGGGTAACTAGCATTGCCATTACGTTGCCGGGATTAGTCAATTCTGAGCAAGGTATTGTGCTGCAAATGCCGCACTACAATGTAAAAAATTTAGCATTAGGGCCTGAAATATATAAAGCCACGGGGTTACCTGTTTTTGTTGCTAATGATACAAGGGCATGGGCATTGGCGGAAAAATTGTTTGGTCATGCTCAGGATGTTGATAATTCAGTACTCATTTCAATCCATCATGGACTTGGAGCCGGGATTGTACTCGACGGACGAGTATTGCAAGGCCGGCATGGCAACATTGGCGAGTTAGGCCATATTCAAATCGATCCCAAAGGTAAGCGTTGTCACTGTGGAAATTACGGTTGTTTAGAAACAGTGGCGTCCTCACAAGCGATACGAGATCAGGTCAAAGCTCGAATTATGGCTGGAGAAACCAGTTGCCTTGCCATAATCGAAGATATTTCTATCGAAGATATTTGTGCAGCCGCTGCGGATGGAGATCCACTGGCGGTGGACGTAATTCAGCAGCTTGGGCGTTATTTAGGTGCTGCGATTGCGATTGTGATTAACCTATTTAACCCAGATAAGGTCTTGATCGGTGGCGTAATTAATCAAGCAAAAGCGATTTTATACCCCTCGATTGAGCAATGTATTCGTGAACAGAGCTTACCGGTCTATCATCAGGATTTACAGTTGGTCGAATCCCGTTTTTATAAACAGGCGACAATGCCTGGTGCTGCTTTGATTAAGCAGGCGCTCTATGATGGTCTACTCTTAATGAAAGTGGTCGAAGGATAATCGATAACTTCATTAGTAAGAATTTCAGCCTTGCTTACATTTACATTTATACCTAGGGGCTATACTGTTACCAAGGTATTCATTTAACGGAATTTCGTATGTCAGGTGTTTTGAACACGGTAGACCAGCGTACTAATCTGGTCGGCGAAAACCGATTGGAGCTGTTACTGTTTAGCCTCAATAGTCGTCAAATTTTTGCGATAAACGTTTTTAAGGTCAAAGAGGTCATTAAAGTACCCCAATTGACTAAAATGCCGGGCTCGCATCCACATATTACTGGCGTGGCATCCTTACGTGGTGAACCCGTGCCGGTGATTGACTTACGCTCTGCTATTGGTTTTCCTCCTCGTCGAGCTCAGGACACTGAACAAAATCTGATCATCACCGAATATAACCGCAGTGTGCAGGGCTTTTTGGTTGGGCAAGTACGTAACATTATTAATACGGCATGGACCGAGATCCAACCGCCCCCTAAATCAGCGGGAAGGGCTAACTACCTGACGGCGATTACCCATGTTAAAGAACAAGGCAATACCCAGATCGTTGAAATCATCGATGTTGAGAAAGTGCTAGCAGAAATCGTTCACTACGATGTCTCTATCTCGGAAGAGGTGCTGGATCATGAACTGCTCGATGACATGACTGGGCGTACAGTGTTGATCGTTGACGATTCCTCTACGGCAAGAAATCAGGTCAAAGATACGCTGTCACAGCTTGGTTTGAATATTATTGAGTGCCGCGACGGGTTGGAAGCTTTACACCTTCTTAAATCTTGGTGTGATCAGGGCAAAAATATCTACAAAGAATTGCTGATGATGATCACTGATGCGGAAATGCCAGAAATGGATGGGTATAAGTTAACTCATGAAATCCGTAATGATCCACGTATGAAAGATCTGTACATCACGCTTAACACTTCACTTAGTGGTAGTTTTAATGAAGCAATGGTACAGAAAGTCGGGTGTAACCGTTTTATTTCTAAGTTCCAACCGGATTTGTTGGTGCAAGTTGCACAAGAGCGCTTAAGAGAAGTGCTCTCTTAGTCAATCCGGTCGTGGTGATGCTATTGAAAAGGCACTCGTTGAGTGCCTTTTGCTTATTCGCTTAATGAGGAATAGAACTGAATCTCAGGTTCAGCCATTAATAAGCCAGCAAGGTCTGCAATGAACTGTTGAAAATATGAGCTTTGACAATGGTGCTCAAAAGCGGCTTGATCAACAAATTGTTCCTGAAATAGAAACACTCCTTGCTTGGATTGCTGTTCAAACAGATCGTAACGAAGACAACCTGCTTCTTGCCGGGTCGGCATTAGCATGCCTTGAGCTAATCGGCGAACCGTTGGGATGTGGGCAGCTTTTGCATGCAATGTTGCGGTTAAGTGGATCAAAATTATTCCCTCGGTATTGTTATAGGTAACGCCCTTGACGTTGCAAAAACTCAATTTTGTAACCGTCGGGATCGGTCAGAAAAAAGAAGGTAGCAAGATGTTGTCCGTGATGGTCCAGTGCCTTTATCTCACTGGGTTCTAAGCCTTTTTTCATGAGCTGTCGGTGGGTGGTATCGATATCTGACACACTAACGGCAATGTGCCCATACGCGTTGCCCAGAAGGTAAGGTTCAGATTGATGGTGATTAAACGTTAGCTCTAACTCTACCTCTGTTTCATCATTGCCAAGATAAGTGAGCGTGAAGTTATCGAAAGCGTATTGAGCACGAACATCCAGTTGTAGTGCTTGCTGATAGAAATGAATCGAGCGCTCTAAGTCATGAACGCGCAACATAGTGTGGATGAGTTTGGTCATGTATCCTCCAATAATGTGGAGTAGATATTAATGACTCGATCTTATGATGTGGTAGTAGATGAGTACGACAAGCCAATTTCTCTGATAGTAAGGCCGACTCTTTTAGGCGGTCGGAGAGTGGTTTTCGAATAATTGACATCGGACATGAGCCATCACATCAGTGGGGTCACGCAAATAGATAAGGCATGCACAACGCAGCAAGGAGGCAAAATTGGTGATATCACCAGTGTATTCGAGCGCCTCACGGTATATAAGACCAATAAAACGCGGCAGGGGCATCTCTTGAGCTTGCGCGATTTCTTCTAGAATTTGCCAGAAGCTGGCTTCGAGCCTCACACTGGTTGCATGACCGTCAATACGCACTGAACGAGTGATAAATTGGTAGTTGTCTTTAGGTTGGTTGGCAAAAATTTCACACATAGCTTTCGTTTGGGCAGATTAAAACCCAGGAATCTTGGTGATTTTTAGTGGTTGAGTCAACCTGCTTTGTTGATTTGTGGCAGAGTATCACTGCCACAGTGCATGTTTGTTCAACGTGATAATTTACAACACGGCGAGAAGAATGCCACCTATGGTTGCCGCAGCGGAAAGATATTGCCCTGCTGAGTAGGAGGTGTCTTCAATTTCTTTCACTTTTTCTGGATGATCCATACCAAGAGCCCCATAAGTGAAGGATTCGACTTTGTCCCCTACCGTTTTATCTTTACTTTCAGTCGTTTTACCTTCTTTCTCAATCTCTTGCAAAGCGGCAAGCAATGCCTTGCCTTCCTCAGATAGGGTAACTTTATTCTGCTCCACTTTCAGCGGAGCTGGGGCCGTATCTGGCTTAGCAGGTGCTTGATATTTCACCGTTTGGTGGGATGGCAATGGTTGCACTGCTCCTGCGCCTATTGGGTTCATACATCACTCCTAAGTCATTACTCTGATCAGTTATCGACCGCAAACTATAAAACTTGTGCTCTTTTTTACACTTTTATGTGCGAAAAACAAGGCAAGCAAATACTGTGCCTGTTTTGAGTATCTGACGAGTTTTAGGATTGAATTATTCGCAAACGAGATCTGTGTTGCGATTTTTCAATGCGTTAATCGCTTCTGCTTGATGCGCTTTTTGTACATAACGCACAGGTGGCGTGAGGACCTGCAGTTGATAATCATCACTTTGTGGCGAAATTTCACCGACAGGAGTGATGATGACAACTTTGAGATTTGGGTTGCGACGCAAAATCGATGCCGCCGTGCCTAAACCCTGCTGAGTATGGAACATGCCGGCGATGTGTAGAACTTTGCGTTCAGGATTCGCGGCGAGATAGCGAACAATGCTCTCGGCCATGGTTTCATCCCACGTGATTTGCGCAGCATATTGTTTTTCATTTTGAGCGGGGTTGCCGTGGTGCATAGAAGCCATAAACATATTTTTGTATGGTGAATCTTGCGTATTGATTTCGGCTGCTATCCATTGACGCTGCTCAGGTGTTAAGCGATCGATATATTCCATTCCAACTCTACCAATGCAACGTACGATAGGTTTAGGGGCATTGGCGGCAATGACGGGAAGTTGTTGGCTTTTCGCTAACTCGACTAAAGGGCGATAATCACTCTCGTAATTGGGCCATGCATTACCTTTTTGGATCAGATACTGCTCACCAATTTTCCCAGTGAGATAGTCATCCACCAAGGGCTGGGTATCACGCGTAAACTGTTCCATCGACAGCGCCATCGGATGGCCATTTTCTGTCATCTGCTTAAGCAAATCAGTCTGGAAACGGTGGATACCTGCGTGAGTATGCCATTCACCGATCAGGATGACGTCAGCGTTTTCGATTTCAGCAGGCAATCTCTGTAGGCTGATCCGCTCACCAGTTGGCGTCGCCAATTGATAGTCATAAAAGGTACTGACTTTCGTTGGAGTGGCTGAGCAGCCGAGTAAGCTAAAAGAAAGGAAAAGTGCAGCAATAGTGCGCATAAGATTGGCCTCCATAAAAATGGTCTTCATGGTAATAGAGGCCACTCAGTTATGCAATTAATGATAATTGTTATCAGTTAATTCCGTTGGTAAACACGCAGCATAAAATCGGCTTCACATTCGAAAGTGTTACTTTGACTGACTTGCTCTTTAAATTCTTCACTGGCACGCCATGCGAATGGGGTCATTTGCAGTAAGTCGGCCGCTTCCGCTCCGTTGAGTACCATAGGGTAGTGGAGTTTGTACTCTTCAACCAATTCAAAGCCGGATAGGTTTTCTGGTTGTTCTTCATGTAAACGCACCTGCTCGTAGATGCCTTGTTTAAATTGATAGAGATGGCGAGCGGCTGGCGTTACGGTAATCACCACTCCGCCCATTTTTACACAGCGCTGCAATTCCGTGTCTTTGCAAGGTGCGTAAATGCGAATCACCCCATCGAGGCTTTGTTCTGAAAACGGTAATCGATGGCTAGATGCTACAGCAAATTGGCATTCCGAGTAGCGTTTAGCGGCATAGCGTATGGCGATTTTGGAAATATCTAACCCAAAGGTTTGAGCTTCACTGTCTTGCTGGCGCAAAGTATGGGCAAAAAAGTCGGTGTAATAACCTTCACCACAACCGATATCAAGCAGTGTTTGTTGGTGGCCAGTGAGGTATTTTTGGCACAATTCTGCCACTTTTTCACGCATTGGAGCGTAATGGCCAGTGTGTAAAAAGCGACGACGTGCTTGAGTCATCTCTTTATTGTCACCGGGATCTTTGGAGCGTTTGTGCTGAACTGGCATCAAATTAACATAGCCTTCTTTCGCAACATCAAACTGGTGGCGATTGAGGCAGGAATAAGTGTTCTGGTTAAGCGTTAGTGGATGCTCACAAAGGGGGCACAAAAAGGTCATAGTGGACTCGAACAACGAAATAGAAGCGTAATTTTAACGGCACCAGCATGAAATAAAAAGCTAAGCGTAGCATTGAGTCTATCTATGTTGTTATGGTGAGGCCGCTTAACAGGCAAGCGGCCTCCATGTTGAAGTTCAACCACTAAAAATCAAAGGCGACACCGGTTGAAAGAAAAGTCGATTGTTGGTCAAAAAAGGTCACCACATCATCGGTTTCACTGATGCCAGCCATCGCGTTGATCGAGACGTTTTTCCAACCAAAAGGTGCTCGGTAAACATAAAGAGCAAAAGCGCTCCAATGATCAGCATCGCGGGTCTGAGCAAAAATGGGGTGTGCAGTATCGTATTCCTCTTGACCATAATTGAGAGTCAAAAACAGGGCTTGTGGTCCAAAAAAGGTATTAATACCCAGTTGGTAATCCAGCGCCGAAAAATCAAAAGCATCCCCTTGTGCATTACGCTGGGTATAGCTGATTTTCGGAACGAAAGACCAAGAGCGGCTCAGTGGTAAAGAGACTTCCGCGGAGACTTGTTGGTACTCACTATTTCGATCCAATAATGCGATCTGTGCGCTCGTTAATCCGGATGTTGTACCACTTCGCTCTTCATCCACTTGGTAATCTAAATAGGCGTAACGCAGTGTCAGAGGTAAAGCGAATGGGGCAGTATAAGCCAAACGTCCGCCTTGGGCGCTAATGTCAGTTGCCGATCTTGTCGTTTGGGTGAGATAGGGATCGCGCCACGTTTCATTCACCCCAGGCAGTGAAGGAAAATAAGCCAACGTGAATTCCCCAAGCCTATCGAATCGATGTGTGATGCCGATCTCTGCTTGTAATTGACCTTCGATGACTTGGTCAGAACTTTGTCCTGCAAAAATTTGAGTGTTTCCAGAGGCAAAGGTGTATTGCACATTTCCCAGTGGAGCAAACAGAAACTCAGAAGTGGTTTGCCCTGATTGCTGTAAATTGGCCGTTACGGCATTGTCATCATTGGTATTTAACTGGGATTGGGTGTGTATATAAAAGCTGTTAAGGCTGAGGGTGAAGTCCCAACCCGGTTGAGTTTTATCAGGCCCTTGAGCTGCGTATGTTAATGGTACGACGAATAGGACGGTAAGCCAGGGGTAAACAATTTTCATCAGGCATCCTTACCAAATTGTGTTGAGCATCAGAGTGTATTTTGCATAGCAAGGCACAATTATACCTAGCAAAACCTTGAACGCCATGAAGAAAGTGTGAACGAAATGTTAAGTCAATAGGGGCTGAGCTGAAAAGGAGGGCGACTGTCAGAAAATACGCAGCACGAGCCTTTTAAGGTTACGGTGATTATCATCATAACCTTACAGAAGTACGTGCTGCTTTGGGTTTAATGCGCGTGGCTAGAGATGAGCGTTACTAACTTATGGTTTTCCCCTGGCTGTAAGGTTTTACCTGTAGCCAGTGATGATGCATGCAAGGTTGATTCAACACACAAAAATTGCAGATACCCATCATCATTCATATCCGCCATCGCTTGTGCACCTTGTTGCCAAGGGTTCCACAGAACGGCAGAGTTGTGGCCTTGATTCTCTACGATGAGTGTGCGGTTGAGTGCGGGGTCTTGCACTTTGATCGCAGCTTCAGGTTGAGTATAAACACGGTCGATAGTGTCAGAGAGTGTCAATGGCCCGGTACTAGAACAAACTCGGCCCTCTTGTAGGCTGTCAATATATTCTGCACCAATACCGGTAGTGTGAGTTTTACGAATATCCCCTACGTGCAAGTAAGAGTGTAAAGCACCGGAGAAAGTCCATGCTTTATTATCCGTATTCGTGATATCGAGTGTCACTTTCAAATTTTCACTGATTTCAACGTACAAACGAACATCAAACAGATAAGGCCAAATGGCGATGCTTTCTGGTGTGGACTTCAAGCCTAAAGTAACGATAACACCTTGTTCATTTTCACGGTGTTCAATCAATTCCCACTCTTGGCTGCGTGCAAAACCATGGGCTGGAGCGGCAATGCGACCAAACCATGGCCAACACACAGGAATGCCCCCACGCAGCGCCGCTTTACCATCGTAAATCGCTTGCGAGCTCATCCACAACAAGTCGGCTTCGCCCTTCGGCTGAAAGGAAAGGACATGACCACCGTGTAGTGAGATTGCGGCACAGGCTTTATCATGAATCACACGCACGATTTTAACTTGATCTTGCTGAACAATCGTTACGCAATCAGACAGTGCAGTGACGGTATTCAGAGAGTATAAATCCATCTTAATTTCCTTGATTCTGCGTTTCAGCTTGACCTGAGTTTGGTATGCCTAGTAAAAATCGTCAGCAATACCAAAACCCAGATACCAAAAAGGCGACCCTAGAGTCGCCTTTTTGTTTAACGAAATTCTTCGCTAATCACTACATTACTTAGAGATGTGAGCGATCAGGTCTAGAACTTTGTTTGAGTAACCGATTTCGTTGTCGTACCAAGATACCACTTTAACGAATTTGTCAGTCAGTGCGATACCAGCGTCAGCATCGAAGATAGAAGTGCGAGTGTCACCGTTGAAGTCAGTAGAAACTACTGCATCTTCAGTGTAGCCTAGAATACCAGCTAGTTCGCCTTCAGAAGCTGCTTTCATTGCTGCTTTGATGTCGTCGTAAGACGCTGCTTTTTGCAGGTTAACAGTCAGGTCAACTACAGAAACGTTAGCAGTTGGTACGCGGAAAGCCATACCAGTCAGCTTGCCGTTCAGTTCTGGAAGAACAACGCCTACTGCTTTCGCTGCGCCAGTTGAAGATGGGATGATGTTTTGAGAAGCACCACGACCACCGCGCCAGTCTTTCGCTGAAGGACCGTCAACTGTTTTTTGAGTAGCAGTTGTTGCGTGAACAGTTGTCATCAGGCCAGACTCGATACCGAAGTTGTCGTTCAGTACTTTAGCGATAGGAGCCAGACAGTTAGTAGTACAAGAAGCGTTAGAAACGATGTCTTGACCAGCGTAAGTTTTGTGGTTTACGCCCATTACGAACATTGGAGTCTTGTCTTTTGAAGGACCAGTCAGAACAACTTTCTTCGCGCCTGCTTCGATGTGTTTACGAGCAGTTTCGTCAGTCAGGAACAGACCAGTTGCTTCAGCAACAACGTCAACACCGATTTCGCCCCATTTCAGGTCAGCTGGGTTGCGTTCTGCAGTTACACGTACAGTTTTGCCGTTAACGATCAGGTTACCGTCTTTAACTTCAACAGTACCGTTGAAACGACCGTGAGTTGAGTCGTACTTCAGCATGTAAGCCATGTAATCTACGTCGATCAGGTCGTTGATACCTACAACTTCGATGTCAGCACGCTCTTGTGCTGCACGGAAAACGAAACGACCGATACGGCCAAAACCGTTAATACCTACTTTGATAGTCATTATAGTTGCTCCACAACTTAATTTCTGATTAAAGATAACTGGTAGTAAAATTACAGAATCCAGTTAAAAGCTGCAACAGATAATCGGACTTAACTTGTTTAAAGTCAAAAAAAAGCGTCGCTTTTTTTCACAATCGTTTGCAACTGATTAACTTTTAAACTTGAACCTGTCTTTTTATACTGACCAATTGACATAGAATGTAACTGAGCCTAAGCCCAATTTACATCAGGAATTCTGGTTCAAAATAGAGTGAAAAAGTATGTGCCACAAACTCAACAATAAGCAAGTTTTTCGCTAAAAATGGTTGGCTAAACGTTAATTCAAAAGGAAATCGCAACTGTGAAATTTGCATCAAAAGAACCGCTAAAGCCTGATGATTACTGGCGTGAACGTTTGACGGAAGAGCAATATTATGTGTGCCGTGAGCAAGGTACAGAAGCGCCTTATTCAGGTACGCTATTACACAATAAAGAGACAGGTTTTTACCACTGTACGTGTTGCCAAGCTGCGCTTTTCAGCTCAGAAAATAAATACGATTCCGGTTGCGGCTGGCCAAGTTTTGATGCCCCGATTGATGAGCAAGCGGTGTGCTATTTGGAGGACTTGAGCCACGGAATGGTACGTACAGAGCTCCGTTGTGCTGGCTGTGATAGTCACCTTGGGCATGTTTTTGAAGATGGCCCTAAAACGACGGGGTTACGATTTTGTGTTAACTCAGTGTCGTTAATTTTCAACAAAAAGTGAAAAAGCGGTGAGAATATCACCGCTTATCGTTAAGACCTTTCATCATTATTTCAGTTGAGGAATGAGTGATTGGGTATAGTTGCCGTCACGAATGGCTTTGATGATGGTTTCTGCCGCTTTATCCAGTTCAGTAAATTGTTCTGGGCTAAAACGGTATAGTCGTTTCATTTCGGCTTCAGAGGCAACAGGAACCCCAAACGCTTTTCCTACCATTGCCCACAGGTAAGCCTCTTCTTTATCGTTGAGTGCGTGATAATTACTCGCTAAGGCTTTCAGTATTTCGGTATTAAGGGGTTTGCCATTTCCCAACTCTAGCGATTTATGCAATAGCTGGATGGTTTTAGCTTTATCACGGTCGGCATAAAAAGTGGCTAACGCGTATTGCATCTCGGCGGTGTCGAGTTCAGGTTTTCCTTCTAGCTGCAAAAAGGCGCGGCGCGCACTGTGATCGCCAATCTGGCTCCATAAGAAATACAGAACCTGTGGAGAGTGAGATTGTTTGAGCTCGGCAACGATACGCTCTTGCTCTTTGCCCATATTCACTAATGCATTAAAACGTTTTTCTTTCAGCTTGGTTTGATCAATAGCTTGAATTTGCGATGCGAGTTCGAGGCATTTTCGATACGCGCTAACCAACTGATATTCTTTGATTACTTTATCATCACTGGGTGACTTTAGTAGTTCGTAACGATGCCAAATTAGGTCGGTACGCGGGATCCTGCATTGCCCATCATCTAAGTTCAATTGTTCACAGCGTAGATTAGGGTTGTCTACACAGAGTTTTTCAGTGTTTTTGCGATTCTCGAAGCAACCATTTAACAGAGTGAGGCTGGTGAGAATGAGTAATGGTTTAGTCAAATTCATGGTATCGGCTTGTGATCAAATACACTTATTTATTTAGCTGTTCTTGACGCAATGCGCTAGCCCGTTATGTTGACGCCACATCACTTTTAAGCAGGACGAGATCATGGACACACAACAATTGATTAATGCAATTACGCCTGAGGCTTATCAGCGTTTGCTGTACGCCGTGGAAACGGGAAAGTGGCCTGAGGGTACACCACTTTCACAACAGCAGCGAGACTCCTGTATGCAAGCTGTGATGTTGTATCAATCTAAGCATAATACCGAAGCGGATCATATGTCGGTTGGCGTGGGTGGCGAAGTGGTTTTCAAGTCGAAAGCGGAACTTAAAAAGCGGTTTACAGCCGGGGAAGAAGACATCTTGCGTATTAACCCAAACCAAGAGAGGTAAGAGGCGGTAAGCATAAAAAAGCCCCGACACAAGTGCGAGGCTGGTTGCGAAATGAGCTGAATGGACTACACCGACTTCAGCTCTTGTCACTGGAAATTACAGGGTCATTTCACCACGTAGTACTTGCTGCATCTTTGCTTTCACTTCTTCATAAGAAAGATTCTGGCTGAGCAGATAATGCAGTTTGGCGAGAGCGGCTTCCGGTGTCATGTCATAGCCACTGATCACCCCCGAGTCTGCTAGCGCACAACCTGTCGCCGTATCCCCCCGACTATTCACCTTGCCCGCAAGACATTGTGTGAGATTCACGACGATGACTCCACGCTCTGACGCTGCTTTGAGCTGAGCCAATAATTCGGGATTTTGTGGTGCATTGCCCACACCAAAGGTGAGCAGAATCATCGCATTAACGGGTTGCAGTAACGTGTTGCGAATCACCTCATGGGAAATCCCTGGGTACATGGTGATCACGCCAATCGGTTGAGGAGTGATGGGGTTGACTTTGAACTCACCATCCGGCTTTTCATCTACTTTGACGTTAGTGCTCAGTTCAATATTAATCCCCGCTTCCAAAAGTGGTGGCAGGTTGGGTGAACTAAAAGCACTGAAACCATCGGCGTGTGATTTACGGCTGCGGTTTCCACGCATCAAACGGTTATTGAAGAACAGCGTTACTTCATTGATTGGGTAGTTGGCTGCGATGTGTAGCGCATTGAGCAAGTTGGCTTGACCATCTGAGCGCAGATCAGCCAGTGGGATTTGTGAACCCGTCACAATGACCGGTTTACCCAGATTTTCGAACATAAATGACAGTGCTGAAGCGGTGTAAGCCATGGTATCCGTACCGTGGAGGATTACAAAACCGTCGTATTTGTCGTAGTTCGCGGCGATATCATCGGCGATGAGTTGCCAATCGGCAGGGGTCATATCCGAAGAATCCATTAAAGGATCGTATTCGTGAATGGTAAACAGAGGCATTTCTGGGCGGTGAAACTCGGGCATGCTGGCGAGTTGTTTTTCCATAAAACCTGCGACAGGGACGTAGCCGTGATCGGATTTTTTCATGCCAATGGTGCCGCCAGTATAGGCGATATAAATATGTTTTCTTGCCATAGCGAGAAATCACTCAGTGTAGGGAACAGAGCGGGGATTATAGCGAAAACTCTTGCAATAAAAAGAGGCGCTTCCTGCAAAGCGCCTCGGTATATCAAGGGTTGTGACCTCGTAGACTATTCTACTTGGCAGGGCAAACAGAATGCGTACTGCCCTTTTGGATCATTCAACTGATTGAGTAGTGAGGTTTGTTGTTGCCACTCCACTGCCAACGGTTGCAGTGATTTTGGCAACAGGGTGGAAAAATCCAAACCTAAGCTAACGTGTACTTGGCCTAGCAGATCTTGCAAGAACTGCTGCGCAGGTGTGAGCGGTTCTTCAACCCAATACAGATTGTATTGATCTAATTGTGCAAGGGTCGCTGCCAAGTGTACGGCATCATCGAAATCACCGAGTTGATCGACTAAGCCTAGGGTTTGTGCATCTTGCGCAGTCCAGACTCGGCCTTGGGCAATATCGTCTACGGCTTTTAGCGTCATGCCCCGTTTCTCTGCAACCAAAGAAATAAAGCGTTGATACCCATGCTCGATACCGAGCTGAATGGCATCTTTCGCCCCCTGAGTGAGTCCCGTGGTCACACCTTGTCCTGAGAAAGGTGTAGTACCGACACCATCGGTGTAAATACCAAGGTTATTGAGACCTTTCTCGAAGGTGGTGATGACACTGAAAATACCAATTGAGCCTGTGAGTGTGGTTGGTTGGGCGACAATTTTGTCAGCGCTCATGGATATCCAATAACCGCCAGAAGCGGCAAGGCTCGACATTGAAACCACCACAGGTTTCCCCGCCGCTTTCAGTGCTTCAATTTCGTTGCGGATCACTTCTGAGGCAAATGCGCTACCTCCTGGGCTATCCACACGCAGTACGACCGCTTTCACATTGCTGTCGTTACGTGCTTCGCGCAGTAATCCGGCCACAGTATCGCCACCCACAGTACCACGTGGTTGTGAGCCATCCATAATCGCACCGCTGGCAACCACAACGGCAATATCGCTAGCATTGGGAAGCGTAGTCGGGGAGATACTGGCTTTATATTCGTAGTAGCTGACCGCGTTATAGCTGTCTTTGCCATCGCTACCAAAAATTTCCGCGAGGGTTTGACGAACTTGTTGACGAGTCGCCAGTTCATCGACAAGGCCAACTTTTTTGGAAAGTGCGGCTAAGTCACCATTCACTTCTTTCAATTGTGCGACAAACTCTTCCATGCTTGGCGTAAGCGTTTTGATCTCAATTTGGCGATTGGCCGCCACATCATCGACGTAGGCACTCCACAACTGAGTTAGCCAACGAGATGCGGACTCACGCGCAGCGTCAGACATATCATCACGTACAAACGGTTCGATGGCCGATTTGTACGTTCCCACTCGGAAAACGTGAGTGGTGACATCGAGTTTCTCAAGCAGGGTTTTGTAATACATGGAATAGGCGCTATAGCCTTTCAATAGCACAGCCCCATCCGGAGCGAGGTAGATTTTGTCAGCATAACTTGCCAAGTAATATTGGCTTTGATTGTAAAAATCCCCAACTGCGAATACAGGTTTACCCGATGCCTTGAACTCGTTGATGGCTTTAGCGATGTAACGCAGCTTGGTCAAATTGGTTTCAGGCATATCTCCTAAAGCCAAAACTAGCCCTGTAACATTGTTGTCATTCTTCGCGTGGCGTAAGGTTTCGACAATATCAAATAGCACATTTTCACGTGGCAGTTCTTCACCAAACACAGAGCCTGCGAAAGAGTCCATTGGGTTAATGTGTGTGCTCTGCTCAACAATCGGGCCTGATAGATTCAGTACCAGAGCCGAAGACTTATTGATTGTCGGCAGTGGGGCATCGGCATGAATATAAATAAAATAAATGATGCCGATACTGAGCAAGAAAATAAGATTAGTTAGTGCTAACCGTATGAAAGTGATGGCTTTCCAAATCCCTTTCAAAAATAGGCCAACAAAACGAAACAGTGATTTCATGGTATCTCCAGACCAACAGAGTGGCACTCCACTCCAAAGCTTCAGATTTCTCGTGCAAATTAGCGCACAGCGAATCACATCCTACGTTATCTGATCTAGGCAAACAACAACCTTGCAAATCAGTGTAACCTTGATCGCTGTTACACAAATGTAAACGCTTGTTTGATTTTTGTAATCACCAAGAATATTCTGGTCAGACCATATCAATAATAAGCAAAGTGAAGTTGCTATGTACCCAAATCTGTTTCAGCCTCTCGATCTTGGTTTTACTCAGCTCAAAAATCGTGTGTTGATGGGCTCTATGCATACTGGCTTAGAGGAAAATAAAGAAGGGCTGCACAAGCTGGCGGCCTTTTATGAAGAACGTGCCAAAGGGGGCGTTGGTTTAATTGTTACGGGCGGTTTTTCCCCCAATTTGCGTGGCCGTCTGCACCCATTCAGTGCCGAATTTAGTAAAACTAAACATGCCAAAGCCCATAAAGTAGTGACCGAAGCCGTGCATCGTCATGGTGGGAAAATTGCGTTGCAACTGCTGCATGCAGGTCGCTATGCCATGCATCCTTTCGCACAAAGTGCCTCAGCGATTCGAGCTCCGATTGCCAAGTTTGCTCCAAGTGAAATGAGCACACGCCAGATCCGCAATACGATTCAAGATTTCGCCAGCAGCGCAGAGTTGGCCCAGTTGGCTGGTTATGACGGTGTAGAAGTGATGGGCTCAGAAGGCTACTTGCTTAATCAGTTTATCTGTAAACGGACGAACATGCGTTATGACGAATAGGGGGCGGCAGTTATCAAAATCGGATCCGTTTCCCAGTTGAAATTGTCAAAGCGATTCGCGCCGCAGTCGGTAAAGAGTTCATCATTATCTTCCGTCTATCGATGCTCGATTTGGTTGAGCAAGGCAGCACTTTTGAAGAGGTGGTGGTACTTGCCAAAGCGTTGGAAGAAGCAGGTGTTACCATCATTAATACAGGGATCGGCTGGCATGAAGCGCGGATCCCCACAATTGCTACTCAAGTGCCGCGCGCGGCATTCAGTTGGGTAACCGAAAAGATCAAACCTTACTTAAGTGTGCCGGTGGTGACCTGTAATCGCATTAACACGCCGGAACAAGCCGAGAAAATTTTGGCGAGTGGTCAGGCGGATATGGTGTCGATGGCACGCCCGTTTTTAGCCGATGCGGATTTTGTACGTAAAGCACAAGAAGGGCAGAGCTCGCTAATCAACACCTGTATCGGTTGTAACCAAGCCTGTTTGGATAACGTGTTTCGTGGCAAACGTGCGAGCTGCTTAGTGAACCCGCGCGCCTGTTATGAAAGCGAGATTGTGGTCAAGCCCGCGCAGAGCAAAAAAATTGCGGTTGTCGGTGCTGGCCCTGCCGGTTTAGCGTTTGCGACGACTGCTGCAGAGCGTGGCCATCACGTTGATCTATTTGAGCGAAATGATAGAATCGGTGGCCAATTCCGTCTTGCGATGCAGATCCCCGGCAAAGAAGAGTTCCGGGAAACCATTCGCTATTTTGCTAACCGGATTGATCAAACTGGCGTGAAGTTGCATCTCGGTTGCGAAGTGCAGTTCAGTGATTTGCGTGGTTACGATGAAGTGGTGATTGCCACTGGCGTGACACCTCGCAAAATCGCCCTAACAGGGATCAGTGAATCTGCAAAAGTGGTTGATTACCAAACCTTAATTCGCGAAAAGACACCCGTAGGCCAAAAGGTTGCGATTGTCGGCGCAGGCGGTATTGGTGTGGATGTGGCGAGCATGCTGACCGAACCGAAAGATCAAACATTGGATGATTGGTTGTATGAGTGGGGTATTGATAAAACCATCGAACATCCTGGCGGTTTATACCCTTATCCTGAGACAACCAGTGAACGTGAAGTCTGGTTGCTGCAACGGCGCAAAGGTGCGGTGGGTAAAGGGCCGGGAAAAACCACGGGCTGGATCCATAAGCGCACGTTAGAAAAACGCGGTGTGCACTTGGTTGGCGGTGTGCAGTATCAGAAAATTGATGAACAAGGCCTACACATTGAGCGTGATGGCAAGGCATCGCTGATTGAAACAGACAGTGTGGTGATTTGCGCAGGTCAAGAATCCGTGCGTCCTTTTGAGGCGCAGTGGGCTGAGCTAGGTGATAAGCTGCATGTGATTGGTGGGGCCGATGTGGCCGGAGAGTTGGATGCCGCGCGCGCGATTCGTCAAGGCGTAGAATTGGCTATACGTTTGTAAGCTATTAAGTTTAAGCCATTAACCACAAAGGGCACTGAAGTGCCCTTTGTTATTTTCTGTTGCTGAAGGCTCGTTACAAAATGACGGTCTTATTGCCATAAACAAACACATGGTCATTCAGCACTTTATTGAGCGCCTTACTGAGCACATTTTTTTCCACATCACGTCCTGCTTGCGCCATGTCTTGCGCGCTGAAGGTGTGATCAACCGGAATCACGTCTTGCTTGATGATCGGCCCTTCGTCGAGATCATTCGTCACGAAGTGTGCTGTCGCCCCAATGATTTTCACGCCACGGTCATAAGCCTGTTGGTAAGGTTTTGCGCCAATAAAAGCGGGTAAAAAACTGTGGTGGATGTTGATGATTTTATGATGAAAACGCTCAACAAAACCTGAGGTTAATACCCGCATGTATTTAGCGAGTACCAGATAATCCGGCTGATATTGATCAACCACCTCTAATAGCGCTTGTTCATGCTCTTCACGAGATAAACCTTCATGGGAAACACAGTGGTAAGGAATATCAAAACGCTCGGTCAAACGTTGCAACGTGTCGTAGTTGCCCACTACAGCCGCAATATCCACATCCAAGCTGCCATCGTAATTCTTCATCAGAATGTCGCCCAAACAGTGTGCTTCTTTGGTTACGAGCACCACAATGCGTTTGCGAGTTGAGTTGATCAGTTTGCGGCGTGTACCTTGTGGTAGCGCATGGTCAAGATCCGCCAATAGCGTGGCATCGTTGAAATAACCTTCCAACTCAGTACGCATAAAGAAGTGACCGCTGGCATTATCCACGAATTCATTATTGTGAATGATATTGAGTTGATGCTTATAACAAATATTGGTGATCTTGGAGATCAGTCCCGGCGCATCAGGGCAATGCGTCAGCTTAGGGTTTTTTTTTCTATTGATAACTACTTCCATGACAAAAAAGAAATATGCCCTATCTGCTTGAAACCACAGTGATGTTTATGGTGATGACGAGCGGTTGGGGGCTAGCGAATTTTTTCATTCTAAAAAACAAATCGGCGGCTGCTGAACGGTGATGCAGCCCGCAAATACGCACCTATAATTAATCTATTATCAAGACAGATTCAATCGTCTTTAGCCAAGTAATACTTAGGTTTATTTAGCATTGAATGTGTGGTTTCTTATTAATGAGAGTAGTAAGGTGGTCGTATATGGATAAAGAACTTCTCGCACGTAAATTGTATGTCGAGCGGGTAGAGGCACTGCTCGGAGATCAACCCATGGATGAGCATATTTTGGAAGAAATGTGGGAAAACCGAGCTTCTCCATCTGAAGCGGCCAAAGCGATGACCATCGCACCTGCAACGGGGTATGATGCACCTCCTTGGCTTGCCCGTTATCTGAATCGCAAGTAACGTTTCCTCTGCGGTGTGAGTGAGATTGTCATTCGCACCGCTGCTTAAAACCTGCCATAATCGCGCCATTTCCGTTGTACATAGAATTGGCATGATTGAAAAAACCTTTTCCCAGCAAGGCGCATTAGGCCAAGCCATTCCGGGCTTTCAACCCAGAAAAGCACAAGTGGATATGGCGAAAGCTGTTGCCAGTGCCATTGCCAATCAATCTCAGTTGGTGGTTGAAGCGGGTACGGGGACCGGAAAAACCTTCGCGTATTTGGTTCCCGCCTTGCTCAGTGGCAAAAAGGTCATTATCAGTACCGGTTCTAAAAACCTGCAAGAGCAGCTTTTCCATCGCGATTTGCCTTTGATGGTCAGTGCGTTAGGCTTTTTCGGCCAAGTGGCACTGCTTAAAGGTCGTGCGAACTATCTCTGCCTTGATCGCTTAAGTCGGCAAATGGTGGAAAGCCACACTCCTGAATCAGATCCCTCGCTGCTCACTCAGTTGGTGAAAGTGCGCAGTTGGGCAGCCAGCACGCAAAGTGGTGATTTAGGGGAATGTGACGATCTGGCGGAAGATAGCCTGATTATTCCCACCATCACTTCGACCAATGACAACTGCTTGGGCAAAGAGTGCGCAAGCTATCAAGACTGCTTTGTTTCCAAAGCGCGCCGCCGCGCGATGGATGCCGATGTGGTCGTGGTCAATCATCACTTGTTTTTGGCCGATTTGGCGATCAAAGAAACCGGCTTTGGTGAGTTAATTCCGGAAGCAGAAGTGTTCATTTTCGATGAAGCGCACCAACTGCCGGACATCGCGAGCCAATATTTTGGTCAGTCGGTATCGAGCCGCCAAGTGCAAGAGTTGGCGAAAGATATTGAACTCGGTTATCGCACCGAAGCGAAAGATATGCGCCAGCTACAAAAGGTGTCGGATAAGCTAGTGCAGGCTGCGATGGATTTGCGCATTGTGCTTGGCGAGCCGGGCTATCGCGGCAACTGGCGTGAAGTGCTGAAAGTGCCGACCGTGGCAAGAGAAGTCGAACGGCTCAATGAAGCGCTGCAATTTGCTTTGGATGTACTCAAGTTAGCTTTGGGTCGCAGTCAGCTTCTGGATACCGCGTTTGAACGTGCCACACTGATTTTAGGCCGCATTCGCCGTGTGTGTGATGTCTCCATTACTGGTTATTCCTATTGGTATGACACCACGCCACGTCATTTCAGTTTGCACATCACGCCGCTGTCTGTGGCGGATAAATTTCGTGAGCAGATTGAACAAAAAGAGGGCGCGTGGATCTTCACTTCCGCCACCTTGGCGGTCAACGATGATTTCAGCCATTTTACTGAGCGGCTTGGGTTAATCCCGAGTGCGCAATTCTCACTGGTCAGCCCGTTTGATTACCAACAACAGGCCGTATTGTGCGTGCCCCGTTATCTGCCTGAACCGAATAGTCCCGGACTTGCCGATAAACTGGTACGTATGCTCGCACCAGTGATTGAACACAACCAAGGGCGCTGCTTCTTTTTATGCACTTCCCACAGCATGATGCGTGATTTAGGTGAGCGTTTTCGCGAACGTTTGACCTTACCGGTTTTGATGCAAGGGGAAACCAGCAAACAGAAAACGCTGGCCGAATTTATGGAACTGGGCAATGCGCTCTTGGTCGCCACAGGCGCGTTCTGGGAAGGGATTGATGTTAGAGGCGATACCTTAAGCTGTGTTATCATCGACAAACTTCCGTTTACCGCACCCGATGACCCGTTGCTTAAAGCGCGGATTGAAGACTGCCGCCTGCGTGGTGGCGATCCGTTTGCTCAAGTGCAACTGCCGGAAGCTGTGATCACCTTAAAGCAAGGTGTGGGTCGTCTGATCCGCGATAAAAACGACAAAGGCGCGTTGATCATCTGTGACAATCGATTGGTCACGCGCGATTATGGCGGGGTGTTCCTCGCCAGTTTACCGCCGATTCCGCGCACGCGGGATCTGGACGTAGTCACCACTTTTCTACAACAATTAGCTGTAACTGAAATCAATCAGAGAGACTCATGAGCGTAAAAATTCTCGCCTTAGATACCGCCACCGAGCGCTGTTCCGTCGCGCTACTCGTCGGCAATACCGTTTATTCACGTAGTGAAATCGCCCCGCGCGATCACACCAAAAAAGTATTGCCAATGGTGGATGAAGTATTAAAAGAAGCAGGCGTAACGCTACAAGAATTGGATGCTTTGGCTTTTGGCCGTGGCCCCGGTAGTTTCACTGGGGTACGGATTGGCATTGGAATTGCACAAGGTTTAGCCTTTGGTGCGAATCTGCCGATGATTGGCATTTCCACCTTAGCGGCGATGGCGCAAGCAGCGTATCGCCTACAAGGCATGACCCATGTTGCCAGTGCTATTGATGCGCGCATGGAAGAAGTGTATTGGGGTCGCTATGTGCGTCAAGAAGATGGCAGTTGGCAAGCCGCCGAAGCGGAGTGTGTGATTGCGCCTGCGCTGTTGGTGCAGACCTTGACGCAAGACGAGCAGGTTTGGGGCAAAGCCGGTACAGGATGGGAGGCTTACCCAGCACTGGCGGATCTACCACTGCAAGTGCAAACCAGTGAAGTGCTTTACCCAGATTCGCAAGATATTGCTTATTTGGCTCAGTTTGAATTGGCGCAAGGCAATACCATGAGTGTTGAGCAAGCAAGCCCAGTGTATCTGCGTGATACTGTGGCTTGGAAAAAGCTGCCTGGCCGAGAGTAAGGCAGAAGATGAGCGCTCACTCACTCGCTAATCGATAGGAACAGTATGGTTTCAATTAATGGATTACCTCCGGCGCGGCTGCCCGGCACCAATAAAACCTCTAAAACGGGGAAAAAGGGCGAAGTTAGCCAGAGCGAGAGTGGCAAGAGCGTTTCATCGACCAGCAAAGTTGCAACGGCGGTGGCGGAATCGATTCGTCAAGTCAGTGAGTCGGATATTCACCGAGCACAAGTGCAGTACGATTTACCCGAAGGGCGTGCTCGTAAAGCGATGGAAGAGTATCTGGATGTGATGAACCAAGCGCGTAAAGAGGAACTTGCGCAGCTGCTTGGGGTCGATATCTACATCTAACTATGGGATCAATTTGATGAAGATGCATTTTCTGAAACTGCTCGTACCCACCATCGCTCTGCTGCTTTCTGCTTGTGCGAATTTACCGCCAGAGTTGGGGAATCCCGATGATAAAAGCGTGGTGACTCAATACTCGGCTTGGCTGGAATTGGATCCTGCTGCACAATCACCCGTTCGAATGGGTGGTGTCGTTGCCAATATCAGCAACCAAAAAGATCGTACCCGCGTTGAATTGGTCAACCTGCCGATTGATAGCGCAGGGCGTCCCAATATTCATCAAGAACCGCAAGGTCGTTTTGTCGCTTACGTGCCGGGCTTTTTAGACCCCATCACTTTTGGTGAAGGGCGTTTACTTACCGTGTACGGTACGACTGCCGAGCCAGAGCAAGGTAACGTGGGTGAGTATCAACACCGTTATCCGGTAGTGAATGCTCAAGGTTATCATTTGTGGCGCGTTGAAGAGCGAGTACAAATTGATGACATCGGCCCATATATGTTCCCTTGTCGTGGTTTCCATTGCTGGCCGCGAACGCTGCCAGATCGTGACGGGAAGATTATTCAAGAAGTCAAATGAAGCTGATTGAAACCACATACTCGCTTGAGCTGGGGCAACTCGCTGCAGTGGAAGTGGGCGATGCAAAAATGGCCGAGGTATCGGTCATTTTTATTCATGGCTGGCTAGATAATGCCGCGAGCTTTTTTTCATTGATGCAAGCATTGCATGCTTTGGCTCCTGAGCTCCATTTATGTGCCATTGATCTTCTAGGGCATGGTTTATCTAGCCACAGAGCGGGTTACTACCCATTTCATGACTATATCGACGATATTGATCAGCTTTTGCTCAACTTATCGCCAAACAAACACGTGTTGGTAGGCCATTCGCTTGGTGCTTTAATCGCAAGTTGTTATAGTGCCGCCTTTCCTGAGCAGGTGAACGGATTCGTGCAGATTGAAGGCTTTGGCCCACTGTCTGAGCCTGCCACAGAGAGTGTCACACGCTTACGGCAAGGGGTACACTCGCGCCATGCGTTACGTAACGTCAAACCTCGCGGTTATTCGAGCTTCGATCATGCGCTGCGCCATCGTGCTTTGGTCAATCAGTTGTCAGGAGAGTTGTTGCGCCCATTGGTGGAACGTGGCACTTACCAGCATGATGAACAGTGGTTCTGGCGGCACGATCCCAAGCTCAAAGCGGATTCGTTGTATCGTATGACACAAGAACAAGCGATGCAGTTTTGCCTGCAAATAGGCTGTCCGCAGCAGGTCATTTTAGGTGCACAGGGTTTTGATTCACTCCTATCGCGAGTGCAAGACGAACGTTTCTCGTCAATTCCCATCACCACTGTATCGGGTGGTCACCACTGCCATTTAGAACAGCCACAATCGGTCGCTGAATTGATCTTTGGCTTAGTTAACAAAATTTAAACAAGTGTTTGAGAGTTACGTGCTCAACCACTTTGGCTGTGCTGTAATAGCGGTCAGCAATTGCATGACAACTGCATGACAACAACAAGAATAGCGCCAGCCAATAACGAGGAGTATTACCGTGGATAAACCTTGGCTTTCACGTTATCCGAAAGATGTACCGGAAACCATTAACCCTGATCAGTACCCATCTCTGGTCGAAATGTTTGAACAATCGGTACACAAGTATGCGGATCAGCCAGCCTTCATGAACATGGGCTCGGTGATGACTTTCCGTAAACTGGAAGAGCGCAGCCGCGCTTTTGCCGCTTACTTACAAAACGATCTGAAGCTGAAAAAGGGCGATCGAGTCGCTTTGATGATGCCAAACTTGCTGCAATACCCAGTTGCGTTATTTGGTATCTTACGTGCTGGTATGATTGCGGTGAATGTTAACCCGCTCTATACACCGCGTGAACTCGAACATCAATTGAACGATGCTGATGCACGAGCGATCGTGATTGTGTCTAACTTTGCTAACACCTTAGAGCAAATTGTTGCCAACACTCAGGTGAAGCATGTGGTGCTGACCAGTCTTGGACAGATGCTGCCACGCGCCAAAGGCACGATTGTCGATTTTGTTGTGAAATACGTCAAAGGCATGGTTCCTAAGTACGATCTACCGGGCGCGATTTCGATGCGTAAAGCGCTGCACAAAGGCCGTCGTCAGCAATATGTGAAGCCGTTTATGTCCGGTGAAGACATCGCTTTCCTACAATACACCGGCGGTACAACGGGTGTGGCTAAAGGTGCAATTCTGACGCACCGCAACATGGTCGCAAACGTGCTGCAAGCCAAAGGCGCTTACGGTCCTGTGCTACAAGAAGGCCGCGAGTTGGTGGTTACGGCGTTGCCGCTGTATCACGTGTTTGCTTTAACGGTAAACTGTCTACTGTTTATTGAAATGGGTGGCAGCAACCTCTTGATCACCAACCCACGCGACATTCCTGGGTTTGTCAAAGAGCTGCAAAAGTATCCATTCACCGCGATTACCGGTGTGAACACCCTGTTTAACGCGCTGGTCAATAACGAAGATTTCCACGAGCTCGACTTCAAAAACATGAAGTTAGCCGTGGGTGGCGGTATGGCGGTACAACGCGCCGTTGCCGAGCGTTGGAAAAAGACTACCGGTGTCCATTTACTCGAAGGCTATGGCTTGACCGAATGTTCGCCATTGGTGACGGGTAACCCATACGATTTGACCGACTACACGGGCGCGATTGGCTTACCTGTTCCTTCCACCGAAGTGCGTATTGTCGATGATGCGGGTAATGTACTGCCTAACGATCAAGTCGGTGAGCTGCAAGTGCGTGGTCCGCAGGTGATGCAAGGTTACTGGCAGCGTCCTGAAGCGACCAAAGAAGTGCTGAATGCCGACGGTTGGCTATCAACGGGTGACATCGTAAAATTTGATGACCAAGGTTTGATCCACATTGTTGATCGTAAGAAAGACATGATTCTGGTTTCAGGCTTTAACGTATATCCGAATGAAATCGAAGATGTGGTGGCGCTGCACGGCAAAGTGCTGGAAGTGGCGGCGATTGGTCAAGCGAACGAAGCATCAGGTGAGTTGGTGAAGATTTACGTGGTGAAGCGTGATCCGAGCCTAACTAAAGACGAAGTGATTGCTCACTGTCGTAAACATCTGACCGGTTACAAAGTGCCGAAATTGGTCGAGTTCCGTGACGATCTACCAAAAACCAACGTCCGGAAAAAATACCTGCGCCGTGTGCTGCGTGAAGAAAATGACGCACAATTAGCAGCAAAGGCGAAGCAAAGCGCATAAGCTGTATCCAGCTGCGAGTGTTTTTTAATGTTAGAATGCCGGCCTTAACTGCCGGCATTTTTATTTCAAAAGAGGTGCCTCTTCTTTTGAGCAACAACAGCGAGTTATCTGTGAACTATCAAATTATTACCCAACTTGGCGATCTACAACGAGTTTGTCTTGCCGCCCGTGATGCGGATGTGGTGATGCTGGATACCGAATTTGTCCGCACCCGCACTTTCTTTCCGCAATTGGGATTGATCCAGATGTTTGACGGGGAAAACCTGTCATTGATTGACCCGACGGTCATGGATGAGATGACACCGTTTGTCGAGTTATTGCAAGACACATCAGTATTGAAAGTGCTGCACGCTTGTGGCGAAGATTTGGAAGTGTTCCAGAACGCGTTTGGCTGCACACCTTTTCCGATGGTGGATACCCAGATCATGGCCGCGTTTTTGGGCTACGGTTTATCCACCGGATTTGCGGCGTTAGTGCAAGACCAACTGCAAGTTGAGTTAGATAAAAGCGAATCACGCACCGATTGGTTAGCACGTCCACTGAGCGAGAAACAACTCGAATACGCCGCAGCCGATGTGTTCTATCTGCTGCCGATGTACGAAAAACTGGTCGAGCGAGTGACGCAAGCCGGCTGGTGGGAAGCCGCATTGCAAGAAAGTGAGCTACAAGTCGCGAAGCGCACCAAAGTCAGCAATCCAGAGCTCGCTTATCTAGATATTAAAGGGGCTTGGCAGCTTAAGCCGAAAGAACTGGCGATCCTCAAACCCTTAGCCACGTGGCGTTACCATGAAGCAGTGAACCGAGATTTGGCGCTGAACTTCGTGATTAAAGAAACGGACTTACTGACCATTTCGCGTTTGGCACTCCGCAGCCCGAAACGCATGGAAGAAGAGGGGGTTGATCCGCATGCAATTCGCCGTCACAGCAGCAAAATTATCGCTATGGTGAAGGCGGCGCTGGAAACGCCAGCCGATGCTTACCCGCCAGAAATCGTACCGATCATGGAATACTCAGGTTACAAGCAGTTGTTCAAGCGTTTGAAAGATGAAGTAAAGAGCGTTTCGAACACCAGTGGCCTTGCGACCGAATTTTTGGCGTCGAAAAAACAGCTTAACCAACTACTGAGTTGGGTGTGGAAACGCGATCGCGACCCAGCACGCTTGCCTGATTTGATGCAAGGGTGGCGTTTGCCATTGCTTGGCGAGAAGCTTAATACGCTCGTCTCCAAATAATCTCCTTCCTACTTGGCGCTGCAGCGTCAAGTCGTTTGAGGCTAGGCGTTTTATTCGCTTCCCTACCGCGCCAAGTGGTTTTGAAGATAAATAGCTAAACGATGTAGGTGCGAATTGAAGTTCTAGTCTTTTTTTCGCACTCTCTTTCGCCAGCTAAACAGCATGATGCTGAGCAACAAACCGCTGACTAAACCTGCCAAGTGGGCTTCGGTGGCTACTCGCGCGCCAATCAGTTCTGCGGTACTGGCTGATGCGCCAAACCACTGCTCCCATCCCACTTTACCGATAACGCCAAGCACTAATAGCCAACTGCTGCGTCGTCCATTAAGGGCTTCATTCAACGCGTAGTAAGCAAATAGACCATGCAAGGTGCCAGAGAGCCCAACATAAAACTGCATGTCGGAGGCTAAAATCATCCCCCCCACCGCAAGGCTGATCAGTAGCAGTGGGATCAGCAGCTGACGAGCCGTGGGTTTAAACACAAAACTGATGATCCACAAAGCGGTAAGGTTCATCGCCCAGTGGGCAAAGTTGGTGTGTACGAAGTTTCCTGTTAGGATGCGCCACCATTGACCTTGTTCTATGGCGCTGAAGTGCCACAGAGTCAGTTCATGCAGTGGTGGCCACTGCAAACTTAAACTCAACAGGCTTATAGCCAATAACAGCAGGTAAAGATTCACGTCATGTCCCGTTATTGTTCCGAGTGTGGTAAAGCGCGTAAAGCGTGCTTGTGTCCGTCCATTGTCGCGCTGGAAAGTGCGGTTGAGCTTATCATTCTTCAACACCCAACGGAACAAAAGCGTCCACTCGGTACCGCGCGCATTCTCAGCTTGTCATTGGCTAATTGTCGGCTATTGATGGGCGAAGATTTTCGTGAGCATGACGAGTTAAACCAACTGCTGGCAGAGCCGGATGTGGACCACTATGTGCTTTACCCGAATGAACAGGCGCAAGAGTGCACCGAGATAAGCCTTGCGACAGCGCGCAAAAAGCGGGTGATTTTGCTCGATGGGACGTGGAAAAAAGCCTACAAGATGTGGCAAATCAACACTCAACTGCATGATTTACCAAGTCTACGTTTGCCGACCGAGTGTGTTGGGCATTACCGAATCCGCAAAGCGCCGGATGATACCGCGCTGTCTACTGTGGAGGCGGGGTATCATCTGCTCCAACAATGGCAACCTGAGCGTGACTTCTCGCCACTGCTCAAGGTGTTTGATGCCATGATTCAATATCAGATCGATCAGATGCCGGAAGGCGTTTTCGAGCAAAATTACCGTCAGTAATGACTCTGCGCTGAGAAAAGTTGCTGATGTAGCCGTTGCGCATACGCATCGGTCATTGCCGCAATGTAATCACAGATCACGCGCATCCCTTCCTCTTGCTCTTGGGCTTTACGCCACTTTTCGCCAGTGGCTTGTGGCAGTAGGCGCTCAGGGTCTGCGCTTAACGCTTCAAACAAATCCATGATCAGTTGCTGGCCTTTGTATTCAAAGCGCTGTAACCTGCGGAATTTGAATCACGTATTGGCTCACAAAGTGCTTGAGCACTTCAAGCGCATTGCCCATGTGCGGCTCGATATAAGCATTGAACGCCAACAGTTCATTATGAAAAGGCGCTTCCACCGGTTTGACGCTGATACTGGTTAAAAGCGCATTCACAATGCCGCCAATTGCATCTTTGCGCACATAGTGTTTGCCAGAAAACAGCATCTCGCTCAGCTCGGCAATATGCTCTTCAAACCACGGGTCACCGCACTCGGCAAGCTGCGCCGCTGCTGCTTCTTGCCACTGCGCGCGGGTGACCATACCCAGCACAATCGCATCTTCCAGATCATGCACGCCGTAAGCGATGTCATCCGCCAGTTCCATGATCGAGCAATCGAGCGATTTAAAGCGGGTTTTACGATGTTCTTTTGGTGAGCTTGGCTCTGCGCGCATTTGTCCCAGCAATTCACGGTCACTTTCACACAGCGGCTCCAGCACCCAGTCCAAGCTCGCGAGATCACAATCGTAGATGCCTTTTGCGGGCGACCAATCTTTGGCTTTCAGTTGGCGTTGGTGGGCGACTGCGGGCGGCGGTGTTGCAGCGCGCGTGGCACTCAGCAGCGCAGGGTATTTCAAAAGCCCCAGTAGCGTGCGGCGCGACAGGTTCATACCGTGATGCTCGGTGTAAGGTTCTAAGCTGGTGACGATACGAAAAGTTTGCGCATTGCCTTCAAAGCCACCGTGATCGCGCATCATGTAATTGAGGGCAATCTCACCACCATGCCCGTAAGGGGGATGACCAATATCGTGCGCAAGGCAGAGTGAATCAATCAAGCTGTCTGAAGGCAATAGCTCACGAAATTCCGGCTGTTTGAGCTTGATTTGTGCAACGATGCCCGTACCGATTTGCGCCGCTTCCAGTGAATGGGTGAGGCGAGTGCGATGAAAGTCATTCAGACTCGTACCGTGGACTTGGGTTTTGGCTTGCAAGCGCCGAAACGCCGCCGAATGGAGGATACGCGCTCGATCGCGCTGAAATGGGCTGCGATGATCGTTGCGGCGAATTTTGTGCTCATCGTTGTTACGATCTAACCACTCAGGGTTTAGGGATACTTGCATCGCGTTACTCCAAGTCGTTTAGGTATAACTTATAATGTCTTAAGTTATAGCGACTTAGCTGATTTCGTCCAGTGTTAATTCAAAACTCGGGGCAAAGGTTTGTAGGAAATAGTCCATCTCCTCACTGTGCCGTTCGCGCAAAGTCACATCTAGGCGTTTTTTCGCTTGAGCGTATTCGTGGTTACCTGCGCTGAGCTCTTCCAAACATTTCAAATACGCGCAAATCGCATCGGCTTGCTTAACGATGGCGCTTTCTTGTGGATCGGCCGCGTTAGAAACCAGAAACGGGCGAAAATCCTCGCGCAGTTCTTCTGGGAGCATCTCTAATAAACGCAGCTCTGCCGCCGCTTCGATTTTTTTGTACTCTTTGGCGATCTCGGGATTGAAATATTTGATCGGCGTTGGCAAATCACCCGTCAGCACTTCGCTGGTATCGTGATACATGGCGAGAATTGCAATACGCTCAGGGTTGAGCGTTCCACCAAACTTTTTGTTTTTTTGATCACCGCCAGCGCGTGAGCGACAAAGGCAACTTGCAGGCTGTGTTCAGAAATGTTCTCACTGGAGATGGAACGCATTAATGGCCAGCGCTGAATCAGTTTCATGCGCGCGAGGTGGGCGAAAAAATGGCTCTCTTGCATAGCACACTCACTTCCTTGCTGATGGATTGGCTTTTCAGCGGCCAATGGCGCTGAAAAGAAGATAAAAAAATAGGCTCTCTTCAGTGTACCGAAAGAGAGCCTGCTTCGCCTACCCACGACCACAAGTCATTTTGCGACTTGCTGCCAATCTATTATTGGCTGTAAGTCGTGATAAAGCGTTCAAAGCGACTGATGGCGATTTCCAGATCTTCCACATGTGGCAGAGTCACAATGCGGAAATGATCCGGTTTTGGCCAGTTAAAGCCACTGCCTTGTACCAGCAGAACTTTTTCTTGCACTAGGAAATCGAGCACCATTTTCTGGTCATCTTTGATCGGGTACATCTTAGTGTCGATTTTCGGGAACAAGTACATCGCGCCTTTCGGCTTCACGCAAGAAATACCTGGAATTTGGTTAATCATCTCCCATGCGCGATCTCGCTGCTCTAGCAGTCGGCCGCCCGGCAGAATCAGCTCATTAATACTTTGATAGCCGCCAAGTGCGGTTTGAATGGCGTGCTGCATCGGCACGTTAGCACACAAACGCATGGAGGAAAGCATATCCAGACCTGCGATATAACCTTGTGCGAGTTGTTTAGGGCCAGTCAGGAACATCCAGCCACCACGGAAACCACACACACGATAAGCTTTGGACAAACCGTTAAAGGTTGCCACTAACACATCATCCGCCAAAGTGGCGATTGAGGTATGCACTGCGCCGTCGTACAGCACTTTGTCGTAAATTTCATCAGCGAAAATCATCAGCTTGTGCTTGCGAGCAATCTCGATGATTTCCAGCAAGAAATCACGACTGTAAACCGCACCGGTTGGGTTATTGGGGTTGATCAGCACAATGCCACGGGTTTTCGGGGTGATTTTGCTGCGAATATCGTCGAGATCGGGATACCAATCGGCTTCTTCATCACAGATGTAGTGCACGGCTTTGCCGCCAGAAAGTGCTACCGCGGCTGTCCACAGTGGGTAATCAGGGGCAGGTACCAGCATTTCATCGCCATTGTTCAGCAGGGCTTGCATCGCCATCACGATAAGCTCTGATGCACCGTTGCCGATGTATACATCTTCGACGTCCAGACTGCGGATACCTTTTTTCTGGTAGTACTGCACCACCGCTTTGCGAGCGGAATAAATGCCTTTGGAGTCACAGTAACCTTGCGATGTTGGCAGGTTACGGATCACATCAACCAGGATCTCGTCTGGGGCGTCGAAACCAAATGGCGCAGGGTTACCGATATTTAGTTTCAGTATTTTATGCCCTTCTTCTTCCATGCGTTTAGCATGTTTAAGCACTGGTCCTCGAATGTCATAGCAGACATTATCGAGTTTTGACGACATCCCGATATTTTGCATTGTGATTTTCCTGAAAATAATCTGTTTTCTTGATCAAACTACACTAACTTGCCATTTTTTAGAATAAAAATCTAAGATAACCTAGGTTTAAAAACAGAAGACATGTTGTGTCGATCACTTGCCGAAGTAAAAGATACCCCATAACCTTGATTTCATAAGGCTCTCTCAATAGAGTAGCCTCAGTTTACCGAATCTCCCCCCGTACGAGGTCGCTTTGTTGCATTTTTCTCAGGCCGTTGCTCAATTGATGGAGCAAATCCGTGGCGCGAAGGATCATGATGTTCGTTTTACTCAGCCGTTGGCAGAAAAACCGCCGTTTGCGCTGATTGATTGGCTTGACGCTCAACCGATTTTCCCCAAATTCTATTGGCAGTCGCGCGATACCCGTGAAGAAGTGGTCGCACTGGGGCAGATCTACACTTTTACTGATCCGGCACCGGCTTACGCCATTTTAGGTGATGAGCAGCGCGTTTGGGGTGGGCGTTCATTTGATGGCAACACGGAGAAAAATCCGCGTTGCATGTCCTCTTTCTTTTTTTTACCGCAGATTGAATTAACCCGTTTTGATGAACAGTGGTCATTGGCTGTGAACATCAACAGTGAGCCGCAACGCACGCTTAATGCTCTACAAAAACTGTTACTTGAGGTTCCCGCATTACGCCCATTGACGGCGCAAGTCAGCGATGTTGAACACACTCCCTCGCTTTTGCAGTGGAATGCGTTGGTTGAGAAAGTGCTGAATGGCATTACTCAGCAGCAGTTTAAAAAAGTGGTACTGGCGCGTAAGACCAAACTTTCGTTGGATGCGCCGATCAGTGCGACGCAATTGCTGCAAGCTAGCCATGCGCAAAACCATCACAGTTTCCATTTTCTACTGGCGTTGGATTCTCGCCACAGTTTTATGGGGTCAACTCCAGAGCGTCTTTATCTACGTCATGGACAGAATTTAGAAACCGAAGCGTTAGCGGGCACGATTGGTCGAGGAATCAATGCGGCGCAGGACATGGAGTTGGCCAATTGGTTGACGCATGACAGTAAAAATCTCAACGAAAATCAGTTAGTCGTCGATGACATTATTGAAAGCCTTGCCCCTTACGCCGATCACATTCATAGCCAGCATGATGCGCAGTTGGTGCGTCTGCGGAAAGTTCAACACCTGAAGAAACGGATTGATGTGGAGCTGAAATCGGGGGTCAATGGCGTACAGCTATTGAGTGCGCTGCAACCGACGGCGGCAGTGGCCGGTTTGCCTCGCCAAAGTGCGCTGGCTTTTATCGCTGAACATGAGCCTTTTGCACGCGGCTGGTACGCGGGCTCTATGGGCTATTTTAGCCATGCGCAAGCCGAGTTTTGTGTGGCGATTCGCAGTGCTCTAGTGGTGGATAAACAAGTTCAGCTGTTTGTCGGGGGCGGGTATTGTACCCGGGCTCCGTGGCTGAGCATGAATGGCAGGAGCTGGATAAAAAGCTCTCGACCTTACTGAGCTTGATTACTGACCGTTTACCGCTGGGAGTGGCCTCATGAACCACGACCAAGCCTTACTGAACCGTCTTTGGTCACGAGTTTTACTCGAAGAGTTAAGCCGTTTAGGCGTAACACAAGTGTGTGTGGCTCCGGGCTCTCGCTCTACACCTTTGACGCTTGAAGCACATGCCAATGCGGCGTTCACTCTACATACTCACTATGATGAGCGCGGCTTAGGTTTTATGGCGCTTGGTCTAGCGAAAGCCAGCCAACAGCCAGTAGCGGTGATCGTGACTTCGGGCACCGCGGTGGCGAACTTGTTGCCTGCCATTGCCGAATCCAAACTCACTGGTGAACGTTTAGTCGTATTAACCGCCGATCGTCCGCCAGAGCTGGTGGGTTGCGGTGCCAATCAAGCCATTGTGCAATCGGGTATCTTTTCTCATCACGTCAATGCAACCCTTGAGCTGCCAAGTCCTGCGATACACCATTCACTCCCTTGGTTACTCACTTCGATTGATGATGTGATGGCTCGCCAAGCCTTGCTCGGTGGTAGTGTACATATCAATTGCCCGTTTCCTGAACCTTTGTATTCGACAGGCGATGAAGCGATTTATCAGCCTTATCTGGCCTGTGTGCAAAGCTGGCGCGAACATCAACGTCCCTATACTGAGCGCCACCAAAGTTTGACACAAAGCGTACCTTCGTCATTGGACGGCTTTTTAACCAAAGGTGTGGTGATTGTTGGATCGGTGACATCTGATGAAGCACATGCTGCGCAGCGTTTTGCTAAGGCGATGGGCTGGCCGCTGCTGTGTGATCCGCAATCGGGTATCAGCAGTGAGTGGGCACATTTCGATTTGTGGTTACAGCACCAAAACGCGCGTGATGTGCTCAATCAGTGTGAAGTCGTGGTGCAGTTTGGTTCACGAATGGTCTCGAAACGCTTAGCGCAATGGTTAGCCAATTGGTGTGGGCAAGCTCGTGGTGAATATCACTATGTTTCGCCGCAGACTGAGCGTAACAACCCTTGGCATGCGATGCAGCAGCAGTGGGTGTGTGATATTCCAAACTGGGTAGAAGCGTTGCTCAGTAAACGCTTAGCGGGTCAACATTCCCAACAAGGTTGGGCAGATGCGTTAACCCATTATGCACAATCGGTTCGCCAATTGGCGCAGTTGCATTTCTCTGCTTCTGCTTTAAGTGACGTTGCATTGAGCGAAGTAGCTCTGGCGCTAGATTTAACCGAGCGCGCCACGCAAGCCGATCTGTTTTTGGGCAACAGCCTGATTGTGCGTTTGGTGGATATGTTCAGCGCGCTTGATGGGCGTGAAGTGTTCACCAATCGCGGTGCGTCGGGCATTGATGGTTTAGTGGCAACGGCGTCAGGTGTTCAGCGAGCACGACAGAAACCTCTGTTCATGCTGATGGGGGATACCTCGCTGCTGTACGATCTCAACTCGCTTGCTCTGATGCGCAATTCACCGCAGCCGACGGTGATTGTGGTGACCAATAACGATGGTGGGGCGATTTTCGACCTCCTGCCTGTACCGAGTGAGCAGCGCGAAGCGCTCTATCAAATGCCGCATGGAATGGACTTTGCCCACGCAGCTCTGCAATTTGGTTTGGCGTACAGTGCTGCGCAAACGCTAGAGCATTACCAAACCTTGGTGGAAGAGCATTTCGCGCAAGGTGTTGGCACTTTACTGATCGAAGTGAAAACTCCACCCCAGCAAGCTTCTATGCACATCAAACAATTAACGTCGCAACTCCATGCTCTCTAGTCAACTGCACTTTGCCAAACCCGCTGCGCGAACACCCTTGATGGTGTTGGTGCATGGTTTGCTTGGCAGTGGAGCGGATTGGCAACCCGTCCTCACCTATTTAGCGGATAAACAGTGCGCGGTATTAACACTGGATCTGCCCGGTCATGGTGCCAATCCAGTGTTGCATTGTGATGATTTTGCTCAAGCGGTCGAAATGATCGAGCAAACGGTGCAAGCGCATATCACTCCTGAGGTGTCAGTCATTTTAGTTGGATATTCGCTTGGCGGGCGATTAATCATGAATGGGTTAGCACAGGGGGCTTTTTCGCGCCTTAATCTGCGAGGGGCCGATCATCGAAAGGCCGGTCACTTCGGACTGCAAGATGACGAGGAAAAAGCAGCGCGTTGGAAAAATGATGAGCAGTGGGCACAGCGCTTTGCTAAGCAACCGATTGAGCATGTGTTGAACGATTGGTATCAGCAAGCGGTATTTAGTTCACTAAACCATGAGCAAAGACAAACTTTAATTGCGCAACGTAGTGCTAATCTTGGCTCATCAGTAGCACATATGTTACTGGCAACAAGTTTGGCTAAGCAGCCGTATTTATTGCCAGCACTACAAGCACTTACTCTGCCGATACACTATGTGTGTGGCGAGAAAGACAATAAATTTCAGCAACTCGCACAGCATTGCGGGTTGAGTTACAGTCAGGTTGCGAATGCGGGCCACAATGTACACCACGAACAGCCGCAAGCCTTCGCAAAGATTGTACAAGCGATGATCCACTCAATCACAGATTGAGTGATAACGATAATGGGAACCACCATGGCTAAAACAACAGGCATTTCTGAACAAGAACTTTACGCACCAGTGATTTGGCAAGATTGCACCGGTGACTATCAAGATATTTACTACCACAAGTCCGAAGATGGGATTGCCAAAATCACCATCGCCAGACCACAAGTGCGCAATGCGTTTCGTCCATTGACTGTAAAAGAGATGATTCACGCGCTGTCAGATGCTCGATACGATGACAAAGTGGGCGTAATTATTCTGACTGGTTTAGGTGAAGATGCGTTCTGTTCTGGTGGCGATCAGAAAATCCGTGGCGATTACGGCGGTTACCGTGATGATTCCGGCACACACCACCTGAATGTGCTCGATTTCCAACGTCAGATCCGTACTTGTCCAAAACCTGTGATTGCGGCAGTAGCCGGCTGGGCAGTGGGCGGCGGTCATGTGCTCCATATGATGTGTGACCTGACCATTGCGGCAGAAAATGCGCAATTTGGCCAAACTGGCCCGAAAGTCGGCTCATTCGATGGCGGCTGGGGTGCTTCTTACATGGCGCGTATTGTTGGCCAGAAGAAAGCGCGCGAAATCTGGTTCCTGTGCCGTTTCTACAATGCACAAGAAGCGTTGGATATGGGGCTGGTGAACACGGTTGTGCCAGTGGAAGAGTTGGAAAGAGAAACCGTGCGCTGGTGTCGCGAAGTGCTGCAACACAGCCCAATGGCGATTCGCTGCCTGAAAGCGGCACTTAATGCCGACTGTGACGGCCAAGCGGGCCTGCAAGAACTGGCTGGCAACGCGACCATGCTGTTCTACATGACCGAAGAAGGTCAGGAAGGCCGTAACGCGTTTAATGAAAAACGCCGTCCGGACTTCAACAAGTTCCCGCGTAACCCATAATTCTTCTCAGAGCGGCACCCAGCCGCTCTTTCTCTTTGAGCATAAACGTCGGTTTATGTACACGTATTGGATATAGGAAGAGATCAGCATGCGTCATGCAATCCTCTATCGCTACCAACTGCCGATGGATAGCGGTGTCATCCTTCGCAATGAGAAATTGACTCAGCGTGAAGGCTTTATTGTCGAACTGACCGAAAACGGCCGTACTGCACGCGGCGAGATTGCACCGCTGCTCGGCTTTAGCCGAGAAACGTTGGAAGAAGCGGGCATACAAGCGCAAGCGCTGCTTGAGCAGTGGGTCAATGGTCACACTATTGATTTGGATGCACAGCATCCTTCGGTCGCCTTTGGTATGTCGATGGCGCACTACGAGCTAGAACAAGCGCTGCCCGCGCAAGGCAACTACTATGTTGCGCCGCTGTGCACGGGCGATCCGGATGAGCTGCTGCCGGTGTTGAATAACTTACCGGGGCAGAAAGTCGCTAAGGTTAAAGTTGGGCTGTATGAGCCGATCCGTGATGGCATGCTGGTCAACCTGTTTTTGGAATCCATGCCGGATTTAACGCTGCGTTTGGATGCCAACCGCGCGTGGACTCCTGCCAAAGCGCTTAAATTTGCTCAATACGTCGCGCCGTCTTTACGCAGCCGTATCGCCTTTTTGGAAGAGCCGTGCCAGTCGCCAAGTGAAAGCATCGCGTTTTCGATTGATACGGGGATTGCGATTGCGTGGGATGAAACCTTACAAGAAGCGGTTCGCGATGCAGATTTTGCTTTAGAAAATCTGCTCGGCGTGAAGACCATAGTGATCAAGCCGACCTTGGTGGGTTCGGTGTATCGTGTTGAGGCTTTGGTCGAGAAAGCCAAAGCACTTGGGTTGCAAGCGGTGATCAGTTCTAGCTTAGAGTCGAGCTTAGGATTGAACCAGTTAGCACGTTTAGCGCATAAACTGCTGCCTAATGAAGTGCCGGGGCTCGATACCATAGGTTTATTCCGTGCTCAGCTCGAAACGCCTTGGCCAAATAGCTCACTGCCTGTGGTTGCCCTGCAAGAGCAGCAAATCGTATGGCGCTCGGAATCTTCTCTGTGAGCCTATGGCAGCCTTGGCTTGAGCGTGACCCCAATCAGGTGGCGCTGAATCATGCTGGGCAAACGCTGACTTGGCAAGCATTAGATAGCCAAGTGGCGCACTACGCTAAAGCGCTGCGTGAGCAAGGGGTTCGGTCGGGGGAAGTGGTGACGCTGGTCGGGAAAAATCACCTGCCCACTGTGCTGTGGTTTTTGGCTTGTACTCAAGTGGGCGCGCTGTGCACCTTTGTCGCACCACAACCTTTGGCGCGTTTGCAGGAAAAGCTCGCCACACTCTATGCTGAGCAAAGTCCGAAGCACCTATGGTTAGCACCTTCTTGCGCGCTGAGTGAAGAAGAGATTGCGGAGCTTAATGCTCATCGCCTGAGTTTGCCCGATGAGCGGGATGAATCCGTTGGTGGCGAGAAAGTCTCTAGCCAGTTTTCTTGTGAACAACTGGCGACGTTAATTTTCACCTCGGGTTCGACGGGGACACCTAAAGCAGTGGCACACACTCATCAGCAACATTTGGTTTCGGCGCGCGGTTTACTGAACAAGTTTGTTTTTACCGAATCAGACAGTTGGTTACTGAGCTTGCCGCTGTATCATATCTCTGGTGTCGCTATTCTCTATCGCTGGCTTGCTGTCGGAGCCACACTCAAGATCGGCACTGGCGATCTGCAAAACGATATTGCTGGCATCACTCACGCTTCATTGGTGCCTACTCAGCTTAAACGTCTATTGGACAGTCGCTGCCCATTGACGCTCAAACGTGTTTTGCTCGGCGGCAGCCATATCCCCGTTGAACTCGCCGAAGCTGCGGCAAAGCGCGGTATTGATACTTGGCTGGGCTACGGCATGACAGAAGCGGCTTCGACGGTTACCGCAAAGCGTGTTGATGGACTTGCGGGTAACGGTGAGCTTTTGGATCATCGTGAGCTGTGCCTTGTTGATGGGCGGATTTTTATCGGTGGGCAAACGCTGGCACAAGGCTATTATCGGCAAGGGCAGCTAGTGCCGCTCACTAATGAGCAGGGGTGGTTTGACAGCAAAGATCTCGGTCGTTGGCAGGGCAACAACCTGCTGATTGATGGTCGGGCAGATAATCTTTTTATCTCTGGCGGTGAAAACATTCACTGTGAAGAGATAGAGGCAGTATTAAACCAGCACCCTCAAGTACAAGTCGCCATTGTGGTTCCTGTCCAAGATAGTGAATATGGGGCGCGACCTGTTGCGATTATTCGTAGTGAAGCACAGTGGAGTCAAGCCATCGGTGATACTTGGTGCCAAGGCAAACTCGAAAAATTCAAATGGCCTATCATGTACTTTTTACTTCCGGACACTTTGCTGGATGGGGGAATTAAGGTGTCTCGTGCGGCCGTCAAAGCTTGGCTGGACACGTACCAAACCACGTTTGAGTTATTGTAATACTCGGATGGCTTGAAGTGGCAGCAGTGATATTTACTGCTTAACTGTAACGCCAAGCCATTTAAGTACCGTTCTCTTACCGCTATTTTTTCGATGTCGCGCTCAAACGTAAGTAGACCAAACCCACGACAAGGCCAATCAAAGTGGCACTCATTCCAAACAGTGTTGCGCCAGAAAGCGTGATGATAAAAGTAAACAGCGCCGGCTCACGGTATTCATCCGTTTTAAAGGCGGTGTGCAGGCACATCATCAAAGTGCCGAGTAGGGCTAAACCTGCGAGCATGGCAGAAATGGGTTGGGGGAGTGCGAGGAAAAGGTTGACCACCGCAGCAGCAAAAATCCCAGCCAATAAATAAAACACACCAGCCCACAGCACTGCACGATAACGCTGAGTTTTATCGCTGTCGACTTCCTCTGCCATGCAGATCGCAGCTGAAATTGCGGCTAAATTCACGCTAAAACCACCAAAAGGAGCGGCGAGCATGTTGGCCAATCCGGTGCCGAGCAAAATCGGTTTGATCGGCGCTTCATATTGATAGCTTTTCATCATCGCAATCCCCGGTAAGTTTTGCGAAAGCATGGTGATGAGGTAAAGCGGCAGAGCCAGATTGATCAAAGCCAGCCAGTCAAACTCCGGCTCAACCCAAAGCGGTGTTGCAATGCTTAATGATAGGTCAGTGTCAGCAAAACTACCCTGAGTGATAGCACAACCGATACTCGTAATCAGCAGGATCAGCATGGTGTATCTGGGAGCAAAGTGTTTGGCCAATAAGTAGCTGGTAAACAGCAGGAAAAAAAGCACGGGTGTATGAGTGAGTGGAGTAAAGGCTTTGGCACAAAAGGGCAGCAAAATAGCACCGAGCATGGCCGTACCTAGAGGAACGGGAATTTTGCTCAGTGCGCGAGTCAAAGGTGTGATCATACCAGTGAGAGCGATCAACACACCGGAGAACATAAACGCCCCAATCACGACTGGTAACGAGTATTGACCCGCCGATGCCGCCAACATCACAGCGCCAGGCGTTGACCACGCAGTTAAAATAGGCGTTTTGTAAACCCAAGAGTAGAGGATTGAAGTCAGCCCCATCACTACGCCTAAAGTCAGTAACCAACTTTCGATTTGCGCAGGGGTGGCACCTGAGGCTGTGGCGGCTTGGATCACGATCACCACCGAACTGGTATAACCAACCAAAACTGTGGTAAAGCCCGCAGAGAGGTGGCTAAGATTGAACAATCCTTTCATTCATGGGTTCCATTTGCGTATTGCGAGTGGAACAGATTAACGCCAATCGCCTCGCAAGTGTGCAACTTTTTCGTGCATCAGCGCAGCATTAGCGTGATCTGCAGCCACAGGCTCTCCCGCTTCAATTTCTAACTGGGAGCGAAAACGGGTTGGCAATCCTTGGCAAGCTCGACCTTTATGGCGGCTGAAATAGCTGCCCCACAAACCTTTCAGCGCCAAAGGCACAACAGGAACAGGGCTACGATGAAGGATCACATCCAATCCGCGCATAAACGGGTTCATTTCCCCATCGGCGGTTAATCGACCTTCGGGGAAAATGCACACCAAATTCCCTTCATTGAGTGAGTGCTCAATCTCCGCAAAAGCGCGGCGAAGAGAGGCTCGATTGTTGGCGGAAATCGGGATCACCCCTGCGCGTTTTAAAAACGTTTTGAGCAGTGGCAGGTTGGCGTACTCTTCTTCCATCACAAAGTGAATCAAACGTGGGCAAACCGCGCTCAGCAGTAAGGCATCCATATAACTGACATGGTTACACACCAGCAGTGCACCACCTTGTTCGGGGATATGGTGCAGGTTTTTATGGCGCACTCGGTACAGCGTATGAGTAAGGATCCACACCAGAAAGCGAACGGACGAAAATCGGCACTTGTAAGGAAAATATATAAAGCAACCAGTACATTGAGTACGGCGAGCACCGCGAACAGTTGCGGGATACTCAGTTCTAACACGCTGAGGCAAACAATGCCCAGCAGTGCACTGCCGACCATAAACAATGAGTTATAGATATTGAGTGCTGCAATCACTTGCGCACGCTCGGTGACTTTGGCGCGCTGCTGTAGCATGGCGTACAACGGAACAATGAACACACCACCAAATACGCCAATCAACAGTAAATAAGCAAAAAGTGGCCATAAAGCGGAGTAAGACACAAAGTCTACAAAAGTGCTAAAAACGGGAAGATCGGCGGGAATGCTGGTTGCCATCAGATAGCCAAATAAACTGATACCGACACTGCCCAAAGGTACGATCCCGACCTCAATCCGATGCCCTGAAAGCTTATCGCAGGTGAGCGAGCCAACCGCGATACCAACCGAAAATAGGGCAAGTAGGAAAGAAACGGCGGCTTCATTACCGTGAAGATACAGTTTAGTAAAATTGGGAAACTGGGTGAGGTAGACCGCACCGAGAAACCAAAACCAACTGATCGCCATGATAGATTGGAAGATAGCGCGATCACGCTTAGCAATGCGTAAGGTTTGCTTGGTTTGAGCAATCGGCTGCCAACGAAATTCAATATCGGGTGCACTGGCTGGTGCCAGTGGAATCGCACGGCTAGAGAGATAACCCAGCAGTGCAAAAATCAACACCGCAGCGGCGGCAAAATAGTGTGCATACTCTGTTGAGGCAATGACTCCCGCTCCCAAGGTGCCGAGCAAAATAGCCAGAAAGGTTCCGGTTTCGACTAACGCGTTACCGGGAACTAACTCTTCCGATTTCAGTTGTTGTGGTAGCAATGCGTATTTGACGGGGCCAAAGAAAGCCGATTGTGTACCCATCAAAAACAGTAAAAACAGTAAAATGCCGTAACTTTGCGTGAGAAAACCGATCGCCCCACCGAGCATGATGACAATTTCTAGCAGTTTAACTTTGCGGATATAGCGTGATTTTTCATATTTATCAGCCAGCACCCCAGCTGTAGCTGAAAATAGAAAAAAGGGGAGAATAAATAACCCGGCCGCAAGATTGATGAACAGATTACTGGAGATAGGGAGAGCTTGAGATCCCGCAAAGGCGACAAACAGTAACAAAACATTTTTAAAAATGTTGTCGTTAAATGCCCCAAGAAACTGGGTGATGAAATAAGGTAAAAAACGGCGCTCAGCTAACAGCGCCGTAGTCGAATTCGCCATGTCGTTCATCCATTACCAGTTGGCCAGATAGTGACTAAGAAGGTTATCAATCAACGCATTACCATCGATAGGCTCGTTGGCAAAAAACTTATCATCCACACTCAAGATCGTGATGCCATGTACGCCAGACCACAATACACGGCTGGCTTGCAGCACCTCTTGTTCAGAGCGCAACGGCGCAATCACTTTCAACAAACCTTCTAGCATGCTGGTCATGTTATCAATGCGCTGGGCTTGCCATTCTGGCAAGGTTTCTCCGTTCATATTGTGCTCAAAAATCAGCTGCCAGCGGTAAGGATTCCGTTTGGCAAAATTATGATAACAATAGGCTAATTGATATAACGCATCTTTGGGGTAGGGGGTTGATTTTACGGCTTTCTGTGCTTCTAAAGCCAACTCATCTAGAGTTTGCGCCACCACATGAAGTAGCAAGAGGTTGTAGTTGCCAAACACGTTGACTAAGGTACTCGGTACGTAACCAATCATGGTCGCGACTTTACGTAAACTCAGTTCATGATAGGAGTGCGTATCGAGAAACTGTTTAACTCTATCTAGGGTGAGAGCTACCAGCTCTTCTCGGGTGTGATCGTTTCGTCTGGCCATGATCTGGATTCAATAATGAACAACGTTCGATAGTCTAAACATCCCCTACGGGAGCGTCAACGCATCGATTTGCAATATTCTGATACATGTCGATAAATGCAAAACGTTTCCATTGCGAGATGAAGTGGCTATAGTGACCGAGTAAAGATAGGTAGGCTTTCGCAAGCCCCATAACATCAAACCCTAAGGAAGTGTATGAAACGTTTGTTTTCGCTGATCGCGTTAATCATGGTTTCGGTGGCGGTCACTCCGATTGCTGAGGCCAAAAAATTTGGTGGCGGTAAATCGTTTGGTAGCAGTTACAAAACTGCACCCGCACCGAAGCAACAAAAAACCGATACTTTAAAAAAGAATGATACGGCTAACCCTGCCAGCTCAACGAAAAAAGGTTTGATGGGCGGCTTGTTAGGTGGCTTGTTGGCGGGTGGTTTACTCGCGGCTTTCTTTGGCGGTGCATTTGAAGGTATCCAGTTCATGGATATTCTGATCATGGGCTTGATCGCGTTTGTGATCTTTAAGCTGATGCGCGGCCTACTGGCTTCAAAACAGGGCAGCATGAATCAGTCTCAGCAGCAACCGGCTTTTGGCGGTATGAACCGTACGCCGTTTGAGCAGCCTAATGTGCACAACTTCGAACAGCCACAATCTATGGGTGGTGGTTTTGGTAGCGCAGCGCAAAGTGACATTCCGCATAACTATCCAGCCGGTTTTGATCGTGTGGCGTTTGTCAATGGGGCTCGTGAACACTACCGCATCTTGCAAGGTGCATGGAACCACAATCAACTAGAGACGATTCGTGAATACGTGTCACCAAGTTTGTTTGATGATCTCAAAGCCGAGCGTGCGAACTACGAAGGTGAGCAACACACCGATGTGATGTACGTGGACGCTGAAATTGTGCGTGCTGACTACGATGCAAACCGTGCTCAGTTGAGCTTGCAGTTCAGCGGCCGTTACCGTGACGCCGTCGAAGGCATTGAAGAGAACATCGAGGACGTATGGCACTTAGAGCGTGACCTTACTGTTCCTAATGCACCTTGGTTGATCGTTGGCATTCAAGGCTAGTTGATCGACATCCACGGATTTGCATCATGGTAGAGAACACCCAGTCTTGGCTGGGTGTTTTTTTATCTTCAGAAGAAGTGATGCTGTAATTCCATACCTGAAATGATCAGGCGTTTGGGTATATACTCGCGGCACTCAACATTGCACAAAAGGAAAGTGACGTGGCTCAATTCAAACATCAACAACTCAGCCAAGCCGAGCAAGATAAACTCGATGCCGCAGTGTTTCGTCAACTGTTGCAACATCTGGATCAGAACAAAGACGTACAGAACATCGATTTGATGATTTTGGCAGGCTTCTGTCGTAACTGTTTCTGTAAATGGTATGCCGCTGAAGCGCAGAAAGAGGGGTTAGATCTGGATATTGATGATGCCCGTGAGCGTGTATATGGCATGACTTACGATGAGTGGAAAGCGAACCACCAACCGCCAGCGACACCTGAACAGTTAGCCGCTTTTGAAGCGAAAAATAAGCAGTGATTGTAGAGAAAAACAAAACGCGCCAACGTTGTGGCGCGTTTTAGTGTGAAATCTTTTGCGGTTAGGCAAGTTGCGATTATTGCTTGCTGAGCACGTAAAACTCGGCCAGCTCACCATCGATTTGTTGACCATGCATATCCAGATGAGTCAGCGTATTTTCACCCACAAGATACTGTCTGCCCGTTTGGTCGCCAGATTGTAAGGTTACGATGCTGCCCGTTTCATCCCAAGCAAACGTGCCTTCAGAAACGAAAGGTTCCCCCTCTTTGTCGAGATACTGTTCCGTTAATTTGTAAGTACCATCGCTGTTGATCGTCAGTTCAGTTTCAATGCCACCACAGTCAGCGCAAGGCAGGGTACCTTGATAGATGCCAGCCCAATCTAGGCTGTTTTGTGCATTATGTGCCGCATCGACACTGTCGGTTGACGCTTGAGCTGCTGATTGCTCTACAGGTTGCGCTGCAACGTCAACGATCTTTTCTACTTCCACTTTTGCGTCTTGTTGGTTGTCGCATCCGACAAGAATGAGAGTCAGCGCGCTCAGGGCAAAAATACTTTTTTTCATCATAAATCCTTGGTTAAGAAATGTTGACCATCAGAAACTCGGTCACTATGAACTCGCGCCGTTAAGTCTGGGTCAAACGCGCGTCATTTTAGCGACAACTTTTGTGTGATCTATCTCAATAAAAGTGACATTTCCCAACAGATAATAAAACGTCTCACGCTTTCGATTTAAGGCGCTGGTTTGGTGAATGTTGCCACGTTTAATGATTTGAAGAACGGTAAAAAAAAGCCCTCATCTTGGAGGGCCTTAAACCGATTATTTCTCGTCATCCGGCAGTTTAACGTTGAGTTCGAGCACCGAAATATCATCGTCTTTATGCTCGAAGGAGAGCTCAACCATTGAAGGGTCAATCGCGACATACTTGGCAATCACCTTCAAGATGTCTTCTTTAAGCTGTGGCAAGTAGCTCGGTGCCGGATCGTTTTGGCTGCGACGCTCGGCAACGATGATTTGCAAACGCTCTTTGGCAACGCTCGCGGAAGTCTTCTTCTGTGGGCGGAAAAATTCCAGCAATGACATAGCGTTAACCTCCGAATAAGCGTTTGAAAATACCTTTCTTCGCTTCAGTCAGGAAACGAAACTCGACTTGTTCACCCAGCAGACGAGAAACGGTATCTTGGTACGCTTGTCCTGCATCTGACTGGTCATCAAAAATCACTGGAACCCCTTTGTTAGAGGCATTCAGTACGGCCTGACTTTCTGGGATCACACCAAGCAGCGGTACATGCAGAATTTCTTCGACGTCTTGTACACTTAACATTTCACCTTGAGTCACCCGCGCTGGGTTGTAACGCGTCAGCAGTAGATGTTGCTTGATCGGTGCTTGACCTTGTTCTGCACGCAGAGATTTAGAATCAAGAATGCCGAGAATACGGTCAGAATCGCGCACTGATGAGACTTCTGGGTTGGTGGTGACAATGGCTTCATCGGCGTAGTACAGCGCCATCAAGGCACCTTGCTCGAGTACCCGCAGGAGAGTCACAAATTGATGAAGTCAAACCCCATTTCTTTGAGATCATTAAGTACACGCTGTACACCATCTTTGGTCAGCGCATCTTTATCACGGGTTTGAGAGGCTGGCAGAATGAACAGGTTTTCGTTGCGTTTGTCTTTAATCAAGGCTTGGTTGAGCGTTGCTTCACCGTTGATGACATTGACAAAATCGTATACCACGCGGCGCTCACAGCCCATGATTAAATCGAGATTACGCAGACCGATATCAAAATCGATCACTGCGGTTTTTTTGCCTCGCAGTGCGAGACCTGAAGCAATAGCAGCACTGGAGGTGGTTTTGCCAACCCCGCCTTTTCCTGACGTGACGACAATAATGCGCGACATGTTATATTTTCCTTTCAATCTTAAATCGTGAGCGTTTCGAGGTAGAGTGATTCGTCAGTCATACTGAGCATCACCCTCTGTTGCCAAAACTGACTTTCAATTTGGTCACTCAACCAATAATGGCCGGCGATAGAAATCAGTTCCGCTTGCAAATCATGACAAATAATTCGTGCTTCTCTTTGGCCACTTGCTCCCGCAATCGCTCGGCCACGTAACGTGCCATAAATATGGATCGAACCATCGGCAATCACTTCGGCTCCCGCGCTCACATGGCTTAAAATCACCAAATCACCATCTTTGGCGTAGACCTGTTGGCCCGAACGCACTGGGGTTCGTACCACTTTGGTGGGGGCCATTTTGGCTGGGGCTTGAGTGGGGGAGTTGGTTGCGGTCATTACCGCAAAACCCGCTTCGGCAGCGAGATTCTGGCTACGTTTGTCTTTACATCCTGTGACGCCAACTGGAATTAAACCCGCTTGGCGGACCCCTTGCTTTAATGCGGGGTAGTCAAGATCACCCTCAACTTTCGCCACATTCAGCACCACGGGGGCATGGGCAAAAAAAGCCGGAGCTTGCGCGACCTTTTCTTGAAGAAATTGAACAGTTTGTTCAATTTGGTTGTCAGAAAGGTGTAACACCGACAAAGTAAAGCTACTACCTTTCAGGTCAGGGTTTTTCGACATGGTAACGTTGACCTCAATAAACTCTATGCCTTGCGGAGAGAGCATTGGCTGAGAACAGGGCTGTCATGTTATATTCAGCGCCAAAGCACAGCAAGTTCTCTTGCGGTGAAATAAGTGATTTGGCATCAATTTTGGTCAAAGTTAACTGAATTAAGACAAAACGCCCTAAGTGGTCAATCATCTAATTAAAAGGCTTGGCATGCTTTGCTCGATTTATAAAAGTCCTAAAAAAGAAGGCACTTATCTGTATATTCCGAAACGGGACGATTTTTCACAGGTTCCTGACACCTTGAAACAGATGTTTGGTAAACCTATTTTTGTCATGTTGGTCAATCTTGAGCAGCGTCAGTTGGCGCAGGTCAATGTGGATAAAGTGAAAGCTTCACTGCAAGAGCAGGGCTTCTTTTTACAGCTACCACCGCCACCAGAAAACTTGCTAGAACAACATAAGGAGCGCAAAGCGCGCCAAACTCCCTGATGAAGATCGCTCAAGGAGGGCATCTTGAAAAAATTATTATCGATAGTATTGGGCTTGACTCTGTCAGCACCAGTGCTCGCCAATGAAGTCAGTTTTGAACAATATGTGGAAAGCTTAAAACAGCAGGGACGTCAGGAGGGAATTTCTGATCGCGTTCTTGAGGCGGCTTTTCGAAATGTTGAATACAAACCCCGTGCGGTGGTGGCAGATAAAAACCAACCAGAGAAAAAACTGACGTTGGATGAATATATTCCACGCGCAGTGCCGGAGTGGAAAGTTAAACAAGCTCAAGCTTTGTATGAAAAGCATTATGATGAATTGCAGCGCATTGGGCAGCAATACGGCGTGCAACCCAGATTTATAGTGGCGTTGTGGGGTGTCGAGAGTAATTTCGGTGCGCTGACGGGTAACTTTAGTGTGATTGATGCTTTATCGACGCTGGCCTATGAAGGTCGCCGAGAAGAGTTTTTCCGTAAAGAAACCATGGCCGCTTTGCAGATTTTAGAACAAGGCCATATTGCACCTGAAGCCATGAAAGGCTCTTGGGCGGGTGCGATGGGTCAATGCCAATTTATGCCAAGTTCATTTTTGAATTTTGCTGCAGATGGCAACGGCGATGGCAAAAAAGACATTTGGGGAACGCGTTCAGACGTGTTTGCCTCCACGGCGAACTATCTTAGCCAGTCAGGATGGGATGACAAATATACTTGGGGACGCCAAGTAAAAATCCCTCAAGGCTTTGACCATAATTTAGAAGGGCGCCAGCCAGAAAAAGGCAAAACACTGCAAGAGTGGGGCAAACTGGGCGTAATGCGTTATGACGGTAAGCCACTGCCGGTGCTTTCTGACGACATGAAAGCGTGGCTCATCATGCCTGATGATGAAGCTGGGCGCATTTACCTCGTGTACAACAACTACAATGTCTTGATGAAGTGGAACCGCTCATATTACTTCGCTCTTGCGGTTAGCCATTTGGCGGATCGGATCAAGTTCTGATTTCTGCATACCCAACGGGAGGGCTCTAATGTGAGCCCTCTGTTTTTTCAGTTCATAGCCATAATTGATGGTGGGGATATTTCTTCTATGGGGATAGAGTTTGCTTGCTGAACGTGCCAGTCAAATGGCTTTATTTGCGGTGTTAATTCAACATCAAAGTTTCACCGCCGCCGCGCATGCGCTGGGGGTGTCGGTTTCTCATGTCAGTAAACAGCTCGCCGCGTTAGAAGCGTCACTCGGGGTAAAGTTGGTGCAGCGCACCACGCGCAGTTTCACTCTGACCGATGCCGGAAATCTCTTCTACTCTCAGTGCCGTGAGCTGCTGACGATTGTGACCAATGCACAAAGTGAAATGGAAGATCAGCGTGATGAAGTGGCAGGGCTGATCCGGCTGGGTTTATCGCAATCGTTCGGTACTTTGCATGTGTTGCCGGCCTTGGAGCAACTTCGCCAGCAATACCCAGAATTGAAAGTCGAAGTACATCTGTTTGACCATAAAGTCGATATGCTCAAAGAAGGGCTTGATTTGTGGATCACCAGTAATGAACAACTGCCAGAAGGGTATGTAGCGCAACGCATTGCAGATTGTCGTTTTGTGGTTGCTGCATCAGCAGAATATTTGTTGCGCTATGGTACACCGACTCAACCTGTAGAATTGATGGAGCATAACTGCTTGATTTATCGAAGTTGGGAGCGTGATTACACTCGCTGGTCATTCAGTCGGGACGGGCAAAGTCAAACCGTTAAAGTCTCAGGCAATTATTCAGTCGATTTGGCGGAAGCGGTGCGCGATGCCGCAGTGGCAGGATGGGGCATCGCCTACTTAGCGACGTATTTATTGCGTGATGAATTTCGCACAGGGCAGTTAATTCAACTGTTACCAGAATGGTGTGCCAACCAGCAAATGCCGTTTTATGCGGTGTATCCAAGCCGTCAACATATGCCGAAAAAGACTTCGGCGGTCATCGAGTTCATCAAACATACGCTAGGTAATCCTTGTTATTGGGATTCACGCTTACAACCTTATGTGCGCTTTACCGCGGGATAAGACGTAATCGATTGTTGCTGATTTTCAAAAGATATTTTCCAAATGGAAAAGATAGGTTTTAGGCAAACGTTTAGTTTTAATAAAATCATCAAGTTATGAAAATTCGCACTTTACGCTCCAGTTCGGTAATGAGTGATTAACAAACTCGCCTTGCGCATACGATTTCCTTCACTAAAATCGCCGCCTTTCCTGTTCTATTCACATTTTAGGCGGCGTTATGTCATCACTTCTTGGTATGGGCGCAATTTTGCTGGTTGCGTGGCTACTTTCTACCAATAGAAAAAATATCAACTTGCGTACAGTTTCCTTAGCGTTGCTGTTACAAATCTTTTTTCGCGTTATTGGTGCTGTATGTACCTGCAGGTAAAGATGCACTGAATGGCGTCACGGGGGCGGTGTCACAACTGATCAACTACGGACAAGATGGGATTGGTTTTGTGTTTGGTGGCCTCGCTAATGGCAGCGTGGGTTTCGTGTTTGCGATCAATGTCCTCGGCATCATCATTTTCTTCTCAGCATTGATTTCTGGCCTTTACCATTTAGGCATCATGCCGAAAGTGATTAACCTCATCGGTGGTGGTTTACAGAAATTGCTTGGCACAGGCCGTGCAGAATCCCTTTCTGCTACCGCAAACATTTTCGTGGGTATGATTGAAGCGCCGCTGGTGGTGAAACCTTATCTTCATAAAATGACCGATTCGCAATTCTTTGCAGTGATGACGGGCGGCTTAGCGTCGGTTGCTGGCGGTACTTTGGTTGGTTATGCCTCTTTAGGTGTGGAATTGAACTATCTGATCGCGGCGGCTTTCATGTCTGCCCCTGCGGGTCTCTTGATGGCAAAAATCATGTTGCCAGAAACCGAACACGTCGATGCCGCGATTGCGCAAGATGAGTTGGATCTGCCGAAATCCACTAACGTCGTCGAAGCGATTGCGGATGGCGCGATGTCGGGTGTAAAAATTGCTGTTGCGGTGGGCGCGACTTTGCTGGCTTTCGTGAGTGTGATTGCTCTGCTAAATGGCTTGTTAGGCTGGGTTGGTGGCTGGTTTGGCATCGAACTGAGCTTTGAGCTGATCATGGGTTATGTTTTCGCTCCGGTGGCGTGGTTGATTGGTATTCCATGGCATGAAGCGATCACCGCAGGTTCGCTGATTGGTAATAAAGTAGTCGTGAACGAGTTTGTGGCTTTCATTCAACTCATCGAAGTGAAGCAGCAGTTGAGTGCGCACTCACAAGCGATCATCACTTTTGCTCTGTGTGGCTTTGCGAATATTTCAACCATGGCGATTTTGATTGGTGGCTTAGGCAGTTTGGTACCTGAACGTCGTGCCTTTATTTCACAATATGGTTTCCGCGCGATTGGTGCGGGCGTGTTGGCTAACCTGATGAGCGCATCGATCGCTGGGGTGATTTTATCACTGTGATCGCAGATTGATGGATTGAGGCCAGCGTGTATGCTGGCCTTTTTTTTATGCGCGTTTTGAGCAAGGCTAATCGGCATATTTCGATTCGTGAATCGCGCCGAAAAAGTATTGAAAGCGATGTTTCATCGCGTTGTGCGCAGTGACACTGTGCCGAGAATCGTAAACTATTCAGGCGATTAACATGCAAAACTTTCACTCTAGAGTATTAGTTATAGGCGATATCATCTAATACAGGAGAGAAACATGAAGCGCTATTGTTTAGCGGCAGTGATTGCCGCCAGCTTGGGAGTAAGCTACTCCGCACAAGCTTACAATTGTGCTGGCGTGCCAGTGTGGGATAGCAACACCGTGTATGTCGGCAGCGACAAAGTTCAAAAAACCAACACCGCTTACCAAGCGCGTTACTGGACTCAGGGTAACGATCCGGCAACGCATTCTGGCCCATGGGATGCATGGCAAGCTCTTGGTCAATGTGACGGGGGAAGCAATAATCCTCCTCAAGTGTCCATTCAATCGCCGCTCAATAATGCCAAGATCCCACAAGGCTCCGTCGTCGGATTGCAAGCCAATGCCTCAGATAGCGATGGCAGCATCTCCCAAGTAGAATTCTTAGTGGGTACTCAGCGTATCGCTATTGATCAACAAGCCCCATACCAAGTGGATTGGACGGCAACGCTAGGAGCCACTTCAGTGACCGCGATTGCGACCGATAACCAAGGCGCAACATCAAGCAGCACCGTGAACATCAGCGTAACGCCTACTGGTAACCCAGTCCCACCAACCGTGACGTTGACTAGCCCAACGGGCAGTGAACAGTTAACCGTGGGCGATGTTTTAGTCGTAGCCGCCAATGCCACTGACAGTGATGGCACTGTCAACGCTGTTGAATTTTATGTTGATGGTCAACTTGTTGTGACGGATAGCTCTGAGCCTTACCAGTTTAATTGGAATGCCGTTGTCGGCAGCCACACCTTTAAAGCCAAAGCGATTGATAACGACAACCAATCTACCGTGAGTCAAGAAGTGACTTTAACGGTCAGCAGTGGTTCCAATGCAGGGTGTGCAGGTCTTCCTGTTTATTCTGCGGGAACGGCCTATTCAGCAGGGCAGTTGGTACAAAACAAAAACCAAAAATACCGTTGTGATATTGCAGGTTGGTGTTCTTCCAGCTCTGGCTGGGCGTATGAACCTGGAGTAGGGAGTTATTGGAAAGAGGCGTGGAGTGGCTTAGGTGCTTGTTCAACGCCACCAGTGGTGACATTAACTAACCCAACCGCGAACCAAGTGATTCTTGCGGGGTCAACCGTCAGTGTGGCGGCGCAAGCCAGTGATGCCGATGGTTCGGTCACGCAAGTGGAATTTTTTGCAGGCAACAACAGCTTTAGGCGTTGTGACTCAAGCGCCTTTATGCGGTCAATTGGCTAGCAACCACAACGGGGAATCAAGCCTTGAAAGCCGTTGCGACTGATAACGACAGTAACACCAGTGAAAGCGCAGTCAGCGTGACGGTGAGCGATCAAGATCTGGTGGTTTCACTGACGTCACCGACGTCTGGCCAAACTGTCGGTTTAGGTAAACCTGTTAATATTGCCGCTGATGCGACTTCACTGACTAACAACGTGGCGAAAGTGGAATTTGTGATCAACGGCGCGGTGGTTGCGACCGATACCACGGAGCCTTTTGCTTACAGTTGGACGCCGAGTGCCATCGGTAACTATACCGTTGCGGCGAAAGCGACCGATACAGCCGGAACGAGCGTGACGTCTTCAGCCGCCGCAATCAGTGTTGTAGAACAAACGCAGAAGAAACATCGCTTAATTGGTTATTGGCATAACTTCGTCAATGGTGCAGGTTGTCCAATCCGCCTTGCAGATATGTCACAAGCGTGGGATGTGGTTGACATTGCCTTTGCTGAAAACGATCGCAACAGTACAGGTACGGTGCACTTCAACCTGTATGCCGGCGATATTTACAGCAGTTGCCCTGCGCTCGATCCCGCGCAATTTAAGCAAGATATGAAAGCGCTGCAGGCGAAAGGCAAAGTGTTTGTGCTCTCGCTTGGTGGCGCGGAAGGCACAATCACTCTCAATAATGATCAAGATGAAGCCAACTTTGTGAACAGCTTAACGGCATTGATCAAAGAGTGGGGCTTCGATGGATTAGACGTGGATCTTGAAAGCGGCTCGAACCTTGTTCATGGCTCACAAATTCAAGCGCGTTTAGGGCCGAGCGTTGAAGCAAATCGAGAAAAACATCGGTGGTGATATGTTCCTCACTATGGCGCCTGAACATCCTTATGTACAAGGTGGAATGGTGGCTTACAGCGGTATTTGGGGCGCTTACATTCCGGTGATCAATGAAGTGCGCGATACACTCGATATTCTGCATGTTCAGCTCTACAACAATGGTGGCTTACCTAATCCGTATACTCCGGGGGCAGCACCAGAAGGTTCGGTCGATATGATGGTTGCCCAGTCAAAAATGTTGATTGAGGGTTTCACCTTGGCCAACGGTACACGCTTTGAACCACTGCGTGATGACCAAGTAGCGATTGGTTTACCCTCAGGCCCAAGCTCGGCAAACTCAGGCCAAGCACCAACTCAAAATATCCTTGATGCGTTGGATTGTTTAACCAAAGGAACCCGTTGCGGCACCATTAAACCTGCCTTTGCCTATCCTAATTATGCGGGGGTGATGACGTGGTCAATCAACTGGGATCAACATGATGGCTTTAATTTCTCCAAACCGGTTGGGGACAAACTTAGCCAGATGAATGGTCAGTAAATAGCGCTGTTTATTTCGCTGATAATGCCGATCAACCCCAGCCATGCTGGGGTGATTTTTTATGGGTTTGTTGAGTACATGGATGAAAGGTAAACACGTTGATTGAAATTGGTGAAGAGTCACCGCGAGTGGTTTTGTTATTTGTTGGACACTAAATCACATAAGCACGCTTGTCGTAGCACGTATATGATGCGGATCAATATCTTCTACCACAAAAGGGGTAGGATGATCGCATATTTCTAAATGTAAAAGGATATGTCAGCGTATGTCGATCAAAAAAAGGTATGTTGCACTGCTTGTTGTCATCGGGGTGGCAATTGGCTGGGCCACTTTAGGTGGCAGTGCTGCTGTGATGCATTACACCTCAAGCACAGAGTTTTGCCTCTCCTGCCACACTATGGAGACCCCTTATAAGGAGTATCAAGGTTCTGTTCACTTTTCTAATGCGAAAGGCATCCGTGCTGAGTGTGCTGATTGCCATATTCCTAGTGATCCGGTCGATTACCTCATCACAAAAGTGCGTGCTTCCAAAGATATCTACCATGAATTTGTCACCGGTAAGATTGGCACACCGGAGAAGTATGAAGCTCATCGCCAAGAGTTAGCCGAAACCGTATGGGAGCAAATGCGCGCCAATGATTCGGCGACGTGTCGCTCTTGTCATAATTTTGATGCGATGGAGCCGTTTGAGCAGTCACCGGAGTCGGTGAAAATGCACGACTACGCGAAAGCCAACAATCAAACCTGTATTGATTGCCACAAAGGGGTTGCACACTTTGCGCCTGAAGCTGAACTCGATAGCAAAGCGTTTGAAACCTTGATGGCGTTTACTGAAAAAACGGCCGCAGATGCACAACGGGTTTATCCAGTCACTGCAATTACTATGGGTGAATTGGGTACGATCAACCCAACGACTGCTCTGGATGTCGTGAGTACCAATGGCAACGAGCGTACCGTGCAAATTAACGCTTACCAAATGAAAGGTGCCGAACAAGTTCTGTATATGGGCGATGGGCAACGCGCGGTAGTGGCTACATTAACGGAGCAAGGCCAGCAAGCGCTGCAAGCACAAGACTACAAAACCGATGCTTATGGTAACCAGTGGCGTGCGGTGAGCTTGACGGCGAAAATCACTTCCCCAGTGGTGGATAGCTTAGAGCCGGTTTGGTCTTACGCAGAACAGCTCGATAACGTGTATTGTGCAACGTGCCATGCCAAGATCCCGTCCAATCACTTTACGGTGAATGCTTGGGGGCCAGTGGCGAAAAGTATGGGAGAACGGACAGATATTTCTGCCGAGAACCTAGAAATTCTCACCAAGTTCTTCCAACACCACGCCAAAGATGTGGTTGGTCACTGAGTACAAGTAGAGGGATAACGTTATGACTAAAATCACCCGTCGTGGATTTTTAAAAGGCACTGGTATGGCTGCCGGTGCAATGGCTTTCACTTCATTCTCGCCACTCTCGGTTGCCACTGATAATGCGCGTGGCAAAGGCGTATTAACGGCTGGACGTATGGGGCCGTTACTGTGTGAAGTGCAAGATGGCAAAATGGTTGCGACCAAAAATGCGCTAGCGCAAACCGTACCGAACAGCTTGCAATCGACAGGCCCTGATCAGGTGTATACCCAAGCGCGGGTTAAATACCCTATGGTTCGCAAAGGCTTTCTCGCGAACCCAGCCGCTCCGAAAGGAGTGCGTGGCAGCGATGAGTTTGTCCGCGTATCGTGGGAGGAAGCGTATCGCTTGATCCATGAGCAACATATGCGTATTCGTAAAACCTATGGCGCGTCATCGGTGTTTGCTGGCTCTTATGGTTGGCGCTCCAGTGGCGTGCTGCATAAAGCTCAAACTTTATTGCAACGCTATATGAGTATGGCGGGCGGCTATTCTGGCCACTTGGGCGATTACTCAACTGGCGCGGCGCAAATCATCATGCCGCACGTGGTTGGTTCGATTGAAGTGTATGAGCAGCAAACCACTTACCCCGTAGTGCTAGAGCACAGTGATGTGGTGGTTCTGTGGGGCTTAAACCCGATCAACACATTAGAAAATTGACGTGGAGCTCGACCGATTGCGCAGGCCTTGAATTCTTCCATCAATTGAAAAAATCCGGCAAAACCATTATCGGTATTGATCCGATCCGCTCCGAAACCATCGAGTTTTTCGGTGAGCAAGCCCAATGGATTGCCCCACACCCGATGACGGATGTGGCGATGATGATGGGGATCGCGCACTCGCTGATCAAACAAGGTAAGCATGATAAAGCCTTCTTGGATAAATACACCGTAGGCTACGATCGCTTTGAAGCGTATTTGCTGGGTAAAGAAGATGGCGTTGAAAAATCCGCGCAATGGGCAGAAGGCATTTGTGGCGTACCAGCCAAGCAACTAGAAACGCTGGCTGAGATTTTCAGCAATCATCGCACTATGCTAATGGCGGGCTGGGGCATGCAGCGTCAGCAATATGGTGAGCAGCGTCACTGGATGGTGGTCACCTTAGCCGCGATGTTGGGACAAATCGGGTTGCCGGGCGGTGGTTTTGGTTTCTCCTACCATTACTCGAATGGGGGAAACCCTGCACGTGACGCGGGAGTTCTGCCTGCCATTTCGGCAGCTATTGGTGGTGGATCTTCGGCGGGGAATGATTGGGCGATTTCAGGGGCGACGCAAAGTTTCCCGGTCGCGCGTATTGTGGAAGCGTTGGAGAATCCGGGCGGGACCTATCAACACAATGGTCACACGCTGACCTTCCCTGAGATCAAGATGATCTGGTGGGCGGGTGGTGCCAACTTTACCCACCATCAAGACACCAATCGTCTGATCAAAGCGTGGCAAAAGCCTGAGCTGATTGTGATTTCAGAGCCGTATTGGACAGCGGCGGCGAAGCATGCCGATATCGTACTGCCGATCACCACAACGTTTGAGCGTAATGACTTGACCATGACGGGTGACTACAGTAACCAACACTTGGTGCCGATGAAACAGGTGGTGGAGCCACAAGGCGAAGCGCGTAACGACTTTGATGTGTTTGCCGATATGGCGGAAATGATCCGCCCCGGAGGCCGTGATGTGTTTACCGAAGGCAAAACCGAGATGGAATGGTTGTACGGTTTCTACAAAACCGCGCAGAAGAGCGGCCGTGCAGCACGAGTGGCGATGCCGAATTTCAGTAAGTTCTGGGAAGATAACCAGCTGATTGAAATGAAGTGGAACGCGAAAAATGCTCAGTTTGTGCGTTACGCCGATTTTCGCGCGGATCCGATCCTCAATCCATTAGGTACACCGAGCGGCAAGATTGAGATTTACTCTAAGACTCTGGCGGGCTTTAATTTGCCTGATTGTCCAGCCCATCCAACCTGGTTGGCTCCTGATGAATTTACCGGTAATGCGAAGCAGGGCGAGTTGCAATTAATGACGGCGCACGCGGCGCACCGTTTGCACAGTCAATTCAACTACGCTCAATTGCGGGAAGAGTATGCGATTGCTAACCGTGAGCCGATTTGGATCCACCCAGAAGATGCGGCATCACGCGGCATTCAAACGGGCGATTTGGTTCGTGCCTATAACCAGCGTGGGCAAGTGTTAGTCGGGGCTTTGATTACAGATCGCATCAAACAAGGCTCAGTCTGTATTCACGAAGGCGGCTGGCCGGATCTGGATGCACAAAGCGGCTTATGTAAGAACGGTGGTGCGAATGTGCTGACTTCAGACATTCCGACTTCTCGTTTGGCCAACGGCTGTGCGGCGAACTCTTCTTTGGTGCGTATTGAAAAATACACCGGACCTGCGTTGGAGCTCACCGCATTCATGCCACCGAAAAATGGCTAACCGCGAAGAAAAACGGTAATAGAAAGCCGAGGCAAATGCCTCGGCTTTTTTGTCTTAAGGAGGAATGTCGAATTACCGTTCAGTATGGAACTGCTCACACGCCATCATGGTGTTTTCAATCAAGCTTGCAACGGTCATAGGCCCCACACCACCGGGTACTGGTGTGATAAAGCTTGCTCGCGTGCGGGCAACATCGTATTCCACATCGCCAACCAGTTTGCCTGTATCTAAGCGGTTAATGCCGACATCGACCACAATCGCGCCTTCTTTAATCCATGCTCCCGGAATAAAGTTGGGTTTACCGACCGCAACCACCAAGACATCCGCTTGGCGAATATGGCCTTCGAGATCTTGAGTAAAGCGGTGGCAAGTGGTAGTAGTGCAACCTGCCAGTAACAGCTCTAACGTCATAGGGCGACCAACAATGTTGGAGGCACCCACAATCACCGCATGTTTACCGCGAAGTGGAATGTTATAACGCTCAAGCAGAGTAATGATGCCTTTGGGCGTGCAAGAGCGCAGTTTCGGAATGCGCTGCGCCAAACGGCCAACGTTGTAAGGGTGGAAACCATCCACATCTTTCTCAGGGTGAATACTCTCCAACACTTTGGTGGTATCAATACCCGCAGGCAAAGGCAGTTGCACTAAAATGCCATCGATTTGTGGATCGTTATTGAGTTCTTCAACCAGTGACAGCAAGGTTTCTTCACTCGCGGTGGCGGGTAAATCGAAAGATTTGGAGACAAACCCGACTTCTTCGCAAGCTCGGCGTTTACTGCCGACATACACTTGTGAAGCAGGATCTTCGCCCACCAACACAACCGCTAGTCCTGGGGCTCGTAACCCAGCTTGAACCCGAGCTTTAACACGGGCTGCCACTTCTGAGCGCACCGTTTGCGAAATCAGCGTTCCATCAATATTTTGAGCAGTCATGACTTTCCTTACAGGTTTGGAGCGAAAATTTTTGCGCGCATTGTCGCAGATATTTTTGATAACATCCACAGGCAAACGTTTGCCTTGTTCTGTTTTTCGGCAGTTGAGATGAGATCGGTAAAATATTGCTCATTCGAAACAGAAAGTTAGACAAAGGCGTTGATCTAGCCCGTTTAACTCGTATAATCCTGACCCTGTAGCGCGCCCTTAGCTCAGTTGGATAGAGCACGTGCCTTCTAAGCATGTGGTCACAGGTTCGAATCCTGTAGGGCGTGCCATTATTCTAAGCGCCAGCAAGTTAATTCTTGCTGGCGCTTTTTCATTTCTGCGGTTTTATTTTGCTGGTGTGAGCCACCCTCTTGCGCATAACACAAAGAGTGGAATAGCAGGATGGTGACTATCCAATGTATTGAGAATAGGCCGGATACAGGACAGAAGAATTGAGAAAACAAAGTAGCAGCCACTCCTCAATGGAGTGACTGCCGCTTGAATTAGAACTTCACTTGGTAGTTCAGAGTATAAGTACGTCCACGGCCTTTGTAGTCATACGCAGCAGCATCGTAGTGAGCAGAATAAACGATCTGCGCACGTTGACCCCAAATGGTGGTGTAGTCGTGGTCAAACAGGTTGAGTACACCAAAACCGAGGCTGCCCACAGGCAATTGATAGCTACCGACTAAGTCAAAGATGGTATAACCGTCCAATTTGTTTTGCGCATTATCGTTGTAGTCAAACATGGTTTGGCTCTGTAACTTAACCGCCAGATCCGCATCATACCAACCTGCCCAAGCACTGGCTTTTGATGTGCTGGCTTCGCCTGCTGTCATGTCTTCCCAGCCGTTATCGCCTTTGACTTTCGAGACCACGTAGTGACCTGACGCACCCAATTGAACGTTGGTGTGTACCCAGTAAGACGCCATGGCCTCAAGGCCGTAAACACGTTTCTTATCTTCCACTTCTTCAATCAATAAGGTTTGCTTGTTGTAAGAAACGGATTTATCCGAGGTGGAATAGTAGGCCGCGGTTTGTAGGTTGAAACTGTCTTTTTCTAAACGGTAGCCCAACTCAACGCTGTTGGTTTTAATGCCTGACATCTTAGAGCTTTCGACATTGATGCTGTCTTGCAACGTCCAATGGCTGCCGACCAGTTTGTAGTTGCCTTGGCCGTAGTATTTCGCAGGGTCAGCTAGATCGAAGCCTTGTGAGAAGTTAGCCCACACTTGCGAGTGGTTATTGAGATGATAGAGCGTGCCTAAGTTGAACAGACCCACGTTGTAATCAGTTTCTCCTCCCGGTACGGCATCGGCAGAAGTCCCTTTACCTTCAGCGATGTTCTTCTGCTGCTGGTAGCCTACGAAGTCATCGATTTTATTGACCATATGCTGGTAACGGAAGCCACCTTCGACTGACCAGTCGTCAGTGATGTCGTAACCTGCTTGAACAAAGCCGGCGACAGAACCTACTTTAATCCCTGGGTAACGGCCCACTTGCGCGTAAGTACGGTTGATGAGGTTTCCTGAGTTGTTGGCGATGGTTTTGTCATACAGGGCTTGGTTGCTGTCTAACTGATCTTGATAAGCATCAATCCCATACACCAGATTCAGTTTGTCAAAATTCTTTGCCAGAGCGGCCTTGAGTGAGATGACATCCGTGATTTGCTGGCCAGAAGACTGGTAGTAAGGGGTATAAGTTTGATCTTCTTTACGGTAGGAGGCTTCTGCAATCAGTTGGTGATTCAAGAATTCATCATTGACGTAAGACGCACTCAGCATCATACGTTCCGTGCCGTGTTCGCGGTCTGAGTCAAAGCCGTTTCTCACGTCCACAAACTTATTATTGACGATGTACAGGCCGTAAGGGGAGTCTTGCTGGCTATCATAGTATTGCGCCAACAGGTTGAGTTTTTGAGTTTCAGAAATATTCACACCCACAGTCGTCATCAAATCAACGGTTTGGTTGAATTGCAGAGAGCCTTGTGAAATGTCGGGTGTGACGATATCGCCGTTGGCATCAAAGAAACCTTGGGTTTCGGTATACACCACAGAAGCGCGGGCTTGAACTTTATCGTTGCCGCCAGAGATGGATTGGCCGACCTTGTAGTCAAAATCTTCGCTAGAATTAAAACCAGACGTTGCGCCGACGTAAGATTCAAATTCGAGCTCTTGGCTTGTCGCTTTCTTGGTGATGATGTTGATTACACCGCCTGATGCGCCCGCACCGTAGATAGACGTTGCACCAGAAAGCACTTCGATACGTTCAATGTTAAACGGGTCGATCGAGTCCATATGGCGACTGATTTGACGTGAAGATTCGAGGGATACACCGTCGATCATCACCAGCATTTTGCGTCCACGCAGATTTTGGCCGTAGTTGGTCCGTGCGCCTGAGCTGACATCCAGTGATGGAATGGCAGATGCGAGAATCTCGCCTAATGCTTTACCACCACGATATTCTTGCTCAATCTGCTCTGAATCGATGTACCAAACGGTTCCCGGGATATCACTGATCGCTTTCGGGGTACGACTTGAAACCACCACCATTTCGTCAAATAATGTCTGTTCTTCTGCTACAACGGGCGTGGTAAAGATGACAATGGCTACGGCAATTGCTGCCGCAGACAGTGACAAAGGTGTGGATGGTAGCAATTTTCCTTTTGTAGATTTCATTTTCTTCTCTATACGTAGGTAAAAATAAGCCCTTAGACCACTTGGGTGTTCGGGGCTGATTGAAATGCCACCCACCTTTGGAGTGAGTGACAAAAAAGTGAGCTTAAGCGACCAATTTCTTCGCGATGGCGCTTGGTGATAGCCAATCAATCATTCCTTTTCCGGAGTCGATATCGAAAATAGTTTGTCCCGCAAGGCGATTGATGATGCGTGCACTGCGCCACGCCATAAGGCTAAGCTGCGGCTCGGCAATACCATGGCTATGCATCCCAGCATTCACGGCGAAGATCTTGTTACGTTGTTGTCCTTCCCACTTAAGCTCAAAATCTGGGGTCATTTGGTAGCGGTTGTGTTCATCAAGGTCGAGCAGCGGCAGAATCGTGTTCAAACAGGCGGGATAGGGCGCTTCAAAGCCCGTCGCCAGAATAACGATGTCTGCTTCGTACGTTTCTAAACATTGCCCCAGTGCATTGCTGGCGGTCAGTTTGAACGCACTGCCTTGTGCACTCATTTGGGTTAAAGAGCGGTGTGGCAGCAGCCTTATCCATTTGTCTTCCTTGAGTACATCGAATCGGTGGTAAAGCTCTTGATAAATGGTTAACAAGGCTTTTTGTGTTACTCCATCCGAGGTCAGTTTCTGGTTTGCCACCTCTTTACGTTTGACGCTAGGTGACAAATGAAAGAAAGCATCGACGTAATCTGGCGCGAAAAACTCATTGGTAAACGCGGCTTCATCGAGAGGTTGATAATTGGCGCGGCGAGATAGCCAGTCGAGTGACTTGGGTTTGCCCCATTTCTGCTGCAAAGCGTTAATGAAAATATCTGCACCGCTTTGCCCGCCACCAATGATCAGCACACGTTTGCCAGTGAAGTTTCGCTCTTGTAGCCCCACGTCTGCGGCGTGGAACACGCGCTCACCAAGGTGTGCTTTGGCGCATTCGGGTACTGAAGGAACCTTGCCTGTGCCAATGCAGAGATTTTTCGCTTGGTAGGTGCCTTGATTAGTGTGCAGCGTAAACGCGTTGCCTGTGTATTCCACCTGTTCAACTCGGGTTGAAAACTGAACGTTATCCAACTGATGAGCCGCCCAAGCGAGGTAGTCTGAAAACTCGTGACGGCTGATGCATTTGAGTTCAGCAGATAAGAAACGATAAAACTTTTTGTTCTTCACCAGATAAGAGATGAAGGAGTAGCGACTTTCTGGATTCACCGCGCTCACCAAGTCCTTCAAAAACATGGTTTGCATGTGGGTGTTATCAAGCAGTAATCCCGGATGCCAAGAAAAATGGTCACGGCTTTCAAAGAAGCGTGCGGAAATTTGCGGTTTGTCCGCCAGTAGGGCAGCAATGCTAAGGTTAAATGGACCGACGCCGACACCGGCGAAATCAAGTTTGGCGTTGTTAGTGTGTTCCATAAGAGCAATCCTTTTCTTTGGGTAATGTCGGCTTCGTTAACACTAAAATTATGGTTATGTGGTTAGTTAGCCTTGGTGTTCCAGTGCTTTGGTCAATGGGTTGTTGAGCATGTCATCCATGTCAGGCAGCATCCTTGATGCGCTGGCATCTGTACTATGGCGAAACTTGGCTAAGTTCAGCCCGATGCGTAGAATTCTCGGCTTAAACAGGTCGAACTGTTCAAACCTTGGTTGGTACTCTTGATGTGCGGCCATGTAAGCTTGCAGTCGCTCCCCGAGTAGGCGGTAAAACTGCGGCTCGGAGAAGCCCAATTTAGCCACTAAGGGCGAAATAAAACGTAACGTGGTAACAAAATGCCCGGTTTGTAAGTCATGAATAATCAGGTGTTCTGGCAGGCGAACGGTGACTTTTTTCACGCTGTCATCCAGTGAAGCCTGTTCTGGATACTCACTGCTCACTAAGCGCATATCGCCTTGGAAATCCTTGAGCAGAATGCGTTTCGGGGCGTGGTTCTCCAGCACTAAAGTGACGTTCTGCCCATGCGCAATCAGCGAGACACCGTATTTGCACAGCAGGTGGTAATAGGGAATGACCACCGCATCAAATAGTTTGCTGAGCCAAGCTTCGAGCGTTAACCCAGAGGCTTGGACGTATTCCGCAATCAGTGGTTGACCTTGATTGTCACTTTCCATCAGTGCTGCCATTAAGATGGCGCGTTCACCAGCTTTTAATTTGGAAGCCGCCGATTCACGCCAAATCACCCCGAGCAGTTCGTGGTAGCGGTATGGAGCATTAGGCAGCAGAGCGTAGTCCGCTTGGGCGGCGAAGGCGGCTGCGGGTTCTTGCAACACTTCGGCTTGTTTCGCGATCAGTAGGGGATCAGACTTAAACACCTGATCTATCCAGTCAGAAGCCGTAGGGCCGGCCAAAATGTAGCGCCCCGGAATCCCTCGGTAGCAGGAGGTGTTCATTACCGTGAGCGGCAACTTGATGTCGTAACTCGCAGGACGAGTGACATTACTTAAGGTACGCAGTGACAGTTGAGGCAAGAAGTGATCGCCAAACTCGCCTAAATACACTAACTGCTTAGTCGCGATTTCACGTACAAACAGCAGGGCAAGTTTATTGCTCCATTGCCAAGGATGAACCGGAACATAACGATAATCATGAAGTTCAAGCTGATAGGAAGCCAACAAACAGTCCATCTGCTTGATTTCATCGGGCGTGATGGCGCTTTGCAGTAAGGCTTGCCATGTGACTTCATCGTTGGTGGCGAGCTGCAAAATCGAGTGATGAACCGCGACCCAACCCAGTTGGAAAGCGCGTTCCGCTTCTGGTGCATACCGCTGCAAATCATCACTGCCCCAACCGCGGCGGCCTTTATTGAACACAAATTTCGGATGTCCATCAAAGTAGGTTTGCTGCTGCTCGCACGGCAGCATGGCCAGATCTCGCGCTGTCATGGCTTGCTTGCGTTGCATCAGCTTGCAATCACCGAGTAAGGTGGCATTAAGATCTTCGAGATGTTCGGCGAAGGCGTCATCCGGCATTGTGAGCAGAGGTTGCAGATCGCGCATTAATAGCGCCGCAGAAATCGGCTGCTCCGTCTCGATTTCGGCATGGCGGGTAATTGAAGTTGGGTCCATCATGACCTGCCCCCAAATATTCTCTTCGCCAGCAAAGCAATAACGTGTGCCATTTTCTAAGTTGAGCTGATAACCCTGTGCGGTTGGCTCAAATTGAAACGCTTGCTCATAAGCGAACTCACTGAGGATTTTGCCCACCATCTTCTGATTGGCGACTGCCCAGTAACGATGTAGCGCTGACTGATCCATTACCACCGCTCCGCAAAAAACTGTTCACGGGTCAGCATCAGCAGTGCCGAACGTTTATGGGGGAAATTGAACTCAAAACATTTGCGGTAACCCAGTGGCAAGATGCGATTAAATAAGCGTTCATTGTCAGAACGAGGCTCAAGCACAACGCGGTTGGTGCGAACATCGTCAATAAACAAGTAGTGGCTGATGGCGCGCATCCAAGCGTTGAAAAATTTAGGGCCACGGAAGGCTTGCTCGCCGACAAGCAAATGGATGCCACGGTCATAATTCTCTACTGCGTAGTATGGGCTGAGTCGATCTTCAGCAACCCAATAGGCTTCCACATAACCAAACGGTTCACCGTTAAATTCGCCAATCAGCGGGATGATGTGTGGATCAGCAAGGCGCTGCTCAAGAAATTCGGCGAGTTTTTCTTCACTCCATGCTTGTTCCCAAAAATGCGCCACGCGAGGGTCGTTCATCCAGCGTGTGAAGCGTTGCAGATCTTTATCCAGCTCAATCACTCGGAAACAGACGTTCAACTCGGCATCAAAATCATACCTTTGGTACACCTGGCCTTGCGGCATAGGCGGACGTAAAGGGTGATGGCGGTACTGGTTGTTGGACTGAATAAGCTGCAGTGGGAAATTGCTTGACGGTTTGTGTTGGTGCCAAGCGAGTGGCAATTGGTAAAAAACGCAGCGAGATACCTTTTGATCAATCAAAGGTAAGAGTTGCTCAATCCATGTTTGAATCTCAGGGTCACGAGCCACCACTTTCAGCGCTTCAATCTGTTTATCTTGGCTGAACAACTGATCAATTTCGCGCATGAGCTGCGGGGCAATTTCAGAGCAAACCAAATCACTGGCGTGCAGGGTCAATTCAATAATCGGTTGAGGATCGGTGCTAAAAATGAAGGTATTAAACTTAAACATGAGCAATTTCCTCAACACGAGCCAGAGGGTTAGGTAAATCGAAATAGATCACAGCCGGATCGGGAATGGAGTTTTCATTAAAGTTTTGTAAGTAACAGAAAAAGTTACCTTTACAGCACAGCGCCTCACTGGTCAGAACATAGCGTAGGCAGAGATCATCCTTCACTCCGCTTTGCAGCAGCGCGTTGAGGTTGTGATACAGAATCTCGATGAGCTCACTCTCTTCCACATCCAAATTCGCGCAGATCGCAGAAATCAGATTGAAGGTGGAGTTGATGATGAGGTAGTAAGCGAAGTAGCGGCGTACTTTGTCTTGGTTCCAGTAGTTTTCGAGCGCTTCTTTTTGATCGCCAAGTTGTTCGCCAAACAGCTTAAATGCCAAATCGGTATAGCCAGTGCCTTGGCAGTCGCGATAGTACATACCCACTGGGAAGCCTTGCTCTAACTGCATGACGATATTTTGCTGGTGGGCTAAAAACACAATCCCCAAATTGGCCTGCAAGTGGAACAAAGACACAACGGCATGGCGGCAATAAGCATCAAACCATAGGCTGGCAGCTTGGTGTGAAGAAAGGTGTTGTTGTGTGGCGTAATGCTGAATGCGCGCCGCCACAAGGCTACTGCCACCATATGGGTTTTGTTGGGTGAGCGTTGCCAATACCACGGCTTCTTCTGCTGGAGAATCCATCAATGGATTGTCTCGAAATGCCACAAGACTCTCGTCAATGATTTTGCCGTTCAGATCTTTCAGTCCAATATAGGCAGGTTCTTGCATCAACTGGAAACCTCGTCTGTTACCGAGCTGTTGTACCAGTTGTGGGTGCTGGAACAGATCATTGAGTCTTGTTCCGCGAATCACTTCTTTCAGTGACAGGTTACGGATGGAATTGGTGAGTTTGACACTGAGCGAGAACTTGAGCATGTAAGGCAAACCCGGCGCGTAAAGTGAGCGCGTGGACGAGGTTGGATACCAAGTTGCACCGCGTTGGCCTAGATTCTGGATTTGCTTGGTGGCGAGGTAGCCTTTAATGGATGGGTTCTCTGTCATGACATACCATTGCCATGGATGTACGGGAAGCAGCCCATGACCCTGTTGCTGCGCACTCTGCAAAGCGTCAACTAGTGCAGGCTCATGTGCGATAAGTGCTGCAAATCGCTGGTTGAAATGAATGTCAGCAGAGCTACCGCTAGTGAGAAGTGATTGTTCGACGCTAAGCCAGAATAGTTTGAATTGACCACCGAGTTCGGGTGAGTAGAGTTTGGCATCGCTCAAACTAAATTGTTCACGGCTTTTGGGGGCAGGGTGGAAAGAGTGGCCGATCAATAACCCCTGTTCTGCGGTTTTAAAATCCAGTTGTTCGGTAAATAACTGCTGTTGATAGGGAGAGTGTTCGATGGCCTGTTCAGTGTTGCGATGACTTTCTAGAACTCGTTGAGTGAAAATGGTTTTTTGCGCTTCGCTGACGATGCCGACGAGTGCAGGCTCGTTAACTATGTGTTCAATGAGCTGTTCAACACTCAGCGTTTTAATGCTGTCTTGCGTATGCAAAAGTGCAGGCAAGCAATATTCATGGCTCCCAAGGGAAGAAAAATAACTGAGAGGGATAGTAATGGAGTCTGAGTTTGCCAGAGGGAGTCGATAAACACGTTTGCCATCTTCACCATAAAGTAGTTGGACTGATTGACTCTCACGGGCTAATGAATTGAGAAAACACGCGATAGAAGGTTCATTTTTGTTGGCCCAATCATTTGATTTTTCTAGGTTAATCCGCTCGTTGTTGCGATGCATTCCGTTTCTCGCCATCTTATTAATCAAAATGTATGGTAATGCTAATTATTATCATTTGCATGATCAATAGGTTTTTGTAGATTTGTGCGAATTTTTTGTTAAAAAGTTAATTGAATAATTAAATCAATTCGTTAGATGTGTATTGAGAAAGCAGGGAATGAGGAAGAGCAGAGAAGGCTAACGGCGTAGCCTTCTAGAAGATCGCATACGGTTAACGCCTCATCAGATACAGGAAGTAACCCCCACCAATGAGTGAAGCGAGCAGACCAGCCGGGAATTGCCAAGGGAACCAGAGATTACGTCCAACCCAATCCGCCAGCACCATCACGATTGCGCCGAGCAAAGCGGCGGTAAGCATTTGTGCACGCGGTTGGTATTGGTGTAGCGAACGTGCCATATGGGGTGCTAGTAAGCCGATAAAACTTAAAGGGCCAATCACTAGTGGTGCAGAGTGTGGTGAGTGCAGCAACAAGCAGCAGCAAGACCAAGCGAACTTGAGTGGCGTTCATGCCGAGGCTTTGGGCGGCCACTTCGCCCAATTCGATAATCGCAATCCATCGTTCGAGCAACAGTGCCACGCTAGCAACGAGCCCAACACCTATCGCCAGTAAATAGATATCGGCAGTGGCAACCAAATAGGTGGAGCCAGAAAGCCAAGTGAGCAGCGCCGTGGCGTTGTCATGTCCTGAGCTCATCACAACACGCAGCAGGGCATCCAGCCCCGCGCTCAAGGCTATCCCCGTCAATAAGGTTTGGCTTGGTGCAAAATTGTGTTTGCGTCCGATAAGCCAAATCAAAGAGGTGACTGTCAGCGCGCCTAATGTCCCTAACAGCATCTGTTCATCACGCTCAATCGAGATACCGAATGTACTGCCGAGCACAATGGCCAGTGCAGCTCCGGAGCTCAGCCCAAGTACTTCTGGGCTTGCCATAGGATTATTGGATAGGCGTTGAATGAGGGTACCCGCTAATGCCAGTCCGATTCCCGCAAGGAGTGCGGTGAGCACACGGGGAGCACGAAGCTCCAACAATGTTGGATTAAGGGTTAGGTTCCAGCCCGTTTGCCCTTGCCCGAACACTAACGCACACAGGGTTACTAAGCTAAGTAGGCTCAGCATAATGAAGAACACTCGCGCGGTACTGATTTTTCGATAATGCTCAACCGGCTCTTCACGAGCCCGAAGTTCGGAAAGCAGTTTAGTGCGTTGCAGTAGCCACAATAGGAAAGGCGCACCGAGTAAGGCCGTCATCGCACCAGTGGGCAGCAGTTCTCCCCCCACGCCAGAGAAAGGTTGAATGGTTAAATCGACAACCAACAGCATCAGTGCGCCAATCACGCCACTACTCAGCAATTGGGCGGTGAGTTGTCGGATGCCGAGCAATCGTGCGATGGCTGGAGCGACGATCCCAATAAAACCGATCAAGCCCACTTCACTGACCACTGCCGCGGTAATGAATATCGCCAACCCAAGACAGAGTAGTTTGATCTGCTTGATGTTGACACCTAAAGACGAAGCCACGCCATCCCCAAATTGCAGCGCGGACAGTGGGCGTTGCAGCATCAGTAATAGTAGTGTTGGGAGAGTGATTAAAGGCAGTAGAACTTGCGTGCTATTCCAGCCATTTTGGTTGAGTGATCCCGCTCCCCAAACAAAAACACTGGTGTAGTTTTTGCTCGTGCAGCATCAGCAGCATGGTATTGAGTGAGCCAAAGAAGAGGTTAACTACCATGCCCGCTAAGATCATGTGCAGTGGAGCAAAACCACGGCTGGCACTGAGCAAAAACACCAACCCAGTTGCGAAGCAGCCACCTAAAAAGGCAGGTATGAAGTTAGGTATTGCCAACCCCGTTGGAAGCAGCAGCAAACTCAGTACCATGCCGAGCTCAGCCCCTGTTGCCACCCCAAGTGTGGTCGGTGACGCTATCGGGTTACGCAGTACAAACTGCATGACACACCCTGCTACTGCGAGGGCAAAGCCACATAGCAGCGCAACACAAAGCCGTGGCAGATAAGTCAGGTAGGTGATCACATGCTGATAATTGCTCTGGTCAAAGTGCCACACGGTATCCCAAATGAGGCTAATACCTTGCGAATAAGGTGCGGTTGTCTGCAGCAACACGGCAATCAGACAGAAAACCACAACCAAGAGCAGAGAGCTTGTCGGGAGTTTCATTTTGTTGGGATGGGGAAGGCTCACAGTATTCATCATTGTGTGGCTAACAGCTCGGTGATGTGGTCACTAAAACGCTGCGCGGCAATAAGGCCACCAAAGGTCCAGATTGGAGGAAGCTCATAGACAGCATTTTCGCGCGTAAACGCCATGACCTGCCATAGCGGAGACGTTTGCAGCACTTGGCGATCTTGTGGTTTGAGTGGGCCAAACAGCATCACATTACTTTGTTGATGTTCGGCGAGCTTTTCTAAGCCCGTGGTGGTAAATCCCCATACATTGCTTTGCTCATGCCAGCTATTGCGGAGTCCCATAGCGGTGATCGTTGCGTCTGCTAGTGAGCCTTGACCATGAATGCGCAAGGTTTTGTCGTTAATAAACCGTACAAATAGAAGGCTTTTGGCTGTTGGGGATTGTGCGAGAATTTTCTCGCCATTGGTTGTCAGTTTGGCTTGGGTTTGCGTAATCACTTGTTCTGCTTGCTGCTCTTTACCGAACAATTGGCCTAAAGAACGAGTGATGGACTCGGCTGCCTTAAGCGGCTGTTTTTGTTCATTGTAGAGAGTTAAAACCACCACAGGCGCGATTTTATTGAGGGACTCATAAGCGGCCGCCATCTGCTGACTCATCAAAATGACATCGGGTTTGAGTTCACTCAGTAGTTCGATGTTGGGTTCATGTCTTGAACCGACGTTCGTTACGGTGGGATTCAGTGCAGGCTCAACCACCCATTCTTGATAGCCTTTGGCATCCGCTACACCTTGTAGCTCCACACCTAAACTGAGCACGGTTTCGGCTAACGTCCAATCAAGCGCGACCACTTTCTTTGGTGGCGCTGAGAAAGATGCGCTGCCCATTTCATGTTGAATGTCTAAGGCGTATGCATGAACGGCCAACATGGAAACCAGTAGGGTGATAAACGTCTTCACAACAGAATCCTTTTCTACGTTGTTTAAGGGATATAGCTAATGGCTTGCCCTGTGCGTGGGTGAGGAAAGAGCGCCAGTTCCATGCCATAGATTTGCATCAAAGTATCGTGATTCATTAACTGTTCTGGTGTGCCTTGTGCGATGACTCGGCCGGAATGAAGAGCGATAAGATGATCACTGAACTTGGCGGCCATATTCACATCGTGCAGCACCATGATCACCGTGAGTGCTAAGCTTTGGTTCAGTTCGCGGATCAGGGCCAACAACTCATGTTGATGCGCTATATCAAGGGCTGAAGTAGGCTCATCAAGCAAGAGGGTTTTACTTTGCTGGGCGAGTAACATGGCAACCCAAGCCCGCTGCCTTTCTCCGCCTGAGAGGGTGGCAACAAAACGATCTGAAAATTCACTCAAGCCCACTTTGGTCATTGCTTCATCCACAATGGCGTAGTCTCGCGCATCGTAACGCCCTAAAGCCCCTTTCCACGGGTAGCGGCCAAAACAAACCAACTCGCGCACCGTAACCCCAGCCGTCAGTGGTGGATGTTGGGGTAAATAAGCCACTTGGTGAGCAAACTCGATATTACTCAGGTCATGGACAGGCTGGTCGCCATAGAAAACGTGGCCTGAAGTGGGCTTATTTTGTCTGCTGAGCAGTTTAATGAGGGTAGATTTACCACAGCCGTTATGACCGAGTAGAGTCGTGACCTTGCCAGACTCGAAGGTCAGATTAGTGGTTGAGAGAATAGGCTTCTCATCAATGCTAAATGAGGTGTCGACAAGTCGAAACATAATGTAATGGAAAGTTGATTTATTGGTTACGAGCAGGTTATGTTAACACGGTAAAATATAAATGATAATTGTTTTTATTGTCATTGTGCGTAACTGGAACATCAAAATGATGGCCTAATCTGACTTAGCAATAGCGACGATCACTATGTTTCTTTTGAAAAAACGGTCTTCCCAATTGGGGGTGATTGGTTTGGCAGCAGCGTTAATGGGGATTGGCCAAAACGGACTTTTGGTTTCACTGCCGTTTTTTTGGTTGAACAGTCGGCATTTGACCTTCCCACATGGTCTATTTTGATCGCACTCGGCAGTTTTTTTTTTTTGCCTTCTGCGCCATTTTGGGGGCGAGTTAGCGACCAACATGGCCCTAAACATGTGGTAATTCAGGCTCTCGCAGGTATGGCGGTGAGCTTTTCCTTGTTGGCTCTGTTTGCTATGGCCAGTCGAGATTACGCTTCAATCTCAACGCTGTGTTTGATAGGGCTAGCAGTGGCACGCGTGATTTACGGTTGCACTGTTTCGGGGATGGTACCTGCTAGCCAGCACTGGGCGATAGTGTTGTGTGGTGAGCAACATCGGTTACAAGCTATCACGTCAGTCAGCATCGGGTTGAGTGTGGGGCGTTTGATTGGCCCCGTTATTTCGCTGTTAGCGCTGAAAGTGTCACCATTCGCGCCCTTATTCATGATGGTGCTGCTACCTATGATCGCTTTGGTTGGTACCTGCTTCTTGCCCACACCACAGCTTTCCTCTCCAGAGAATCGTTCTCGCTCCTCGTTGCCTTTGTTGCCAAGTCGCCGTTTGTGGCGTTTTCTCGCCAGTGGATTACTGTTGTGTACGGCCATTTCATTACTGCAATACAGTTTTTCACCGCTGCTCAGCGCACTGACCGATTGGCCGACGAGCCGCATTAGTGATGCGATTGGGCTGCTTCTCACCATCAGCGCAGCTTGTACTTTTGTGACTCAAGTGATGGTGATTAAGAAAAAGAAATTGTCAGCAGAGCAGATGTATCGCTTTGGGGCTGGGCTGTTGGTCGTGGGTTTGGCTTTATTTTTAGTCACCCATGTCTGGGTGTTAGCCTTGGCGATGGTATTAACGGCATGCGGTGCGGCGTTGCTTGTTCCTGCTTATACCACTGCGGCAACGGGTCAATATTCGGATGCGCCAGGAGCGGTTGCGGGTTACATTTCCATGTCACACACCATCGGCTATGGTTTAGCGTCTTTGTTGGCCTTTAGTGCAACGCTTTCGCCACATTATCCGATTTACTTGTGTGTATTCTTCGCGTTGATCATTGTATGGACAGCCTTTGCGCCTGCACCATCCAAGTCAGTCCACGCTGAAAGTAGCTCTTAACTCTTTCGTTTAATTTTTATTGTCGGGATGTCTTGGGCAGTCCCGACAGAGTTTGCGACCTTGGCACTTATACACCAAGCAACAACTGGTTCGAACGTGAGAGAGAGTCTGAGTCTCAGGGCTGTAACTTAAGGATTGCGCTAACTTGGTGGGTAAACCACAGGCTTCTAGCCATAAATGAGCTTGTGCCAATAGCTCCTGCTCAGAAAGATGAGGGTAAAACGCCTGAAATCGGGTTAAGCAACCCAACACACTGTCTGCAAAAAGATGATGGGTGAACCCCGGCCGGATGCGCGTCCAATCTTCCATTTCGAGACGAAAATATTCGAACAGCTCGACCAACTCTTTGCCAGCCTGAATAATCAGATCGCGCTCGGATCCTTCATGATATTTCAATGAGTTGAAATGAAAACCACTCACAAAGGTTGTTTGAACATTTTGCGCGATGGAAGATAACTGCGGTAAGCCACGGCAAGCATAAATCGCCACAAAAGCCACATAGATGGGCTGCCAGCACAGCAGTGTCCAAGTGCGCGTTAACCAGTAGGCAGCTCCCGCTTCTGGATGAGCTTCTTGCAGATTCCGATAGAGAGTTTGAATACGCTCAGAGCATGCGTGATCCCATTGGATCACAGGATCTGCTTGAGCGGAATCTGATGCCCATTGACCGTTGAGATAAGGCGTGATTTTGCGGCAGTGTTCAAAGAGTTCGGCGAAGAAAGAAGGTTCGGTCATGAGATCGGAATCAGGTAATGCATGAATGTGGGCAGCTTAAAGAAAGATGCCTTTTGTTGCAATTAATTCTCATTAACTTGATGGTTGGCGGTAAAGTGTTGCATGAAAATGAACACAGGCTGTGCGACCTCTCGGTTTTTTTTATGCCCCCTATTTACAAAGACATCAGGTGGTGCAAGGATCCGCGTGCTCAGGGAGAGGGAAGTCCAAACTAGATATCACCGTCCTGCCGTATTACCCAATATATTCAACCGCTTATCCGCATTTTTAGTTGATTAAAAATCGTCATCTGTTGTCGATTTTTTTGCACTGAAAATGCAGGGAGACTACCCATGAAACGCATCCCCGCATTGGACAGTATTCGAGGACTCTTGTTGGTGTTAATCACCTTCAACCATCTCATCTGGTACAGCGGCGGTACAACCATTCTGCAAATCTTTACGCATGAGCCTATCGGTGTATTTGGTGCAGCAGAGGGTTTTATTTTTATGTCGGGATTACTGGCTGGTATGGTTTATAGCCGCCGCGAGTATTCTGACCGTCAGGCGACCAATAAAGTGTGGCATCGTGCTTTTACGATCTACAAATACCATATGGCCGCACTCTTTATCGCCATGCTCTGGTTTTTATTGGGCAGCCACTATTTTGCCGAGCAAGTGACCGTGTTTGGTGGCAGCTTTAGCAATCTGCCTAACATGCCATTCATGACCATGCTGATGAGTTTCTTGCTACTCAATAAACCCGCTTATTTGGAAATTTTACCGCTGTATATTATGTATATGCTGGTATTTCCTCTGGCTCTGTATGGGTTTCGTCGTGGCTATCTCAAATGGGTACTCGCGCTGAGTGTGGTGGTATGGGCAAGCAGTGGTTGGATTCAATCCTCAATGCTAACCCCCATGTTTAAGTCGCTTTCGGCGGAATACATTCCTGAGCTGGGTTACTTTGATCCGTTTGCTTGGCAACTGCTGTTTTTCTTTGGTGGCGCGCTAGGCTACAGCAAGCGTCAAGGTGATTTGGTTTGGTATCATCCTAAATTAACGTGGCTGTGTGCTGTCATCGCTTTGCTTATCTTTATGGCTTACCGCGATCTTTTAACACCACTTGGTATTACTAAGAAGATGGTGTACGCGGCTTCAAGTAAGCCAGAGCTTGGCTGGTTACGTGTACTGAGCTTGAGTGTGTGGATCTACTTAATTTCTGTTGTGATCCGCTTTTTCCCGACTGCATTAGTGTATGAGCCACTGAGTTATCTTGGCCGTCATTCATTACAAGTTTTTACTTGGCAAACCGTGTTGATTTTTATCACCGCACCTTGGCTTCTGACTACGCGTGAATCGATGTGGCACACGCCGATCATTCTGCTGCTCTGCACGACATTGTGGATTCCAGCTTGGTTACAAGTACAACGTAAAGATAAATTGATGAATTTTTCATCGGCGGTAGTGACGGCGTTATCTTTGTTGTTGGTGGCGAGCACGACGTTTGTGGCTTTTCCTGAGCCGCCCAAAAGTGACATTGTGGCGATCAGTGATGAAGTGGTCGGCACACCTTTAGCCAGTGGCGAAGCTCCGAGCACGGAGCTGTTGAATGAACCCTCCACGGGTGATGAAACACCGTTAAACTAGCGGAAGACTCTCGGCGGCCTTAGTGATTGTCACTATCGATGCGGATCACCACCGCATCTGGCCGCCAATATTCAAACTCTGCATCCATTAAGTGCCCTTCTTGCTGATAATTGATTCGGCAAATTTTCAACACAGGCTGACCTGCTGCTAAATTCAGAGCTTTCGCCACATGGCTAGGCGCTGAAGTAGGGATCACTTCAAATATCGAACGGCAGGTTTGGTAGCCGTACTTTTCGCGATACAGCGCGGTGAGCGACTGGCTTAAATCACATTGTAAGATGTGTGGAAACAGTGCCGCTTTCAGTAAGTTTTCGACAAACAGTACGGCACGCCCGTCAATGCAGCGTAAACGTTCAATAATATGAATGGGCGTGATGTGCTGGATGGTCAAGGCTTTGGCGTATTCACCACTGGCCATCTCACTGCGTGTGCTAATAACCCGAGTGGTTGCGTGGCGATGTTGCTCATGAATCATCTGGTGGAAATGGCAACGCGAGAGTGGGTTGTAGACAATTCGATCAGGTGAGACAAACCAACCCCGCCGCTCTTCACGATAAATCAATCCTTCAGTTTCCAGTGCAATTAAGGCGTCCTTTAAAGTGATACGCGTGGTGCTAAAGAGTTCGCTGAGCTCGCGTTCGGAAGGCAGTTTCTGTCCTTGAGACAGTACGCCATCCGCAATTTGTTGGCGCAAACTGGAAGTAATTCGACTTAATTGGGTCGAGCCCGATTTTCTCATCTTCTGATCTAGTCCAATGGCATGATGTGTATTGAGCATAGTGGATGCAGATAACAGATTGATGACAATGAGACCGGATGATAACGGTGGCAAAGCAACCAAAATGTCATCAAAAGCGAGCAAAAGTGTCAAATAACTGCTGATAAATCGTCACATTCGCGGCTTAAGGTAACGATTAGAACTTACTGACCTAGTCCAGAAGGATGGAGACAATGAAAACGTTACTGAGCCGTTCAATACTACTTTCTACAAGCCTGATGATGGGTATTTCAGCCAGTGTCATGGCAAAAGATGCCGATTTGAATTCTTTGATTGAAGCTGCGCAAAAAGAAGGTGCAGTTTACAGCGTCGGTATGCCAGACAGTTGGGCGAACTGGAAAGACACTTGGGTTGATCTGCAAGCCAAATATGGTGTGAAGCACCAAGATACCGATATGAGTTCGGCGCAAGAGATCGCTAAATTTGAAGCCGGAGAAGAAAAACGCGACCGCTGACATTGGCGATGTGGGGTTTGCTTTTGCGCGCGTTGCGGTAGAGAAAGGGGTGACTCAAGCGTACAAGCCGTCAACATGGGATGAAATTCCAGCGTGGGCGAAAGATAAAGACGGTCACTGGGCATTGGCGTACACAGGAACCATTGCTTTCATCACCAATACTCAGTTAGTGAAGCAAGTGCCGCAAACGTGGGATGATTTGCTCAAGGGGGATTACAAAGTCGCCGTCGGCGATGTCGGTGTGGCGGCTCAAGCCAACAATGCTGTGCTTGCTGCCGCTTTTGCCAAAGGTGGGAACGAGGCAAACTTACAACCCGCGCTCGATTTTTTTGCTGAATTAGCTAAGCAAAAGCGCCTTTCATTTACCGATCCGAGCATCGCGAATCTGGAAAAAGGTGAAGTTGAAGTCGCAATTCTGTGGGATTTCAATGCACTAAGCTATCGTGATCAAATTGACCGTGAACGCTTTGCTGTTTCAATTCCTCAAGACGGCTCAGTGATCTCCGGCTATACCACCATCATCAATAAATTTGCGAAAAACCCTAACGCAGCGAAATTAGCGCGTGAGTACATTTTTAGTGACCAAGGCCAAATTAACCTAGCGCAAGGCTACGCTCGCCCTATCCGCAACACGGTTGAATTGCCAGAAGCGGTACGAGCTAAATTGTTGGCGAATGACCAATACCGCAATGTGCACCCTGTGACAGATTTTACCGCATGGGAAAAATCGGCACGTAAACTGCCTCGTCAGTGGCAGGAATCGGTTCTGATCCATCAACAATAAGAGCTTGTTATGAGTCATAAAGTCATCCTCGTTGTTCTGGATGGACTCAACTATCAAGTAGCCCAACACTGTTTGGGCTACTTGCAAGCTTTGGTTGAGCAGCAAAGAGCAGCGCTTTATCTCGTCGAAAGTGAATTACCCTCGTTATCTCGTCCTTTATACGAGTGTTTATTAACGGGAGTTCGCCCAACCGATAGCGGTATCATCAGCAATCAAGTGGTTCGCCGCTCGCATCATGAGTCAATTTTCAGTCTCGCGAGAGCCCAAAATAAAGTGACGGCCGCCGCCGCTTATCATTGGGTCAGTGAGCTCTATAACCGCGCGCCCTACGACCCCATTCGTGATCGCTTTACGCAAGACACATCACTCAATATCCAACATGGTTGTTTTTATCATTGGGACCATTATCCGGACGAAGCGTTATTGCTTGATGGAGAGTGGTTACGTCGTCAGCATGATCCGGATTTTCTATTACTACACCCGATGAATATTGATGATGCCGGGCATCAGTTCGGCTTAGACTCAGCACAGTACCGTAACAGCGCAAGAAAAATGGACTCGTTATTAGGTCGCTATATTGAGCAGTGGCTCAATGAAGGCTACCAACTGCTGATCACCAGTGACCACGGCATGAATCAAGATTGCTCACATGGTGGAACCTTGAATGAAGAACGCCAAGTCCCCCTTTATTTGTTAGGCAGCCAATTCAGCTTGCTACCCGCCACTGTCAAACAAACCGAGATCTGTGGCTTGGTTTGTGAGCTATTGGGATTGGCGCATAACAAACCTTGGCCGGAGGGGGTGTTACAGCCATGAAAGGATCGATGAGCATGACGAATACCTCCCAAATGGTGGAAGCCAAACCGAACACGGCACTCAAGGTGATGCAGCATCGCTTACTGCCCGCTGTATGGTTATTACCGTTTGTGGCGCTGTTTTTTTTATTTTCAGTTAGCGCCTATGTTGTGGGTGTTAGTGAACAGCTTTTTGGCGCAAGGTGAGTGGGGGTTGGACAATTATGTCGAGGTGATGAATTCCGCGTTCATGCGTCAAGCCTTTACCAATAGTTTGTGGTTGTCACTTTGGTCGGCAGTGATTGGTTTAGGTTTGGCGGTGCTGTGGGTTGCGGCGTTGCGGCGCGTGAACAGTAAAATTCGCGATGGGGTCATTGCCTTTACCAATATGAGCAGCAACTTTGCCGGAGTGCCGTTGGCATTCGCCTTTATCATTATTTTAGGTACCAATGGCGCCGTCACGCTGCTCCTCAAGCAGTATGGTCTGCTAGGGGAGTTTGATCTATATGGCAAGTGGGGACTGCTCGCGATTTATATCTATTTCCAGATCCCGTTAGCCATGTTGTTACTGTACCCAGCGTTTGATGCTTTGGATGATACATGGCAGGAAGCCGCGGCGTTATTGGGTGCCACCCATCGGCAGTATTGGCTGAACGTCGCGCTGCCGGTGTTATCCCCCGCGCTACTGGGTACCTTGATCATTTTAGTGGCCAATGCCATGGGTGCCTACGCCAGCGTGTATGCACTGACATCGGGTAATTACAACCTGATCACCATTCGTATTGCTAGCCTCGTTTCGGGCGATTTATTTCTAGAACCTAACCTCGCCGCCGCGATATCGACCTTGTTGATGGTCATTTTGGCGCTGTTTACGGTCATCAATCAGTGGTTGATCGGCCGCAGTGTAAGGAGAAGTCGCGATGCAGCCTAATGCTTTTCGTCATCGTATTGTGGTGTACGGTTTTGTCACACTGATGTTGGTGCCGATTGTTGCAACCTTTATTTATTCGATCTCAACCCGCTGGGGAGCAACGGTACTACCCGATGGGTTAACGTTTGATTGGTATATCCGTTTGTTCTCTGATCTGCGTTTTCTCGAAGCTTTTGGGCGCTCTTTATTGGTGAGTTTTGGCGCTTTAGCACTCAGTGTGGCGGTGGTGTTACCCGCGATGTTTGTGGTGTTTTACTATTTCCCCAAATTAGACCGGCTGATGAATCTGCTGATTTTGTTACCCTTTGCGGTGCCGCCTGTCGTGTCATCGGTGGGTCTGTTGCAACTCTACGCCGATAGCCCGATTGCAGGCAGCGCGTGGATTTTGATCGGGACGTATTTCACCATTGCATTGCCGTTTATGTATCGTGCGATTGCCAATAATTTTGCGGCGATTCACTTACAGGATTTGATGGATGCCGCCCATCTGCTCGGTGCCACGACTCGGCAAGCCTTCTTTTTCATCATCGTACCGAATTTGAAGAAAGGGCTCCTTTCTGCGCTATTTTTGTCGTTTTCATTCCTGCTTGGCGAGTTCGTGTTTGCCAATATTTTGGTCGGTACACGCTATGAAACCTTGCAGATTTACCTCTACAACATGCGTCAAACCAGTGGTCATTTCACATCCGCATTAGTGATGACCTATTTTCTGTTTATTTTTCTACTGACTTGGCTTGCTGCACGCTTGAGCCGAGGAGGACAAGCATGAGTTATGTGAGTGCACACCATCTGACGAAGCAGTTTGCGACGAATACGGTGGTGAATGATGTTTCTTTTCAAATTGAAAAGGGGGAGCTGATCACCCTACTTGGCCCCAGTGGCTGTGGAAAGTCCACTTTATTACGCAGCCTAGCGGGGCTTAATCCTCTCGATAAAGGTGAAATCTGGGTGGATGGCGAGAACATGACAGATCAGCCACCTCAACAGCGTGGAATTGGCATGGTCTTTCAGTCTTACGCTCTGTTTCCCAATATGACGGTAGCGCAGAATATTGGGTTTGGTCTGAAGATGAAAAAAATGCCAACAGCTCAAATAACCAAACAAGTGAAGCAAGTGATTGCGTTGGTTGAGCTACAAGGTAAAGAGCACCAGTACCCGCATCAGTTATCTGGCGGGCAAAAACAGCGGGTTGCTCTAGCGCGGGCTTTAGTCACTCAGCCACGTATTTTGCTACTTGATGAGCCGCTTTCAGCGTTGGATGCCAAAATACGCAAAAGCCTGCGTCAACAAATCCGACAAATTCAGCAAGAGCTACAGCTGACCACGCTGTTTGTCACCCATGATCAAGAAGAAGCGATGATGATGTCTGACCGAATCTTTCTCATGCACCAAGGAAAAATCGTGCAAACCGGATCGCCGGAGCAGATTTACACTCAACCTGCGAACGAATTTGTCGCCAGTTTTATGGGGCACTATAACGTGGTGGACGCTCAACAAGCGAAAGCGCTCCTCAATCTTGATACATCGCTTAAAGTGGCGATTCGCCCTGAGTCGATTTACGTGCGTGAGGCGGGGCGTCATTATGGAGAGCATATTTCTGCACCACGGCCCGCCGTAGTGCTCAACCATCAGTTGTTAGGTAACGTTATTCGTTATCAAGTGCAAGTCGCTGAATGTGAACTGACGGTCGATTTACTTAATCGCTCCTCACAGCGTTTGCTGGCGAAAGGTAGCCAATTAGAATTAATGTTTAATTTAAACGAAGTACAACCGGTGAGAGCCTGAAATGAGCCAACCCCTTTATGTGTTTGATTTGGATGACACCCTAATTGATGGGGACTGCGCGATGATTTGGAATGCGTTTCTTGCTGAGAAAGGCATTGCGACGGAGCGCAATTTTGTAGAAGAAGATAGAAGGCGCATGGCGCTGTATGCACAAGGCAAGATGGATATGGCGGAATACATTGCTTTTGCGATGCAGCCGTTAGCGCAAGTGCCAAGTACAACCGTACAAGATTGGGTGGAAGAGTGCGTGTCACGCTTAATTGTTCCGAAACAGTTTGCCCAAGCCCGCGAACTGATTGCGCAGTTAAAGCAGCAAGGTCATACCTGCATCATTATTTCCGCTTCGGTTTCTTTCTTAGTGAAAACGGTCGCTCAACGTTTTGGGATTGAACATGCGCTAGGGATTGACCTTGTGAACCACAACGGTTGCTACAGCGGCGACATTGAGGGCGTTGCGAGTTACCGCGAAGGTAAAGTGCTGCGATTGCAGAAGTGGTTATCAGAGCAGGAAGCAACCTATCACGACATTCATTTTTATACCGATTCCATCAATGATCTGCCGTTATGTGAGCATGCCGATTTCGCGTATGTGGTTAATCCTTGCCCGCGCTTGAAAGCGCAGGCTGAGCAGCAAGGCTGGCCGGTATTAACTTGGGCGGTGTAAGTGTTTGGGTTGCCATCCATCTTGTCGATGGGTGGCATATCCACTAACTAAAATAAAGCCACACGCCAACCCCAGCCATTAATGATCCTGCAATCCGATTGAGTAAGCGAACATGGTGAGCTTGGCTTAATAAGCGCTTTAGTCCTTTTCCACCGGTGGCATACAAACTCATGCTGATAAACTCGGAAAGCAGAATGATGGCAACCAGCAACGTCAGTTGTGGGGCTAGGCTTAATGATTGATCAATAAAAGGGGGCAGCAATGACACCATAAATGCCCAGCCTTTGGGGTTGGCAATCGCCGTCACAAAACCTTGCACTAATAATCCCCAATCGCTGCCTTGGTAGGTCAAGGATTGCTCGAAATTGATGGCGAGTTTGCCGCGTGAGCGCCACATCTGAATACCAAGATAAATCAGATAACTGGCCCCAACAATTTTGAACAGGGTAAAAATAGTCGGGTAACGCAACATCACCGCTGCAATCCCAACCACGGCAGAGACAGCCACTAAAGCCACCCCAAGTAGTTCACCGACCATCATCCACAGTGTTCTTCGATAACCCACGCTCATCCCCAAAGTGAGTCGCTAAGGTCATATTCATACCTGGAGTAATCGAAACAAAAAAGTAAGGTGGGAATAAACAGTCCCAAGAGTGCAGTATTCATCCGTTATCTCCCTAGCCAGAGGATTCTTGTGTTAGTTCCATTAACAACAGGTTCACAATATAGGGCGTTTGAACAATGCGCAATCGGCATTTTACTGCGGTTCTTTTTATTTACCTCAAACAGATAGCGTTGCACATAGGGTTTTGGCACTAACCTTAAGATGGTTGGGGTATGGTTTGATCACAAGATACAATGACCGTATTGAAACGAGATGGATAGCATAATGAAGAAAACGGTTTGGTTGGGTTGCGCGGCGTTGACGGCCATTTATTCTGGAATGGTGTGTGCCGATAAACGCAAAAAACTGGGAAACGTTCAGTGATATAGGTACGTACAGTTTAGTGGGTTTGGCGCTTGCGGTGCCGGCTTATCAACGCGATTGGCAAGGCTTTACTCAAGCTGGATTGAGCCTTGCAACGGCTTCCGGTGTTGGCTTGGTTGCCAAATCATTGATTGATGAAGAACGCCCGGATGGTAGCGGTAATGACAGTTTTCCGTCTAACCATACCGCGAACGCTTTCGCCGCTGCGACGACATTGAACATTCGCTACGGTTGGGAGATTGGATTGCCAGCGTATGGTATGGCTGCGTTATCAGGCTTGGGTAGGGTTGAAGGCAATAAACATTACTGGCGTGATGTCCTTGCGGGCGCAGCGTTAGGAACGGTGTCGGCGTGGATATTTACCGAGTCGTTTGATGACTCGGTACAAGTATTACCTTGGATTGAAGGAGACCAAGCAGGTATTAGCGTTACGATGCGTTGGTGATGGAGAGAGATGACCCTTCCAAAGTTTGAATGGCTTCTCTCACTGACACTGGCAGTTGGGCTTTTTCTCCAGTTTTAAAGTTAAACATGACCACAGTCGCGCTACCGACCGTAGTCACTTTACCGAGCTTTTGGCTAACAACTTGGTATTCCATCGTAAATCTGTCGCTCTGTACGGATGTAATGCGTGAACCAATCAGCAGAGTATCAGGAAAGGTGACGGGGATTTTATAACGCGCTTGTGTTTCTGATAACACTGGGCCAATTTGGGTGCGTTGCAACTCTTCCATCAGTTTAAGATGAGCGAAGTAATCTATTCGCGCGGTTTCAAAGTAGCGAAAGTAGACCACATTATTGACGTGTTGCAGCGCATCCATCTCCCCCCAAGCGACAGTGATGCTCGTCACGACTGGAAAATCATTTAAAAGCGACTCCATATTTTTCTCTCATGTTGTTATTAGAATAATTATTCTAACCTTTCATGAATATTTAGAGCTTGAGCTTGTTAGCAAAACGTTAAATCTCTCTGCTGTCGATGGTTTCGCTATCCAGAGTTGCTTGGGTTTGAGTGATGCAGTGAGTTGCCAGCAGCTGGTAATGCTTTTGCATAACCTGTACGAAATGTTCCGCATCACGAAAGCCGGTTAAGGGCTCACCAATCACCACATCGCAGTTGAAAGGGACGAACATCGCCGTACCTTTGGGTAGCGCGCGCCCTAAACCACGCATGACCACGGGTAATACCGCACGCACCGGGTGATGTTTGACTAAATGATAAATGCCTTTTTTCAAACCACTCATCATTTCCGGTTCACCACGACTCCCTTCTGGGAAAATAATCAGAATATCGCCTTGGTCTAAAGCCTCATGGCAAGCTTGCAGTACCGCGTCACGTTCATTGCTTGAGGGGGAGCGACGGATCGGAATGATGCCAATAATATTCAGTGATAACCAAGCCACAAGCGGATTCACCAGAAAGTAATCCGCTGCAGCGACAGGGCGCACTCGGTGAATTAAATGCAGCGGAAACAGAGCCATGAGTACGAGTGTATCTAAATGACTATTGTGATTGGCGGCAATCACCATTGGACCTTGAGTAGGGAGATTTTGGCGCTGCAAAATATTGAGCCCTAACCCAATAAAAACTAAGGGTTTAACGATCAATAAGAAAAACAGCACTTTGAGAATACGCGCCATATAAGCCTCAGTAATAGAGATAATAGAGGTAGTGGAAAAACAGCGGAGCGGTAAACATCAAGCTATCGACCCTATCCAAAATGCCACCATGACCCGGAATAAATTGGCTGGTGTCTTTAATACGCAAATCGCGCTTGACTGAAGAAATCACCAGATCGCCAATAAATCCACTCAAGGCAATGATGACTCCGCCGACCAACCCTTGCGTCGCCGTTAACGGTGTTAGATAAGGCGCTGCAAAGTATGAAACGGTAACCACGGTCAATGTGCCGCCGATAAAGCCTTGCCAAGTTTTATTCGGGCTGACTTTCGGAACGATCTTATGTTTACCCAAACTTTTTCCCCATACGTATTGGGCAACATCATTGAACTGAGTCATCACTAATAAAAACAGCAACATACCCAGTGAACCGGCATCTGGGTTTAAGCTTGGTAACACCAATAGGTAGGCCATATGGCTGATACAAAATACGGTCAACATCATTGCCCAGTGAATAATGCCTGCCGAGCGAATAAAACCTTTAGTATCTCCAATCAGCACCATCACCATAGGCAGGTACAGGAATACATAGACTGGAATAAAGATAATGAACATGCCGTACCAGCCGATGGAGAGCCAGTAGTACTGAAATGGAAATGGACAAATAAGCCCCAGAAAATCACTCGGCGATCGGTCATTCGTGTGGGCACAATCGAGAGAAACTCTTTCAGTGCCATGAAACTCAGGAAACCCACAAAAAAGAGCGTGTAGTTGAGTGGAAGCTGCAATACGACAAACACAATCGCAACCATCCACCACCATGAACGAATACGCAGCTTTAATTCGAGATAATCGCGTTCAGGATAGCGGCGAGACAGCCACAAATAACAGAGTGTACCTACCACTAAAATGGCCAAAATCACCAACATCAAGTGCAGTGAGTGTTGAGGAATGTTGAGCATGACTAGTTACCTTGATGATCGGACGAGGATGCACGCGCCGCATGGAATTGATAAATGTGCTGTAAGCGTCGCCAAACCGTGAGTACCAGCCCAATCAGCATGACGATTAAGGTGATATCCATGGTGTATGCAAAAAAGGTTGGGAGCTCATCGAACAGTGAAAGTGCCGCGATAAAGAGCAAACTGAGGGTAAGCAGCGCCATGCGATGCTGTTTAGCCATCGGGCCTTGAAAATCAGCTTCACCGCCCATGCTGACTCCCAATACACGAATGTAGGCGGTCAGCACCGCAAGGAGTGCGCAAAGCCATGCCAAAGTCATTCCCAGCGCAGAAGTCGTGACAAAACCTGCACCAAGAATTAACAAAGGGTCGGCAATGCGATCCGGTACATCATTAAATAATTCGCCAGCAGGCGTTTTCTTCCCACCTTCTACGGCAACCATGCCATCAAACAAATTACACAGTAAACGCGCTTGAATCGATAAAGCGGCCAGAATGAGCCAAAGCGGAGCAGGGTAGGCTTGATATACGGCCAATATGACAAAGCCAAGCAGTGCGAAGGCAATACTCATGAGCGAAATTTGGTTAGGGGTGATCTGCTTTTGGCTCAACCAAACGGCAATACGTTTGGTGAAGTTCAGTTCTCGGACCGCAAGTGGGCGGCGATTTTTCTCTTCGGATTGTGTCTTGTCCATATAACCTCTTGTTACCACATAGAAAGAGTGGCTAGCAATAGGCGATGTGGTACCACCAATCTGCGCTGAAAAGAAGTCATACCAAGTATGGGTTACCTGTTTTTGGCACGCGTCTCAATCTTGTAGCATGGTATTGCTAATGCATTACTCATTAATTTGCGCGGATAGCGAGGTATTCTCTGAGGAAAAGTAGTGATCGCAGAAAGTGGCGAACTCAGTTTTAGTGATAGGACGAGAGAAATAGTAGCCTTGAAATTCATCTACCCCCAATTGCTTGAGCTGATCGAGTTGTGTCATCTGTTCAATACCTTCAGCAACGACTTCCATCCCTAATTGATGAGAGAGGCTAACAATCGAAGCGATGAAAATCGCTTGCTGCTGATTTCGATTCATATTGTCGACAAAGGATTTATCAATTTTCAGTTTACTGAACCTGAGATGGTTGAGTTGATACAGTGAAGACCAACCCGTTCCAAAGTCGTCTAAGGCAAAGCGAACCTTCATTTTTTCCAATTTTTCAATGATGCTCATGCTGTGTGCGAAGTCATCAATCGTCATCGTTTCAGTGAGCTCTAGGATGATCGCATTAAGAAAGTTTTCATGGCTGCCAAAAATGTCGGTGACGAGATCCGGTAATTCATCGTCAAACAGAGAGTTGGAAAGGTTGATGGAAACATCTAATCGACGGTTATAGTTTTTCCAATCATTTTGTAATGCAAGGTAGACTTGCTCCATAATCCACGCCCCGAGTTTTTTCCCGAGTCCGTATTCTTCTGCTATTTCAATCAAGTATTGTGGATTGATGAAGCCAAATTCATGATGCTGCCAGCGGATTAAGGCTTCGCACCCTAATCGCTTTGGGTTGCGCGATAAAATAGGTTGGTAGCATAAGTACAAGTGAGATTGGTCTGGATCCAACATCAGCTTTTGTAATTGCTCTGCAAGTATCCGCTTTTTGTTGTAGGCACTTTCAATTTCACGGGTGTAATACACCACCTGACCATCCGGAGTTTTTTTCGCGATATTCAGCGCTAAATCAGCATTATTTAATAAACTATTCGCTCGTAGCGTACTGGTTTGTGTGATGTCTTGGGTTTGACAGGTGACAACGCCCATTGCGACACTCAAACGTTTTGTGGGGTCATTGTCTTGTACTAATTTGGTTAAATCATTCCATAAATTACGGATGAAAAACTCCGCGTTGCCATTACAAGGATGCAGTAAAACCGCGAATTCATCGGCACCAATTCTGGCGCATTGATAAGCAAATGGATGGCAACGTTGAGTTAATAACCCAGCAATTTTGATCAGTAATAGATCGCCAGAGGCATAACCGATTGTATCGTTCAACTCTTTGAATCGATTAAGGTCGAATAAAATGAGTGCAACGGGTTCTTGTTTACCTAAACGACTTGTTTTCAGTATTTTAACGATGTAGTTGCGATTTTTGAGCCGTGTTAATGGGTCATGCCATGCGAGAAACTGCTGGTAATCGGCGGAGCGATAGGTCAGGTAAGACAGCAAAATCAATATGAGTAAGATCGCGGCGAAAAAATAGAGCAGCTGCTGTTTATTGTCGGTGATAATGCGGAGGTTCGCGTTGGCGCTTTCACCCGTGAAATTCACAACCGCTAAGTCACGAATTTGATTGTTGTAAGGCTCCAGAATTTGCCGCAACTCCTGAAGTGCTGCTTTATCGCCTCGACTTATTGCTAACTCATAACGTTTGAGTTGAATAAACGTTTCTTGAATGATTTTTTGGGCATCGTGCTGCTGCCGAAGCTCATGAGTTTCTTTGCTGGTTAGAAAAAGATCAAAACGATTCCACAAAATCTCGTAATTCAGGCTCATTGCCTGATAGCTTTCACGGCTTCCGGTTAGCAAGTAAGTGTCTAATCGATGCGTGAAATCGAGAGTCTCTACTTCCAATTGTGCCAAAGACCAAGCGGTAAGCTGAGTATATTTGGTCAGCATGTTGTAGGTGTTAGTAAAGCGTACCATGGCCCATAAAGAGAGTAGGATCATGGCAAACACTAAAATAAAAAACGCCAGCAGAGACTTTTTCATAACGTTTAATGACTGATGATTTCTATATTACTGATTTGCCAAACCATGCGGCTGTGGAGCACTTCATTATTGAGCTCCCCACTGCTACTGAGCGGGTAAATCGACCAAACTGGCCCACGATCACGAATGGCCATCGGCTTACCATTTTTCTGAATGGCGAACACAGGATTGTATTTTTCGATGTCGGAATAAGGGATAACTGCCCAATATTTATTTAATGCGATGACTTTGAGATCGGCTTGTTTTACGCCCATCCACGCTAAAATCGCTTGAGCAGAAATGCCTTTGAATTCGGTATTGCCTTGTGTCCAAGGGGTTTCGGTGACAATCGTTAAATCACTACGTGCAAGAAGCTCTTGGTAGGTGGCAGAAACGGTTTGATCCTGATGGGTTAGCGTTAGAATCGGTTCCTCAGCAAAAAGTTTGTTGCTGAATTAAAACTAATAATAGTAAAGAAATAAAGTACGACCAGTTTGCATGCGCGCGCTCCCAGTTTGAGTGACTCTTATAGGTATAGGTAGCCCGTGTGCAGCGTGCAAGTTCCATCTTTAGACTTAACACTAAAGTCGTGTTTGTTTGGTTTTTGGATGAGTAGTAGGTGCAATTTTTGTCACAAAAAATTAACACCATAACCTCTTGCTGATTTTATGAAACTTCACCATATTGTCATTACCGTGTCATAAACATAAAGGTGAGGAGATCGATATGGAACACGTTGAAATGGTTCAACCTAGCATGCTAGGTGTTGTGGGTCGTACTTTGGTGTTTTCCTTGCTGGCATTAGGCTTCACCTTCATGCTTTTGTAATGACACCGAATTGTTGTCAAAGCCGAGCTTAATGCTCGGCTTTTTTATGGGCTTGAATTGCATTGTGAGCGCCTCACATAAGCATAGGACGTTGAACCGATCTTGGCGTTATTTTCTGCATACCAGAGGCCACAATAAAACCTAGTGTAAAGGTCGGGTATTTGCTAACGTGCGGAAAAATGATTTATCGCGAGTCTGATTATGTCGGTGTGGAATTCTGTACGTCTTAGCCAACGCTTTGCTGCTTTACCTCAATCTTTTTATACATCAATCCGTCCACAGCCTTTAAAAAATGTTCGCTGGGGGATGTGGAATGCGGCTCTAGCGCAGGATTTTACTTTGCCTGAAGTCGCTAATGATGAATTATTGGCCTCTCTTTCTGGTCAACAGTTAGCGGCTGGTTTTGCACCTTTAGCGATGAAATACGCCGGACATCAATTTGGTATCTACAATCCAGATCTCGGTGACGGGCGTGGATTACTGTTGGCCGAAATGGCGACGAAGCAGGGGGAAGTGTTTGATATTCACCTCAAGGGGGCAGGGCTTACGCCTTATTCACGCATGGGGGATGGTCGTGCGGTGCTGCGTTCATCAATTCGCGAATATTTGTGCAGTGAAGCGATGGCTGGGCTCGGAATTGCTACCACACGCGCTTTAGCGCTGATGGTGAGTGATACTCCAGTGTATCGTGAACGTGAAGAACGGGGGGCGTTGTTAGTACGTCTTGCGCAAAGCCACATTCGGTTCGGTCATTTTGAACATTTGTTTTATACCGAACAACACACTGAACTGAAATTGTTAGCGGATAAAGTGATTGAATGGCATTTCCCTGATTGCGCTCAGAGCGCAAAACCTTATGCCAATTGGTTTCAGCAAATTGTAGAACGCACGGCACTGATGATTGCGCAGTGGCAAGTTTATGGCTTCAACCACGGGGTGATGAATACCGATAATATGTCGATTCTCGGGGAAACTTTTGATTATGGTCCCTTTGCCTTTTTGGATGACTACGATCCGAACTTCATCTGCAATCACTCGGATTATCAGGGACGATATGCCTTTGATCAGCAGCCACGCATTGGCCTTTGGAACCTCTCCGCATTAGCGCATGCGCTGTCACCCCTGATTGACAAAGACGATTTAGAAGCTGCACTGGGGAGTTATTCTGATCACCTCAATCTGCATTTCAGCCGTTTGATGCGCGCGAAACTCGGTTTAGCAACCCAGCAAGAAGGCGACGGTGAGCTGTTTGCTGATTTCTTCGCTCTACTGACCAATAACCACACCGACTACACTCGCTTTTTGCGAGAACTCTCTTGTCTGGATCGGCAAGGAAATGAGGCGGTGATGGACTTAGTGTTAGATCGCGAAGCGGCTAAGCTCTGGTTAACCCGTTATCTTGATCGTGCTGCCCGTGAGCTTGGGCAAGATGGTCTGCCAATCAGTACCAGTGAGCGTTGTCAAGCCATGCGTCAAGTGAACCCGAAATACATCTTGCGTAACTACTTAGCTCAGCAGGTGATTGAGTGGGCAGAGCGTGGGGATTTCCAAGAGATGCATCATTTGGCTCGGGTTCTCGCGACCCCTTATGATGAACATCCAGAGTTTGAGCATTATGCAAAGCTGCCTCCAGAGTGGGGTAAAAAACTCGAAATTAGCTGCTCATCTTAATTACCGTGCATGGGTGGAAAGTGACACAAACGTTAAATTTGATGGGTGGTTTTCCACCCATTTTTTATGGTGTTAGCGTAGCATGGGGGCCATTTTGTAGTGTGTTGGATTGCAACGTACTGATTTATAAGTGATGTTAAATTTATGTAATGGTTGGCGCGCTTGTTGCTTTGGTATAGGTACGCAGTCCAATGATGGGCTGAAAAATCCAACCAAGGAGAATAAGAATGATCAAGCCGCTTACCCTAATTGCTGCTTCTGTCCTCGCTGTAACAAGCTTTAACGCCGCTGCTAACTGTGATCCAGGTGAAATTGTGATCAAGTTTAGCCACGTGACCAATACAGATAAGCACCCGAAAGGGATTGCTGCGTCACTGCTCGAAAAACGTGTCAATGAAGAGATGAATGGTAAAGCCTGTATGCAGGTGTTCCCTAACTCGACACTGTACGATGATGACAAAGTGTTAGAAGCATTGCTCAACGGAGATGTGCAATTGGCGGCGCCTTCGCTGTCAAAATTCGAAAAATTCACCAAAAAGTACCGCATTTTCGACCTACCTTTCCTTTTTGATGATGTTGATGCTGTTGACCGTTTCCAAAGTTCGGCCAAAGGTGAAGAGCTGAAAAATGCTATGACTCGCCGTGGCGTGAAAGGACTAGAATTCTGGCACAACGGAATGAAGCAAATTTCTGCTAATAAACCGATCCTCGTTCCTGCGGATGCGAAAGGCTTGAAGTTCCGCGTACAAGCGTCTGACGTATTGGTGGCTCAGTTTGAGCAGATCGGTGCTAACCCACAGAAAATGTCATTTGCAGAAACCTATGGCGGCCTACAGACCAAAGTTATTGATGGTCAAGAGAACACTTGGTCAAACATCTATGGCCAAAAATACTTTGAAGTACAAGACGGTGTAACCGAAACCAACCACGGTATTTTGGATTATCTGGTCGTGACTTCAAGCAAATGGTGGGACGGTTTACCGGCAGATGTTCGTGAGCAGTTTGCTCAAATTCTTCGTGAAGTGACGTTAGAACGTAACGCAGAATCCAATAAGGTTGAAGAACTGAACAAGCAGTACATCATTGAAGCGGGTGGGGTGGTGCGTCCCCTGACTCCTGAACAACGTCAGCAATGGGTTGATGCTTTCAAACCAGTTTGGAAAAAGTTTGAAAAAGACATCGGTTCTGATCTGATTGATGCCGCGTTGGCTTCGAACAAGAAGTAATCTCTCTTTTGGCCCCATTGCGGTGGGGCCTTTTGTCTGTTCGTCACACTATTAGAGCGATGTATCACATGGAACAGTCATGGCTTTCTAGAGTCGGTCAGTTTACCGACATGATTGAAGAATTTCTGATTGCGTTTTTTATGGGCGCAATGACCCTATTAACCTTTGCTAACGTCGTCATGCGCTATCTGTTTAACGACAACATTCTCTGGGCGTTAGAAGGCACCGTATTTATGTTTGCGTGGATGGTGCTGGTCGGTGCCTCTTTCGGCGTAAAAAGACACTTCCATATCGGTGTGGATGTATTGATTAATATTGCCCCTCAAGGGCTGCGCAAGCTCTATGCGCTAGTGGCGGTGGCTTGCTGCTTAGCATTTTCTATCATGCTGTTGGTCGGGTCTTGGCAATATTGGTACCCCTTTATCAGTGAACGTGCATGGTATGAAACGGACGATATTCCTATGCCGGATGCACTACAGTTTCTCGCGGATTGGTTAAATGAAGGTGAGCGTTATGAAAAGCTGCCGCGTTTTATCCCTTATGCCGCCTTGCCAATTGGTATGGGATTGCTCACTTTCCGTTTTATGCAGATCGTTTGGAAAATTGTAACGGGTCAGTTGGATCGTATGATTGCAGGGCATGAAGCAGAAGAAGATTTAGAAGCACTGAAAGCGGAGCTTTCAGAAGCCAGTGAGGCAATGATGCCTAACACCCAAGGCGAGGAGAAGTAAATCATGGCGGTTGCACTGTTATTTATTCTGGTGATTGGCCTGATGCTGATTGGGGTACCGATTGCCATTTCTCTTGGGTTGTCGAGCATTCTGTTTCTGCTTTGGCATTCTGATACCTCTCTAGCGGCAGTGGCGCAAACGTTGTTTAACGCGTTTGCAGGGCACTATACGCTGCTGGCAATCCCGTTTTTCATTTTGGCTTCAAGTTTTATGTCTACTGGCGGGGTAGCAAAACGGATTATTCGTTTCGCGATTGCGATGGTGGGTTGGTTCCGCGGTGGTTTGGCGATTGCCTCCGTCGTGGCTTGTATGATGTTCGCTGCGTTGTCAGGCTCCTCTCCGGCAACGGTGGTTGCCATCGGTAGTATTGTGATCGCCGGTATGGTGAAAAACGGCTATAGCAAAGAGTTTGCAGCTGGAGTGATCTGCAACGCGGGAACCTTGGGTATTTTGATCCCGCCTTCGATTGTTATGGTGGTGTATTCAGCGGCAACCAACGTCTCGGTCGGTCGTATGTTTCTTGGTGGTGTGATCCCAGGGTTATTGGCCGGTTTGATGCTGATCATCGCCATTTACATTACCGCGCGGGTGAAAAACTTACCCAAACAGCCCTTTGTCGGCTGGAAAGAGGCATTAAAAGCGGCCAAAGAAGCGAGCTGGGGCTTATTGTTGGTGGTGATTATCCTAGGCGGTATCTACGGTGGGATCTTTACTCCAACGGAAGCCGCAGCGGTGGCGGCGGTGTACGCTTTCTTTATCGCCAACTTCATTTATCGCGATATGGGGCCGTTTGCGGATAAGAACAACACCAAACCTGCAGTAGTGAAAGTGCTGGAAACTTTCGTACATAAAGATACGAAAGCGACGTTGTACGATGCGGGCAAGCTGACGATTATGCTGATGTTCATTATTGCCAACGCCCTGATCCTCAAGCATGTACTGACCGAAGAACGCATTCCACAAATGATTGCAGAATCGATGTTATCTGCGGGAATGGGGCCTATCACTTTCTTGATTGTGGTGAACTTACTGTTGCTGATTGGCGGCCAATTTATGGAACCATCAGGCCTATTAGTGATTGTTGCACCTTTGGTATTCCCGATCGCAATCGCGCTGGGTATTGACCCCATCCACTTGGGAATCATGATGGTGGTGAACATGGAAATTGGGATGATCACTCCTCCAGTGGGCTTGAACTTGTTTGTGACGGCAGGGGTCGCGAAAATGTCGATGGTTAACGTGGTGAAAGCGGCGCTACCATGGGTTGGCGTGATGTTCTTATTCCTCATCATTGTGACTTATGTACCGTGGATCTCGACATGGTTGCCCACACTCTTGATGGGGCCGGAAATCATTACTCGCTAGAGAATGAGCCATACCGTGAATGAGATACAGCCCTTCGCATGCGAAGGGCTGTTTTTCTATCATCCACAACCGATGGCGGTGTGCGCGCTTTCTAGAATCGGCAACTAGGGTTTGTAACTCTCTTTATCGAGTTGGTACTTCTGCATTTTGTCATACAAGGTTTTACGCGGGAGGTTGAGACGCTCCATGGTCGTCTTGATACTGCCACCACACTCAATCAGAGTTTGCTCTAGGATGGATTTTTCGAACTCCGCGACTTGTTCATTCAACCCCAACAACTGGCGCTTAGGCTCGTTATTTTCAGCAAACTGCGCCAACTTACCGAGTAAAACGTAGCGTTCAGCGGCATTGCGTAGCTCGCGCACATTGCCCGGCCAGTCGTGGCTGAGTAAGTTCTGCACATCAATGGGAGTCAGAGCGGTTGCGGCTTTGCCATAACGAGCTGCGGCGACCAGTAAAAAATGGTGAAAGAGAGCCGGAATGTCTTCTCTGCGCTCACGCAGTGGCGGAATGTCCAAGGTGACAATATTGAGTCGATAATAGAGATCTTGCCGAAATTGTCCTTCGGCCGCGGCTTGCTTTAAATCAATTTTGGTTGCCGCAATCACACGAATATCGAGAGGGATGAGCTCATTCGAGCCAATGCGTTCTATCACTCGCTCTTGTAATACGCGCAACAGCCGGATCTGCGCTTGCATTGGCATGGACTCAATCTCATCGAGGAACAGAGTGCCACCTTGGGCATGTTCAAATTTACCAATGCGTCGGCTTTCGGCACCCGTAAACGCGCCTTTTTCATGACCGTAAAGCTCACTTTCAATCAAGTTTTCTGGTACCGCGCCACAGTTAATCGCCACAAAGTTTTGCTCACGGCGTGAACTCTGCTCATGCAGCGAACGGGCAACCAACTCTTTGCCGGTTCCTGTCTCTCCGAGCAATAGAATATCCGCTTGCGTGTCAGCGACTTGGGCTATCGTCTCACGCAAAGACTGAATCGCCGCTGTCTCGCCAATAATACGTGGGCCTAAAGTTTGGCTGACTTTTAAACTGCGTTTTAGCTGGCGGTTTTCCAACGTAAGGCGACGCTTTTCGATGGCACGATGCACCGTATCAATCAGTCGCTCTGGAGCGAATGGCTTTTCAATAAAATCGTAAGCGCCATCATGCATGGCTTTGACCGCCATTGAAATATCACCATGCCCCGTGATGAGAATGACGGGCAGTTCACTGTCTTGATGTAATACGGAGCTCAGTAAATTCTGCCCACTTAAACTGGGTAAACAAATATCACTGACGATGACCAGAGGGAGCCCTTGTGTCTTGATTACCAACAACGCCTCTTCGACACTGGAAAAAAACTGAGCATTGAGATCGGCCAATTCGAAACTTTGTGCGAGCGCGATGCGAATATCGCTCTCATCATCAATCAAAAATACATCACACATGGTTATTCCATATTGAGAGGTGTGAAACGAGGCAGGGTGATGGTAAAGCGCGCACCACCTAATGGTGATGTTGCGACACTCAATTCGCCCTGCATGCTGTGTAAAATCTGTTGTGAGATAGAAAGTCCAAGCCCTAAACCATTCTTTTTCGTGGTGTGGAATGGCTCAAACAGATGCGGCAGAGTTTCAAGACCAATGCCGGGGCCGTTATCATCCACATAAAGCTGTATCTGCTGCTTAGAAATTTGCAACCTGATTTGGACGATGCGCTCAGCTTGTCCCTCTAATGCTTGTAACGCATTGGTGAGTAGATTAATCAGCACCTGTTCAAGCTGGATGGGGTTTACGCGTACCCAGACCGGAGTATCAACCTCACATAACTCTAACTGGGTTATCTGCGTTTTGAATTGAGCGGTCATCAACTCTTTGGCGGATAAAATGAGCGGGTACAACTGGACTTCTTGCTGCTCATTCGAGGTGGATTTACGAGCAAATGATTTAAGCTGTTCGCTGATTTTAGCCATCCGTTCGGTGAGTGCTGAGATGCGTGTTAAGTTCTCTTCCGCTCGTTCTGGCTTGTTGGTCGCAAGGAAACGGCGGCCGTTATCGGCAAAGCTGCGAATCGCGGCGAGGGGGTTGTTCAGCTCGTGACTGATGCTGGCCGACATCTGGCCGAGCACTGCCAGTTTCGCCGCTTGGATCAGTTCATCTTGTGTTTGGCGCAGGGCGTGCTCGGTTTTGATTCGTTCGGCAATTTCCGCATGCAGTTTGGCGGTGCGTTCCATCACCTCAAATTCAAGTTTCTGTTTGGTTTCTTGTTGCAGTTGTTCAATTTGTCGTTGGCGCAGTTGCCTGTGATACCAGAGCTGGAAACCCAAGTAGACGATTGCAAACAGCATGCACAGGATGATCAGTAAGCCAAAAGCGGACCAAAATAGCTCGATCTTCGGTGAAAGCACGCGAATAGTCAGCGCATGTTGCGGTAAGGTTCGGCTAGAAACAATATAGTCATCTTGCAGCCAATGTTTTTCTAGCTTGCGCCATTCGCTTTGTTCTGCATATAAATCGCCTTGCCAACCCAAGGAAGGAATGGGGCTGTCCAGATATTGTTGGCTGGTGCGAATCGCTTTCAATTGCGATGCAGGTAAATCTGCAACACTATGAAACAGCCAAGCGGGTTGGCTCGACATAAACACCACTTGATTATCATCCGTCGCGACAAAATAGCTTTTCTTGCTTTGCCAACCCTCTTCAATGGCTGACAGATCCATTTTGACCACGATAACACCCAGCGTTTCCGCAGCATAAATAACGGGATAGGCGTAATAGTAACCGCGTTGTCCCGAAGTCGAGCCGAGCGCGAAATACTGGCTTTTTTCACCGGAGATCGAGCGGTAAAAATAGGGGCGCCATGCAAAGTTTCGCCCAATAAACGAGCGATCCAAATTCCAGTTACTTGAAGAAATGGTGTTACCAAATCGGTCAATCAAATAGGTGTCCGCAGCTTGAATCACGTCGTTGACCTGCTCTAGGTAACGATTGGTAATGTCAATTTGCGCTGAATTTTGTGGAGCAAGCAGAGCGTCAATTAACTCTTTATCTTTCGAAATCAAGTGGGGAATGTGAGCGTACTTATCTAAAGTAGTCACAATATGATTGGAAAAGCGATCAAGCTGTGATTGATGCTCACTGAGCAAAGAACGGTATTGAACACGCCAATAGAGATGCGTGCTCAAACTGGCTAGCGCAATAAAAATTACCCACAACATCAGGCTAAGACGACGAATCGAAGACATCCTTGGCTCTTATTCAACAAATCCTTTCGCTTCATCATACTGAGTCTAGGAGGCTCACGCGTTTAAAAAGATCGCAATCTCGGTATGCAAAACAAGAGCAAGATCTCTTTTTACGCTTTTTCAATAAAAAAAAGACCTCGATTCCATTGAAAAAGCCTATATTGTCCCCATTTCAGAGTGGCTATTGGTTTCCTTTTGGTGGAATTTTTAGCACTTGATTGGGTTTTCAGGAGATTGGCTTGACTCTGACCGGGGATTAACTCGACAGCTCCTGCTGCGGTCGTTAGAATGTCGCGTCTGAAATTTTGTCCTGAGACTAATCAGAGATACCTTTACCAAAAGATATCGCTCATTAGTCTGGTTTTCTGGCGATTCGCTTGAAAGCCGATGCTCAATATTTACATTTCAGTGTTCAATCGGGCACAACACAAGGATGCAGCCACACGTCGTGTTGGCTCATGACGCTCAGAAACCCTGAGCCAGTTTTGAGGTTTAGAAATAATGCAAGTTACTGTTGAAACGCTAGAAGGCCTACAGCGCCGTCTGAATATTACTGTTCCAGCTGCAAACATCGAAGACGCTGTAGCAGCTGAATTACGCAACATCGCGAAAAACCGTCGTTTCGATGGTTTACCGTAAAGGCAAAGTGCCAATGAAGATGGTTGCGAAAATGTACGGCAAAGCAGTACGTCAAGACGTGCTGGGTGAAGTGATGCAACGCCACTTCATCGAAGCGATCGTAAAAGAAAAAATCAATCCAGCTGGCGCACCAACGTTTGCTCCAGTTGAAATTGGCGAAGGCAAAGATCTGGTTTTCACAGCAACATTCGAAGTTTACCCAGAAGTTGAACTGAAAGGCCTAGAAAGCATCGCAGTAGAAAAACCATCAGCAGAAGTGACTGACGCTGACGTAGCAGAAATGCTGGAAACTCTGCGTAAGCAACAAGCAACTTGGAAAGAAGTTGACGAAGCTGCAGAAAACGGCAAGCGCGTTTCTATCGATTTCGTTGGTTCTATCGACGGCGTTGAATTTGAAGGCGGTAAAGCAGAAAACTTCCCTCTGGAAATGGGCGCAGGCCGCATGATTCCAGGTTTTGAAGACGGTATCGTTGGCAAAACTAAAGGAATGGAATTCGTTATCGATGTGAACTTCCCAGAAGAGTACCACGCAGAAAACCTGAAAGGTAAAGCAGCTCAGTTCGCGATCAAAGTGAACAAAGTGGAAGCACGTGAACTGCCAGAACTGAACGATGAGTTCGTTGCACGTTTCGGCGTTGCTGAAGGCGGCGTTGACGCTCTGAAAGCAGAAGTTCGTAAGAACATGGAACGTGAACTGAAGCAAGCGATCAAAGCGCGCATCAAAGAGCAAGCGATCGAAGGTCTAGTAAAAGCGAACGAAATCGACGTTCCTTCTGCACTGATCGATCAAGAAATCGGTGTTCTGCGTCAACAAGCAGCACAACGCTTCGGTGGCAATGTTGAAGCTGCGGCTCAACTGCCTCGTGAACTGTTCGAAGAGCAAGCTAAGCGCCGCGTAGTAGTTGGCCTGCTGTTGGGTGAAGTTATCCGTACTCACGAACTGAAAGCAGACGAAGAAAAAGTGAAAGCACTGATCACTGAAATGGCTACCGCGTATGAAGATCCAACTGAAGTTGTTGCTTACTACGAGCAAAACCAACAGTTGATGAACAACATGCGTAACGTTGCTCTAGAAGAGCAAGCGGTAGACGCGATCATTGCGAAAGCACAAGTAACTGAAAAGGCGATCAGCTTCAGCGAGCTGATGAACCCAGTTGCTGCTTAATAAGCAAACTGTAGCGTAGAAGGTTGACGAAACAATCAATCATCTGCTAACAATGGTCCGTGTGATACCCATCATTCGGGCCATTTATTTTAGGGATATTAAGACTATGAGCTACCAAGAAAAAAATGCAATGTCGCCCATTTTTGACGCACTCGTACCTATGGTGGTTGAACAAACCTCTCGTGGTGAGCGCTCATACGACATCTATTCTCGCTTACTGAAAGAGCGAGTGATTTTCTTAACCGGTCAAGTAGAAGATCACATGGCAAACCTTGTCGTGGCTCAACTGCTTTTCTTAGAATCTGAAAACCCTGATAAAGATATTTTCCTCTACATTAACTCACCAGGTGGCAGCGTGACGGCTGGGATGTCAATTTACGACACCATGCAATTCATTAAACCCAATGTGAGCACAGTATGTATGGGGCAGGCCTGTTCAATGGGCGCTTTCTTGCTTGCTGGCGGTGCGCCAGGCAAGCGTTATGTACTGCCGAACTCTCGAGTGATGATTCACCAACCACTGGGTGGATTCCAAGGCCAAGCCTCTGATATTCAAATTCATGCTCAAGAAATTCTGACCATTAAAAACAAACTGAACCGTTTGTTGGCAGAGCACACAGGCCAGCCACTTGAAGTGATTGAGCGTGATACCGATCGTGATAACTTCATGTCGGCAGATCAAGCAGTGGAATACGGTTTGGTGGATGCGGTGCTCAAACACCGTGGCGAGTAAGCTCGTAATTGTATAACGCAATTTTGATTGAAGTGTTATACACTCAAACCAAAGTGAGTAAAGGCTAAGAGGTTAGCGAATGACAGACAAAAGCAAAGAGGGCGGTAGTAGTAAACTGCTGTACTGCTCTTTCTGTGGCAAAAGCCAGCACGAAGTTCGCAAACTGATCGCAGGTCCATCTGTTTACATTTGTGATGAGTGCGTTGATCTATGCAACGATATCATCCGTGAAGAGATCAAAGATGTTCTGCCAAAAAAGGAATCAGCGGCGTTACCGACGCCAAGAAAGATTCGTGAACATCTCGATGATTATGTGATCGGTCAAGAACACGCCAAAAAAGTGCTAGCCGTTGCGGTATATAACCACTACAAGCGTTTACGTAATGGTGATACGACTAGCGAAGGCGTTGAGCTGGGCAAAAGTAACATTTTGCTGATTGGCCCAACGGGTAGCGGTAAAACACTACTGGCTGAAACGCTGGCGCGTTTGCTGGATGTGCCATTTACCATGGCGGATGCGACCACATTAACCGAAGCGGGTTATGTGGGCGAAGATGTAGAAAATATCATTCAAAAGCTGCTGCAAAAGTGCGATTACGATGTTGCAAAAGCGGAGCGTGGTATCGTCTATATCGATGAGATTGACAAAATTTCTCGTAAGTCTGAAAACCCATCCATCACACGTGACGTGTCGGGTGAAGGGGTTCAGCAAGCGCTGTTAAAACTGATTGAAGGTACCGTTGCTTCAGTTCCACCACAAGGTGGCCGTAAGCATCCACAGCAAGAATTCTTGCAAGTGGACACCTCGAAAATCCTGTTTATCTGTGGAGGCGCGTTTGCTGGCCTAGATAAAGTGATTGAACAGCGTGTCGCGACGGGTACTGGTATCGGTTTTGGCGCGGATGTGCGTTCTAAAGACAACAGCAAAACCTTAAGTGAGCTGTTTACTCAGGTTGAACCTGAAGATTTGGTGAAATACGGTTTGATTCCAGAGTTCATCGGTCGTCTGCCTGTGACGGCGACGCTGACTGAACTGGATGAAGCGGCATTGATTCAAATTCTGTGTGAACCAAAGAACGCACTGACCAAACAATATGCTGCATTGTTTGAACTAGAACATGTTGACCTTGAGTTTCGTGAAGATGCGCTGAAAGCGATTGCCGCCAAAGCGATGAAACGCAAAACTGGTGCACGTGGTCTACGTTCAATCCTTGAAGCGGTTCTACTGGAAACCATGTACGAACTACCTTCGATGGAAGAAGTCAGCAAAGTCGTGATCGATGAATCCGTAATTAACGGTGAGTCTGCACCGCTACTGATTTACAGCGCAAATGAGAGCCAAGCCGCTGGCGCGGAGTAATCTCAAGCAACAAAAAATAACGAGGAGGTATTCAATACCTCCTTTTTTTATTCTGTCATTGAATCCAGTCAGTTAGCCCCCATATACTGCGTAACAAATGCAAAGCGGAAGAGAGAAAAATATGAACTTGGAGCGTTCCGAGCGTATCGAGATCCCCGTACTACCCCTGCGCGATGTGGTTGTCTATCCACACATGGTCATTCCTTTGTTTGTTGGCCGAGAAAAATCGATCCAGTGCCTTGAAGCGGCGATGGATAACAACAAGCAAGTCTTGTTAGTCGCGCAAAAGAAAGCGGAAACCGATGAGCCGAAAGTTGCCGACTTATTTGAAGTCGGTACGGTAGCGACTATCTTACAACTGCTGAAACTTCCCGATGGCACAGTAAAAGTGCTGGTCGAAGGCCAGCAGCGCGCCAAAATCACTCAATTCTATGAAGAAGAGTATTTCTTTGCCGATGCCGAGTACTTGGTTACCCCAGAGCTGGATGAACGTGAACAAGAAGTTGTGGTTCGTAGTGCGATTAATCAGTTCGAAGGCTTTATCAAGCTCAATAAAAAGATCCCACCTGAAGTTCTGACTTCTCTCAACGGGATTGATGAAGCTGCGCGTTTAGCGGATACGATTGCCGCGCATATGCCGCTGAAATTGGTGGATAAGCAAAAGGTGCTCGAACTGCTGGATGTGACAGAGCGTTTAGAATTCTTGATGGGGCAGATGGAGTCTGAAATCGATCTGCTGCAGGTTGAGAAGCGCATCCGTACCCGCGTTAAAAAGCAGATGGAAAAATCGCAGCGCGAATACTATCTGAATGAACAAATGAAAGCGATCCAGAAAGAATTGGGCGAGATGGATGATGCGCCTGATGAATTTGAAACGCTGAAAAAGAAAATCGAAGACTCGAAGATGCCGAAAGAGGCGCGCGAGAAGACGGAACAAGAGCTGCACAAACTGAAAATGATGTCGCCCATGTCTGCGGAAGCGACCGTTGTACGTAGCTACATCGATTGGATGGTGAGTGTGCCGTGGACAAAACGCAGTAAAGTGAAAAAGGATCTCTCGAAAGCAGAAGAGATTCTTAATGCGGATCACTATGGCTTAGAACGCGTTAAAGAACGTATTTTGGAATATCTCGCGGTGCAAAGTCGCATCAATAAGCTCAAAGGTCCAATCCTATGCCTAGTCGGGCCTCCGGGTGTGGGTAAAACCTCGCTAGGTCGGTCGATTGCCGCTGCAACAGGACGCCAGTATGTGCGTATGGCGCTGGGTGGCGTGCGTGATGAAGCGGAAATTCGTGGCCATCGCCGTACTTACATTGGCTCTATGCCGGGCAAACTTATCCAGAAAATGGCGAAAGTTGGCGTAAAGAACCCGCTATTCTTGCTTGATGAAATCGACAAGATGTCATCTGACATGCGTGGTGATCCAGCCTCTGCATTGCTAGAGGTGCTTGACCCTGAGCAAAACAACTCGTTCAACGACCACTATCTGGAAGTCGATTACGATCTGTCTGATGTGATGTTCGTTGCGACTTCAAACTCGATGAACATTCCAGGCCCATTACTAGACCGTATGGAAGTGATTCGTTTATCTGGGTACACCGAAGATGAAAAACTCAATATTGCCAAAGACCATCTGGTCAGTAAGCAAGTTGAGCGTAATGGCCTCAAACCAAGCGAAATCGTGATTGAAGATTCCGCCATCGTCGGCATCATTCGTTACTATACGCGTGAAGCAGGTGTGCGTGGCCTTGAGCGTGAAATCTCAAAGATTTGCCGTAAAGCCGTGAAGAAAATCCTGCTCGATAAAGGGGTGAAAACCGTTGTCGTAAACCAACAAAACTTGAAAGAGTTTTTAGGTGTACAACGCTTTGACTATGGTAAAGCGGAAGAGAGCAATCGTATTGGTCAAGTCAACGGCTTGGCGTGGACAGAAGTGGGCGGTGATTTACTGACTATCGAAACCCAATCGATGCCGGGTAAGGGGAAACTCACCCAAACGGGCTCATTGGGCGATGTGATGCAAGAGTCGATTCAAGCGGCGATGACGGTGGTACGTTCACGTGCAGAAAAACTGGGCATTAACCCTGATTTCTACGAGAAAAAAGATATTCACGTCCATGTTCCTGAAGGAGCGACGCCTAAAGATGGTCCAAGTGCGGGTATCGCCATGTGTACTGCGCTGGTTTCTAGTTTGACGGGGAACCCAGTCAAAGCAGAAGTGGCTATGACCGGTGAAATCACTCTGCGTGGTGAAGTGCTACCGATTGGCGGGTTGAAAGAGAAACTGTTAGCGGCTCACCGTGGTGGCATCAAAACCGTACTGATCCCGAAAGATAACGAGCGTGATTTGGAAGAGATCCCAGACAATGTGATCGCCGATCTGCAAGTCCTTCCGGTGCAGTGGATTGACGAGGTACTCAAAGTTGCTTTAGAGCAAGACCCGACAGGGGTTAGCTTTGAGAGCAAAAAGAGTGATGCGCAGCAAAAATAAGTAAATCTTTACGCTGATAGGTCTAAAAAGGCTTGTCAGCGTTTTTTTTGGAAGCTAACGTTACTGTCAGTAGCTTGTAGCCCTGATGCAACAAGGCTTTAGGCTAGTTTAAAAACTTTAATGGAACGAAATCGGCACCGATAAAATAATAACGGGTGACCAAAGGGGAATCACAGTGAATAAGACACAATTAGTAGAACAAATTGCAGCGAACGCAGATATCTCTAAAGCCTCTGCAGGCCGCGCTCTTGACGCTTTCATCGAAGCAGTGAGTGGTACACTACAATCAGGTGACCAAGTGGCACTGGTTGGCTTTGGTACGTTCAGTGTACGTACTCGTGCAGCGCGTACAGGCCGTAACCCAAAAACTGGCGAAGAGATCAAGATCGCTGAAGCAAAAGTGCCATCATTCAAAGCTGGCAAAGCGCTGAAAGACGCTTGCAACTAATTTGAATGAAGTTTTTGCACTTTTCTGCAAAATAAATTCGAACCTTTTGAAATTATGCGCATCCTACTGATGCGCATTTCTTTTTCTGATATTATCGCGCCATTCATTTTGGGCTGACGTGCCTGATATCAACCCCGGAGAGTAGTAGCACTATGATGGATCGATTACGCGAAGGCGTGAACAGCATCGCGGTTAAAGTTATCCTTGGATTAATCATCCTGTCTTTCATTTTTGCTGGTGTGGGTAACTACCTGATCAGCGGCGGTAACAACACGGCCGCTAAAGTGGGCAAAGCAGAAATTAGTCGTGGTGACTTTGAGCAAGCCTATCAAAACGAACGTAACCGTATGCAAGCTCAGTTGGGCGATTATTTCTCCAATTTACTGGCGGATCCGACTTATGTCGCTTCTTTCCGTAAGTCAGTGTTGGACCGTATGGTGAATGATTTACTTCTAGAACAACATGCGGCGTCGTTGGGTCTACGTGTGAGTGACCAACAAGTGCGTCAAATGATTTTGGAAATGCCTCAGTTCCAGTCGCAAGGTCAGTTTGATCAAGAACTCTACCAAGCAGCGTTGCGTCGTGCAGGCTTTACACCAGACATGTTCGCGGAATATTTACGTAAAGATTTAGTACGTAACCAATTAATGAGCGCATTGCAGGGCAGTGAGTTCAGTCTACCCGGTGAAGTGAATCTGCAAGATCAACTGATTTCTCAAACCCGAGACATCCGCACCATCACTCTATCTCTGGATGACTTTGCGAAAAAAGTCACGCTCAGTGATGACGACATTCAACTAGTATTACAAGGCCAATACAGAACGCTTTACTCGCCCTGAGCAGATGAAAGTGTCCTATGTTGAGCTGTCTGCTGACGCGCTGAAAAAACAGATCATGATTGATGATGAAGCTGCGCAAGAGTATTACCAAGAGCACCTTGATAAATATTCAACCGCTGAACAGCGCAAAGTGAGCCATATCCTCGTTGAAGGCAGTGATGAGCAAAAAGCGCAAGCGATTCTAGATGAATTGAACGCGGGTGCTGATTTTGCCACTGTTGCAAAAGAAAAATCACAAGATGTTGGCAGCGCACAAGAAGGTGGTTCACTCGGTTGGATCGAGCGTGACACGATGGATCCCGCGTTTGAAGCCGCCGCCTTTGCGCTGACCGAAAATGGGCAAATTTCTGGCTTAGTTAAGTCTGAGTTTGGTTATCACATTATTCGTTTGGATGAAGTGAAAGCTCCAGTTGTTAAGCCATATAGCGAAGTTGTGGAAGCGATCAAACAAGAATTGGTCGATCAGCAAGCCTTAGATACGTTCTATGCAAAACAAAGTGAGCTTGAAAAGCTAGCTTTTGAACACTCGGATTCTTTGGATGAAGCCGCGAAAGCGATTTCCGCTACGGTACAACACACTGATTTTATTTCGGCTGAACAAGCGCCTGAACTGTTAGCTGCGCCTGCTGTGCTGCAAGTGTTAAAAACTCCAGAAGTGAAAGAAGATGGCTTAAATTCAGAAGTGATCGAAGTTGCTCCTGAGCATGTGGTTGTGGTGCGTGTTGAAGAATCACGCCCAGAAACGGTATTGCCTTTAGAAGAAGTGAAACCTCAAGTGGTTGAACAACTTTCACGAATGAAAGGCGAGCAGCAGGCTCTTGAGTTGGGGAATCAGTTAGTTGCGTCACTGAAATCTGGCAAGACGGATGTGTTAGCTGAAAACGGCGTTGCTTTTGGCGAATTACAAATGATTGATCGTAGTTCACCACTCGCGAATACCGTCTACGCAATGGTTAAACCACAAGACGGCGCAAAAGGTTACGCACAAGCGAAAGACTTTGACGGTAACGTAGTAGTGATTGAGCTGGATAAAGTCGAGAGTAAAGTCACACCGGCTTATCATGAGCAAATTGCTACTCAGTTATCACGTATTGGTTCACAACAAGACTTAGCGGGCGTGATCAGCGTACTGCGTCAAAACACAGAGATTGAGTATCATATTGCGACAGAATAATCATTCAGATTGTAATTGATATGTTTAAAGAAACGGGCTACAGCAGTAGCCCGTTCTATTTATAACACCTTGAAATATCCACTATAACTATCCTCGTTATGATGTCCTTCTATAACCAAAACGAGGGTCAACTATGCAATTCAAAACGAAATTAATCACACTGCTACTTTCACTCTGCTTGCCAACACTGCCAGTATTGGTAAGCGCGGAGGACACAGTGCCTGCAGCACAAGTCGAAGAAGGCATTGATATTACTGTGAATATTAATACGGCTTCGGCAGAAGAGTTAGCCACCTTACTAAAAGGCATTGGTGTAAAGAAAGCGCAAGCGATAGTGGAATATCGTGAAGCAAATGGGCCTTTCTTGACTATTGATGACCTCGCGAAGGTAAAAGGAATTGGTGACGCGACCGTGCGTAATAATGCCGCAAGGATCTTGTTATAAATCCTGTTTTGGATTCATTTTAACCCGGTTAATACCGGGTTAATTTTTTGATTAACCGTGTTTTTGTGGGTTAATCCAGACTCTTACCTAGCACAGAAGCGCCTTTACACTTATAATTCTTCGCCGAAAATGCGGACGTAATATCGGCCGCCTAAAACTAGAAAGTGGAGAAACGCATGTCCTCTCATACGCCAGTTGTTACCGTCGATGGCCCGAGCGGTGCAGGTAAAGGCACACTATGCATGTTGTTGGCTAGAAAGCTCGGTTTTCAACTGCTAGATTCTGGTGCGATTTATCGTGTATTAGCTCTAGCGGCCATTCATCACGGAGTGGATCTTGAATCAGAAGAGGCTTTAGTCCCTCTAGCGACTCACCTCGATGTACAGTTCATTGCCGAGGGTGACCTAGTGAAAGTCATTCTCGAAGGCGAAGATGTTTCTCGTGAATTACGCAAAGAAGAAACAGGTATGGCCGCTTCAAAAGTCGCCGCATTGCCTCGAGTTCGCGAAGCTCTTTTGCGTCGTCAACGCGCATTTGCGAATGGCAGTGGTTTAGTCGCTGACGGTCGCGATATGGGTACTGTGGTTTTTCCAAGCGCAGAAGCCAAAATTTTCCTTGATGCGAGTGCAGAAGAAAGAGCCCGTAGACGCTTCAAGCAGTTGCAACTGAAAGGGCTTGATGTTAAATTTGACGCCCTTTTAAGCGAAATTCAGGAAAGAGACGATCGCGACAGAAATCGTGCTGTTGCTCCTTTACGTCCTGCTGAAGACGCATTAGTGCTGGATTCAACCTCATTGACTATCGATGAAGTGGTAGAACAAGCGCTACAATATATCGAATCTAAACTGGTGTGAGTGAATCACGCTAAGTAAGAACGTCGGTCGCAAGGATGATGACTGGCGAATTTAATAACCCCATGTGGTAGGACACCCGTGGCCGTTTACTTATTGAAGATTAAATAAATGACTGAATCTTTTGCTCAACTCTTTGAAGAGTTTCTGAACGAGACCCAATTCCAACAAGGTACTATCGTTAAAGGTACTGTAGTAGCAATCGAGAACGGCTACGTTCTGGTTGATGCTGGCCTGAAGTCTGAGTCTGCTATCCCTGCTGAACAATTCAAGAACGCTGCTGGCGAACTAGAAGTTCAAGTTGGTTCTCAAGTAGACGTAGCTCTGGACGCGGTTGAAGATGGTTTCGGTGAAACTCAACTTTCTCGTGAGAAAGCGAAGCGCCATGAAGCTTGGATCGTTCTTGAAAAAGCTTACGAAGAAGCTGCAACTGTTATCGGTATCATTAACGGTAAAGTTAAAGGTGGTTTCACTGTTGAACTGAACGGTATCCGTGCGTTCCTGCCAGGTTCACTGGTTGACGTGCGTCCAATCCGTGACACTGCTCACCTAGAAAACAAAGAGCTAGAGTTCAAAGTTATCAAGCTAGACCAGAAGCGTAACAACGTTGTTGTTTCTCGTCGTGCAGTTATCGAATCTGAAAGCAGCGTAGAGCGTGATGAACTGCTTGAAACTCTGCAAGAAGGTACTGAAGTTAAAGGTATCGTTAAGAACCTGACTGACTACGGTGCATTCGTTGATCTGGGCGGTGTTGACGGTCTGCTACACATCACTGACATGGCTTGGAAACGCGTTAAGCATCCATCAGAAATCGTTAACGTTGGTGACGAGATCCTAGTTAAAGTACTGAAGTTCGATCGTGATCGTACTCGCGTATCTCTAGGTCTGAAACAGCTGGGCGAAGATCCATGGGTAGCAATTGCTAAGCGTTACCCAGAAGGTCACAAACTGTCTGGCCGTGTAACTAACCTGACTGACTACGGCTGCTTCGTTGAAATCGAAGAAGGCGTTGAAGGTCTAGTACACGTTTCTGAAATGGACTGGACTAACAAGAACATCCACCCATCTAAAGTTGTTAATGTTGGCGACGAAGTTGAGGTTATGGTTCTGGATATCGACGAAGAACGTCGTCGTATCTCTCTAGGCCTGAAACAGTGTAAAGCTAACCCATGGCAATCATTCGCTGAAGCGCAAGCTAAAGGCGACAAAGTAACTGGTAAGATCAAGTCTATCACTGACTTTGGTATCTTCATCGGTCTAGACGGCGGTATCGACGGTCTGGTTCACCTGTCTGACATCTCTTGGAACGTACCAGGAGAAGAAGCTGTTCGTGAATTCAAGAAAGGCGACGAAATCTCTGCAGTTGTTCTAGCAGTAGACGCTGAGCGTGAGCGTATTTCTCTGGGCATCAAGCAAATGGAAAACGATCCATTCAATGCTTATGTATCAGACAACAAGAAAGGTGCTCTGGTTAACGGTACTGTAACTGCAGTTGACGCTAAAGGCGCAACTATCGAGCTGGAAGACGGCGTAGAAGGTTACATCCGCGCTTCTGAAGTATCACGTGACCGTATCGAAGATGCATCACTGATCCTGAGCGTTGGTGACAAAGTTGAAGCGAAATTTACTGGCGTTGACCGTAAAAACCGCGTAATCAACCTGTCTATCAAAGCGAAAGACGAAGCTGAAGAGCAAGAAGCAATGGCAACTATCAACAAAGCGGACGACGCTGCGTTTGGTAATGCAATGGCTGACGCTTTCAAAGCGGCGAAAGGCGAATAATAGCCAAACGCTAAAAGATAAAAGGAGCCGCAAGGCTCCTTTTTTGTCTTTGTAATCTCATGATCGCGACCTAAGATTCACGATGAAAAGTTGCGAAAGTGCAGTTGAGCGTTCACTCTTATCAATAGCGCCACAAACCCGATGTGAGATCTCGCCCAACGCCGAGTTCTTTTTCTACAATATAAATCAAGTGTTTGTTGGAATTGATATTACTGACTATAATTAAGCAGTAAAAACTCGAAGAGGGAAACTATGACTAAGTCCGAATTGATTGAAAGACTCTGTGCAGAACAAACACATCTATCTGCAAAAGAGATCGAAGATGCGGTAAAAAATATCCTTGAGCATATGGCCTCTACGTTAGAAGCGGGTGAGCGCATCGAGATTCGTGGTTTCGGTAGCTTTTCCTTGCACTATCGTGAGCCTCGTGTTGGCCGCAATCCTAAAACTGGCGATAAGGTTGAACTGGAAGGTAAATACGTTCCACACTTTAAACCTGGCAAAGAGTTACGTGAACGCGTTAACTTGTAATAGGTATTGAGTAAAGTTTGTTCATATAAGCGGCATGCTGATCCAGTGTGCCGCTTTTTTATGAAAGCAAGCTTACTTAGCCGTGGTTTGTCTCGCCATTTTCCTGCATAATCTGTGTGCCAATTTGTGAAAAGGTAATGACTTATGAAAATTATAAAGATAGTCGCCGTACTCGCTCTTTTCTTAATCGCATTAGCCCTAGGCTCTCAAAATCAGTCGGTTGTGGTTTTCAACTATTTGCTGGCTCAAGGTGAATTTCATCTGTCTACATTGTTAGGTGGTGTTTTTATTATAGGCTTTGCTTGTGCAGGTGCGATCTTCGGAGCAATGCACCTTAAATCGCAGCTGAGAATCAGAAAATTGTCAAAACAGCTGAAATTAGCCAATCAGCAATCGGCGCCTGAAACTAAAGTGCATACCGGATAAGGCTGCTTTTCAATGTTAGAAATACTGTTCTTGTTATTGCCAATTGCCGCCGCCTACGGTTGGTATATGGGACATCGTAGTGCCCAGCAAGACAAGCAGAAGCAATCTCATCAAATTTCACGGCAATATGTAACGGGGTTAAACCTGCTGCTTTCTGATCAATCGGATAAAGCCGTCGATCACTTCATTGAATTACTTCAAGTCGATAACGAAACTATCGATACTCACTTGGCGCTTGGTAATCTTTTCCGTTCTCGTGGTGAAGTGGACCGTGCCATTCGTATTCACCAGAATCTTATCTCTCGATCTGGGTTAACGGTTGATCAGAAAAACCTCGCGCTACAGCAGCTAGCAAAAGATTATATGGTGTCAGGCTTTCTTGACCGAGCCGAAAAAATTCTTGAGCAACTGATTGATGAACCTGAGCATCGTGAATCTGCTCTTCAGCAACTCACCGCTATCTACCAACAGACGCGTGAATGGCACAAGGCTATTGAATGTGCCTCAGCGTTGGTGAAGTTAGGGCGTAAGCGGATGAGAGGCAGTATTGCGCACTTTTACTGTGAATTAGCCATGCTTGAAAAAGCGGATGGCAATGACAGCAAAGCCGTTCAGTGGTTTAAGAAAGCATTACAAGAAGATCCTAAGTGTGTGCGTGCTACGATCTCACTAGGTAAGCTTTATCTACAAAATGAAGACTACCAAAAAACCATTGACCATTTAGAAGCCGTTATTGAACAAGATATTGATTTTGTTGGTGAAGTGCTTAATACCTTAGCGGAGTGTTACCACCATCTTGGTCGCGAGCAAGATCTCATTGACTTTTTACGTCGCTGTATTGCCAACAAAGCTGGGGTATCAGCAGAGTTAATGTTAGCTCAGCTCGTCGCTCAACATGAAGGCACTGCGGCGGCACAAGAAATTTTGACCAAACAGTTGGTTAAGAATCCTACAATGAAAGGTTTTTATCGCCTGATTGATTACCATATTGCGGAAGCAGAAGAAGGTCGAGCGAAAGCCAGTTTATCGACACTGCAGCGTTTGGTGGGAGAACAACTCAAAGTAAAACCACACTACCGCTGCCGTAAATGTGGGTTTTCAACGCATTCACTCTATTGGCATTGTCCTTCGTGTAAGAACTGGGGTTCAATTAAACCGATCAGAGGCTTAGACGGTGAGTAATTAAAGCATTCGGAAGCATTATGCAGCTATTTATGGCTGTCTTTTTTTTAAACATGTTGTACAGATAGGAGAAACGATGAACGACCCAAAAGTGATTGTTGCACTGGATTATGACAATCTCGCGGATGCGCTCGCGTTTGTGGATAAGATCGACCCAAGCTCATGTCGATTAAAAGTGGGTAAAGAGATGTTTACTCTGTTTGGCCCTGATTTTGTCCGTGAACTACATAAGCGCGGTTTTTCTGTGTTTCTGGATCTGAAATTTCACGATATTCCCAATACTTGTTCAAAGGCGGTGAAAGCTGCCGCTGAGATGGGGGTATGGATGGTAAATGTTCATGCTAGTGGTGGTGAGCGTATGATGGCGGCATCACGTGAAATCTTAGAACCATATGGAAAAGATCGCCCATTACTGATTGGTGTTACGGTTTTAACCAGTATGGAATCTTCTGATTTACAAGGTATTGGGATTCAAAGTTCACCACAAGATCATGTATTAAGACTGGCTACTTTGACCAAAAATTCAGGCCTTGATGGTGTTGTTTGCTCTGCTCAAGAAGCGTCACTGTTGAAGCAAAATTTGGGGCATGAATTCAAGCTCATCACACCAGGGATTCGACCTGCTGGCTCTGAGCAAGGCGATCAGCGCCGTATTATGACGCCAGCGCAAGCTATTGCTGTAGGCTCTGACTATTTAGTGATTGGCCGACCTATCACTCAGGCTGAGCAACCTGCATTCGTCTTGCAAGAAATTAATCGCTCTTTAGCCTAGTCGGATGAAGATAAGCATTATGTAATCATTAAGCCCTACTTTGGTAGGGCTTAATTTTATGGTTTAGTTTGGAACACCGCTGTGGAATTTGAAATCACTGTCTGGGCTTGAGATCAATTCCGCTTCAATTCTTCCGAAATACGCTACACGTTCAGAGATATCGTGGCCGGCAATTTGTTCTGCGAGCTGCAAGTAATCTTGATAATGGCGCGCTTCTGACCGTAACAAGGAAATGTAGAATTTTGCCATCTCTTCATCCAGATAAGGAGCGAGTTTAGCAAAGCGCTCACAGGAGCGAGCTTCAATGTAAGCGCCTACTATCAATTTATCTATCAAAGTCTGAGGCTCATGCGTTTTCATGTGTGATAAAAGTGTTTTCGCATAACGACTGGCAGGAATTGATTCATAGGCGATATTGCGTGCCTGCATGATTTCTAAAACTTGATAGAAATGGTGTAACTCTTCTTTTATCAGTAACACCATTTTGTCGATCAGATCTTGGCTATATGGCGAGTTAGATTTAGCAATGATCGCTTTAGAGATTTGGCTTTTTCCTTTGAGCGAGTCAATATCTCCAATTTTGCGGTAAGCAAAATCTTCATAAGGCTTAAACCAATCCAATAGTGATACTTCACTGTCTTTGTCGACCGCATATTTACGGATCAGGAACATAGCCGATTGACCGGCTTTTAATTCACACAGCAAATGGTCTAAAAGTAAAATACGCAGACTTTCGGGTTTACGAGCTTCGGCTATCCATGAGTCTGGAGTATGGCATTGCAAGAAATGGTTAATCGGTTCTAAGAGCGGTTGAATGGCAGAGGAATAAATCATGGTCATTATTTAATAGCAAGGCCGCATAAGCGGCCTGAAGTTAATCAAATCAATATAGCGCGGAATATTACCACTTTTTCTTTTCGCCGAAGAGCACATCCATATCGCTTTTACGCTCATTTTCTTCAATCTGTTGCAAATCAGACGCAGTTTTGTTTTGGCGTTTTTGTTCGAGCTCGTCATACATGGTTTGTAGTTTTTCTCGAGCTTGGTTCGAATAGCTATCATTTTTAGACGCTAACACATCGATCCCTTTACGTAGCAACTGAATTGCGGTGCCGGGTTGACCACGCAAAATAGAGTCATTAGCGCGTTTGATAACGTTCTCTATGTTGATACGGATCTGAATGGTTTCTAAGCGAGCATTTTCGGCTACATAGGCTTGGGTTTCAAAACGGCCTTTGTTGTGTTCGCTGCGGATCGTATCACGTAGACGCTTGACGAGCTTGAGCATGATGATGGCTTGTTTATCGCTACTCGGTACTTTAAAGGATGTACTTTCACCACCCGGATGACTTTGTTGCAGGTGGTTGATTTGCCCCTTCATATTCTCAATTCGTTGAGCGAGTTGCTTATTTTTAGGGTCAAGGTCATACATGCTTTGCAGTGCATCAAGAATGCGATTGTTCAAGCAGACTAATAGCTCTTTACTGAAGGGTAAGTGATGAGCGTTACCGATAAGATCTTCAGTGGCATCAATGATGGCAACATAACGTGAAGATTCTTGCTTCTTAGCACTTTCGACCTTCACTCTATATTGCAACATGATGTTGTAGCCAAGAACCAAAATAAGCAAAATGGCCACCAGAGCAATGATTAAACCTATATTCATAAAATCCGTATCTTCAGTTTTCAATGGCTAACGATTAAGGATACACGCTCGTTGTAATCCCGACAATTTACTCTGTTGATTATTCCTGTTTTATCAAGCAAAAACCGCTTTGCCGCAACGACTTTGAGGGTTACGTGGCAATTTTTTCATCAGATACGCAAGACGCTGAATATTCAAATCACGCTTCTTTCGATAAAGGCTAGGAATTGTTGTCCTGAAGCGTTATAACTAATAATTATAAAATATGTGTGTATGTGGCAAAGCATCGCAAGGGATTATGGGAAAAAGATGAAACTGCAGCAGTTAAAATACATTGTTGAAGTGGTCAATCACAATTTGAATGTGTCTGCGACCGCGGAAAATCTGTATACCTCACAGCCTGGGATCAGTAAACAGGTCAGATTATTGGAAGATGAACTTGGGATTCAGATTTTTGAGCGCAGTGGCAAGCATCTGACACAAGTGACACCAGCAGGGGAGCATATTGTTCGGATTGCAACTGAAATACTTTCGCGAGTAGAAAGCATTAAAGCGGTGGCGTCTGAACACACTCATCCAGAAATGGGTACGTTGAACATTTCGACAACCCATACACAGGCTCGATATGCCTTACCTGAAGTGATCAAAGGTTTCACCAAACGTTATCCCAAAGTCTCTTTGCACATGCACCAAGGTACGCCAACTCAAATGTCAGAAGCGATTGCAAAAGGTACAGCCAATTTTGCGATTGCGACGGAAGCTTTGCACTTGTACCAAGACGCGATCATGTTGCCTTGCTATCACTGGAATCGTTCGATTGTTGTTCCAAAAGATCACCCATTGACTAAGAAAGAACAGGTGACGATCGAAGATCTGGCTGCTTACCCATTAGTGACCTATGTGTTTGGCTTTACTGGCCGCTCAGAGCTGGACAGTGCATTCAACCGAGTTGGTATGACACCTAAAGTAGTGTTCACTGCCACGGATGCGGATGTGATCAAGACTTATGTGCGCATGGGTATCGGCGTGGGGGTAATTGCGAGTATGGCAGTTGATAAAAAACAGGATACCGATCTTGTCGCCATCGATGCGAGCCATATTTTTAGTGCCAGTACAACCAGTATTGGTTTCCGTCGTGGTACTTTCCTGCGTTCTTATATGTTTGATTTTATGGAGCGTTTTGCTCCACACTTGACTCGCCCTGTGGTTGAGCAAGCGATTTCTCTTAAATCTAATGTTGAGATCGCTGAAATGTTTAAGGACATTGATCTTCCTGTACGTTAACGCGCTTTTACTTTTACTTCGCTGTGCTTCCTCCTAGAATGGCTAACCCATCGGAGGAAGCATGCAAGCTCAGTTCAAACTACTCGATTCATTCCTAACTCAAACACAAACCTTTTTTGGCTTTATGAGGCTTTTTCACGCTTGTCGGTTGGCCGGTGTGCCTTGGGGAGAACAGAAACCTACGTTAACCGCCTGGTTGCATTCACTCACTCAACGCGAGATAGAACAATACAAGGCTGAACCTGAGCATCTATTCTCCGTTCTGTCTGAATTTTTCCCGCCGTTGGACGAAGTTAGAAATACACTTGTCATCCAGCCTTGTTCATTGCCCGGATTACTTTTGCCTAAGTTTTTTGATAAAGGAATCCCTGGGCGCAAATGGCAGCAGATCGAAGCAATGAGCAAAGTGCTTATCGCTCACCATCAAGGAAATCAATGGCTAGAGTGGTGTGCAGGTAAAGGTTATTTAGGGCGCATTTTGGCTTGTGTGAGTCAGCAATCCGTGGTCAGTTTTGAATATCAAGCTGAGCTTTGCTGCTCTGGGCAGCAGGAAGCAGACTTACTTCAATTGCCGATGCAGTTTGTACAAGGGGACGCATTGGATGAGCGTTCAGCCTCCTTGTTTCAACCCAGCACGCACGCTGTTGCGCTACACGCGTGTGGTGACTTACACGTAAAGATGCTGCAGTACGCGACATCTGCTCACACTGATGCCATCAGTTTTTCTCCTTGTTGTTATCACTTGACTCAAACTGAACAGTATCAAGGTATGTCGAGTCTTGCGCAGAGTTCCGCTCTTACACTCACTCGCCAAGAGCTGCGATTACCGCTCCAAGAAACTGTGACGGGTGGCGACCGTGTTAAAAGGCATCGTCAACAAGAGATGGTTTACCGCTTTGGTTTTGATGCCTTAATGACCCAAGTGTGTAATCTATCTTCTTATACGCCAGTTCCCAGTATTCAAAAGTCCAAGCTTAACCAAGGATTTGCAGAATTTTGCCAGTGGGCAGTACAAGAGAAAAATCTCGCAGTGGATTTTACCGAAGTTGATTTTGCTTACTTTGAGAGCATTGGATATCAGCGATTTTGGCAAATGGAACGGATAAGTCTCGTTCAAGATGGTTTCCGGCGACTGCTAGAGCTTTGGCTTGTTCTGGATAAGGCGCTGTATTTACAGGAAAACGGCTATGAAGTCAGCCTGAGTGAGTTTTGTGACCGTAAGGTAACGCCGCGAAATTTGGTCGTAAACGCTCAGCGTCGAAAAGGAGAGAGCCGATAATATCGGCTCTCAGAAAAATTAATTAAACATCGCAATCGCTTTGGCTGGCTCGATATATTCGAGGCCAAAGTTTTCTGCTACCTCTTTGTAAGTCACTTTTCCGTGAATTACGTTGAGGCCTTTTAAAAATCCTGCATCTTCCAATAGGGCTTTTTGGTAGCCTTTATTGGCGAGTTTAACGATATATGGTAGCGTGGCGTTATTAAGAGCAAAGGTAGAAGTGCGCGCCACAGCACCGGGCATATTCGCCACACAGTAATGAACGACATCATCAACGATGTAAGTCGGCTCTGCGTGGGTAGTTGGATGAGAAGTTTCGAAACAGCCGCCTTGGTCGATGGCAACGTCAACCACTGCAGAGCCTGGTTTCATGCGTTCAATGTGTTGTTTGGTAACCAGTTTGGGAGCTGCTGCACCGGGAATCAGTACCGCCCCGATCACTAAGTCTGCTTCTAATACGTATTTTTCGATAGCATCTGTGGTGGAATAAACCACGTTAGCTCGGCCTTGAAACTCTTCATCGAGTTTGCGTAAGGTATCAATATTGCGATCCAAAATGGTGACATTTGCACGTAGCCCAATCGCCATACGAGCAGCATTGGCGCCGACCACGCCACCACCGATGACGACGATATTGGCAGGAGCTACACCGGGTACGCCGCCGAGCAGTAAGCCGCTACCACCGTGAGATTTTTCTAATGTTTGAGCGCCTGCCTGAATGGACATCCGGCCCGCGACTTCAGACATTGGAGCCAATAGTGGTAAACGACCCATATTATCTGTTACAGTCTCATAGGCTATGCAGACAGCTTTGCTCTTGATTAGCTCTTCAGTTTGTGGAAAATCTGGAGCGAGGTGCAAATAAGTAAATAAAATTTGCCCCTCTTTGAGCATGGCACGCTCTACAGCTTGAGGTTCTTTGACCTTTACAATCATCTCTGCTTTCGCGAATACGTCTGCAGCGGTAGGAAGAATGGATGCGCCTACAGCGATGTAATCATCGTCTGAAAAGCCGATGCCGGAACCGGCATTTGTTTCTACGTAAACTTGGTGACCGTGTGTGACAAGTTCTCGCACGCTAGCTGGAATCATGCCCACACGATATTCGTGGTTCTTGATTTCTTTAGGAACGCCAATGATCATCCTAACTCCTTAGATTAATTTGGTTGTATTGACTATATGTAGGGTTGTTCTATCGAATTTGTGGCTAGTATAGTGACTAGTGTGAAAAATTTGATGCTAAATATTAAGAAGTTGTAGTATATTTTTTTGCAGGGAAGTAATAAGGTGGAATAAAAAATGGTGGATAGTTATAAGAAGCCGTCTAAGGACTTAGACCGTATTGATCGCAATATATTGAATGAATTGACAAAAAGACGGTACGAATTTACAAACGTAGAATTATACAAAGCGTGTAGGACTTTCACCTACACCGTGTCTTGAGCGTGTTCGTCGTCTCGAACGTCAAGGATTTATTACCGGCTATACCGCGTTATTGAATCCTCAGTATTTGGATGCGTCACTATTGGTGTTTGTTGAAATTACGTTAAATCGTGGTGCGCCCGATGTATTTGAACAGTTTAATACCGCAGTTCAAAAGCTAGATGATATTCAAGAGTGTCACCTAGTTTCCGGTGATTTTGACTATCTGCTAAAAACCCGTGTATACGGATATGGGCGCTTATCGCCGTTTGTTAGGTGACACCTTACTCCGCTTTACCTGGGTGTAAATGACACGCGTACTTACGTGGTCATGGAAGAAGTTAAGCAAACCAACCAATTAGTGATTAAAACTCGCTAACTCAGAGCGAATGTTGGAGATCTTTCCACATTCTGACTTTCGCGAATTGGGTTTTTGCCCTTGATATGGTTAAATCTCCAAACAAACCGAGCGGCGTTAGCCGCTCGGACTGTTTCAACGCCATGAAACTGCGTATAGTGTTGCGCAGTATGAATGGCCTTAATCATAGTCAAGTTGGTTTATGTTCAAAGAGAACAAAAATAAAGTCGAAACCATTATTAAAACGAGTGAAGAGGTTGCCTCTTCTCGACTCAATGGCTCACAACGTCTAAAAGAAAGCGGACTCATTCTCGCTTTCTTGTCTTCTATTTTTCTTGCAGTTGCCCTATTTAGTTTTAATCCTGCCGATCCTTCATGGTCACAAACTGCATGGGGCGCGGATATTCATAATGCAGGTGGTTTAGTCGGTGCTTGGCTGGCTGATACGCTGTTTTTTGTTTTTGGTTCTTTAGCTTATCCATTACCTTTCATTATTGCTTTTGCTGCTTGGGTCGTATTACGCAAGCGTGATGAAGGCGAAGAAATTGATTTTACGCTCTGGGGAACAAGGTTACTTGGATTAACCATTGTGCTCTTAACCAGTTGTGGTTTAGCGGACATCAACTTTGATGACATTTGGTATTTCTCCTCTGGCGGCGTAATTGGCGATGTATTAACCAGCTTGGCTCTGCCGACTTTGAATATTTTGGGTACCACATTAGTGCTGCTGTTTTTGTGGGGAGCTGGTTTTACGTTATTAACAGGAATTTCGTGGCTACGAATTGTTGAATGGATTGGTGATCGTAGCATTGCGTTTTTTGTGGGTGTATTTAATCGTCTGCGTGGCGAAAAAGCAGAGCGAGTGACACCGGCTTTAGTCAAGCCAGAATTGCCGGCCGAAGATGCTGAAGAGAGTGATGTTGAAGATCTTGAACCGACACTGAGTTTTGTGGAACCTGAGGTTGAAGAGCCTGCGGCCAACTTGCGTAGATTCAACATTCATATGCCTGAAGAACGTGATGAGCCTGAGATTAACCATGAACCTAAATTTGAGGCTGAACCAGTCACGCAACATCGAACCGTGGCGGTGACACAACCCGCACCCATTAACCCACCACGTACCCAACAGTGGGATGTCACCATCGAAGAGTTAGATCAACAAGCCCGCTTAATGGATGACTATGCAGAGGAACAGGAAGATTTCTTACTTGCCCCGAATGGGATGCAAGAGCAAGCCGAGCCAACCATGCCAGCCCACTCAATCGCTGACGTGGAAGACGATGAACTAAGCTCTGAATCATTTAGCCATTCATTCAATATTAATGTTGAGGATGAAGAGGTTGAACCAAGCATTTCCAACCTCAATTGGTCAGATGAAGAGGATGAGTTGGATGAGATACCCTCCGTTAACATGTCCCAAACTCTTGACCAAGACTGGGAAGAGGAGGAAGACTCTGGAGATCGTGACGTCACCGCGTTTCAAAACATAGTTGCCGAAGCGCAAGCGAGCGCAGTTGCAAAGCAAAACCCATTTTTAGTCCAAAAATCGGTGAATTTGCCCAAACCTACGGAGCCGATGCCGACCTTAGAGCTACTTTATCATCCAGAAAAGCGCGAAAACTTTATTGATCGCGATGCCTTGGAAGAGATAGCCCGTTTGGTTGAATCAAAATTGGCAGATTACAAAATCCAAGCGCAAGTGGTGGATATTTTCCCAGGGCCGGTCATCACTCGTTTTGAGTTAGATTTGGCTCCAGGCGTGAAAGTTAGCCGTATTTCCAGCCTATCGATGGATTTAGCGCGTTCTCTATCTGCAATGGCGGTACGAGTGGTCGAAGTGATCCCAGGCAAGCCTTATGTTGGACTTGAACTGCCAAACATGTCGCGTCAAACCGTTTATTTATCCGATGTGATAGCGAGCCCTCAGTTTAAAGAGTCTAAATCTCCGACGACGGTTGTTCTTGGTCAAGATATCGCCGGTGATGCGGTGGTGGCGGACCTTTCGAAAATGCCTCATGTGTTGGTGGCAGGTACCACAGGCTCTGGTAAGTCAGTCGGTGTGAATGTGATGATTCTGAGTATGCTCTATAAAGCGTCTCCTGAAGATGTACGCTTTATCATGATTGACCCGAAAATGCTTGAGTTATCGGTGTATGAGGGGATCCCTCATCTATTGGCTGAAGTTGTAACCGACATGAAAGATGCTTCTAACGCGCTACGTTGGTGTGTGGGAGAAATGGAACGCCGTTATAAACTGATGTCGGTACTGGGTGTACGCAATATTAAAGGTTTCAACGATAAGTTGCGGATGGCAGCGGAGGCTGGGCATCCGATTTACGATCCTCTCTGGAAAGAGGGGGATAGTATGGACAGTGAACCGCCATTGTTGGAAAAATTGCCTTATATCGTCGTTGTGGTGGATGAATTTGCTGACTTAATGATGGTGGTTGGCAAAAAAGTCGAAGAGCTGATTGCTCGTTTAGCACAAAAAGCGCGTGCGAGCAGGTATTCACTTAATTTTGGCCACGCAACGTCCATCTGTCGATGTTATCACCGGATTGATTAAGGCCAATATTCCGACTCGCGTCGCCTTTACGGTATCGACTAAGACTGACTCGCGTACCATTTTGGATCAAAGTGGGGCAGAGTCTTTGCTTGGTATGGGTGACATGCTTTATCTCCCCCCAGGCTCAAGCCATACGATTCGAGTGCACGGTGCATTTGCTTCTGATGATGATGTGCATGCCGTTGTGAATAACTGGAAAGCACGGGGTAAGCCCAATTACATCAGCGATATCATTCAAGGTGATCATGGCCCAGAAGCCTTATTGCCTGGAGAGCAGTCTGAATCAGACGAAGATCTGGATCCCCTGTTTGATCAAGTGGTTGAGCATGTTGTAGAAACACGGCGAGGTTCAGTTTCTGGTGTGCAGCGCCGCTTTAAAATTGGCTACAACCGCGCGGCAAGGATTGTTGAGCAGCTTGAAGCGCAGGGTATTGTGAGCCCACCGGGACATAACGGCAACCGTGATGTACTGGCTCCATCCCCCATTCGTGATTAATAGGAAAATAAAAAAAGGCGCATCCAGCGCCTTTTTTTATTTTCTGACGTTTAATTAGCGTGTCGTTTTCGCTAATTGTGCGATCAAGAAGATACCGACTGCGAGCAAGTTTGCCGCAAAAATGATCACTAACCACTGTGGCATCGAAAGTGTCAAAAATTGCCACACGATCTTGCTGCAATCTCCGTAAGCTTCAAACATGGCAGGAGCCCATTGGTTGAGTGGTGCCCATGACGGGAAAGTCACAAAAAGATCACAAGTGGCAAAAGGTGAAGGGTTGAATTGATAGTTCACATGCTCTATCGCCAACATCAGCCCTTTATAGCTGCTTGCTCCCCAAGCGGCGAGCCCTAACCAACGTAAAAGAGGGTTTTGTGGAGCAATTACACCGAGGATAGCCGCCGCACCGACACCCAACATCGCCACACGTTCGTAGATACACATCACGCATGGCGCGAGTAGCATCACATGTTGGAAGTAAAGTGCACATAATTCAAAGAACACCACAAAGGCCAGTAGCAATAACCAAGATAATCGCGACTGTGAAAAGGTTTTTAAAGAGGAGAGTAAACGCACAAATGATCCTTGTTGAAAAGAAAAGCTCTGAATACTCAGAGCTTTTTATCTTGGAATAGTTTCAGGTTCAACTGAAATTTAGTGTCCACTTTGCAATAGCGTATTTGCTGCAGGCACCACATGGTGATTGATCCAACCCAAGCTGTAGAAAACATCCGTCATTGGTTCGAGGAAGAACATAATGCCAATAAAACCAACGACTGAAAGTGCGAGAGTGTAAGGGAATGCCATGATAACCATGCGACCATATGACAAACGGATCAGAGGAGCTAGGGCTGAAGTGAGTAAGAATAAAAATGCGGCCTGACCATTCGGGGTTGCGACCGAAGGTAAGTTGGTGCCGGTGTTGATGGCTACCGCAAGTAGGTCAAACTGATCACGAGAGATCATCCCTTCTATTAGGGCTGTTTTGACTTCCGTAATATAGACAGTCCCGACGAATACGTTATCCGACACCATGGAGAGCAAGCCGTTTGCCACATAGAATAAGGCTAGCTGCGCACCATGATCTTCCACATTCAATACCGCATCAATAACGGGCTTAAACAGTTCTTGATCGATAATCACGGCAACCACCGAGAAGAATACAGCGAGCAAAGCCGTAAAGGGCAGTGCTTCTTCAAACGCTTTGCCCAACGAGTGCTCTTCTATCACACCTGTGAAAGCGGTGGCGAGAATAATGACGGACAAACCGATTAAGCCTACTGCTGCTAAATGCAACGCTAAACCAACAATCAACCATACCGCAATGGCACCTTGTACCCACAGCTTGGCAACGTCTTGATTCGTGCGGTTTTTACGCTCTTCCGAATCGAAATCGAGCAAAATTTGGCGAACATTGGCAGGTAAGCGAGCGCCATAACCAAAGAGGCGAAATTTTTCAACCAACATGCAAGTGAGCATACCTGCAATGAAAACGGGTACCGTTACTGGCGCCATTCGGAGTAAAAACTCACCAAAGTGCCAACCTGCTTGGTCCGCAATGATTAAGTTTTGTGGTTCACCGACCATGGTTGTTACACCACCTAATGCGGTACCGACACCCGCATGCATCAGGAGCGATCGTAGAAAAGCACGATAGTTTTCTAAGTCATCCCGAGTTAATTCGGGAATGCCATCATCATGGGTATGGTCATGTGAAGATTGAATACTCTGACCTGAAGCCACTTTGTGATAAATCGAATAGAACCCAACAGTCTACACTAATGATCACCGCGATCACGGTTAGAGCGTCAAGAAATGCCGACAGAAAAGCGGCCGTTACGCTAAATGCGACCGAGAGTAGAATTTTAGAACGGATGCCAAGTAGAATCTTAGTAAAGATAAACAGCAACAGCTGTTTCATGAAGTAAATACCCGCCACCATGAACACCAACAGTAGCAAAACCTCGATGTTGGCGACTAGCTCATGTTTCACCTGAGCTGGGCTTGTCATACCAATCGCAATTGCCTCAATGGCAAGTAAGCCCCCCGGTTGTAGCGGGTAGCACTTGAGAGCCATTGCAAGGGTGAAAATGAACTCGATAACCAACAACCAACCCGCAAGGAAGGGATTGATAAAAAAGAACACGATGGGGTTAATAATAAGAAAAGCAATGATGGCAAGTTTGTACCAATCAGGCGCTTTACCAAGAAAGTTCTTGATAAACGCATTTCCGAGGGACATCGGCATGATGATTACTCTTTAGCTGTTGTTATAGATAGACTTTGTGTCGTGCCTGCTCTCACGAAAACATCCAGACTTAGTGTTTAGACAAAATCTTCTTCAACAGTGACTCGGTAAGAAAATACTTTATGGAACTAAAATATTTTCTTACCGAGTCACTCCCTGAGAAAAACAAGCACTCCGTACTTCGACCGCACTCTACTTGCCGTTAAATAATAGTCAACAACAAATATCATGATGATAAAAAGTTACTAAACTTTCGTTAAAAAACGCGATCTAAGTGGTGTAAGCATAGCACAAAGTTGATAAAAAATTCATTTAGAAGCCGTGAGTTAGGCGAAATTGAATTTAATACATATTAACTCGGAATAAATACCTCTTTAGAGTAAGTTTATTTTGCTGATAAGAAATAGAAGAGTGTGAGCTATGTCGATTTAATTTCAGATACGTTGTGTTTTTCGGTTTGTTGGAAAATATTCGCAATACATATTATTCAACAAAATATTCACAATGTATGGTGTAAGTTAAATTAGAGTAATTGCACTATGTTTGCTTTGTGACAAGATTATCGATGCTTGGTTTTCGAGTCACCCTAAGTAGTGGTATGATGAGTGCCATTCGACCCAAATAAAACAAGCATTGGATAAGTTATTAATGGTCATTAAGGCAAAAAGCCCAGCAGGTTTCGCTGAGAAGTACATTATTGAAAGTATTTGGAATGGTCGCTTTCCACCGGGTTCCATTTTACCTGCAGAGCGTGAGCTTTCAGAGTTAATCGGGGTGACACGTACTACATTACGTGAAGTGTTACAGCGTTTGGCGCGTGATGGCTGGTTGACTATCCAGCACGGAAAACCGACTAAAGTGAATCAGTTTATGGAAACCTCTGGGTTGCATATTCTTGATACTTTGATGACGCTTGATGCGGATAATGCCACGAGTATTGTCGAGGACCTTCTTGCAGCCAGAACGAATATCAGCCCAATATTTATGCGCTATGCCTTTAAGACGAATAAAGAAAGTGCGGAGCGCATCATCATCAATGTGATTGAATCTTGTGAAGCTTTGATGAGTGCACCATCGTGGGATGCTTTTATTACGGCTTCTCCTTATGCAGATAAAATTCAGCAGCATATTAAAGAAGATGGTGAAAAAGACGAGTTCAAAAGACAAGAAATCTTACTTGCGAAGACGTTTAATTTCTACGACTACATGCTTTTCCAACGTTTGGCTTTCCACTCAGGTAACCAAATTTATGGCTTGATCTTTAACGGATTGAAAAAGCTTTATGATCGTGTTGGTAGCTACTATTTCTCGAATTCAGAAGCACGTGAACTGGCGATGGAGTTTTATCGTCAGCTCTTGTCCGTATGCCAAAGCGGTGAGCGTGAGCAACTTCCCCACGTTATTCGTCAATATGGTATTGCGAGTGGGCATCTCTGGAATCAGATGAAAACGACGCTGCCATCGAATTTTACGGAAGATGATTGTTAAGTCGGTTACCAAATCGATAAAAAAGCCCGCCGTGTTGCGGGCTTTTTTGTGGTGACCAACTGAAATAGCTCGATGAGATGCGGGTTGAAAATCAATGGCCACCCGCGGCTTTAAACCACTGTGTTAAATGATTTTTGAGATCTTTGAGTTCATCAGGCCCAATCAAAGCAAGGCCCAAATCCTCAGCTCGAGTTATGTCGTTGTGGCGCAGCGGGCGGAAACTGACTAACATCGCGCGAGCTTGCAGTCCACCGAGTAGATCGCGTAATGACTCTAATTTGTAGAGTGTATCGTCGCCATCATCCCGCATCCCTTTAGTTTTGCATTCGATAATGTGCAGCTTGTTATTCACTACGGTTGCCACATCAAGCTCATTACGTACTTCTCTATCACCCAGTTGGCGGTAAACTTGCACGTTCAGTGAACGATCTTGAATGGTGGGTAGATCGTCTTGTATCTGTTTAACAGTGCTGTGCACGAGAGTTTCTAACCATTCTCCGTTGGCAAAGCGCCGCGCATCTTCATTACTGAAAGTAAGAATACCATTTTCATAACGAGCAATGTTGGCTTCGACCAGATCGCTGAGCAGTAGATTTAATTCGCGATAGCCTTGTTGTTTTTCTGAAAGCTCGACATCTAGCCGTTGTTCTTTGCGGCATGTGGTTGCTAAATAGTTAAGCGTTGCCAAACCAGGCCCCAACTCTAAAGCATTGCCCGCCCAACGTTCACCTAATTGGTAAAGCTGTTGATCTAATTGCGGTGGAAGTTGGTGTTCATTAAATTCGCCACGCGCACCAAAAATGGTTAGATAATCGGCAATGGTGATGCGGTCTTGAACTTGAGTATCTTGATTTCCATCTGGGTAGAGCCAGCAGAGACAGTCGCTGTTGGGCTCTACGACAAAAATTGGCCAGTGGTAGCTGCGGAAAATTTCATAAGCGGAGAGAAGACGATGGCGTAAGCCACAACTTGCGTTGAATTTTACATCCTCACCACGTGCTTTTAATGTCTCGGCGAGATGACGAATTGCACTTTTGATGGCAGAAGTATTGGCTCCTGCTGGAATTTCAAAAAAATCTGTCGTGATATTGCGCTTTTGTAATACCGCACTCAGGCGTTCAAAAATCAATTGTTGAGTCTGGTCGCCAATAAAAATGATGTGGCGGCTGACAGTTCGGTTATCGAGCAGCGGTGTCACTAAACGAACCGGGTCCTGATCGATAATTCCTACGTGAATAGCCATAAAGTATCCTCATGATTTGCTTGCATGAGTGGAGAGAAAAATGGCGCAAGCTTTGTTAACCATATAATGATGAGGAGATTAAAAAACAAGAGCGACTCCGGTTAAAAGTCGCTCTTTGTGGAAAAATTGACACTGAGGGTATCAATGCTGACCGATTTTAGAGGGTAAAACGGTGTACCAACTCACTTTGTTGATTGGCTAATACGGTCAAGTTGGCACTGGTTTGTGCTATCTGAGACATCGCTTGGTAGCTTTCATCAGAGATATGATTGATATCTTCGATACTACGCGCAATCGACGTCGTGGTTTCATTTTGCTCACCTGCGGCTTGCGAGATGTGGGTACTCATATGGCTGATTTCGATAATGAGAGCTTGAATCTCTTCCATCGCGCTGTTGGCGTGTGAGGCTTGCTCCACAGAAAGCTCCATATCCTGCATACAGCTTTCAATCACTTTGCTCGCCAGTGAAGAACTTGATTGCAAATTGCTGATCATTGACTCGATTTCAGACGTTGATTGCGTGGTGCGTTGAGCAAGAACGCGAACTTCATCGGCCACCACCGCAAAGCCACGTCCTTGTTCTCCGGCACGTGCCGCTTCAATCGCGGCGTTGAGCGCGAGCAGGTTGGTTTGTTCGGCGATATTACGAATCACATCTAAGATTGAACCAATCTGACTACTCATCTTGCGCAAGTCACCCACCGCTTCAACCGATTCAATTAAACGGGTTTCCAGTTGGCGAATGGTACTGATGTTTGTGCTCATGATCTGACGACCGGATTCAGACGCAGTTTCGACCTGCTGAACCATCGACAACGAGTTTTGTGCACTGTTTGCGACTTCTTGTACTGAATGTGCCATTTCTGTCATTGCGGCGGCCACACTAGAAGTCTGCTCACGTTGACTATTGAGTTTACTTTGTGCGCTGAGTGAGGTGCTTTGGTTATTCGAGGCAGTGGCGGTTAAATCATCGGAAGCATTGTTCAGTTTGAGCAAAATATCGTGCAGGCTATCAGCAAGAGTATTGATATGACGGCTGAGACGACTGAACTCGTTGTTATAACGGATTTCAATGCGTTGAGTCATATTGCCTTGTGTGAGGCTTTCTAAGGTTTTCAGAATACGTGTTACAGGCTCTCGTACACTGTGCGCAATATGGTAACCAATCGCAGTCGCTAAGAGCACGACTGCGATACCAATGATGATCGCCTTGATCGTACCTTGTTTGTAAACTGAACCCGCCTCGGTCAGAGATTGATTGAGGTCATCGCTAGCGGTTTGGTTAAAAGAACCCAAAATCGTCATCGCTTTATCAACTTCACTCGCAAGATTGGCGATGTTGTCGTAAAGCGCAGCACGAGCTTGTAGATATTCATTGTGCTGATCCAGTACGCCACCTTTTTGCCCAATGTCTTGGGTGAATTTAGCGACCAAGTCATCAAAACGCTCTTTAAGTTGTGGCATTTGCGTTACCAGACCACGATAAGCGTAGTTGAGATGAGTCACCGCTTTTTTATTCTGGTTGACGGCTTTCTCAACGAAGCTCACGTCAGAGCTGGCTAACGCATCCGAGGTGATTAACTCGGCATCTTTGAGCTTGATGAAATAGCTTTTCGCCATGACTTTGACTGAAATACTGTCATTGTTGTCGACAAATTCTTTCATCCCAACGCTTAACTCAGAATGCAGGCGTTGAAATTCTCGAGTGGATTTTTGCACTGCGGCTTGAGCGGCAAACATGGCTTGATAGTTATCCATCGCGAGATCCGCTTCGTTAAAATAACGCGCTTCAAGCTTTTTGAGTTCTGCAATGGGCTGTTCAAGTTCGGGGTGGTTTAAGCTCGCTTGACCGAGTTCATCCAAGACTGTCTGAAAATTTTGTTTTGATTTCGCAAATTCCTGACGCATGCCTTCCATACGTGCCATATCTTGCGTGGTCAGAAAGTCTTTAAATGATTTGTCGGCAGATAGCAGTTGTACGCTAGTCTGGTTAGATAGTGACACAAGCGGCAACGATGTTTTCGACACACTTTCAAAGTTGCTGTGAATTTGGCTCATCCCACGTAGCATGATCGCGACAGTCACCACAAACATAATAATGATCAGCGCAAACCCTGCGTACATACGCCTGATTACGGAACCCTGCATATTTTCTCTCCCTCGAACATAACTTCGTTTTTATTAGAATTCAATTTAAAGACTAAACGTTGTCTTAAAAAAGTAACAAAATAATCATTATTGTATTGAGGTTGGGAAACGCGTTTTATGACCGATACAACAAAAACAGCCTTTCACCAGTGAGCTTGCTCAGGTTCTTTTAACTGTACGGTGTTTTTTATTGAGCTTTAGCATGCCTTGACGCATACTCAATCCAGCAAAATTCTCAATCAAAACCTTTATATGGAGCTGTCATGGCGGAAGAAACCATTTTTAGTAAAATCGTTCGCAGAGAGATTCCTGCTGAGATCCTTTATCAAGATGAGCTGGTTACTGCATTTCGTGATATTCATCCTCGTGCACCAAGCCATATTTTGATCATTCCCAATAAGCTGATCCCTACCGTCAATGACGTAGAAGTCGAGGACGAACTTGCCCTTGGGCGTATGTTTACCGTCGCGAAGAAAATCGCCGAACAAGAAGGCATTGCAGAAAACGGTTACCGTTTGATCATGAACTGTAACTCACACGGTGGTCAGGAAGTCTATCATATTCATATGCATTTAGTGGGAGGTCGCCCGCTTGGACCTCTGTTGATGGGCTAAACCTGTGCACTTCTGTGCCATAGGGTAACCAATACCATGGTTCAATACATGCAATTTCCCAGACGTCGCCTCGTACTGACCATAACATCACTCCTGCTGGTGGGGTGTGCTAACCTCACTGCGGGTAATTTGTTTAGCCATTATAGTGCTCAAAATAATGGCTTATATCAGTCTGTTGCGGCAGGGCAATATGAACAAGCTAGCCAATTATTGCCGGAATATGTGGCAGGTGAGGTTTTAGATAATCTCGAAAAAGGACGTGTCTACTTTCTGAGTCAGCAATATCCAGAAAGCCAGCAAAGTTTGTCGATAGCCGATAATGCGGTTAAAGCGCAGCAAGATAGAGCCATTATTTCGCTGAGCAGTACCGCGACCAGTGTGGGGGCGCTCGCCGTCAACGACAACCTCAATGAGTATGAACCCGCAGATTATGAACTGGGCTTTTTGCATCTGTACTTAGGGTTAAATTATGTGCGCAATAATGATCTTGATGGTGCACTGGTTGAGATGCGCCGAGCGAATCAGGTTCAAGAGGCTGCTAAAAAGAGACGCGAGCAAGAGCTGACCAGTGCAGAACAAGACATGCGCTCACAAGGTTTATCTCCCAGTTTAGGCAGTGTGTTGGCACAGTATCCCGATGCTGGCAAAACCTTACAAGCAGTACAAAATGGCTATCTATTATATCTATCGGCACTGCTCTATGAGGCTGATAATGACTTAAACTCAGCCTATGTTGACTACCGTCGAGCGTTAGCTGTTGCACCGAATAACCCTGCTGTGATTGATGGAACGCTGAGAGTTGCTACGCGCTTGAGCATGCAACAAGATCTCAAGTTGCTGAAACAACAATACGGCGAGCCTCAACGATTAAGAGCTTCGCAAGCACGTGTCATTGTGATTGAAGAGCAGGGTATTGTGCAGCCTAAACAAGCATGGCGACTCTCTTTACCTCTATCTGACAGTCGTGGTAACACCGTGTTGTATTCTTTGGCTCTGCCATATTATGAGCAATCTGTGATGCCTCAACGTGCGACTTTCAGTTTGAATGGGGTGAGTGTGCAGCCAGCACCAGTGACGGATGTTAACTTAATGGCTAGGCAGGCACTTACAGAACAAATGCCCGCGCTGGTTTTGCGTCAAGCCTTACGCGTAGTGGCTAAAGACCAACTCCGTAAAGAGACCACAAAAGAAGAAGATGTGGCCAATTTAGTGTTTAATATTTGGAATACCTTAACCGAGCAGCCGGATACCCGCAGCTGGTTAACGTTACCCGCTGCTGTGAATACAGCAACTCAACTGGTAAAAGCGGGTGAGCAAGTGCTGGATATTGCAGGGACTCACTATACCTTTCATGTTCCAGAAAATGGCACCGCGTTAGTTTGGCTATCGAGACAGAGTAACAGTGTGACGATTTGGCATAAACAACTAGGGATACGGTAATGAAAACGTGGCTATTAGCTGTATTAACAGGGTTACTGTTGGTGGGATGCAGTGCCAATACCGCAGGTCTGCGGGTTGATGGCGCATCACAACAAGTATTATTTAATGACAGTGTGTTGAGCAAAAGCTTGAGCATTGAAGATATCGCGACCACGGAAGTGGATGGTCATACCCGAGGGGTAGTGCGTCTGCAGAGCAATCAGAAAAGTGATCTGCATGTACAGTACCGCTTTTACTGGTATGACAATGATGGGCTTGAAGTGAATTCGAAATTAAGCCCATGGAAAATCATCATTTTGCGAGGTATGGAAACCGTGTCTCTGACTGAAGTTTCGGTGAACCCGAACGGTAAGCAGTTCCGTGTCCAAATTCGCGAAGCGAATGAATAAAACGTAAGTTCAAGAGGATTCACAATGAAAAAGAGTGTCATTGCCCTGCTAGGTCTAGCCGTTATCTTAGGGGGGTGTTCAAATAAAGTCAGTTATGGTGATGCGCAAGCCGTTGAAACCGTGAATGTTGATTTTGGTTCAACCGATCTGCAAAAAATTGCCGCAGAAATGGTCGACAGCATGATGATGTCGGGTTCGGTGTCAGCCATTACTCGAGATGGTCGCCCAATTGTGTTTGTTGAGCGGATTAAGAACAAAACCAGTGAACATATCGATACAGAATCAATCACCGATACGATCAGTACCAAAATGCTCAATTCTGGCAAGTTCCGTTTCGTCGATATGGATCGTGTGGAAGCGGTTCGCGATCAACTGAATTTCCAAAACAATGATGAACTGGTCAATCAAAGCACGGCAATCCAGTTTGGTAAAATGGTTGGCGCTCAATACATGCTATACGGCAACCTATCGAGCATTGTAAAGAATGAGGGTAGTGACAAAGACGTTTACTACAAAATGACCATGCGTTTGATGGACTTACAAACAGGTTTGATCGAATGGGCGGATGAAACTGAAATTCGTAAGCAACAATCTAAAAGCTTACTCGGTTTGTAATCCACTCACACAGAGAAGGAGTTGGTAATGGCAAAGATTGCGTGGCGCGAAGCAACCTCGTTAGACCCATCACTGTTGTCATTGAATCACTTCTTCTCTGTGCCACCTACCTATGCGCAGACCTTAACCGGAGGTCTCACCAATCGTTGCTGGAAAATCGTGGCGGGTGAGCGAGCCTTTGTCTGGCGACCTGCAACGGCGATCACCAAAGCGTTTTCTATCTCCCGATTTCAGGAATATCAAATTCTTAAAGCGATTGAGCATGATCATATTGGCCCTAAAGCTGAATTAATTAATGATCAAGGCTTGCTTGTCGAATGGATAGATGGGGAGTCACTGCGTGACGGTGTGGCTTTTGATGCCATCTTGAAAACGCAGATCCGAATCCATGAATTGGATGTACACCGAATTCCCGTTGCGCCGTTTAACTATCTTGGTCGGGTCGATCACTATTGGCTACAAATTCGAGAAGAGCTGAAAACAGATTCAGTGAAAGCGCTTTATGGCCAGTGGCGTTCAGTCCCTAATTTAGCCGATGTTGGGCAAGTGCTTTGTCACTTTGACCTTGCAGGTTACAACATGGTGAAAACCGCCCAAGGTCAGCGAGTGATCGATTGGGAATATGCGGCGTTAGCGGACCCACGGATCGACTTGGCGCTGAGTATTGATGTGGCAGAAGAAAAAGTGCTTGATGCCGTGTTTCGTTACTGCCAATTGCGAGAACTCTCTGGTATCGATGACTGGGTTGAAGGCGTGCAAGCATGGCAGCCACGCACAATGATGATGGCAATGTTATGGTATCTCTTGGCCTATCAGTTGTGGGGCGATGATCTTTATCTCCAATGTGCACAGCAATTAGAGCAGCGATTCGCCACCCATAACCGCACACAGTGATGGATTTCTTGAACCGTATTGCGCTTGGCAAAATGCCCGTTGGGCAACGAAAAGAAATTTTTTCTGATTCTCTTTATGGAGATGTCCGCGAGGCTGTTTAAAACCATAATCTTCGTGGTAGATTAAACCTCAAGGAACGGGGGAAATATTATGATTATTTATTTACACGGATTTGATTCAACCAGCCCGGGCAACCATGAAAAAGTGCTGCAATTGCAGTTCATTGATAGTGATGTTCGTTTCATTAATTACAGCACCTTACACCCTAAGCATGATATGCAGCACTTACTGAAAGAAGTGCACAAAGCTATTGAGCAATCGGGCGATCCACATCCATTGATTTGCGGCGTTGGTTTAGGTGGATATTGGTCTGAACGGATTGGCTTCTTGTGTGGAATTAAACAAGTTATCTTTAATCCTAATTTGCATCCTGAGTTGACAATGCAGGGACGTATTGATCGCCCTGAAGAGTACGAAGACATCGCGACTAAATGTGTTGAAAAATTTCGTACCAAAAACCAAGGCCGCTGCTTAGTGGTACTGTCGCGTCAGGACGAAATCCATGACAACCAGAAAACTGCGCAAGAGCTACAGGACTATTACGATATTCTTTGGGATGAAACCCAAACTCACAAATTCAAAAAAATCGCTCAGCATTTACAGGCGATGAAAGCCTTCAAAGCCGTTTGATTTCGTCAGCGTACACATTGTTTAACAGCCTCATGTCGAGGCTGTTTTTATTTATCCAAACCCACAAAAAATCTAATGAATATGAGTAAATCTGTGGTTGCGCGATAGATTCAGCCCTATATAATGACTGACGTAAAGATTTGTTGATAAATATCAAAAAAAATTAGAGAGCGAGTGGAAAACTTGCCATTTGTTTGTGTTAGCGCAGCCTTTTCTGCCTCGTAACGTGCCACTGAGAGTAACTCACCCTCACCCAAGCATGCCAAGATGGACATACGTCATGGCTATAACAGATTCCCTCAGCACGAGTGATCGGGCTGGATAATAATTATTCATCTTTATTTGAGGATTGTTGTTGTGACACGAATTATCGTTGTAGGTGGTGGAGCTGGCGGTTTAGAGCTAGTCACCAAACTGGGTCGCACACTAGGGCGCAAAGGTCGAGCCAATGTCACTTTGGTTGACCGCAATTCAAGTCATCTTTGGAAACCATTGCTGCATGAAGTTGCAACCGGTTCTCTGGACGAAGGGGTAGACGCACTGAGCTACCGCGCACATGCCAAAAATCACAGCTTTGATTTCCAACTCGGCAGCTTGGAGTCGATTGATCGTGAAAATAAAAAAATCACGTTAAGCGAGCTCAAAGATGAGCATGGCGAATTGCTCATGCCTAAACGCGATTTGGAATACGATATGTTGGTGTTGGCGATTGGTTCAACCTCGAACGATTTCAACACTCCTGGAGTTAAAGATCACTGCATCTTCCTAGATAGTCCTGAACAAGCGAACCGTTTCCGTACTGAAATGAACAATGAGTTCCTGAAACTGCACGCGAAAAATGGGCAAGGCACCGTGGACATTGCAATTGTGGGTGCGGGTGCGACGGGGGTTGAGCTCTCAGCCGAATTGCACAATGCTGTGAAAGAACTGCGTACTTATGGTTTCGGTGATCTCGATTCAAGCAAGTTAAACGTAAACTTAATTGAAGCCGGTGAGCGTATTTTACCTGCATTACCACCACGTATCTCAGCAGCGGCGCATCAAGAACTCACTAAGTTAGGTGTGAATGTTCGTACCATGACGATGGTGACTAAAGCGGAAAAGGATGGCTTAACCACGAAAGATGGTGAGAAAATTTCCGCGCACATCATGGTATGGGCTGCGGGTATCAAAGCTCCTGATTTTATGAAAGATATTGCTGGGTTGGAGACTAACCGTATTAACCAAGTTGTGGTTAAAGGTACGCTACAAACCACCCGTGATGACGATATTTTCGTGATTGGTGATTTGGCGCAATGCACCCAAGCGGATGGAAAGTTTGTGCCGCCTCGTGCTCAAGCAGCACACCAAATGGCGTCATTGGCGTTCCGTAACATCGTTGCCAAAATGTATGGCCGTGAGCTGAAGTCTTATGTTTACAAGGATCATGGTTCGCTGGTGTCTTTGAGCCGTTTCTCAACCGTGGGTAGCCTGATGGGGAACTTAACTCGTGGTTCGATGATGGTAGAAGGCCGAATTGCTCGCGTGGTGTACATTTCGTTGTATCGTATGCATCAAATGGCGTTGCATGGCATGCTCAAAACTGGGTTGATGATGTTGGTTGGACGAATTAACCGTGTTCTGCGTCCAAACCTTAAACTGCATTAATCTCTTTAGTTGGTTATCGAGTAAAGCGGCGCTGAGTGCCGCTTTATTTTTATCTGCCGTTTAGGGAATTAATGAGAAGACGATTCCGGCTCTGGGTTCTCCCGCATACAAGAATCGATTGGGCGCTAACTGCTCTTGAACGGCACCACATCTCAACGCCAACATTTGGCTAGGCACATTATCGGGATCGCAGACAATTTCTAACCGGGTTAATTCTAAGCGCTCAAAACAGAATACGTATGTAAGTGCGGTAAGGGCTTCCTTACCATAACCTTGCCGCTGGCAATCATCCGCTATCCAATAACCCAAGCTGGCCATATTGAAGGTATGGTAAAACTCATTAATCGCCACCATCCCAACCAATGTTTGTGTTTGACGTTCGAAAACCCCAAATCCATACGCTTCCGCTTTAACCCAATTTAACCGAGTCGCCTGAATGAATTGTTCAGCTTCTTGTGTACTGAATAACGCGTGGCACCAGTCTACCCATTGATGAAGCGTTTGAGATTGACGAATACGCTGCATTAATTCTGGTGCTTCGGTGGCGGTGATTAACCGCAGTTGTAAGCGCTGAGTAATGATTTGAAAATCCGGAGTCATGCTTATCCTTGTTGTTATGCAAACTCATGAGCGTTGGGTTAATTATATGCAACAAGATAAGAGTGTGGAAAATCAATTGTTTTGGAATGAGAAGGCGAGGTTGAAATCGGTGAAGTCAATAAGCCGCCCCATAGGAGCGGCTTTTGTGCAGAGAGTTATTTTAATGGTGTACGAATTGTTGCTGAACGGAAGCTGTTGTGGGTTAACCAGCTTGGCTGTGCTTCCGCAGGAACGGTACCGTTAGCGCTAATGTCGGAGAAATTAAACGCATACTGATTCCAAATTCGCGTCGCCTTTTTCCAAGGCTTGCTAGGATCGGCAGACTCATACACAAACACACCGTGGTTGACTTGGCTTTCGCGATCGTAGTCATTCGCCACCATGATCAGCGCAGCATTGTCATTGCCAGCCAGATCAACAACGATAGGGTATTCCCATAACGTGCCAGAGGAGTTCGCAATGATGCTGAGTACACGCCCTGTTTTACCATCAAGGATACGCATTCTGAGACGATCTTGAACTAACACTTCGTCAATGCCATCCCCAGTAAAATCATAGGCAGAAACACCGATTTTACCGCTGTTCAAATCATCATTAGCGACAGACCATACCTTATTGCCATTGATATCATACATATCTACGGCGTAGTAACCGGCATACACAATCCCCATGTGGGACTGATCTGCGGTAAGTTTGCCGACTAAGAACTGCACTGCATTGACTTGCTGCTTACTTTTGAGCAGGGCTTTTTCTTTGCTCCAAACATTCATACCGAGCAATTGCGAGCCTTGCGGAACGTCATAATGGACGGTTGTGGATTTTGATAACGTCACTGGAGCTAAATAAGGAATGGTTTTCTCTTTCCATACTGGGGCTAAATAAGCCACTTGCTTAGTGTGCCAGCCAAAGAACCAGTAAGACACGGTTTTGGTACGCCACTCCAAACCTAGATAAGGAATGGTTTTGGTTTTCCACTCTAACCCAAGGTAAGTAAACGCAGAATCTTTTGAACCGACAGTCACTTTCGATCCATTGTCGAGTGTGAAGCTCATTTCAAGAATGCCATAGCTCCACCAATCTTTGAATTTACCGTAGGTGACATCAATCGCTCGTACTTTGGAGGTGTCTAATGTACGCAATGAACCACCACTACCGCCAACCATGCTTTGGCTATTGGCACCAATTGCATCGACAATGGAACCAGAACGAATCGCGATCTGATGATCACTGCCTGCGAGAATTCGTGCAGTATTCGCCCAATCGGTATACCCATATACCGACGATTGACCATCAATTTGACTTACACTTTCGGTTTGCGTACCTAAAAAGCTCGATACAGCTTGAACGCTGCCGCCGGGGTTGTCTAAGTTATTCACTCGCCATTTCACGGTGCCGTCATGCTCTAGAACCGCAATCTCACTGTTTTGGGCTGTATTTAAAGAGGCGGGAACTGAAACCACCAGTTCTGGGTTGTTATCGCCATCAAGGTTAGCCACAGAAGAGAACCAAACCGTATCATTGGCTTGATATTGCCAGAGGTAAGCCCCGTTATTTTGGTAGAGTGCACCATTCGCGAACACTTCTTTCTGGCCATTACCATTGCTGTCGAAAGCGATGGAGCTAGGAGCCCAGTCGTGGCTAAACAGTAATCCCAACTCGTAGCTATACACGCCGTCTGCAGCAAGAATTTCCAGATGGCCATCGCCATTAATGTCGGCTAAGGCAATATCACCGACAGAGCGCCAACCTGAGGCGGATTTCAACAACTGCTTTTTGATGTTGCCTTGGTGATCAAGAATCGTGATGTAAGGGGATAGCGCACTGGTAGACACGATTTCAATCAGTCCATCCCCATCCAGATCCGCCGCCGCGGGAGAGTAACGAGCATCAGCAATAACGCCTCCATTGCTATAGCTCCACAATTCAGAGCCGTCCACACCACTCAGAGCGCGAATATACCCTCCGTTAGCGTATTGGTTACCCTCAAAAGTCACGACGATGATATCGGCAGTGTCTTTTTCATCAATCTTTCCATCACCATTGTCATCATTCAATTGCACAGCAATGGGGGCGGCCATGACTTGATTGGATTCAGGATGGAAAGTGCTGGTAGACCAAGACCATTTTAATTTGGTCGGGATTTCGTTATTGGCAAGCGCTGAACCTTGAGCGAGTAAGCTACTTAAAGCCAGAACACTCATGGAATAGAAAGGAAGTTTGGTTTTCATTGGTTGACCTTATGGGTTTATCCAGTGGGGGATCCTTGTGTTATCGGCGTGGTTTTTTATTGATGAAATAGATGGTTAACCACCAATGGAAATGGCGGTTACGTCGAAACACTCAAAGCATCTGGATTATGGGCGGTGCTGGCGGTCGGGTTCAACCTTGCTGAAAAGTAAGTGGACGGGTTCTTATCTCATTGACAAATCTCATTTTCGTATCTGAGAAACGAGTGCATTAAATGAGACGAATGGGGGGATCGAGTCAAGAAGGCTTGGGTGATGAAGAGCGAGGAAAAGGGAGTTTGAACTCGGGATCTGAGTCCAAACTCCGCAAAAGGTTATTCAGCGACGCGGCGTACTTGAATGATCATACCCATGAGTGGGTGATCCAGATAGTGTGTTTCACCACTGCGCATACGGCGTTTTTGGTCAAGGCGGTAGCTTTTCAGGAACGTCTCTTCTTCCACTTTGGGGGAAACAGAACTCCAGCAATCCTGCTTGGACAGTGGCATCTTGATCTTCTGGCGCCGTCTTCAGTTGAAGTGGTGAATCTTGTAAAGTTACTTCACGAACCGCAGGCTGTTTTAAATCGAGCAATGCTTCAGCAAATAAGAAGTGCTGAACATAAATCTGTAAAGTGCCATCCAGCTCATACAATGGCTTGGCAATACTCATTTCAGTCACACCATCAACCGGTGCGGCGACGCTTGTGCTGCCGATCGGATTACCATCAGCTTGGAATTGCCCTGAAAAATCACGTCCAGCTTGAATGTGGAACACGGGAGCCGATTGTCGACCCTGATCATTTTGGCGCCAAGCCGTATGCAGTAAAACATTAAAACCCGCATGGTTTCTTAACTTTTGCGCTTCGTTGGTCAGTTGGTATTGTGACGATGGTAATAACATGACGCCTTTATCTTGGCGAAAGCTCACGTCAGCAAAACTCCCTGCGCGATCAAGATTAATCGCAGGAAGCGTATTGGGCCAAGATTCACTCACTTTTTCAGCATTTACCGCACGTTTAAAAATGATCACTTCAATATCAAACTGCCGAGCCGCCATGCTGGGCATTGCCATTAGCAACAGCAGCAGTGGGATCAATCTTTTCATTGTCACTCCGTTGTTCAGTGTTTCACACTGGGTTATTACATCTGGTTAATTACTTAAATCGCCGGTAGCACATTTTGCTGGAAATCGTTCAACATGTCAGCGACAAATTGAATGCGCGCACTGCGTTCAACCAACGGCAAGGTAAATTTAAATTTGGTCGGCCCATCCATCGCAAATTGCTTAGGTTGCGATTGCAGCAGTTTAACCAAAAACAGTGGGTTAATGTCAGCATTGGGATAGAACTCGATGTATCCGCCACGTTCATGGGCTTCAATTTTACGTACTTTGAGACGCATAGCATTAAGCTTCAGTTCGGCGATGGCGAGTAAGTTTAACGCGGCGTCAGGCAATTTACCAAAGCGATCAATCAATTCGACTTTGAGCTCGACTAATTCATCTTCGCTGGCGACGCTGGCAATCTGTTTGTACATCGACAAACGGGTGTTGATGTCCGGAATATAATCTTCCGGCAGCAAGGCAGGCAGACGCATTTCAACTTCGGTTTGCTCACGCAGCAAGTCATCCAGCGCGGGTTCTTTACCCGATTTCAGGGCTTCAACTGCTTGTTCAAGCATTTCCATATACAGGGTAAAACCAATCGATTGAATTTGGCCGCTCTGTTCTTCACCCAGTAGCTCACCGGCACCACGAATTTCCAAATCGTGCGTTGCCAGAGTAAAGCCAGCCCCCAAATCCTCTAAGGATGCGATGGCCTCTAAACGTTTTACTGCATCTTTGGTAATCGCTTTCGGCGGCGGGGTTAACAAGTAGGCGTACGCTTGGTGATGCGATCGCCCTACACGGCCACGCAACTGATGCAACTGAGCCAAACCTAGGCTATCTGCACGATCCATGATGATGGTGTTCGCTGTCGGAACGTCGATACCGGTTTCGATGATTGTGGTACACACCAGTAAATTGAAACGCTGGTGGTAGAAATCGTTCATCACTTTCTCCAGTTCGCGTTCACGCATCTGCCCGTGGGCCACGGTAATCCGCGCTTCAGGAACCAGTTTTTCTAAATCTGCCGCCACTTTATCGATGGTTTCGACCTGATTGTGCAGGAAGTACACTTGACCACCACGCATAATTTCACGCAGCACGGCTTCACGAATTACGCTGTCTTCACTTTGACGGACAAAGGTTTTGATCGCCAAACGCCGCGCAGGTGGTGTCGCGATGATCGAGAGATCGCGCATGCCACTCATCGCCATATTCAGTGTGCGCGGAATCGGCGTGGCGGTGAGGGTGAGGATGTCGACATCCGCACGCATTGCTTTGACTTTCTCTTTTTGACGAACCCCAAAGCGGTGTTCTTCATCGACAATCAGCAAACCAAGATCCGCAAAGCGAATCTCGCTAGAGAGCAGTTTATGGGTGCCGACCAGAATATCGACCTTACCGTCCGCCACATCTTGTAGGATGAGTTTCTGCTCTTTGGCTGATTTAAAGCGGGAGAGCACTTCGACGCGGATCGGCAAGTTGGCAAAGCGGTCGCGGAAATTCTCGAAATGTTGCTGAGCGAGTAGGGTGGTCGGGACTAATACCGCGACTTGTTTGCCGTTGTCGGTGGCGACAAACGCGGCGCGCATCGCCACTTCAGTTTTACCAAAACCGACATCGCCACACACCAAACGATCCATCGCTTTGGCTTGGCACATGTCTGATAACACGGCGTTGATCGCCATCGCTTGGTCATCGGTTTCTTCAAACGGGAAAGTCGCTTTGAAGGTCGCATATTGTTCGCGGTCGAGGTGGAATTTAAAGCCCGGTTTGATTTCGCGTTTGGCATACACATCCAATAGCTCTGCTGCGACATCGCGCACTTTTTCGGCGGCCTTACGGCGGGCTTTTACCCATGCCTCGCCACCCAGTTTATGTAATTGGGCGGCTTCTTCTGCACCACCGGAATAACGGCTGATCAGGTTGAGTGACGAAACTGGGACATACAGCTTGGCTTCGTTTTGATACTCCAGCATCACGTATTCGCTGACCATGCCACCCGCTTCGAGAGTTTGTAACCCTAGGTAGCGACCAATGCCGTGATCGATATGCACCACAGGTTGCCCCGGTTTAAGCTCGGCAAGGTTGCGGATCACCGCATCGCTGTTGGTGACGGTTTTGCGATCTTTTTTGCGGCGACGTTGAATCACCCGATCGCCGAGTAAATCGCTTTCACAGATCAGGGCAACTTGGTTGTCGCCATAAATAAATCCGTGCTCTGCTGAGCCGAGTACCAGTGAGAATTTTTCGGCTTGCTGGCAGGCAATGCTGAATTCACTCTGGCTTTGCGGGCGTAACTTGATGCGTTGCAAAAGTTCAAGCAAGGCTTCACGGCGGCCTTCAGATTCGACCGAGAAAATGATTTTGCCAACAAATTGCTCACTAAACTGGCGCAGTGCTGCCAAAGGCTCTTTGTTTTGATGCTCAACGGCCAATACGGGCAATGGTTGCACTTGGGCATTCATTCGGCCGGCGCGCAGCTCGATGGGCGAGCTGGTCAGTTGGACTTGCGGCAGAGTTTTAAAGTGGGTAAACAGCTCATCTTTACGCAACCAAAGTTCATTCGGTGGCAGCAGTGGGCGCAGTGGGTCGATATTGCGTTGGTCGTAACGGTAATCGACATCAGCCAAAAATTGGTCGATGGATTTTTCCAACTCGCCCACGACCAAGAGCTGGCTGTTGGAGGGGAGATAGTCAAATAAGGTTTCGCTGTGATCAAAGAACAACGGCTGCCAGTATTCAATTCCCGCTGGCCAAGTGCCTTTGGAGACTTGGCTATAAATCGATTCAGGCTCACGGCGCGCTTCAAAGCGCTGACGCCAACGGTTACGAAACTCTTCAATTGCAGCGGCGGTGGTCGGGAATTCATGTGCCGGCAACAGGCGAATTTCATCCATTTCCGCAATCGAACGTTGGTTCTCCGGATCGAAAGTGCGAATGGTGTCGATTTCATCATCAAAAAAATCAATCCGAAATGGGTCACTGCTGCCCATCGGGAAGAGATCGAGGATCGAACCGCGACTTGCGTATTCACCTGGACCAAAAACCTGATCGACATGGCGATAGCCGCTGTTTTCCAACTGGAGGCGCAGCTTATCGAGCGAGAAAAGATCACCTCGCTTAACAATTAAGGTGTGTTGCAACAAGAAATCACGGGGTGATTGGCGTTGCAGTAAAGTGCTGACCGGAACAATTGTGATGCCACGAGTCAAGCTTGGCAGTTGATACAAGCGCGAAATGCGATCGGAAATGATGTCTTGATGCGGCGAAAAATTATCGTACGGTAGCGTTTCCCAGTCGGGGAAAAGAGCCACTTCACTTTGGCTAAACTGTTCAATTTCGTGCAGCAGTTTGAGTGCCGTTTGCGGATCCGGTACGGCCAGCAAAGTATGGCTGGTATGGGCATTTGCCAATTCCGCGATCGCTAAGGCCAGACTAGAGCCGTGTAAGTTGCCGATGGCTTTTTTGTCTCCGGCACCTTGCGCCGAAAACAGAGAGAGTAGGGAGTGTGTAGTCATAGTCACGCTTGAGGTTTTTCTCGGTCTAGTGAGCGTTGACGCAGCAGGCGCTGCTGTTGATATAAGGCGGCTTTGATCAGTAAATCCTGATCCACATCGCGCAGCAGATCATACTTCAGTGTTACTAAGGTGTGTTCTGATTGTTGGCTACATTCGATGACGCTGGCGTAGCAGTATATGGCGGCCGCAGGGTATTCCAAAAACAGTTTAACACGGACTTTTTGCCCCAAAGCTAATGGTGATTTGGCCAGATAGGTCAACTGGCTTGCCCCAAAGCGGGTTGTCGCGCTGCGCGAGTGGGGATCGACTTGCTGGGACAACATAAAAGTCAAGAGCAGGTTGAGCTTTGAGTTTTGCGCTTCAAGCAATTGCAGGACACTTTTGAAATCACTGTTTTTCAGCTCCATGCGCGCGCTGTCACTGAGTTGCTCTAGCTGACTAAATTCGCTGGCGACCACAAAAGGCGCTGGGAGTCTCGGCTTCAAAATTCTCATGAGAAGGGAGGGTGGAAATGGTCCGCCAACGGCTCCACATTGATGGTTAGCGCGTGGTGAACAGTAAAGAATTCTTGGTCATTCATAGAGGGTTCCTTCTCACATCTGTGTTGATTATCGTCATAAGCAGTAACTAATCAAGGTATGTCCTTGTTATCGGTGTGAAATAAACGTCCTCTTACACAGATTTGGCAAAGAAAAGCTACAACCGCGGAGGGATTCTCGCTACATTAACGCCATTCTATTCCTATGGTTGGATTTATGTTTCATCCGATATCGGTTTTTATTGGTTTGCGCTATTTACGCGGTCGTTCTGGTGATCGTTTTAGCCGTTTTGTCTCTTATATGTCGACGGCAGGGATTACGATCGGCGTGATGTCTTTGGTGACCGTGTTATCGGTGATGAACGGTTTTGAGACACAACTGAAATCGCGCATTTTAGGCGTTTTGCCCCAAGCGGTGGTGACGCAAGATGTGGGTAAAACCGCCTTTGCCAATCAACCGCCAGCTTTCATCTCCGCACTGTCTACGCTACGCGCGCCTGAACCTTTGGTGCGCAGTGAGGCGGTAGTACAAAGTGCATCACAATTGGCAGCAGGGTTGTTGATTGGTATTGAACCGCAACAAAATGATCCGATTGAACAACACCTGATTGCTGGACATGTCACGGCTTTACAAGCGGGTGAATACCAACTTTTTCTCGGTCATTTATTGGCGCGCAGTCTCAATGTTACGGTGGGCGATAAAGTGCGTCTGATGGTGACAGAAGCGAGCCAATTCACGCCGTTAGGCCGCTTACCCAGTCAGCGTAACTTTACGGTGGCGGGCATTTTTAACACGGGGTCGGATGTGGATGGGCAACTGATGGTGACTCATCTGCGTGATGCCGCCAAATTACTGCGCTATGACGCACAGACAATTTCAGGTTGGCGACTGTTTTTTGATGACCCGTTTGTGGTCAGCACTCTGGCAAAGCAACCGTTACCAGACGGTTGGCAATGGAGCGACTGGCGTGAGCAACGCGGCGAGTTGTTTCAAGCGGTGCGTATGGAAAAGAACATGATGGGATTAATGCTCGGTCTTATCGTGGGGGTTGCTGCGTTTAACATCATTTCGGCGTTGATCATGGTGGTGATGGAAAAGCAGGCCGAAGTGGCAATTTTGAAAACCCAAGGGATGCAGTCACAACAAGTGCTCGCCATTTTTATGGTGCAAGGCGCGAGTAGTGGGGTGATTGGCGCGCTAGTGGGCGGAGGTCTTGGTGTGCTGCTAGCCGCCAATCTCAATAGCCTGATGGCGGCATTAGGGGTAGCCCTTTTCTCAGTGGGCGGCGCTTTGCCTGTGGTGATCGAGCCACTACAAATTGTTTTAGTTATTGTTCTTGCGATTGTTTTAAGCCTATTGGCAACGCTGTTCCCAGCCTATCGCGCATCTTCTGTTCAACCCGCTGAGGCGTTACGTTATGAATAACCTTTTACGTTGTCATCAGGTTTGCAAAACCTACCAAGAAGGTGAGTTGCAAACTCAGGTTCTTAAAGGGGTGAGCTTTGAGTTAAAGCGGGGTGAGTTGGTATCGATCATTGGCTCTTCTGGCTCAGGAAAAAGCACCCTACTGCATATCTTGGGATCATTGGATGATGCCAGTGAAGGTCAGGTAGAGTTTCTTGGTCAGCCATTACATGCGCTGAGTTCCAATAAGCAAGCCAAAATTCGCAATCAGCACTTGGGATTTGTTTATCAGTTCCACCATCTGTTAGCGGATTTTTCGGCGTTAGAAAATGTCGCGATGCCTCTGTTGATTGGTGGAATGAATGTAGCAAAAGCGAAAGCGCAAGCCCAAAGCCTGCTTGAGCGAGTTGGCTTAGGTCATCGCTTAGTCCATCGCCCATCAGAGTTGTCTGGTGGTGAGCGGCAGCGTGTCGCCATTGCGCGCGCGTTAGTCAATAAACCCGATTTAGTGTTAGCCGATGAGCCAACGGGCAACCTTGATCATAAGACGGCATTGTCGATTTACGATTTGATGCGTGAGCTGAATCGAGAATCTGGCACGGCATTTTTAGTGGTGACCCATGATGGTGAGTTAGCCGCGAAAATGGATCGCCAGATGCACATGAAAGATGGGCTACTCACCGATATGACGGGGGCCTAAGTGTTTTCCTCTTTAGCTCTGTTTATTGGTGGGCGCTTTAGTCGCGCCAAGCAACGTAACAAGATGGTGTCATTTATCTCACTTTCCTCGACGATTGGGATTGCCGTGGGTGTGGCAGTGATCATCATTGGTCTTTCGGCCATGAATGGCTTTGAACGTGAATTGCAATCGCGAGTGCTTTCGGTTATCCCGCATGGAGAATTTGAAGGTGTGCGTGGCCCTGTAGAGCGTTGGCCGGACTTAATGGCGCAAGCGGCCCGTCAACCAAACATTATCGCCGCAGCACCTTATGTGAAAATGACGGCGTTGGCAGAGAATGGCACCCAGCTCAAAGCGATTGAAATACGTGGTGTTGATCCGCAACGTGAACAAGCCGTATCTCGTTTATCGCAGTTTATTACCCCGCAAGCCTGGCAACATTTTAATCCTGGTGAACAGCAGGTGATTTTAGGCCAAGGGGTAGCCGATAAACTCGGTGTGCAGGTTGGGGATTTTATTACTCTGATGATCCCAAGTGCGACCAGTGGTGAAAAAGTACAAGCTCCGAAACGGGTACGTGTGAAAGTCAGTGGTTTATTGACACTTAATGGGCAAATTGATCACAGTTTGGCGTTACTGCCACTGGAAGATGCACAAAGCTACGCGAATTTGGGCAGTGGCGTGACAGGCATATCCGTGAAAGTGGCGGATGTTCTGCAAGCGACACAGATCGTACGTGAAGTGGGTAACCAGCTCAATGAATACGTCTATTTGCACAGTTGGCAGCAAAAGTATGGTTTTTTGTACCGCGATATTCAGATGGTTCGTACCATTATGTATCTGGTGATGGTGTTGGTCATTGGTGTGGCGAGCTTTAACATTGTGTCAACGCTGATGATGGCGGTGAAAGATCGTGCTGGTGAAATTGCGATCCTACGCACCATGGGGGCGACGGATGGTCTGATTAAACGCATTTTTGTTTGGCAAGGGGTGTTTTCTGGTGTTCTGGGCAGTATTGTCGGCAGCCTGTTTGGTGTGGTGGTGGCGTTAAATTTAACGCCGCTGATCAAAGGGTTGGAGAAACTGATCGGACATCAATTTTTGTCAGGCGATATCTACTTTGTGGATTTTCTTCCATCACAAGTCGAGTGGTTCGATGTGATGCTAGTTTCGGGCACGGCGATTACATTAAGTCTGCTTGCTACTTGGTATCCGGCGCGGCGTGCCAGTCGCCTGAATCCCGCTCAAGTGCTGAGTAGCAAGTAGCGTTGAGCATTTCGGAGAAACGCACCGAGTGCTTGCTCCGCATTCAATAAAAAAGGACCTTAGGGTCCTTTTTTCATCTTGAGTCAACATTGTTTGCAAAACGGCGAATGCAGTTGCTCGCAACTTGGTATCAACCGCTTGTCTGTACCGTGTGTTAAGGCTGATTCTCCGGCATCTTACTGGTGCGACGTTTTTGCCAACTGCGAACAACGGAATAGCGCCATAAACCACGAATGCCAAAATACCCAATCAGTGACGCTAACACCGCACAAACAGTGCAACCGAGCAAAAAGGGTGGACCAATGGTGCTCATTTGGTTGAGGAGAAATTCCCACGTCAGCTCAAAGTGGAACGATTGTGTGGGGGTGCCCATCAACCAAGCCCCAAGCTTATAGGTGAAATAGAAAATCACCGGCATGGTGATCGGGTTGGTGATCCACACCAGTGCGATTGAAAGCGGTAAAGTTAACCCCGAACAAAATAGCTAAATCCGGCGGCCATAATCATCTGGCTCGGAAGTGGAACAAACGCCATAAATAAGCCGACAGCAAAAGCACCGGCGGCAGAGCGGCGATTTAGACACCAGAGATTTGGGTTGTACAGCACATTACCAAACACGCGCAGCGCTTTTTGGCGTTTGATCACTTCGTGGTCAGGCATAAACCGCTTAATAAATTTTCTTGGCATACGGGATTATGACTCTCTTGTCGAATTACTGGTCGCTTATCTCTTTTTCGATCACCTTGCTTTCTGCACCGTATTGGCCTTGGATGCCGACATGGGGCTGGGCTTGGTTTTGCCTTATCCTGATTGGCGTGCTCAGTTATTACCGAGCTTGCCGCAAACTCCTTGGCTTCGCGTTGGCCATATTCACTGTCGTGTGCCATGGCAACTTAATGCGAGATCAATCCAACATGCTCTCTCAAGCAGGCTCGGATAGTATCATAAAAGGTCAGGTTGACAGCTTTTTTACGCAAACTCGTTACGCATATGAGGGTTTAGTCTTAATTCATGAGGTGAATGGTCAAACCTTAAACAGACTGATGTGGCCTCGTGTACGCTTAACGGCTCCAGTAGCGTTAAAACCGAATGAGCAGTTCGAATTTACGGTTGTATTTAAGCCGATTGTGGGGCGTCTTAATGAAACGGGCTTTGATTTAGAAGCCCACTCTCTGACTCAATCGGTTCTTGCGCGAGCGGTTGTCAGCCCGAATACGGCATACCAGATTGTGCCGCAACATAGCCTACGCTCCGCTTTACTGACGCAGCTTGAGTTACTCACCCAAAACAGCCCTTATCAAGGGTTGATATTAGCGCTGACGTTTGGTGAAAGAAAAGGGATTGGTGAACAAGAATGGCAAGCCTTGCGCAACAGCGGCTTAATTCACTTGGTGGCGATTTCTGGCTTACATATTGGTATTGCTTTCAGTGTTGGGTACTTATTAGGCAAGGGGCTGATGCGTCTGCATGGCAAATTGTTGTGGTCTCCTTTCGTGGTGGGCGCATTATTAGCCGTGTTATACGCATGGCTTGCGGGGTTCACTATACCAACCCAACGTGCGCTGATTATGTGCTTGCTGAATGTGGGATTGGTGATCTTGGGGTTTCCTCTTTCAGCATTAAAACGGATCCTGCTGACGTTGTGTGCGGTTTTAGTTTGGTCGCCCTTTGCATCGCTTTCAAACAGCTTTTGGATGTCATTTCTCGCCGTTGCGATTGTGTTGTATCAATTGGCCAATCAAGAGAAGCGTCAGGCTTGGTGGAAAGCGTTATTGTGGGCGCAACTGACTCTTGTCTGCTTAATGGCGCCAGTCACCGCATACTTTTTCGGTGGATTAAGCATGACGTCCGTGGTGTACAATTTGCTGTTTATCCCTTGGTTCTCCGTGGTGATTGTTCCCGCTTTGTTTGTGGGCTTGTTTCTCAGCGTGACGATGTCGTATTGGGCGACGCTTTATTGGCCTTGGGTGGACTGGACGTTCTATCCCCTCGCTTGGGCGCTGCAGTTTGCGGATGTAGGATGGGTGGTGATACCGAAAACCGTACAAGGTTTCGTGGCTGCCTTAGTCGTGATCAGTTTGTTGTACCGAGTGATGAGCTTACGAGCTTGCATTTTGGCATGGTGTCTTGCGGTGCTGTGGTGGTGGTTTCCTTCAGTCACCCCTCGGTGGCGCATGGATGTTTTGGATGTCGGGCACGGCTTAGCCATCGTGATTGAGCAAGATAAGCGCGCCATTATCTACGATACGGGGAGCAGTTGGTCGGGAGGCAGTTACGTAGAAAGTCTGATCGAGCCCATTTTGCAACAGCGTGGTATTCGCCGGCTCGATGGGTTGATTCTAAGTCACCTCGATAATGATCATGCCGGAGATTGGCAAAGTTTGGCCAAGCGTTGGCAACCGGAATGGATACGTGCAAGCCAAGTTGATGTGGCGTTTATGCCCTGTATGCGCGGTGAGCGCTGGCAATGGCAGTCATTAGATTTCCAAGTACTATGGCCTCCGAGGCTGGTGAATCGAGCCTACAATCAGCATTCGTGTGTGATTCGCATGACCGATCTCCAATCTAACCATTCCGTGTTGTTATCTGGGGATGTCACCGCCATGGGAGAATGGCTACTTGCTCGTGGAGGTGCGCTTTTATCGAGCGAAGTGATGATAGTGCCTCATCACGGCAGCAAAACCTCATCCACCGCTGAGTTTATTGCGAAAGTCGAACCACGGATGGCGATTGCTTCCCTCGCCAAAGATAACCGCTGGAATTTGCCTAATCCACAAGTGGTGGAGCGTTATCAAAGCCAGCAATCTGATTGGCTAGATACTGGTCGCGCGGGACAAATCAGTCTGTTTTTCTATCCAGATCAGTTTGATTGGTTTACTCAGCGTGGAGTTGGCTGGGTGCCATGGTATAGGCAGATGCTGCGTAAAGGAGTAGAATGAGCGCAATTTTGTAATCAGAAAAGCCTTTCTATGTCACTTCACTCTGACGAAACTACTTGGCAGACTTTTAAACGTCTGTGGACTTATATCCGCTTATACAAGGCGGGCCTTACTGTTGCGGTTGTTGCGTTGATTATCAATGCTGTTGCCGATACCTATATGATTTCTTTACTAAAACCTTTGTTAGATGAAGGTTTTGGTGAGGCAGAATCCAATTTCCTACGTATTTTGCCTTTCATGATTTTAGGCTTGATGTTTGTGCGTGGGTTAAGTGGATTTGCTTCTTCCTACTGTCTGAGCTGGGTTTCTGGCAATGTCGTGATGCAGATGCGTCGTCGTCTGTTTAATCACTTTATGCACATGCCAGTGCGCTTTTTTGACCAAGAATCCACTGGTGGGTTGTTATCACGCATTACTTACGACTCAGAACAAGTGGCGGGTGCCACTAGCCGTGCTTTGGTCAGTATTGTACGTGAAGGGGCGAGCATCGTTGGTTTACTGGTGCTGATGTTCTGGAACAGCTGGCAACTCTCGTTGGTATTGATTGTGGTTGCGCCCGTAGTTGCGTTTGCGATTGGTTTTGTTTCTAAGCGCTTTCGTAAAATCTCGCGCAATATGCAAACCACCATGGGGCATGTCACATCCTCTGCAGAGCAGATGCTCAAAGGTCACAAAGTGGTATTGAGTTATGGTGGCCAAGAGGTTGAGCGTAAACGCTTTGATCAAGTGAGCAACAACATGCGTCAACAAACCATGAAGCTGGTTTCGGCGCAGTCTATCGCGGATCCCGTGATCCAAATGATTGCCTCACTGGCTCTGTTTGCTGTGCTGTTTTTAGCCAGCGTTGACTCGATTCGTGCCGAATTGACACCGGGGACTTTTACCGTGGTGTTCTCCGCTATGTTTGGCTTGATGCGTCCACTTAAAGCATTGACCAGCGTAACGTCGGAATTCCAACGCGGTATGGCGGCATGCCAAACTCTGTTCGGTTTGATGGATCTGGAAACTGAGCGTGACAACGGCAAGTACGAAGCTGATCGCGTCAAAGGTGAAGTGGAAGTGAAAGACGTGACTTTCACCTATCAAGGCAAAGAAAAGCCGGCGTTATCGCATGTCTCGTTCTCGATTCCTCAAGGGAAGACGGTCGCTCTGGTTGGCCGTTCTGGCTCTGGTAAATCGACCATCGCTAATCTGTTTACTCGTTTCTACGATGTTGATAGTGGGGCGATTTGTCTTGATGGACACGATGTGCGCGATTACAAGCTGACCAATTTGCGCCGTCATTTTGCGTTGGTTTCGCAAAACGTGCACCTGTTTAACGACTCTATCGCCAATAACATCGCTTATGCGGCCGAAGGTGAATACACGCGCGAGCAAATTGAGCAAGCCGCTCGCCAAGCGCATGCCATGGAATTTATTGAAAACATGCCGCAAGGTTTGGATACCGTGATTGGTGAGAACGGTACGAGTTTATCTGGCGGTCAACGTCAGCGTGTGGCAATTGCTCGTGCGTTGCTGCGTGATGCTCCAGTGCTGATCCTCGATGAGGCCACTTCAGCATTAGATACTGAATCTGAACGTGCGATCCAAGCGGCATTGAATGAGCTTCAGAAGAACAAAACGGTGCTGGTGATTGCGCACCGCTTGTCGACCATCGAGCAAGCCGATGAGATCCTTGTGGTCGATGAAGGTGAAATTATTGAGCGGGGCCGTCATGCTGACTTGTTGGCACAAGATGGCGCGTATGCTCAACTGCACCGCATCCAATTTGGTGAATAGTGGTGATAGAAAAGATTTGGTTTCACCGCCATCCGTTGGGTTATCTGTTATGGCCACTGTTGTGGCCATTCAGCTGGTTGTTTGGGGTAATTAGCCGCTCACGGCGCAAAGCATATCAAACGGGTGACAAACCCTCCTATAGAGCACCATTACCTGTCGTGGTGGTAGGCAACATTACTGCAGGTGGCAATGGTAAAACGCCGGTTGTAGTTTGGCTGGTGGAAACACTGCAAGCCCTCGGCTATCGCCCTGGGGTGGTATCACGCGGCTATGGAGCTAAAGCGCCAAGCTATCCCTTAGTCGTCAGTGAGCAAACGCCTGCGGAACATTGCGGTGACGAACCGAAGCTGATTTTTCAACGCACGAAAGCACCTGTGGCCGTCGATCCTGTGCGCAGCCATGCGGTAAAAGCGCTGCTTGAGCACGGCGTTAACATTGTGGTTACCGACGATGGTTTGCAGCATTATGCGCTGCAACGAGATATCGAAATCGCGGTAGTAGATGGCGCACGCCGTTTTGGTAACCAACAGTTGATCCCGCTAGGTCCTCTGCGTGAGCCGATCAGTCGGTTAGATGAAGTTGATTTCATTATCACCAATGGTGGCATAGCAGAGTGCAATGAAATCGCGATGCATCTTCAACCCGCTGAGGCGATTAATTTGCACACAGGGGAGCGCTGTGCAGTGAGCAAGCTGACTCGCGTATGCGCGATGGCTGGAATTGGTCACCCTTCCCGTTTTTTTAATACCTTGCGTGAGCTCAATGCAGATTTAGTTCATTGCCAAGGGTTTGCCGATCATCAAGCCTTTGATGCAGCTCAGTTGAATCAACTGTCGCAGCAGGGCGAACATCTGATCATGACAGAAAAAGACGCCGTAAAATGCGCTGAATTTGCCCAGCCCAATTGGTGGTATTTGCCCGTTTCGGCTCAATTTGCTCCAGAAGCGGAGCAGCGTATTGTGGACAAAATTAAAGAGGTAATGGAACAGTATGGATCACCGTCTGCTTGAAATCGTCGCTTGCCCAGTGTGTAAAGGTAAGCTGACTTACGATAAAGATCGCCAAGAGCTGATTTGTAAACTAGATCGTTTGGCGTATCCAATTAAAGAAGGCATTCCCGTGCTTTTAGAGCCGGAAGCTCGCAGCATGAATATGGATGAGGGACGCTAATGTCATTTACTGTCGTGATCCCTGCGCGTTACCAATCCACGCGCTTACCGGGTAAGCCTCTGGCGGATATCGGTGGTAAACCCATGATCCAATGGGTATATGAACAAGCCATGCAAGCCGGTGCTGACCACGTAATTATTGCAACCGATGATGAGCGTGTGGAGCAAGCGGTTCACGCCTTTGGCGGTGTGGTGTGCATGACTTCGTCTGATCATCAATCTGGCACAGAACGTCTGGCGGAAGTGGTGGAGAAAATGGCTATTCCTGCTGATCACATCGTGGTGAATGTGCAAGGTGACGAGCCGTTGATTCCGCCGACAATTATTCGCCAAGTGGCGGATAACTTGGCCGCATGCAGTGCGCCGATGGCGACTTTAGCGGTGGAAATTAAAGATGAAGCCGAAGTGTTTAACCCGAATGCGGTGAAAGTGATCACCGATAAAAACGGTTACGCACTGTACTTCAGCCGTGCCACGATTCCTTGGGATCGAGATAACTTCGCTAAAGCCGATAAGTCTATCGCTCAGCCACTGCTGCGCCATATCGGTATTTATGCTTACCGTGCAGGGTTCATCAACACTTATCTGCATTGGCAACCAAGCCAGCTTGAAAAAATTGAATGCTTAGAACAACTACGTGTTCTGTGGCATGGTGAAAAAATCCATGTCGCGGTCGCGTTAGAAGCGCCGCCAGCAGGGGTGGATACGCCTGAAGATTTGGAAATGGTGCGCCGCATTGTGACTGAACGTGCACGCTAATTTTTAAATTAAAATTCGTTAAGCAAATCAGAAAAAAGCTCCTGTGAAGGAGCTTTTTTATTAAGTGTTAGGAATGTTGTATTGCAGCCCAAATTAAATTCGGCTTTCAAAATCGCTCTTTTTTGGGCAGGTTGCGAGGATCTCTCTTCTTCCTGTGTCTTTGACCTCCTCCAGTTTGACTTCAAAACCCCATAGACGGTGCATGTGTTTCAACACCTCTTCGTAGCTTGGATCTAACGGAATGCGATCGTGTGGAACATACTGCAACGTCAATGAGCGATCGCCTCGAACATCGACGTTATAGACTTGAATATTGGGTTCAAGGTTACTGAGATTGTATTGTGCCGCGAGTTTTTCGCGGATTTGTTGATAACCGAGGTCATCGTGAATAGCACTGATTTCGATGTGATTTTTTCTATCATCATCGCAAATGGCAAACAGCTTAAAATCGCGAATGAGTTTAGGGGATAGGTACTGGCTGATAAAACTTTCATCCTTAAAGTTACGCATCGCAAAGTGAAGGGCATCCAACCAGTTAGATCCCGCGAGCTCAGGAAACCACTCTTTATCCTCCTCAGTCGGTTCTTCACAGATCCGTTTAATATCACGGAACATGGCAAACCCAAGCGCATAAGGGTTGATACCACTGAAATAACGGCTGTTGTAGGGCGGTTGCGCCACAACGCTAGTGTGGCTGTGCAGAAACTCCAGCATGAATTTGTCGCTGACTAACCCCTCATCATAAAGATGATTAAGAATGGTGTAGTGCCAGAAGGTGGCCCATCCTTCGTTCATGACTTGGGTCTGTTTCTGCGGATAAAAATATTGGCTGATTTTGCGCACGATGCGCACGATTTCGCGCTGCCAAGGTTCCAGCAGGGGAGCATGTTTCTCAATGAAGTAGAGAATGTTCTCTTGTGGTTCGCTCGGGAAACGGTGATGTTTTTCCTGCTCAACCGCTTTTTTCGGCACAGTACGCCACAAGGCATTCACTTGAGATTGCAGATAGGCTTCGCGCTCTTCTTGGCGCGCTTTCTCTTCGGCAATCGAGATCTTTTCTGGCCGTTTATAACGGTCAACCCCGTAATTCATTAAGGCATGGCAGGAGTCGAGTAGCTTTTCGACTTCATTCACGCCAAATTTCTGCTCACATTCGGCAATGTAGTTTTTGGCAAACAGCAGGTAATCGATGATCGAGCTGGCATCTGTCCAGGTTTGGAACAGATAGTTGCCTTTAAAGAAGGAGTTATGGCCGTAACACGCATGCGCCATCACGAGGGCTTGCATGGTTACGGTGTTTTCTTCCATCAGATAGGCGATACAAGGATCGGAGTTAATGACAATCTCATACGCTAACCCCATCTGACCGTGTTTGTAGGTTTGCTCGGTTTGGATGAATTTTTTGCCAAACGACCAATGGTTGTAGTTGATGGGCATGCCGATGCTGGAATAGGCATCCATCATCTGCTCTGAGGTGATGATTTCAATCTGGTTTGGGTAAGTATCCAAACGATAAAACTCAGCGACTCGGCGAATCTCTTGGTGATAGCGTTCGATCAGCTCAAATGTCCAATCTGGGCCATCGGGCAGTCGCTTGTTTTGGGCAGCTTTACGCTTGGGTGCGGCTTTGGCTTTGGTTGTCATCTCTCAGTCTCCCTACGCATTTTCCTTTTGGAACAGCTCCCTAAACACAGGGAAAATGTCTTCAACACTGCGAATGTTCTTCATCGCGAAGTTATCGAAGGATGCCTGTAATTTTTCATATTCGTGCCACAAGGTTTGGTGTGAGCGACGCGTGATTTCGATATAGGCATAGTATTGGCAATAGGGCAGCAGCTTGTTGGAGAGTAACTCTTTGCAACGTGGTGAATCGTCTGCCCAGTTATCACCATCAGAAGCTTGCGCGCCATAAATGTTCCATTCACCCAGTGGGAAACGCGCTTCAATGATTTCATGCATCAGCTTGAGCGCACTGGACACTATGGTGCCCCCAGTTTCTTGGGAGTAGAAGAAGTCGTGTTCATTCACCTCTTTGGCTTGCGTATGATGGCGGATAAACACCACTTCCACGTTTTCATAGGTGCGAGTGAGGAACAGGTAAAGCAGAACATAAAAGCGTTTCGCAATATCCTTGGTCGCCTGATCCATCGAGCCTGATACGTCCATTAGGCAGAACATCACTGCTTGACTGGACGGAATAGGGCGCTTTTCGTAGTTTTTGTAAGACGCAAATCAAAGGTATCGATAAAAGGACACGCTATCAATTTTATTGCGTAGCTCTTCAATCTCTTGCTTGATGCGCATCTCTTCCATGATTTGGGGTGGTTCGCTGCGCTGAATGCGTTCGAGTTCTTCTTCCAACTCACTCATTAAACGGCGTTTACCAGCAGTCATCGCCGTACGGCGTGCTAAGGATTGTTGCAGTGAGCGCACTACAGAAATGTTGGAGGGTACACCTGAGGTTTGGAAACCTGCGCGATGGGTTTTCCATTCGGTGATTTTGTTAACTTGGTTTTTCTTGAGATTCGGCAGTGCTAAATCTTCAAACAAAATATCGAGGTATTCGTCTTTGGAAATTTGGAATACGAAATCATCGCTGCCTTCACCATCGGCACTGGCTTCGCCTTCACCTGAGCCGCCACTGCCTTGACCACCTTTGGGGCGATCGATTTTATCGCCGCGAATAAACTGGTCATTGCCCGGATGCACACGTTCACGAATGCCACCTTTGCCTTGATGGAACATCGGCTCTTTAATGTCGCGAGTTGGAATCGAGACATCTTCACCAGACTCGGTATTAGTGATTGAGCGGCGGTTAACGGCATCCGCAACCGACTCTTTAATCTGCTCTTTGTAACGGCGTAAAAAGCGTTGTCGGTTGACGGTGCTTTTGTTTTTGCCATTTAGCCTTCTGTCGATAAATTGCGCCATGAGCCTCTCCCTAATTGACATCACCTCAAACTCGAACGCGAGTTTGTTGAGGGGGTGACCTACAGCCCAACAGTTATTCTGTGGGTGGTAGGTAACACCGCAGGTGGCGGTAGTTGCACTACCGCCGACCATTACACGGCATACACACTATGAGGATTTACGTACTCGCAAATACCACTCAGACAGCAAGCGGACTTGTTTTTCGGTATAGCCTTTTTCCATCATACGAGCGACGAAGTCATCGTGTTTCTTCTGATCGTCGGATGAGGTTTTCGCGTTAAAGGAGATGACCGGAAGCAGATCTTCAGTATTGGAGAACATCTTTTTCTCGATCACAGTGCGCAATTTCTCGTAGCTAGTCCATACAGGGTTTTGGCCATTGTTGTTGGCACGAGCACGCAGTACGAAGTTAACAATTTCATTACGGAAATCTTTTGGATTGCTGATCCCCGCGGTTTTCTCAATTTTCTCCAGTTCACTGTTGAGTGCTGAACGGTCAAACAGTTGGCCTGTTTCTGGGTCACGGTATTCTTGATCTTGAATCCAGAAGTCGGCGTAGGTGACGTAGCGGTCAAAAATATTCTGACCGTACTCAGAGTAAGACTCTAGGTAAGCGGTTTGGATCTCTTTGCCAATGAACTCGACATAGCGTGGGATTAAGTAGCCTTTGAGGAATTCATTGTAGCGATCCGCGGTTTCTTTCGGGAACTGCTCGCGCTCGACTTGCTGTTCGATAACGTAGAACAGATGCACTGGGTTCGCGGCCACTTCTGAGTGATCGAAGTTAAATACGCGAGACAGAATTTTGAACGCGAAACGGGTGGAAAGCCCAGACATGCCTTCATCTACCCCCGCATAATCGCGGTATTCCTGATAGCTTTTGGCTTTCGGATCGGTATCTTTCAGCGTTTCACCATCATAGACACGCATTTTTGAAAACAGGGAGGAGTTCTCTGGCACTTTTAGGCGAGACAGTACGCTAAATTGTGCCAGTAGTTCGAGTGTGCTTGGAGCACAAGGTGCTTTGGATAGCTCACTGTGATCCAACAGTTTTTGGTAGATTTTGACTTCACCAGAAACACGTAGACAGTAAGGGACTTTCACAATATACACCCGGTCTAGGAATGCTTCGTTGTTTTTGTTGTTACGGAAAGTCTGCCATTCCGATTCGTTGGAGTGGGCGAGAATCATGCCGTCAAATGGCAAGGCTGAAAGCCCTTCGGTACCGTTATAGTTGCCTTCTTGGGTCGCGGTTAGTAGTGGGTGCAGCACTTTAATCGGTGCTTTGAACATTTCCACGAATTCCATCAAACCTTGGTTGGCGCGGCATAGTGCACCGGAGTAGCTGTAGGCGTCTGGGTCATCTTGTGAGAAGTGTTCCAACTTACGGATATCGACTTTACCGACCAGAGAGGAAATATCTTGGTTGTTTTCATCGCCCGGTTCGGTTTTGGCTACCGCGATTTGATCCAGAATGGATGGACGCACTTTCACTACTTTGAACTTAGTGATATCGCCACCAAATTCATGCAGGCGTTTAGCAGCCCAAGGGGACATGATGGAACGTAAGTAACGGCGATCGATACCATATTCCTGTTTGAGCAATTCACCATCTTCATTGACATCGAATAGGCAGAAGGGGTGATCGTTCACTGGGCTGCGTTGACCATTGGCCGACAATACATAAATCGGCATTTGTTGCATCAAAGCTTTGAGCTTTTCCGCCAGTGATGATTTACCGCCGCCCACAGGGCCGAGTAAATAGAGAATCTGCTTGCGCTCTTCCAAACCTTGCGCGGCATGTTTGAGGTAAGCGACGATCTGTTCTATGGCTTCTTCCATGCCATAAAAATCTTCGAAGGTTTTATAACGAGCAATCACTCGGTTGGAAAAAATACGGCTAAGGCGCGAGTGCTTGGATGTATCAATCATCTCGGGTTCGCCAATGGCCAGCAATAAGCGCTCCGCGGCATTGGCATAAGCACTTTTGTTTTCTTTACACAGAGCCAGAAAGTCCTGAATGGACAGCTCTTCATCCTTGGCGGCTTCATAGCGTGCCTGAAAGTGTTCAAAAATACTCATAGTTGTTTCCCCTTTGAAAATGTCATGACGACATACAACCGCTGTATACAAATCCCTAACAATTTAAGCCTAGTCTGTAATCTACTCTTTTGCTTAAGAATTATGGTTTTATTTCAAAATCGTGATTTCGAATGAGTCAGATAGTTGGGATGGCGAAGAGCAGTCTGTATGGTGGGAAAAGAGCCAAATAAAAAGCTGGCATTAAAGCCAGCTTAAGAGAATAAAAGGGATGAAAAAGCGAATTAAGCGTTCATGATTTGACGTAATTCATTGGCCGACAGATGGTACTGACGTGGACAATTGCGCCAAGTGGTGAGCATACGACGGTATTTCACCAACATTGGCATTTGGCTGTTGAAATGGTGCTCGCCCTTATCAAATTGTGGGTAGAGGCCTTCAGAGTCGACTAAGAAGCGTACGTAGTTCACCAATGGTGCTTCGGTGGCCATATCGAAACCAAGGAAAGTCAAACGGCGTTGGTCAACATCTTTGCGCGCCGCGTCATCCAACATGCGATTGGATTCTTGCATCGCGTGGTACATCTCCATAATGTCGATGATTTCACGGCATTCCGTTTCAGGCAGGCAGCCAAACTCGCGGTTCAGTTCACGCATTTGTAGCTCGTAGCCGCGCTCAATAATACGTTTGCAAGCGCTTGTATTTATTTGTCGTTGTTTGGGTCAAGTTGCGTACATAAGGAAATATTGGTTCGATAAGATCAAACGCTGAGCGTTGGTCATTTCCATGTAAAGCCTCACTTCAAATCAGAGTTATTATTTTGCTGATTTAAGGTTAACAGCATTGGTACAGAGTGAAACATGATCTCAACACGGTTTTAATAGTGAAAGCACAAAAAAACAGCATACTTAATGGCGATGATAGTGGTTATACAAATAATCACGATCGGAAAATACGCGCAGCCACTCGGGGCGGAACACCGCCAAAATGGCGAGTGCCATGCCATTGAGTAGACCTTCAGGAAAGGCAAGTAGAGGGATAAAAATCAGGTAGTTATCCATGATCGTTTTCCAATCATAAGTCCCCATTTCCCAAACATACAGCGAGTTTAGCAACAGATGTAAACTGCCGGTAACGCCGGCATTAAAAAAGCCAGCCACAAAAATAAATACGAAGATGTTTCTCGGTAGGTAGTGATAGCTTAAGGCAAATACCGAGTAACTGATCAATATAGGCAGCAAGCTAGAAAGCAGCAGATACTCTGGCAAAGCGGCGAGGCTTATTTTGCCAAACAATGCTAGGGCAGCGGTGACAGGGATAGTGATAATAAACGCACTGCGCCAACCGTACATCATGGTCAATGTGGTTAAGGCGAGAAAATGAATGGTGAGCCCTTCTTTAACACTGGCTTGTGCTGACCAGAGTAGAAATAGCCCCAACATCACAAAGTAGGTGAGATGTTGGAAAGTTCTATCATCACGAAATTTTGGCCACAGTGCGTGCTGGCTATCTTTTTTCACCAAAAGTAAAACGGCAAAAATAATAATGGTTGAAGCGAGCTGTGCTAATTCCAATCGAGTTACCTAAAAAAATACCAACCGAAGTGGTTGGTATTTTTTACGATAACGCCGCGAGGTTGAATCAGTATTTTACGTTTGAGTGATACTGCTCAAGGATTGCTACGATTTTATCCATGGTTTCTTTGCTTGGGGGATTCACACCTTCCAATGGGTACTCTTCACCCATGGCTTCCCATTTATGAGCACCAAGTTTGTGATAAGGCAGCAGTTCGATCTTCTCGATGTTTTCCATGTCTTTGATGAACTCACCTAACAGATGTGCTGAGGCTTCATCATCGGTGTAACCTGGAACCACCACATAACGTAGCCAAGTCTTTTGGCCAATTTGATGTAGGTAGCGGGCAAAGTCGAGAGTGCGCTTGTTGGAGACACCGATCAGATCTTGGTGAATCTCGTCATCCATCTGTTTGATATCGAGCATGACCAGATCTGTCACTTCTAGCACTTCGTCAATCACAGGTGTGAACTTACGAATGTAGCCATTGGTATCTAAACATGTGTGGATGCCTTCGGCTTTCGCTGCGCGGAAAAAATCACGCACAAACTCCGGCTGCAGCATGGCTTCACCACCAGAACAGGTGATACCACCACCGGAAGCATTCATAAAGTGACGATAAGACTTCGCTTCTTTGATGATTTCTTCAACCGTCACTTCACGGCCTGTGTGAGTGTCCCAAGTGTCGCGGTTATGACAATACTTACAGCGGAACAGGCACCCTTGTAGGAATACAATAAAGCGGATTCCAGGGCCATCAACAGTGCCACAAGATTCGAAAGAATGGATTCGACCAATGGTAGACATGAGCGCTTCTCAGTTATGTAATTTGGGCGTTATTTTATTACAAATAGCAGGGATTAAATAGGTTTATCTCTTGGCTAATTTACTCTATAGCTAGCCGCGACAAGGGCTCACGCGGGTTGAGGCAAGTTTCTGGTCATGGCGTTCTATGTAGCGAAGGATCAATTTGAATGAAAAGTGGGTAAGTCTTGCATCCTAGGTCTAAACTTTTCCTATCAATCATAAAGAGTATCTGTTGTCAGTAAGTAAACTGGTGAAGTGAACAGTGCAGTGATGCAGTATGAAAAAGGAAGTGAAAAGATGGATGTAATACAACTTTCACAAAAACAAAAGATCACCTTATTTATTGTTGTTCTTTGTTTAGGTTTTATTGGGTTGTCCCTATTTACCGCGCGAAGCTTATCCAAAATGAATTTGCAGTACCAACAAAGTGGGGGCGTGACGACAGGCTCTGCGGCTTTATTCGCTACCCAAGCGCAGCTGTTTGAATTGGCCTCTGAACGTGAACATCTCGATTCGAGTAAAGTTGCAGATATAAAAACACGATTAAATGAGCTCACCCAAAAAGTTGAGCGCGATAAAAATTTCTTAATCAACAATGATTTTGCCAACGAGGGAGAAGCATTACAGCAAGCGGTACAAGCCTTTATCAGCGATATGCAACCTTGGCTGCAGATAAAAGGCGAACTGGGCTTTAATGTTGATGATGGCAAGTTAGCCCTATTGAAAAGTTTAGCCGTCACCATCGAAAAGAAAATTGATGAAACAGGGATGGTGACCATCAATTCTGATTTCCAAGCCATGGTTAAGACGCAGCAAAATTACTTACTGCAACCGAATGAGCAAAATTTGAAGTTGTTTAATCGAGCGCTAGCGGGCTTTATCAGCACATCACAGTCTTACGCGATGCTGGATCTTTACAAAGTGGAAATTGAACAGTTCAAAGCCACATTTTTACGTGTTAGTGAACTTTCTCAGCAGGTCAAAGAGATTGAGGAAAAGCTGTTAAGTAGCGAAGCGAAAGCACAGGATGTGATTGAATCCACGGCGCATCGTCTTGAAAGTGTCAGTGAAAGTTATCAAACCTTAGCAGAGCAAGCGGGTGAGCACACTTTACTCTCCATTCTGGTAGCTTGTGTGATTCTGGCGGTATTAACGATATTGCTATTTATGATGGTTAGCATGTCTTTAACTAAAGCGCTCAGCCAGATTAAACGGGTACTGGAAAAATTATCATCGGGAGATTTATCACAGCGGCTCACTCTTTCGGCCAATAAGAATGATGAATTCAATCAGTTGGGTTTTGCCGTCAATAAAAGCTGTGAAAACCTCGGCGGATTGGTGCACGTAGTGCAAGACCGCAGTATTGCGTTATCCGGTGATGCGATCGCTTTAAATCAAGCGATCGATAATCTAGTCAGTAGTCAGTCTGAAGTTATGGATCAAACACATCGCCTTGCGTCAGCCACCGAAGAGGTTAGCTTGACGACTCAGCAAGTGTCACACTCGCTCGAAGTGGTTGCCAATGTCAGCAAAGCTTCGACGTTGGCGGCTGAAGAGGGAAGCAAAAGTTATTGGTGTGGCAATTGGCTTCGCTACGTGAAGTCGGAAATATTTTGCAATCGGCAGCTGGGCATATTCAACAATTGGAGCAAGCCTCTGCCAAAGTCGACTCGGTCATGGACATTATTAATGGTATTGCTGAACAAACTAACTTATTGGCCTTAAATGCGGCGATTGAGGCGGCACGCGCGGGAGAACAGGGACGAGGGTTCGCGGTTGTTGCTGATGAAGTTCGTAGTTTGGCCGTCAGAACGGTGAATGCGGTGAGCGAAATTTCTGGCACCATCGAAACCATGAAAAAAGAGAGTGCGGAAGTGATCTTGTTCATGAATCAATCAGAGCAGACCATGGAAGAGGGGCAAAGCAAAGGGAATGAAGCGATGCAGGCGCTAGCAAGGATTACGCAAGGAACCAACGAGGCTGCATCACAAACCGAGATGATTTTCTCTTCGATTAAAGAGCTCTCAGAAACAAGCCATGCTATGGCGAAGAATATGACTCAGATTTTGAGTGCCATGCGGGCGTTGGAGTCATATAACAATCAGCTGCGCATGACCAGTGGAGAAGTGGAAATGCGCGCTGAGAGTTTAGAAAACGATTGTCAACGTTTCACGCTGTAGCCACGTGCGTTGAACTTAGAAGAAAGCATAGAGAGCAACGTTACCTGTACCGCTGATGGTTTCCTTATCTTCTTTGAATTCGGAGCTGTTAGCGGTAAAGGTTAAGCTGGCACCAAAGCTGCGTGCATACATAGCAAACCCAACCACTGCGGTCGCTTGCCATGGTTCAACATGCACTTGGTAATACTCAGCAGGGTGATCTAACCCGTCTAATGGGCGGTCACCTTCGATAGTAATATCGTTAAACCGGTAACGACCTTCAATGCCAGTGAACACAAACCAGCCTTGATCCGAGGCCCCGATCATGCCCGGTGTGAACGGGTTTTCAACCGAGATTTGTGCTGCGCCAAAGTTGTTCTCTAAATCGGTTCCCCACCGTAGCATCAACCCAGAAGAGAGATCGCTGCGAAAATTCCCAGCGTTGACTTCGGTGATGTTCGCTAGTTCTAACGCAGTGCCACCGATGGCTTGATAGCGGCCCCAGTTGAAATGCGAGCGGTAACCTAGGCTGCCAACAAATTTATCGTCGACTTGGTATGCCCAACCGTTCGGTTTATCCGATTTTGTAATATTGTGCACAATTTTTTGCGCATCCTCAGATAAGGCGCTTTCGCCCGTCATCCCTAAGGTCAGATTGAAACGCTGTGCTTGCTGTGGATGTAGACTCAGGTAATTGAATTCAGTGTGTAAATAACCAGCATAAGGGCGTTCATTCGGCTGTGGTTTGGTCAATTCAATATCTGAAGGCGTCCACATTTTATGGCCGAGGGTGAATTCCCATTTATCCAAACTGGGCGCTCCCCATACAGATAAACTCAGCGGTTTTGCAAGCCAATAAGGCGTAATGGCTCCTGAGGTATAACTAAGGAAAAGGCCATTGGTGTAGTTTTGATCCACCCCGAATACACCGTCATTATCGATGCTTAGGGTAAAAGTCGGTGTTTGTGCTGCGGCGACGTAAGTGCTGATGAACAGCAAAGGCAAATAGCGAATCGATTTCATGGTTAGTGAACTATGTCTCGGAGATATAAAGAAAAGCCAATGGATCATGCGCCATTGCTGAGAATAAACCTAGTAGAGAAAAGCACAAATGTGCTGTGATATACAGAAAAAAGTGTAGCTGAGTGTGAAAAACAAAAAAGCCCCGTCGAAACGGGGCTTTGAAGAGACTCGCTAAATCTTATAGAGATTCAGTGAAAGTACGAGCGATAACGTCTTGTTGCTGTTCAGCAGTCAGAGAGTTAAAGCGTACTGCGTATCCAGATACACGGATAGTCAGTTGTGGGTACTTCTCTGGGTGCTTAACTGCATCTAGCAGAGTGTCACGGTTCAGAACGTTAACGTTCAGGTGTTGACCACCCTCAATGCCAGCTTCGTGGTGGAAGTAACCATCCATCAGACCTGCCAGGTTAGCGCGTTGTGAACCTTCATCTTTACCCAGTGCATTTGGCACGATAGAGAAGGTATAAGAGATACCGTCTTTCGCGTGAGCAAATGGCAGTTTGCCTACTGAAGTCAGAGAAGCTACCGCACCTTTCTCGTCACGACCGTGCATTGGGTTTGCACCTGGTGCGAATGGAGCACCTGCACGACGACCGTCTGGTGTGTTACCTGTCTTCTTACCGTATACCACGTTTGAAGTGATAGTCAGGATAGACTGAGTTGGCACTGCATCACGGTAAGTTTTCAGTGAACGGATCTTGTTCATGAAACGCTCAACCAGTTCACAAGCGATGTCGTCAACACGTGCATCGTTGTTACCGAATTTAGGGTAGTCGCCTTCGATAGTGAAATCGACTGCTACACCGTCTTCGTCACGAACAGGTTTTACTTTCGCGTACTTGATTGCAGACAGAGAGTCAGCGGCAACAGACAGACCTGCGATACCACACGCCATAGTACGACGTACATCACGGTCATGCAGAGCCATCAGAGCAGCTTCGTAGCTGTACTTGTCATGCATGAAGTGGATGCTGTTCAGTGCAGTGACGTATTGAGTCGCCAACCAACCCATGAAGTGATCCAGCTTGCCCCATACATCGTCGAAGTCCAGAACTTCGTCCATGATCTTAGGCATTTTTGGACCCACTTGGATTTTCAGTTTCTCATCCACACCGCCGTTGATTACGTACAGCAGAGTTTTTGCAAGGTTTGCACGAGCACCAAAGAACTGCATGTGTTTACCGATCACCATTGGTGATACACAACATGCGATAGCGTAGTCATCAGACTCGAAGTCTGGACGCATCAGGTCATCGTTTTCGTACTGGATAGAAGAAGTATCGATAGATACTTTCGCACAGAACTTCTTGAAGCCTTCTGGCAGTTGCTCAGACCACAGAACAGTGATGTTTGGCTCTGGAGATGGACCCATGGTGTACAGTGAGTTCAGGAAGCGGAAGTTAGTACGCGTTACCAGCGTACGACCGTCCAGACCCATACCACCCATAGATTCAGTTGCCCAAATTGGGTCGCCAGAGAACAGCTCATCGTATTCAGGAGTACGTAGGAAGCGAACCATACGCAGCTTCATTACGAAGTGGTCGATCATTTCCTGAGCTTCTACTTCAGTGATCTTGCCAGCTTTCATGTCGCGGTCAATGTACACGTCTAGGAAAGTAGAAGTACGACCAAGAGACATTGCAGCACCGTTTTGAGACTTAACTGCCGCTAGGTAGCCGAAGTAAGTCCATTGGATTGCTTCTTGTGCGGTTTCTGCTGGGCGAGAAATATCGTAACCGTATTTCGCAGCCATCACTTTCATTTGGCCTAGTGCACGGTGTTGCTCTGCAATTTCTTCACGCAGTTGCATGGTCATTTGCAGATCTTCGCCGTTTTCGAATCTTTCCTGTAGAGACTTGAACTGAGCCAGTTTGTCTTTCATTAGGAAGTCGATACCGTACAGTGCCACACGACGGTAGTCACCGATGATACGACCACGGCCGTAAGCATCTGGAAGACCAGTCAGAACGCCTGATTTACGACAAGCCAGAATTTCTGGAGTGTAAATGTCGAATACGCCAGCGTTGTGTGTTTTGCGGTATTCAGAGTAGATTTTTGAAACTTGAGGATCCAGTTCACGGCCGTAGGCTTTGCATGAACCTTCCACCATACGGATACCACCGTTAGGGATGATTGCACGTTTCAGAGGAGCATCAGTTTGTAGACCAACGATTTTTTCTAGGTCTTTGTTGATGTAGCCAGCATCGTGAGCTGTGATGGTAGAGATAAGAGAAGTGTCGAAATCAACAGGAGCGTGAGTTGAGTTTTCCTGTCTGATACCTTCCATTACTTTGTCCCAAAGCTTGTTAGTTGCTTCAGTACCTTCAGAAACTAGGAAAGATTCGTCGCCTTCGTACGGTGTGTAGTTCTTTTGAATAAAATCACGAACGTTAACTTCGTTTTGCCAGTCACCTGCCGCAAAACCTTCCCAAGCTTTAGCAAATTGCTCTGCCATGACATACCTACCTTTATGAGTAGAAAAAACACGTACTGTCTTCGCCGTTGAGCCAGCTATCCCCGAGGGGAGCAGTACACTCTTCAATAACGATATTCAAATGCAATCAGATACTGTTTGAATATGAATATCGCTATTAGTTCCTTTAATGTAGTCACTCTACGCTAAAAAAATTTCGTAAACCTTAAACTAAATCAATAAAAGTTAAAAATTTAAAATAAAGTTTGGGTAGCGCAGTTGCGCTACCCAATCAAGAATGGTGATTACAACCAAGCTTGTAGACCATATTGGCTTTCCAACATGCCCACAGCAAGCATAGCAATCAAACAGATGATAAGCACGCCGCCCGGGATCACAACTTTATCTACGAATGACAATTTTGCTGCGCGCTCTTTGTCTCCGATAAGACCGTTGTTATCCAGAAGCATAGTTAGAGCCCATGCCAGTACAGGGTTCACGACTGCTGAACCAAAGATACAGATACCTGCTGCTTGTGAATCTTTGGTGTTTTTGATCATTTGCATGCCAGCTTCAAGCAGTGGTAGGAATACACCCACTAACAGAGCACAACGCATAACAGGTGGCCATACCGCAGCATCCATCGGGAAGCCAAGGATAGCGATCGTCATCACGAGACAGCCGAGGATGATCGCACCGCCTGGAATTGGGCGTTTGGCAATCGCCGCTGGGATCATGTATGTACCCCAAGATGATGTGATGTTACCACCACCCAATGCGGTACCCACCATTTGGCGGATAGAACACATGGTCATGGTGTCATCCACATCCATCAGCACTTTTTCAGTACGTCTTGGATAGTTCAGCTCTTGGAAGATTCGGTGGCCAAGGAAGTCTGGTGACCACATGGCAACCGCCAGAATGGCGAATGGCAGTGATGCAATGAAGTGTTGCAATGTTGGCATACCCAACATCCAACCTTGCTCAGTGCTACCCCACCAGTAAACAGGGTTCAGATTTGGCAAGCCCATTTGGGTCTCAAACTTCAGATCGAAGCCTGCGCCTAAAGCCAGCGCAATAATTAACCCCGTAAAGGCACACACCGGAATAGCTAACCAGCGTAGGTTAAACTTAGCGAGCAGAGCATAAATCACAATGTTTACACCCACGTACAACTAAACCTAATGTACCCCACTACTGCCCGCGGCGATATCAGCAGATTGTAAGCCGACGGCCCACTCCTGTATCGACGTGATTTGGCTCATAGTGCCGGTGAAACCGAGGAAGATGAGCAAACCACCTGCGGTGCCCTCAGAGGTGAGGTTCACCAGCTTGGATCCGCCTTTGAAGTAACTGAGTAGCAGGCCGAATACCCCAAGAAGAATTGCAAGAGCGAGAGGGTGAGCACCGGCGAGAGCGATAGAACCAATCAGAGGGATCATTGGTCCGTGGTTGCCTGCTAGGTTTGCACGTGGGTTTAAGAAACCAGAACGCAATAAACACAGAAAAACAGGGCAGGGAAGAGCATTTCTACACGAGCGACTTCAATCGCAAACTCTTTACCCAGTGTAATGTGATCCCAAGCTTGAGTCAGGCCATCAGCCCAAGACATCATTACTGCGGAATACATTGAGATAATGCCGATGGTACCCGCAAGAGCAGGAACTAAATCTTCTAACTCAAAGCGAAAATCTCGCCCAGGTAAGTTGAGACCAAAACGGCGTGGCTTCATGATTTGTAGTTCATGATCCAGATATTCTGAGCGAGTCGCAAACTCAGACGCTGGACGATGAAGCTCCCGGTAGCTTTTCGTCTCAATGTCTGAGCGCTCTTTGTTCATAACGTCTGACATATGATTCCTCATATTTGTAAAAGTAAGTAATTCAGTTGTGAATACTGTTTCATTGCATGAATGAATAAGGTGTTAAAGCGTTTCTGAGATCAGTCAAATAAATCATCTCTAACACAAATACTGATCATTATAATGACCTTATATTTGCGGCGAGTTTAACGTGCTTATCAATAATGTCGATTGATCTTGATCACTTTACGAATAAATATGAAATAAAACTACACATGCCTAGAGATATCAGGCACATAGGTGATTTTTGCTTTGAAATATTTTTTCATCTTGCGTGTTTTATTACACTTTAATCGGATAAAAATGGCTTAAAAAAACTGAGGGAATGATGGGTCTCATCAACCCAAGTCTATTCAGTGTGTGATGATGTTAAAAAAATATTAATAAATATTTTCTGGTGAAATGATTATTTATCGGCCTTTTCAAGATTTATTCACTCATTAGTGCATTAACCTGCAAATTAAATAACTTTTCAGTCATATTTTTCGGGTTAATAATTTGTTGCGCTTGCCTTGGTTGAGTGTTAGCTTGTTTCAAAAATGAACAGTGAAGTTCATCGATAAAACAGGGAGCGTTAGCGCATGACGGATGTACCCGCGCTTGAGATAAAAAACCTACACAAAACTTTTGGACAGAATGAAGTGCTGAAAGGGATCTCCCTTCAGGCACACAAAGGCGACGTGATCTCTATCATCGGCTCGTCTGGCTCTGGAAAAAGTACCTTTCTACGTTGTATTAACTTGCTAGAGACCCCTACGTCCGGTGAGATTTGGGTTAAAGGTGAGTTGATCCAAATGAAAACCTCACGCCAAGGCATCGTTCAACCCGCCAAAGAGAAACAAGTGCAGCGTATTCGTTCACGCTTAGCGATGGTGTTTCAAAGTTTCAATTTATGGTCACACATGACTGTGTTGGAAAATGTAATAGAGGCTCCCGTACATGTTTTGGGGGTGCCAAAAGCTCAAGCAAATCGAACTTGCTGAGCGTTTATTACATAAAAGTTGGGCTTTACGAGCGTAAAGATTACTACCCTGGACACCTTTCTGGTGGTCAGCAACAGCGTGCTGCTATTGCCCGGGCTCTTGCCGTTGAGCCTGAAGTGATGTTGTTTGATGAACCCACCTCGGCGCTAGACCCCGAATTAGTGGGTGAAGTGCTAGGGGTAATGCGTGACCTAGCAGAAGAAGGGCGCACTATGCTGGTGGTAACCCATGAGATGGCTTTTGCTCGTGATGTCTCAAATCATGTGATGTTCTTACATCAAGGCAAAGTCGAAGAGCAAGGTAACCCAGAAAAACTGTTTAAAAATCCCGATTCAGAGCGATTAAAGCAGTTTATTTCATCTATTTATTAACGTAGGTGAAAGCAGCTTGATGCAAAGAGTTAACGACACGTGTTGCTCGTCACTCTCGGATAAACATTCTTTTTAATTATTACTAAACACAACATAAAGACAAACAATCACAGGAGTATGGATATGAAAAAGTGGTTAGTTGCGACGGCATTAATCGCCACAACAATCAGTGGTGTCACGCAAGCTAAAGAATGGAAGACGGTGCGTTTTGGTATCGAGGGGGCATACCCTCCTTTTAGTTGGACGGAATCCGATGGTTCACTGAAAGGGTTTGATGTCGATATGGCCAACGCGTTGTGCACAGAGATGAATGTCGAGTGTAAGATCGTGCCACAAGACTGGGATGGTATTATTCCATCACTGCTGGCACGTAAATACGATGCGATCATCGCGGCCATGTCAATTACTGAAGAACGCAAAAAGAAAGTGGACTTTACTGGTAAATATGCGTTGATCCCCAATAAATTCATTGCCAAAAAAGGTGCCAACTTGGCCTTTACCAAAGAAGGTTTGAAGGGAGTGAAGATTGGTGTGCAACGAGCGACCACTCACGATAAATACATCTCCGATAACTATGGTGATTCTGTCGATATCGTGCGTTATGGCTCATTCGATGAAGCCTATCTCGATCTCGCAAACGGTCGAATTGCGGCAGTATTGGGTGATGCATCAGCACTGGAAGAAGGGGTGTTGAACAAAGCGGGTGGCGATGCCTATGAGTTTGTTGGTCCATCATTGACAGATCCTAAGTGGTTTGGCGAGGGGATGGGGATCGCAGTGCGTAAGCAAGATAAAGACTTGACGGAAAAGCTGAATGCCGCCATTACAGCGCTGCGTGAAAAGGGGATTTATCAGCAAATTGAAGCGAAGTACTTCAAATATGATGTTTACGGTGATTAATTCGCGATTTAATCCCAATCTATGGGATAGCTATTAACTTCCTGTATCCGGGCTGTTGGCCACTCGTTCCTGATGTCACCAATAGCCCGATCTTTACCCATAGGGAACGAGTATGCTGAATTTACAAGGTTATGAAGCTTCGATTGCCAAAGGGGCTTTGGTCACAATTGAAGTTGCACTGCTCTCACTATTGCTCGCGGTCATTTTGGGAATGCTCGGTGCCTTAGCGAAAATGGCGCCTTATCGTTGGGCTCGCTGGATCGCCACACTCTACACCACCATTATTCGTGGTATCCCTGATTTAGTTTTGATGATGCTGATTTTCTTCGGCGGACAGATCTTCCTGAATAATGGGCTCAGTAGTATTAACGAGTTCCTTAATCAATGGTTCACACAGAGTGATCCTAATCACGAATGGGTATCGTACCTACCTGATTATATTGATGTTAGCCCATTTGTTGCGGGTGTATTGACCATAGGTTTTATTTTTGGTGCGTATATGGCGGAAACATTTCGTGGTGCGATTCTCGCAGTGGATAAGGGTGAGTTAGAGGCTGCGAAAGCTTACGGAATGAGTTCTGCGATGAGTTTTCGGCGCATTTTATTACCGCAAATGATTCGTCACGCGATCCCCGGGTTTGGCAACAATTGGTTGGTGTTACTCAAAACCACGGCTTTGGTCTCGATTATCGGTTTGGAAGATATGGTACGTATCAGTTCACTGGCGGCTGGCTCAACCAAAATGCCGTTTACTTTTTATATGGCTGTTGCGGTTATCTTTTTGTTTTTTACCAGTGTATCCACGGGCTTACTCAAATTGGTAGAACGTAAGTTCAGTATTCATACGAGGTAGACATGGACTTTTCTCTTATTATTGAAAGTTTACCCGTTTACTTAAGCGGCCTATGGACTACGGTATGGCTGGTTAGCCTCTCATTAGTGATCGGTTTGATGTGGGCCATTCCGTTGGCGATTGCGAGAAATAGCAAGCAGTCGTGGCTGAGCTATCCCGCATGGGGATACATCTACTTTCTGCGTGGGACACCGCTGTTGGTTCAGTTGTACCTCATCTATTATGGTATGGACCAGTTTTTTCCAGTGAAAGGAACTCTTTGGGAGCATGCGTGGTTTTGTGCTTTGGTGGCGTTCATTCTAAACACTTCCGCCTATACGGCAGAAATTGTTCGTGGCGCAATAAATGGCTTACCTAAAGGCGAGGTTGAAGCAGCAAAGGCTTATGGAATGAGCAGTTGGCAGACCTATAAGAGAATTATTTTACCCAGTGCACTACGGCGAGCATTACCTGCATACAGTAATGAAGTCATTTTTATGCTGCATGGGAGTGCGGTGGCTGGCATTGTGACCATTATGGACTTAACGGGAGCCGCACGTTTAGTGAACTCGCGCTACTATGCGCCATTTGAGGCTTTTTTGAGTGCAGGGCTGTTTTATATGTCGCTGACATTTATCATTCTTTGGTGTTTTAAACAGGCAGAAAAGCGTTTTCTTGCCTATTTAAAACCACGGAGCTAATTGAAGCCCCCATCGTGGGATGGGGGAGTCTAACTCACACCGCGACATGGTGGGAATTATTTAAACGTTGCCCAGATTGGTGCGTGATCCGACGGTTTATCAATACCACGAAGTTCATAGTCAATTCCCGCTTCTTGGCAAGTTTCAGCCAGAGATGGGGTGGCCAGAATCACGTCAATTCGGAGACCACGATTGTCCTCAAATCCGCGAGAACGGTAGTCAAACCACGAAAATTGATCGTTAACATTAGGGTGGAGTTGACGGAAAGTGTCAACCAATCCCCAATCGAGTAGCGTTTGTAACCACTCACGCTCTTCAGGTTGGAATGAGCACTTTCCAGTTTGCAACCAGCGTTTTCGGTTGGCTTCGCCGATACCGATATCCAGATCGATCGGACTGATATTGATATCCCCCATGACCACTAAGCGTTCCGTATTACTGCGGTGCTCACGCAGATAAGTCATAAGGTCACGGTAAAACTGGCGCTTGTAAGGGAACTTGGTTTCGTGCTCTACGTTATCGCCTTGTGGGAAATAACCGTTAAGAACCGTGGTTTTGTTACCTTCTTGATCGGCAAACGTTGCCATAATCATTCGTTTTTGGTGTTCTTCGTTATCGGTTGGGAAGCCCTTGATGACTTCCAACGGCGTCTGTTTACACAAAATAGCCACGCCATAATGTGCTTTTTGACCGTGGAAATAGACTTGATAGCCCATAGCTTCGACTTCTTCACGAGGAAAGGCGTCATCATGGACTTTGATTTCTTGTAGGCCAATGACATCGGGCTGATGTTTATCGATGATAGCTTGCAGTTGATGCAATCTGGCTCTGAGTCCATTGATATTGAAACTGATGATTTTCATTGCGCTTCCTTTTGGTTGGCTGAGGTGTGATGTTATCACCTAAGTTTGGGATCTCAAGTCAGAAGCGTTATTGGTTCAATAGTGAATCGAACTGGTAAATCAAAAGTAATAAAAATGTTGTTAAAAATGGAGCTTGGACTTATTTTTAGTCTTATCTCTTTATTCTCATGTCTCAATCGCAAACATAAGGATGTTGTATGCGCCAAATTTCAGTTCAGTGGAAAATTACGCTACTTTCTGGGCTTTGTCTGGTATTTACGTCTCTCGCTTTGATTGGTTTTTCAATCTACAACGCGCGTGTGAGCCAGCAAACCGCTAAACAGCAAAGTGCCGAATCTGTGATTGATAAATCTCAGCAACTCTTACAAACCGGCGCATTATTGAATGCAACCGAAATTTCAGAATATCTTAGCGAAGCGATTTATCGAGCTGAAATGCTTGCCTCAAATGCTTTGTTTTTAAAAAACAATTCAGAAGAAAATTTCGGTGAAAGTGAGGTGTTACGTACTTCGTTAGACGAGATGGTGCGGAAATCCGTTTTGGGGTTTGACACCATTGAGGGCGCTTATTTGGTGTTTCGGCCAAATATGCTCGATAACGAAGACTCGAATTACGTCAATGCTGATTATGTTGGCTCGAATGATATAGGGCAGTTTGCGGCCTATTGGACTAAAGCGGCAAATGGACAAAACGTCGTTTCTCGTGTGCTCACCCAAGCCCAACTGGTTCAAGAATCAGACAAAGAACGTTTTGCTTGCCCAATTACCAGTGCTGCTGCCTGTATTAGTTCTCCAAGAGTGGTTGAGCTGGATACGGGGAGTCATCTTGCGGCTTCGCTTTCTGTGCCGATTCTGATTGATGGTGTTGCTATTGGTTTTTATGGGATTGATTTAACGCTTGCACCGCTAGTTCCGATTGCTCAAAAGTCGGATCGAAACCTGTTTGAAGGTGAGGGTAAGGTTTCGATAGTCAGCCTTAATAATCTATTAGTCGCGAGTGACGATCCTAAATTGACATTGGGTAGCGCATTTCAAAGTGAACACTTAGCCCGTGCGGAGGTGGATTCTCTGTTGCAGGCTGGAGAGGTAAAAACGCAATGGAGTGAGGATGGGCAGTGGTTAGTGGTGTTCGCCCCTATTACTGTCGCGAATCAAAACTGGGGTGTGATTTTTGAAATGCCGCGCGGTAGCGTAATGCAAGATGCCGACCAATTAGATGTACTGCTGACCAAACAACTTGAGCGAGGGATTCGTAGCGAGTTGGTGGTTGGCACCTCCTTGGTACTGATTGGGTTGGGTGTGGTGGCGCTTATGGCGATGCGCTTAGTGAAACCCATTCGTGCGGTCGCGTATCGATTACAAGATATCTCCTCAGGGGAGGGGGATTTGACGCAGCGCTTAAACGTCACATCAACCGATGAAATTGGTCAACTGGCGCAAGGTTTCAATCTGTTTATGGACAAGCTACAACCGATTATTCGCCGTGTGGTTGATAACACTGGGCAGGTTGTGGCAACCACCGAGCATGCGAAAGCCACCGTAGCCTTAACTCGCTATAGTAGCGAAGCGCAATTTAAGGAAGTGGATAGTGTAGCCACCGCCGCAGAAGAGATGACGCAGACCTCGGCCCATGTGGTGGAGAATGCGCAGCGTGCGGTGAGCGCCGCGAATGAAGCGCAGCAGGCTGCACAGACGGGCGATCAAGTGATCCGACACTCGCAAGCACAGATGAACCAATTGGTTGAACGAATGAACCTCACCGTTCCTGTGGTTGAAGAATTGGCTCGCAATAATGCTGGGATCGTAGAAATTTTGAGTGTGATTGAAGGTATTTCTGAACAAACCAACCTACTGGCATTAAATGCAGCGATTGAAGCGGCTCGTGCAGGGGATCAAGGCCGAGGATTTGCCGTTGTTGCCGATGAAGTCCGTAATCTTGCTAGCCGTACTCAAGCCTCGGTCGGAGAGATCCGAACTGTCATTAATCAAGTTGAGCTTGGCACTCAGGAAGTGGTCAATGCGATACAAGGCAGTAATCAAACAGCACAGGTGACAGCAGAGCAAGTTGCCGATGCCGTGACACAGCTTAATCGAGTGTTTTCCGCAATCCATGCGATTAATGAGATGAGTCACCAAATAGTACAAGCCGCTCAGGATCAACAATCTGTATCGTCTCAAGTCACTGAGAGTGTGGTAAACATTCGCGACTTGAGTGCGAAGATCTTAAAAGAGAGTGAGGAATCGGAAAAAGTGGGTGAGCAGATCGCCCATCTCTCTTTGGAACAACGTAATTTAGTGGCTCAATTTAAAGTTGACTAGTCGTGTTTTGAGCAGTTTTGGGTATCTAGAGCTGCTATCGAAGAAAGCTTCTGCTCGAAGTCGCGTTTGACGATCTCAAGCGCGGCCAGCGCAATATGTGGCTGGATGTCGTGAGATTCTAATAAATAGATGAGATCAACCGCGAGTTTGATCTCATCGGGTGCTTCATTGAGTGGAATCGATGTGCTCGGCATTTATGCTTTTCTCTCCTGAGCGGTAATTCGCTTTTCTATTTTAATTTTAGCTTCTCGGCAGCGGTTGAGTCGTTGCTCTGATTGCAGCAGTGCTTGTTGGGCCGCTGTTTTATCGGTGACGGAAGCTTGTTCGAGTAACATGGCTTTATCACGAACCAAATCCATCAATCGACGTTCCCAGTCTTGATGCTGAGCAAGCTCTTGATAGAGTTCATTGATCGGTTTTTTGAAGTAAGTGTATGGTTTAGGCTCTTTACGCCGCACATTTTGAGTGGAGAGCTCGCGGATTAATGCTGCGATCTGTGCCAATAATCGTTCAGAAAGATATTCCGCTCGCAGTGCCGTTAATCGTCCACTCTCTTTTTCACGAATCAACGCTTGTAGTGTTGAATGGGTTTCCTCAACACAAGGGGTTAATAATTTTCCGTGGCAGTGAAAAAGGACTTCGTCAAATAGCGGTCGGTGATGCTCACCCCGTTGACGATCAATCTGTGCCGCGGAGTGTTTCAGCTCGGTCAAAATCTCATGAAATTTCGCGTAACTATCCATTATCCTATCCACCATGCATCATAGGCTAACTTTCCTGCCAATAGGGTAACCACCAAAACAAACAGAGGTCGAATAAAGGGAGCTCCAAAGCGAATCGCGGAATGCGCTCCGACAAAAGCGCCTGCCATCAAACAAAGCCCCATGGTTAAGCCGAGTAGCCAATCAATATGACCGAGTATCGCAAAGGTGACTAAGGAAGTCAGGTTGCTGGTTAAGTTCATTGCTTTGGCGAGCCCTGAAGCAAACAAGATATTAAAACGGTACAGCGCCATTGAGCTGACCGTCCAGAATGCTCCTGTTCCTGGCCCCGCCAAGCCATCATAAAAACCGAGCCCCAGACCCTGAAAGATTTGTTTACGGTGTAATTTCGGGCAGGGTTTAAGTGTCGTGTTCTGCTCAGAATTCTGAGGACGATGCCATACGCTGTACAAGGCTGCGGCAAGGATGACCAGCGGTAGCACTTTACGTAACCACTCTGTACTAATGGCATTGACGGCCAATGTCCCGACGATCGCCCCGATCAAGGTGGCGATAAAGGCTCGTTTCCAGCATGCGGGAGTAAACAGCTTTTGGCGATAGTATGTCCACGCTGCCGTTGAAGAGGCAAAGGTAGCCGCAAGTTTGTTGGTACCCAATGCAAGGTGAGGGGGTAAGCCTAGCGACAGGAGCGCTGGAACAGTCAACATTCCACCACCGCCTGCGACAGCATCAATAAATCCAGCAATAAAAGCAACAAGAGCCAGCACCATTATTGTGGTGGGTTCTATCCATTCCATCAAAAGCGCAATCCTAAGTCAGTTAATCTTTATAATCAGTATTCAATGGTGCGCTTAAAAGGCGGTAAGGCATCGAGCAATGCTTTACCGTACCGTTTAGATACGACTCGCCGATCAAGGATGACCACTCTACCAGAATCCCGCTCTTTACGCAGTAAGCGCCCAACAGACTGAATGAGCTTTTTACTGGCCTCTGGAACGGTAATCTGCATGAAGGGGTTACCACCTAGCTCTTGAATATATTCGGCATGTGCTTGTTCAACCGGAGAGGTTGGAACTGCAAACGGGATTTTGGTGATGATCAGATTTTCGAGGAGTTCACCCGGCAGATCCAATCCTTCCGAGAAGCTACCAGTGCCAAATAAAACACTCGTCTTTTGCTTATCAATGAGTTTTTTATGTTTATTTAGGATTTCAGTGCGAGACTTTTCACCTTGGACTTGCAGTGCCCAACCACGTTTAGTGAATTCGGTTTGCAGCGATTGTGCTACCTCTCGCATTTGCCAGTAGGAAGCAAATAAAACCAGGTTTGCTTTGTCTGCTTGTAAGTAGCACAACACTTTTTGTGCTAAATAGGCGGTATAACCTTCAGCTTGCGGCTCCATTTCCATTTTAGGGATCAACAGTTCACCCTGAGTTGGGTAGTCAAATGGTGAAGCTAAAGCTAAGAATTGCACCCCATCTTCCGGTTTGTCACTGATTCCTGCTTGCCGACAAAAAAAACTAAATGAATTTAATGCTCGTAAGGTGGCGGAGACTAAAATCGCGCCAACGCAGCGGCTCCAAATTTGCTGGTCCAGTTGCCATCCGATTTCAAGAGGAGAGACACTCACGAGATAGTCGCCTTCCCGCTCTTGGCTGATTTCAAGCCAGCGTGCTAATGGCGCTCCTTTGTCTTTATTGGGCTTTGCCATCAGTTGCCAAACTTGGGTCAGGTTTTCTAAACGTTGAATATAAAAACTCAGTTCACCTAATGCAGGCTCGGCAATTCGGGTGGCGAGTTCACCCTCTTTCACTTTCTCGGCAATTAAATCGGCTATTTTGCTGACCGATTGCATAGTTTTTTGCGCGGATTTACTGAGAGTTTGTGATTCGTCCGCTAACCATTGCGGCAGTTCGCCATGTTCAAATCGATAGATGCCATCAACAAAATTCTCAGCCACAAACTGTTTGGGCAACTGGCTTAATGTTGGAATTAAATACTGTATCGCCTCGCGTGCTTCTTCAGCGAAACGTTCAGCTCGTTTTTCATCACCGAGAGCGGCGAATTTTGATAGTGATTGATTCAGCTTTTCTAGCCAACTGGCGGCTCCTTTTAAAGTAGCGGCAGCCGAAGCGTGGTCACGAGCGACGAGGGGTAAGTGGTGTGCTTCATCAAAGATGTAAATCGTTTCTTCCGGATTTGAGAGAATCACGCCACCGCCCAAGTCTGCATCTGCCATCACTAGGCTATGGTTAGCAATAATTACATCGACTTTATCAAGTTCTGAGCGAGCTTTTTGAAAAGGACAATGGCGATGAGCACTGAAACCGCCATTACAGCTGTGCTTATCACTCACGATGAGCGACCAAAGCTCATCGGCAATAGGTGTTGCCCAAGAGTCGCGATCCCCATCCCATTTCCCTTGGGTGAGCGCAGTATAAAGCTCCGTTAGTAATTCGATCTCTTGTGGTTTCGGTTTGCTTTCAAATAGCGCGATCTGAGAATCATCCGCGCCAGTAGCCGCGGCTAGTCGCTCTGCGCAGCAATAGCGTTGGCGTCCCTTGGCCAGAATAAAAGAAAAAGTTTGGTCGGTGATGCGGCGATATAGCGGCAAATCTTTATTCATTAACTGTTCTTGTAACGCAACGGTTGCCGTTGAAATGACCACCTTACGCCGATTGATGACAGCAACGGGGATAACCGCCATTAAATAGGAAAGTGATTTGCCTATGCCTGTTCCCGCTTCCGCCACTAACATTCGGGTCGATTTATGGTAAGTCCCACAAAGTGTTTTCGCCATTTCTGCCACTAAGAAGTTTTGAGCGCGGCGAGGAATAAAGTTTTCCAGTTGATTTTGTAGATTTTGATAACTATTGCGAATGGAATCTTGGATGTTTTTTGTGAGCATAAGGGTGTCCAAAGTGCGTTGGCGCGATGGTAGCACAGATCACTGAGTGATACCTAGTTCACGAAATCGTATGCTTTTAATAGAAATCTAGATCTTGTTCACAAATAAAAACTGAACCTTCAGGAACTTAAATTTATTTTGTTTTACAAAAAAGTATATACCTTTAAATGTTTGGGTTTTATATTTTATTAAATGCTGATTTTTATCTTTATCTTGCCTGTTCTTGGTTTATTATTCTTTATTTTTCCACTTTGGTAACGGTGTGTTTTTGCCTGTTTTTGTTACGAAGTTGAGGCCGAAAAAAATTATGAAAAATCATGGTAATTTATTGATTTTATTGATTTTATGTTTTTTTTCTTTGTTTTTTTTATGGTATTTGACATACAGAATATTCTTTTGCAATCTTAACCACGAATCTAATGGCGGTGGTGACCAAACAAAGAGTTGGAATACCATCATCAAAAAACAGGGAACCGGATAAGGAATTCCCAAATTAAGAAAAGGCAGTGGATTAACATGAAAAAAACTCTATTAGCACTCGCAGTTGCTGGCTTAGCTACTTCTGCACAAGCATCTGTTCAGTTGTACAAAGGTGATACATCTTCAGTTTCGGTTAAGGGTGAAATCGCTACTTACTTATATACAAAAGATGTTGACCATAAAGATCCAGCTAAAGCTGATGAAAAGACAGATGCAGATGTAAATGCATGGGCAAAAGTACAATTCGATTTCTCTCATCAAGTAACAGATACACTAGTTGCTGGTGGTACGTTTGAAATTCAAAGCGGTACTGGATATGACGGTAATAACAATGATGCCGAATTCGATGACGTAGCAGCATATCTTAAAGGTGATTTCGGTACTCTTGGTTTGGGTGAAATTGGCGATGTTTCTGATTCAAACAATGCAGTATCGAAAACAGATATTCTAAATGAATTAGACACTGGTTATTTACCTGTTAGTGCTAGTGATAGCAAAGGTCATGGTGTTTCATATACTAAAAAGTTTGATGCTTTGACTTTTGTTGTTGATGCTTACACTGAGTCTTCTAAAGACAAAGACAATCAATACGGTGTTAGCTTGGATTACGCCGCAGATATTTTCTCAGTTGGTGCTATGTACCAATACTGGGGTGAAGAAAAAGGTGTTTACAAAGATAAATCATCTGCAGCGTTGTCTGCTGACGTTAAGTTAGGTAGCTTTACCCTTGCAACAGCTTATAACGTTGTACAGGCTGATAAAGTTGAAGACGAAAAGAATTTAACTGTTTCTGCAATTTATGCTGCAACTGATGCTGTCTCATTGTACGGTGTTGCTGGATTCCAAGACGATGGTTCTTCAAAAGACGGTAAAGGATTTGTTTTGGGTGCATCATATGCAGCATCTAATCTTTTGACTGTGTTCACAGAAGTTTCTTCTCTTGATGATCATGATACAAAAGATACAACAGAAATCTTACTTGGTGCTTACTTCGATTTTTAATAAGTAAACACTAGTCAATCAATTTCTAAGCCAGTACATTGTGTACTGGCTTTTTTCTTGGATCCTACCTGTATGAAACTTTTGAATTACCTTAGTATTTTGTTTTTATTTGCGTTAAGCAACTCAGTGGGTGCTATAGAGTATCGTTTGGCGCAAGGTGTCGAACTAAAAGTTATTAATGGTGAAAAAGTAGAAAATGATGAATCTCCGGATTTTAAAGCTGGTATGAATCAGCTCGTGGTTAAATATTCTGGTCGAGTCAGGAAAAACTCAAAGTCGGAATATTTGTCTACGATGCCTTATATTGTTCTGGTTCGTCTTGAAAAAGAAGATACTTTATCGATATCGCTTATTTCAGATGATTACAAAGATCTCGTTGACAAGCAAAATAAAGGAGAACCAATCTTCATAGTAAAGAAAAATGGTGAGTTTGTTGATGATCAAAATTTATTGCTAGCAAAAACTAATGGTCTTTTCCCATACTCTAATCTTGTTGATTTAGTTAAAGAATACAATAATGAAAAGGGCATCATTGTCGATTCTGGAACGCTTAGAGATCTTAAGGAGGAGTTGAGCACGTTAAATCTTGGAAATAATATAAAAAATGATGACTCTGAAGCCACGTTGCAACTTAAAATTTGGTATTCAAAAGCCACGGAGGAAGAGCGTATAAAATTCTTAGAATGGGCTGAGTTAGCAAAATAAGAACATGTAATAGAGTAAAGCCTATATTGAAAGGCTTTACTCCATGTTATTTACCGCAGCACTTTTTGAATTTCTTCCCACTGCCACAAGCACAAGGATCGTTGCGACCCTGCTTGGGTAGCGCTTCTGGAAATTCACCATCAATGTAGTACCAACGTCCGTCTTCGTTGAGAAATCGGGAACGTTCTTCAAGACAGTATTCTTGACCTTGCTGTGCAAGGAATGCTCTGAAGTGCACAAAGCCTTCATCATTCCCTCGTCCCATTTCTGCAGAAATCACCTCAAGCCGAAGCCAGTCGCTCTGTACCGATTCTTGAATTGCTTCTCGATCCTCTTCTGCGTGGACAAGATGGATGGTAGGTGTTCACCGACAAAGTCAGTGTTTTTTAGGATGTGAGCACTAAAACGTGCCCGCATGAGTTGTTCGGGCGTGGTTGCATTTTGAAAGTTTTGATGGATAGGTTCACAACACTGCGAATAGGGTTCAGTATTTCCACAATAACAAGTCATAGGAAAGTGATGATGATGAGTATGTGGTTAGAGTCTATCGTTCACTTATCTCAATTACCAGCTTAGGTCTGCACACCGAGAAGGTCAGCAGTCCATTTTACCGCCTCAATATAACATTCTGTAGGCGCTTCATTGGGTAAGTTGAGGGCTTGGGCTATAGCAATTACTTCTCCCCAATCTGCCATTTCATAGGCTTTATTCAAGGCTAATATTTGCCCGAGAGTTCCACTGCCTTGAGTCAAAGCCAGTTTAACTTCTTCTTGTATAGGCATTTCACTGACAATCGAATCCAGTGGCTGATCGAGAAGGCTATCCAGTAATGAAAACATCCCCGTTAGAAAGCCTGCTCCTGGTGCAATTTTCGTATTAACTCTTTCACTGAGCATTTCACAAAATCGCGCTCGGAGGATTGCGAGGTTATAAAGATAATCTGGTTTTGAGTCTTGGGTTGAGGCGATGGCTACTAAGGAGATAAATTTTCTCAGCTTTTGTTGTCCTAAATAGACTAAAGCCTGACGAAATGAGTGAATTTTGGAACTTACCGTGGCTGAGGAGTTCACAAATGTGAGCAATTTGTATGATAAGGAGAGATCTTTCGCCACAATGCTTTCAATTTCGACGAAAGTCCACTTCTGGTTTTGCGACTTCTTTTAGCAAATTAACAATAGTAAGAAAGGAGGGTTGTAATGCTTTACGTTGGATGATTTCAGGTTTACTAAAAAAGTAACCTTGAAAGTAGTGAAAGCCAGCTTGTTTCGCGAGCTCAAATTCTTCATAAGTCTCCACTTTTTCGGCAAGAAATTCGATCTTGGTCGAAAGAAGTTTATCCATGAATAGTTTAGCTCTAGGGATAGGCACCAAACGGATATCAAACTTAATGATCGAGATGTAAGGTAGGAAAGCTTTCCATTCATTGCTTGGGATGAAATCATCGAGTGCGATTTTATAACCCAGTTGTGCCATTTTCTTGATGGCTTCGAGCAGTTCACGGGTTGGTGGGCAATCTTCCAGAATCTCTACGACTAAACTTTTCACAGGAAATAGTGTAGGCACCATATTCAGTAGGCTTTGATATGGGAAGTTCACAAAGCCAAGATGTTCGCCAAGAGTGCTGTAATGCGCTGTTAGGAAATGGTCGGACAGGAGGCGACTTGTCGCCTCTTCAGGGTCAATATCAGGAAAGGTATTTTTGGGGCCATCTCGGAATAGCAGTTCATAGCCGATTGTGCTTTTATCTCGGTCTAAAATGGGCTGCCTAGCTACATATGAGTACTTCAAAGTGTTACCTATCCTTGGTTATTGTTGTGTGTCTTATCAATAGTTAAAAATTATACTGCGATACTCAATGGGTAAAAACACATTTATGAGTATGCATTCAATCATTTTGACTAAGCGATTTAGACAATAATTCGTAACCTGTTAGTTTAGAATAGACCAACACCGAACTTTGGCTATACCAATCGCCTAAAACAATTCGTGTTTTGGGAGTGAGGGCATCATCCATAATGGGATGAATAGCAGGCCGATGAGTATGACCATGAATCATCAAGTCAACCTGATGATATTGCATGACCTTCAGCACTTCACTTGGTGTAACATCCATGATTATCATGGACTTATGTTGTTTCTCATCTCGAATGTCTGTTTGCACTTTGTGTACAATACGTTGCCGTAGAGAGAATGGGAGACATCCAAATAAGTGCTGTAGCCAAGGTTGATGCACTTTGGCTCGGAAGGCTAAATAGCGCGAATCCTGTGTGCAGAGAGTATCACCATGCAGTATGACGGCTTTTTGTCCGTATAAGTCAATCACTGCCTCTTCAGGTAATAGTTGAATACCAGTTTCCTGAGCAAAGGTTTTTCCGACCAAAAAATCGCGATTACCTTGTGTGAAGTAGCACGGCACTCCTTGTTGTGTTAGCCGGCGAAACTCCGTTTTGATTTGTTGCGCAAATGGCGTGGGGTCATCATCACCAATCCAGAAATCAAACAGGTCACCAAGGACATAGAGTGCATCGGCATTGGGTGCTTCTTCACGCATGAAATGGATGAAACTGCTTGTGATATCAGGTCGGTTAGGGGATAGGTGGAGATCAGAAATAAATAATGTATGCATCTTTCACAACAAAAGGAGCGCCTAAGCGCTCCTAATTAATTTAAGCTTCGATGGTGGTGCTAGTGATCATCACTTCGTCTAGTGGCACATCTTGATGCATGCCATAAGAACCAGTGCTAACACCTTTGATTTTGTTGACGATATCCATACCTTCAACCACTTCACCAAACACACAGTAACCCCAACCGTCACGGCTTTCAGAACGGAAGTCGAGGAAAGTGTTGTTATTCACGTTAATGAAGAATTGCGAACTGGCTGAGTGTGGGTCCATAGTACGTGCCATTGCAATGGTACCGACTTTATTGCTCAGACCGTTGTTTGCTTCATTACGGATTGGATCGCGAGTTTCTTTCTCACGCAGTCCTGAAGTCATACCGCCACCTTGAATCATGAAACCGTCAATGACACGGTGGAAAAGAGTGTTGTCGTAGAAACCTTCACGGCAGTATTGCTCAAAATTTGCGCTAGTTGCAGGCGCTTTTTCAAAGTTGAGCTGGATTTTGATGTCACCAAAATTGGTATGCAGGGTGATCATGAGTTTTACCTTCGCATTTATCAATGGAGAGCAAGAGTTTAGCCTAACTTTTTCTGCATTCAAAACATCAAATGGATGACCTGACAATCTTTGAGTTGTTATACTGTCCACCGTTTATAATTTTGATGGTAATCAGATAGAGATCATGTTGAAGATTTATAACTCACTCACAAGACAGAAAGAGGAATTTAAGCCAATCGTTGCCGGCAAAGTGGGCATGTATGTGTGTGGAGTCACCATTTATGATCTCTGTCATATCGGACATGGACGGACGTTTGTCTCTTTTGATGTCGTAGCGCGTTACCTTCGTTACCTCGGTTATGATTTAACTTTTGTTCGTAACATCACCGACATCGATGACAAGATCATCAAACGTGCTGCAGAAAATGCAGAGACTTGTGAATCATTGACCGAACGTTTGATTCAGGAAATGTATGCCGATTTTGATGCACTAAACATCAAAAGACCGGATGTTGAGCCGCGTGCAACCGCCTACATCGAAGAGATCATTGCTCTCGTTGAGCGCTTGATTGAGCGTGGGTTTGCATATGTTGCTGACAATGGCGATGTGATGTTTGAGGTTGGCAAATATGATGAATATGGAAAACTTTCAAAGCAAGATCTTGACCAGTTGCAAGCGGGTGCGCGTGTTGATGTAGAAGCGGCTAAGCGCAGTCCATTGGACTTCGTGTTGTGGAAAATGTCTAAGCCGGGTGAACCTACATGGGAATCGCCTTGGGGACCTGGTCGCCCAGGCTGGCATATCGAGTGCTCCGCGATGAACTCGTCCATTCTGGGGAATCATTTCGACATCCACGGCGGTGGTTCAGACTTGCAATTTCCGCATCATGAAAATGAAATCGCACAATCTTGCTGCGCTCATGGTACCCAATACGTCAACACATGGATGCACAGTGGTATGGTGATGGTAGACAAAGAGAAAATGTCTAAATCATTAGGCAATTTCTTTACCATCCGTGATGTTCTTGGTCATTATGATGCGGAAACGATTCGCTATTTCTTGATGTCAGGCCATTACAGAAGCCAATTGAACTACAGTGAAGAGAATCTCAACCAAGCACGCGCTTCGTTAGAGCGCCTTTACAATGCATTGCGTGGGCTAGATCAAACTGTGCCTGCCGCTGGTGGAGAAGAATATCTAACTCGTTTCACAGCTGCGATGAATGATGACTTCAATACTCCTGAAGCTTACTCAGTGCTGTTTGATATGGCGCGTGAAATTAACCGACTCAAAAGCGAAGATTTAACCAATGCCAGTGCTTTGGGCAGCTTGATGCGTGAGTTGGCTGACGTTATTGGTATACTTCACCAAGAACCAGAGGCATTCTTTCAAGGCGGCGCGGAAGATGAAGAGGCGGAGCAAATTGAAGCATTAATCAAGCTACGCAATGATTCTCGTGCCGCGAAAGATTGGGTGAATGCTGATATGGCACGCGATAAGTTGAATGAAATGGGCATTGTTCTCGAAGATGGCCCTAACGGCACAACGTGGCGTCGTAAATAACAAGTAATCAATCAAAGGGTGGGCGAAAGCCCACTCTCTTTTTCAGACGCGCTTTCTTGGCGTAAAGAGTAAATTAACAAGGCAAGATAGTATGTCTGTCATTTTAGGGATAGATCCCGGCTCACGAGTGACTGGGTATGGTGTGATTCGTCAACAAGGGCGACATCTTATCTATCTGGGGGAGTGGTTGTATTCGAACTTCGGGAAACAAGATCTACCGCTTACGTTTAAAACAAATTTACGCGGGGGTGAGTGAAATCATCACCCAATTCCAACCAGATGCATTTGCCATTGAGCAGGTGTTTATGGCAAAGAATGCCGATTCAGCATTAAAACTTGGTCAAGCCCGCGGCAGTGCGATTGTGGCGGCGGTGAATGCAGAACTTCCTGTTTATGAATATGCTGCAAGATTAGTTAAACAAGCTGTCGTCGGTACTGGCGCTGCAGATAAAAGCCAAGTTCAACATATGGTACAGCAGATGCTTAAACTGCCCGGTAAAGCCCCAAGCCGATGCAGCAGATGCTTTGGGGGTGGCAATTTGTCATGCCAATACCAACAAAACGCTGATTGCACTTGCTGGTCAGGCAACGAGCGCCCGTAAAGGCCGTTATCGTTAAGCTGAGTTTGATTACGCGAGCATTTTACTGGCTATCCATCCAGTTATTGATTATCATCCGGAACATCTTTCTTTCCCCCAATAATAAGGAAACACAAGTGATTGGACGTCTTCGCGGTACGCTGATTGAAAAACTACCTCCTCAGATTTTGATTGAGGTAGGTGGAATTGGTTACGAAGTACAAATGCCGATGAGCTGTATTTATGAACTGCCGAATATTGGGGAAGAAGCCATCATTTATACCCACTTTGTGGTTCGAGAAGATGCACAGCTACTCTATGGCTTTAATACCGTTAGTGAACGCGCTCTGTTTCGTGAAGTCATTAAAGCCAATGGTGTAGGGCCGAAAATGGGGCTTGCGATTTTATCTGGAATGACGGCCAATCAGTTTGTTTCTTGTGTGGAAAAAGAAGACATATCTACACTGATCAAACTGCCGGGTGTTGGTAAGAAAACCGCGGAAAGGTTGGTTGTTGAAATGAAAGACCGCCTAAAAGGGTGGGGGCGCTGGCGATCTCTTTACCCCCAGCGACAGATGCAGCCCCCTATCGATTCGGTGCCAATGATGGCACAAAATGCCCAAGAGGAAGCCGTGAGTGCTCTTCTGGCACTTGGTTATAAACCACCACAAGCTTCAAAAGTCGTTTCTCAGGTTGCGAAAGCCGGAATGAGTTGTGAGGAATTGATCCGTGAAGCACTTAAATCAATGGTGTAAATTCAATATAAGCCCGTGTAATGAGTGCTCTTACTCACTTGGTCAATAGAGATAATATGATAGAAGCCGATCGCTTAATTGCCCCTGTTAACCACAGCTTCAAAGATGAAGAAGTGATTGATAGGGCGATTCGTCCTAAAAAACTTGCCGATTATCAGGGGCAAGACCACGTGCGTGATCAGATGGAAATATTCATCATGGCGGCACAACAGCGTCAAGAGGCATTGGATCACTTACTGATTTTTGGTCCCCCAGGTCTTGGTAAAACAACGCTAGCAAATATTGTAGCGAATGAAATGGGCGTTAATATCCGTACCACTTCAGGTCCGGTATTAGAAAAAGCCGGTGATCTGGCCGCATTATTGACGAATCTTGAAGAAAACGACGTTCTTTTTATTGACGAAATTCATCGCCTTAGCCCAATGGTAGAAGAAGTGCTTTATCCGGCAATGGAAGACTACCAGTTGGATATCATGATTGGTGAGGGGCCTGCTGCACGTTCAATCAAAATTGATCTTCCTCCGTTTACGCTCATTGGAGCAACAACCCGCGCAGGTTCGTTGACATCACCATTGCGTGATCGCTTTGGAATTGTGCAGCGCTTGGAGTATTACAACGTTGCTGACTTGCAAAACATTGTGCAGCGTAGTGCGCACTGTCTTGGGCTTTCGATGGATGGTGAAGGTGCGCTTGAAGTCGCTCGCCGGGCTCGTGGTACGCCGCGTATAGCCAATCGATTGTTACGCCGAGTAAGAGATTATGCGGAAGTCAAAGGTAATGGACACATTTGTGCGGAAACTGCTGATAAAGCGTTGAACATGCTTGATGTTGATCACCAAGGGTTTGACTATATGGATAGAAAACTTCTGCTGGCTATTATGGAAAAATTTTCAGGTGGGCCTGTTGGTCTGGATAACCTGTCTGCAGCAATCGGCGAAGAAAAAGATACGATAGAAGACGTGCTTGAGCCATTTCTTATTCAACAAGGCTACTTACAACGCACTCCACGTGGTCGTATTGCCACGGATCGAGCCTATTTTACATTTCGGTCTTGAAAAAATAAATGTTACAAGTCTCGCTCAGCTTGCTGGGGGGAGGCTTTCTTTTTTGATAGAGATCTCATTTCTTATATTTCCCCCCTGAGCGCAATTGTTATTCTTTACTAGCATTATGTTAATTCATTGGTCGCTTTCATTCTGGTTACATTGTTTTTTTTACGGCTGGATAACACAAATGGCCAGTATCTTTTGATTTGGATCATTTTGTTTGTTTGTTGACCATTTTGTGGTGGCAAAACTTGATGTAGATCAAGGCGTAATTCTCCTATAAACCTTTTGAAACAAGTAGGTTTTGGCATTAGTATTAGACCTAGCTATATTAGCTGTAACTTAACAATTAACTAACCATACTGGTACATAGTTGCAACAACAAATACTTTCTGTAGCAAGCTCTTATAGATTTATTAACATTGCGGTTGTTGCCCTATGGCGAACGTGTCATTCAGCCGACACAAAGGAGTTATCATGATCGATGTCGTTGATTTATCGCGGTTGCAGTTTGCACTGACTGCGATGTATCACTTCCTGTTTGTTCCCCTGACTCTAGGGATGGCTTTTCTACTGGCTATCATGGAGTCGCTCTATGTCATGACCGACAAGCAGATTTACAAGGACATGACGAAGTTTTGGGGTAAGTTGTTCGGGATTAACTTTGCTCTAGGTGTGGCGACTGGCCTTACCATGGAGTTTCAGTTTGGTACTAACTGGTCCTATTACTCTCATTATGTAGGTGACATTTTTGGTGCTCCGTTGGCGATTGAAGCACTGGTAGCCTTCTTCCTTGAATCTACATTTGTGGGTCTATTTTTCTTCGGATGGGATAGACTTTCTAAGCGACAACACTTAGTCGTAACTTGGCTGGTGGCATTAGGTTCTAACTTCTCAGCATTGTGGATCTTGGTTGCTAACGGTTGGATGCAAAACCCAGTTGGCTCAGAGTTTAATTTTGAAACGATGCGCATGGAAATGGTGAGTTTTGCAGAAGTTGTGCTTAACCCTGTTGCGCAAGTGAAGTTTGTTCACACGGTTGCTGCTGGCTACACGACAGGTGCGATGTTCATTTTAGGTATTAGTAGCTACTACTTGCTTAAAGGTCGTGATATTGCCTTTGCTCGTCGCTCATTTGCGATTGCTGCCTCATTTGGTATGGCAGCTGTGCTGTCTGTTATTGTTCTGGGCGATGAGTCTGGCTACGAGCTGGGTGAAGTTCAACGTGTGAAATTGGCGGCTATTGAATCTGAATGGCATACCGAACCGGCTCCTGCGGCTTTCACTTTGTTTGGTATTCCAAACCAAGAGAAGATGCATACCGACTATGCAATTAAAATTCCGTTTGCATTGGGTATCATCGCAACCCGCTCACTGGATGAACAAGTTGTAGGTTTGCGTGATCTGCGTGATGAACACGTAGAGCGTATCCGTACGGGTATGTACGCCTATGATCTTCTTGAGCGTCTGCGTGCAGGTGAGAAAACACCAGAAAATATCGCTGCGTTCGACGAAGTGAAACATGATCTCGGCTACGGTCTTCTTTTGAAACGTTATACCGACAAAGTGACAGATGCGACTGAAGAGCAAATTCAAGCGGCGGCGGATGATTCTATTCCCACAGTATGGCCTCTATTCTGGTCATTCCGTGTCATGGTTGCTTGTGGTTTGATTATGCTAGTGGTCTTTGGTGCAGCCTTTATCCAAACCTGCCGTCAGAAAATTGAGCAGAAAAAATGGGTACTTAAAGCGGCACTATTTAGTATCCCATTGCCTTGGATCGCGGTTGAAACGGGTTGGTTTGTTGCTGAATACGGTCGTCAACCATGGGCTGTTGGTGAAATTCTTCCTGTGAACGTTGCTGCTTCAGCATTGAGCGCAGGTGAAATTATTACTTCTATGCTAGCCATTCTTGCTCTCTACACAGCATTTTTGATTGCTGAAGTGTACTTGATGGTGAAGTTTGCTCGTAAAGGCCCAAGCAGCCTGAAAACCGGACGATACCACTTTGAACAAGGCTCTGAGTCTGTTCAAGATCAAGTCAACCGCCAAGTTGAAGCATAAGGCAAGGAGATACAACCATGTTTGATTACGAGATCTTACGACTCATTTGGTGGGTGCTGATTGGTGTACTCCTAGTGGGCTTTGCTATCACCGATGGTTTTGATATGGGCGTCGGTGCCTTAGTTCCTGTTATTGGTAAAACCGATACTGAACGTCGAGTGATGATTAACTCGATTGCTCCACACTGGGATGGTAACCAAGTTTGGTTAATTACCGCAGGTGGTGCTCTGTTTGCTGCATGGCCATTAGTCTATGCCACATCATTCTCTGGCTTCTATCTAGCGATGATTGTGACACTGGCTGCACTGTGGCTGCGTCCTATTGGTTTGGACTACCGTTCAAAAATTGAAAGCACTAAATGGCGTAATAACTGGGATTTGGCTATTTCAGCTTCCGGATTTATTCCTCCTGTGATCTTTGGTGTTGCGTTTGGTAATTTACTGCAAGGCGTACCATTCCAACTGAGTGATTTTTTGATGCCGACTTACCATGGCTCATTCTTCGGTTTGCTCAATCCATTTGCTCTGTTGTGTGGTTTGGTTAGCTTGTTCATGACCTTACTACAAGGTTCTGCATGGCTACAGATGAAAACCACAGCAAATGTACATCAACGTGCACGTACGGTTTCACAGTTGACTGGTTTACTGACAGCGGTGTGTTTTGTGGCTGCAGGTTTCTGGATCCAACATATTGATGGTTATGTGCTTGTCGGTGCTATTGATGGCAACGCGGCATCGAACCCACTGAATAAAGAAGTTGTCCGTGAAGCCGGCGCTTGGCTGCGTAATTTTGAACAAGTGCCAGTATTGTGGTTAGCACCAGCGCTTGGTGTTTTCATGCCATTGCTTGCAGTTCTAGCATCACGCATTGATAAAGGTGGTTTAGCATTCTTAGCTTCAAGTCTAGGTAACGCAGGCGTTATCTTTACTGCTGGTTTTGCTATGTTCCCATTCATTATGCCTTCAAGCTTGAATCCATCGCATAGCCTGACCATGTGGGACTCTACATCAAGTATGTTGACACTTGAACTAATGACAGTGGTTGCGGTAGTTATGGTGCCAATTATTTTGGGTTACACCATTTGGAGTTACTACAAAATGTTTGGCCGTCTGGATGATAAATTCATCGAAGACAATAAGAATTCACTGTACTAAGGAGCTGTTATTATGTGGTATTTCGCATGGATTCTTGGCGTATTGCTCGCTTGTGCTTTCGGTATCATTAATGCTCTTTGGTTAGAGCACACAGAAATGATGGATAAAGATAGTGAGTAATTGGTCTGAAAAGATCCCTCTCTATCATCAAATAATCGATAAGGCCTTATTTAAGGCCTTATCTTTATTGCTCGGGTTTTATAATACAGCCATGGTGATGTGGGATCCGAATAGTTATGCTGACAGAGTCGGTGGTTTTAACGCAGTGATTGCACCTCTGATGATCTGGGCTATTTGTGCCAGTATGATATTTGGTATTGGTTTCAAACCACGTTACTGGTTATGGCAGATCATTTTTAGCCCTTACATTTCGATGACGATATTAAGTTATCTCACCGTGATTCAGTTCATAAACTAGATGGTTTCATAGGATTGATGACCTTTTAATCAGATTGGCGCTGTGATTTTGAGGCAGCGCCAATTTTTTATCATTAGATAAGAAAACTTTGTACGCTCTTGTACTATCTTGAGCGAGTTGCGCTATAGTAGCAGCCATTCCTCGGTATATGAGATTTTTACCCAAACCATGAACACTTTTCGTTGGCCAGTCACGGTGTATTACGAAGATACTGACGCTGGTGGAGTGGTTTATCACGCAAACTATCTAAAATTCTTTGAAAGAGCTCGTACTGAAATGCTGAGAGCTGTTGGTGTTAACCAACAAGTTCTACTAGAACAAGGTACAGGCTTTGTAGTCAGACATATGGAAATTGATTTTCTTAAAGGGGGCAAGATTAGATGACCACCTTGAAGTAATCACCACCGTGTCCGAATTAAGAAAAGCTTCCTTAACCTTCTGTCAGGAACTCGTTAATCCTGAGGGTCGTGTGTTGTCTAAAGCAACGGTTAAGGTAGCATGTATTGACAATGAGAATATGAGGCCAAAGGCGTTGCCTCAATTAATCAGTTTGGAGTTTAACTGCAGTGACTGCTGATATTTCATTTCTTGACCTTTTTTTACAAGCGAGCTTCCTAGTAAAAATGGTAATGCTCACGCTGCTAGGTATGTCTGTTGCCTCATGGGCGGCAATCATCAAGCGCAGTAAAATCATCTCTGCGGCAGAGCGTGAGGCCGATACATTTGAAGACCGTTTTTGGTCTGGTATCGATCTAGGTGCTCTCTATCAAGATGTCAAAAAACGTAAAGATGATATTTATGGCATAGAAGAAATCTTTTATGCCGGTTTTACCGAATTCGCTCGTTTACGCAAAACTAACCCAAGTGCGCCAGATTTCGTTATGGAAGGCACAGGGCGAGCAATGCGTGTAGCCGTCGCTCGCGAAGTGGACTCGCTTGAAACCAGTTTGCCATTTCTAGCAACAGTCGGTTCTATTAGCCCATATATCGGTCTATTTGGTACAGTGTGGGGTATTATGCATGCCTTTATTGCATTGGGTGAAGTGAAGCAAGCAACACTTGCCATGGTTGCACCAGGCATTGCTGAAGCGCTGATTGCTACCGCGATTGGTCTTTTCGCTGCAATTCCTGCCGTCATGGCCTATAACCGTTTAAGTAATAAAGTCAGTAAGCTTGAGCATAATTACGCTACTTTCTCGGAAGAGTTCCATACTATTCTTCATCGTCAAGCGATGGCAGGTAGAGAGTAACATATGGCTGGCTATCAACCTAAAAAGCGGGAGATGAAAGCAGAAATTAACGTAGTTCCCTATATCGACGTTATGCTCGTTCTGCTAATTATCTTCATGGTTACGTCTCCCTTTGTTACACAAGGGGTTGATGTAGAGTTACCAAAAACACACTCCGCAAAATCGGCACAAGAAATGGCGGGTGATAACAGTGATTCCAGCTTTATCATTGTCGAGGTTGATAAAGAGGGTAATGTTGGTTTGAGCGTCAATGATGAAGAAGTTCAACGAGGTCTATCGCTTCAAGATGTGATAGTCCGAGTGAAAGCTGAATTATCGCTTAAACCTAATTCACCTGTTGCAGTGGGGGGTGATGCTGCCACACCGTATGCAGAAATCGTTTTGGTATTGGACGAGTTGAGTCAAGCTGGCATTCCCAAAGTAGGGCTACTCACGGACCTTAAGTAACAGGTTTAACACTGAGCATGAAAGAGAATAAGTCCAGAAAAAGTAATGATGCTAAATCGATAACTATTTCGCTGGCTATGCATGGAGCTTTGGTGGTGATTTTGCTTTGGGGCGCCGATTTCACCATGTCTGATCCAGAACCGACCGGACAGATGATTGAAGCGGTGGTGATCGATCCTCAATTGGTGCGTCAACAAGCTCAACAGATCCGCAGCCAACGTGAAGAAGCGGCGAAGAAAGAGCAAGATCGATTGGATAAGTTACGCCGTGAAAGCGAGCAGCTTGAGAAGAATCGACAAGCCGAAGAGGAACGCATTCGCCAATTGAAAGAGCAGCAAGCTAAAGAAGCCAAAGCTGCGCGTGAGGCAGAAAAGTTACGAGAGCAGAAAGAGCAAGAGCGATTAGCCTCTGAACAAAAAGCACGTGAAGAAAAAGATCGTGCGGCAAAAGCCGAGGCTGAACGCAAAGTTAAAGAAGAAGCCGCCAAAAAAGCAGAGCAAGAACGCGTAGCGAAAGAAGCCGCTGCAGCGAAAGCTGAACAACAACGTATTGAACGTGAAAAAGAAGCTAAACAGGCAGAAGAAAAGGCAAAGCGTGAGAAAGAAATTGCTGCCAAAGCGGAGCAAGATCGTTTAGCCAAAGAAAAGGCTGCGAAAGACGCCGCCGAGAAAGCGAAGAAAGAAAAAGAGAAGGCCGCTAAAGCGGAAGCCGATCGCAAAGCCCAAGAGGCCGCGCTCAATGATATCTTTGGTAGCTTGAGCGATGAAAACCAACAAAATAATGCTGCAAAACAACAGTTTGTGACTTCTGAAGTGGGCCGTTATGGCGCAATTTATACACAATTGATTAAGCAAAATTTGTTGGTAGAAGACAGCTTTCGTGGAAAGCAATGCAGAGTCAACTTACGGCTGATTCCAACAGGAACTGGCGCCTTACTTGGCAGTCTAAGTATTCTGGATGGTGATAGCCGTTTATGTGCGGCAGCTAAGAGAGCCATCGCACAAGTCGGAACATTTCCGCTACCTAAGGATCAGCCTGACGTAGTAGAAAAACTGAAAAATATTAATTTAACCGTAGCACCTGAATAAGGAAGGGAAGGCTTGTGTTTAAGCGATTAGTTTTTATTTTTGATGCTCATCGGCACTAGCATGACAAGTGTAGCTAATGCTGCATTGGAACTAGTGATCACTGACGGTATTGATTCGGCACGTCCGATAGCGATTATCCCCTTTAAATGGGAAGGTGGGACTAAGTTACCAGAAGATATTTCTGGAGTGATTGCCTCTGACTTGCAGCGCAGTGGTAAATTTAGCCCTGTGCCAACCAGTAAAATGCCGCAGACACCCTATAGCGAAGAGCAAGTGAACTTTGGTAAATGGACGTCATTGGGTGTTGACTCGCTATTGACGGGTACCATTACACAAAACGCCGAAGGCAGCTATGTGATCAGCTACCAGTTGGTAGATATTGTACGTGGTCAACTTACTCAAGGGCAGAGCAAAGCACTCTCTTCAGATGGTCAACTGGTACTTTCCAAAGATCACGTCTTGTTTAATAAAGTTGCTACAGTGCCAGCTTCACGTATGCGTGAATATGCTCATCGTATTGCAGATTTGGTTTATGAAGAACTCACAGGTGAACGAGGCGCGTTTCTGACACGTATCGCTTACGTAGTGGTTAATGATAAAGATCCATATCCTTATCAATTGAGAATCTCCGACTACGACGGTTATAACGAACGTCTAGTTTTGCGCTCAAAGCAGCCGCTTATGTCACCAGCTTGGTCTCCTGATGGTCAGACGCTTGCCTACGTCAGTTTCCAAAACGGACAAGCCGAAATTTACATGATGAACATCTATTCTGGGCAACGTGACAAGCTGACGTCATTCCCACGTCATAATGGTGCACCCAGATTCTCACCAGATGGTAAAACACTAGCGCTGGTTTTATCAAAAACTGGTAATTTACAGGTCTACACGATGGACTTAGCTACACGTCGCTTAAAAGAAGTAACGGATGGCCGAGCCAATAACACCGAACCATTCTGGCACCCAGATGGTAAATCATTAATTTTCACCTCAGATCGGGGTGGTAAACCACAGATTTATCAAGTAAATTTATCCGACGGCGCAACCAAGCGTATAACTTGGCAAGGCAGTCAAAATCTGGGTGGGCAAATTACACCAGATGGTAAATTCTTGGTGATGGTGAATCGTAGTGATTCCGGCTTCAATCTCGCGAAGCAGGATTTAGAAACAGGGGCAATGCAGATTCTAACAAAAACCTTGTTAGATGAGTCCCCAAGTATTGCGCCGAATGGTGGTATGGTGATTTACAGCTCCATCTACAATAAGGCCAACGTCTTATCGATGGTTTCCATTGATGGGCGCTTTAAAGCAAGATTACCGGCAACCAATGGACGTGTTCGTGCGCCAGCCTGGTCACCGTTTTTATAACAAGTAACTGTTTAATAGAAAGGAATATAAAATGCAACTGAACAAAGTTCTTAAAGGGCTATTGATTGCGCTACCAGTTTTAGCCGTTACCGCTTGTAGTTCAAGCGATGACGCAGCGAACTCAGGTTCTCAAACTAACCAAGCAGCAGTTTCTACTGTTGACTCAAATGGTCTGAATGCACAAGGTCAACTGACTGAGCAAGAACTGAAAGAACAAGCTCTGCGTAGAAAACCAAACTATTTACTTCGCATTCGACAACGCAACTATCGCGAGCGATTACGAAGCAATGCTGGCTGCACACGCTGCTTACCTAGTGAAAAACCCAAGCCTGAAAGTGACTGTTGAAGGTCATGCTGATGAGCGTGGTACTCCAGAGTACAACATCGCACTGGGCGAGCGTCGTGCTCAAGCAGTATCTAAGTACCTAGAAGCTCTAGGTGTTCAAGCTGGCCAAATCTCTATCGTTAGCTACGGTGAAGAGAAGCCTCTAGTACTAGGTCAATCAGAAGAAGCGTACGCGAAAAACCGTCGTGCAGTTCTGGTTTACTAATTGAGGTGATGCCTCATGTTCAGTAACTTAAAGCACCTTGTCATGCTGATGTTACTGGCAAGTGCAGCGAGCTATGCGCTCGCTGCACCCGCTCCAGTATCTGATTTAGGTAGCAACGGATCCAGTGGTTCTGCGAGTGGTTCGCGGAATTCTGAAATTGAACGGCTAGAACGTTTACTCGAAAGCCGTAATCTCATGCAGTTGCAAATGCAAAAGCAACTCGATGATATGGCACTTGAAGTCAATGAGTTACGGGGCCAAATTGAAAAAAACAACTACGATATGCAACAGATGTTGCAACGTCAACGCGAGTTGTTTGTAGAACTTGATCGCCTACGTGGTGAACTCAAAACGCCTTCTGCTGCAAGCCAACTTCCGGTGAGTGGTAGTGATGATGCTGCACAAGGTACTTTTAGTAGCGATGCGAATGAGCAAGCTGCTTATCAGAATGCCGTTGATCTGATCCTTAAAAAGCGTGATTACGCAGGTGCAATTGCTGCATTCCAGAAGTTTCAGGCTGACTATCCCAATTCAACCTTTTCCGCTAATGCAAGTTACTGGTTAGGTCAGCTCTATTTTGCTAAGAAAGATGACAAAGAAGCGGCGAAAAGCTTTATTGCCGTTGTTTCTCAGAAAGATTCAAATAAGCGGGCTGACGCATTGGTTAAGTTGGGCGATATTGCGAAACGTAATAACAATGCCGAACAGGCGCGGAAATTTTATCAACAAGCCATCGACGAATATCCGGATAGCGCTTCTGCTAAAATTGCCAAAGAAAGTCTTAAATAGTACTTCAATACAAGAGCTGCATTAGCAGCTCTTGTTCGTTTTACACTGATATTATGTTCAGTCACCCGTCCTTTTAATCGCTATTACTCTCTCAACCATTGATGCCATTCGATTTTGCTTGAAACTTTATTTAGGGTGTACAATGCGCCGTCTAAGGAAGTTGTGTAGAGCAAAAGCAATGAGCCATATACTCGATACTATTAATACAGTTTATCCATTTCCCCCTAAACCAACGCCTCTTACGTCGGAGGAAAAGCAAAGCTATATTGCGGAGATCAAGCAGCTTCTGGTTGCAAAAAATGCAGTATTGATTGCCCATTACTATACCGACCCTGAAATTCAGGCGCTGGCCGAAGCGACAGGTGGATTTGTGGGTGATTCATTGGAAATGGCCAAATTTGGTAACCGTCATCCGGCAACGACTCTTATTATTGCGGGTGTCCGTTTTATGGGGGAGTCGGCGAAAATACCTGACTCCAGAAAAATAGCATTTTGATGCCGACGCTTGAAGCAGAATGTTCATTGGATTTAGGTTGTCCTGCCGATAAGTTCACGGAATTTTGTGATGCGCATCCTGATCACACGGTCGTGGTGTATGCCAATACTTCTGCTGCTGTTAAGGCACGCGCTGACTGGGTGGTGACCTCTAGCATTGCACTAGAAATAGTTGAACATCTTGATGCGGAAGGAAAGCCGATTATTTGGGGGCCAGACCGTCACCTCGGTTCTTACATTGAGAAGAAAACGGGCGCTGAAATGTTGCTTTGGCAAGGCGAATGTGTGGTTCACGATGAGTTTTCTGCTGATGCATTGCGCAAAATGAAAGCACTCCACCCCGATGCTGCCATTCTAGTACACCCTGAGTCACCATCGAGTGTGGTTGAGCTGGCGGATGCGGTCGGTTCTACAAGCCAATTGATTAAAGCCGCAAAAACATTGCCCCAACAGAAGATGATTGTGGCCACGGATAAAGGCATCTTCTTTAAAATGCAGCAAATGGTTCCGGAAAAAGAACTGATTGAAGCTCCAACAGCAGGAGCTGGGGCAACTTGTCGTAGCTGTGCTCACTGTCCTTGGATGGCGATGAATGGCTTGCAAGCGATTGCGCAAGCGCTGCGTGAGGGAGGAAAAGAACATGAGATTTTTGTTGATGAGGCTTTAAGAATTAAGTCTTTGATCCCATTGAATCGCATGTTGGATTTTGCAGAACAGCTTAATTTGAAAGTGAAAGGTAACGCGTAAGTTACTTTGGAGCAAAATGCCCATCACGTTAGATGGGCATTTTCTTATGGCATGAATCTGAAGATTTAAGCTTATTGGGCTTCTGCTAAATTGACGCCACGTTGTGTGATGCCACATAACATGACTGGAATCGCGTGGTAAATCTCGGCGAATTGTTCTAATCCTGTAAAGCCTTGCTCATAAAGTGTGACGATGGAAGTTTCCGGATCATAGAGCATGCTTAATGAAAGCAGTACACCACCTAACAAAGTATTGTCAGAGCTCTGTTCTGGCATCAGAACTTCCCAATCGTCGCGGGCTAGCTGCCAGCCTTGCAGCATACCTTCACAGAAATCACGAACCTCTTGATTGACGATCTCTTCATCATCCAGTATGTAGCCAGCAGGCCACTGCCATTGACTTTCCAACAACTGGGGACGGGTTTCATTCCAAAGATTAATGATCTCTTGAAAGTAATGCTCAAGCTGTCTTGCATCCGTAAACGGTGCTGTTTCTTCGCCTCCCCATAAGAAGGGTAACCACTCTTCTGGAGGTAATACGTTTGGACAACAAGCCATTGAGGTGACAAAACCAACCGTTTTTGCATGGTTGAGCAATTTATCTTCTAATTCGGGCTGTTGAAGAATTTCTTGTAAGGTCTGCATGAGTTCAATGGGTTAAAAAATCAGTGTGAGGATTCTATCTTGAAAGCATGGTGAGAGCACCCGCTTGTTGGCTCAGTGAAGGATAAAGTCACAATTTGATCCGCGAGAGTGTTACATAGTGCGCAAGTCGATGGAAAATACCGCAGAAAACCGAACTGGCAGGAATTATTTCGCTATAATTTTGTAAACAAAAAGTAATTCAGTTGGTTATGGCTATTCGCTCCTCGCTTAAAAAGAAAAGTATTCTAGCGCTCACCATTTATCTGGCTTTCTTCCTCGCGATTGTAGGAACGCTAAGCTATTGGGGACTTGAAGTCCCATTTCGTAAGGAGTTGAAGAATAATCTTGCCCTGAGAGCGGAGTTGCTCGCGACTCAAGTGCGTGAGCCGCTGAATAACTCAATCGGTGTACTACAAAGTGTCACCAGCATTGGAAAAAGCGCAACGGATAAGCAAGAGCAGGAACGCATGTTACGCTCGTTGTTCTCCGTGGTTGGCGGGGTCATTATCAGTGGTGGTTTGTGGCCGGATCCCAGTTTGTCTACCGATGAAGCATTACGGTATGACAGCTTGTTTTTCTAACAAAGCGGTGGATGGTCACATCGATCAATTGATCTCATGGAACAATCCTCAAGCGGGGGGGTATGACAAAGAGAGTTGGTACCTCGCAGCAGAACATGAGGCTGAAGGGCTTTATTTTTGGTCCCCTGTGTATGTTGATGCCTACACGCGAGTAGAGATGATTACCGTCTCCACCCCATATTATCGAAATGGCGTATTTGCAGGTGTCGCAACAGTGGATTTATCACTGGATGGCTTGATTAAATTTGTTGCTGCAACGGCAGAGCAATACAATTTGGGCGTCAATCTTAAAGATGCCTTCGGGGTTGATATTGTTTCTCATAATTTTCGAACTTATGAACATGCGTTAGTGAGTTATCACAACTTTGGTGAGTTTAACTGGCAGATTGAAGTGGTCAATGCCACTCAACATGTTGATGAAATCATTTTCAATTTAATCATCGATATAGAAAAAAGATTGATGCCGATCCTACTACTGTGCGTAATGGTAGGGTATTTCTTGATCAACCATTATTGGATCCGCCCGATCGTGATGATTGCCAAGAAAGTCAGTGAATCGGGAGAAGGCGAAATCATTGATATTCGCTACCAATACCAAGATGAAATTCGCCATCTCATTGATACTTTTAACCAGAAAACCATTTACTTAGAAGCTGAGAAAGTCAAAGCTCAAGCGTCAACTAAAGCCAAAAGTGCTTTTTTAGCAACGCTTTCGCATGAAATTCGTACACCGATGAATGGGGTTCTCGGGCACCGCGCTAGATATTACTCAAAGATGAAACTCACCACAAAAACAGCGGCAACATCTAACCAGCCTTTATGAGTCAGGTGAACACATGATGTCGCTTCTTAATGAAATTCTGGACTATTCAAAAATCGAGCAAGGCAAGTTTGAGCTAGATTATAGCCCGTTCCCATTGCGCTCTATTATTGGCAGTATCAAAAGTATTTATTCCAGCCTCTGTTATGAAAAGGGACTCAAATTTCAGCTCCACTCGGAGATCAGTGATACGCGTTGGTATTACGGAGATAAAGCTCGTTTACGACAAATCGTCTTTAACTTACTGAGCAATGCCGTAAAGTTCACTGAAAAAGGCTTTGTTTCAGTGGGTTTGATGGAAGAGAAAACCCATGATGGAAACTACCTCACCATTAAAGTTCAAGACAGTGGGATCGGGATTGCCCAAGAGGCATTGGGGCGTATTTTTCAACCCTTTGAACAAGCAGAGTCTCATACGACCCGCCGTTTTGGTGGAACGGGTTTAGGGCTAGCGATTGTTAAGCAGATTGCTGAATTGATGAATGGTAGCGTTGTCGTGCACAGTGAAGTGGGGCGCGGCACCTGTTTTGAAGTGAAAGTGAAGCTCTCCATCACAGAGCCTATCAAAGAAGAATTTAAACCAACGAAAGCCAAAACATATCCAGGGTTACGTGTGTTGATCGTGGAAGATAACCGCACCAACATCATGATTCTAGAGGCTTTCATGCGCAATAAAGGCTTTGAATGCCAAAGTGTAACGGATGGCGAACAGGCTATTGTGGCCTTGCAACAAGGTCAATTCGATTTGGTTTTAATGGATAACCACATGCCGTTAAAAGATGGGATTCAAGCTACACGAGAAATCCGCCAATTGTCTTCGCTACAGTCCAATATCCTACTTTTTGGTTGTACCGCTGATGTGTTCAAAGAGACGAGAGATCGCATGATCGCAGCCGGTGCTGATGACATCATTGCTAAACCGATTGCAGAGCATGAGTTGGATTTCACGCTTGAACAGCATTATGAGCGCCTCTATCAATACCATCCCGAATGTTTATCGGCAGTTTCCGATTAACCCCATCCTATTTCTATTCACCCAGTGTGGTTGGGCGATAACATCGCGTTGTCACATGTAATTAAATTACCAAAATTAAACCCACTAACCGATGTGTTATTTCAAAAAGCCAAAAACTAGCTATAGATGCTACTTTGGTTTCATTTTCTGGTTGTTTATTTACCTGTCGCGTTCAAAAACAAAGCCTAAAACTAAAATTTATATGATTTAATAGCACCATAAACTGCCATATAGGATTAATGGCAGTTCCATGTCTGGCTATGGTTGTGAAATTGTAGTGATATATTTTATAGGGGATGTAAATGAAAGCACGTGGTCCATTCTGTATTCGTCATGCAGCGGCAGATACTTTTGCGATGGTTATATTTTGTTTTGTAACAGGCATGATTATTGAAATTTTTGTGTCTGGGATGACGTTTCAGCAATCATTAGCGTCTCGAACCCTTTCTATTCCCGTTAATATCGCGATTGCTTGGCCGTATGGTGTGTTTAGAGATTATATCCTGCGCCAAGGGCGCAAAATTTCCCCAACGGGTTGGATGAAAAAACCCTTTCCGACCTTGTCGCTTACGTTCTCTTTCAATCCCCAGTTTATGCGGCAATTCTATTTACTGTAGGCGCCTCGACCGATCAAATTGTCACAGCGGTAGCGACTAACGCATTAGTGTCTTGTGGTATGGGCGTGCTGTACGGTTATTTTCTCGATATGTGCCGTCGCTGGTTTAAAGTTCCTGGGTATACCATCTCTGAAGGTTAGTGGGGTTAAATACTCGCTCCGTAGGTTGATCTACTGGTTAATTCGGCCAATTTCAGTTCCCCAAAAATCAAGCAGTCAGATCTTGGGAATGCACGAAATTGGCCTATTCGTTAACACTAGGCGCTAAACGCTCTTGCCACTCGGCCATCACACGTAATAGTGTACTGCTCTGCATAAGCAGGGATAAAGACGGACTGTCCTTTTGCTACAAGGCATTGCTCGCCATTTGCATGTTGCAACATCATCGAAGAATCGAGAGGCAGCACAATTTCCGCACTCCGAACGCATATTGCTTGCTGAACCGCTGGCGGGATGATGGCAAATTTAAAATCGGCAACTGGGATTGGATATTGTTCACTTCCCTCAATCATCTCGGGCTGAAGGCGTAATTGCTCAAAGGGCTTATGTTTGAACTGAGTACACGCCACCAACTCTTCAATATCCATGTATTTGGGGGTCAGGCCGGCGCGCAACACATTGTCTGAGTTGGCCATAATCTCAAGGCCCGTTCCGTGCAAATACGCGTGCGGCGTTTCTGCATCTAAAAACATGGCTTCGCCCGGCTGTAAGGTAATTACATTGAGCATCAGAGGGGCGAACAAACCGATATCGTTGGGATACTGCTTTTCTAATTCGACGATCAGTTTGGAAAAGAGGCAGATCTATTCTGTTTTTGCTTGGATCATGAATGTTTCAAGTGCTCGGTTTTTGGCTTCTCCCTTTAATGACAGGAGCCCCGAGAAAAAGTGGCTCAGGCCTTGCGCTGTCGGGTTTGCTTGGAATGCCTTTACCAGAGGTTGCAGCTCATCTATCGCTAATTCAATAAAGTAGCTAAGGATTTCCTGATTGGTACGAAAGCCATTCATGGCTTGGTATTCGGTGAGGGCATAAACCAACTCGGGTTTGTGATTCGGGTCTTTGTAATTTCGATGAGCCGCTGTGAGCGCAATGCCTAATTGTTCCTCTCGGGCAAAGCCTCGTTCCGCTTGCTGTTTGTTCGGATGGACCTGAATGGAGAGTGCATTTTCTGCAGCTAAAATTTTAAACAGATAAGGAAGCTCACCGAACTGTCGTGCAGTATGTTCACCCAACATTAGGCTTGGATTTTGCGCGATAAAGGCAGAAAGCTTAACGTTTTGACCGTTGATAACTAGGTATGAACAGCCGTTAGGGTGTGCACCCATCCAAAGTTCGGCTTGCGGCTCCTGATTTGAGTTTTCGATTGCAAATAGCTGATGCAAAGCCGTTTTACTGCCCCATGCGTAGTTTTGAATTGGATTGATCATCGGGAAGAACACCGCCTCTGATTGGGCAGCATCCTGAGTTTGAATCTGAGTCATTATGGTCACCGTTAGAAAGATGGCTTGAGTGAATCCTCAAGCCATAACGAGGAAGGGAGAATTAAGCCGCGGCGGCTTCAAACTTTTGCGAACGGATCTTTTTGAGCGTCACACACGTGATGGCCGTGACAGCTGCACCGGCAGCCATACAAAGTAGGGCAAGCAGTGGGTAGTTCATTGCACCTAACAGAGCAACCACGGGGCCGCCATGCGCCACGCTATTGGTGATGCCAAAAGAGAATGCCATGACAGCGGCAACCATCGAGCCCAACACGTTGGCCGGAATGACCGACATAGGATCTTGCGCCGCAAAAGGAATCGCGCCTTCAGAGATACCGACTAAGCCCATCGCCCCTGCGGCTTTACCGGCTTCAAGCTCAGAAGACTCAAACAGTTCGAGCTTACGACCCATCGCTGTCGCTAGTGCCATACCGAGCGGTGCAACGGGAATTGCACAGGCCATGGCACCCATAAATTGGGTTTGGCCACTGGCAATCATGCCGACAGAGAACAAGAACGCGACTTTGTTAAAGGGGCCGCCCATGTCAAAACCCGCCATACCACCGAGTACGATGCCGAGCAGAATGACGTTGCCTGAGCTCATGCTCGTCAATAGGGCCGTGAGGCTATCCATCAAGCTCGCAATGGGCGCACCAATAACGAAAATGAACAAGCCAGCAATAAATAGCGATGCGGTGATTGGTGCGATCATGATCGGAACGAGTGGCTGAATGAACTTGTGGTAGTTGATTGAGGTGAGCCACTTAACGAAGTAACCAACAAGCAAGCCTGCGATAATGGCACCAATAAACCCCGTACCTGCGTCAGCACCATAAAAAGAGCCGTTGTTGGCAATCCATCCACCAATCAAGCCCGGAGTGAGCGCAGGACGATCGGCTATTGCGTAGGCGATGTAACCAGCCAGTATGGGGATCATCAAGGTAAAGGCCACAACACCGACTTCGAGGATTTGGTTCCACATGCTGCCTGCCGGAATCGCCATGCCCGCTTCAGTAGGCTCACCACCTACCGCTAGTGCCAGTGCAATCAAAAGTCCACCTGTCACCACAAATGGGATCATGTGTGAAACGCCATTCATCAAAAAGCGATACAAATCAGAGCGGGCTTGTGAGGCCTTGTTGGCCACGGACTGTGTTTGCGTACTTTCTACTCGGTAACTTGGCGCACTTAACGTTTCTTTAATCAGCTTTTGTGCATTCACGAATTGGTGCTTTCACATTTGTTTTGATGAGGCGTTTTCCGGCAAAACGAGCCATGTCGACTTGCTTGTCACACGCCACCACAATGGCTTCAGCGCGTTCAATGTCTTCTTTGCTTGGGCTGTTTTTTACCCCAATCGAGCCGTTGGTTTCCACTTTGATCTGATAACCCAAAGCGGCTGCTCCTTTTTCCAGTGCTTCTGCTGCAAGGTAAGTGTGGGCAATACCCGCCGGACAACCAGTAACACCGATAATCAGCCCTTTGCTTTTTGCTGGGTTTGCCACTGGTGAAGAGGTGGATTTTTTCAGCAATAGCGCCAGTGCTTGTTCTGGGTTTTTGGTGTTGAGAAAGGCCTCGATAAAACCTTCTTCAATCAGTTTGGAAGAGAGTTCTGCCAAGACTTCAATATGGTGGTTATCACCGCCATCAGGGGAGGCGATCATGAAAAAGAGTTTGGATGGCAAACCATCTTCTGCGCCATAGTCGATACCTTGTCGGCTGACACCAATCACGACGGCTGGTTGAGTCACGGCCGTACTTTTGGCATGAGGAATAGCCACACCATCTTCAAATCCGGTATTACCTAATTCTTCACGTGCTTGAATATCGTGTAAGAAAGCCGCTTTATCTGAAATTTTCCCTTGGTCATGCAGGATATTTATCAGTTCTTCAAATACGGCTTGTTTGGAATTCGCTTGCAGATCAAGCTGAATTAAATCGGCATTAATTAATTGGTTGATCATGGAGACCTCTGTACATTTTATTTTTATATCAGAGGCATTCTTTAATTTTTTTGTTGTTCTGATTAGTGAAGAAATAGAACATTCACTGGAAGATTGTAACAGTGTTGTTTGAGTGTGATTTAGATCTCTTAGTCTCTGTGTGGGTGTTTGGCTCGCTTGAAATCAATCATTTATGAGTAAAATTATTATAATTCATTTATTTGTATTATGTTTGTTATTATTCAACATAGGAAATGGTGCTAGAGAATTGGTGCTAAAGCTGGATTATTGTATCATTCCTGGCTGATTGTGATGTTGTTCATGGAGACTCGATATCATTCGAGGTATACCTGACGTTATTAACAGTACCGTGATGAAGCGAGAGTTTAGATATGATATTTGATGATTTGATTTCGTCGGTAATCAATGAGCGTGAATCATTTCATCATATTTGGTTTGCGGGGGATTTTCATACACCACCTGAATTCAGTTATCAGGTGAATTTTCCACGGTTAGAATTAGTTTTGGGTGGCGAATATATTAATGAAATGGAAAGTCACGATCGTAAAATCACCAAAAATTGTCGCCAAAAGCGGGAGATGCGATTTTTTATTCCCGCTAACTGTTGGAATAAGCCGAATTGGGATACCGATTGCTCAGTGTTGAGCATGTTGTTTGGTCGCCGCCAGTTGGGACTCAGTTTGGTGAGTAAACGCAAAGGCGAAGCCAACTTTTACGATATCCAAAAACACAGTATCCAAACGCGCTCAGGCTTTGCCATCGATAATATTTTAGAAGCGCTTAGTTCATTGGCGCGTGAGAATCATAAAAAACCGATGGATGAGCTGTTGCTGCAAGCTCTATTGCAATACACCCAGACTATGTTGAATGCACCTACTGAGCAGCCACAAAACCGAGTGCAGGATCTCTACCAAGGGATCTGTATCTATATCCAAGAGAATTTTCACCGTCCGATCACTCGTGAGAGTATTGCATCGCGCTTTAGTATCTCTGCCAACCATTTATCGCGGCTGTTCCGCCAGCAAGGACATATGACTTTGGCCGATTACATCACTTGGGTAAGGGTGGATCGCGCCAAGTTTATGCTCAAGAAATATAATTTTAAGCTCAATGAAGTGGCGCTGCGTTGTGGGTTTAAAGATGTGAATTACTTCTGCCGCGTTTTCAAAAATCGTACTGGTCGCACACCGACGGATTATCGCGCCTCAATTTAACAGGCGTGACATGGCGTACATCAGTAGCGCTTGTAAATCAACGCCGCTGCGTGTCAGCAGTAGGCGCTCAACCATCTGATCACACAGTAAATTACGCGTTAAATTGGTCGCAGTGATGATCTGATCACGATTAGGTTTACTCGGCATGACCAAAGCAATCGCTAAATGTACCTCGCCCATTTGAGATGCCCAATCCATCGCATCGTCATTTTTAATCACGGCAACCGCAATGTGCTCAATGTCTGGAAACATCACATGGGGAATCGCAATACCGGGGGCGACGCAGGTGGAAGATCGCTCTTCGCGTTTGATAAAAGCTAAAATTAACTCATCGGGAGAGCTGGGATAAATCAGCTGAGCTAAGCCTTTCAAGCACTCAAATTTGGTGAGCTCGGTGTGTGCTTTGGCATAGTGCCATTTGACTTCGGCCGGTGGGCAAATTTGTGGTAGACGCTCAGCGAGATGGCTAGAAAATTCATAGTTGATTTTGGATCCGACCACAGTGTAGTGCGCGGAGAGCATGTCTTTAATTACGAAACAGGCGAGCTCTGCATCCATACCTATCGCGGTGATTTGGCATAAATCCCCATCCTGAAGCCCGACTTGTAACACCGCGAGGGATTTGGTGAGCTCGGCACTGCGGTTTCTGGTGATGTTGATGATGTGTAGGGTGCTTTTGAACTTACGTGCGACACGAGAAAGTGGTAGGGCAACATGGGCGCTTGCATTGACATCACTCACCAAGAAAGTGACTTGGAATTCATGCATCATGCTAAAGATCAGCGGCAGTGGACGAGAAAGACTTTATCAACGTTGAGTAGTACTTCTTCGATAGAGAGTTTGACTACCTTCATTCCTTCAAAACGTGCGGGTTGCTCGATATTGATATCGGAAACGATCAGCACTTTATCGGCGTGAGCGACATCATAAGGCGTCAGAAGATTCTCGATACCCATTGCGCCTTGAGTTTCCACTTTGATCTGCACATTGTACTTTGGTGCAGCTTTGGTCAGTGCATCGGCCGCCATGTAAGTATGTGCGATGCCTGTTGGGCAGGCGGTGACCGCGACAATTTTCATGGAAATTCCTCATTCTTATTTTTGCGGCGATAGTAGCATAGCGTTTGGCAAATACCCTGTTTTCGGCGCAGACCTAGTTCACAGTTCAAATCGAATGTTACATTAATCCAGTTATTGCATCTTTTGTCCTGTGTCTTGAAAGTGTGTTGCTCGTTACTCTAGCCACGCGCGTGCGCGAGGAGCATCGGGATGACAATGCTTATTCCAACAACAGCAAGGTAAACAACCGTGGATATTACCCATCTGATCGAACCTGAAATCATCTGTTTAGATCTGAAAGCCAACAACAAAGAAGACGTTCTGATTGAGTTGGTTGAATTGCTCGATAACGCAGGGAAATTAACTGATAAGCAGCAATTTTTAAGCGATATTTGGCGAAGAGAAGAGATCGGAAATACAGGCTTTGAAGAGGGTATTGCAATTCCTCACGCTAAAAGTGCCGCAGTGGCATTGCCTGCTGTGGTGGTGGGGATCAGTCGCCAAGGGATTGATTATGGTGCAGAGGATGGCCAGCTTTCCGATGTGTTTTTTATGCTGGCATCACCGGATGGCGAAGATCATCATCATATTGAAGTGTTGGCACAAATCTCCAGTAAATTGATTGAAGATGGGTTTGTTGAGCAGCTCAAAGCGGCAGAAAACGTTGATCAGGCACGAGCCCTTTTTATTAGCCCATACCATGCCCAATCGAGTGCTGGCCAGGCCATTGATTATGCCGATTACCAACCTATGAACCCAATGGCACAAAGGTTGGCGCGTGTGAAAGAACATCTGCTGTTTGGCACTTCTCATATGATGCCCTTTATCGTAGCAGGTGGGGTGTTGCTCTCCCTGTCGGTGATGATTTCTGGTCACGGTGCGGTGCCAGAAAAGGGCGTGTTGGCGGATATCGCGCAGATGGGTATTGCTGGGTTAACCTTGTTTACAGTGGTGCTAGGAGGGTATATCGCCTACTCGATGGCCGATAAACCCGGTTTAGCCCCCGGCATGATCGGTACTTGGATTGCTATCAACCAATATCAAACCGGCTTTATTGGCGCGATCATCGTGGGATTTTTCGCCGGCTTTGTGGTTCGCCAACTGAAAAAAATCACCCTTCCCGATAGCATGAGTTCACTAGGCTCTATTTTCATTTATCCATTAGTGGGTACGTTTGTGACCTGTGGTGCCGTGATGTGGTTAATCGGCTCACCCATTGCCAGCAGTATGCTGTGGCTCAATCAATTTTTGGCCTCGATGGCCGATTCCGGCAAAGTAGTGCTCGGTGCGGTGTTAGGGGCGATGACCGCTTTTGACATGGGGGGGCCAATCAATAAAGTCGCTACGCTGTTTGCCCAAACTCAAGTCAACACCCAACCTTGGTTAATGGGTGGGGTGGGGATTGCGATTTGTACCCCACCACTGGGAATGGCGCTTGCGACCTTACTGTCACCAAGTAAATTCAAACGGGATGAACGTGAAGCCGGAAAAGCGGCGGGCATTATGGGCATGATTGGCATCAGCGAAGGGGCGATTCCTTTTGCCGCGGCGGATCCCGCACGCGTGCTGCCTGCGATCATTGCGGGTGGTATTGTTGGCAATGTGATTGGTTTTCTCTTTCAAGTGCTCAATCACGCCCCTTGGGGCGGCTGGATTGTGCTGCCAGTTGTGGATGGCAAGCTAGGATATATTCTTGGTACGATTGCGGGGGCATTGACCACGGCATTCATTGTGATTGCACTCAAGAAAACGGTCAAAGAACAGGAAAATGAACTCGTGGATTCACTTGCGTTTACCTCGGTGGTTGGAGAGGGGCAAGCGGATATTTTGGCAGTCACTTCTTGCCCATCGGGCGTTGCACATACTTTTTTAGCCGCCAAATCACTCGAAAAAGCTGCCTGTCTGGCGGGAGTGAAAATCAAAGTAGAAACACAAGGCGCCAACGGCATCATCAATCGAATCACGGCCAAAGATGTGCAACGAGCCAAGCTGGTGATTTTCGCTCACGATGTGGCGATCAAAGAGCCCGAACGTTTTAAACATATCAAGGTGTTGGATGTGACTACCAAGGATGCCATTGTGAATGCTTCGATTTTGGTGAAGATGACCAAGTAGGTGCTAGAGGTAAATGGATTCGTTGGGGATTCATTAGTCAGTGATCAATATGAATAAATGTTATAGCGTTTTTCTTATTGCGTAATAAAAATGGGGGAACCATGACGTTCCCCATATTTTTTATTTGCCCAAAGTTGGCCCGCATTGCCTCAGATTTGTTGGCCGTCATTACGAAGTGCAGTTCACCGCCTGCTTTGAATTCGCTGTGCTGGAAGGTATTGTACACATCCAGTGGTTTACCGTTGATGGTCACTTCTTTGATTACGCTTTGGATTTTAAATAAAAATTAGGAGTCATCGTTTTTATAAAAAGAGCCCTTTAGGGGAAAGGGCTCTGGGGGGGGAGGAGCTTAAGGGTTAAGCTTGGATAAGTTGGGCGGCTTTTTTCATCGCTTCTTTGGTAGAGCATTCGATGACTTTCGCGTTGGCAAAACGGTGTGCATCTTTCACTTGGATGTCGTGAGCGAGGATAACCAGTTTCGCATTGGCGACATCTAGGTCAGTGATGCGGTTTTTAATGCCATTTTGGCCTTGTGTTTCTACCTTGATCTTGATTCCTGCTACAGCGCCTGCTTTTTCGAGCGCTTTGGCGGCCATAAAGGTATGAGCTACGCCAGATGGGCAACAGGTGACTGCGACGATGTCGTACTCGCCTTCGCCTGCTGCTGGAGCCGCTTGAGCTTGCGTTGGTGCTGCTTCTGCGATGTTGTCTTCTGCTTCTTCTTCAGCAACTGGTTTCCAGAAGCCAACGATCACTGCGGTTGTTAGTGAGCCTAGTGCGATACCCACCACGTACATTGGGATGTTGCTTGATACAGGCGCTGTGATTAGGCCGCCCCATGGTGCGTGTAATAGAACGTCGGTTAGGAAGCCGAACACACAACCGACAATACCACCCGCCACAATCGAAGGCAGAACGCGCATTGGGTCGTTGGCTGCAAACGGGATAGCGCCTTCAGAGATGCCGATAGAACCCATGATTGCTGCTGCTTTACCCGCTTCTTGTTCTTGTTTGGTGAATTTTTTCTTGAACAGGAACGTGGCTAGTGCCATACCGAGAGGCGGTGTACAGATTGCGATACCGACACCACCCATCAACCATGGTTGAGTATCCACTTGAGTTTGAGCAAATAGCGTGGCCACTTTGTTGATTGGGCCACCCATATCGAATGCCGTCATACCGCCAAGAATTGTACCTAATACCACTTTAGATGCGCCCGCCATTGAAGCGAGGAACTCATTCATCGAAGCCATGAACAGCTTGATTGGTTCACCGATACCCCATAGAACGATGCCTGCAGAGATAAGCGTACCGAGTAGAGGGTAGATAAAATACGCGCCGAGCGCCGTCATGTTGGCAGAAAGCGGGATTTTCTTAAGTTGGAATACCACGCCACCGGCAATGAAGCCCGCAACAATACAACCAAGGAAGCCGCCGCCCATGTCCGCCATGATGCCAGAAGAGATCATGGCTGGCGCAAGAGCTGGTTTGTCTGCAATGGAATAACCGATGAAACCACCCAAAATAATAGGGAACAGCACCAGGCCTTTAATACCGATATTGGAAATATCCGCTAGGAAGCCATCTGCAGGAACGGCACCTTTACCGGAAGCCATCACAGCAAGTGCCAATAATACACCGCCAGCAACAATAAATGGCAGCATATGAGATGTACCAAATAAAAGGTGACCTTTCATGGTACTGAGGAGTTTTTTATAATCGCTACTATTATTGGTAGCTTGAGCGGTTAGGGTACTCATAATTTCACGCCTTATGCTTGAATTAAAACATTAAGAATTTGATGTTCATTTTTTGTGTTATGAATATCTTCAATAAAATCTTCACTAAATTTTCCGAATAATTCTTGAAGAACATAAATATGATGATCAGCACCGTTATCAGGTGAGGCAATCATAAAAAATAGAGTGGGTTGGATACCTTCTTCATCAGCATAATCAATGCCTTCACGCTTGACACCTACGGCAATCGCGGGTTCAATCACCGCCTTACTTTTGGCATGTGGATAAGCGATGCCATCCATTGATGTGATACTTAATGCCTCACGCGCTTCGATATCGGTTAAAAAAGCCTCTTTGCTACTGACTCGGTTATTTTCAAATAGCATTTGTGCCAGCTCTGCAAAAACTTCTTTTTTATTGTTCGCTTGGAGATTGCCTTTAATTAAATTGACGTTGGTGAGTTCTGTGATCATTTATTTGCTCATGAAGTATTTAACTGATGAGCTAAAATTAAGGGATGTGGAGTTTTACTGAAATAGCAAAAATAATTCACTCACTATAGATTTGTACCACACACAATTAAGTGTGATATCTGTCGTTCTATTCTTTCCTAGTTGAAGCTGCAGTGTTGGCTATGTTCGTTCACTCCACGCTTCTAGAAGAAACCGAGAGAAGGTAGAACACTCAAATCCTACCAAGTAACGTAGGGCTGAATCAGCCAAACTAGGATTGAGCCGAAATACCATCGATCGTAAATTGAAAGCGCTGGGGATACTGAAGTAAGATTGGCAGCTTCACGTTACCAAGGGTGGGCGCAGCTTCATCGCCTAATCCCATTTTCTGCCTGATGAAAGGCAGATTTTCACAGAGAACCCTCTAATGAACCAACAAGTTAATAACCCGCTGCACGGCCTAAGCCTAGAAAAAATCGTCACTCGCTTGGTGGAGCATTATGGCTGGAGTGGGTTACATCAGCGTATCAACATCAACTGCTTTGCAAATGACCCATCGATTAAATCGTCGCTCAAGTTTTTGCGTAAAACTCAATGGGCGCGCGATAAGGTTGAGGCGCTGTATCTATCCACCTTTAGCTAATCTATCCACCTTTAGCTAATCCCTACGCTTTACCAAGGCAGCGCCTGACCATCGTAGGCATAAAATCCGCCGCTTTGTTCAGGCGTTGCCGCTGCAATCAAACCAATCAAATCGTGCGCAACACGGGCGGGGCTGAACAGTTTCTCTGGGGCGACATTGCTGTGAAACGGCGCTGAGAGTTTGGTGTCGGTCGTGCCGGGATGCAGTGCCAACACCACCCCTTTTTTCAGTGAGCGTTGCCATTCAATCGCTAACGTTTTCAGTAGCATATTGAGCGCCGCTTTCGAGGCACGATAGCTGTACCAACCGCCGAGTTGGTTATCACTAATACTGCCGACCTTGGCGGAAAGCGTGGCAAACTTGCCCGCCTCACTCTGCTTCAGTTTGGCGGTGAAATGCTTGGCAAGCAGTAGGCTAGGCAAGGCATTGTGGGTCAGGTTGTAGAGGAAAAAATCCGCATCTAAGGCATTGAGGTTCTTTTCTGGTCCTTTACTTGCTGTATGCAGTACGCCGACACAGTTGATAAGCCAATCGACTTGGCTAAATTGCTCACTCAGGGCTTGTACTTGCGCTTCTTGGGTGGCATCGAGTGCGTGCCAAGTCAGCCGCGGGTGCTGCCACGTCGGCGTAGTACTATGGTAAGTCGCATGCACGTTGGCCTCACTAAAACGGTTCAGCGCTTCTTGCACCATCGCCAAACCAATACCGCCGCTGCCACCGATGATCACGATATTCATGATGAGCTTTCCTTATTTTGAGGATGATGGATAAGATGAGACGCGCTGGCGGCGATTGGCCAGTCAACCATATCGACACTGTCGAGCGCCAAATTTTCGAGAGCATTTAGCTTGTCACAAGCCGTTCCGCACCATTTGGCAACGAACTCGCCCTTTGGATCGTAAGTGTGCGCCTGTTTTGCGAGGTTGAATTGCCGCGAGCCGCGTGGGTCGGCTCCGATTCCCGCCAAATATTGCCAGTTGCCCCAGTTGGATCCGACATCGTAATCCATCAACTGAGTTTCAAAATAAGCGGCGCCATAGCGCCAATCTAAGCCTAGTTCGTGGACTAGGCAGCTGGCGACTAACTGTCGACCACGGTTGGACATGTAACCCGTTTGATTCAGTTGCCGCATACAGGCATTCACAATGGGGAAAGGCGTTTCTCCGTGCTTCCACTGTAAACCGCGCTGCGCATAGAAACTGGTGAGCGGTTTTTTACTCGCCAATCCCAGAGAAGCGAAACAGTTTTGCGCCATAGCGCCGCGCGTACCAGTAAAAATACTCACGCCACAGTAACTCAAAGAAAATCCAGTAGGTGGAATCGTTCGCGCCATGTACAGCTTCATAACGCTGCAACATGGCATAAATGGTTTTTGGCGAAACCGCGCCGAGCGCGAGCCAAGGCGAAAACTTAGTGGAATAATCCATGCCGTCTAACCCATTGCGCGTCTCTTTATAGCGACTGGGGAGCATGGAGGAGAAATAGTTTTGGCAATGCGTCAGCCCTGCTTGCTCACCACCGACAAAGGCGCTGTGATTCGGCTCGGTACCAATGTCCATCAAAGGCAACTGCCAGCCTTGCTCAATGGGTGGCAAAACATGCGGATAGCCCATCGGCGCAGAGAGGGAGATCGTTTCTACTTGCTTACGAAATTGGGTAAAGGTGCTCGGTAGCGCCCCAAGTGCAAACGGCAACTGCGGCTCACTCAATAAGCTGTGCAGAGCTTGCTGATGGATGTGCACAGAAGAAAAGTCCTGATGAATGCGCGCGATAGCTTGGCGCTCATCTGAGCCCGCCATTGCATCCACATAAATATCCGTAATCTCGACTTGAGTCAGTAGATGGCGCAGCGCTTGATAGGGCAAAAGTGGCGTCACCCAAAGCTTTTGGCCTAGCGTACTGAGCGAATGATCTAAGTCAGCCAAGGTTTGGTTGAGAAACCTTTTTTTGGTCTTCGCCCCATTGGGTTTGCTGGGCGTAGCGCGCCAAAAATGGCGTAATCGAGGGATAACAGTACAAACAGATCAAGCGATCCACTTGCTGCGAGGCTTGCTCAAGTAGCGGGTTATCGTTCACTCGTAAATCGTTGGTAAACCAGTACAGGCCAATTGTCTTACTCAAGTTCCACTCTCAATACCGATGATGGGGTTAATGAGCGTTTATACGGTCAAAGGGATTGAGCGATCACGCGCTGCGGTTGCGGTAATGGGATTGATCCTCGAAAAGAGAGTGCGCGTAACAGATTACAATGATGAATCTGAGGTCAATAGCCATGGATAAGCCAGATCTGGTGATCTTTTTTGATGGACAATGTCCGCTCTGTTGTAACGAGATGCGCGCATTAAAAACGGCGGATCACCAAGCGCGAATTTTGCTGGTGGATGTGCATGATACGGATACGATGTCCTGCTACCCATCGATCGATAAACAACGTGCATTGTCTATCTTGCACGGTATCGATCAGCAAGGACAACTTTTATATGGCTTAGATGTGACAGTGCTTGCATGGCGTTTGGTCAACCGACATCGGTGGCTTTTCTATTACTCGTCTGCCGATTTTTAAAGGGGATCAGTGACCGAATATATCTCCTATTTGCCAAACACAGAATGCGCCTCTCGCGCTGGTTTGGCCAAAGCCAATGCCAAGAGGGGGTTTGTCGAAAAAATAATTGGATTGGAGCTAGAAATGAAACTGGACGGCAAATATATTCTCTATTTCTGGGGTCTTTAGTCGTCCGTCGATAACGGCAGATTATGGGGGTAGAGATACAGTCTATTTTTGCCGGCTTTTTTGGCTTGGTACATAGCCTTATCAGCATGTTCAAATACTAGATGCATATTCTCATCGTCTGGGGTGATTATTCTAATACCAATGCTAGCCGAGCACTCATGTTCAATAATCCCATCTAAAACAATTAAACGATACTTTTGAGCAAGTAGCTTAAGCACATTCTCAGCGATCCTAAGGGATTCTGATATTGCTATCGATTGCAATGGACCAAAGCTGTCTAGCAAGATAATGAATTCGTCGCCACCAAAACGAGCAACAATATCTGACCGCTTAATCGCTTCCTGAATGCGTTTTGCCACTTCTATAAGCAGGATGTCTCCCGCATAGTGTCCGTATATATCATTAATTTGTTTGAAATTATCTAAATCAATAACCATATATGCCGCAAAGGCATGATCCTGTTTCAATTTGAGGAGAAACTGGTCTAAAAGGCTGGAAATATATCGTCGATTAGGAAGGTTAGTTAAGTTATCCACCATGGCCATTCGATTAAACTCTCTCTGTACAGAGTTACGTTTGGTGACATCAATAAAGGTTGCCAAAAATCCATCATTAAGTTTTGCACCAGATATTTCCATCTCAACGATGTCGCCATTTTTACAACAAACGAAATACTCTTTTGGTGTAATATCGCGACACTCTTGCACTGTTGATTTAAATGCTTCTTCCCATGATGCCAGTACCCATTCCCTGTAACTTGGTTCTGGGTATGCAAGAACCCACCATTCCTTTAAGGTTGGAATATCTTGTAGGTCATAGCCAAAAACATCAATGAACCGATTGTTGATTTTTAAGATCGCTCCACTGTCAGAAACTAAACAAAGTGGGATGGGTACGGTTAAAAATAATTCAAGAAATGAGTCATTTCGCTTTCGGCTATTCATCGGAGTTTTTACTAACTGATCGCTAAGTAATAAAAATAGTAGTATGAAAATCTAACTACTGCGTACCCCGTTGTTGAGGCCGCAGTACGGGATTAAGCTTCTGGTAGAATCATGTAGCCAGTTATCTTGAGTGAGAACTCAAAACCCTCATCAGCTGTCATCTCCAAGGTTTGCCAGTTTTATGTAGAGTTTCGTGACGATTCCTTGGTAGTGAGTATCTTGGTATGGTTACGTTCGTTCACTCCAATCATAGTGTTTGCCTATGCTAATGAGGACTCACTCACTTACCGCTTACCTGCAACTCCAAGTTGTCTGGGTATAAAATTAAGTCGTTGCTTCTGTGGGATGGAGGTTCGAAACCTATATCACTTGTCAGCCATAACACCAACACCTCGAAAATCCTGCAGGCGATAAGGCAGATCACTGATATTTTATTAATGAGTTCGGACAAACTCGAGTTGTCCGCTCGGCAAGTCCCGTAACAAGCATTAATAGAGTACAATGCGTTCAATCTTTGTTCTTGAAGCAACACTTACTTAAGTAGGAATCAATGGAAAAAATTGACCCATTCTAGGTTGATGTACAAAACGTGTATTACACGTGCCGAGAATGCTATGGGCGGCACTTTGATTATAATCAGTTCTGGTCGCAAGCGACGCAAGGTCGTGCGGTAGTCAAAGCCAATGCCTATGCGATTGTCAGCAAAGATCCGCAGCAGAGGCAATTTCATCATATTTTACGAGGGATTGGCTTTGAGGTGATGCTGAAACCTTTTATCCAACGCAGTGATGGTAGTGCAAAAGGAGACTGGGATGTCGGTATTGCTCTTGATGGTTATGAATTAGCTCAAGAAGTGAACACCGTGGTGCTCGTCTCTGGGGATGGTGATTTTGAGCCTTTGGTGACCAGAATTCAGCAACGGTTTCAGGTTAAAGTGGAAGTGTATGGTGTGCCGAAACTCACCGCGCAACATTTAATCGATGTGGCCAGTCAATTTCATCCGATTGAGCACAATCTATTACTGTAATGCGCAATTTCTATGCGGAAGGTTGGTCGCTGATAGCAGTGTCTGCATTGGTTTGTTCTTCGGCAAGCTTAGCGCGCTCTGCTTTAGAAATATAACGAGGCTTGTTGCTCGGGTGCAATTTCGCATGTTGCTTTTTAAGGCGTTTTTGTAATGTCTGATTAATTTTCTTTTTACGGTTCATCGGGTTGTGCTCAAAACAGGATAAAAGGATGATTAAGGATTATCGTCTTGCGACTTGAACTTGCAGCAGTGTTTGCCGCGTTTGCTTGCTCAGAGCCGCGTAGTGTACCTGCATCGAGTTGGTAACACCAACGGTTTACTTGGTTGGAGTCGAGTTCGAGATCTAAAGGACTCTAGGCCATTATTCTGATAGAAAAACTGGCGATAAACACAATGGTTCCGTGATTCGTTATTTGTTTTGGAGCTGTATTTCGACAGAATGTCGATCTGTACGAGATGAGTCGTAGTGAGGCTCTCGACAATGAGAGCAACTTGCTCTGCTTTTGCGGGATTTTAACACGACGAGATGTTGTGTTCAGATCATGAAAAAAAGCGGCCGGCTAACGGGATATTGTGGTCGGGCTCCACAATCATCACTTCCTTCTTATGCAAACCACATATAGCTTATTGGACAATAATTACGTGGTGTGGCATGCAAATTTCTACCAGAGATAAGTATTGCGTTTGTAAATGTGAGTTCTGGTTTGAAACGGTTGACGAGAAATAAGCTGATAGCATCATTTGATGTGCTATCAGCTTTAACACGTTTAAGCTGCTCTTAGTTTTTGCGATAAGCTCAGCTTCTGTTTTAGCAATGTGATAGGCAGACGAAGAATTCGCATATTTGAATTATCCGTTTCAACAATGACAATCGCGTTTTCCGAGTCCAATTGATAAATATCAGAATATGCCGATGCACCATTAACAAGTTGAATTGGTCCTTGCCATGTCACCCCTTCATCGAAGCTAAACCATAAACCTAGATTCTGCCTGCCATTGGTTCCTGCCGGATTTCCTTGTGGGTTGGTAAAGAGTAAGAAATGGCTACCGTCACGTTGCTCGAACCGAGTAATAGAGGCATCAACAGTGCCGGTACTGATATTGTTGAAGACGCTGGCGTTGTTGCCCTCTAGCATGCTCCACGTGATCCCACCATCTTTACTCAAGAATTGCTGACGTGGGCCATAGTTCACACCATTGACGGTCTGGTTAAAATCAAGGCGTGCAGTGAGCAGTAAATCACCGTTTTGGAGTTCCACCATATCAGACTCACTAGGTTCGAGAGTTTCTAGGATGCTAGAACTCTTCCAGCGAAAGGGGATAGGGAGTGTTGAACCAGTTTGCCAGTTTGAACCGCCATCGTCACTGTAAATAGACATGACGTTGAGGAAGAAACGATCAAGCACAATCGCAGGATAGATCAAGCGACCGTTTTGGCTACCACTGATATTTTGTTGTCGAGCAAGAGTGATACCATGACCCGGTCCCGGATTGACGCTGGCATTCCCATACAAACTCATGGTGTTGCCAGTTTTAATTTTTGTCCAACCAAGCTTTTCAAGGTCTTTCTCTACTTCAGGGGTTTGCTGTGCCAAATAAAAAGCATCAAACTCCACGAGGTTTTGACCTTGTTGTGTGAGAGCAATATTTTGCACATGCAGTCTGCCATCAATTTGGGCATCCGTATTACCAAACTGAATGTTGTTCTCCTGCGATACTTCGCCAGCCCAAGTGGTGATTGGCTGACCATCAACGAATAACGTTGTGGTGCGGTTTAACGCCGAATATTGAAGTTCGTAGTCATGGAAAGAGTGTACCTTCGCGCGTTCAGATTGCAGGATAATCGGAGCACTAACACCGTTTAGATTAGCGACCAGACTGCCTGATTCATCAATACTCAGTGTGACAACATATTTTCGGCCACCATCGGCAACTTGTATCTGGTTCGCAGCACCATCAACAATTCGGATCTTAGCGTGTGACTGCCAGTCTTGCTGGCTATTTAGGCTGGTATTTCGGCGATACAGCTCTGAACCACCCCAACCAGCGATTTGGAAACTGCGTTCTTTCACCTGATCGGTAACATCGATAGGCGCTTGCCAATTCCCAGACGCCACATCATAGACGCTGTAAAAAATACCGTTTGGCATCCATGGTTTTATTCGATCTCCGTTTTGAGCGGCATCGGTCGGCCATCGAGCATAAGAAACAAGAACCGTATTGGAGGAAGGATCATAGATAGGCCGAGGATCGGAGAAATCAAACTCATCACTGACATTGATTTGCTCAGTGAGGTTAAGCTCGGCATCCCAGGTTATCCCGCCATCTCGTGAGGTACGAGTGATTATGTCATTGGTATTACTCAGAGCACCGGGGTCGCCACCGCCCACACGTTTCTCTGCAAATGCGGTAACTACTCCTGGTGTTACGCTACTTGCTACAATGGATGGTATACGGTCTGGGCCTCTGAAGATAACGTCGCCTTGAATTTCAAACTTAATATCCCGATAGGCGGCGACACCATCCGTATTTGATGAGCCATTTCCCCATACGATCATATTTTGTTTTGATGCAGTAGGTTGGATGTTGTCACGAATGAGTTTACCATCAAAGTAAAAGCTAGCGGATGGGTTACTTCCAGGAAGGAACACCAATTCAAATTTATGATATTCCGTTGCTGCAGTGCCGGTTGCCAAAACGGTACGTCCAGTTTGCCCTTCAAACTCAACAACCAAGTTACCACTGCTGTCTAATGAAATGATGGGTAAGACACGCTGAGTGCCGTTAGCGTAGTAGTTTGTGATCATTCCACCACTGAGCACTTTCATTTCTGTCGTCATTCGCCAACCGAAATTTGATGCTTGGGCATGTTGATTAGTAGAGAGAGAATATGTCCATTGAGCTCTCCCTCCATTACCTTGCACCAACCAAGCGGGCATTCCATCTGCATTGGTTAAAACGCCACTGCCATTATTCGTGTTGTCTTGCATCCATCCCTGCTTGGCAGGGCTGTCAAACTCAGTGTCACCCGTTGCGTTATAGTCAAAAAGTGCGGCGTTTGAGCTTGTCGCCATACCGAACATTGCAAGAATTAAAGCGGTTTTCTTTACGTTTTTGAAACGCATATCTACTCCCTTTATATTAGAATCTGTTTCCTTGTGAATCGGTGCTCTTCCTCGTTGTGAAGTCATTTGATTGACAAGTCTCCATCGAATGTAAGGCTTGGAAACGTTCACATTTCCAGTTGTAGATTCTCATTAAAAAATATTTTCTTCATGAACTACGATCGCAAAAAAAATAATTTCCATAAATGTTTTTGTGTGTTTTTTAATCGATGAGACATCAACACGTTGTGGTTGTGTTTGTACTTAGATGTGTGTAGTTGGGGTAGAGGAGGCTACGGAAGTCGGAATAACGGTGACGGAAGTGCAGTTAATGCCTAAAGGCATAGAGATTTTTGGGAAGAGCTATTCCAATGATCTCTGCTGAACATTGGAATAGTGAAAGATCTGGTCAATAACGGATTGGCATGTTTGATCGGTAGCTCAGTTGTAGAGCAAGCCTTCACTGACTACAGCCAAACATTCATATTTGGAGTTTAATACAGTGGCGGCGGCTCGATAATTGGGTTTTAGTTGCCCTAAATCATCACAATGGATTGCTTGAGCCGGATAAGACGAGGCCATTCTTAGTGCTTCATCTTCCGCGATTCCCCAACGAATGACATTGGCAACCGATTCATCCATCCCGATGTGTGCTCCCGCAAGGTTGCCTCGGCTATTAACCAGTTTATTATCGATGACGCGAATGGTTTCCCCATCCAATTCAAACTGGTTAGTCACACTGCCAAGGCTAGCCATGGCATCGGTAACAATAAGAAGTTTGTCTTCAGGTTTGATTCGCTTAGCGAGTAAAAAACTTTGTGGATGGACATGAATGCCATCAGTTATGACCGAACACCAAGCATGATCGGTATTCAATGCTGCACCGACAACTCCGGGTTCACGACTCTCAAAAGACGACATGGCATTAAATAAGTGGGTAAATCCATCAATGAGAGCTAGCTTTTCAGTGGTTAATTGGGCTGTAGTGGCATTACTGTGACCACACGAGAGAGTAACATGATGATCCTTTAACCACTGTAGTGAGTCGATGGAGAGGTTTTCAGCCGCGACCGTTACAAGAACTTTGCCTTTGGTTGGCCAGTGAAACTGTGAAAGTTGCGCTGGTGTCGGGGAATAAAACAGATCTGAGTTATGAGCGCCTTTCTTTTCTGGGTTTAACCAAGGGCCTTCTAAGTGAATACCCAATACACCCGAGACTTGATGTTCGATTGCAGATTGAATGGCATCAAGTGCACGGTTGATGTGTTCCGGTGTTGCACTGATTAAGGTTGGAAGCAGATAGGCGGTTCCGTGAGTTCTGTGTGCTCGGCAGATCGAATCAATACCCGCAAGAGTCATGTCATTATTGAACATGACATCGCCACCGCCATTAACTTGTAAGTCAATGAATCCCGGAGCGATCAATGCACCATCAAAATGTTGATGTTCAATATCCGCCGTCAGAGACTCAACAGGAACAATGGAGTGAATGTGTGAACCCTCCCAAACCATTGCCGCATTCTCGTAATACTGAACTCCATCAAAAAGACCGTGTGGCTGAAATTAGCCTTTAATGCCATTGTTTACTCCTTAAACTGAAATGCTGCTCCGAGTAGGCAAGCATCATAATCGCCATGAGCAGGAGTAACAGGAACGTGAAATACAGACGGTCGAGATTGAATAGCCTTGTTGAGGCGTTCAAGGTAGCCTTCCGCTAAGCCTATTCCACCACCCAAAACAATAATATCCAGATCTAAGCATGCTTTAAGATTACAGCATAATGTCGCGACTGCTTGCACACTGCGATTGATGATCGCTTCTGCTTTCGGGTTGAACGCTGCTTGCTTAAATAACTCAACATTGCTCATTGCCTCGGTAAAAATGGTTTCGCTCTCTCTCTGAATCGCGTTACCTGAAGCCATGGATTCAACACAACCTCGCTGACCACATCCGCATAATGGGCCTTCAATCGCCACCGACATATGACCTATGTGTCCCGCTAAACCGCTGTTTCCTTTGTGAAGCTTGCCATCAATGATGATTCCGCCACCAACCCCTGTTGAAACCGTAATAAAAGCCATATTTAAGCGAGGATTTTTTAACTGTACAAATTCAAACCATGCGGCCGCCTGAGCATCATTAAGAATGGAGACTGGTTTATTGATCAGTTGTTCTAGCGTATGAGCTAATGGAAAAGGCACTGGGAATTTAAGAGTCTCAGGATTTATCGATGTGATGCCCTCTGGCGTTACATAACCCGTCGTTGATACGCCTACATAATCGATAGAAGGAAGCCATTCAGTGATCTTTTCGAGAATTGCTTGAACAAACTTGGTGACGTCTTGCACCACAGGCGTTGCCATCTGGTAACGCTGTATGATCGTACCTTCTTCTACAATCGCTAATGCTATTTTTGTTCCGCCGATATCGATGGCTAGTGTGCGCATTTCCTTTCTCCCGCAGCTTGGGTTGCGTTATTGAACCATTGAGTCACCACTTCTAATCGAGTCAATGCAGAACCAACCGTTACGGCAACCGCACCAGACTCAATCGCTTTCGCTGCTAACTCAGGCGTATTGTATCGACCTTCCGCCATGGTAAAAAAGCCGGCTTCAGAAAACGCTTTCACAAGTTGGAAATCTGGAACCGTGGGCTCAATATCTCCGACATAGCCTGACAATGTTGAACCCACAATTTCGACACCTTGTGCATTAGCCCATAATCCATCCTCGAATGTGGAACAATCGGCCATCGCAAAACATCCCGTATTTTTTATGGCTTGCGCAATTCGTTCTCGGCTTTCAGGGCGTGTTCTATTGGTGGCATCAAAAGCAATGACCGTTGCGCCAGCATTCGCTAAGCCATCCACATCTGAAACAAAAGGGGTGATCCGAACTGGGCTATCAGGCAAGTCACGCTTAACGATACCTATAATCGGAATTGTTACTGCGGCGGATACGGCAGCCACGTTATTCACACCTTCAATGCGCAGCGCTTTTGCACCCGCTTGTTCGACGGCGATCGCCATCGCCACAATGAAATCTGTTTTATCGAGTGGGCTGCCTGTTACAGGTTGTATGGAAACGACAGTTTGGCCGTTTAAAAATCGCTTTAACTCTTCGATATTCAAAAAATTCTTTCTCACGATGGGCCTCATTTTTCTTTTCTAAAAACGTTTTTAATTCCTGACTTGATGAACAAAAGGACTCTTGTAACCAAATTTTGTTCGCCATCACACTTTGAAAAAAGGTGGTTTGAAAATAATCTCCACCGCAATGATAATTCATAACGAAGATTTTTTTCAAACGTAAATAAAAGTTTTTTTTGAAAATGGTGAGACAAGGCGTAACAGGAAAGAACAAAGGGAAAAATATGAAAACCATTAAATAAAGATTACTATCGCAATACTTACTTTGAGTGCTGCTGCTTCTGTCAATGCTGCGACGACTTTAAAGATGGGGATGCAAGCTTCTGTGGGCTCTGTAGAGTACAACTCTGCAAAAATGCTTGCTGACACATTAGAAGAAATGAGCCAAGGGGAGCTCAAACTCGCCCTTTATCCTAGCGCACAGCTTGGTGATGATCGTGCCATGCTTCAGCAACTGACTTTGGGTGATCTCGACATGACTTATGCTGAGTTTGGTCGCATGGGGCTTTGGATACCACGAGCAGAAGCGGTCATGCTCCCTTATGTCGCGAAAGATTTTGACCATTTACGCCGCATGTTTGAATCTGACTTTGGTCAAGGTGTGCGTGATGAAATGCTCCAGAAGTTCAACTGGCGTGCTTTGGACACTTGGTATAACGGTACCCGTGAAACCACTTCAAACCGTCCTCTCAACTCGATTGAAGATTTCAAAGGGTTAAAACTTCGTGTTCCCAACGCCAAGCAAAACCTCAACTACGCGAAATTATCGGGTGCCTCTCCAACACCGATGTCTTTTTCTGAAGTTTATTTAGCGCTGCAAACAAATGCTGTCGATGGGCAAGAAAACCCGTTACCAACAATTAAAACGATGAAGTTCTATGAAGTACAAAAGAACTTAGCCATGACACATCATATCGTTAACGATCAAATGGTGATCATTTCTGAATCTACATGGCAGAAGCTCTCTGATACAGACAGAGACATCATTCAGAAAGCCGTGCAGAAAGTCGGAGAAGTTCATACACAGACCGTTAAAACCCAAGAGGAAGAATTGGTGTCCTTCTTCAAGAGTGAAGGCATCAACGTTACTTATCCGGATCTGGGGCCATTCCGAGAAGCCATGCAGCCGCTTTACAAAGAGTTCGATAGCAAAATTGGTCAGCCGATTGTGTCGAAATTGGCAGCAATGTAAAGGGTGGAATTCTCTGTCTCAACTGATTAGCTGGCCAGTCCTGGTCAGCTATGGAGCTTAAGATGTTACGTAAGATAGTTGATAATATAGAAGAAATTATTACCGTCCCTTTAATGGCGGCCTTGCTTGTTGTTTTGACTTGGCAAATTGGTACCCGTTGGCTTCTCAATGATCCTTCTTTATGGAGTGAAGAACTTGCCAGATTGCTCTTCATGTATATGTGTTTGGTGGGATGTGCTATCGCAATTAAGCGAAGTTCCCACGTCAACATCACCTTTTTCTCTGACAAACTTCCCGAAAAAGCGCGCTTGTCATTAGTGATCTCGTTAGAGATTGCCGTGCTGGTTTCTATTGGCGCAATCATTGTGCTTGGTTATCAACACGCCCAACGCAATGCGTTCTTTGAATTGATCACATTAGGGATCTCGAGTAGTTGGATGAATTACAGCTTGCCTGTTGGTGGCTTGTTTATGGTGTTTAGACAACTCGAAAAAAATACGTCAGCCTTTCGTAAGCAGTTATTGGGTGTCAGTGCATCCGCTTCGATGACTGATTCGCAAGTCACAGAGAGGTAATGAGCGCTATGGTGGGTTCAATTTTTGGTTGGTTGGGACTGTTATTTGCTGGTATGCCAGTGGGTTTCTCACTTATTTTTGTGGCATTGGCATTCCTCATTTTAACCAATAGCACAGGGATTAATTTTGCCGCCCAGCAAATGCTGGGGGGGATCGATAACTTCACATTGCTGGCCGTTCCATTTTTTGTGTTAACTGGCCATCTGATGAATAGTGCTGGTATTACAGAAAGAATCTTCAACTTCGCGAAGTCTCTCGTTGGCCACATTACGGGCAGCTTGGGTCATGTAAATATCATGGCAAGCTTGTTGTTCTCTGGCATGTCTGGCTCAGCACTGGCTGATGCAGGTGGGTTAGGTCAGCTTGAAATCAAATCTATGCGTGATGCGAAGTATCACGATGATTTTGCTGGTGGATTGACAGCGGCATCTTGCATTATTGGTCCATTAGTGCCGCCATCAGTACCATTAGTGATATACGGTGTGGTTTCCAATACCTCTATTGGCGCATTATTTTTAGCAGGAGCGATACCTGGTTTACTGTGTTGTATTGCCTTGATGGTGATGAGTTATTTTATCTGCAAAAAGCGCGGATATATGACATTACCCAAAGCGAGCCGACGTGAACAACTGAAATCACTTAAAGAAGCGTTCTTATCGCTGCTCACGCCAGTTATCATTATCGGGGGGATCTTCTCTGGTAAATTTACGCCAACTGAAGCGGCTGCTGTTTCATCTCTCTACGCACTATTTTTAGGTACGGTTGTTTATAACACGCTCACGTTACATGGTTTCATCGACATTCTGAAAGAAACGGTCAATACCACAGCCGTGGTTGCTCTGATGGTTATGGGCGTGACTGTTTTTGGGTGGATTGTGGCTCGCGAACAGTTACCGCAGATGTTGGCTGATTATTTCTTAACAATCAGTGATAACCCACTCGTACTGCTTCTGTTGATCAACTTGTTGCTCCTCTTCTTGGGCACGTTTATTGAGTCATTGGCCTTGCTGTTGCTGCTAGTTCCATTCTTGGTGCCAGTGGCTTCAGCGGTGGGTATCGATCCTGTTCACTTCGGTGTTATGGCGATTCTTAACCTAATGATTGGCATTCTTACCCCACCAATGGGAATGGCTTTATACGTGGTTTCTCGAGTCGGAGATATCCCATTCCATACGCTTACGCGTGGTGTTTTACCACTACTGGTGCCGCTATTCATCGTGTTGGCGCTGGTGGCTGTATTCCCTCAATTTACTCTGCTACTACCGGAATTATTCCTCGGATACGGACAGTAGTTGAACTAGCGAACTTATAGAATTTAAAGGTAAACAAAATGAAAAAATTAACAGGTTTGATTGCTGCTCCACATACGCCTTTCACAAAAGATAACAAGGTTAATTTTGCGGCGATTGACCAAATTGCTGAGCTTCTGATTGAACAAGGAGTGAAAGGTGCTTATGTCTGCGGAACGACAGGTGAGGGGATCCATTGTTCTGTCGAAGAAAGAAAAGCTATTGCAGAACGTTGGGTGAAAGCTGTTGACGGGAAGTTAGATGTTATTTTACATACAGGCGCTTTAAGTATTGTTGATACCATCAACTTGACAGAGCACGCTGAAACACTGGATATCTTTGCTACCTCCGCTATTGGCCCATGCTTTTTCAAACCGGGAAGTGTTGATGATTTAGTTGAGTATTGTGCTCAAGTTGCTGCCGCAGCTCCTTCAAAAGGTTTTTATTACTACCACTCAGGAATGTCGGGTGTGAATCTGGATTTAGAGCAGTTTTTGATTAAAGGCGAACAGCGCATTCCTAATCTTTATGGCGCAAAATTCAATAATGCTGATTTGTATGAATATCAGCGTTCCGTGCGCGTATCGAATGGCAAATTTGATATTCCATTTGGTGTTGATGAGTTTTTACCTGCCGGTTTAGCGGTCGGTGCGGTAGGCGCAGTAGGTAGTACTTATAACTATGCTGCCCCTTTATATTTAAAAATCATTGAAGCATTTAACCATGGGAAACACGATGAAGTTGCAGCATTGATGGATAAAGTGATCGCGATTATTCGGGTATTGGTTGAATACGGTGGTGTTGCCGCAGGTAAAGTTGCGATGCAATTGCACGGTATTGATGCTGGTAATCCTCGCTTGCCTATTCGTTCATTGAATGACAAGCAGAAAGCGGATGTTCTTGCGAAAATGCGCGATGCTGGGTTCCTGTCGATCTAAATAAAGGCTAGGGAGGAATATTCATCCTCCCTAAAAGAAGATTTAAGAACAAATTATCATGATGATGTATTAATAGATCTAGGTCTTTGGTACTTTTATGGTAGTCAAAAGAATATTAAGGACTCCAAGTGAATTTGCCTAAAAATCTGATGGTTCGATTGCGCTCGAATACCGAACCTTTGAGCAAAAAACTCAGAGTTGTTGCTGATTATGTGCTCGAAAATGCACATGAAGTTCAGTATCAGACGATCACCGATCTAGCGTTTAATACAAAAACAAGCGAAGCCACTGTAGTCAGGCTATGCCGTGATTTGGGCTACAAAGGTTATTCGGATTTTAGAATGGCATTGGCGGTTGATCTTAGTCAGTCTGCAAACCAATCTCAAGCCCAAAATAGGATGGTGATATTTGCGAAAGTTTCTGCGCAAAGCGCGGTAGATAGTTTAATGGATACTGCAAAACTGATAGACAGAGCTGCCTTAAATAGAATATGTGAGTTGGTTCATGGGGCTAAGTTTATTGGGTGTGTTGGTGTGGGAGCATCCAGTATCGTCGGTCGCTATTTGGCGTACCGATTAGTGAGAATAGGTAAAAAAGCCATCATGTATGAAGATACACACTTGGCGGCAATGAGTGCTGGACAGAGTGTTGTAGGGGATGCATGGTTTGCAATATCGAGCTCAGGTTCTACAAAAGAGGTGGTTCATGCGGCCACCCAGGCTCATCAACGCGGTGTGCCAGTTGTATCTCTTACGAATATTAGCCATAGCCCACTTTCTTCGATTTCAGATGAAATGTTAGTGGCTGCAAGGCCTGAAGGCCCTCTCACTGGCGGTGCTTTTTCTTCTAAAGTTGGTGCTTTGTTGCTTGTTGATGTTTTGATTAACACACTTTTAGATGTATATCCTGAATATTCAGCCTCCGTATTTGGTACTGCGGAAGTGGTTTTACCTTTAATGGATAGTTAAGCAGTATTTAACAAGTTTGAAACCCATCAAGATATCGATGGGTTTTTTTAGCGCATTTGGTGAAGATAATTTTTACTTTTATTAAGAGTAAAGAAATTAATCTTCAAAATGAGGTGTTAATGTTCAGTTTCTCATTGAACACCTGACAAAAGTATGGATAGCAATTAATAAGGACAAATCAATGAATATGAAAACTCTATTGACTTACACTACGTTACTTTCTGTGACAGCATTTAGTCATGTGGTCTATGCCGATAATCAATGGCCTGATTTACCTACTGGATTTAAAGATGGGGTTGGTGCGCAAGTTGGTTCAAAAGTGTATGTAGGACTTGGATCTCTGGGGAAAAGCTTTTATGTACTTGATTTGAATTCATTATCGAAAGGATGGCAAAAGATTGCTGATTTTTCCGGTGCTGAACGAAGTGGGGCGACGGCATCTGTAATAGGAAATGATATTTATCTCTTTGGTGGCTCCGGCAAAGCAGAACCGTCTGATCCATCGCCTATTTTGTTTGATTCGGTATATCGCTACGACACCAAGAAAGATTCATGGGAGAAAATGAACACCACCTCGCCTGTAGGACTTCTTGGGGCTTCTTCTTATTCTCCGGACAATAGACAGATCCTCTTCTTTGGTGGTTTTAACAAAGCCTATTTTGATCGCTATCTTCGAGATATATCGACCACTGACAAGCAAGCAAATCCTGAAGTATGGCAACGTATTGTTGATGATTATATGGGGATGAAGCCTACGGATTATAAATGGAACCGAAACGTGATTAGTTATTTGCCTGAAAAACAAGAGTGGCGTGATTTAGGCATGTCTCCGTATCTCCCTAATTGTGGTAGCGCAACCGTTATTGAAGGGAACAAAGTAACTCTCATCAGTGGTGAGATAAAACCGGGTTTACGCACCGCTGAAGTTAAGCAATATGAATTTGGAATGGATCAACCGTGGCAAAGTTTGTTGCCCTTACCTGCCCCCCAAACGAGAAATATCCAAGAGGGTGTAGCAGGTGCATTTTCTGGGAAGACAAATGGAGTTGTAGTTGTTGCTGGTGGAGCGAATTTCCATGGTGCGAAACAAGCATTTGAAAACGGAAAAATGTTCGCACATGAAGGGCTACCTAAGGCGTTTAATTCCGAAATCTATGTAGAAAAAGAAGGCATGTGGTCAACGGTAAATTCGCTTCCTGAGGGCTTGGCATATGGGGCTTCATTTACTACATCAGAGGGTGTTTTAATTGTTGGTGGAGAAAAAAGTGGTAAAGAAATGAGTCATAAGGTTTATATGTTGGCTTGGAATGGCTCTACTGTTGAAGTGATAGACTAATTAAGGAGAGCATTATGGCAATCTCATTTCAATTACTCCCTGAGCTTCCAGTAGGAATTAAACACGGAGTGGGTGGAATAATCGGTCACAAATTATATGCAGGGCTCGGTAGTTCTGGAAATGCATTTTTTGTTTTAGACCTAAAAGATATGAATAGTGGTTGGAAGTCGGCTGCTGACTTTCCGGGAATTGCTCGAAATGATGCTGCCTATACAGTCTGTGGTAACAAGCTTTATGTTTTTTCAGGCGCAGGGATAGAGGGCAATAACAGCTTTCCAACAGTTTTAATGGACGGTTATGTATTTGATAGTCAAATCAATCAATGGACACGATTAGAGAGAACACTTCCTACCGGCTTTCTTGGTGCGTCTTGTTGTAGTCTATCACCGACGGAGATCATTTTTTTCGGAGGGTATGATAAGGATACTTTTAATAATTTCCTTTCTGATCTGTCAATGATTGATGTAAAAAATGAACCTCATAAGCATAAAGATCTTATGACGAAATTTATGTCTCAACCAATAGATAACTATAATTGGAATAGAAATATTTGGTCATTTACACCATGCAATGAACACTGGTCAGTTGTTGGTGAAAACCCATTTAAGCCTAATTGTGGTTCTGGAATAATTCATAAAAACAACGTTGTAACTTTGATTGAAGGGGAAGTGAAACCTGGTCTGAGAAGTTTGGAGACTAAACGCTACTTTTTTAAAGAAGGAAAACTGGAATATTCTGAGAGTTGTGTATCTATTGTTGATATAAGTAAAAGCCATGAGGGGCTAGCAGGGCATTTTTGCGGTGAAATTGACAATAATATAATTGTTATTGGTGGGGCATATTTTATTGGTAGTCAAGACGCCTCTATAAAAGGAAATTTATATGCCCATAATGGCCTTATTAAACACTTTAGTTCTGAATGTTTGGTATTTTTGATGGTAAATCCTGGGAGAATAAATGCCAATTAGACTCAGGTATTGCCTATGGCGTTTCCGCTTCAAACGGAAAAATTATGTATGTTTTAGGGGGAGAGAACTCTAATAGTGATGCAATAACAACATGCTTATCATTATTCATGGATTGATTTTTTCTATCAAAATATACATTTTTCGTTAGCTAGGTGAATGTATCAAAAGTGTTTAAATTGTTGTGTTCTCATCAATCCCCAAGGTAAGGGAGTTGATGAGAGCTTTCTTAAATGATTTTTATAAATTTCAGATAAGAAAAAAGACGTCCTAGGACGTCTTTAAACTTGAATGTGGCGGGAGTGAGACCGCACACTTATTCATTTAACGCTTTGATTTATAATAATTTTAAATTTTACATTTGTAACTAGTATTACCATGGGTATTACTTTATGCATGACTTGACAATCATGCACAAAAATTTTCCCCTTTGACGATACTCATGCCGCTATTGCAATGCTCCTCTCACTCTTTCTAGAGATACCTGCATTTTCGGTGTCAGTCTTTTCTACTCTACCGTCATCGTAGGATTAGCAACGATTCTAGCGCAGGAGTTTATCATTTTTTCAGTAGTTACCATAGATCTCTCCTTGCTTTAAGTGGTTGCGGTTTTAGATATGCGTCATTTGTAACAACTACACCAATTATCCATCTTGATGGGAGAGTATGAGTACAACCTCTTGCTCTAACCGTATATACAACTCCAAGTGGTTGATAGGCCATTGCACTTAATCAAAAACTATTCAGACATATGTCATCTTCTTGCAACTAACCAACCTGAGAGGTGTGAATATGCCAGAGAACAACATTCGTTTGATCCGCTTTCGAGAAGTGCTAACTATGACTGGTTTGTCTCGCTCTAGTTTGTACCGATTTATTGAAGAAAACCAGTTCCCGCCCCAAGTTCAACTGGGTGGTCGTGCTGTAGCTTGGGTAGAAGGCGAGGTGCAGGAGTGGATTGCTCAACGGATCACCAATCGTCGAGTGGATTAGTGAAATCCATTTTAATAATCGTTAAAATATTGAATGATGTTTGATTGGAAAATTCTCTTATTTTCTCTCTTAGTAAACCAGCTCTCGTTAACGAGAGACTGGTTTACTTATGTGATCAATTTTTTTAAGTCTAGATAACGATTCATACTTATTGTTTATCAGTTCTTCTAGATAACGATTTATACTTATTGTTTATCAGTTACTTCTAGAAGATGATTCTTTTTTATATCCAATAAGCTAGCTAATTTGTCTAGCTTTATTCCTATGTCAGTATGCATTTCAAATGTATATACTTTTTTATTTTTTAGTTTCATCCTATGTTTTTTCTGAACAGATGCTTTCTTTAACTTTTCTATAAATTGATGTTTACTCATAAAATTAGGAATGATATCTTTTGGATCCCAAAGGTCTAAAATTGTAATAATAGAGTAATGAGCTATATCTCGGTCCAACTCGTATGGTAAAAACCATGGGTCGAGTTTGCTTTTCTTAAAGTAGTTAATTATCCATTTGGTAAATTCATCATCCTTATTATCAATGATCCAAGAGTAATCTATACCTTTCTCAACATTGCGCCAGGAATTTTTAAGTTGACCTACAATGCTATTTTTTATTTCTATGCAGCTTTTTGATTTAATGAATCTAATAATTCCATTATATATTTCATTTTTATCCACAATCTTCTTTGGATTGGTAACATGAGAGCTAACTATAAATGCCTCTTGCATTGAGTGTCTAGGATAATGTTCAAATGCTAATATTATATCTTGTTTAAAATTAATTTCATAATCTATCGGTGGGTCATACATTGGTTCGAATGTTGCTGTTAAATTACTATTTGATTTTTCCATATCAATAGTGTAATCAACTATCATTTCTCTTGCTCTCATATGGACAAGATAAATTTTAGACAATAAATATAAACATTGTCGCGTGTTGTTACTATCAATCCAATCTGTTAAATATGAATATTTAAATATATCTTCAATATCTGTCATAATGTGTATATGCGTTGTTTTAATGAAGGTTACATAGTAATTTTTATGAGTTTTACAGTCTTGTTTTTTCCTGTAGATTCGATGGGTTTTGCGGTGTGTATCACTTCTGGTATGTTAATGTTTTTCCAGAGTGGCAGAACGTGACATTGTCTCTAGATGTGCGTTGGAACAGAAGGCGGGTAACTAAGGTAGTAAGTTCGATTATGTTGGTATAGTAATATAGGTCTAGTAAGCACATTAAAAATAACAAGGTGGATATCTTCTATGAACAAGTTAATCATAGAGGTGACTAATGAAACGTTTAATTCAAAATCCGAACCTGACTCTTTTCTATGGCGAGAGTTTTTTATTTAACCCTGTCATTAAAGGATATGGTCCATTATGTGAGGAATATTTGATTGCCATTAGGGATGTTTTGGATATTTCTTTGGCTGAATATAATCGAGTTTACGTGCAGAGAATTGATCTTAGATACCCTAGCTATTATACAGAGCATAGTTGTGGTGATATTTCTAGGTTTTTTTCTTACGTTAAAAGACAAAAATAAAACATGAACTTAAAAACAAAGGGTAAGGTTAGGTAAATGTACGTTAAGATACGTTTGGGTAAGGGAACAATTAAGTTCAGAAAATCCTCATTACCATGTGGCATTATTTCTTAATAAAGATGTTTACTTTTGTTTGGGGGATATTACTAAGGATAGTGATAATTTTTCTTCAATGATAAAAGGGGCGTGGGCAAGTGCTTTAGGTATTGAATACTTTGAGGTGAAAAGTAGTGTGCATTTCCCAAGTAACTCTACTTATTACATTTATAAGGGGAAAGGTCCTTATCAAGAGGAATACCGACAGTGTTTTTATCGCTTAAGCTACTTGGCTAAAATTGATACGAAAATCTATTCGAATGGATTAAAAAATTTCTCGACTAGTCGAAAATAAAAAAAAGAGGCGAGCCTCTTTTTAATGGTTACATTTAAAACCCAAATGTATATCGTAAACCACCGAAAAATAGACCAGCGACAGAGCCTATGACTTTACCTAGGATCTCGCCTGGTTTTCCGAAAATAGATCCGATATCGGAGCCAATAGATGCGCCTTGTAAAGTTGTTTCTACAATGGCTTCCCAAAGGCTTAAGGTGGTTTTTTTATTGTAATCGCTGGCATCGTTATCTTTCCAATTACCTGCATCATTGGAAATGGTACGATTTGCCAGCATTACTCGTTTATTGTTTGGTAGTATTTCGACAATGGTATAAAGCAATTTTGATAGGTTGTAAGGCCTCTGGCGATTGACACCATCACTGTAGCCCGCCACAAAGTAAAGAGTCTTCACATTTATCTGTGTGGCTTTATATATACGTCTTGCTATCGAGTTTTGTTGTTTCTCCAGAAATGCCTTAGCCTTGTCCGTTGGTAGATTGTCGCTGTAGTTCCATGATTCAGGTCCTTTCAATGCAACGTCGGCTTGATTCACCGCAACGTTAAGTCGTTTTTTCGGCTTCATCGCCTAATTGCGGGATAACAATGTCATTGATGAGTCTCAATGGTGTTCCCAGATCGCGAGAGCCGCCATCAAGTATCACGAGAACTAAATCAATGACCAACTGACCATGGTCATCTCGTTTGTTGAGAAGCTGTTTAATGGCCTGTACGTGTTTTTTATCCTCATCGATCCCATCTCCAAGCCCTGGAGTGTCCCATAGCACGAGATTATTTAATTGGTAACACTGAACACATTCCGTGTGCGGATCACTATCGATGCCGACTTGGGCAACCGTCATGTCAAATAGAGCGTTGGTGGTTGAGCTTTTCCCAGAGCCTGTGGAACCGGTGATCAGAATATTCAGTGATGCTTTGCGAAGGAAAGATAAGTTACTCAGTAACTTATCTTTCGTGGTTGAATCTAACGAGTTGTGAAGAATGTTAGTTTCTAGAGTCGAGAATAAATCAGTGGTTTTCATTGTTGTGGATCCTCTTTTAATGTTGAGATGATGAACTGGGAAAGCGCGGAGCCCCAGAGCATGGTGATTATCTTTATGAACCTGTCGGTTTTTTTGATGGAACTAAGGAGCTGAGGTTAATGAAATATCATCAAAAGCTTCCGTTGCGACATAGGCGAGAAAGTTACTCTCCCATAACTGGTAGAGCTCTCGCGCATCACGGTTTCCTACGATAGGATGCCATCCGTGATAGGCGGTGAAGAAATCCCCACGCTGGAAATCAAAATCCAAGCAGCGTTCTAGCTCAGGAAAGTGGTTGCCGACATAAGCAAAATCCGTGATGTAATCAATACACCATTGGCCATCACTAGATTGACTCAGTGCAATTTCTACCGGATGAAAACCGCCATCTTCGGCACTGTAAGAACTGTCTCGAAAGTTCATGACAACCTCTTTGCTGGTGGCCTGAACTTCACTTTTTGCTTGATGTTCAGAAAGTATGTTAGCGAGTAGGGCATGAAACGGTTTGGAAATGGGAAGATGGGTGGGTTTGAACAAAATGTTAGACATGGTTATGCCTCCTACAAAAATAAGATTCGATTAAGAAGAATCGCCTTGGGTTAGCGAATCATGGTGAGTTGAATATCTTGCAACGCTTGTTTGGCAAGGTGGTGCTCAAATGCGGAGCACCAGCTATAAAACAGGTCTAGCACTGCTGGTTGAGCTAAATCAGCAGTGCCGGCATCAGGCTGGTAACACCAACGGTTAGCAAGGTGAAAGTAGAGCTCGACATCCAACGAGTCATGCCTGTCATTCTGATAAGAAAAACTGGCGATAAACGCGATGGACCACAGGGACTCGTTGTTTTCTCGCTTGAACTGTATTTCGACCGGATGTAGGCCCTGGCGAGAGCGGTAATAGTTTGGATCTCGACAGTTGAGGACTATTCGTTCTGCCTCTTGTGGGATGTCAAAGCGACGAAGTATCGCGCTCAGCGCATGACAAAAGCTGTCAGCAAGCTGAATCTCTTGATAGCGTTTCACAATCATAGCCAGCCCCTTTCTGCAAATGACACACTGCTTTTGCCAACGACCACATGGTCCAGCACACGAATATCGACCAGTGATAAGGCGTCTTTTAAGCGCTGAGTAATACGCCTATCGGCTTGTGAAGGCTCAGGATCGCCAGAGGGGTGATTATGGGGCAAAGATCACCGCTGCTGCGTTAACGTTTAGTGCCTCTTTTAGCACCTCTCTTGGGTAGACACTGGCGGCATCGACCGTACCGCGAAATAGCTCCTTAAATTCAATTAGCCGATGCTGGTTATCCAAAAACAGTACGGCAAATATTTCGTGCTCGTATCCAGCAAGTTTACAGCGTAAGTATTCCGTGGTGTTTTCCGTACGTGCAAAGGTTTCACCGCGCACATAACGCTGTTCAAGGATCTCTGCTGCTTCTTCCAGTACTCGATGCTCATAAGCTCGTTGCGAGAGTAGATAGCGGTGGCGAGGGAAATGAGTCATAGCCTGCTCCTTAACAATAGTGGGAAGGTTCACAGTGATGACATATATCTAAATTGGCTTTGAATATAGGTAAGGAGCTGATTTAACTATTTTTTACAGAGTCAGTTCATCCCATGGGACAACAAGACATAGGAGAACATCCCATGAGATTTCTGAAACTAAAAGAAGTAATGGAAAAGACCGCACTAAGCCGTTCAGCAATTTACCGCAAAATGAATGATGGCGAGTTTCCACAGTCGGTGAGCTTGGGAGAAAGGGCTATTGCCTGGGTTGAAAGCGAAGTGGATGAGTGGATGGAAATGCGTTTGGAGAGGCGTTAGTGGATTTATGGAGGAAATCTGATGCGTGAAATGAAAAGCGCTGCTAAGTAAAGTGGCAGCGCTGCATATTTAGGTACAGTCATTAATTACTAATTTAGCAAAGTCGCTGATAAACTTTTGCCTAGAACCATCACAGTTGGCATTTCGTAACTCAGAAATGTCCCATTCCCGCTTAGAACATAAAATTATACATCTACGGTCAATCGGCCTTTCCCTACGGAACGTAATTTGAAAGGCCGGCTCTACCATTCTAAAATGGGTGCCAGTGAGAAGAATAGACTCACTGGCATTTGGTAGTATTTTGTAAGAGTACTAATCAATATGCATCAATCGATGACTTTTCGTTAGGCGTACGGGGGCACTTTCACAAACTAGTAGTCATCTTTTGTCAGATGCCATCCAGATCTATATTTGCACTTATAGGCGCGCAAGCTAATACCGTGCTCTTGGTAGATGATCTCTGCTCTAAGCTGAGCTTCTCGTTTAGAACGATAAGAATCCTTGTAAAGCCCGTCTCGACCAGTGCAACTTTGGCATTTTTTAGTTGGCGTTTGCCTATTCCTTGGAGATAAGTGCCAAAGACCACACTTGGTGCAACTGTATGGAGTTAAATCATTATCGTAATTATCCTTGGAATACTCTGCTACATTTTTAGCATCTTCTTCGGTGTAATATTCAGATAAGGGGTGACCGGATATATTGCTAAAGCATGTTTCACTTTTCATTCAGACCTCCTTAAAGCTCTACAACATCGATATCAGCTTTCCGATATCTTGAAGCGAAGGTCCTAGGATTAAACTCTATTTGAGTTAGAGCATTCTCCACACCACATAGATTAATGCTCTCGCTGAATGTATATCCTACTTTGTTGGCGGAATTTTGGTAAAAGCGGCCTTGTGGGTCAATCATCAAGTATGACTCTGTCATTGTAGAGTTAGATTCTGAAAAGATAGGTAAACCCAGCCTACTGTGCCTTTCGACGAAGCTGTCAAACTGCCTTTTAGAGATGAGTAGTTCATCATTACCATTTGACATGACATGCAAAATTTTCCATTTGTAGGGTTTCAGTTCCATTATTAGTTCAGAAAAATCCTCGTCTAAATTAAGTCTATTCACAACAGTATTAATTTTTGTTTTGATACCTCTTTGAGACTGGGTCAGATTCGCTAATACCTGCTTCAACTCTTCAGTTCCGAATGAGTTTCCTTTTCTATCTATTCTTCCAATTTTTCTTCGGGTGTCTAGATTCTGGCTGTCAAAGCTAACTCCGATCATATCTAGCGTATTTTCAGGCAAAGCCAGTTCACGGTTAACTAGGTAATGCCCGTTAGTTATGATTGATGTCTTAAAGCCTTTTTGTTTTGCCAACGTCAAAGCAGTGATAAAAGTGTTACCAAGAACCATTGGTTCACCACCTGCAAAATTTAGGCGAACACTCTCGTAACCAAGCTCATCTTTTAAGGTTGGAGTGCCTTTGATGAAATAGTCAGCAAGGTTATCTAATAACGTAGCAACTTCTTGACTGAAACGATGTAGTTCATTGGGGCGTCCCCATTTGGCGAAGCAGTATATACAACCGTAATTGCAGACTTCTGTCAGGTGCCAATTGATGACTAGTTCTTTTGTTTTGCTTGGTTGGATAGTTGTCATGGTTTTGTCCCTCATGTATACAAGAGGTTCTAGTATGAAAACATCAGCTTTGTGGAAGAATGAAAAGCAAAGTCCCCCCCTCTAAACCGAAGAGAGGAGGTCGCTTTAAAGTCTGTTTTTGAAGCTGAAAAATAAAAGAAATGGGTATTTAGTGGCTACTTTTCCAACCTTCGAATCGGTACTTCTTCAGATTGCCAAAGCGCTTGGTGCTAATAGCAATATGACTTCAAAATCGAAATCCAAGTTTAAATATGTCGATATGTCCATGGACAATTTATCCGAGACTTGGAAAAACATCTTGAATGAAATTGCTGATGCTCTTGGGCTTGATGACGCTGCCAAAGGCGATTTGATGTCTAATATCTTTGTTGATTACCAGATGCACAAGGCTATTGAGTTTAATATCTATTCTTCGAAGGCGACACAAAGAAAAATCATTTGGCAATACTTGGCAAGAGTTCTTGTACCTGCTCTGGCAAGGCATACCGTATTTTGGCAAATAGAATCCAAAATGGATGAAGGCATGCCGGGTGGGCGATTCTGGTATCTTCCTGCTGTTAACTCGCCGGTTGAACCTACTCAACTCTATCTTCCAGTTCCGCAAGTCTTGGATTGGTTAATTGATTTAATTCAAGACTCTAACGTAACTATTGCCTGTAATCTTGAAGACGATTTACGTATTTATGATAATTCCGGCACAGTACTAAAGAATCTGTACAATTGGCAAAAAGCAAAGAGTACTCCTGAGATTTCAAGCATCAACAATACGTTTCCGGACGAAGTAAAAATACGGTTTTTAGGCTGCTTTGAACCAGATGAAAAGTCTCCAAAATTTGAACAAGCATTATCATTCATTGAAAAAAAAGGATTGCTGCCAGACGCTCTACAGCATGAGATTGCTATCAATGAAGATGATTTAAAACGAATTTTAAATGCCGAATGTTCAGCAGAGGAAAAGCTAGATTTCGTGCAAAAACTGAAGTTACGTTATCAGGTTCCAAGCACTAAAATAATACGTCGCAGATTGCTCATAGCCCGATCGATTCAAGAGGGGTATGAGCAACTAGTCAGACTATTAACGCCTACAACCGATAAGTTATGCATTGACTTGAATGAAAACAAGGCACTGCAACTAGTTCAACTTTACAGCGATGTTTATAACCGTACACTTGATGCTCACCTAGAGAAGCGACATATAGACGGTAAACTAAGAGAGTTTGCTGAGAATGAATATTTCACAAAAAACCTTCCCCCTTTCTTGCGTTATGATTTATTGCTTGCTTTTGCTTCAGACAATGAACAATCGGCTCTGTTGGTCTCTGGTAGGCTCAATAGTATTTTTAGTCGTCATGGTGAAGAGGATAACCTCGACAATATTCTACCGACATCTGAAGACGATATTAAGTTGATGGTGAATGTTATAAGGGAAGAGGGACAACAATCAAATAATTACTTTATGCAGTTAGAGACCCTAGTTGAGACGTTAGCACAAAACAAAGCCCCATATAAGCAATTGCAAAAAATGGATGATTTTGAGGTTGTATATGGGGCAATGAACCACCATTATCCCAACCCAAAAATCTGGGAGATGATAATAGAAAGATTGAATGAACTAGAAATGACGTCTGAGCAATCGATGAAGCGCATATTGCTAGAGCTTGAACATCAATTATTCATCAAATCGTTTGATTCAAAGACGGAAGGAAAAGTCAGTGTTCTGATTGAGGAAGCGAAAGGAAATGATGATTATGAGTACTCAAAAGCACAAGTGATCCGGTTTGAAGCATTCCACTTTATTGCTCAGAACAAGCTTTCTGACGCTGAGAAAAACTTCAATATAGCTATTGATGAATGCAAAAAATACAGCTTTGGCAAACTTCGTGGGGACTTAGCGAGAGATGCATTTGCACTCGCTATCGCAAATCAAAAGCTTATTCCAAACAATCATGAGAAGTACTTCAGGGATATGATTCACTGGGGGAATTTAGATGGGACAAACAACATTGATATTTATAGCGTTTCGCGAAAACTACATGAATACTTTTGGGAAAGCCTTTATAAGTTCTACCCTGGTTATAAACCGCTCTTTGCTACCTCTCGCAGTGATTTCGAAGCCTTTAGTCGTGACATACTGCCATGCATTAAAAGCAATAATCCTATTGCCCAAGTACTCAAAAAAGCACAAAGATCTTAAAAAGAAGCAATTGAAATATCCGCAAGCAGATAGTGTCATCATGCTTATGATGAAGATGAGCTACGAAATGCTAGGTAAACTAAGGTATTGCAGGCAGAGCATGCCACCTGAAGTCGAGAGTGAGATACATAGCGTTTTTATCGGGATAATTAAGGTTGTCCGGGAAATTGTTCAAGAATGGCCAGAGATTGTTAATGTTTCTGATTTCAAACAGCAAACACCTCTGATGCTTGCGGCTCACAACAAAGATTACGAAACGGTAGAAGTATTGCTAAAAGCAAATGCGGATACTGATTTGAGAGATTTTATCGGTAGAACGGCACTTCATTCGGCTGCTGCAAGCCGATGCTTAAAGTCTGCTTCACTTTTATTGGAGTATGGTTGTAACGGAAAGATTGTAAACGTTGATGGTTCTACTGCATTACATACGGCAGTTCGTTTTGGGGAGATTCCGGTTGTAAAACTAATAATAGAAAAGCAACCTAATCTACTTGAAATTAGAGATTCGAAAGGTCTCACTCCTAGAGAATTAGCAAAGAGAATTGCTTCTGATAGTGATTTGTATCAGTTCCTAAATAGCTACTTTAGGTCAGAAGGTAGAATCGTTGTATGCCACAGTAAATATAAACAATTACTGGACTTATTATAAGATCATAAACAGGGAGAAATGTTCACTACTAGATCACTCCATAAACTCAGCAAAGTATCAGGTGATCTGCCTATTGTGATACTAAACTCTCGATTAAATGAGTCTCGCTAAATTATAATGTGCGCAACTAACAATCGACCAATAAGGAGCTAGCTATCACAGTTAGCTTTGATTTGCATAGAAAATTTACATTCGGATCATGTATTTTTCTGCCTAAAAGTTATTCATTCTTATAATGCTATTAGTTGAGAATCCTCTTGATGTACCACGGAGAAGATTTCACCACAGTCCTTAAGCGTGTCATTTCAACCATTGAGCGATTTAATATCGCTTTATAGAGAAAAGAGACTTTTCTCATCTATCTTATAGCCAAGAAAAAATCGTCTTAGAAGGCGGCCATGAATTGCAAGAAAATATATCTTTAATTTTGAATCAATAGTTCATCACAAACACTAAACGACAGACTTGAGGCATTCAACACTCTTCTGTATAAAACTCGATAGGCAACAAAGTGCTCATTGTGGTTGCTGGATTTGCCAATTGAGTTAGCATCATTACATTATGCTTTGAGCCTAGTAAATATTGTTAGGTGAATGGCCAGCGGATTGAAGAAGGACAATTCGCTTTGGCTAGTTGCTGCAATCTGGTTTCGGCCAGCTTAATATGCCAATGACGCCATTTTACAACTTGCATATAAATCACAACAAAGCGACTTACAGATTCAAGGATTTGAACAGATTGTGAAAATGTTACTTGATGACAACAATGGCTCAAATCATCAAAAATTCATCTTGAAGCTCAGTAGCGGGTAAAGATTGCTTATAGCTCATAACATCGACTTAGCACAGAAAATTCCGAACTTGTAGGTTGGTGACAGTGTTGAGTTTTATGGTGAATACTAATCGAACAAAAAGGGTGGAGTTTTTCGCTGGACTCATAAAGATCCTCAAAATCTTCATGCCCATGGTTGGTTGAAACACAATGGGCAGGTGTACGAGTAAATTCACCATACAAACACCTCAAGCAGTGCTGTCAACAAGTGATGATTCGAGTCCCATTGAGCCGAAATGGTTACGGTTGTTTCGTTTGAACTTTGTGGTAATGCGTTGCCATCCCTTTAGGTGGGCGTTTATGTGCACATAGGCAGATGATTCAATTTTCATATTGTAGTGCAAACATAATAATTTAATGGTTTTTACTGTTCGGTTAGGGGGAAAGATGCTGCATTTGTTGTTAGGGTTGGTCGCGCTGGTTGTCGGCATTGCCTTGTTGAAAAAACTATTCAAATTCATAGTGGCAGTTGCCGGTGGCGTGCTGGGTATAGCCATTATAGTGTTCATGGGGCCTGCTGCCTTACTGGCGATTTTGCTGGAAAAATGCGCCAACACTTTGCGGCTCAAGCTCGTTATGCCTTATCTGATGCTGATAGGGTTTAGTCTGCTGGTTTGGTGGGTCTACATGGAAGGGCACTACTATGGGCTGCAGAACACTGGTTTTGGCTATTATCGCAACCTGATTACTCTGCTATTGGCGGCTCCGGTTATCGGCGCCGTGTTCAAGACCCGCAGGCTCAATGCAATCAATGCTAATCACACCCTGCTGCTGAAGAAAGAGCGGCAAGGCTGGGTACTGTTCCATACTTCACTATTGCTGACCTTGTGCGCCATTATCTCGCCCTGGATCGCCGCCGAGATCGAAGCACTGAACGGCCTGCAATCCTGGTTAGGCGGTGTTTACTGGGCGGCAGCTTTGCTGGTGCAACTGTACGTTCTGACGGATAGCCACGAGCGCCGGACCTTCTGCATCCAAGCGTTTGCCAAACTGTCCGAGACCGAGCAACTCAACGTCCGGGAGCACTGTGAAAAACTCGCAGATATGCATCACCTGGATGAAGCCGATGCCGAGGCCCTGTATCAGGGCTGCGTCGTCCTGCTAGCCGAGCGGGGCGTGCTGCACGAGTACGAAATACTGTCTGATCTCTGGGTCTTCAAGGCTGAGTGGGACACGCACAACCGTCGGCGTATCGAACATATGTTCAACTCCTCGACCAGCCTTGACCTGGATGTCGTAGTACAATTGATCGGCCAGACTTACCGTCTGAACGAAGAGCAGGCTAGGGACTTTCTCGAATTCAGCGCCGGGCTGGGTGTGATCTACGGTATCGGCACCGAGGCCTTCTTTGTGCCTCTGAAACAGATCGACAACATCAGGGTATGCACCTCCTGTGGGCACGCAGAAGAGGGCCTCGTGCCCGAGCGGGGCGAGTGGTTCTGTTCTAGAACCTGTCGCGAAACCGAAAAGCTGTGTCTGGAAATCAGAGACAAGCCCCACAAGGACTTTCTTGACAGTGCCGCTACTAGTGGTTTTGTGCTGATGTCCGGTGGTGCGGCGCTGGATGCCAACCACAAACTGTTCGCCACTGGCGGCCAAGGTCACGGCTTTGCCGCTGAAAACGCCAACCATCGGATCGACAAGCTGATGATGAAAAAGGCGGAACTTGTTGGCGGCGACAATGCCAAGAACGGCGCAGATCGCCTGGTCGATGGCGCTAGCCTACAAACCAAATACTGCCAAACCGCCGCACGTAGTGTTGGAGCCGGTTTTGACGGGCAGGGCGGTAATTACAAATACCTAGATGCACAGGGCAAGCCCATGCAAATCGAGGTGCCCAAAGACCAGTATGAACTGGCAGTGGAAACCATGAAAAGCAAGATCAAGGATGGGAAAGTCCCGGGTGTAAGCGATCCCGAACAGGCTAAAGACCTCGTAGTCAAAGGGCACCTGACTTACGACCAGGCCAAGAATATCACCAAGTTCGGTACGATTGAATCGGTCACCTATGACATCGCCGAAGGGGCTATTGTTGGTGCTGTAGCCGGGGGCATCAGCTTCGCCCTGAGCGCCTGCGTTTATTACGCCTCTACTGGTGACAAGAAGCAAGCACTTAAGGTCGCTGCCATCCAGGGCGGAAAAACTTTCGGTAAAAGCCTGACCGTGTACGTTGGTGCTCAGCAGCTTAACCGAGTCGCCGTGGTGCAGAAAGTACTGAGTAAGATCGACGTCTCAGCACTGTCACACAGCAAACGCAGTCTGCTGCAAAAAGGTTTTGGTGTCAGCTCCAAGAACAGTCTCAACAAAGCCCTGCGTGGAACAGTAATTACCTCAATCGTACTGATCGCCATCACCACCGGCCCCGATATGGTCAAGATGGTCCGTGGCCGTATCTCTAAGGCCCAGTTTGTGAAAAACCTCGCAGTGGTATCGTCTGGAATTGCCGGTGGCACCATCGGCTCGATTGCTGGCGGCATCGTATTCAGCCCATTCGGCCCCGTTTCTGCCATGCTCGGCCGCGCAGCAGGTGGTATCATTGGCGGGGTTATCTCTTCGGTCATTACCAACAAAATCGCTGGCAAACTTATGGAAGAAGACCGAGTGCGCATGCTCAAGCTGGTTCAGCATCAGCTTGAATACCTGGCAGTAAGCTTCATGCTGACCAAGGACGAATTGCAAAACCTGAACAATAATCTGGACCAGATCCTCCAGCCCAAAACCCTCGAAATCATCCATGCGGCTAAATCTGAACAACGGGCCATGGCTAACTTTATCCTCAAACCAGTGGTGGTCAGCGTCGTCAAGCAACGCCCGGCATTGCAATATGGAGGAAATGATATTTTCTTAGCGTGTGAAGAAATTTCTGCATGACTGCTAAGGAATAAGTACATAGCAAACCGATGAACTTAGCGCCTTCGGCATCGGGCAGTTTACATGTGGCTGTATTGCTCGGGTGCGGGCTCGCCAGAAGGCGCAGCCTAACGTGAAAAAATTGGCGTTGTATGACAACCAAAACAGTCGCGCGAGGTCGTGCCCTATTGCCTTCTTGGGCAACTATGATGGTTATATGCAAACCGATGGCTATGGTGCCTATGATGGCTTCCAGCGAGTAACTAATGTCGGTTGCTTGGCCGAGCTCTGCGAAAATTCATGGAAGCGGATAAACTGCAAGGAAAAAATAGATTAATCCTTGGCGAAAACTAGCAGCCTCGCCTTGTGGGAGCATGGGGCGTATATCTATGAGTACAACAACTGGCCCGTTTAGGTAAATGTAACTTGATCAAGTCCAAATTTTGATACTTAGGCCCTGACTTTTTCATGAAGTGCGCTTAAAAGATGTGAGATGTTTAGTATTATGTAACTCTTTGATCATCGACGAGAGACATAATAGTTGAACTTAGCTCAAGCCCTCAGCGTTCTTTCTAAGTCTTCACCCTACGCGGTTAGTACCGAAAGAAATCAAGATCAAGATGTTCTTGCTACCTATAAAAAGTACATTTATATCAAGACAGCAATTGAAGCTGATTTTAAAAATGCTCTTTTGTCCGCTAAAAAAGATAACATTATCTTTTTATGTGGTAGTAGTGGTGATGGCAAATCAGAAATCTTGACGCAGTATAGCCAAAAGCACAAAGCGACTCATGATTTCCACTTGGATGCAACACACAGTTTTGCTCCAAATCAAACGGCTATTCATGCTCTCGATCAGCGATTCTCCGAGTTCAAACAAAGCAATAAACCTCTCGTGGTCGGTATCAACGTGGGTATGCTTGGCAATTATGCGGAAGAGGGGGCAGATGAGCATAGCGATGTTAAGAATGCAGCTCGGAGTTTTCTCGCTCGCAATCGCTCTGACATTCCAGAGCAGTATGTGTTTTTGGATTTTGAAGACTATCCGAAGTTTAGGTTTAATAGCGAGGGTAGTGCATCTGACTTTGCGGAGGAGTTTCTAAAAAGACTGACGGCTCAGACGCTTGATAACCCGTTTTATGTGCTTTACGACAAAGAGCTAAAGTCTCAAGGGCATACGCGACTAACAGCAAACTTTGCACTATTGTGCCGTCCGGCAGTGCAAAGGTCTCTGATCGGTTTACTGCTAAAAGCTCGCCTTATCAAAGATCAGTTTCTTACGGCTCGAGCTTTGCTGGACTTCATTTTCCAACTGCTGGCAGCCGATGGTTATTTGTTTGATAACTTATTTTCGGACAGTGATAACGAGCTTTTATCTCGTATTCAAAGTTTTGACCCAAGTAACCTACACACCCGCACTATTGACGAGTTTGTTCTTCAACATAGCTTGGGCATCGAGCACGAAGGTTTTGCCGCGTTTAAAACCAAGATTAACTCACTGGGCATTTTTGAGGTCACTGAAGCGACGTCATTCCTTCGCCTTTTTTACGTGCTCAGTGGTGACGATGAGCTCTGTAATGAGTTTGTTTCAAATATCCAAAACGAGTTTACGAACAATCTGGTAGAGGCTTATGCATCGGCTTGGATGCTTCACAGATATTTCGATGGCTCTGGAAAAATGCGCAAAGCACTCAGCAGCTTCTATAAAGAGACATTAATTGCTGCTCTCCATAGCTACTGTAATCGTCATGCCCCAACACTAAATAAAGATGAATATTTGGTTTCGGAGCTAAACGGCTACAAAACGGCAGTTTCTCTTGAAGTCAAAGTTGATTATACGGCGATACAAAATAGAGCCTTACTGAAAATCGGTACATTCAACGCTTACTTAAAAGTCGATGAGCAATCGCTTAAGCCAATGCCAATTAGTGTCAAGCTACTTGAACTGTTGGTGAAGATTGGTCAGGGATACCGCCCAAATAAGCATGACAAAAATGCTGTCCTCTTACTTGATGAAGCGTTGGAGCAGATGTTGGCGGTCGCGAATCGAAAAGACATCCTGTTTATTCTGAAAGCGAACAAGCGCTATAAAATTGTAAGAGAAGAAAGTGACTATTTCGAAGTGAGTGATATGCATTAATGACGACAGATAACTTCGCATTACCCATAAAATCCGACTTGCCGCAAACTGCTGCTAGTCAATTCCCAAACAGGAATACGCTTAACAGCTATATTCCCATTCGTACCAAGGGCAATGATTTTGACTGGTCATCCGTTGTAGGTTTAGTACTACGTGGTTTGCTCCGCAAAAAGATTGAGAAATACAGCTATCAAGAGTTTATCGCCGATTGCAAAGCCAATTTACAGAACAAACTCGGTGAAGAAGGCTTTTGGGACGTCCTTGAGGATATGTATTTCACCAATCAGGATATCTTTTCGGTAAGCCCTGAGTTTCTGTTGTTTAAGAGCCAGAAAAGTGAGTGCAAAGCGGGTGATTTTCGCGTGGCGTCTCTATTCATCAACCTGTTAAATGGTCGACAAATTGAGCAGTTTGATGCCAACTTAAACTTCATCGAGCAAGAGTTTTTGCAAACACTGCGCTCGAAAACCAAGCCAGATAATGACAAATTATTACGTGCTGACGAGTTGCCTTATTTGCCCTACATCGCAGAAGCGTTTAAACGTGACCTAGAGTTTCTCACTCACTATCCGAAGTACCTGTTAGACGAGTTCGTAGAAATTTTTGGTCTTTTTACGGTATTTGCTTATACCGCACAGCTGAGCCTATCGCTGTCGGATTGGAAAACCTGCGAGGCCCCAACCGCGAAACCGCTTTATTTCATCATGGATCATGAACGGGCCAGTGGTGAACGCATCCATATCAAAAAGCACGGCTATAAGCTCTTTAGTGAATCTTCTTTCAAACTGTTTCCGTTTCTCTCCATGTTGGAGAACCTTCAACCAAACGCAGAGGAATCAAAAAACGACCGCTGTGGCATTTGGCGAGAGATATCGAAAGATCCAGTAGGGAAGATCTCACTGAGAGAATGAAAAACTATTCGCTGATGTTCAGAGCCAATCGCAACTTGGATACCGCGATACCCGAGAATGCAACAACCGCCATCGACTGGCTTGAGTATGCTCTTAAGCTTGCTGAAGAACAATTTCGAGATCCTAAAACAGATCGCCCAGCCATCATCAAAAAGTACATGACAGAAGTTGAAAAGAATATGGCTGCAGATTTTGTACAAATCCGTGGTCGATCTGGTCGAGTGTTAGTACTTACTCAGGACCACATTATTTTGCTGACTAACTTGGTAGTGGGTAAAGAGGAAAAGCTTCGCTTCCATGAGTTGATACTTGGCTTTCAGGGAAGGGGGATTTTTGTTGATAAACAAACAGAGCAAGAGCTTATCAAGTTTTATGAGCGAATTGGTAACGTTGAACGCATGAGTGACAGTGGAGATGCAGTATATGTGCGCAAAACAATTTGAAACGTTTCTGGTTTCGCAGTTTTTACTGCACGCGAAAGGAAACATCCGCGCCGGTTATCGCTACCAGTTTAATTCCCCTGATCATCGCAATAGTCAGCGGCTGTTTGATGCGTTAGTTGCACGTAAAGATGGTGAGATTCAAGCTCGCAGCAGTGTGATGCTGAGTTATCTGAGCTTAGAAGATTGCAAAGTGGTACCAGTGCTTCATAGCGAAGAAGAGGGCGATACCGGGTTTACTGAAAACTACATCTCACATCTTCGTGATGAAATCGCGAGCCAAGAAGGTCTGTTGAAGGGCTGTGCGCTGGTGGTGATTCATAACAGTCGCCTCGATACACTTATCAACTCTGCGGAAGATCTCGGTCAGACTGGTCAGGTGTGGAGCCCAGAGAAAATCAAAGTCGCACTCAGCGGTTTGATTGAGCAAACTGACAAGTCTCGAGACGTTTCACTTTGTCTTTTGGATGACCAATTTGACGCGATTGTGGAAGATGGCGCTACCATGTTTGGTTTTGAGTCATTATACAAGGCGGTTGAAGATGGCGAGCTGTGTTTCAGAGAGCTGGGCATGTTCGACGATCCTTTTGTCGTGGAGTTATCTGGTAACAAAAAGCAGATCAAACAGCGTTTGCAGGAAAACCGTGCCCTTTATCAAGAGCTGTCGTTTGAAGTGGAAAACTTTGGCCAGCAACTCGAAGAACGACTCAAAGGTTTCAGTAGCAAATTTATCAAAGAGCATTTTTCCGATGATGGCTGGAAAGATGTCGAGTTTGAAACCTACCGAGAAGAAATCAAAAAGAACAAAACTCAGCATCTGAAGCATGAGAGCGAAGAAGAGCTCAATGGCGCAGAGGTGATTGGCCGCTACCCGAAAGAGAGCAAAGCAGGGTTTCGCGATCGTCACCTAATCATTGAGTTGGATGAAGACCAAAGCGAATTTGAACTAGAAACTGTAGTTTTTTCTGGCACAGGTGATCTTAGCAAAGAACAATTTAAGATCACTCCAGTAAATGCCTTTGGCAAGCAGGAAGTGATCACGACGCGTCTTACTAGCAAAGGTGCGAATGCCACACTGGCTGCCAGATACGGCAACGAGCCTCTATTTTTTAATCTCGCTCTGAAGCGTGAAAACAGCTCAGAAAATCACAATTTTCGCTGTTTAGTGGTCAGAAAAGGCGAGTTTTCTCTCGACGAGACTTAAAAAATATCTTCGTTGATTGAACCTGCGAAACCGCGTCTTACCCTGATGACGGCAGATAATCGCCTAGTTATCAATCCCGCTCTCGCGACTATTCGCAGCCTAGACGATGTCGGTGAGGAGGTTGACCGCGCAGAAACTGGCGTCGTTGATTTTGAATCTCTGGCCAATGAATCAGAAGAGATCGGCTTTGTGGTGAAATCAGGTGATAACGCATTGGCATTTCGCGTTGAAGGCGAACAAGTAGAAAGCAGCCTCTCTTTTCCATTGCTGCTCAACCAATCTCGCTTCCACAAGCTATTTGATGATGAAGTCTACGGCGTGCTCTACCCAAACAAAGATGTGGTTGCCATTGATAATAGCGAGTTCCGCGTTATGGAGCCGCGAATTAACTTGCTGCGTTGGGAAGAGCGTTTCGTTCAGCAAAAATTGGTTTACTTGGCTGAAAGTAACAGCATAGGCCTAGAGCAATTAAGGGCTATTGATGATGCTCTTCACACTGCTTATCAAGTGTTGTTTGATTACCTCGCCTCTCGCCGAACTACGATTTCTCTCGTTTCTTGGGGGCCACAATTTACTTCATTGGTCATGGCAACCGTTGATGCGTTTTTAGCCTATTTTGAAGCAATTCCAACCGGTGGCATGCTGAGCAAAGAACAAAAGCAGGTAATGCAAATCGGTTTGGTACGCGAGAATGGCGAAGAGTATTACTCGCCATTCCACCCACTCGTGCTGGCTTACTACTTAAACCTTTGCAATGAAATGCAAAAAGACGATAGCTTTGCAGACTTGCCAACGGTCACATTCAATCGCTTAGGGCCGAGTGGCTTGCTTCCTTATGTTTACCATCCAAAGCACGATTTTGCTTACAACCAACAAGTGACAGAAAATTCATTCTGGATTAAAAGCGTTCCGCATCAGAAAAGTTGCCTGAAGTTCGTTCGTAAACTGGTGAAAGAGAAGATCAACGAGTTCCAAAAGGCATTCTTTCATTTGTTCACGGGTTCAGAGAAGAGCATCTTGATCAATGCGGTGAATCAGGATCGAGCTGAAGAGTTGTTTTTTGGGTTAGTGGATTATGTCAAGGATAACCTAGAGAGCTCAGCAGCAATTCACGTCAACCTTTATGATGATGATCTAGCCTTCAATGCATTTGATCAATTTGCAGAATCATCCACTGGTGTAAAGCTCATTTCTTGGCTCGAACTGGATCGCGGAAAAGTTCGCGAACATGCCGATACCATCATCGACATTCTTCGGACTCGACTCACCTACAGCAAATTCACCAATGCTCACAGTGAGCGTGAAGGACAAGCCTATTCGCACCTGTCATTCTTCAGAAACAATGACAATGTGAAACTGACGACCTTAAGCGTTGATGACATGCCAAGTGGCATTGCGTGTGACGGCCTTCTGACTGGTGATGCCTCCAAGAGCGATGAAGGTTCTTACTTTACCGCGTTTGGTTTGCAAAACGTTCAATACCGTAACCAACCACACCTGGAAATGGCGAAGTATGTTGGCTCGTTAATGGAGCCAGCATTCAAGGCAAGTACGCAATACACTGGTTCCAATGCACCCGCACTCGCGGTAAGTGAAGATTTTAAATCGTTACTGGGGCGTTCGTATGACAGCTCGATTTGGACGACCATAATCGACCCTAAAGTGACACTGGATTTCTTCCACGCCAACCAAGATGTCGTGCTTATCCATTACTCCGATCAGTACACCAGCTCAGCCAGTTACGATGCGATTACCGTGACGGCGCAGCGGCGGTTGTTTGAAAGGGTAGTGGCGCAAAGTGGTGGCGGGCAAATTAATGAGTTCAACGCCTTTAACGGTGATTGGCTGCTGAAAATGATGACCTGCAACGACACCATCCGCAAAGAGCGTACAGGCATCATCGGTGCTTACAAGTTTGCGACCTGTCTTGTGCATAAATCGGATATCACTTGGGTGCCATTGTCAGTTGGGGAGATGATTCGCGTATCCGGAAACATTGGCCTGAAAATGACGGACAGTGATTTTTCACGCAATGTTCAGGGTTACAAAAAAGGCGCAATTTCCGATGATGTCCTGCTGGTGGGTTTTAAAGAAGGCAATATCTATCTTCTGCCTGTCGAGGTCAAAACTGGCTCCACCCCTGATTACAACAAAGCGGTACAGCAAGCCAATGAGCTGCGCCGCTATCTGACAGAGCTTTTAAGCGATGAGACAATAGCTTCGAAGATTTATCGTGGCCTGTTCATTCGCCAAGTGTTGATGCAAATCGACAAATACCGCCTCTATGGCGTATTCAGCGATGACTACTTTGAAGCTTTATTGGCTGAGAAAGAAGAGTGGCTGCGCGGTAACTACCGCATTGCCGAACTGGCAAACTATCCAGCGGGTTTGGTGGTTAGCCACCTTGAAAGTGGTAGCTGTTTCGAGCCTAGCTACAGCATGCAAGAGGGTGTGCTGAAGGTGGATCTTCCAATCTCTTTGCTAACTTCACTGGTGCAAAACTCACTTCAGGTGTTGATGAACGAAAAAGAACATCGCGAAGATCTGTCATGTGCCTGTGGAGTATATGTTGGTAGGGGAAACAAAAGCGTCCGATCCAGAGCAAATGTTAATTGAGCGACCAGTTGGTCTTTCAACAGACAAGCAAGATGAAGAACCTGCCAAACCAGAAGTTGATCCAGTTGCTGAATCCGAGATTAAAGTTGAGCCAATACCTGTAGCATCAGCTAGCTCTAATAATCTTCATGTGCTATTTGGGCACAATGCGACCACGAATGCGCCGTTAAATTGGGAGCCTACCAACACCGCCAAGTTTATGAATACCAACACAGGCATCATTGGCACCATGGGTACGGGTAAAACTCAATTTACGAAGTCTGTAATCACTCAGCTTTATCGCAATCAAGCGGACAACGTAAACAGTGCACCAATTGGCATGCTGATATTTGACTACAAGTCAGACTATGTGGACGACAAGTTTTTAGACGCTACCCATGCTAAAAAGTACAAGTTATTCAGGTTGCCTTACAACCCGCTGAGCTTGTACGGCGACACGCCAATGTTGCCCATTCACACGGCAGCCGGCTTTTCGGAAACAATGTCCCGTTGCATACGGGTTAGGTTAAAAAGCAGCAGCTTCGCTTGGAGAACTTGATTCTAGAATCTTACGCAGCGGCAGGTATTCACCCTGAAGATCCTTCGACGTGGAGCAGACCAGTACCAACGATTGATGATGTTTGGGCACTATTCCTAGAGCAAGAAAAAGTCGAAGAAGACTCTCTTTACGCTGCGCTTTCTAAACTGGCTCGTTTTAAGATTTTTGAATCTGAGCCAGAGAAGATGACCAGCCTTTATGAGCTGGTAGATGGCATTACCGTGGTTGAACTGGCGGGTTATCCTTCGGAAATTCAAAACTTGGTTGTGGCGCTGACATTGGACCTTTTCTACTCGCAAATGCAGAAGAAAGGAAAGCCAGATGTTGCGGGCGATTTTTCGTCAAATTACCAAGATGATTCTGGTGGATGAGGCGGATAACTTTATGTCTCAAAACTTTCCGAGCTTACGTAAGATCTTGAAGGAAGGTCGAGAGTATGGCGTTGGTGTCATCCTTTCTACGCAAGACATTACCCACTTCCAAACTGGGGAAAACGACTACTCAAGTTATGTGCTGACATGGGTTATCCACCGTGTTGCGAAGATTCGCCCGCAAGAGCTCAAAGCGATGTTCGGCGTGAATGACAAAAATGATCAGGAGCGTTTAATGGAAACCATAAATAAACTCGATAAGCACTACAGCTTGTATATTGATGGTGCAAAAAAGATAGTCAAGATGCGAGATAGAGCGTTTTGGGAACTTCTATATCAATAGCAAACTTTGATTAAAAAAGCCTATTATGGCTTAAGTATCTTTTATTTTGTTATGAAAATGTTAGTTAGGTGTCAATAAATCTCTTTGCAGATTTAAATTATATAAAGGAAACATCGTGTTGAAATTCTCTTATCCTGCAATTTGTATTCAACAATCCAGTGATTCTAAACCTCTAATTCTTTTTGGTGCCCCTGCGATTGAGATAGAAAAATGGGCAGGAATACCGCAAAAGAAAAGTTTTAACCCTAATTCTGCAGAAAGCTCTGGTTTCCAAAGAACTGAGAATGTAAAGAGGCTAGAACAGTTGCAAAGATTTTTTCATAACAAGCATAATGTCGTTCAGAATAGCTTAATTTGTGGATTGAAAAAAATAGAGGGTGGCTCTGTAGAGTTTGTCTCAAAAAATGGTATTTCTGGAGATTTGGAAATTTCATTTCCTAATTTATATGATGTTGAATTAGTTGAGTTGTTTAGACTTCTCCGTCAAACATTATGTGAAAGAACTGGTTTTTCCATCGATGACCAAAATTTGATTGACTCAAGGAAGATAGATTATTTTAAATCGCTACTAACTTCCGGATATAGTAATCAAGAAGCTGTAGAAAATGAAGAATCTGATGACAATAGTGAAGCGGTTTTTTTTGATGAATCTCATTTAGAGGAGTTTTTAAGGGATGTTGTTTCAAGGCATGAAATTTTAAAGGAAATTAATGACAAAACTATTCAGAAAGGAGATGAATTTCTCGGATTTGAAAGAAATGCACTACTATCTTTTTTGCTCCCAGTGACACTTGTTGATGGTCAGCATAGATTGAAAGGTGCAATTCTAGATGCGCATGAGGGGCTAAGAAGTGAATATTCTAAGGAAGTAATCGCATCTCGTATTTCAAATGGTGATGATATTTTTGATATAGAAAGAGATCTTTTACTTGCTAATTCTCGTAAATTACCAGTTTCTTTATTATTAGATGATGATCCTAAAGAGCAAGTGTTTCAATTTGTGGTAATAAATCAGAAAGCTACACCAATAGGTAGGTCCTTGTTAGGAACAATCATTTCTACATCTTTAACTACAGAAGAGATGGATAATGTATCTGAAAGATTGAAGGAATCTGGAATTGCACTTGATGATGCAAGGGCAATTACCTGGGCTGCTAGAAATCCAGCTAGTCCTTTTTACGAGCTGGTTGAGCGTGGTCTAGATGGAGATAAAAAAGATTTACTTCAATGGAATGTTATGGGCTCTCTCATACAGATATTTAGAGATTTAAAAGGTGGTTGCTTATTTCATGCAAAGAATGATTATGCAAAAAGTTGGAAGATAAAATATCTGGCTCAATGTAAACTATTAGAAAGTGAAAATACAGAAGAGGCATTTGACGAATGGCGTAAGCTGGATGGCGTTTGGAGAGATGTATTTATTGTCATTTTGGTAGTAAAATAAAATACAGAGTTTTCTCAAAGTGACAATGCATCACGCTTCAACTATTGGGGGAATACGAGGAGGTCTAATATTTTTAATAAAGTATCCCTTACAATATTAGCTGCCGTACTTTTTTAAGTATATGAATGGGTCAAAGAAGAAGTTGGATAGTATTGACGATGTTTACACTATTATGGACGACTGGTTAGAAGATGTAAGTAGAGATTATTTTGATAGAGACTGGGAACTATCCGGTGTGAAGAAAGATAGTACAGGTATAAGAGCAAGATGGTCTGAAAACTGGGCTGATTATAGAGAAAGCCCAGAGCAGCTTCCTCAAGTTAGGAGTTATAGGAATCCGAAAAAATGACTTCTAGTGTATTAGGTGAAATAAAGCACTTGAATTCAAGCATATTGTCTGATGAAAGCGCTTGGTCATGGAGTGACCAAGTTGCTTTGTCTAGCTTGAAATCTCCGGATATTCTTATAGGAGCAAGGCGAGACTTACTACAAGGTGATATTTCCCGGGAGTGGGTGAAATGGATTGTAGAACAGTTTATAGATCATAAATATATTAATTCTGAATATTCATATGTCAGTATTTATGGTGATGTTCATGATAGTGTAAGTAGACTTGTTGGTCTTCAAGTTCATGAGGAAGAAAAACGAGAAATAGTTTCTAAAATTTCCGACTTAGTTATAGACAGAGTAAAGCTTTTAAAAAAAGAATGGTCAAGAAAACCTATTACCCTGAATGTAAAAGAAGAGCTACTAGAAATTTACTCAATCGATAATAGAGTTAGATGCTGGTTAACAGGCTATGAGTTCTCTAAAGAAGCTATATATAACTTTCAGTCACCGAAGTCTGAGCATTTATCATTAAAACTACCCGAGTATGTGGATAGAATAAAGCCCATAGGCCTTAAATCTAACGATATAAGAATCGAAGTTGATCATCTTTATCCTTATTCTTTAGGTGGAGAGGACTCGATTGATAACTATCGATTAATTTGTGGTTGGGCTAACAGAGTTAAAAGCAATCATATTTCTGGTTATAGTCCTGGAAATAGACTGAGCCAGAAAAATGGGATTTGGCCTAAATCTTATTATTATTGGTTAATAAGATTAATAGGTCTAAGACGTCGATGTGAACATCCAGGATGTGATAGGAACTTAGGAAATAGCGAGTTGACGGTAGAGTCTGCGTTTGGTTCTTCCAAAGCTTTAACTCCAGCGAGTATGAAAGTCGTATGTTACCAACATAGCTCGCTAGAGAATCGCTTTATAAGAAGAAAGGACTTTACAGATAGCTCATTTGGTAGTTACTACAATGACTTTAAAGCACTTTAGAAAGTATATCTTCTAGACTTTTTACTGTGGTTGATAAGTATGATACTCCTCGATGAAGATGAAGCTTGAAATGATAATAGAGTTCATCTTCATCGACCTTGTCATAATCTAAATGTATACGCTGCTTAAGCATCGCTAGATAGATGTCTGAAAACTCGCCACCAAAGACCTTCCAAGTCATTTCAACATTGCTATTGGTTACAATATCCTCATGTGGAGGAATACTCTCTTCTTTCAATGAAAGCATAAGTGCCCATCGGCAAAGCACGTTCCAGTTATCGATCTTGGTATTCTTCTTTACAGTGATGAGTTGTCCTTTAGCTTTTTCTGACAAGCGAACTATTTCAATGCTCATGCTGATTCTCCAAAGTAACCTTCAGTGATTGTTGATGTCTTGGCTGTCTCTTCGTAACGAATATGGTATTCCTTAGCTACAGAGCGTTTTAGTTTCTTGTAATATTGCCCTGCAATTTCCTCATCTGTTGATAATAAAATGACTTGCCCAGCAGCCTCTGGAAAATAGTTTTCTACAAGCTTCGTTCTATGTTTTCCATCCAATCGGCCCATTGGTGTATCAATAATAGTTGGAATCTCTTTTCCAGACACTTCTGCTAGCGCCCAAAGGATAGCCACGGACAATAGTTGACGTTCACCAGCAGAAAGCCGTTTGGTATCCAGTGGAAGCCCATCTATATCTGCTAGCGTGAGATTAAACGTTTCAGGATTAATGCTTACTTTTGCAATTAGCTCGGACTTTCTTTCTAGTGAATCAAATTTACTTTTGATTCTTTTTTCTAGCGTCGCAATATTTTCTTTAATCAGTTGTGCTTTGAATGCGTCAACAATGTCCTTCATTTCGACTAGATGTTCTGCAATTTGTTGGTTACGTTTACCTTCAAAATCTTCGGCATTTTGTTGAATTAAAGTGGCGTCTAGACGCGCTTCATTTTCATTAATTTGAGTTTTACATTGAGCAAGCTCTTCCATCAGAGATTCTAATATCGTTTTAGAGTGGGCAATCGAAGCTTCAATTCTGCCTTTTGCCTCAATTTGCTCTCTAACGGTTTCAAAATCTGGAACGGCATCTAGCTTCTTGTCTAATAGAGCGAGCGTCTCTTGTAGTTCTTTTCTCTGATTTAACAGCTCTTTACTTTCCGTCATCTCTGATTTGATCGAACTTTCTGCAAAATCAAATATGACAGGGTTAACATCTAAGTAATTTTCGTGTTTTAAACCATCTTTTGATTCTTGCAATATTGAATTAAGTAGCCTATTTACCTTCTCAGAAATATCATCTGATGCTGATTTTTTTAAACGTTTAATAAGCTCTTCATTATTGGCTTTGATATGTTTCTGAGCATTATTAAAGCCAATGATTTCCTGTTCTATTAAGGCTTGTTTTTTCGTTTTGTTCATTAATTGTTGAGCGACAGCCAGAGGCATCGCCCCCGCAGCTATCTTTACAAGGTTATGCTCTATCGCCTCTAATTTAGAAGTAACTGCTTTTCTGTCGAGCTGGATGTCATTGACATCATCTAACAAACTTGCACCAGAAGTTTGCATTTGTATCTCGATGTCTTTTAGCTGGTTCGCGAGAGTGTGTTCATCATCTAGAACTCTTTGGATATTTTCTTCAATACTTCGAAGGTTGTTGTCTAGAAGTTCTTTTCTTTGCTTCAACTCAGCAACTTTTTTACTCGCGGTGCTATCTAAGTTACGCTCCTGACGGCGACGCTTTTGACTATTTAAGTCCTTAGATAATTGGGTGAATAGATCCAACCCAAGCAGAGCTTCAATACCAGTTTTCAGTAACTGCGCAGAACGTATAGGATCTGCTAAGTCTTCAATCTTTTCGCCATCAAAAAAGAAGAGCTCAGACATACTTTGAGGAATGAACTCAGATACAAAATCGTTCCAGTTGTCGGTCAACAGATTATCCAGCTCTCCATTAACTAATACTTGTACTTTGTCTGTAATTTCTTTGCTTGATTTTGCTTCCCAAGAGCGAATTACTTCGTACCTCTTGGTCTCCGTCCTTTGAGTATGGCGAAAGCTCAGAGCCACAGAGGCAGACTTATCTTTGCTATATCTATTGATAGCTTGTTTCAAATAATCGCTGTAAGACAACTTACCACGGTTGGAACATTTGGCATTTTTTCCGTATAGGGCAAGTTGGAGAGAATCTAAAAAGGTTGTCTTTCCTCCACCATTTAATCCACCAAATAGGATGATTGGTTTTGTATGATCTGTAACATTAAGATCAACAATATGCTCACCTTGATAAATACCAAAGTTATACAGTTTTACTTGTTCAAAAATCACTATTTGCCTCCTATTTTAATTAAGTGGTCGGCTGATAGTAATTTGTTATTACGATTATTCATTTCTAGGTTTTCTTGAGCTTTGCGGTCTAATAAAGAAAAAGATGTATCGATTTGGTGAATATAATATTCATACATCTTGATTAAACCATCTACTAATTTACGTTCGATTGAAAAGGAATCATCAGCTTGGTAATTATCTGATGTTATCTCAGAATAATAAGCTTTGTATTTATTTACCTTACTAATTTCCTTTTTAGCATCCAAAATCTGAAGGTTGGATATAACATTCGTTAAGAACTCGTTATCTTTACCAACACTTTTGAGGCGGTTAAGCTTTACGAGCACTTCATTTTTTACTTTATCGAGAGCAAATCGGCGGGCATGATCGATACTCTCAAAAGCACCTTTGTCGATAGCGGATTCTAAATCCTCGGAAATCTTTGCTCGTCGTAGTTGATGCTTATATCTATCTTCGATAGAAAGTAAGGTTCTAAGTTGTTGGTACTTGAGTTCATCAGGGTCTTCGTACTTAGCACAAAATTCCTTGAGTTTGCTGAGAATAGCGTTATTAACAACTGGGCTGTACGCTCTAGGTGCGCCCTTGTATTTTTGCCCCGTGACTTCTTCATAAATGAGAGGAACGTTATCTTCTACTTCGTTTTTCTCATCAACCCAGATACGACGAATTTCCTCTAAGTCCTCGAGAGTCAACAGTTCTATATTTTTAACATCCTGCGGACCGCATTCTCTGACTTCCATTTGCGCCTGAAGAACTTTACGAAGCATTGATTCTCTAAAAGCTTGTTTGTATGGACCACGGACGATATCAGCAGGCAAGTTCTCGTATTTGTAATCAGTATTGTCTTCGTACTGTGCTAATAACTCGAACATATCTTCGCTATCAGTTAAGTCTTTTTGTTCGCTGAACTCTTTCATACTGATATGGACAGTTAGACTACCGTTCATTCTTCGGAAGTCTCGGTTATGTTTGTCTCTCGCGATCTTGTTCGCTTTTATGTCTTTGTTCGCATCATTGATATCGATTTCATTGCGAAGTGCGAGTAGCGGCAACATCCACTCTTTTTCTTCATCATTTGCGATCATGGCCGCCATAGACTTATCTTCACCAACCATGGTACAGACATAACAACCGAAGCGGCTATCCCCACAGCTTGGTGTCGATTTGTCAACAACTAGCGGGCATTCTCCACCATCCGTAGCACCTTGATACATACCGAGCAAGTCAGTATTTCTGTAGCCCCATGGATTTTTCTGTTGAGTTAAAAAAGACCAGACATCGTCATTGGTCCAATCTTCGATTGGCGTATATACCCAGACACGGTCTAGTTGAGTGTTAACGTTGAGTCCGTCATTTTTACGTGTATTGTCTGAACGGTTTTCGATATTTTCCATACTCGCCGCTCGAACTGTACTTTCATGCTTACGAGTTCCTAATACTAAGATGGCTTCCCCATTCTTTTTCACGACATTCTGAATGAAGGAATTTGAAGGGCTAATTTTTAGCCTGTCTGTACACCAGCGGAACTTATAGCGAGGTGCAGGGTAGCCTTTACCTATTAAATTGACCCAAAACCTGTCTTCTGTTTTTGGCGTAAGACGGTGTGGTTGGATAGGTAAGTTTTGTTCGTCTACTGCTTTTTTCATTTGCTTTAAGGAACGATCGACCCAAAGCGCGACTATCGGGTTTTCAACCAAGGTGTCCGTGCTAATGACGTGCACAGGCTTCGTTGCTTTACCTTCTTTTTTAAGCTCTGCTACAGCATTCCATACTATTTGAAGTATCGCTGTTGAATCTTTCCCGCCGCTATAGCCTATCACCCAAGGAATGTCATCTTTCTGATAAAGTTCTTTTGTCTTAGTAACCAAGCGTTGGATTGTTTCTTTGAAGCCGAGCTCATTAAATGCTGAGTAGCGTGTTTGTACAGTATTTACAGTCATAATTGGATTTACTTCGTGGTTCACTGGCGCTGTTTCGCTTGTTTGAATTTGATTTCTTCGGCTTTTTCTTTCGCACTTAAAGGAATAGAAAGGTAGTGTTTAATTCGGTTTGCAGTTAACTTCATTGCTACGGATGAGTTACGCATAGCACCATTAACAACACATCTTCCTTCCCAGTCGCGCTTGTTACTTCTCGACCAATCAATATCTTTCAATGCGAGAGTTCTCGTTTTCCAAAGAGGATCGTTCTTTAGAAGCCAATTTCCGACGATACCCAAAGCTTGAAATGTCACAGAGTAAGCGTGGATTGACTCTTCTCTAATCTCACCACCAGAAACTTGCTCTTTATAAACTAATTGCCATGCAGGTATCACTTCAACGAGATGTTCCCAGAACTCCCTCGCTATGACAGCTTGCTCCTGATAAGTATGTTCGTTGACTACATCGAAAAGCTCTTTGGTTGCTTTGTTCAATGCACTATGACTTACCAGCTTTTTGGATCGCGTACCAAGATTGCTGTTCTCCATATGTATCAACTTAGACAAAGTTTTACTCTCGAAAACTACGCTTTTTGAAAGGAGGGCATCAGGTCTGCCATCGTAAGTAATACTTAGTGAGCTATCAGTTTTGACTGGGTATAAATTGAGGTCTTTAAATATTTTTTGCCTTTCAGGTAGCGATTTACCAACAAAAAAAACCACGGAAATATTTTCGTCACCAAGAGATGGATCCTGTTTTAGTGCTTCATTAATAGCCGCATTACGATGCTGTCCGTCAGTAATATAGACTTCAGCGTCGTCATCGATCGTCAATGTTCCAATTTTTTGTTGATGTTTACCTTGTCCTATTGGAATGAACTCAGTTTCACCATCGATACATGCAGTAAGCGCAGAAAAGACGTAACTGTCTCTGTTCTCCAGTATATAGTTGCTGATCTCTGGTATGCGATCTGGGTTCAATAGCCGTTGTGCACGCTCATTTACAGGTAGAGCACTCTCATCAAACGTAAAAATCCTTTTTAACCTTTTGAGTGGGCACATCACCGTGTAAAATTCGGTGTCTGCTTGTATGCCTTTAATGGCTGGGAATGAAGTCCCGGAAATTACATCAGTCATATCTCTATCTACATATTGGTGTTTTTACGAACACTTTTCTTTGTTCGTACGAACAGTGGCGTGTACTATACGCGAGTCACTTGTTATTGTCTCCCAATTTGTTAAGGCTTTTTAATGACTACATACCTAGATTGCAACGCAACTACTCCCATTGCTCCTGAAGTAGCTGAGATCGTTTGTAAATATATGATCGATGAGTTTGGCAACTCAGGCAGCAGGACTCATGAGTTTGGTGTGAAAGCGAAGCAAGCAACCGAGTTAGCAAGACAACAAGTTGCAGATGTTGTCGGCATTGAAAAAAATGAGGTGTTTTTTACTAGCGGTGCGACAGAGAGTAACAACATTGCAATTCTTGGACTGAAAGCATGGGCGTTAACGGAAAACAAAAAACACATAATTACCACTAAAATTGAACACAAGGCGGTTTTAGAACCTGTACAAGTTCTAGAGTCGGAAGGTTTTGACGTTACTTACCTAGATTGTGATGAGTCTGGACTGGTATCAAAAGAGTCATTAGCGGAAGCGCTTAGGCCCGATACTTTTCTTGTCAGTATGATGCATATCAATAATGAGACAGGTTCATTTCAGGACATCACAGGATACGCTGCTGTTTTAGAAGGCCATGATACATATTTTCACGTTGATGCAGCCCAAGGATTACGGAAAGTATAGTGAAGTACTTTAAAAAAACAATCGTATCGATATGATTAGTGTGAGTGGTCATAAGCTATACGCGCCGAAAGGTGTTGGAGCTCTTATTGTGAAACGAAGAGGGTTTAAAAAAATCCCATTGCAACCTCTGATGTATGGAGGTGGTCAAGAGCGGGGTTTAAGACCCGGTACGTTGCCTGTAGCACTGATAGCCGGTTTAGGAGAGGCGTGCTCTTTGGCTAATAAAAACTCTGAAATATGGTCGCAGCACTGTCAACAGTTAAAAGATGAAGCACTGAGAGCGCTTGCTGAAATTGGAATAGAGGTTAATGGGAGCAATACAGCACCACATGTACTTAATTTTTCCATTCCACAAGTGAACTCAGAGGCGGCTATGGTTGCGTTGAAGGGGATTGCTGCCGTTTCGAATGGTTCTGCTTGCACATCTTCAAGCTATACACCGAGTCACGTATTGACAGCGATGGGGTTTGATGAAGATCGTATCGATTGTGCGATCCGTATGTCTTGGTGTTACCAAACAAAAGAGTTACCATTGGCGGAAATTATTGAAAAGATTAAACAATACTTGTAAATCGTTATGAAAATTTATGAAGCGGCTATTGCAGCACTAAATTCGATTCAAAAGCCAGCTACGGCAACTGAAGTGTACGAAGTCATCGTAGAACAGCATTTGTATGCTTTTGGGGCAAAAAAGCCGCTTGAAGTTCTTAGGGTTACGATGGATAAGCACTCTAAGAACAAAGCATTTACAAAGATGAATGCTGACAGGTATTTTTATAAACACACAGATGGGAAGTATGAACTTCTGGAACAGTATCGCGAGTTTACGGTAGGTTATGAAATTAAAGAGCCTTCTGCTGAAGAGCTGCAAAGTGATGATTGTTCCGAGCAAATTATTGAGCTCGCTGCACAACAAAAAGAGAAATGTAAAGCTGAGTTATTGGCCTACTTACGTGCGCTGAAACCTAATGAGTTTGAAGAGTTTAGCAAGCATTTTTTAAATCGCTATGGCTTTAGGAGAATGAATGTAACATCTATCGGGCGTGATGGTGGGATAGATGTGAAAGGTGCGTTAAAGATCGGTATCGCTGAGATGAGAGTTGCTGCTCAGTGCAAGCGATACGCTGAAAATAATAAAGTCGGTCGCCCAGATGTTTCTCAGTTTAGAGGCGACATAACTGGTGAATATGAGCAAGGCATCTTTATTACGACAAGCAGCTTTACTAAAGAAGCTCAAGAGGTTTCATTTAAACCGGGTTGTGTTCCTATTGTTCTAATAGATGGTGAACAGTTAGCGGAAATCATCATTGAAAAAGGCATAGGAATTCAAAGACAACAGATCGAAATTTATGATTTTGATGCTGACCTTATTTACAGTTAATTTGAAGTTGACTTTAGATTGATAAAAGTAAAACCTCTGATTTCCTTATGCTTTTTACCCAAAAGCACCTCAAATTCCGCTCGCGTCATCTGAGTTTCTTCAGTTGGTTCAAACTCCATCAACTTGGCTAGTCGTTTGTCAAAGCTCAGCTGCTTTTTGTAGTCTTTGTGTTCATTTGGCAGGTAAAGATGCTTGTTTAATAAAGGCGGTCTGCGTTTTTCGTCTACATAATCAAAGAAGTCTATCTCTTGCTCTGCCATTTTGATTTTGATGCGCTCGACTAAGAAGGGCACGGATTTCTCGAAATCGTCGTAAGCGGTTAAGGTAAGCTTGCCTGATGTGATATGGATTTTAATAAGGTCGATCTCGTCATTCAGCTCTCCATACATTTGTAAGCCAGCGCCGATGTATGCACGCAGCAAGAGTGGTAAGTCATCGATGTAATCACGATGCAGAATGAGGGAATGTCCTTCATTCAATAAGCTTGCAGGTAAATGTTGGTGGGCCTTCTTACATTGTGTGTTGATGAGGTCTGCATCGGCAATCGCAAACAGCAGCTCCGTCGCTAGGCTAAGTGCGGTTTTGTAATCATCAAACAGAGCTTTGATATCACGTTTGAGTGATTCCGGTTGCTGCGTGTAAGGTTTTCGCTTCTCAAAAAGCCCCATTGCAAAGTAAAGCAGAAGATCTTCTTTGCGGCGCTTTTCTGCTTTCTCGAACTCATGGGTATCAAACATTTCTCGCAGTAGGCCAAACACTTTCTTGTGTGAGCCTATAAGTGTGCGGATTTTGTCTGATTGTTCAAATTCTTCATTGGCGGGTATACGCCCAAGCTCTAAGCATGAATTCCAAAATGCATCGAACAGCTCTTGGTTTTGGGTGATAAGGAGCTTTGCTTTATCTTTCGCTTCGACTGGCTCTGGAGAGGTAAGCTGTTGCCACTTGTGATGTCGTTGATATTTGGTTTGTAGATAACGCTGTTCTTCGAGTTTGTCTTTAAATACATAAAAAACGCCGGGAGCAACAGCGATGGCCTCTTCCTGTAGGTGTCGCTCTATATAAGTTTTAATTTCTGTTTGGGCATAGTATTTCTGAAAAGTATTGCGAGAGGTGATAACGCCATCTTTATAAGGTTTGAATTGGGCTATATATGTCTCGTTTCCTAGCATCACTGAGATAACAAGCAGTTGCTCTGTTAAGTCCCAAGCTCCAAGTAATGCTTCTAGCCTTTCATCTTGATCTTCAATCACGTTTAGCACAAACCCTAGATTGACGATACTTGAAGAGACACGTTCATTATCAGGTTGAAAATTCGGATCCCAACCCAGAGCATCTAAACCGTGAGCTTCCAGCTCTCTAAGATCATCTCCACGTCCACAGCCGTAATCAAAGATGGAATAGTGACCAGAAAGATAGCCATGTTTGGCTAGATTTTTCATTGGTGTGGAAAGTTCATGGCGTACAAGGGCTGTTTTATAGCGGTCGATATCTATTTCATTTTTTTGTGTTGCGGCTGAACAGCGAAATAGATGTCCATCGATGAGTTCATAGCCATGCTGAGCTATAACATTTGCCCATGAACGCTTAAAACCTATGATTCTGGTGTTTTCATATAAGCCTGCATTTTCCCCTTCCTTTGTAAGGCTCACAAAATCCGCGTAATGTTCACTATTAGGCAGAACCATGGTTTCTTTGCGATGTAATATCGGAGGATTGTCAGAGTCACTGTAACAAGTAAGTTTGTGAGTGAGCTTAGCAAGATCAACGTTTAGGCTTTGTTTGAGCGCAGGATAGGCGTCATTATAAAACTCAGGATAATGCAGTAATGATAAGCGAAACTCTCGTTTAAAGAGCTTGACTAGGTTCCATTGTTCGTCTGGAAGATTGAGTGCTTTGGCGACCGCTGGAATAAATTTTGTTAATGCAGTAGGAAGAGCACTAAATGCATCTTTGTGAAGATAGATAGCCTCCGGCAGTTGTTTGCCGATTTTTACTTGTGCAACTAGCTGCGAATATAGTCTTGCATCCATGACCTTCCCTTACCATTGTTGATTCATTTGATGTATCAACGTTCAACTAATAATTTTCAACTGCCTAGTTCCAGTCACAGAAAGGCTGCCTCTGGTGGCCTCTTCTATATGCTCGCTCCACCAGCACATCATTGGCTTTCTACGTTCGAGATAATCCGTGCGGTTATAGGCACTTCGAACTTGGTTATCATCAACGTGGGCTAGGGCTGCTTCAACAAAATCAGGATCAAAGCCTTGTTTGTTGAGTGTGGTACTCGCCAGCGAGCGCAGGCCGTGACTAACCAGCCTTCCAGCAAACCCCATACGTTTGAGTGCCATGTTTGCCGTTTGGCTGTTGCAGGGTTTCTTTGGGTCTCTATCCGACGGAAAAACAAAATCTCGATGGCCGCTTATCGGTTTCATTACTTCCAATAGCGCCAGCATCTGCTCTGTGAGCGGGATGCGGTGCTCTCTTCTTTTTTTCATTCTCTCGCAGGAATGGTCCAAACTTTCTCATCCCAATCAATGTGGTCCCATCGCGCACTAGATGGCCTAGGCATACTGGTGTGTTACCACTTATTTAGGCTTTCAGTAAGTGCAAATATCCAGCACCAGCCACACTGTAACTTCCATAGCTAGATTTTTCGATATGCTCACTCCACCAGCTCATAAGCTTTCGACGAGAGTCTAAATAGTCGGTACGGTTGTATGCTTTGCGTATTTGGTTTTTGTCAGTATGAGCCAATGCGGCTTCAATGACATCAGGTTCAAAGCTCTGTTCATTAAGAGTGGTACTTGCTAAAGCACGAAGACCGTGTGCGGTCGTTCTATTCTTAAATCCCATTCTGCTAAGTGCTTTATTAGCGGTTTCAGAATCGGTGGGTACCTTTGGATTACGGCTAGATGGGAAAATGAACTCTCTATGACCACTGATGGGCTTAATCGCTTCAAGAATAGCCAATGTTTGTGCTGTCAGTGGGACTACGTGCTCACGGTTCATCTTCATTCGCTCTTTAGGGATAATCCAAAGCTTATTAACCATGTCGATTTCTTCCCAACGAGCACCAGAGGCTTCGTTAGGCCGAACCATGGTGTGAAGTTGCCATTCAATTAAAAATCGTGTCACATGCTGGATATTTGCTGTAGCAACGGTGCGTATAAGATCATGAATTTCATGTGGTTGCAGGGCTTTCATGTGCACCACTTTGTGTTTTTTAAACACATCACGGATGCCAGCCAATGGGTTAGCATGAATGACACCGCTATTTACCGCATAGTTCATGATTTCATTCATAAGTTGGGCGGTGCGTTTTACAGTTTCTAGTAATCCTTGAGACTCTATTGGCCGTAATGCAGCGATGGCAATCGGCGCAGTAAGTTTACTAACGGGTATCGAGCCTAATTTGGGAAAGGCATAAAGTTCAAGTTTTCGCCAATTCCCTTCCAGTGTTTTTTCTTTTATCTGCCCTTGTTTACTGGCTTTCCACTGTTCTGCAACAAACTTAAATGTCGCATTTTGTTCAGTAATGGTTTTCGCTTTTTGTTCTTCTTTAGCGAGTTGAGGATCAATACCATCCGCTAACTGCTTGCGAGCCTCAAGGGCTTTCTCTCGAGCTTCCGCCAAAGACATATCGGGATAGGTACCAAATGAAAGATAAGTGATCTTATCTTGTCCTGGTCGTTTATAACGGAATTGCCATGAGCGAGAATTGCTTGGACGTACGCAAAAGTAGAGATTGCCGCCATCAGATAAACGATAAAGCTTATCCTTAGGTTTTGCGGTTTGAATTTGCCTTGCGGTTAGATTATTTGCCATTTCAATCCCTCAAGTAATACCTGGCTAGAGCATGAGGACTCCAAAAATTAGGTATTACTTTTGGCTAATAACTACTTAATTTACATTAAGTTACAGCCTGCTTTTGTGGGCGGTTTGACCATAAAGTAATACCTGGATTGGTGCTCAAAAGTAATACTAGCACTAGAGTGGGTAGCTGGGTATTACTTTAGGTATTACGAAAAGCGAACGCTTTTATGACATTTTGTGGAATATTACTGAATAGTAACTATTTGATTTTTATAAATTTCAGATAAGAAAAAAGACGTCCTAGGACGTCTTTAAACTTGAATGTGGCGGTGAGTGAGAGATTCGAACTCTCGATACGTTGCCGTATACACACTTTCCAGGCGTGCTCCTTCAGCCACTCGGACAACTCACCGAATCGTTAACCGCTTGGCTAACGAGGCGCTAATTTAATGATTCTACTGTGGATGGTCAAGACAGAAATCCGAAAAAAACTCGCGCATTGAGCGCGTTTGCTTACAAAGTAGCTGGAGTGGGTAAAATCACACCACTATTGGTGTAGGAGAGGTAGAGCCGGAACAAAATCTCAAGCTGACGTATACCCAATCTTTGCTTATGGGCATAAGCCTTCAAACGATGTCGGCGACCTATACTGGATATGCCTCGCACACGAGGGGTTTCTCAAGCCTATCTATACCGTTTTGATTTCAGTGATCAATTGCTCAACTCTGTGTATCACAGTGAATTGAGTTTCCCGATTCAGTTTACTCACTCCAAATTTCGGGCCTTGAGTTTTACTCACCCAAGCAAGGTTCCTACACTCGTCAAACTGCAATCCACAAAGACGTATGGCACGAGTATGGTTCAAGAGCTTACCAAACAGAGGAATCCGATTTCTCATCTGGCCGATTGGTATGTAGAGCACCAATCACGAACGCTGCATAATGCTCACTCCACATTACATTTTGATACAACTCAATTTGCCGTTTTAATGCTTTTGGCTGAAAGCGCGCCAGAGGCAGCCTCGAAAGAGGCCTTATTGGAGAATGTGTGGCGTGGCAAGGTGGTCACTGAAGATAGTATTTATGTGGTGATCAATGGGCTACGAAGAGTGTTCTCTGATAATGCGCGGCAGCCCAAGTATATTGCTACCGAGAATGGTGTGGGGTATCGCTGGATAGCAGAAGTTCGGCGTGAGCGATCTCAGCAAGTGAAAAGGTGGCGGTTAGCGGCGGGAATATCGGGATTATCGAGTCTGGCTCTTATCGGATTATTCTGGTTATCTCGCCCTGTCGTATCGCCGCTTCCCGCCACGGCGCTTGAGCACTTTCAACGTGCCAATTATTTAATGACTCAGCCTGCGCAATATCACGATGAGGCGATAGAGATTTATCAATCACTTATCGATCTATATCCCTCTTTTGCAGAAAGTTATGTGAAACTTGCCGCGGCAATGATGAGCACTATTTTCAATAGTGATGTGCGAGTTGTTGAGAAAAAACGATGGATCGAGCAGCAGCTGCTACACGCTCTTGAATTGGATCCCACACATCGCGAAGCTCACAAGTTATTAGGCAACCTTTATTTTTTGGTTTTTCATCAACATGACAAAGCAAGAAAACACTTTGAACAAGCACAGGGTTTGGCTGATGCCCATTATTTCTATAGTCAATTCTTATTAGCGATGGGCGAATTTGAAGCTGCTCATCGAGAGTTAGAGCGATACATTGCCTTGCATCCTCAGGGGTATTCAAGTGAAGGAGCCGCTTGGATCTATACCATGGCTGGTAATTATTCGCGCGCGAGGCTTGAGCTAGAAAAACTCAAGGAATTCTCTACAGATAGTTACTATTACTTGGTTTCTCAGCAAGCCATCGCGGAGTTGAGTGGTGATGATAAAACCGCTTTCGCATTTTTGATGCAACTTATTGAGAAAGCCGGTTACAACCAGTTGGATCGTGATCATTTACAAAGTGAATTTGATTCTTTGGGTTTACAAGGTGTGTATCACTGGCTGGCTTTCAATGATCCGAAAAAGTTGTATATCGGGCAATATTCACCGCCACTTTCCCTTGCTCGCTATGCGATTGTCGCTGGTAAGTACGAAGCGGCGCTGGATTGGTTAGAACTGGCCTATCAACAAGGTCGGATAGAGTTACTGTGGTTGGTGGCAGATCCAAAATATCGTCCTCTGTTCAATGAGCCTCGCTTTATTGCACTCATTAAAAAACTCAATTTATATTTTGCATTACAATCAGTTAAGGAAATTTAAGATCATTTTAAGAGCGATTTAAGGACGGCAGCGTAGCGTTAGGTTCATGCTGCACTGTCTTTAATCACACAATGGATGGTCACATGAAAATACGCATTCGATCTCTGCTTCTTTCTGGGTGCTGCTTATTCGCAAGCTTGGGAGTGAAGGCAGGACAACAAAGTCAATTAGAATGGTTCTATCAAACAGAGGGGGCGATTTGGTCTTCGGTTAAAGTACAGCAAGAAACGGCTTACTTTGGCAGTGATGATGGCCACGTTTATGCACTTAATCTCACTGATAAGTCACTCAAATGGAAATTCGCCACACAGGCTAAAGTGCGTAGCCATGCCGCATTTTATGAACCTTGGGTGCTGTTCAGCAGTGATGATGGTTTCCTCTACGCGTTAGATCAGCAAACGGGTGAACTAGGTTGGAAAGCGTCACTGAATGATAGTGCGGTGAAACGGATTCTGCCTGCTAACCAAGCTCCATGGGAGTTTGACTACAATAAATCCTCACCCGTAGTTGATGAGGGGTCAGTTTATATCGGTAGTGCAGATGGCAACCTCTATAGTTTTAGTGCGAAAGAGGGCAAATTAAGATGGGCATTTTCTACTGAAAGTGCCATTCGCTCAACTCCAGTGATATATCAAGAATGGGTTGTGTTTGGCTCGAAAGATGGTGGAATTTATGCACTCAATAAAAACAGTGGAAAATTGGTTTGGAAACACCAAACTGGGGCTGCGGTAGTCTCTGATCCTACCGTCATCCAAGATAAGGTGATTATCAGTTCGCGAGATACCAACATTTATGCACTGGAATCGAAAACGGGCAAAGTGGTGTGGCAGTATTCATTCCCAGATCAGTCGTGGGTGGAATCATCGGCAGCGGCAGATCCTTCCCAAAAATACTTTTACATTGGTAGCTCAGATTCTCATAAGCTACTGAAGTTTGAGGTTGGAACAGGCAAACCAGTTTGGTCTTTTAATACTCGTGGTTGGTCATGGGGAACTCCCTTGGTTCATAATGATACGGTATATATTGGCGCTAAAAGTACTGATAACTATTGGCAAATCTCTTACCGTGGTTTTTATGCGGTCGATGCTCAGGTGGGTGAACTGGAGTGGCAATATCAACCAATGCGCAGCCAAGCTTATGTTTCTGGTGGTGTTTATGGTCAGCCTGCTTTGTATAAGAATCAGCTGTTAGTTCCTGACCTTGATGGATCATTACGTGTGTTTGTTGTAAGAGAAGTCCAGTAGTTCGTTAACCTAATGAATTCGAGAGTAATAATAAAGTTATGGCTCCCTAGGTGGAGCCATTGTTTTTGAGGTGGTTTGTTATTGGTTACTTCACACTTTGTTATTTATCTTAAATTGAAATGTTATATTTCTATTCATTTACTAACCTTGGTCACAGTTTAATCATGGGAAAAGTACATTCCCTTGAAGGTTGCATTTTATATATAGGAAAATTCTCCCATATTATTCAGTCTGTGGGAAAATGATGAATAAGCAAGTGTTTATTAATAGTGTGAATAACTTAAAGTCAACCACTCCAGCTGAGAAATTGATTATTGAATATTTCATTAAAAATTACACAATGCTGCCATTTGCGAAAATGGATGAACTCTGTCATCAAATTGGGGTTGGTAAAGCAACACTAGGGCGATTTTTAAACAGATTGGGTTTTGATGGATTTATTGGATTTAAAAAAACAGTTTACAGAAGAATTGGTGCAAGAACTGACAACGCCAATCGACCGATGTAACAAATTAAATATTCAAAGTCCTTATGATGAACTTATAACAAATCATTATCAGGAGATTGTTTCGAATCTTGAGTCCACTTATCAACTGATGCAATCGAATGATTTTTCTTTAGCGATTGAACATCTCCTCAACCCGCAAGGTAAGCTTTACATTATGGGGAGTGCGTCAGCGGAAGCGTTGGCCAACTACTTTTTTCTTCTGGCTCGTTATTTAAGAAAGGATGTGATTTTTCTTAAAGCGGATCCTTCCACTCTGCCGCACCAATTGGTGGATGTAGAACCTGCGGATATTCTGTTTGCCGTTTCATACCATCGATTTTCAAGTATTACCGTTCGTTGCGTACGTTGGTTTAAACAAAATGGTGGAAAAATAATAGTGTTAACCGATCAGCAGGTTAATCCATTTGTTGCTTATAGCGATATTCAAATTACCGCAGAAAGTCATAGTGAAGGATTATTTAATAACCGTACATCTGGTTTTTCTATTATTGAAGCGTTGATAAAAGGTATGTCGATAACCAACGATAAGGATAAACGGTTTCGTAGAATTGAAGATACATTCAATAACTTTCATATTTTCAAAGAAAGCTAAGAAAATTTAAAACTCTCGTCACTCAATTGTAATGAGAAAATCAAACTAATAGAGGTGTAAGATGATTACATACTTAGCTATACCTATTATTTTTCTAGTCGGGTATTTTATTATAAAAAAATATAACACTCAGGCAGTTTTGCTGCTTGCGGGTTTATTTATGATTATGCTTGGTGTCATCAATGGTGATGCGGATTTTATGCCGAAAGGGAGCAAAACAACGGGCTCTGTGATGGTGGATTTTTTTGAAATTATCCATGTTATTTCATCGTCTACACTCGCCAAATTGGGCCTGATTATTATGGCGGTGGGTGGTTTTTCAAAATACATGAGTCATATTGGTGCCGCTAACGCGATGGTGCAAATGGCAACGAAACCATTGTCGTACATTAAGAATCCCTATTTAGTTTTGGCGATGGCTTATATCACCGGACAGCTTATTAACATTTTTATTCCAAGTGCGACGGGGTTATCTCTGCTTTTGTTGGTGGCGATGTACCCAGTTTTAGTTGGGGTGGGGTGTAACCCTGCTGCGGCTGCGGCTGTGGTGGCAACCACTGGCTGCTTAGACTTAGGGCCGGCCTCCTCGGCAGCAAACAAAGCGGCGGAAGTGTCAGGGATTGAAGTGGCGACCTATTTTGTGAGCTATCAGCTACAAGTATCTGTTGTTGCGATGGTGGTGATTGCGAGCTTGCATTTTATCTGCCAACGCTATTTTGACCGTAAAGATGCGGAAAAAGGCATTCAAAGTGAATTCAATATTCAGGAAAAAAGAAACAAACGTATCGTTCCCAAGTGGTTTGCGATCTTTCCTATACTGCCGTTGATGCTGCTACTGACGTTCAGCCAATTTGGCATTGATACGGTTAAGATGAATGTGGTCACGGCGATGTTCATCGCGTTGTTTGTCTCTATGGTGTTTGATTTTGCTTTAACGCGTGATGGCAAAAAAGTTGCTGCTTCTTTACGCGTGTATCTCGATGGTATGGGAGGCGTATTTGCCAGCGTGGTGAGCTTGATCATCGCGGCTCAAGTGTTTGTTATGGGGCTCGAAACGATCGGCTTTATCAGCTTATTACTCGATTCTGCCTCTAGCTTAGGGTTTGGCTACATCGCCATGGTTCTGGTGCTAGTTTCGATTATTGTTTTGGTCACTTTGCTTTCAGGCTCAGGCAACGCCTCTTTCTTCAGTTTCTCCAACCTTGCACCAGAAGTCGCTTCACAAGTTGGCGCACCGATTGCGGCAGTAGCGATGCCAATGCAGCTTGCCTCGGGTCTAATGCGTTCAGCATCACCGGTGGCTGGGGTCATTATTGCTTGTGCTGCGGTGGCAAATGTATCGCCGATCGATCTGGCCAAGCGTACCGTGATCCCGATGTCGGGCGGGTTGTTAACAGTTTTACTGGCTTCACAGCTGTTTATTTAGGAGAGTAGTGATGAATATTGTCGAACGTTTTATCGGTTATACCGAAATCAATACTACGACTGATCGAGTCAAAGGCGCGCAAGGGATCATGCCATCATCTCCTGGCCAAATGGTGTTAGCGCAACAACTGGCGCGTGAGTTAGAACAACTTGGATTGATCGATGTACAAGTTGCGGATACTGCGATTGTGACGGCCACATTGCCTGCCAATATTGAACATGAAGCCCCGACAGTCGCGTTTTTCGCGCATTTAGATACCAGTGCGGAACAATCTAATGCTACGCGGGCGCAGATCAAACGGCATGAAAAAGACGCGATTTGTCTCAACGAAGCGTTAGGGATTTATCTGCGCGAAAGTGAATTTCCTGAACTGGCTGCCTACCGAGGCCAAGAGATTCTGGTGACCGATGGAACCAGTTTATTAGGCGCGGATGATAAAGCCGCAATTGCCGCGATTATGGATTCATTACAATATTTTCAAGCGAATCCCGATCAACAACACGGCACAGTAAAAGTTGCGTTTTTACCGGATGAAGAACAAGGGCTAAGAGGTGCCAAAGCGTTTGATGTAAAGGCCTTCAATGCAGATTTCGGGTTCACTTTAGATTGTTGTGGAATTGGCGAGTTTGTCTGTGAAAACTGGAATGCGGGCGATGTCGTGGTGACGTTCACAGGGCAGTCGGCGCATCCTATGTCGGCCAAAGGCAAGCTGAAAAACTCGTTACTGATGGCACACAAGTTTATTGCCATGCTCCCCGCCGGTGAAGCACCGGAATACACCGAAGGGCGTGAAGGGTATTACTGGGTGAAAGAGCTCAAAGGCAACAGTGCGAAAACCGTGTTGAACCTAGACGTTCGTGATTTTACCCAACAAGGCTATCAACAGCGGATGGACTTTTTACAGAGCTTGGCAGAAAGCTGCCAACAACTGTGGGGCGGCGTGGAGATCAAACTCAGCAATCGCTACGAAAACGTCGCGAACAGCTTACAAGACGATCGTTTTGGCATTTTGGAGATTGCTAAACAAGCCTATCAGCGAAATGGCATTGAGATGAAATCCATTCCGATGCGTGGCGGCTATGATGGGGCGGTATTGTCACAAAAAGGGTTGCCTTGCCCAAATCTGTTTACTGGCGCACATAATTTCCACTCGATTTACGAGTATCTTCCTGTGCAATCTCTTTATTCGGCAAGTGCCGTCGTGCAAGAGATCATTCGTCTAACCAGTGAGAAGCCGTTAAATCACGGAGAAAATGCGCTATGAATATGTTGTTGTTTAGTAATGGCAAGGTGAGTGGCAATGAAACACTGTTGCAGTTTGGTCTAGAGTGGATTGAAGCGGCGATTCAACGAACAGGTGCGAAGCGGTTCTTGTTCATCCCTTATGCAATGATCCGCGGGAACTATGATGACCGTTTGGCGCAATTAGAGCAGGTATTAAACCCACTGGGTGCGCAGGTTATTGGCATCCATCACGCGGAAGACCCAGTCAAAGCCGTTGAAGATGCCGATGCGTTTATTGTAAGTGGGGGTAACACTTGGGTGCTGAATAAACAACTGCACGATTTGGGGCTGGTTCGTCCGTTGCGTCAAGCCATTTTAAAATCCAATAAACTTTATGTTGGTTGGAGTGCGGGAACGAACATTGCCTGCCCAACGATTCGTACAACGAACGATATGCCGATTGTATCGGCGGCCATTCTGCCAGCGTTGAATCTAGTACCATTTCAAATTAACCCACACTACATTGAGGCGGCAATTTCAGGACATATGGGGGAAACCCGTGATGAGCGTATTGAAGAGTTCTTGATTGAAAATCCGCACGAGATTGTGGCCGGTATTCCGGAGGGAACGTTGTTCGAAGTAGATGGGGGAAACCTTTGCGTTATCACAGCCCTGCCGGGACGCCATTAAAGTTATTCCGTCACGGTTGTACGGCGGAGTATTTTGCTGCGGGTGAGGACATGAGTGTGCTAATGCAGCACGGTTGTTAACCGTATTGGAACATGAAAACAGCAGGGCTTTGGCTCTGCTGTTTTGTTTTATGTTAGTCAATTCAATGGACTCAGCGCGGTTGGCCGCGCCAAATAGTAGCCTTGAAAATAATCAATACCTAAATTCTTCATCAAATTCAGCTGTTCAAGATATTCAATACCTTCTATTACCGTCGGGGTATGGGTGGCATGACACAGCTGCAGAATGTCATCAAACACATGGGTTTGGCCACGACAATAGTCATCCAATAACCCTTTATCGAGTTTAATGATGTGGGGATGAATCAAATCCACCCGCCGAATATCGGAAGCAAAACTACCGTAGTCATCGATCGCAATTTGAAAGCCAGACTGTTTAAGATACTCCCCAGCTTTACGCAGCAGCTCTTCACTGGCGGCATCGGACTCTGTGATTTCGAGTACGATCTGCTCAGGGCATAAGCCTAATTCACGAATCCGTTCAACAAGCAACCCAGAAGGATAGGCTTGTAACATGTTGTATTCGTTTGAAATAGGCAGAATATTCAGGAATAACTTGTGAGCAGTTTTCGTGCTTTGAGCAAAATTGCGGATATGGATGACTCGGCTTAAGCGGTCGATGTTGATGCAGTTTTCGAGCAACTGTTGATGAATGTCGAGCACAAGGTTGGGCGCGATAGCTGCGTGGGTGTGAGCTTGGTTGATTCTTAATAACGCTTCAAAACCGAGTATATCTCCCGATGGTGCAAAGATGGGTTGATAGACACTGCTCAGTTCAAGGTCATGATATTTTGCACACCATAAGCCTTCATCATCCTGATAAAGATGTGCGTTAAATTCAGCTCTTGAACTGATGATCATACTGCCACTCCAACTGCTTGAATGTGATCATGTTTCCTCGATTTCTGTGGTCACATGAATCTTCAAAAATAATATTGCCCTACGTGGTAAACAAGTCCCTATTTATTGTAGTGATAAAACGGCCAATATACTAGAATCAATTTTGAGTCACGCGGGGGTTGAGGTTGCTACTGTTTGGCTTATTGAGCATGACACCGCCAATGGGATAGATAAAAATTAAGGCTCCGTTAGGAGCCTTAATGCTGAGGGGTGTTGGGTTTACCGGTTACACTGTGGCAACTTTTACTCGAAACAGCACGGCATAAAACAGTGGGATCACCACTAAGGTGAGGATGGTAGCAAACAACAAACCAAACATGATGGTCACCGCCATACTTTTAAAGAAAGGGTCCACCAGCAGAGGTGCTACACCTAAAATGGTGGTGAAAGCGCCGAGCAATACTGGCCGTGCGCGGCTCACCGCAGCATCAATAATTGCGAAGTAAGCTTCTTTCCCTGCTTTGATTTCAGCATCGGCCTGGTCAACTAACACAATTGCGTTTTTCACCATCATACCAATCAAGCTTAAAAAGCCGAGGATCGCCATAAACTCGAATGGGGTTTGAAAGGCGATGAGGCCAATGGTGACACCCACGACGGCAAAAGGCGCCGTCATCCAGATCACGAGTGGCTGACGCAGTGCGTTAAACATAAATACCACCGCGAGAATCATCGCTGCAAAGCCGTAAGGTGCTGAAATTGCTAGGCCTTCATTGGCGTCGTTTGATGCCTTATATTCGCCGTACCAAATCAGCTCATAGCCAGCGGGCAATTCAATCTGCTCGATTTTTTCACGTACATGGTTGAAAGCGTCCGCAGTCATCACTCCTGGGGCGGGATCGGCTTGTACTAAGATGGTCGGCATGCGGTTGATGCGGCGCAGTAAAGCATCTTGATAGACCGTGTTTATCGAGTCCACCAACTGGCTAACTGGAACGTAGCGGCCCGTTTGCGCACTGAAGACTTCACTGTTCTCAATTGCACGTTCGTGGTTACGTTCACTTTCTGGTGCACGGACAATCAGCGGGATCAAATCATTGCCTTCACGATACACACCAACATTACGTCCACTCAACGTTTGCGCGATCGCCGCGCTGATTTCTTGTGTGGTCAAACCAAGGCGTTGAGCTTCTTGCGCTGAATATACCGGCTGCAATACCGGCACTTGCTGACGCCAGTCATCTTGCACCGCGATCAGGTTCGGGTCGTTATGCATAATGGCTTTGGCTTGCTCAGCCAATTGGCGCAGCACATGGCTGTCTGGCCCTTTGAAACCGGCTTCAATTTTCTTACCGCCGCCACGTACCGAGCATAAACTTCCACACTTTGATCGAAGCATCTGGGTATTTCGCATCTAACTCGCTTTGTAGTTCACCCACCAGTGGCGCAATTTTGGTGTAGTCATCAATATCGATCAGCAGTTGTCCGTAACTTGGGTTACGTGCCTCAGGAGCATAAGTGAGCATAAATCGCAGACCACCCCCACCGATAAAGCTAGTGATATTGGTGATGCCTGCTTTCTGTGCCACGTCTTTCTCAATGCTTGCCACCACTTGTTCGGTACGACGAATGTCTGAGCCTTGAGGCAAAGAGACATCGACTACAAATTGCGGGCGTTGCGATTCGGGCATAAAGCCCGGTGGAATAAATTGAGCGCCCCAAATTGCGGCAATCAGAGTGCCAAGCAGCATGAAACAGCTCACGACACGATGGCTCAGAACCCACTGCAACACTGCTTTATAACCCGTCACCATTTTAGAGGGCTTGGTTTGTTGCGTTTGTGCTTTGACCCGTAAAAAGTCGTGACACAGCATCGGTGTTACTGTTACCGCAAATACCCAACTCAAAAACATCGAGTAGAGGATCACCCAGAACAGAGAGCCCGCGTATTCACCCATATCAGAAGGTGAAAGGCCAATCGCGCTGAAGGCAAAAATACCCACCACCGTACCACCAAGCAGTGGCCATTTTGTGGCATTCACCACTTCGGATACCACTTGTTGCTTATCTGCGTTCGGTTCTTGCTGAAATCGCACTAGTACGCCATCTGTGACCACAATCGCGTTGTCTACCAACATGCCGAGGGCAATGATGAGCGCACCTAAAGAAATACGTTGCATGGCGATGTCATCGATTAACATCACACACAAGGTACCGGCTACGGTAAGCAGCAGAACAAAGCCGATGATCACGCCAGAGCGTACCCCCATAAACACAAGTAACACCACAAACACGATCGCGACAGCTGCGATGAGGTTATCGATAAAATTAGCGACCGAAGCACGAACTGAGTCAGACTGCATTGAGATAACATGCAGTTCCATACCCAGTGGACGTTGATCTTCCAGTTGGGCCAGACGCGCTTTCACAGCATCCCCCATCTCAACCACGTTACCGCCAGTCATGTTGGAAATACCAAAGCCAATCGCACGTTGGCCGTTGTAACGCATGAGCATCGACGCAGGTTCAGTGTAGCCACGACTGATATTGGCGATATCTCCTAAACGGACAATGGCGTTATTGCTGCCCACCGCAACTTGTAAATTATTAAGGTCGGCAAACGAGCTGATGTTAGAGGTTGGGATCACCGGAATGCGCATCGCGTTAGCGTCTACCGTGCCGGCTACCGTCACTAAACTTTGTTTTTGCAACACTTGCAGCACGCGCTCGACGGATAAGCCATATTCCGCCATTCGGTCGCTGGACATTTCGATGAAAATGGCCTCTTGTTGCTCGGCTAACGTAGCGGCTTTGGCGACGCCCGGTACGAGCACCAGTTCACGGCGCAAAGTATCAACGTAGTCTTGCAACTGCTTATCGCTAAAGCCTTCACCGGTGACAGCATAAAACAGTGCATACACATCGGCGAAATCATCATTCACAATTGGCGCCCCCGCTCCAGGAGGGAGCTGACGTTGGGCATCCGCGACTTTGCGACGTAGCTTATCCCAGACTTGCTGCAACTGAGCCGAAGATTTAGCAAATTCGAGTTTGATTTCGACGGTGACCTCAGAGCGTCCTTGCATCGAAACCGATTTCACTTCTTTGAGCTCTTGCAGTGCTTGTACCGCGCCTTCAATCACATCTGTGACTTCATCAGATACTTCCTGCGCCGTTGCGCCCGGATACGGAGTAATGATCACCGCTTGGCGAATCACAAATTCAGGATCTTCAAAGCGGCCCAGTTTCAAATAGCTGATGTAACCGCCAATCAAAGTAAGGGCAATCAGCACCCAAACGCTGGTGCGTTTAGCCAAGGTATAACGTGCAATATCCATTATTGGGCTCCGTCTTTCTCAGTATACGGACGCACTTGCATGCCTTCTCGAACGCTAGAAACACCAGCGATGATGACTTGTTCACCGGGGGTGAGATTCTGCTGAATAACGACGCGGTCTTTATAAGTAGGACCGATTTCAACGTAGCGTTTTTCTGCTTGGTTTTGTGCATTTACTACCCAAACATACTGTTTGCCTTGGTTATCTGGTACGAGTGCCGTAATGGGCAGAGTGATCAAGCGACGCTCTCCCTCAGAATTCTCTTGCACAGGGATAACTTTGGCAGACATGCCGGGCATGACGCGGAAGCCTTTCAAATCTTCAAAGCCAAGTACCACAGAATAGGTTTGCGAATCAGAGCTGGCTTGAGTGGAGTAGGTACGCAGTTGTAAATCAAACTGCTGATTAGGAATGGCGCTAAGTTCGGCAATGGCACGGGTATTGCGAACACCAGCAATCATCACGCGGTGCGGAATTTCAATCGCTACTTCCAAATCATTTAGGTCTTGCAGCGTCATGATCACTTGATTGGCTTGTATTTGAGCAAAGTTTTCCACCACCTTTTCACTGATGATGCCGTCAAACGGGGCGGTGATTTGGGTGTACTCCAGTTTGCGTTTTGCTTCTTCCACACGGTTCTTCGCCAGATCATAGCGGTTAGTGACTTTATCTAACTCAGCTTTAGAAATGGCTTGGGTCTTCTCGAACACCGCTTTCGCGCGGCGGTATTCTTGCTCGGTGTTTTTCAGCTCAAGTTGAGCGGCTTCCAATGCCGTTTTGGCATCTCTAGAATCGAGGGTAGCAAGCAATTGCCCCTTTTTCACTTGGTCGCCTTCTTTGACGGCGATATCCGTGAGACGGCCACTGATGCGGAAAGCGAGATCAGCACGTTGCGCGGCTCTGACGACTCCGTTAAAGGTCAGATCGGAAGCTTGTTGGCTAGCGACAATTTCAGTCAATGCTGGCTTGATGATCGGGGCTGGAGTGCTGACTTGTGGTGCTTCGCCACAACCGGCTAGCAGTAACGCTGAACCCACAACCACACTCAATAACGTGCGTTTAGTGATGACAGAACGAATGAAAGGCCGAGTCATAATATGTTGCTCCTCAATGTCTCATCGGGAAGATGGATTTCGTATCAGTATCTGATGAATAGCTGTGTATTCAGCATGGTTCATCCACTTGCTTTTAACGCCCATTTTCTGCGTAGCAAGTAACATTTTGCGCATCATACCTTGAGTGATGCGCAAAAGTAAACTTGCAAGTATACATTTTATGAATCGCTGAGTTTACTGTTTCACCAACTCTATTTGTATCTGCACAGCAAGCTGTGCCAACCCTAAAGAAAGGGCTTCCACTAATGCGGGATAGCCTTCATCGGCAAGTGGTATCTGAAAGCTAAACTCTTGGCTAAGCGATCTTTCTCCCTGAGCATTAAAGAGTACCCAGCTTCCTGCGATTTCTGCGTTTCCAGTATATGACCCATTAAACTGCTGAAATCTTACTTGCAGTCTGGCGTGTTTCTGTTGCGCGATGGCGGTATCCAAGGCGGTTGGCCAATATGGTGTTGAATTTTTTCGTAACTCATTGATAACCCGCTGTGTAAGTTGCGAGCTTAAACGTTGCGCCCATTGGTTTTGTCGCGCTTGGATGACTTGCGTCTCCGACTTACGGTAGACGATCCCTTGCGTGTCGAGATAAGCGGCAAGCTCTACCGGTTGAACGATCAATAAAGGCAGGTTTTTATTCTGATTTACGTCGCTTAACGCTGGATTATTGGGTAGCAGGTAAAAGTGGTTTTTGGGTTGCGGCGTACTACTGCAACCAACGAATAATGTGGCTAATAACATCAATAACCATTTGTTCATTATTGTTTTCCTTTCGCCGGAATCGGATCTGTTGCGTCACTGTCACCAAAGATTAAAGCATTCGGTTTCTCATTAATTGTGCGCAATACAGGCTTAAATTCGGCCATGACTTGATTGAGTTCTTTAAGCGTGGTTTCCAGTTCATGGTACACGGTTGATTCTGGGCCAAAACCGCCCAGCGTTGCTTCTAGCTGCTTGAGGCTGGCTTTAATGTCAGCCGGCAAATTTTGTGTCTCTTGTTTTTTGAGAATTCGTTCGGCCGAGGCTAACAGTTTCTCTGACGTTTTTAAGGTGTTATTGAGTGAATCCAAGGTATCACCCATGGGTAATCCATTGAGTTTTCTCAATAAATCAGTTACTTGTTTTTGAACTTCAGCAAACCCACCTTGTTTGGTTGGGAAGAGGGGATAGCCTTCGAAGTGCCGCAGCCCGTCAATCTTTTCTTCAGGGTAATAATCGGTGTCGATGTACAGAGCCCCAGTGACCAAGTTGCCGGTTTTTAAAGAGGCTTTGAGTCCTTTGAAAAATTCCTGTTGCATACTCGATTTTAAGTTCGGGAGATCGGCTTTGTTGAAATTATCGTATAGGCGACCGAGTTCAATGCGCACCAAAACGGGGATGCGGTTGGTACTGATATCGATATTCGATGTACGAGTGCGAAGTGGCACTTTGCTCACGGTACCGATACGTAAGCCACGATATTCGACAGGGGCAGAAGGTTTGAGCCCACGCACGGATTCATCAAACATCATTACAAACTCGATATAGTCGTCGTACATACCTTCGCGGATCTGCTTCACATCATCAAATAAACGAAACTCGGTCATTTGCTGAGTAATCGGCTGACCAGCGTCCTCTTCTTGTAACAGGCCAAAAGTCACCCCACCTTTAAGCAGGCTTTCGACGGAACCTAAACTGAACTCAAGCCCTTCGGCATTGAGTTGAAGATTAATCCCCGAATTGAGCCAGAAGAAAGAACGAGTGCTGACCAATTTATCGTAGGGGGCAAAAATGAAGAGTTGGTAGTGGGCTTTTTTACTTTCCACATCAAATTGGGTTGTTTCCACGCGTCCCACGGTAAAACCTTCATACATCACGGGGTCGCCCACACTGAGTTTTCCCGCTTCTTTACTGGTCAAAATTAAACGTAGCCCTTTGGCATCTGGTGGTGCGATTGGCGGTAAATCCATAACCGTAAATT